>PVBG01000016.1 GCA_002968845.1 Neorhizobium tomejilense | reverse complement strand
TTCACGAAGATCATTCGAATAAGGTCGCGTCATGGATACTGGCCTCCAGCCCAGCACCCAGGATGAATCACAATTCTGCTGATTTGGGAATCCCAACTCGATTCCGATAAGCAATGAACCGCTCTAGCCGGTGGCCTTCGGCGCTTGTTCTGCACCCGCAGTCCGGTCACCCCCGCGGTCCCGGCCGAAAAGCATCCCGCAGGTGCTCGACGACCTCCGCAACGCTCGGCCCGTGGATCGGTGGCGGTACCGACCGTTCGCAGAATTCCCGCCAGACGAAGAACGTCAGTTCTGCGCCATCCGTCGCGGTCTCGCCCGGACCTTCCGCAAAAGTACTGAGCATCCGGTACCGATCGTCCTGCCAGAAAAGTGCTTCCACCCAGCGGTAGATCGGGATCACGTGGAAATGGAGCGAATGGCCCGGCATGTGGCCGTATCGTCCGATATAGACCCGCTCCGCGTTCAATTCCCCGCCTAGCGCCCTCTGAACCTTCGCCATCAGTGGCCCGAGCTCCAGCAACGCTTCTTCCGCAAGCTCGGAGAGATCATCCACAAAGCGCTTCGAGCCGATCATCAGATAGCCGGGAAGGGCGGAATTGGTTCGGTGGTTGACCAGCCAATGTTCGGTTTCGAAGACATGGAATTCTGGAGGAATGTGCATCTCGACCGACTTTCTGCAGAAATCCCATAAGCGATAGCAATACTGGCGATCCGCGACAATGTACCATAAAAGGTCATATGGCCTTTACATTGAGTGCAAATGGACTAAATTCTGGTGAAGCAGGAGCCTTGCCGATGGAAGTCGCCGCCAGAAAAGAAAAAGCAGAACAGCTGACGGCCGTCGCGCTGAAGGCCTTTGGCAACGTCGTCGCCGAATGGGGCGTGCCGGTGAACGAGGCGGCGGCCCTTGCTGACATGTCGGAAAGCACCTGGAAACGTGCCCGGAAACCCGGATATTCCGGAGGCCTCACCAAGGACCAGATGCTGCGTCTCAGCGCCGTCATCGGCATTTATAAGGCCCTAAAACTCTATTTCAGCGATCCGATCGCTTCCAGGTGGATGACGTTGCCGAACGAGGGGCCGCTGTTTCGTGGCACTCGCCCGATCGATACGCTGATCGAGGAGGGGTTGCCGCAATTCCTTGCCGTCCGAAACTACCTTGACGCCTTGCGGGGCGGCGCGTGATCGTCACGCCTGTCAGCGACCGGGGCCTCGTGCGGCTGATCCCGGCGACCTACCACAAGCCGCCTAGCCTGCGCGGTCTGGTGGATAGCGACGAGGAACTGGCGATTCTTGCCGAGATCGAGGGCATGACCAGCGCCCGGCTGACCGCCGAGCGGGGATTGAACCTGCATCTCGACCGCCGCGAGCTCGCCTGGAAACGCCGCAAGCACGACCTGCAGGTCTACGGCAACACCCATATCAACGCGGCCTTCACCTATACGCGAAAAGGCGGAAACCGCTTCAACGACGAAAACCGCGGCGCCTGGTACTGCAGCTGGGACACGATGACGTCGATTGCCGAGGTCGCCTTCCACAAGACGCGGGAACTGAGGTTCATCGGCCTCTTCGAAGAGACCGCGCGTTATGTGGAACTGCTGGCGGATTTCATCGGCGAGTATCCGGACATCACTGGCGAGCGCGGCCACCCGGCGCTCGATCCGGATCCGGCGATCGGCTACCCCCGTGGGCAGGCGCTTGCCGAAAGGTTGAGGCGCGACGGGCATGACGGACTGATCTATCCGTCGGTGCGGCACGATCAGGGCCGCTGCCTCGTGGCCTTCGAGCCGACTGCCATCCGCAACGTACGCCCGGGTGCATCCTGGGACATCGTCTGGTCGGGCAGCGAGGAATACGACCTCAAGGCCGTGTGACGGCAATCGTCGAATCGATTCTCGTGAAAATTTGGGCATCGGGGCCGGCTTCCTCGTAAAAAGCCGGCCCCGATGCATCCTTTCCTTCAGGTCCGCTGCGTGACCGGTTCGTCCGCACCGTGAGGAGCCGGAGGTCCGCTCTCACCGGTGACGTCGCGGGTTTCTACCTGAGGGTCTGGAATCTGTTCCGGCGATTTATCGCCAGGGAATTTATCGCCGGGGAACTTATCGCCGGGGAATTTATCGAAGGCGAGCTTGACCTCTCTGGTCAGGTCGCGGCCGGTTTCCCACCAGTCGCTGCTCTTCGTCCAGTAGCGCAGCGTCAGCTTGGCGCTGCCGGCATCGAATTCGGCGACGTAGACAGTCGGCGCCGGATCCTTCAGAACCCGCCTGTCGCCGCTGGCGATCGCCATCAGTTTCGCCTGGGTCCGGCCGATATCGCGGTCGGTGCCGATACTGACCGAAATCTCGTTGCGGCGCGTCTTCAGCCGGCTGTAATTGGTGATCGGCACGTTCCACAACGTCGAGTTCGGAGCCAGCCGGTAGACGCCGTCGGCGGTCCGAAGCTCGGTTGCAAACAGCCCGACATCGACGATCGTGCCGGTGACGCTGCCGGTCTCGATGCTCTCGCCGACCCGGAACGGCCGCAGGACCAGGAGCATGATGCCGGCCGCGATGTTCTGCAGCGTGCCCTGCAGCGCGAGGCCGACGGCAAGACCGATCGCGCCGAGGGCGGCAAGCACAGATGCCGTCTGCACCCCGAACTGGCCGAGCACCATGACGACGACGAGAACCAGCATCGCATAACGGATGATGTTGGAGAAGAATTGCGACAGCGTCGCATCGATGCCGTGGATGCGCGACAGGCCGCGATGAGCCCAACGGCTGATCAGGCCGGCGGCCATCCAGCCGAGAATGAGGAGAACGATCGCGCCGACGGCGGAGAAGGAATATTGCACCGCCAGCGCGCTCAGCTGAGCGAGCGCCGCTCTGGTTGCCACAACGAATTCCGACGCCTGGTCCATCCGGCGGTCTGCTCCTTCTTCGGTTTCGCCGTTAATTGGCGCAGCAGGCCGCGAGGTCAAGGAAAAAATGGAGGTTTCCCGCCTCTCGCTAAACAATTAGGAAAATTCAACTTTCAGGTTCAAGGCGAGATTTTTAGCGGCAGGATGAAGGAGGCCCGGCCATCCGTCTCGGCGCCGCGGCCTATCCCCTTGATGGCGGCGATCAGCCGGCCGTTGCGGCCGAGCAGCCGGTCGCCGATCTCGATCAGCCGCGCATTCGGCGTCGCATGCGGCGCGACGCTGCGAAGCCTTGCGGCCAGCGCAAAGTCGTCCTCTTCCGGGTGCAGCGAGAGCGCGGCGATCACCGCCGCGGCAGGCGAACGCGAGACGCCCATCCAGCAATGGATGACGATCGGCGCTGCCTGGTCCCAGTCGCGCACGAAGCCGATCAGGCTTTCCACATGCGCCTCGCTGGGCGCGATCAGGCCGCCGGTGCCGGCAAAACCGATGTCGTTCATCGCCAGCTTCAGGTGCCGGTCGGCGGCAATCACGCGGGGCCGGTGAAAGTCCTGGCCTTCGGCGATCAGGCTCACCATTTCGCGCGCCTTGTGGCGGACGGCTGTCTCGGCGATGGAGCTCAGCGGGCAGACGACGATCGCGGTCATGGCGTCTTGCCTGCGCGCTCGGCCTCGATCTGATGGAAACGGTCGAGGAAAAGCTGTTGCGCCGTCAGCGCCGGCATCGGCTGGATCGGCAGCATGTCGCGGGTGATGCCGCGCGGCTGGCCGAAGAATTTGCGTGCCTCGGCGACCGAGAAGCCGGCAAGTTCGGTGGCCTCGAAAAAGGCAGCGATCGTGTCGGCCTTCTTGATCAGCGCCTTGAGTTCGCGGGTCGGATGCGGCGGCAGGCCGAAACGCAGGTGGATCGCCGCCTCCAACCGCTGCTCGACCGCCTTGTAGCCGCCGCCGACCACCGATTTGAACGGCGAGATCATGTCGCCGATCACATATTCCGGCGCATCGTGCAGCATCGTCATCTGCAGCGCATCGGCCGTGCAGGCCTCGTTGCAGCGGCGAAAGATCTCCTCGACAACAAGGCAATGCTGGGCGACGGAAAAGGCATGGTCGCCGCGCGTCTGGCCGTTCCAGCGGGCGACGCGGGCAAGCCCGTGGGCGATATCGGAGATTTCGATGTCGAGCGGCGAGGGATCGAGCAGGTCGAGCCGGCGTCCCGACAGCATCCGTTGCCAGGCGCGTGGTGCCGTCATTGCTGGGCTCACGTCTCGGCCTCTTCAGCCTCGACAGGGAAGGAGAGCCCGCTCCAGGCGGGAAGCGTCAGGCTGATGGTCACGTCGCCCACAGAAAGCGGCACGCCACGTGCCAAGGCGTCGCCGACGCGATCGATGCGCACGATCGCCAGCCCCTTGTTTCCGGCAACCGATCCGAGCGTGCCGACCGGCTTGCCGCCGGCTATGATCTCGGTGCCGGAGGCGGGCAGGGCTGCTTCGCCCGAGACGATCGCGACCCGTCGCCGCGCCGTGCCGCGATGCTGCATGCGGGAGACGACTTCCTGGCCGACATAGCAGCCCTTGCGGAAGGAAAGTCCGCTCGTCTGGTCGAGCAGCACGTCGTGCGGAAAGGCGTCCTGCAGCGCATAATCGTGACCGGAGATCGAGATGCCGGCTTCGACGCGTAGCGCGTGATAGGTTTCTTCCGGCCCGTCATCCAGCTTGCCGGGAGCGCGGGCGAGGGGGATGCCGGCCTTGGCAAAGGCCGCATCCTTCACCGAGCCCTTGCCCGAATCATCACCCCAGAACACGGTGATACCGTCTTCCGGACCGACCGTGATATCTACGGCTGCGCGCAGCTTGTACATCGTCAGCCGCCGCATCAGCGCCTCGCGCTGGGTCGTCTCGGTTTCGATGAGGAAACCGTCTCCCTCCCGCCAGACCAGGAAATCGAACAGAATCTTGCCCTGCGGCGTCAGGAGCGCGCCCGGCCGGGCTTCGCCTTCCGGCAGCGAATCGATGTCGGTGGTGATCAGCCCCTGCAGGAAATCCTGCGCATCCTTGCCGGTGAGGCGGATCAGGCTTCGCGAGGGAAGAAAGACGGCGGGCATGGTGCAGGAATCCGGTTGTTCTGAACCTGAGAGTTAAGTCTTCGCAGGGGCGGCGGCAAGGCATGCCGGGCGGCAAATGCAGTGGCGGCGGAATATGCCGCGACACCCCTCTGGTCTGCCGGGCATCTCCCCCTCAAAGCGGGGAGATCGGCTGGGCGCGCCACTCTGCACCCATCAACACAGTCGCCATGAGGCCGTTGCAAAAAAAACTATCGGAAAGCGCTCAGTCGCCGCCGGAGAAGAACTTCCATTTGCCGTCCGGGCTGATGCCGGCGCGGAAGAAGTTGTAGTTGCCGTTCTCTTCCATGCCGGCGAGGTCGCCAGCCGTCACGATGCGCAAAAGGTCGACCCGTTCCGGCGGCGTCAGCGTCGAAAGCTGCTTTCCTGCGAAATAGGGCCAGACATAGGCCTCGTCCGGCGTACCGACGTCGAAATGCGCAGCACCGGTGGACAGGATGTCGAGCAGGATGGCGAGGATCTCCTGGCCTTCCGCGTCGCCCGAAAAGCTCTTCAGCGTTTCGATCGGGTCCTCAAACTCGCCGTTCATCACCTGCGTCTGGGTGGCACCCGTTCCCATCAAGGCGCGCAGGCGGGCGATGTCGCCAGAGGCCGCGGCCTCGACGAGCTGTTCGCGCATGTGCTTGACCGGCGCCGGCAACTTGGTCATGTCGCGGATGATCTCCGCCGGCTTGCTGTCGGCCGGCGCGGACTTGGCGGCGTTGGGGTCCGCCGAAGGGGCGGTCGTCTTGGCGTCGCCGGCCTGTGCCGACCGATTGATCGCAGGACCCGGCTGCGGCAGGGTCGTACCGTCGAAAGCCTGAAGGATGGCGCGGCTCTGTCCCTGCTCGGGCTGGCTGAGCTCGTCGCCCGGGCGCAGCTCGGAGAGCGCAAGAGCGTGGCCGCCGACCATCGCGGCAAGCATCGTTGCCGCCGAAAGGCGGAGGATCAATTGGGCTATCGTCGTTTCCGCCGCATTCCGCACGGGAAACCTCTATCGTTATTGAACAGTGCGCTCGGGAGAGAATTCGCCGGCGAGCATGCGGCTCTTGAGCGAATCGAGCATGGCTTCGGCGCCCATTTCTCCATGAATGCGGATGGTTTCCCGCATGGCAAGTACCAGAGCTGCGTCGGCGATGATTTCCGGCTCGATACCGTCGGCACGGCCATCTGCCCATGCCTCACTCTGATATTCCAAGGCAGCCTGCATCTTCTCATGCACAATCATGTCGTCGATGTCGTTGCGGCCTGTCTGCATTCTGTCGTCCTCGGTGCCCGTTTAATTACTAGCCCGTTAAAAACTTTATCAGCCTTTTATCAAAACGACACGGCCTCCTGCCAAAAGAGGTAAATAATCCTCTAATTTCCGAAGCGCGCGGCGATTTCTGTCGCAAGTGTTGCGCCTTCGATACGATAACGCTCCTCGGCGGTCCTTGCCGCATCCGTGCAGGACGTGTGCACGGCGGCAAACGACCGGTACCCCCGGTTGAAGGCCGCCGTCAACCGCTCGCGGCGCTTCGGTTCGGTGCCGGTATCGGCATCCAGCAACTGCTGCATCGAGGCCCGCCATTCGGATGTCGGGACGCCGCAGAGCGTGCGAAGATACTGGATCGAGCCGAGCACTTCCGCAAGCCGCGTCAACTGCAGGTCATAAGGCGCCGGCTTTTCCTCGGCCGGCGGAGGCGGGGATGGCACCGCCGGCTGCTGTTTCGCCGGCTGGGCGGCAAGCGGCGTCGCCGCCAGGATTGCCAGCAGCGTCAGGCAGCCAAGTCGCGGAATGAGCTTCATGAACAGGTCCCGATGCGGCGCGATCGCGCCGGTTTTGCGAGCACTCTTAGCGGGCATTGATCTCCGCCGCCAGCCTCTCGGCGCATTCGAGCACGCTCGCCGGCACAGCCAGGCCGCGGATCTCCTCGACCGTATACCAGCCGGCATCGGCCGCATCGTCGGCGGCGATCGCCTGGGCGTCGGGATCGGCCTCCACACGGAAGACCGACAGAAAGAAATGCCGCCTGTCCTCTTTCTCGCTCTTCAGGTCGTAGGTCGCGAAGAGGACGGGATTGCGCACCGCAATGCCGGTCTCCTCCAAAAATTCCCGCACCGCCGTCTGGTCCGGCGTCTCGCCGGGCTCCGCCCGCCCGCCCGGAAAGGCGAACAGATCCATCGACGGCGGGTTCACCCGCCGAATCAGCAGAAACCGGCCATCCCGTTCGAGAATGGCGGAGGACGCGGCTTGGGGAGAGGAGGGCATGTTACGGTCTTTATGGTTCACTGGGCCGAGAATGCTTCACGCCGCGCTCAAAGTGGGAATATTGCTGACGTCCACCTCGCGTTCCGCGTGCCAGGCGTCATGGGCGGCCTGCATGCGCAGCCAGATAGCGGCACCATCGCCGAACATCTTCCCGAGCCGGGCTGCGACATTCGGCGAGACGGGCTTGCGCTCGCGCAGTATATCGTAGAGCTGCTGGCGGGAGATGCCGAGCAGCCCGGCGATCTCGACCTTTGTCTTGCCGGTTGCCGGGATGATCTCCTCAAGCAACGCGCCGGGATGTGACGGGCAACGCTGGATCGGCCTTCTTACTTCATATTCCGCCATCGACATCATCCAAACCGCCGCCTTCAATGATATTGTTCGAAATCGACCCGGGTGGCGTCCTTGCCGTCGAATTCGAATGTGATGCACCACGGTCCATTGACATGAACGGTGTAACGGGTCGGATTGAAGCCATGCAGGGCATGAAAATCAAACCCTGGCAGGTTCATATCCTCCGGGCGCTCCGCCGCTTCGAGACGGTCCAACCGCACAAGGATGCGCTTGTGCATCTTTGCATCGATTTTCCCCGTCTTTCCGGTTTCGAACAAGGCCGCCAGAACCTTGTTCCTGAAGGATTTGATCATGGGATATGTAAGTATATTGCTTACGCGTCGTCAAGCGGTGTAAGCAGATAATTTACATGCTCCTCCGGCCTAAGTCAGGGCTCTCCATCGCACATTTCGGTTTCCATTGCTTCGATCATGTGAAAACGTGCCCCATCTGACATCCAGTTCCAGCCCGCGTCCCTGATGAAAACCTACACCCTCTACTTCCTCGCCGCCCTTGCCGAGATTGCCGGTTGTTTCGCCTTCTGGGCATGGCTCAGGCTGGGAAAGCCGGTCTGGTGGCTGGTGCCGGGCATGGTATCGCTGGTCGTTTTCGCCTGGCTGCTGGCGCTGGTGCCGAGCGAGGCCGCGGGGCGCACCTATGCGGCCTATGGCGCCATCTATATCCTCGCCTCGATCCTCTGGCTCTGGGCCATCGAGGCCCGGGTGCCGGACCGCTGGGACACTCTCGGCGTCATGGTGTGCCTGGCCGGCGGGGCGATCATCCTGTTTGGCCCCAGGAGCGCATGACATCAGCGCCTGATCGGCGCTTGACCCTTTGAAAGGCCGATGCCACATAGTTCGCATGTGCGGACGCTACGCCCTGACGGCGACCCCCAAGGATATTTCGGAATTCTTTAGCCTGGCGGATCTCGACGATTTCCCGGCACGCTACAATATCGCGCCGACCCAGCCGATCCTCGTCGTCATGTCCTCGGAAAAACGTGAGCCGGGCAGCAACCTGCCGGAGCGCCGCGCCTTCCTTGCCCGCTGGGGTCTGATCCCCGGCTGGGTGAAGGACATGAAGGAGTTTCCGCTGCTGATCAACGCCCGCTCCGAGACGGCGATCGGCAAGGCGTCCTTCCGCGCGGCCATGCGCCATCGCCGTATCCTGATCCCGGCCACCGGTTTCTACGAATGGCGCCGGCCGCCGAAGGAAAGCGGCGTCAAGCCGCAGGCCTATTGGATACGTCCCAAGCGCGGCGGCGTCGTCGCCTTTGCCGGCCTGATGGAGACCTGGTCTTCCGCCGACGGTTCCGAGGTGGACACCGCCGCGATCATGACGACGGCGGCGAGCGGCGGCATCCGCCACATCCACGACCGCATGCCGGTTGTCATCGCGCCCGAGGATTTTTCCCGTTGGCTCGACTGCAGGACGCAGGAGCCGCGCGAGGTGGCCGACCTGATGCGGCCCGTCCAGGAGGATTTCTTCGAGGCGCTGCCGGTCTCCGACCTCGTCAACAAGGTCGCGAACATGGGTCCGGATCTGCAGAAACCGGTCGCTGTCGCCCAACCGGAAGAGGAGCCGCCGAAAAAGCCGAAACCCGACTCCGCCCAGATGTCGCTTTTCTGATCCCTCTGCCTCCTGACGGACAATCCCATGAACCTGCTTTCTGCCGGCCTTTCCGGCCTCGCACTCGGTGCCTCGCTGATCATGGCGATCGGCGCCCAGAATGCCTTCATCCTGCGCCAGGGGCTGATCCGCTCGCATGTCTTCATCCTCTGCCTGATCTGCGCGCTGTCGGATGCGACGTTGATCGCCGCCGGCGTCGGCGGGCTCGGCACGATCGTCGCGCAATCTCCCGTGCTGATCTCGGTGGTGACGCTGGGCGGCGCGGTGTTTCTCGGGCTTTATGCCGTAATGGCCTTCCGCCGGGCGGTAAAACCGGCCGCATTGGTGGCGGGCGCGCCGGAACCGATGGGGCTGAAGACGGCGGTTCTGACCTGCTTTGCCTTCACCTTCCTCAACCCGCATGTCTATCTGGATACGGTCGTGCTGCTCGGCAGCCTGTCTGCGGCCTTCGAAGGGGCGGAACGCGTGGCCTATGGCGCCGGTGCGGCGATTGCCTCGTTCGTCTGGTTCTTCGGGCTCGGTTACGGCGCGCGGTTTCTGGCGCCGCTTTTTGCCAGACCCGCCGCCTGGCGGGTGCTGGATGTCGTCATCGGCATCGTCATGGGCCTTCTCGCGCTGGGGCTCCTGTGGAGCTTTTTCAGCGGCGAATGAAGCCGGTCAGCCGACTGATCAGCCGGCCGGCGTAAGCTTCGGCTTGCGGTTCAGCATCAGGGCGGCGGCAACCACGGCCTTCAAGCCGAGCGGACGGTAGGGCGTGGTCATTTCCGGTTTGGATTCAATCTTCTTCTCGGTGCTCATGGCTGTCTCCTCAACACGCGAATCTCTTGTTTGCATTTTGCGATCGCGGCTTTTCCCATAAAAGCGGGCGGAATCGTGGCCGGCAAGCCGGCAGTGCCGCCCGGTATTCGTAGAACTGTCATCTTGCGGGAAACTGTTGCGCGGAAGTTGCAACTTACCGAGTGCGCCTGCCTTCAGACGTTGGCACTGTCATCCTCGATCGTGATCGTGCCGTAGCGGCGATGCCAGGCGCGCGCGCTGAACGGCAGGACGAGGAGGTATCCGACGACGGTGATCGACAGCACTTCCCAGGTATAGCTCATCAGCAGCGCCACATAGAGCACCACGGCGAGCATGATCGGCAGCATCAGGTCGCGGCGGATACGGCTCGACTTGCCGGACCAGACCGGCAGGCGGGACACCAGCAGGTAGCCGATCAGCAGCGTATAGGCGACGCTGACATATACGAAGACCGGCGTGGCCTCGAGCCCGAGGAAGCCCAGATAGACCGGCAGCAGCACCAGCATGGCGCCCATCGGGGCTGGCACGCCGACGAAGAATTCCGATTGCCAGTCGGCCTTGATGTTGCGGTCTTCCATGACGTTGAACCGGGCGAGGCGCAGGCCGGCGGCGATCGCATAGAGCAGCGCCGCGATCCAGCCGATCGAATGCGCCTGGTCGAGCAGGAAGGCGTAGGAAACCAGCGCCGGCGCCACGCCGAAATTGATAATGTCGGCAAGCGAATCCATCTGCACGCCGAATTTGGAGGTGGCCTTCAGGAGCCGTGCCACGCGCCCGTCGATGCCGTCGAGGAAGGCGGCCAGCAGCACCATGGCGACCGCCAGTTCGAAACGCCCCTCGAAGGCGAGCCTTATCCCGGTCAGGCCGGCGCAGATGGCAAGCACGGTGATGAGGTTCGGCACCAGCAGCCGGAGCGGGATTTCGCGCAGACGAGGCCCGCGGGCCTCTTCGTTCGGGCGGTTGTGTTCCCTGTGCGAATGAGGGGGCGAGGGCGGCGAGGCGGGCGTCTCCATCAGGCTCTGGCTCCCTTTACGTGCGGCGGCTGATGATCGGGCCCTTGGTCGAGCCGAATTCCGCAAGCACGGTTTCGCCGCCGATGGCGAGCTGGCCGACGGACACGCGCGCCTGGCCGCCTGCCGGCACGAAGACGTCGAGCCGCGAGCCGAAGCGGATCAGGCCGAATCGTTCGCCGGCATTGACCGGTTCGCTCGGCTTCACCCAGCAGACGATGCGCCGCGCCACCAGGCCGGCGATCTGGACCACCCCGACCTTGCCGTGGCGGGTTTCGATGACGAGGCCGTTGCGCTCGTTGTCGTCGGAGGCCTTGTCGAGTTCGGCATTGATGAACTGGCCTGGGCGGTATTCGATGCGCGACACCTGGCCGCGCACCGGCGAGCGATTGATGTGGCAGTCGAACACGTTCATGAACACCGAGATGCGCAGCATGGGTTCGGAACCCAGCTGCAGTTCGACCGGCGGCACGACCATGGCGACATGGCTGATACGGCCATCGGCAGGGCTGAGGATGAGATCGTCGTCCTGCGGCACCGCCCGTTCCGGATCGCGGAAGAAGTAGGCGCACCACAAGGTCAGCACCAGGCCGATCCAGAACAGCGGCTCGGCGATATAACCGAGGATCAGCGAGGCGATGAAGAAGGCGGCGACGAAGATGTAACCTTCCTTGTGGATCGGCACGAGCGTGTTGCGGATGGTGTCGAAGAGGTTGATCAACGTTTTCTCCCGTATGTCAGTGCCATCTGACTACAGCGAAACCGTTTTTGCGGCAATGCGGTTCCGTATCGCCGAAACCGCAGCGCGGATATGCCGGAAAAATGCCGATCCTCATTTCCGCCCGGCCTGCAGATGCGATGCGTATTCGCTCGGCGGACAACCGACCCTGTTGCTGAAGGCAGTGCTGAAGGCGCTGGCTGACTTGTAGCCGACCGCCCCGGCGATCTCCTCCAGCGATCCGCGGCCGCGCAGCAGCACGTCTTTCGCCAACGCCATCCGCCAGCCGAGCAGATATTCGACCGGCGCGACGCCGACAGTCTCGGAAAAACGGCGGGCGAAGACCGAGCGCGACATGCCGACCCGCCTTGCCAGCTCGCCGACCGTCCAGCCGCGGGCGACATCGGCATGGATATGGCCGAGCGCCTGGGCGAGCTGCGGATCGGCAAGCCCTCCCAGCAGGCCCGCATGTGGCGCCCAGGCCGCCTCGCGGCGCAGGGTCTCGATGAGCATGACCTCGATCAGGCGGCAGAGGACGGCGTCGCGCCCGGGCCGTGTGTCGCCGGCTTCCTCCAGGATCATGGAGACCAGCGCCCGCAATCGCGCGCCAGTCTGCTCCGTGGCCCGCACATGTACGAGACGCGGCAGAAGCCCGATCAGCAGATCGGCATTGGCGGGATCACATTGGATGAGGCCGCCGAGGACACGCGTCGCTGGTCCCGATCCCTCTTCGCCAACACGAATCTCGCCGTCAACGGTATGTCGGGCCTTGAAGGCATCGTCCGACAGCTCGGTTTGCGCGTTGATATCGCTGAGAAACGAATCCGAAAGCGGTCTAGCCGAGAGAATATAATCTCCCTCCTGCAGCTCGACGGGGCCGCCGTCATGGGTCCTGAACCAGCACCGGCCTTCCGTGATGAAGTAGAAGGTCGGCCCCGGCTGTTCCGGCACGCGAACGCCCCACCTCCCTCTGGCCGACATGCTGCCGAGCAGAACGGTGGACGGGCGAAGCAGCTTGATGACGTCGGTAAGAGCATCCATCGGGACGATCCGTAATGATTGTCGGATGTTACATTATAGAATGTTCCGATTGGCTGGTCTAGTGAAGGCGCATCAACACATTGGAGCCAGATCATGACCAAGACCATTCTCATTACCGGCTGCTCGTCGGGCCTCGGAAAGATGACCGCCAGCCATTTCGCGGGAAAGGGCTGGAACGTCATCGCGACGATGCGCAGGCCGGACCCGGATCTTGCCAATCAGTATCCCGACCGCATTCTGGTCGCAGCCCTCGACGTCGCCGATCCGGCGAGCATAGAGGCCGCAATCCAGGCCGGCGTAGAGCGCTTCGGCGGCCTCGACGCGGTCGTCAACAATGCCGGCATCACCATGGTCTCGATCTTCGAGGCGACGCCGGCGGAGGCGATCCGCCAGATCTTCGAGACCAATGTCTTCGGCATGATGAACGTCATCCAGGCGGCGTTGCCGCATCTTCACCGGCGAAACGGCGGCACTATCGTCAACGTCGGTTCGGGTGTCGGGATCGCAGCCATGCCACTGCTATCGCTCTACAGTGCCTCAAAGCAGGCCGTGGAAGGTCTGTCCGAATCGCTCTCCTACGAACTGGCGTCGCAGAACATCAAGGTCCGGCTGATCCAGCCGGGCGCGATGCGCAGCACGAATTTCACCGCCACCGGAATGGCCGCATCACAAGCGGCTCCGCTGCCGGAAAGCTATAAACCCTATTTCGACCACATGCTGCAGTCGATGATCAACTACCCGTTCGCTTCGACGCAAGAGCAGTCGGTGGTCGAGGCGATCTATGCGGCGGCCGTCGACGCGACGGGTCGCCTTCGCTATCAGGTCGGCCCGGATGTGGAAGAATATGCCCGCCTGCGCTGGTCGACCTCGGAAGATGAATATCGTGCCGGGATGCACCGGCTGACCGGACACACCGCCTGGCTTGAAATGCCGAAGTGATCGCTGAGGCTACAGCAGGCCGATCCCAACCGACCGCCGTGCCTGCCGCATCACCGCCCCCTACTGGCTCCAGCGACATCCCGCAAGGAGGTCGCTGGAGCTTTCGGCAACTGCGTTCTCCGACTGTGGGCTATCTCAGCGCCACCCCAGCCCCGGCGCCACATGCTTCAAGATGCTCTCCAGCACATGCGCATTGTACTCTACGCCAAGCTGGTTCGGCACGGTGAGCAGCAGCGTATCGGCCTCGGCGATCGCCTCGTCGGCCTTCAGCTGGTCGATCAGCTTGTCCGGCTCGGCGGCATAGGAGCGGCCGAAGATCGCCTGGGTCTGCGGGTCGATATTGCCGATCTGGTCCTGGCTCTCGCCGCTGCCGCCGAAATAGGCGCGGTCAGTGTCGTTCATCAGCGCGAAGATGCTGCGGCTGACGGAGACGCGCGGTTCGCGGGCGTGGCCGGCTTCCTTCCAGGCCTCGCGATAGATGCGGATCTGCTCGGCCTGCTGGATGTGGAACGGCTTGCCGCTCTCGTCGGTCTTCAGCGTCGAGCTCTGCAGGTTCATGCCCAGCTTGGCTGCCCAGACGGCGGTCGAGTTTGAACTCGAACCCCACCAGATGCGGTCGCGCAGGCCCGCCGAATGCGGCTCGAGGCGCAGCATGCCGGGTGGGTTGGGGAACATCGGCCGCGGGTTGGGCTTGGCGAACCCTTCGCCGCGCAGCACGTCGAAGAACACCTCCGCATGACGCCTGCCCATATCGGCATCGGTCTCGCCTTCCGCCGGCTGGTAGCCGAAATAGCGGAAACCGTCGATCACCTGTTCCGGCGAGCCGCGGCTGATGCCGAGCTGCAGGCGTCCGCCGGAAATCAGGTCTGCGGCGCCGGCGTCTTCCGCCATGTAGAGCGGGTTTTCATACCGCATGTCGATGACGGCGGTGCCGATCTCGATGCGCTTGGTGCGGGCGCCCACGGCCGACAGAAGCGGGAAGGGCGAGGCGAGCTGCCGCGCGAAATGGTGGACGCGGAAATAGGCGCCGTCGGCGCCGAGCTCTTCGGCGGCGACCGCGAGATCAATGGATTGAAGCAGGACGTCGGATGCCGACCGCGCCTGCGACTGCGGCGAGGGGGTCCAATGCCCGAAGGAGAGAAAGCCGATCTTTTTCATTGCGTTACCACCGTCAATTTACTGTGTCTGAAGTTACACATTAGATGGCATCTCGACCGCGACATGAACAGTCGCCGCCCTGTGAACAGTGCGTCCGCTTACCGTGCGGCCTGCGGATCGACCCAGCCCATCCAGGTGGTGAAGGCGAGCAGCGGCGAGCCGAAGAAGATCAGCACCAGCACATAGGCGATCGCGATGCCGCCGAGGACGAGCATGCGGGGGGTGAGGTATCGTTTCACGTTGAGATCCGTCCCTTTCCGAAGTTCATTGCGCTGCCGGCCTATTCCGCCGCCGGCACGCCGCGCAGCACGACCCCGAGGTCGTCGCTTTCGCGCACCTTGCGCAGCTGCTCTTCGGCCTGCACCGCCTCGCGCTGGCGGTTCCACATCGAGGCGTAGAGCCCGTTCTGTTCGAGCAGCGAACTGTGCGTTCCGCGCTCGGCGATCAGCCCGTCGCGCAGGACGATGATCTCGTCGGCGCCGATGACGGTCGAAAGACGGTGGGCGATCACCAGCGTCGTGCGGTTCTTGGAGACGACGTCGAGCGCCGACTGGATCTCGTGTTCGGTCGTGGTGTCGAGCGCCGAGGTCGCCTCGTCGAGGATCAGGATCGGCGGGGCTTTGAGGACGGTGCGGGCGATCGCCACGCGCTGCTTCTCGCCGCCTGAAAGTTTCAGGCCCCGTTCGCCGACTTTGGTATCGAAACCGTCGGGCAGGGCGCTGATGAAGTGACCGATCTGCGCCACTTCGGCGGCGGCAAGCATTTCTTCCTGGCTCGCCGAGGGGCGGCCGTAGCGGATGTTGTAGGCGATCGTATCGTTGAACAGCACCGTATCCTGCGGCACCATGCCGATCGCCGCGCGCAGCGAATGCTGGGTCACGTCCCGCACGTCCTGGCCGTCGATGGTGATCGAGCCGTCCTGGATGTCGTAGAACCGGTAGAGCAGGCGGGAAATAGTCGATTTGCCGGCGCCCGAGGGCCCGACGATCGCCACCGTCTTGCCAGCCGGCACGTCGAAGGAGACGCCTTTGAGGATCGGCCGGGCCGGATCATAGGAAAAATGCACGTCCTTGAAGGAGATCGACCCTTGGGGGATGGCGAGAGGCGCGGCATCCGGCCGATCGACGACCTCCGGCTGCACTTCGAGCAGCTCGAACATCTGCTCGATATCGGTCAACCCCTGGCGGATTTCGCGGTAGACGAAACCGATGAAGTTGAGCGGTACGGAAAGCTGCAACAGCAGCGCGTTGACGAACACGAAATCGCCGATCGTCTGCTCGCCGCGCTGCACGGCCAGCGCCGACATCACCATCATGACAGTCGTGCCGAGGCCGAAGATGACGCCCTGGCCGAAGTTCAGCCAGCCGAGCGAGGTCCACACATCGGTCGCCGCCTTCTCGTAACGGGCCATCGAACTGTCGAAGCGCTTGGCCTCCATCTCCTCGTTGCCAAAATATTTGACGGTCTCGAAATTGAGGAGCGAATCGATCGCCTTGGTATTGGCGTCGGTGTCGCTGTCGTTCATCGAGCGGCGGATGGCGATGCGCCAGTCGCTGGCCTTCACCGTGAACCAGATGTAGAGCGCCACCGTGACGGCGGTGACGAGAACGTACCAGAAGCCGTAAGCGACCCAGAAGATGATGGCCGTCAGCAGGAATTCGAGCAGGGTAGGCACGGTGTTGAGAATGGTGAAGCGGACGATCGTTTCGATGCCCTTGGTGCCGCGCTCGATGATCCGCGACAGGCCGCCGGTCTTGCGCTCGAGATGAAAGCGCAGGGAGAGCTGGTGCATGTGCACGAAGGTACGGTAGGCGAGCTGGCGCACCGCATATTGGCCGACCGAGGCAAACAGCGCGTCGCGCAGCTGGTTCAGCCCCACCTGCAGGATGCGGGTGAAATTGAGCGCGATGACCAGCACTACGGCGCCGAGCAGGAAGGCGGGCAGGAGACCTGCCATATCCAATTTGCCGTTCAGCGCATCCGTCGCCCATTTGAAGAAATAGGGCACCGTCAAGAGCACGAACTTGGCGAGGAAGAGGTAGAAGGTCGCCCAGACGACGCGGGCCTTTAGGTCGGCGCGCCCTTCCGGCCACATATAGGGCCACAGGTTGACGAGCGTGCCGAGCGGATTGCTGGCATCCGCCGAAATGGTCTTCTTGTTATTCGCCATCAATGTCTCCGGGACGGGCGCGTCGAAACGCCTCCCGCACATAAGGTCCGGGGAAGAATGTTGCAATGACGGTTTCGTGAAACTTCAGGGCCGGCACGGACCGTCCGGGCGATGCGGCGAAGGCTGGATGTCTCCCGCCCTCGCCGGTGGCGATCACTTGGTGCTGGTGGAGGCGGCGGGCGTGGTGCCGGCTGCCGGCTTGGTGGTCGCTGCCGGCGTCGGCCAGGAAATGTAATAATAGGCCTCGCCGACCATGCCGAAATAGGACTTGGCCCCGGTCGCCTTCTCGATATAGCTGCCGTCGGCGTTGCGCACGAACTTGCCGCTTTCGTCCCGCGTCAGGCGGTCCTTGAGGAACTGGCTCCAGTCGGATTTGTCGACGGAGGTGACGCCGGCCGAAGTCTGTTTGTCGTCGGTAATGTCCCAGGCGGTGATCTGGTCGCCGGCGACCGCATCGGTCATCTTCAGCGTGCCGGCGTCGAGAGCCTTCTGCATCGCCTCGGCCATCGCCTTACTGTCGGGGCTCGCCTTCAGCGCCTCCAGCTTCTCCTGCAGCGCCTTCATGAACGCCCTGCTGGACATGTCGCCGACCGATCCGTCGCCTGCGGTGTCCGGGACATTGCCGTTGATGGTCTGCTGCAGCGAGGCGATCAGCGCCGCGATCTTGTCGTCCTCGTAGTCGTCGTCACCGCCGCTGCCGCTGGAAAACAGTATATCGGCGAGCGAAGTGGAGGACGAGCCGGACGCCGAACTGCCGGGCGCCCTGTTGTTGGAGACATCATTGAATGCATTGAGGGCCGCCTGAGAGGACCAAGTCCGAATGGAATTAACGCTGGAAACCATTTTCTTCTCCTGTCCGCGCGGCATGGATCAGAGCCGGAGATAATATGCGAGCACGCCGCCTGATCACCGCGGTATTCCTCCTAACCTGCGCCAAGCTGGCCGAACGGCAGCCGGCGTGGCCATTGGCCGTCCAGGGATCTTGTGGGGGAGGCCGGGATGGACGGGGAAATGAATGCGGCTAAGGGATTGAGGGCGCTGGATGCGTTTTTCTAACCAAATGAAAGTATCCCCGGCAAAGACCCCTCCCGGCCTGCCGGCCACCCTCCCCACAAGGGGGAGGGAACCCAGCCGCGATGTCGCGCAATCCACGCGTTATATCCGCCTCTTCGCCAGTCTGTTGGGAGAGGTGTGTTTCAGTGAAGAACACGCGCTTCGTTGGAGAACGGTGAGCGTGCTGCATATTTCTCTCCCCTTGTGGGGAGGGTGGCCGGCAGGCCGGGAGGGGATCTTTTTGCGTCACCCTCGCATACCAGAACGTCTTGCGCCCCCTTACGACCGGCGCTGTATCATCCGCTGGCGATGGAGTTCTTCAGCGTCCGGCAGGGCCGCGTCGGGCACGCCAAAGATCTGGCCGGGCTGGATGACGTCGGGGTTGCGGATCTGGGCCTCGTTGGCGAGGTAGATCGTCGTGTAGCGCACACCCTGGCCGTAGACGCGGCGGGAGATCTGCCAGAGCGTGTCGCCGCGGCGGATGATCACCGAGCTGCGTTCGCTCTGGGTCAGCGGCTCCTGCTGGATGGTACGCGTGCCGCTGGCATCGGTAACCGTCATCGGGGCGGCTGGGGTAACCTGGACGCCTTGCAGCTCGCGAGCGATGGTCGGGCCGACGGCGCGGGCGATCATTTCGCCGATCCGCTTCAGGCCGGCGCCGACGCTCGCGACATCCTTGGGAAGCGCGTCGAGCGCGGCAACTGCTGCCGCGGCGTTCTGGACGGTGGTTTCGGCAAGCACCCGGGCGGAGGCGGCTGCATCGGCCGGCAGGCGATATTCGGAAAGCGATTTCAGGGCGATCGAGGTAGCGGAGCGGGCGGCGGCCATCTGTTCCGCAGAGGGTATGCGGCCGTTGTCGTAAAGTCCGCGCAGCAGGTTGAAGGCGCGCACCGTTTCGTTGCGCAGCTTGTCGAAGGCGCCGCTGTCGGCCGCCGACATGCCGTTATTGGCGGCCTGCGGCGCTGCGACGGCCGCGACCTGGTCTCCGGCCGGGCGGTTGAAGGGCACTTCGACCCGTACCAGAGCCTGTCCGCCGGCCCCGACAACCTCGACGCCGATCCGGTGGTCGCCGACGGCAAGGTCGATCGCCCCTTCGATCACGAAACTGCCGTCCTGACCCGCCTGAGCGGTGCCGATCGGCCGGCCGTCGGCCTGGCCACGCAGCATGGTGCCGGCCTTGGTGTTGCCGGCGACGAAAATCTTGTTGCCCTCGATTTCGACAGCGGTGATGCGCAGTTCAGGCGCAGTGGATGTCGCCGCCGGAGAGGCGGGCGCCGAGACCGGTATGCTCGGCGCGGAAGATGCGAGATTGGACGAGCCGGCCGGCGGTGCCGGCAGGGCGACAACGGAGGTACTGGTCGACGGCGCGGCCGAGGGGGCGGCAAGCGCGGGGCTGGCCGGAGCCTGATTGGTAGCGGGCGAAGCTGCCGCGGCCTGGGCTGCCGGCTGCGCAGCGTTCGTGCCAGGTGAAGTTGCGGCGTCCGGGGTCGCGATCAGGCGGCTTGCCTTGCCGGGCTTGGTGACCATGGCGAGCAGCTTGCCGTTCTTGTCGGCGGGCACCGAGACGGTCGCCGTTTCTTCCGACACGGTGGTCTTGCCATCCTTGCCGATCGCCTTGAGCACGAGCTGGTGGTCGCCGGGCGGCAGCGGCTTGTCGAGGATGGCGGCGAAATCACCGCTCGGGCCGATGTCGACCTTGGCGACGATCGCGGTGCCATCGGTAACTTCGAGCTTGGAATGGGGCGCGGCGCGGCCGGCGATCACGGTCGATCCGTCCGGCTCGACGCGCAGCACGTCGAAGGATGGCGGCGTCATGGCCGCGGCCTGGCCTGCTGCGGAAGACGCGGCGGGCTGAGCCGTCTGCGGCGCCGTGGCTGCAGCCTGGTCGGCCGGCTTTGCGGCATCGGGCGCCCTGGCCGTCGGCTGCGGTTCCGTCACCGCGTCCTTGACGGCATTGCCTGCGGCATTGATCGCGTCGCCGATCGGCTTGGAATCCTTGTTTATCGCAGGCATCACCAAGAACACCATCAGCAGCGATGCGATAGCCAATACGATCAGAGCCAGCCAGCCGGCGCGGTTTTTCATCATCAATGCCTCTCCCGACAGCTATAGCCATCGCATATCCGGATTAACCTTTTCCTCCCGCATTCACAAGCTTTTCACACGATAAACCCTTGCTCTTCCGGGCATTTCCCGTCAATTTTGACGACCGGGGCCTGGTTTGGCCCTTCCTTTGAAATGCGTTGCGGAGAAAACTGTGCCGATTCGATCCATCTGCGTTTACTGCGGCTCGCAGCCGGGGCGCGATCCCGCCTACCTTGCAGCCGGCCGTGCGCTCGGAAAATCCATCGCCGCCCACGGGCTTCGGCTTGTCTATGGCGGAGGCACCAAGGGCATCATGGGTGCGGTCGCGGCCGGCGTTCTGTCGAACGGCGGTCAGGTCACCGGCATCATTCCCGAATTCCTGGTCGACATGGAGGCCACGCGCCATTCGCTCGGCCAGCTCAACGAGCTGATTGTGACGGAGGACATGCATGCGCGCAAGCACAAGATGTTCGAGCGCGCTGACGCTTTCGTGACCCTGCCGGGCGGCATCGGCACCTTGGAGGAGATCGTCGAGATCATGACCTGGGCGCAGCTCGGACGGCATGAGAAGCCGATGGTGTTCGCCAATATCGGCGGTTTCTGGGATCCGATGCTCGACCTCATCACCCACATGCGCGAACAGGGATTCATCCACCGCGCGCATCTCGTCCAGCCGTTGGTCATCGCCGACGTCGAGGACATCGTTCCGGCGATCCTGGAGCAGGGTGAGGAGCGCCCGCCGACGAGCGGCGAGGGCGCGGTGATTTCGAGGCTGTGAGCGCCGGCGCTTGAGCCCTAGTCGACGATGAAGAGTTTCGCGCCGACGGATGTCGAGGAGCGGTGGGGCTCGGCATCGTCGGCCACCTGATAACTCATGCCGGGCGTCAGCACGAAGACCCGGCCATCGGCGAGTTCGGTCGCCAACTCGCCTTCGAGGCACAGCAGGATATGGCCTTTGACGCACCAGTGGTCGGCGAGATAGCCTGGGGTATATTCGACCATCCGCACCCTGATCCCGCCGAAATGGCAGGTCTGCCAGATCGCCAGCCCCGTGTCGCCCTTGTGCTCTGTCTTCGGAATGGCGCTCCAGTCGGTGGTACCGAACGGGATATCGCTGATTTTCATGGGAATGCTCCGGGAAAGACCTATCGGCCGCGCGCTTGCTTGAGAAGCGACCAGGTATAAATCGCCAGCGCCGTCCAGATCAGGACGAAGGCCCCGAGCTTCACGGGGCTGAGCGGCTCGTGGAAGGCGAAGACGGCGATCAGGAAGATCATCGTCGGCGCGATATACTGCATGATGCCGATGGTCGAGAGCTTCAGGAGTTTTGCGCCGTTGGCGTAGATCATCAGCGGCGCGGCGGTGACGATGCCGGCGGCCATCAGGATGAACGTGTCCCAGCCGGTCGAATTGAGGAGATGGCCCTGGCCGGTCGATTCCAGCCAGATCACATAGGGCAGGCAGGGAATGCTGATCAGCAGCACTTCCAGGAAGAAACCCTGGTTCGGGCCGATCGGCAGGGTCTTCCGGAACAGCGCATAGAACCCCCAGGTGAAGGTCAGC
This sequence comes from Neorhizobium tomejilense, assembly GCA_002968845.1. GTDB lineage: Bacteria > Pseudomonadota > Alphaproteobacteria > Rhizobiales > Rhizobiaceae > Neorhizobium > Neorhizobium tomejilense. Next base: position 124,814 of record PVBG01000016.1, on the reverse strand, counting down.
GCCAGCGATACCCACGGCAATCCGCCCGCATCATAGGTGAGGATTACCACCGCCACCACCACAAGACCGATAGCGGCGAGCTGAACGGGCGCCAGCCGCTCCTTCAGCAGGACCGCCGCCAGGAAAATGCTGAACAGCGGATTGATGAAATAGCCGAGCGCCGCATCGAGCGCCCGCCCGGCAGCAACCGCCCACACATAGATGCCCCAGTTCGCCATGATGATCAGAGCGGTCAGGCAGGCCATCGCCAGCATGCGCGGGTTCTGCACCGCCACCTTGAGATCTCCGGTGCGGCGCAGGATCAACAGAACGATCCCGGCGACCGGCACCGACCAGATCGCCCGGTGCGCCAGCACTTCGAGCGAAGGAATATGGGCGACGGCCTTCAGGTAGAACGGCAGGAAGCCCCAGAGGAAATAAGCCGTCAGCCCGAAGGCGAAGCCACGCGGCGTATCTTCGTTCTTCACTGTCGTCGCCGGGGCGGTGTCGGTGGCCATGTGGGGTGTTTCCGGTATGTTGTTCTGGTTATCCCCCGTTTAAACGAATAGGTTGAGCCGGACCAATTCATTTCATTGAAGAACCTATCGTTTGTCGCGATTCTGTCGGCTTGGCTTGCGACAGTGAGCCCTTGTCAGAACGGAGGAGTTGGATGGATTTCGAAAGCCAGCCGTTGCACCGGCAGATCTATGCCCGCCAGATCCTGGCGAAGGCCGGCGTGAGTGCGGACGCCCGCCTTTTCGCGGCCTTCGCGAAGGTGCCGCGCGAACAATTCATTGGCCCGCCGCCCTGGGTCTACAACGACTTTCGCAACTACCGGGAGCTCGCCTCCACCGACCCGCTGGTGCTTTACCAGGATGTGCTGGTCGGGCTGGATACGGGCCGGGGCGTCAACAACGGCATGCCGTCGCTGCATGCCGGGGCCCTTCACGCGCTCGGCATCCGCGAAGGAGAGACCGTCGCTCATCTCGGCGCCGGGACCGGATATTACACGGCCATCATCGCCGAGCTGGTGGGGCCGTCGGGCCGGGTGATCGCCGTTGAATATGACGAGGCTCTCGCGGACAAGGCACGGCAGAACCTGGCGGGTTACGCGAATGTCGAACTCGTCCGCGGTGACGCGACAGAATGGCCGAAGGAGGACGCGGACGTGATCTACGCCAATTTCGCGCTCGACCACCCGTCGGCCGCCTGGATCGACAATCTCGCGGTTTCCGGGCGCACGCTCTTCCCGCTCGGCTTTCCGGCGATCGACAACGGCCGGCGGAGCGGGTTTACCCGTTCCGCGGGTTTCCTGATGATCGACCGGCGAGCGTCGGGTTTGGGCGCCAGGTTCCTGCAGCCGGTCTCCTTCGTCTGGGCGGAAGGCCAGCAGCCACCTCCGCCAGGCCGTCACGAGGGGCTGGCGGAAGCCTTCCGCTCCCGCCGCGGCTATCAGGTCCGCAGCCTGCGCTGGCATCGGCCGCCTCAGCAGGGCGAGTGGTATGGCGAGGAAGATTGGGGGCTGTCGTTCGAGGAGGTGTGAGGGGGGCCCCACTTAAGGCGACCAATCGTGGGGAGTGTGCCGCACCGTTTCGCCTCGCCGATTGTTTCCAGCCCGAATCTCTGATCAATCACGCGCACGAATGTCGGCGGAGGCGAGGGTCATGGCGGAGCAGGATCCCATCGAGGTTTCCGAACAACGGATCGGACGCGCGGAGGTGCTTGGCTTTACGGCCACCGGAAACACGGTGGTCCTGAAGGGGTGCACGCTGGACGAAGCGGACCTGTCGGGGCTCGATCTTCAGCGCTGGGAATTTCGAAACTGCAGGATGACGACCGTCAATCTGCGGGCCGCGGACCTGGAAGGGGCGAAGTTCGAGGGGTGCCGGGGGCCGTTCGCCAATTTTACAGGCGCCAACCTCGCGGAGGTGGAGTTCCGGAATTGCGACTTCAACAACGCCGCTTTTTTGGAAGCCAAAATGAACGACACCCGGTTCGTCGGCTGCAAGCTGACCGGTGCCAACCTGACGCGGATCGCGTCGCTTGGCCTGTCGTTCAAGGAGACCATCCTGGCGCAGGCGAGACTTCCCGCACTGTCGTTCCGGAAGTCCCGGATCGAGCGGGTCGATTTCGGCATGGCCGATCTGTCGAAATGCGATTTTCGCGACGTCGTGTTCGACGGCTGCAGCCTGCGTGACACGGGGCTCGTCGATGCCAGGTTCGAAGGGGCCGATCTGCGCGGTGCGGACCTCGGCGGACTGAAGCTGATCGACGCCAGGAAGTTCAAGGGAGCGACGATCTCGCGGCAGCAGGCCGGAGATATCCTGGCGGAACTGGGACTGAAGGTTCAATAGCCGGGTGCGGCATCCTCAGTCTCCGGTTCTTCCAGTCGTCTTGCAGGCGAGAAGGATTAGACGGCTACGCGCCGTGCTTCCTTGTCGGCCGACTTCCGGTCTGCGCCGTGCTTTTCGATGATCGCCTTCGCATCCTCAACCGAAATGCGATGCTTCTTGGCAAAGGGGATGGGCTGGTAAGGCTGGTCCGGGGTGTTTGTTTTTTTATCAGACATGAACGTCTCCGATCTCGATGCTCCGGCAGAATGCCGAAGCCTCTTTGGATTAATGAAATAGTGAGGGGGTTGGTTGCCAGGCGCTGCTGCGTCATTACCGCGAGCGGCTGCCTCAATGTGCCGTCTATATGGTACGAAAGCCCCTGAAATACAATGGCCCGGATGGGGGCTACAGGATTCGGGGCCGCCTGCTACTTCCTGCTGGGACGGTATTCGCGCGCGAAACCTTCAGTATTTCTTCTTGCGGACGATCTTGTTGCCCTTTGGCCCGCTCATCACCGGCGTCCTGTCGCGGTTTTCCGCAAGCAGGCTGCGCCAGCGTTCCAGGCGCTCGGCGGAAAGTTCGCCTTTGGCAACGGCCGCCTGCACGGCGCAGCCCGGTTCGTGGGCGTGGGTGCAATCGCGAAACCGGCAATTTGGCGCCAGATCGGTGATTTCGGCAAACAGCGTATCGATGCCGTCGGTGACGTCGCTGACATAAAGCGTCCGAATACCCGGCGTATCGATTACCCAGCCGCCGCCGGCGATCGCGTGCAGCGATCGTGCCGTCGTGGTGTGACGCCCCTTTGCATCACGTTCGCGGATGCTTCCGGTCTTCTGCATCGTGTCAGATTGAGGGCCGGCCAGGGTGTTCACCAGCGTCGACTTTCCGACTCCGGAGGAACCGACAAGCGCTACGGTCTGCCCGACGCCGCACCAGGGCTTCAGCAAGGCAACGGCATCCGCTGTACGCGCATTGAGGACGACCACCGGCAGGTCACGCTGCAGCGCCTTGGCCTGCTGCTCGAACGGGCCGGCATCTTCGACCGTGTCGGCCTTGGTCAGCACGATCACCGGATTGGTCGCGGCCTGGTTGGCCATGATCAGGTAGCGTTCCAGCCGCCCCGGGTTGAAATCGGCATTGCACGACGTGACGATGAACAGCGTATCGACATTGGCCGCGGCAAGCTGCTGGCCGTGCCCGCCTTCCGCACGCCGTTGAAACACGGTTTTCCGGTCGAGACGGCGCACCAGCATGCCCGTCAGAGGATCGGCAAGAACCCAGTCGCCCACCGCAAAATCCGCGGTATTGCTATTGGGCGGAAGTTCGATCTCGACTGGCCCGCTGATGTCGATCGCATCGATGCGCGCCCGGTGAACCGAAGCGACGCGCCGGGGTACGAGATCCGCTTCGCCCGGCTCGACCTGAGCCGCAAAGAAATCGGACCAGCCAAGCAATTCGAGCGATGAGGGCGGGTTGGAGCCGGTCAAGGTTCGGTACGAAAATTCGGGGACGCCGTCATGGGCAGGCTTTCCGCAGGTTGCGATTGCGTGGTTTATGGAGAACCGCGTTGTCCACGCTCCAACAGTGTCGATAGTGGGTAACCCAATATAGCAATCATCGGACGGTGGAAATGGCGCCGCAGCGAAGAACGACCCTCGAACTCGACGGCGAAACCGTTGATCGGCTCGTCCGGCACCTCGATCGTGGTTTTGTCGCCAGCGGTTTCAGCAGACTCGAGGGCGGCAGTACCGAGGTTTACAGGATTGATCTCGTGCGGGCCGAGCACAGCTCGCTTGTCCTCAAAATCTATCCGGATGAACCCGAATGGCTGCCGAAGAAGGAGAACCTGGTGGCCGGCTGGCTGGAAGGGCTGATACCCCCTGTTCCCCGGTGGTTGAGGGTCGACGAAACACGCACCCTCCTGCCGTTGCGCTACGCTCTGTTGACGTTGTTGCCCGGCCGTTCGCTCCGCCACTGGATGGGCGAACCGGATATCGCGCAGGCTTATCGGCAGATGGGAGAGCTGCTGAGGCAGGTTCACGCCGTGCCGATGCCAGCCTATGGCTACATTCGTGGCGACGGGATCGACAAGCCGTGTCCGACCAATGCGGACTATATGACGGCGGCGTTCGAAGACGTGTTCCGGCGTTTTCGCGATCTCGGCGGCGATGCCGAACTCGGGCGAAACCTGCAGCGCCTTGCCGAAGGCAGTTTCGATCTCCTGGCCGAAAACGGCGGCCCCGTGCTCTGCCACGATGACTTCCATCAGGGCAATGTGCTCGCGTTGCGCGACGGTGCCGGAGATCTTCGGCTGAGCGGGCTCATCGATTTCGGCAATGCGCGGGCAGGGGACAGGCTCTTCGATCTGGCCAAGGCCCTGTTCTGCTCCTCGCACGAGGACCCGCGCAGCCACCGGCCCATCCTTGACGGTTACGGCCGGACCGACCATCCGGATATGGAGCGGGCGCTGTGGCTCTACACCCTTTTCCATCGCACCAGCATGTGGTGCTGGCTGACCAAAATCGGCGTCGCGGCGACAGCCGAGACTGGTCCCGGCGGCCTCATCCAGGACCTGCGCGAAATGGCCGGGCGGTGAAGGTTCGAACATGGCGAGGCGGCCTCAGCCTCGCCCTTCCAGCCTCACTCCGCCGCGATCTTGCCCGCGAGCTCCCGGTTCTTCATCAGCTTGTAGATGACCGAATCCATCAGCGCCTGGAACGAGGCGTCGATGATGTTTTCCGAGACGCCGACCGTCCACCAGCGCACGCCGTCGCCGTCGGTGGATTCGATCAGCACGCGGGTGATCGCCTCTGTGCCGCCGTTGAGGATACGCACCTTGAAGTCGGCGAGCACCAGGTCGTCGATCTCGTGCTGGTATTTGCCGAAATCCTTGCGCAGCGCCCGGTCGAGCGCGTTGACCGGGCCGTCGCCCTCGGCCACCGACATCAGCGTCTGCCCGTCGACGACGAGTTTGACCACCGCTTCGGAGACGATCTTGATGCGGCCGTGGCTGTCGAACCGGCGCTCGACCATCACCCGAAAACCTTCGACGGAGAAGAACTCCGGAATGGTGCCGAGCGTGCGGCGGGCGAGCAGCTCGAAACTCGCGTCGGCGCCTTCATAGGCGTATCCGGTCGCCTCGCGTTCCTTGACGATCGAGATCAACTGGTCGAGCTTCGGATCGTCCTTGCCGACCTCGATGCCGCGGCGCTTCAGCGCGTTGATGAAGTTCGACTTGCCGCCCTGATCGGACACCATCACCTTGCGCAGGTTGCCGACACTTTCCGGCGTCACGTGTTCATAGGTGCGCGGGTCCTTGAGCAGCGCCGAGGCGTGGATGCCGGCCTTGGTGGCGAAGGCAGACGCGCCGACGTAAGGGCTCTGGTGGTTCGGTGACCGGTTCAAGAGCTCGTCGAAGGCGTGGCTGAGGCGGGTGAGCCCGGTCAGCCGCTCCGCGTCGATCGCCGTCTCGAACCGGGTGGCGAAAGCGTCCTTCAGGGCAAGCGTCGCGATGATCGTCACCAGATTGGCATTGCCGCAGCGCTCGCCGATGCCGTTCAGCGTCCCCTGGATCTGCCGACAGCCCGCCTCGATTGCGGCGAGCGAATTGGCGACCGCCTGGCCGGTATCGTCATGAGCATGGATGCCGAGCGAGGCGCCAGGAATGCCCGACGCGATCACCGCCTCGACGATGGCGCGGATTTCGCCCGGCTGGGTGCCGCCATTGGTGTCGCAGAGCACCACCCAGCGCGCACCGGCTTCATAAGCCGTCCTGGCGCAGGCAAGCGCATATTCGGGATTGGCCTTGTAGCCGTCGAAGAAATGCTCGCAATCTACCAGCGCTTCCTTGGCCGCGCCGCGGGCAGCCTCGACGCTGTCGCGGATCGCCTCGAGGTTCTCCTCGTTCGTACAGCCGAGCGCGACTCGCACGTGATAGTCCCAGCTTTTCGCGACGAAACAGGTGGCGTCGCTTTTCGCCTGCAGCAGGACGGCCAGCCCCGGATCGTTCGAGGCGGAAACACCGGCTCGCTTGGTCATGCCGAAAGCGACGAATTTCGATTTCACCGTGCGCTTCTGCGAGAAGAAGGCGGTGTCGGTCGGGTTGGCGCCGGGATAACCGCCCTCGACATAATCGAGGCCGAATTCGTCCAGCAGGTTGGAGATGGCGATCTTGTCCTCGACGGAAAAATCGACGCCGGGGGTCTGTTGCCCGTCGCGCAGCGTGGTGTCGAAGAGATAGATGCGTTCGCGTGTCATGGGTGCTCCTCCTGGAGCGGTGTTGCATCGTATTTACAAGGCCCCTCCCCACAAGGGGGAGGGGCTTAACCTGCCGCGCCTCCGACGACTCATTGAGGCACGAGAGCGCCGCGAGTCTTCGCCCCCCTTGTGGGGGAGATGGCCGGCAGGCCAGAGGGGGTCTTTATTTCCTCAAATCTTTCCCGCAAACCGGTCCGTCGCGCGGATCAGCTGGTCGGTAATCCCCGGTTCCGAGACCGCATGTCCGGCGCCCTCGATGATGTGGAAATCCGCGTCCGTCCAGACTTTCGAGAGCTGCCAGGCATATTTCAGCGGGCAGGGCATGTCGTAGCGGCCGTGCACGATGACGCCGGGAATGCCCTTGAGCTTCGTGGCGTCGCGCAGGAGCTGCCCGTCTTCCAGCCAGCCGGCATTCATGAAGAAGTGGTTTTCGATGCGCGAGAAGGCGAGCGCGAAATGGTCGTCGTCGTGGTCCGACGCCAGTTCGGGGCTCGGCAGAAGCGTGATGGTCGAGCCCTCCCAGACGCTCCAGGCCTTGGCGCAGCGGATCTGCTCGGCCTTGTCGGTGCCGGTGAGGCGGCGGTGATAGGCAGCCATCATCTCGTGGCGTTCGGCTTCCGGAATAGGAGCGACGAAGGCTTCCCACTTGTCAGGGAACATTTCCGAGACGCCGAACTGGTAGTACCAGTCGAGCTCCGGCCGGGTCAGGGTATAAATGCCGCGCACCAGAAGTTCGGTTACCCGCTCGGGATGGGTTTCCGCATAGGCAAGCGCCAGGGTCGAACCCCAGGAACCGCCGAAAACCTGCCATCTGTCGACGCCGACCATTTCGCGCAGCCGCTCGATATCCGCGACCAGGTGCCAGGTCGTGTTGGCCTCGAGGCTTGCATGCGGGGTGGAACGACCGCAGCCGCGCTGGTCGAACAGCACCACGTCGTAAAGGTCCGGGTTGAAGAGCCGGCGCTGGTTCGGGTTGCAGCCGCCGCCGGGGCCGCCATGCAGGAAGACGGCGGGCTTCGTGCCCGGCGTGCCGACCCGCTCCCAATAGATCACATGGCCGTCGCCGACATCGAGCCGGCCTGTCGCGTAGGGTTCGATCTCGGGATAGAGGGTACGCAGAACTTCGGTCATAGATGGAGACCCTTTGCCGGCCAGTTTTCAGTATCGTGATCGGGATGCTGGAAGGAGATGATCTGCTCCTGCTGGACGGCGTCCTCGCCGCTGTCGCGGACCGGCTGGTCGAAGATCGTCGTCACCCACGGGATATGCGAGGCGTAGTTCACCTGGATTTTCGGGGCGAGATCGTCGCGCTTGTCGAAGGCTCCGATCGCCAGGTCCAGGCCGCCCGGGTAGCGGTAGCTGAGCGGCGTGCCGCAATTTTCGCAGAAACCGCGGTCGATATTGACCGAGGACTGGAAATATTTCGGCTCGGCGCGGGTCCATTCGACACCGTCCTTCGGCACGGTGACCAGCGGCCCGAAAAAGCCGCCGAAGGCCTTCTGGCACATGCGGCAATGGCAGATCGAGGCGCGGCCGAGTTCACCATGGATCCGGAAGCGGACGGCGCCGCACTGGCAGCCGCCTGTTCTAAGGGTTTCGCTCATCGCTTGTTCTCCGGTGGCTGGTTTTCTGGCGGGCCGCTCTCCGGCGGCCAGATTTCGGTGTCGTGGTCGGGATGCTGATAGGAGACGATATCGGCCAGGAAGGGGGCGGTGTCGATATCATCCATCGTGTGGCGCGCCGGCAATTCGGACAGCCGGTCGACGAAGGGAAGTTTGCCCTCGACGCCGAACTGCACGACCGGCGGCAGCAGGGTCGGGTCGTCGAAGCTGCCGGCGGAGATCGCGATCCCGTCCGCCGCCTCGTAGGTCATCGGCGTGCCGCAGTCCCCGCAGAAGCCGCGCCGGACGTGGTTCGACGACTGGAAATATTTCAGTTCGCCGCGCGTCCAGGTGAGCTTTGCCTCGCCGGTCGCCACCAGCGGCGCATAATAGGCGCCGAAGGCCTTCTGGCACATTCGGCAATGGCAGACCGAAGAATCGAACGGCTCACCTTCAAGCCGGAAGCGGATCGCGCCGCACTGGCAGCCGCCGGTTCGGATGGTATCGCTCATGATTGACCCTCCGCATGTCGATTGCCTGGAGGCCAGACCTCGGTGTCGTGGTCGGGGTGCTGGTTGCTGCTGGCCGAGACAGTCTTTTCCTGTTCCTCGGTTATGTCCATGGCGTTATCGTGCTGTAGGTGATCGAGCTCGCCGAACCAGGACATCTTATGGGCAAGATTGGTCTGCAGCTCCGGCTTCACCGATTGCGGATCGTCGAGCGAACCGAGCGTGATGCTCATATGATCGCTCGACCCGTCATAAAAGAGCGGCGTGCCGCATTTTTCGCAGAACCCGCGCCGCACGGTTTCCGACGACCGGAACCAAGCCGGCTCGCCGCGCGTCAGCTTGAAGTTTTCATGCATCACCCCGCCGAGCGGCATGAAATAATTGCCGGCCGCCTTCTGGCACATGCGGCAATGGCACAGATGCGGAAACCCGATCTCGCCCTCTGCCCGGTAGCGTACCGCCCCGCACTGGCACCCGCCGGTGTGGATCTGGGTCATCTTCAGGCCTCCCCAATAATTTTCAGGATATGGAGACAGACATTGTCGATGTCCTTCAGAACGTCGTCGTTCCAGAAGCGCAGCACCGTCCAGCCATCTCGCTCTAGACGTTCGGTCCTGACGATATCATACCGCAGATCATCGTCGTTGCCGTGCTGCGAACCATCGACCTCAACAATGAGATGATGCATCGGGCAGGCGAAGTCGACGATATAGCCGGCGATCGGCACCTGGCGGCGGAAACTCAGGCCCATCAGGCGGTGGGCGCGCAATTCGTTCCAGAGCTTCAGTTCGGCATCGGTCAAGGCTTTGCGCATGCGCCGGGCGTTGGCGCGACGTTGCGGCGGGACTGGGGCATGTGGCATGTCATGCTCCTTGTCTGCGGGCAGCGCGCGGTTACCCCCCTCTGTCCTGCCGGACATCTCCCCCACAAGGGGGGAGATCGGATTGTGGCAAACGCTCGCGCTCACATTGGATGTCGCAATCTGGGATAGGTATTTTTGCGAGGCAAGTAGGTTTTCAAAATTTGGAAAACCTACTTGCCGCTGCGAATTGGAGTGCCGGCGTTTTAGGGTGCGGGGGCGGCAATGGCGGCGATCAATGTCCGGGCAAGCGGGCGCGCCCAGCCGATCTCCCCCCTTGTGGGGGAGATGCCCGGCAGGGCAGAGGGGGGTATCTCCGGGCGCCAACTCCATCCTACCGCTTCACCTCCCAGGTCGTCACCCTCTCACCGGTTGCCGGGTCCTTGCCGTCTTTCAGCTGGATACCCTTGTCCGACAGTTCGTTGCGGATCTTGTCGGCCTCGGCGAAATTTTTCGCCTTCAGCATTTCGAGCCGCAGGGCGACCAGGGCATCGACGGCGGACGCCAGTGCCTCGTCGACCTCGGTTTTCTCAGGCAGCACCCCGAGAAATGCCGCGCTGGCGGCAAACACCGCAAGTGCGTCAGGGTCGCCGTGGGCCTCCTGCGCCAGCGCGTGCAGCGCCTGCACGGCGGCGACCGTGTTGAGGTCGTCGGCAAGCGCGTTGATCACCGTATCGCAGGGCGTGGCATCGGAGGTTTCCGCCGCTGGCCACTTGGCGAGAAGGCGTTCGGCTTCTTCCAGCCGCTTCACCGAAAAATCGATCGGCTCGCGGTAGTGCGTCATCAGCATGGCAAGCCGCAGCACCTCGCCCGGCCACTGGCGGCCGCCGAATTTTTCGGTGTGGAGCAGATCGTAGATGGTGATGAAATTGCCCTCGGACTTCGACATCTTGCGGCCTTCGACCTGCACGAAGCCGTTGTGCATCCAGACATTCGCCATCACCTCTGTGCCGTGGGCGCAGCGCGACTGGGCGATCTCGTTTTCATGGTGCGGGAAGATCAGGTCGAGCCCGCCGCCATGGATGTCGAACACTTCGCCGAGATAACGCCGGCTCATCGCCGAGCACTCGATATGCCAGCCCGGACGGCCGCGACCCCAGGGGCTTTCCCAGCCGGGTTCGTTGTGGGAGGAGAGCTTCCACAGCACGAAATCGCTCGGGTTTTTCTTGTGCGCATCGACCGCGACGCGGGCGCCGGCCTGCTGCTCGTCGAGCGGACGTTTGGAAAGCTGGCCGTAGTCGGCCATCGACTTGGTATCGAACAGCACTTCGCCTTTTGCCACATAGGCATGGCCGTTGCCGATCAGCTTCTCGATGATCTCGATCATCTCGGCAATGGTGTCGGTGGCACGCGGCTCGACGGTCGGCTCCAGGTTGCCGAGCAGGGCGATGTCCTCGTGGTACTGCGTCTCGGTCTTTTCCGTGACGAGGCGGATCGCCTCGTTGAGCGGCAGGCCGGGATGGTCGCGCAGCGCCCGCGCGTTGATCTTGTCGTCGACGTCGGTGATGTTGCGGGCATAGGTGACGTGGGCCTCGCCATAGACATGGCGGAGCAGCCGGAAGAGCACGTCGAAGACGATGGCCGGTCGGGCATTGCCGATATGGGCGTAGTCGTAGACCGTCGGGCCGCAGACATACATGCGTACGTTCTGGGGGTCGATCGGCGCGAACGCCGTCTTTTCACGGGTCAGCGTATTGTAGAACCTGAGCGAAATGCTCATCGAAAAATCTCCCCAAAGTCTCGCACGGCGAGCATCCGGCTGGGCGGGATGCCGAAAGTGTACGCGGTTTTCGGACGACATCCCGCTCTCACTATCAACTAGGAGCCGGATGCTTTCGCGTTCAGGAGACACGAAAGCATCCGGCTCCGGCCGGGTCGTTTGTCTTCAAGGCTTTTCGAGAGACGAAAACGGCCGGGCCAGCGCGAACGCTAGCGGATAATGATCCCACAAATGGAAATCGCCGTTTTCATGGAGGTGGTTATGGCGCGGGCAGGCCGTTTGGTCAAGTGGGCTTTGCCCGCGCGGGATGTCCGTAACTGGCCTTACGCCGTCTTGCGGCCGATGCCGTTTCTGGCGACGGTGAACAGAAAGATCAGCATTGACACGACGGTGAGGATCGAGCCGATCGCGGCAAGCGCCTCGCCGCCCGAGGACACCGCCATCGCGATGCCCGGCACGATACAGAGCACGCCGAGAACCGCAAAGCCGAGATGGACCTTCGACAGCACGGAATCGGCCGCCGCCGGGGTCACCGTGTAGTAGAGACCGAAAAGCCCCATCGTCGTCCAGCCGACCAGGTTCAGATGCGCATGCGCCGGCGCCATCAGATGGTCGCCGGAGATGGCCATCTGAATGCCCCAGAACATGCCGACGGTGACACAGAGCACAGCCGCGCCGAAGAAATAGAAGGCGATGTTTCTCATCAGATATTCCCCCGAAATATGAAGTTCCTGCGCCCTATCGCAGGACCTGCAGCATAGCAGAAAATCGGATTTTCAAACATGGGGTATCTCCCCGGGGGCGGCGCCGGGATCAAAACATGCGCTTTGCACGTTGATGGGCACGCATTCCAGCAATCGGATGGATACCGAAATGGCCAGCCAGGATAGACATCGCAACGTTTTCGACATCTTCTCGAGCGCCATCTCCTCCTGGTCGGGAAAGCCGGTCACGTTCGTTGCGGCCGTTGTCCTGATCGTCATCTGGGGCGTCACCGGACCGTTCTTCGGATTCTCGGAGACCTGGCAGCTGGTGGTCAACACTGGCACGACGATCATCACCTTCCTGATGGTCTTCGTCCTGCAAAATTCCCAAAACAGGGACGGCGAGGCGGTCCAGGCGAAGCTCGACGAGCTGATCCTGTCCAGCCAGGCTGCCAACGAGTTCATCGGCATCGAAAAACTGGACGAGAAACAGCTTCGCAAGCTCAGCGAAAATCTGCAGCGCCGCGCCAAGACGCTGGATCAGGAGGCGGAGAACGTCTAGGTCGCCTTAGCGGCCTTTTTCGGTCGGCGGGTTGCTGTTGTCGAGCAGGGCCTGGGCGATGGACCTGCGCCGCGCGTCGTCGGTCATGGCGGAGCTGATCAATCGCATCGCCTCCATCACGGCAGCGTCCCCATGTTCGCGGTGAAGGCGGGCCATCGCCGCGGCGACGAGATTGGCGGTCGCCGTCGCTTGCTCTCTTTGCTCGTCGGTAAGGTGCGGTTGCATCATCCAGGCTTCTTGCGGCGAGCGGTGCCTCTATTCCGGCGCGCGAAAATCCGCGAACTTGTTGTCGCGCACGACGAACAGGCGGCCGGTATCCTGAAGGTCGGGGGAGGCGAGGAAGAGGATCTTTTCGGCGACTTCCGACGGATGCGGCAGGGTTTCCGGGTCTTCGCCGGGCATCGCTTGAGCGCGCATGGCAGTGCGGGTAGCGCCTGGATTGACGATGTTGACCTTGAGCGGCGTGTGGGCGGTCTCGGCAGCCCATATGCGGGCCATGTTTTCGACGGCCGCCTTGGAGATCGAATAGGCGCCCCAGAACGCCGGTGCCTTGGATGCAACGCCGGACGACAGGATCAGCGCGCGGCCGGCATCGGATTTCGTCAGCAGCGGCTCGACCGAGCGGATCAGTCGCCAGGTGGCGGTGACGTTGGTCAGCATTACCTTCTCGAACACCTTCGCCTCGATATGGCCGAGCGGCGAGATGACGCCGAGGATGCCGGCGTTCGCCACGAGGATGTCGAGCTTGCCCCAGCGCTCGAAGATCGAGGCGCCGAGCTTGTCGATCGCCGCCATGTCGGTGATGTCGAAGGGAACCAGCGTGGCGGTGCCGCCGGCCGCCTTGATCGCATCGTCAAGATCCTCGAGGCCGCCGACGGTGCGCGCGGTGGCGATCACATGCGCGCCGGCTTTCGCGAGTGCCAGCGCCGTGAAATAGCCGATGCCCCGCGATGCGCCGGTCACCAGCGCGATCCTGCCCTTCAGATCGATATTCATGATTTTCCGCCCTCAAATGCAATGCGCGCGACGGTCATTACAGTCGCCGATGGATATTGGTGGAGGAGGCGACAGCTGCTTGTTGCAGGAGCCCGGCCTCGATCCCCGTTGCCCTGTGCTTGTCACAGCGATCCGGTGCGCGCAAGTCCTTGCGCGTGGGAGAGGCTTTTCGTCATTCGGAGAGCCGTGCCAATAAACGTCGAGCCAGGATGCCCCCCTCTGCCCTGCCGGGCATCTCCCCCACAGGTGGGGAGATTACAAGCGGCACGATCCCCCGCCTACAAAAGCACCGCTGCGAAGGATGTAACGCTCAATGCAGGGCCGTGAGCAGGCTCCCAGCCGATCTCCCCACCTGTGGGGGAGATGCCCGGCAGGGCAGAGGGGGGCGAGCTTGCTGGGTGCGTGAAGGAACTTGCCGAAGGGCGGTGCTGCAAAGCCACCCAATCACCTCAGCCGTTGCTGGCCAGTACCGAAACCTTGCGGCCCATCGTCTCGCCATCCTTGTCGAGCAGGCGGGTGGGATAGTCGCCGGTGAAATAATGGTCGGTGAATTGCGGGCGGGCGTTGTTGCGGTCTTCGCCGCCGACGGCGCGGTAAAGGCCGTTGATCGACAGGAATTCCAGCGAATCCGCGCCGATATATTGGCACATGGCTTCCAGGCTGTCGTACTGGTTGGCGAGCAGCTTGTCGCGGTCGGGCGTGTCGATGCCGTAGAAATCCGGGTGATAGATCATCGGGCTGGCGACGCGCAGATGCACTTCCTTGGCGCCGGCATCGCGGATCATCCGGACGATCTTCAGCGACGTCGTGCCGCGCACCACCGAATCGTCGACCAGCACGACCCGCTTGCCCTCGATCATCGCCCGGTTGGCGGAATGCTTGAGCTTGACGCCGAAGGCGCGGATCTGCTGGGTCGGCTCGATGAAGGTGCGGCCGACATAGTGGTTGCGGATGATGCCGTATTCGAACGGAATGCCGCTTTCCTGGGCGTAACCGAGAGCAGCCGGCGTGCCGCCATCCGGCACGGGCACGACGACGTCGGCTTCGACGGGCGATTCCTTGGCAAGGTTGATGCCCATGTTCTTGCGCGCCACATAGACGCTGCGGCCGCCGACGACGGAATCGGGGCGGGCGAAATAGACGTATTCGAACAGGCAGAGCCGTTCCGGCTGGCCGTTGCCGGCCTTGCGGGCGTCGATCGAGATAGAGCCGTCCGCCTGGATTTCGCAGATGATGACTTCGCCGTTCTCCACGTCGCGGACGAACTTGGCGCCGATGATGTCGAGCGCGCAGGTCTCGGACGCGAAGATCGGCTTGCCGTCGAGTTCGCCCATGACCAGCGGGCGGATGCCGGTGGGGTCGCGCGCGGCGATCAGCTTGGTGCGGGTGACGGCGAGCATCGAATAGCCGCCTTCCATCTGCCGGATCGCGTCGATGAACCGGTCGGCGGTCGACGAATAACGGGAGCGGGCGATGAGATGCAGGACGACTTCGGTATCGGAGGTCGACTGACAGATGGCGCCGCCGGCGATCAGCTGCCGGCGCAGGGTCAGGCCATTGGTGAAGTTGCCGTTATGGGCAACCGCGATGCCGCCGACTTCGAGTTCGGCAAACAGTGGCTGGACGTTGCGCAGCGCCACTTCGCCGGTGGTCGAATAGCGGTTGTGGCCGATCGCGATATTGCCGGGCAGGCGGGCAAGGGTGACGGGATCGGTATAATGGTCGCCGACGAGGCCCATGCGGCGTTCCGAATGGAAGCGCAAGCCGTCGAAGGAGACAATGCCGGCCGCTTCCTGACCGCGATGCTGCAGGGCGTGCAGCCCGAGCGCCGTCAGCGTCGCAGCCTCGGGATGGCCGAGAATGCCGAACACACCGCATTCTTCATGCAGCGTATCGCCATCCCACTCGTTGACGCTGTCTTCGGCGAACGTCTCGGAAACCGCCTGATTCATCTTGGCCCCTTATCCCTGCGGACAACCTGTCCCTGTCGGAAAAATGGAAAGGCCGGCCGGGGAGAACCTCCCCGGAAACCAGCCTGCTTTTCACTTGAATGCGAATGATACCACAAATGGTGACGTTTTGCGCTGCATCAAGCGCAAGATCGCGTCAATTATTTGTCGCAGGCGCGTCGTCTGCCGTCGGCTGATCCTGAGCCGGAGCGCCATCGGTTGGCGCTGCTCCGCGGCCGAGGATGCGGGCGCGGATCTGCGGCTCGATATCGGCGGGCAGCACGGCTTCGAGGCGGGCGACGAGCGTGTCGAGGAACGGCTTCGATTTCGCCTGCGTCACCCAGGTCGGCTGGGCATTGGCGGCAACCAGCCAGTTCCAGAACGCGACGGCCACGACGAGCAGCAGGATGCCGCGGGCGGCGCCGAACAGGAAACCCAGCGTGCGGTCGAGCGCGCCGATGCGGCTGTCGATGATGAAATCGGCGATCCTGGTGGTGATGAACGAGATGATGATCAACGCGATCAGGAAGATGGCGCCAGCGGACGCAGCAATCGCAATGCGCTCGTCACTCAGGTGCGGCTTCACATAGGGCAGAACCAGGGGGTAGAGGTAATAGGCGGCGGCGACTGAGCCAGCCCAGCTTGCGATCGACAGCACCTCTCGCGAAAAACCGCGAACCATGGCGAGAACGGCGGAAAACAGCGTCACAGCGATGACGATACCATCGAAAATCGTGATGGGCATATATGATCTACTCCAGACTTGCCGACTTCAAGACTTGCCGGCTTCAAGCCCGGCGCCCCGCCTTACCGCAGCCGTCATACATCAGCGGGCTTGTTAACGGAAGATCAATCATCTTCCGGCGTTTGTCTCAGCTTGGCGGCGGAACCCGCGATGCGGGATACCAAATCCGGCAGGTCCTCGATCGTCACCCAGCGTCCGTTCGCGCCCTTCGGCACCTCCGCGGACGTGGCCGGCAGCATCGCTCCTGCAAAACCAAGTTTCTCAGCTTCCTTAAGGCGTTGCGCAGTCTGCGAAACCGGCCGCACCGCGCCCGAGAGGCTGATTTCGCCGAAATAGACGCAATCGGCCGGCAGAGCAAGACCGGCAAGCGAGGATACCAGTGCGGACGCGACCGCGAGGTCGGCCGCAGGCTCGGTAATGCGATAACCGCCCGCGACGTTGAGATACACGTCGTGCTGTCCGAGCTTGACGCCGCAATGGGCCTCCAGGACTGCGAGAATCATCGACAGGCGCGACGAATCCCAGCCGACCACCGCGCGCCGCGGCGTGCCGAGCGAGGTGGGCGCCACCAGCGCCTGCACCTCGACCAGAACCGGCCGCGTGCCCTCCATGCCGGCAAAGACCGCGGCCCCTGGCGATTTCGAGTTGCGCTCGCCGAGGAAGAGTTCGGACGGATTGGTGACTTCGCGAAGCCCCTTGTCGGACATTTCGAAGACTCCGATCTCGTCGGTCGGCCCAAATCGGTTCTTGACGGTGCGCAGGATGCGGTAGTGGTGGCCTCGGTCGCCTTCGAAATAGAGGACCGCATCGACCATGTGCTCGACGACGCGCGGGCCGGCGATCTGGCCTTCCTTGGTGACGTGGCCGACGAGGACCATGGCGGCCCCGGTCTGCTTGGCGAACCGGATCATCGCCTGCACGCCGGTGCGCACCTGGGTGACGGTGCCCGGCGCCGAATCGGCCGTGTCGCTCCATAGCGTCTGGATCGAATCGATGATCACGAGGTCGGGGCGCTTGCCTTCGCCGATCGTGGCGAGGATGTCCTCGACATTGGTTTCGGCCGCGAGCAGCACCTCGGTATCGGCGGCATCCAACCGCTGGGCACGCAGCCTGACCTGCGCCACCGCCTCTTCGCCCGAGACATAGATGATCCGGTGGCCGCGGCGGGAGAGGGCTGCGGCCGCCTGCATCAGCAGCGTCGACTTGCCGATGCCCGGATCGCCGCCGACCAACACCGCCGAACCGCGCACGAAACCGCCGCCGGTCGCTCGGTCGAGTTCGGAAATGCCGGTGAAGATGCGCGGCGCTTCCTCGGTCTCGCCGGACAGCGTGGTGAGCGCCACGGCACGGCCCTTCTTCGGCACCTTGCCGGGACCTCCACCGATGCCGCCCATCTGGTCGTCTTCGATAATGGTGTTCCACTCGCCGCAGCCGTCACACTTGCCGGCCCAGCGGTTATGCACCGTGCCGCAGTTCTGGCACACGAATTGGGTTTTGGATTTTGCCATGGGGAATTCAGGTTTCGTCGGTTGGGAAGTTGTCGGCAGAAATGTCCTGATGTCCGTGAAGAACGCGCAGGACATGCATCGTCGTTTCGTCGATCACGAAATAGATGCACCTGCCGCGAAAGGGGAAGGCCCGCAATCCAGGAACGAATTCTCGGGAACTGCCGGTAAGGCCGAGTTCCGCTAACGAGGCCATCTTGGCATTGAGCTCGTCCAGCAGGCGTCTTGCGGCTATCGGATTGAATTGCGAGGTATACTCATAATCTTCCAGAAGATCGGTCAGCGCGCGTTGGGACACGTTGAGACGGCGCGCTTGCATTCTTCCGTTCCTCTGCCATCTTGAGAATGTGCGCCGTCAATTCCTCGCCGCTTTCAAAATTCATCACTCGGCCCGCTTCGACATCGTCCAGCCCTTCCTGGATCAATCGCTTCAGCGTTTCCGTTTTTTCTTGAAGCTGGCGCAAACCGGCCGCAACAACCTCGTTGGCATCCTTGTAGACTCCGGCCTCGACTTGGGCGTCGATAAACGCCCGCTGTTTCTCGCTCAGATGGATCTCGGTCATTTCGATCTCCTTTTGTTCTCGTATAGCACGAGGGATTTCCGCTTCCAAGAGGCAAGCGAGCGCCGATCAATCCTCGGGATAAAGATACCGGTGTTCATAGCGCAGACCGAGGCTGGTCAGCAGTTCGTAGCCGATCGTGCCGGCGGCGCGGGCGACGTCGTCGAGGGCTATGTTCGGACCGAACAGCTCGACATAGTCGCCGGCCTGGATTTCCGATGCCGGGATGTCGGTGACGTCGAAGATCGTCAGGTCCATGGTGATGCGGCCGATGACCGGAACCTTGCGGCCGGCGACGAAGCCGAAGCCGCCCTGGGCGACCGTCTTGCGCAGCGGCACGCCGGAACCGGAGAGCGCTCGGCTGTAGCCGTCCGCATAACCCGCGGAAACGATCGCCAGCCGGCTGTCGCGGGAGAGCTGGTAGGTGCCGCCGTAACTTACCGTCTCGCCCTTTTTCCCGTCGCGGATCTGGATGATGCGCGCTTCCGCCTTCGCGACCGGCTTCATCGGGTTCGGTACCCCGACGACCGCCTCGCCGCCATAAAGCGCGATGCCGGGGCGGGTGAGATCGAAATGATAGTCCGGCCCCAGAAAGATCCCGGCGGAAGCCGAAAGGCTCGTCTCGATGCCTTCGAAAGCCTCCGCGACCTTCCGGAAAGCCGAAAGCTGTTTCTGGTTGAGGGGCGAGGAGGGCGTGTCGCCGCTATGGAGATGCGACAGCACCAGGACCGGCGAGAAGCTTGCCGGCCGCGACACATCGTCGGCGAAGGCGATCGCATCCTCGAGCGGCAGGCCGAGCCGGTTGAAGCCGGTATCCACCTGCAAAGCGCAGGGATGGTCGCCATATTCCGATGTCACCGACATCCAGAAGGCGAGCTGTTCTTCCGAGGCCAGAACCGGCACCAGATCGTGTTCGAAGAACATCGCCTCCTGGCCGGGCCAGATCCCGGAGAGAACATAGATGCGGGCGTCGGGAGCATAGGCGCGCAGCGTCACGCCTTCTCGCGCGACAGCGACGAAAAAATCCCGGGCGCCGGCTTCGTAAAGCGTGATGCCGCAATCCTCGAGCCCCAGTCCATAGGCATCCGCCTTGACGACGGCCGCCGCCCGCGCCGTTCCCGAACGCCGCGCCATCTCCCGCCAATTATCGGCAAGCGCACCCAGATCGACCGTCAGCCGGACGGGCGCAATGTCGAAATCGTCGGGATAGGAAAGCTCGCTGTCGAAATCGGTCATGTCGGCTCGTAGGGCATGAGGATCGGGAGGCATGAGAACGGTCGCAGCGATCCTACCGGTTTCGAAGGCAGGAAAAAGACCGCGCCCGCAAAATCTTTCGCGCTGCACAATCTTTTAGGCCGTCGGGAATTCAGGCAACGCTGCGCAAGTCGAAATCCGCATGGATGACGTCGTAGGGTACGTGGATGCGACCATCGTCGTTCACTTCGACAAGGCCCCATTCTATCAAGACGGCCGTATCCTCATGCACCCGCTTCACATCGCGGGAAAGGGCTGTGGCCAAAGCGCGGTAGGTCGAGGGGCCAAGGCTCTGCAACGTCTCGATCAATGTCCAGCGCTTGGGCGTCAGGACGGTAAAGAGCTGTTCAGGGGAGGAGAAGCTGAAGACGTGCTCCTGAGCTTTGCCGGTTTTCCAAGCGTCGAGAAAGCCTCCTGCGGCGTCTTGAAGCGCAGTTTCGTCGCCCCGCTGAATTCGAATTGTTGCGGTTGTCATCGGCGCTCTCTCCTTGAATGGACGTCAGCGAGAAAATCACGGATCAGGGCATTGACCGTCGTGAAGCTGTAGTTCTCCTCGCGGCCATCGATATGTCTGTGGTCGCCTTTGCCTCTTTCGTTGTCGAAGCCGACAACCCGCTGTCCTTCATAACCGTAGAACAGGCGATATTTGTAGTCGTGCCGGCTCCCGACCACGGGATGCGGAAGCTTCGAGATGACCATCTCGACGATGGCCCATCCGACAGGACGTTCTTTGAGCGGTAAAGCAGTTCCGCCTTCATGTTGGCGATAATGCCAACATGAAGGCGGTCTGTCAAATTAGCTCGATCAATGCTCTTCGTATTGCGTATAGCTCGGGTCGGCCAGATCGGCGAAGCGGGTGTATTCCGACTGGAAGGCGAGCTTGACTGTGCCGGTCGGTCCGTGACGCTGCTTGGCGATGATCACGTCCGCCGTGCCCTTGACCTTGTCCATCAGCACTTCCCATTCGGGATATTTCGGGTCGGCGATGTCGCGGGGTTCCATGTTCTTCACATAATATTCCTCGCGAAACACGAAGAGCACCACGTCGGCGTCCTGCTCGATCGAGCCCGATTCGCGAAGGTCGGAGAGCTGCGGGCGTTTGTCGTCGCGGCTTTCCACTTGGCGCGAGAGCTGCGACAGCGCGATGATTGGCACGTTCAGCTCCTTGCCGAGCGCCTTCAGACCCGTTGTGATCTGGGTGATTTCCTGGACGCGGTTCTCGCCCGATTTGCCCGAGCCGGTCATCAGCTGGATATAGTCGACCACCAGGCAATCGAGGCCGCGCTGGCGCTTGAGGCGACGGGCGCGGGCGGAAAGCTGGGCGATCGAGATACCGCCGGTCTGGTCGATGAACAGCGGCACTTTCTGCATCATCTGGGAGCAGGCCACGAGCTTTTCGAAATCCGCCTCGGTAATGTCACCGCGGCGGATCTTTGACGAGGAGACTTCCGTCTGCTCGGAGATGATACGGGTGGCGAGCTGTTCGGCCGACATTTCGAGCGAATAGAAGCCGACGACGCCGCCGTTCTTGGCCTTGAACGAACCGTCCGGCTGGACTTCCGGTTCGTAGGAGGCGGCAATGTTATAGGCGATGTTGGTGGCAAGCGATGTCTTGCCCATGCCGGGGCGTCCCGCAAGCACGATCAAGTCGGAACGCTGCAACCCGCCCATCTTGCTGTCGAGAGACATGATGCCGGTCGAGACACCGGAAAGATGGCCGTCGCGCTCGAAGGCCTGGCCGGCCATGTCGATAGCAAGCGCCACCGCATCGTTGAACGACTGGAAGCCGCCGTCGTAGCGGCCGTTTTCGGCGAGCTCGAACAGCCGGCGTTCGGTATCCTCGATCTGCGTCTGCGGCGGCATGTCGAGCGGCGCGTCAAAGGCGATGTTGACCATGTCCTCGCCGATGGTGATCAGCGCGCGGCGGAGCGCCAGGTCGTAGATCGCCCGGCCGTAGTCTTCTGCGTTGATGATCGACACGGCTTCGGAGGCAAGGCGCGCGAGATATTGCGCCACCGTCAGATCGCCGACCTTGTCGTCGGCGGGCAGGAAGGTCTTGATCGTCACCGGATTGGCGGTCTTGCCCATGCGGATGATGTCGCCGGCGACCTCGAAGATCTTGCGGTGCAGCGGCTCGTAGAGATGGACGGGCTTCAGGAAATCGGAGACGCGGTAATAGGCGTCGTTATTGACCAGGATCGCGCCGAGAAGCGCCTGTTCGGCCTCGATATTGTTCGGGGCTTCGCGGTAATGCGGCTCTGCCGGCTGGATGTTGGCGAGCTTGCGTACTGCGTCGTTCATGGTGTTTTCCGTTCTGTCCCTGTACCCCGGCAGTACCCTTAGAGGTGTCTGGCCTGTCACGAAACGGCAATATTGATTCCCACAGTAGTTCACAGGCAAAACTGCGCTACGAAGCGAAAAACGGTCGGAAACCGTAAATCCGTTTGACTGTGTTCCCGGAGCGAATCGACTCGGGGGACCACTCTCTTTTATAGCCCGAAAAAGACAAAAAAACGCCCGGACCTTGTCAGCCCGGGCGCTCTTTGAACAGTCTTTGGAACGAAGCTTATTCGTCGTCGCCGGCGCCGTCGGCTTCCGGATCGAAGAAGTCTTCCGGACGCAGGGCATCTTCGTCGACGCCGTAGATGGCGTCGGCCGAGGTGAGGCTTTCGCCCTGGGACTGGCGGCTGGCTTCTTCAGCGGAGCGGGCAACGTTCAGTTCAACCGAAACTTCGACTTCCGCATGCAGGTGCAGCGAGACCTTGTGCAGGCCGATTTCCTTGATCGGCGTGTTGAGGTCGACCTGGTTGCGGCCGATGGTGAAGCCTTCGGCAGCCAGCGCGTCGACGATGTCACGGGCAGCGACGGAGCCGTAGAGCTGGCCGGTTTCGCCGGCGGCGCGCACGACGACGAAGGACTTGCCGTCGAGGACTTCGGCGACCTTCAGGGCTTCGCCCTTGCGCTCGAGGTTGCGGGCTTCGAGAGTGGCGCGCTCGGATTCGAAGCGCTTCTTGTTGGCTTCGTTGGAGCGGAGAGCCTTGCCGAGCGGCAGAAGGTAGTTACGGGCAAAGCCGTCGCGGACCTTGACGGTTTCGCCCATCTGGCCAAGCTTCGGTACGCGTTCAAGCAGAATGACTTGCATGGTTCAGGTTTCCTTTCGATCAGTCAATCTTGTTTTCGGTAGTCTTGTTGTCGGTGCTGGCGCCTGCTTTGAGCGGGGTCAGCGCGATCGTCCGCCTTGTATCGGTAAGCCCCAGGATGAGGATCGCGATGGCCGGCAGGACAAGCATGGAAGAGAGATAGCAGAGGACGAGGGCCGGGATGCGCCAGTCCTTGCCGAGGCTGCGGAAGTGCAAGGAGGCGAAACCCGCCATCAGGAAGCCGGCGCCGAACGTGCCGCAGATCGTCGCGCCGATCATCGCCGGAACGCCGCCGAGGAAAGCGAGCACGATGCCGCCGAGGAAGATGAAGATCGCATGCCGGTTCATTCGGAGTGCCGAGGGCATATCCTCGCGCGGACGAACGGCCCGGCCGGAGCGCGACACGATGCGCACGGCGATGTAGAAGGCGGCAAACAGCAGCGTTACCCAGACGCCGCCCTGGACGAGCGGTAGCATCAGCACCAGCAGCGACTTGGTCTGCGCCATGCCCGCCGGTTCCGGCGTGAAGGCAGGTTCCTGGGCCTGCAGAGCCGCGATCATCGCATCGACCATCCGGTCGGTGAGTTCCGGGCCGTAGCCGATTGCGACCCCGAGAGCGATGACGGCGATCGTCACCAGGCCGCAGAGATGCAGGAGGATGTCCGAGATCGGATACCAGGCCATCAGGTTGTCCGGGCCGCCGAGTTCGGAGGCGGGACGCGCAAGATTGGCGAGATGCGACAGCCAGCCCGCCGGGATCAGCGTGAACACTGCCATGGCGACCGCAAACATCGGCGAAACGAGGATGGCGCCAAGGATACCGGCGGTGACGATGCCGATGACGGCGGCGCGATTGCCCCAGCCGAGGCCGGCGATGAAGATCGGAAGCGAGGAGGCGGCGTAGAGCACGGACGCAAACGACAGCTGCGCATTCGCACCCAGCACGAGCAGGGTGGCGGCAATGCCGGCAAGGATGCCGGTGGGCAGCACTGTCTGTATCTTGTTCGTCACGGTCTCGCTGTCCTGCTTTTTGAAGCAGTTAGGGGATCACACCTGAATCTATCTCTCAGGTACTTCATCCCCAACATGGGATTTGGAAATTCCGATCCGCGCCCATCGCGGAAGGGATTTGACCCGCTGACTCTTCATCAGCGGGTCAAGGATCTGATTACGCTACGACGTAAGGCAGCAGGCCGAGGAAGCGGGCGCGCTTGATCGCCTGGGCGAGTTCGCGCTGCTTCTTCTGGGAAACGGCCGTGATGCGGGACGGAACGATCTTGCCGCGCTCGGAAATGTAGCGCTGCAGGAGGCGTACGTCCTTGTAGTCGATCTTCGGCGCATTGGCACCCGAGAACGGGCAGGTCTTGCGGCGGCGATGGAACGGACGGCGTGCCTGGGAGGAGGATGATGATACGTCAGCCATGGTCTTTTCTCCTTAGCCTCTATTACGCACGGTCTTCGCGCGGACGGCGCTCGAAGCCGCCTTCACGCGGACCACGGTCCGGACGGTCGCCGAAGCCGCCTTCGCGGCGCGGCGGACGGTCGCCGAATTCGCGGCGCGGACCACGGTCGTCGCCATCACGGCGCGGGCGGTCGTCACGGTCGCGCTTCTGCATCATCGCCGACGGACCTTCTTCATGCTTCTCGACGGCGATCGTCATGTAGCGAAGAATGTCTTCGTTGATGCGCATCTGGCGTTCCATCTCGTGCACGGCCGGAGCCGGTGCATCGATGTCCATCAGGGCGTAATGAGCCTTGCGGTTCTTGTTGATGCGGTAGGTGAGGGACTTGAGGCCCCAGTTTTCAATGCGCCCGACTTTGCCGCCGTTAGCTTCGATGACGCCCTTGTACTGTTCGACGAGGGCATCAACCTGCTGAGCGGACATATCCTGCCGGGCAAGGAATACGTGTTCGTAAAGAGCCATGTAGCTTTGCCTTTTCTTGCGGTTTTCTACCCGGACCTCGGCGGCTAAGCCTCAACGACTGCTCCTGAACGGGAAAACCCGAGGCAAGAAAAGTGTTGTATCGAGACGGTCGAGAGCGGAGACACGGGAGGCTTGGACCCTATGGTCCCTGCGGCTTGCCTTGCGGCAAACCTGCCCTCCGTTCAGCCACCAGCCAGAAGACCGGGTATTGCGAACAGCGCGCTTATACGGATTTTTGGAGAGAAGGCAAGGGCGGTTCATCGAATGTAATCAATTAGCGATATCTAAGTTATACTTAAGGTAGAGTTAACAGATATACAGGTTGAAAACCCGAGTAATCGGAGTATAGTTCGCCGCGGGAAAAGTGCTGGAGGGTATTCAACCAAGGTGGAGGGGAATTTGTTATGCATCATGGAGAGAAGAATTTTGAAGTAACCGCACCACGTTCTCGATTTTACCAGGGAGGTTTCGGAAGGTTGTTTCCTGAACTTCCGGGCTGGGAGCCGGATACAACCGGTTTTACAGGTGCAGGGATAGGTAGTGCTGCGGCACTCGAAGCCTATTTCATGAATTTCGTCGCGACCAAGATGGTCGATACGACGGCGCCGCCTGCGGGCGACTCCAAACTTCCGTCCGGTTACGTCTATTTCGGTCAGTTCATCGACCATGACCTGACGCTGGACACGACGCCGCTCAGCGAGGCGGAGCTCGATCCGAACCGACTTCATAACTTCCGGACGCCGCGGCTCGATCTCGATTGCATCTACGGGCAGGGGCCGGACGCGCAGCCCTATCTCTACGACAAGACTGCGCCGGGCTGTTTTCGGATCGGCGAGATTGCCGGTACGTTGTTCAAGGATCTGCCGCGCGCCGCAGGCCAGGATACCGCTCTGATCGGCGATCCGCGCAATGACGAAAATGCCATTGTCTCCCAGCTGCACCTGGCCTTCCTTCTGGCCCATAACACGCTCGTCAAGGCGGCGGTCAAGAAAGGCATGTCGTCCAGGAAGGCCTTTGAAGCGGCACGGAAGACGCTGCGGCGGCTCTACCAGTGGATTATCTGGCACGACTACATGGCTCGCATCTGCGATCCCTCCGTCCACAAGCGGGCGCTTCGCAAGGATCGCGACGCCGGCAACGGGCGCACCTTCTGGGAGCTCGGTTACGAAGACGTCTACGACTGGAAGAACAATCCGTTCATGCCGCTGGAGTTTTCGGTCGCCGCCTACCGGTTCGGGCATTCGCTGGTCCGCAACGGCTACCAGACGAATTTCGCCAAGGGCGTCGGCGTCTTCACGCCGACCTTCAAGTTCAATGCCGAGGACCTCAGAGGGTTTCGCGCGCTGCACCCGGACCGGGTCGTCCAGTGGGACTGGTTCCTCAGGATGTCGTCCTCCGTGCGGCCGACATTCCCGCAGGTTGCCCGCAAGTTCGACGGCGTGCTGGCGAATGCGCTGCGCGAACTGCCGGAGGATCCCGACAAGCCGGGCGACAACACCAGAATCCTCAACGTGCTTGCGGCCCGCAATCTGGTGCGCGGCGTCAGGATGCAGCTACCGTCGGCCATCGAAATCGCCAAGCTCCTGGATATCCAGATCATCAAGATCAACGAGGATGAGCGGGAGGCCCTCTGGTACTACATCCTGCGGGAGGCAGAATTCGATCCCCAGGTCGAGGGCTCGACGCTGACCGTCGGCGGCGCCGGCGATCGTCTGGGAACGCTCGGCTCGATCATCGTCGCGGCGACGTTCGCAGGCCTCCTGAAAGGCGATCCGCTGTCCTTCTTCAATCTGGAGCCCGGATGGACGCCCGACAAGGACGAGTTGCTCGACAGCGTCGAGGCGGACTTGGTCGCTGCCGGCAAGCCCGGCCTCAACGCCGATGAACAGGTCAACGGCCGCAAATGGGGGCTGCCGACCATCATCCGCCTGTCGGGCCTGCCGGTCGATGCCTCGCCGTTCCGGCCGGTGCCGATCCCTGTCCCCGAGCCCGTCGTCGAGCCCGCAGCACCGCCGACGGAGTGAACTATCGGACATAACTATCGGATATCGCCGGGAGAACCGGCGATATCCCCGATAATGTCCCCGGGGGGCATGCTTTTGCTTGGAAGATTGCATCAGCCGATCTTGAGGACGGTCTGTCCGTTTTCGAAAGCGAAGCCATAGGACAAGACGCTGCCCTTCAGCGCCTTCTCGTCGAGCGTCACTGTGATCTTGTCGTCCGAGCCCTCGAAGGAGGCGGTCAGCACATTGTCCTTGATCGAAATGCTGACATCCTTCTCGAAATAACCGTCGAACCGCAGCGAGATCGGGCCGTCGGTGGCGATCGTGTCCTGGCCGCCATTCTTGCCGAACGTGTATTCGACGACGCCCTTGCCGGCCGGTTTGCCGGTCTGGTGGATGGTCACCGTGTCGTTGCCGGCGCCACCGGACGCAAAGATGCGGCGTCCTTCGAGATAGAGGATATCGTCGCCATCGCCACCATCGATGCCGGTCATCGTTTCGGCCGATATCCGGATGCTGTCGGCGCCGCTGCCGCCGGACACGTCCATCGCAAGCTTTCCTGCAAGCTGGATGTCGTCCTTGCCGGCGCCGCCATCTATGCCACGCAGCAGATCGGCCTTCGCCTCGATCTTGTCGGTGCCTTCGCCGGCATCGACGCCGGAGAGCGAGGCGGTCTTGATCTTCAACGTATCGTCACCGGCGCCGCTATCGACATTGTAGACGGCGCGGCCGGTCATCGTCAGGCTATCGTCGCCTTCGCTGCCGGAGGCATGGGTGATATAGCCGAGGCTTTCGCTGACATTCACCTCCGATGGGTCGTCGGCCTTGCCGAGTGCCAGGATCTCGACGATCCGCGCCAGCGCCCGCTGCGCCGGTCCCTGCGTGTCGGGCTCGATGCCGCCCGCGCTGGCCGGGCCTAAGCCCTGGGCGCTGCCGGATGACTGGGCTGCCGAAACGGACGGACCGGAAAACAGCAGCGATGCATAGCTCGCCGCATTGGAGTTCCGGTAGAAGGTGTTGGTGATGCTGGTGATGGCTCTGTCCTCCGGCATGCAGCCCAGAGGCCACAGGTCCCGTCTTTCACATGCCGCCATCATGCCGGACATTGATTGAGAACAGCTTATCGGAGCTGAGGGCTGCAAAACAGCTGCATCGCTTTGCGCGGTAAGCGCTTGGTAAAGAAAAAGCGGCTGTTTTCGCGGTTGCACGGCATCTCTCGATCAAGTTCGAAGGATTCGTTGCCATGTCATGCCGCCCGGCCTGCGCCTGCGGAAGAAGCCTTACCGCTGGAAGGAGCCTACGTGACTACCTTCGGGCGCGTTGAAGACCATCTGGGGCGGATAATTCTCGACAATATACCGGTCGTCGGCGATCAGCAGCGACTGGGTTTCCGGCTTGTAGACGAGGTGGATGTTGCCCGCATCGGCCATCCGCCCGCCGAGCTTCACGGTGATGCTGTCCGAGGAGCCGTCAAAGCCGATCGTTACGGTGTCGCCATCCATGGTGATGCTGGCCTTGCTCATGTCGAGACGCTGCGTGCCGTCCTCGCTGAAGCCGCTGATTTCGAGCGGGCCGTTGGTGGCGACCACATCGCGGCCATCGCCGGCGCTGAAATAGTAGCTGGCCTCGGTCCGGCCCCTGTTGTCGAGCACGACATGGTCATCGCCCTTGCCGCCCGAAATATTTTTGAGGAAGCTGTCCGTCGTGACGATGATCGTATCGTTGCCGTCGCCGCCATCGATGTAGCTCGCATGGGAGGCGTTGACGACGATCGTGTCGTCGCCGGCGCCTCCATCTAGAACTGATACGTCTTTTGCCTGCGCGGTGATGCTGTCGTTGCCGTCGCCGCCACGGATCCCGTCAGCCCACCCGTTGGCCTTGATGTCGATGAGGTCGTCGCCCCTGTCGCCGTAGATGCGGCCGACATTCATGCTGCTTTCGAGTTGCATCGTGTCGTTACCCGAACCGCCATTGACAATATCGATGCCAAACCGGCCCCAAGAATCGGGGTCATTGCCGGTACGGGTGATACCGATAACGTCGTCACCGTCCTCGCCATAGACGCCATGTACGGTTCCGTTGCTGTCGATGTCGATGTGGTCGTTGCCCGAGCCACCGTAGATATGGCCTGTAGTGGGCAGCTCACTCATCTGGATGCCGGTCGCAACGATGTTGATCCGGTCGTCGTCGCCGCCGCCGTAGACGCCGAATGCTGCGCCGGCGCGAATCTCGATCGTGTCGTCGCCGTCGCCGGTTTTGGCCGTCGCTGTCCCGCCCTCGGCATCGATCTCGACCTGGCTGTTGCCCTGGGCATCCATGATGATGCGGATCAGGAGGTCGACCGCGGCGCTGGCGGTGTGGTTGGAGGTCAGGGCGAGGCCCGCGGAGGCGGTATAGGATTTGCCGTCGCTACCCGTCTGGCTGGCCGAGATGGACTGGAGGAGCAGCAGCGCCGAACTGCCCGAATAGCTGGCATTGACCGATGATAGCGCACCCAGCATGCACGTTCCCCCGTCGAGAGCGATCATCCTCGAATGTGATCGCCTGTAACATTATGCCGGACGGTGCGGGAAGGGCGTAAACAAAGTGTAAATACAGGTTGCAAAATGTATCAATTCTGGCCTGCGTGACGAGCTGTTATCCCGCTTTGCGTGTGTCCGACAACGAACCAGAGGCAGGAAGCGCCTCCCCTCTGGTCCGATGCCGAAATCTTAGGGTGTCATGAGGCCTACAGCGGCATCGGATACTGCCGATGAACCCTGGCGATGTCCGCGAACACCTCGTCCGACAATGTCAGGTCCGCAGCCGCCATGTCGTGTTTCAGCTGGGCCATCGACGTCGCGCCGATGATGATCGACGTCATGAAGGGGCGTGACAGGCAGAAGGCGAGCGCCATCTGGGCGAGGTCGAGGCCGTGCTTTTCGGCGACCTCAAGATAGGCCTTCACGGCCGGCTCCTGATAGGGTGTCAGGCGGCCGCCGAGATCCGTGTTGATCGTCGCCCGGGATCCTTCCGGCCTTGCGCCGTTCTGGTACTTGCCGGTGAGGAGGCCGGCGGCGAGCGGCGAATAGGCCATCAGCCCGACATCCTCGTGATGGGCGACCTCGGCGAGGTCGAGATCGAAATGCCGGTAGAGGAGATTGTATTCGTTCTGCAGCGAGGCGATGCGCGGCAGGGCCTTTTTCTCCGACAGGCGCAGGTATTTCATCGCGCCCCAGGCGCTTTCGTTGGACAGGCCGACAGCGCGCAGCTTGCCTTCCTTCACCAGATCGCCGAGCGTTTCGAGGATTTCGGCGATTTCGGCGGCGGCCTTGTCGCGGTCCTGCTGCGTGACGTCGAAAGTCCAGGAATTGCGGAAATGGAAGGTGCCGCGGTTCGGCCAGTGGATCTGGTAGAGGTCGATATAGTCGGTCTGGAGGCGGGTCAGGCTGGCGTCCACGGCCTGGCGGATGGTGGCGGATTCGATGTCGCGTCCGTCGCGGATATGCGGACGACCGCCGCCGGCGATCTTCGTGGCGAGGACGAGGTCCTTGCGCTTGGCCGCATTCTTCTTCAGCCAGGTGCCGATATATTCCTCGGTACGGCCATAGGTGGCGGGGCCGGCCGGTGTGGTCGGATAGAGTTCGGCGGTGTCGAAGAAGTTGATGCCGTTCTCGAACGCGTAGTCCATCTGTTCATGGGCTTCGGCTTCCGAATTCTGGGTGCCCCAGGTCATCGTGCCGAGGCAGATTTCCGACACGGAGAGGTCCGTGCGCCCAAGTTTCTTGTATTTCATGCCGACAGATCCCGTCCTCAAAAAGTCGGCGGCACTCTAAGCGCGATTTGACGAAGCGCAAGGGGACAACGGGCCGGAAAAGGCCCCGAAAACCGCGCCGCCCTTGACTCTCCGGGCCGGAATGTGAATGGAGAGGGCAAAACATAAGGGAAGGAAATCATCCCATGGCCACAACAGACGGCACTTCAACGAGCATCGCATTCACGTTCCCCGGCCAGGGCAGCCAGGCTGTCGGCATGGGCAAGGATCTGGCGGAGGCTTTTCCCGAAGCCCGCGCAGTCTTCGATGAAGTCGACGAGGCGCTCGGCCAGAAGCTCTCCGACATCATGTGGAATGGTCCGGAAGAAACGCTGACGCTGACCGCCAATGCGCAGCCGGCGCTGATGGCCGTCTCGGTCGCCGCGATCCGGGTGATGGAAGCGCGCGGCCTGAAGCTCGCCGACAAGGTCGCCTTCGTCGCCGGCCATTCGCTGGGCGAATACTCTGCTCTTTGCGCCGCCGGCACTTTTTCGCTGGCCGATACCGCACGCCTGCTGCGCATCCGCGGCGATGCCATGCAGTCTGCGGTGCCTGTCGGGCAGGGCGCCATGGCGGCGATCATCGGCCTTGAGCACGGCGACGTCGATGCGATCTGCGCCGAAGCGCGCGAGGCCGGCATCTGCCAGATCGCCAACGACAATGGCGGCGGCCAGCTGGTCATCTCCGGCTCCAAGGCAGCGGTCGAAAAGGCAGCAGGGCTTGCGACCGAAAAGGGCGCCAAGCGCGCCATCATGCTGCCGGTCTCCGCACCCTTCCACAGCGACCTGATGGCGCCGGCGGCCGACGCCATGCGCCACGCGCTCGA
Source organism: Neorhizobium tomejilense (assembly GCA_002968845.1). GTDB lineage: Bacteria > Pseudomonadota > Alphaproteobacteria > Rhizobiales > Rhizobiaceae > Neorhizobium > Neorhizobium tomejilense. The sequence continues at coordinate 93,594 of PVBG01000016.1, read as the reverse complement.
CAAGGTGGCGAAGAACAATCCGGTCGTGCCGGTTATCGCCAATGTACGCGCCGTGCCGGTCTATGATGCCGACGAGATTGCCAAGCTGCTGGTCACCCAGGTCACCGGCCAGGTCCGCTGGCGCGAGACGGTGGAATGGTTCGGCGCCAACGGCGTGACGACCCTTTACGAGATCGGCTCGGGAAAAGTGCTGACCGGCCTTGCCCGCCGCATCGACAAGAATATCTCCGGCATTGCCGTCAACACGCCGGCCGATATCGAAGCCGCGCTCACAGCCGTTCTCGGCTGAAACCAAAGACACGCGAAGGAACACGATCATGTTTGATTTGACCGGCCGCAAGGCATTGGTGACGGGCGCAACCGGCGGGCTTGGCGAAGAGATCGCCAGGATGCTGCACAGCCGGGGCGCCACAGTCGGCCTGCACGGCACGCGCGTCGAGAAGCTCGAGGCGCTTGCCGCCGAACTCGGCGACCGGGTCAAGATCTTCCCGGCCAACCTCTCGGACCGCGCCGAAGTGAAGGCGCTCGGCGAAAAGGCCGAGGCCGAGCTCGAAGGCGTCGACATCCTCGTCAACAATGCCGGCATCACCAAGGACGGCCTGTTCGTGCGCATGAGCGACGAGGACTGGGATGCGGTTCTGGAAGTCAATCTCACGGCGGTCTTCCGCCTGACCCGCGAACTCACCCATCCGATGATGCGCCGCCGTTACGGCCGCATCATCAACATCACCTCCGTGGTCGGCGTCACCGGCAATCCCGGCCAGACCAATTACTGCGCCTCCAAGGCCGGCATGATCGGTTTTTCCAAATCGCTGGCGGCGGAGATCGCCACCCGCAACGTGACGGTCAACTGCGTCGCGCCGGGGTTCATCGACAGCGCGATGACCGGCAAGCTCAACGACAAGCAGAAAGAGGCGATCCTCGGCGCCATTCCGATGAAGCGCATGGGCGCCGGATCGGACATCGCGTCCGCGGTCCTTTATCTCGCCTCCAGCGAGGCTGGCTACGTCACCGGCCAGACCCTGCATGTCAACGGCGGCATGGCGATGATCTGATTGAGTGCCGCCGTCAGGAAAACACGTTACAATCGGTTGTTGGCGGCTGTGCAATGGAACAAATTCTGGCTTTGCTGAACACGGAAACCATGTTAAGCGGGCCATGACTGTGAATGGTCACCCTGAAATGCAGGCCGTCATATTGCGTGAGTGCAATAGGATCGGAACCTGAAAAGGGGAGAACGGGTTTGCCCGCATCGGCGCTGAACAAGCGGCGGTCGCAGGTTTTTAACAGGGTGCGGATGCCGATCGGGCATTCGATAAAGACAAAGGTCGAGGAAACCGACATGAGCGATATCGCAGAACGCGTTAAGAAAATTGTTATTGACCACCTCGGCGTCGACGCCGACAAAGTCGTCGAAGGCGCAAGCTTCATCGACGATCTCGGTGCGGACTCGCTCGACACCGTCGAACTGGTCATGGCTTTCGAGGAAGAATTCGGCGTTGAGATCCCTGACGACGCTGCCGATTCCATCCTGACCGTCGGCGACGCTGTGAAGTTCATCGAGAAGGCCCAGGCCTGATCAACCCGACATAGTGGGGATGACGCCGCAAGGCAGGTCCCGAAAACGGCCCGCTTGTTCGGGCCGTTTCAGCAATTGGGGCTTGGGCCCTGAAAATCGAGAAAAAATTATAGGGTAGGGCACTGGCGATGAGACGGGTCGTTATCACCGGTACCGGCATGGTATCTCCTCTCGGATGCGGAACGGAAGTCAGCTGGTCGCGCTTGCTGGCCGGCCAGAACTCCGCCCGCGTCGTCACTGAATTCGAGGTCGAAGACCTTCCCGCAAAGATCGCCTGCCGCATTCCTGTCGGCGACGGTTCCGATGGCACGTTCAACGTGGACCAGTGGATGGAGCCGAAGGAACAGCGCAAGGTCGATCCCTTCATCATCTACGGCGTGGCCGCCGCCGAAATGGCGCTCGAAGATGCCGGCTGGCATCCGAAGACCGACGAGGACCAGATCGCCACCGGCGTGCTGATCGGCTCGGGCATCGGCGGCCTCGAAGGCATTGTCGAGGCGGGCTACACGTTGCGCGACAAAGGTCCGCGCCGCATCTCGCCCTTCTTCATTCCCGGCCGGCTGATCAATCTCGTCTCCGGCCAGGTGTCGATCCGCCACAAGCTGCGCGGTCCGAACCACGCGGTCGTCACGGCCTGTTCCACCGGCGCCCACGCGATCGGCGACGCGGCCCGGATGATCGCCTTCGGCGATGCCGAGGTGATGGTCGCCGGCGGCGCGGAATCGCCGATCTGCCGCATTTCGCTGGCCGGTTTCGCCGCCTGCAAGGCGCTTTCGACCCAGCACAACGACGATCCGCAGAAGGCCTCGCGCCCCTATGACCGCGACCGCGACGGTTTCGTCATGGGCGAGGGCGCCGGCATCGTGGTTCTGGAAGAGCTGGAACATGCCAAGGCCCGCGGCGCCAAGATCTATGCGGAAGTGGTCGGCTACGGCATGTCCGGCGACGCCTTCCACATCACCGCGCCTTCGGAAGACGGCGACGGTGCGTTTCGCTGCATGACTGCGGCGCTGAAGCGTGCGGGTATTTCGGCGTCGGACGTCGACTACATCAACGCCCACGGCACCTCGACCATGGCCGACACGATCGAGCTCGGCGCGGTCGAGCGCCTGGTCGGCAACGCCGCCTCGAAGATCTCCATGTCGTCGACCAAATCGGCGATCGGCCATCTTCTCGGTGCTGCCGGTGCGGTCGAGGCGATCTTCTCGGCGCTCGCAATTCGCGACAACATCGCGCCGCCGACGCTCAACCTCGACAATCCCGATGTCGAGACGGCGATCGACCTCGTGCCTCACAAGGCGCGCAAGCGCGAGATCAACATCGCGCTGTCGAACTCCTTCGGTTTCGGCGGCACCAACGCATCTCTCGTGCTGCGCCGCTACGAAGCCTGATTTTTAGGGCTTGCCCTGAAACATATGCCGGCTGGACTCGCGGCTCGGCTCGTATCATCTTCTGGACCTGTTTTTCGCCGCATTGGTTGGCCAGAAGCAGGTCTAAAGTCTTTGAGTCTGTAGGGGGGCGTTAACCCCGGGGGGCGCGGTTGAACGATACGAATCATGTCAGTGAATTGCCGCCCGGCAATGGCAGAGGGCCGATTATTCCGAAATCGCCGAACGAGGCCTTGAAGCCTGAACGCGTTCCGGAACCGCCCCGTCGTTCCAAGAAGGCACGCAGCCAGGTCGTCATCTTCCTGAATTTCCTGATGACCATGGTCGTCGTTCTCTGCGTGATCGGTGTTGCCGGCTTCTACTACATGATCTCGGCCTTCCAGCAGCCGGGCCCGCTCGAAGCCAACACCCATTTCATGGTCCGCCCCGGCAACGGGCTTGCGGAAATCGCCACCAATCTCGAACGCAACGGCATCATCTCCGACGCGCGCATCTTCCGCTACGTGACGGCGACCTACCTGCGCAAGGGCGAGACGCTGAAGGCGGGCGAATACGAAATCAAGGCGCGGGCCTCCATGAAGGACATCATGGGTATCCTGGAATCGGGCAAGTCGATCCTCTATTCGGTCGTCATGCCGGAGGGTCTGACGGTGCGCCAGATGATGCTGCGCCTCGCCGAGGATGCGGTGCTCGAAGGCGACCTGCCGTCCGAACTGCCGGCCGAGGGAAGCTTGAGGCCCGATACCTACAAGTTCTCGCGCGGCAGCAAGCGCGCCGACATCATCCAGCAGATGCGGGTTGCGCAGCAGAAGATGGTCGACCAGATCTGGGAGCGTCGCGACCCGGATCTGCCGATCAAGACCAGGGAAGAATTCGTCGTGCTCGCCTCGATTGTCGAGAAGGAGACCGGCAAGGAAGACGAGCGCGCCCATGTAGCCTCTGTCTTCATCAACCGGCTGCAGCGCGGCATGCGCCTGCAGTCGGACCCGACGATCGTCTACGGCATCTTCGGCGGCGAGGGAAAACCCTCAGACCGGCCGATCTTCAAGTCGGACCTTGCCAAGCAGACGCCCTATAACACCTACCAGATCAAGGGTCTGCCGCCGACGCCGATCTCCAATCCCGGCCGGGCCGCCCTCGAAGCCGTAGCCAATCCCTGGCGGACCAAGGACCTCTATTTCGTGGCCGACGGCACCGGCGGGCATGTGTTCGCCGCGACGCTCGAGGAACACAATGCCAACGTCCGTCGTTGGCGTAGAATGGAGTCCGAGCGCGCCGCCAACCCGGAAGTGGTGGACGGCCAGCCGGACGGCGACGAAGCGGAAAAGCCGCCGAAGAGCAACTGACCGCTTCCCGAAAGCATGATCTGGAGACACCGATGACATTGCAGTCCATGACCGGTTTTGCCCGCAGCGAAGGCACGAGCGGGCGCAACCGTTATGCATGGGAACTGCGCTCGGTGAACGGCAAGGGCCTCGATATAAGGCTGCGTCTGCCGCCGGGTCTCGAACGGCTGGAGCCGGACGTCCGCCGGGTGATCTCGGAGAAATTTTCGCGCGGCAATCTGCAGGCGACCCTGACCCTCACCGTTGCCGAGACCAAGGTGGAAGCGGTGCTGAACCGCGATGCGCTGGCAGCCGTGATGGCGCTGCGCGCCGAACTGGGCGATCTCGTTGATCCTTCGCCGCTGAGGCTCGATACGCTGATGGGCATTCGCGGGCTTGTGGACATCCGCGAGGCGGAAGAGGACGAGGAGACGGTCGCAGCCCGCGATACTGCGATCCTCGCGAGCCTCGACGAGGCGATCGGGCATCTGCAGCGGATGCGCGAGGGCGAGGGCACGGCGCTTGCAGCCGTCCTCAAAGGCCAGGTCGCCCGCATCGCCGAACTTGCCCAGGTCGTCGAAATCGACCCTTCCCGCACGCCGGAAGAGATCGCCCGCAAGCTGTCCTTCCAGCTCGCTGCGCTCCTCCAGGAGGCGCCGACGCTCGACCGCGACCGGCTGCATGCGGAAGCGGCCCTGCTTGCCACCAAGGCCGATCTGCGCGAAGAGATCGACCGGCTGAAGGCGCATGTGGCGGCCGCGGGCGAGCTTATAGACAAGGGCGGCCCGGTGGGTCGCCGGCTCGATTTCCTTGCACAGGAATTTAACCGGGAATCGAATACTATCTGTTCGAAGTCCAATTCGGCCGCGGTCACCTCCGCCGGCATCGATTTGAAAGTCGTCATCGACCAGTTCCGCGAACAGGTCCAGAATCTGGAGTAAGACATGAGCCCGGCCCCATCGTCTCAGGGCAAAGCGTCCCCGGCCGTGAAGATCGCCCGGCGCGGACTGATGCTGGTTCTTTCCTCGCCGTCGGGCGCCGGCAAGTCGACGATCGCCCGCAATCTTCTGGATGCGGATCGCAGCCTCGAAATCTCGATCAGCGTCACAACCCGGGCCAAGCGGCCAAGCGAGATCGCCGACAAGCACTATCATTTCATCACCGTGCCGCAGTTCGAGAAGATGCGCGACGCCGGCGACCTGCTCGAATGGGCCGAGGTGCACGGCAATTTCTACGGCACCCCGCGCGAGCCCGTGGAACTGGCGATGAGCGAAGGCCGCGACATGCTGTTCGACATCGACTGGCAGGGCGCCCGCCAGCTGCAGGAAAAGATGGCCGCCGACGTCGTCTCGATCTTCGTGCTGCCGCCGACCATGACCGAACTGCAGTCGCGCCTGCATCGCCGCGCCGAGGACAGCGAAGAGGTGATCCGCACCAGGCTCCTGAATTCGCGCGCCGAGATCGAGCACTGGCGGGAATATGACTATGTCATCGTCAACGACGATCTCGACGAGGCTTTCGGGCATGTCAGCTGCATCGTCAACGCCGAACGCATCCGCCGCGACCGCCGCCACGGCCTGTTCGATTTTGTGAGCGAGTTGCTGACGGAAGAGCCGGAGCTTTAGGGGCTGGTCAGCGGGTTGCCTGTTGCAGGGAATCCTAGCGGTTCACGGCCAGTATTGCGATTTGAGCACCAAATGTGGGGATAACGGCACCGCTTTGCGCCACAAGCGGAGGTCGCAACCTCTTTGGTCATGACGTTGCAGCATGTCCACACGCTCCAAGTGTTTCGCGCGATGATGGCGGAGTGAGTAGACCGCTTGATCCGGTTCTGTATTATCCCGATCTACCAAAGGTGGACGGGGGTTGATCATGAAATTTTTGCTTGCGGCATTCGCGAGTTTATTGCTGTTGACGGGTTGTCAGACATCCGTGCCTGAAAGCGTTGCATCGTCGCAGACACCGCCGACGGATTCCGTGAAGCGGGAGGTGCTGAGAACTGCCTATCGCATGGGTTTCCGGGACCGGGATATCTACGGCGCGCAGATTTCAAGCGTCGTTCTGCTCAAGCCGGAGAAGAATATCTACGCCTTCTGCGTCTCCGGCTTTGGACGGAAGTATAATTATCCCGCCCGTTATGGCGTATCCATGCGCGACGGAAAGATTTTGGGCTACACCCTCGACGATATCCGTTGCCAGGACCGCCGCCTCAAATACTACCCGTTCCCGGAACTCGACAATCTCGGGCGGCAGTCGCCGGCTTGAACCCCGCGTCCTAAATTTGAAGGATTCTGGTCGCGGTGGCTGCGTTACGCCATTTGTGGACATTGCACGTTAGCCCGCGACCAGTCCCGCCACGAGAAAGGCCTGATCCCAGACGATCGTGCCGCCGACAGCGCGATGTTCATCCTCGATCCGTTGTGCGAGGGTATCGGGTTGAACCTCTTCAGCCGAGGCAACACCATGTTCGATCAAGCGTGGCAGCATGATCCGCATGAGTGTCGGAAGGAACGAAGGTTCACCGGGCTGGATCAGAACGCCTTCGTTGCGTGCCTGAGTGATCGAAAGCCCCTGTAAGCGCATCTGGTCAACGAGGCGCAGACCAAGTGTCACATCGCCGCCCTCGGCCGCAACTGTGTCCCACACCCAGTCGTAAAGACGTCGATGCAGAGGAAGGGCTGCAAGACCGAAGGGGAGACTGGCGCGCGCGTGTTCCTGAAAAGCCAGTATCGCCCCAGGCTTTGCAAGTCCGACCAGCCGAGCGAGCGTGGCGGAAGCGTCTGGGAGATACATCAGAACACGGCGTCCGACAATGACATCAAAGCGACCGAGATCGTGCAGATCAACCGCCAGTTCGGCCGCGCGATAAGTGATCGGCGCCGCATCCGGTTCACCGCCTGCGGCACGTGCCAGTGCCAGCGCCGCTTCGCTACTGTCAACTGCGATAACCTCGCCCTGCGGCCCGGCCAGTCTCGCGACGAACCGGCTAAGGTCACCGTTCCCACAGCCGATATCGAGAACGCGCGATCCGGTTCTGATGCCAACGCTCTCAAAAAATCGAGGGCTTGCTGAATTGGCCGGATTGGCCGGCGCTGCACTGACTGATTGTAACATTGTTACATCGTAAGGGAGAAGGGCTCTTCCGACAAGGGCCGAAAGCAGTCTTGATCGCAGCTCACAAACAGTTCGCCAACCTGGCAAACTCTTCCACCGACAGTGTCTCCGCCCGCCTCGCCGGGTCGATGCCGGCTTTCACCAATAGCGCCTCGCCGCCGAGCGATTTGACGCTCTGGCGCAGCATCTTGCGGCGCTGGCCGAAGGCGGCGTGGGTGACGCGTTCGAGTTTGCCGACGTCGCAGGGCAGGGGATTTGTCCGGGGCGTCAGGTGCACGACCGTCGAGGTGACCTTCGGCGGCGGCGAGAACGCCTGCGGCGGCACGTCGAAGACCATGTGCGCATCGGTGCGCCAACCGGCGAGCACGCCGAGGCGGCCGTAATGGTCGTCGTCCTCGTCGGCGACGATCCTTTGGCCGACTTCCTTCTGGAACATCAGCGTCAGGCTTGCCCAGAAGGGCGGCCATCGGTCCGGCGCGGGCAGCAGCCAGTTGATGAGAAGCTGGGTGCCGACATTGTAGGGCAGGTTGGCGATGATCTTTACCGGACCTTCAGGCGCGAGCGCCGCGAAGTCGGTCTTCAGCGCGTCGCCTTCGATCACCTCCAGCCTGCCGGGGTAATGCTCGCCGATTTCGGCGAGTGCCGGCAGGCAGCGGCTGTCCCGTTCGACCGCGATCACCTTCTTGGCGCCGAGCGACAGGATGGCGCGTGTCAGGCCGCCGGGTCCGGGGCCGACCTCGAAGACCGTCGCATCGCCGAGCGGTCCGGCGCTGCGGGCGATCTTCTGGGTGAGATTGAGATCGAGAAGAAAATTCTGGCCGAGCGCCTTTTTGGCGTCGAGCCCGTGACGCTGGATCACGTCCCGCAGCGGCGGCAAGCCGTCCAAAGTGGCCATCAGGCGGCTTTCGAAGTGAGAGCGAGCTTGCCGGCGAGCTTGATCGCCTCGACGAGGCTGGTTTCGCGGGCTACACCCTGGCCTGCGATACCGAATGCCGTGCCGTGGTCCGGCGAGGTGCGGATGAAGGGCAGGCCGAGCGTGACGTTGACGGAGGTGTCGAAACCGAGCGCCTTGGCAGGGATCAGCGCCTGGTCGTGATACATGCAGATCGCCACGTCGTAACGGGCACGCGCCTCGTCATGGAACATCGTATCGGCCGGCAGCGGCCCGAAGACGTGCAGGCCCTCGGCCCGCAGCTTGAAGATCGCCGGATGGATGACGTCCTGGTCCTCGCGGCCGATTGCGCCATCCTCACCCGCATGCGGGTTGAGACCGGCAACCGCAAGCCGGGGCTTGTCGATGCCGAAGCGGATCTTGAGATCGTGATGGGCGATGCGGCAGGTCTCGGCGATCAGGTCCGCGCTCAGCGCCGCGGGCACATCTTTCAGCGGGATATGGATGGTCACCGGGATGGCCCGGAGTTTCGGGCCCGCCAGCATCATCACCGGCAGGATCTTCTTGCCGGTGGCGCGCTCGGCGAGGGCGGCGAGGAACTCCGTGTGGCCGGGAAACCCGAAGCCGGCCTGGTAGAGAACGGATTTGGCGATCGGGTTGGTGACGGTGCCGGCGGCCTTGCCTTCTAGGGAGAGCGAAACGGCGGTCTCGATCGCCTGGATGGTCCCCTTGGCGGTCGCCACGTGCGGTTGTCCGGCGGCGATTTCCGCGCCGGCCGGGATCGGCAGCACGGGCAGGGCGTCCCCAAAGATCGACATCGCGCTTTCGCTATCCGCCTCGCGGATCGGCACGTCGAGGCCGAGCATCACGGCGCGGGCCTTGAGCACGGCCGGATCGCCGAGGAAGAGGAAAGGCGGCAGGTCGTATGCCTGGCGCGAAGCCCAGGCGACAAGCGTGATATCGGGGCCGATGCCGGCAGGATCGCCCTGGGTCAACGCAAGCGGACGGTCGAGAGGCATTACGGCTCCGAAAATGACTTAAGTGTCGAGATCAGCGATGTTCTTAGCGATACTCGATCTGGGCCTTGCTGCGCAGGTCATCGAGATATTTCTTGTCGTTGGGGTCGACGCCTTCCTTCTTCGCCTTGCCGAGATCCTCGGCCCGGAAGACGACTTCCGCCGCGAGGTCGTCCGACACCTGGCGCTGTTTGCAGATGGCCAGGAATTCGACGCCACGTTCGGTGACGCGGGTGCCGGTCGTGCCGCCATCCGTCGTCTTCTCGATCAGCGGCTTCCAATCGGCCGGCAGTTCGGGAGCGAGGACGCGGCCGAGGTCACGGATCGACACGTCCAGCATGGTCGCGGCGAAATCCTTCGATTGCTCGCAGCCCGGGAATTTGGAGCGCGCGGCATTCGCTTCCTTCTGGCGCTTGGCAAGAATGGCGTTGCGCTTGGCCGGCGGCACGACAAAAATCACCTGCTGCAGGAAATATTCGGTCGTGACCGGCTTTTCCTTGTTCTCCATCATGCGCGTGACGAGTTCCTGGCTCGACATGCGGCCGCGCGAACCGCCGTAGCGGGCGTTGACCAGTCGTGGCCAGCTCATCTGCACGGCGATGTAACTCTTGAAATGCTCGACTCCGACGCCGGCTTTGTCGAGGATCTGGCTCATCTGCGCCGCGCTCAGCTTGTTGCCGGCGGCAAACCGCTCGAAGGCCTTGTCGACGTCCTCGGTGCTGACCGACATCTTCACGCGGGAAATTTCCTGGCGCTTCAGCGCCTCATCAACCAGCGCCTCACGCGCCGCCTTGGCATCTGCCTTCTGGCGCTGAAGGCGCAGGAAGGCGACGCGCCGGCCGACGTCGGTGCTGGTGATCGCCGTCCTGTTGACGACGGCCGAAACTTCGCTGGCGGCCTGCGCCTGCTGGGCGGCGGGCTGAATGACGACCGAGGCGGCCAAAGCGGCCGCGGCCAGCACCAGCTTGCGCGTTGCGGTCATTGCGAACATGATACCAATCCCTTTTCCCGCCCCGGTGGGCACTTGAGCCCGACCGGCCTCGCATTTCATACTCTATTTGCGACCGCTTGCACAATTCTTGCGGCGAAACGATGACGGTCAGCCGATCGGACGAGCCGCTACGTCAGTAGCGGTAGTCCTGATCGAAACCTTCGGTCGAGCCGACGCTGATATCGCCGAGCGTGCGGAAGCTCAGGCGGGCGCTGACGGTCCAGTCGTTGGCGGCCGTGTCCGACGGCTTGTCCGTATAGGCAACCGTAAAGATCGTGCACTCGTCCGCATAGCTGATGCCGATGCCGCGCCGGACCAGTTCCTTGTCTGCGAGATCCCAGGTCGCCGTGCCGGCAAGCGCCCAGTTTTCGTTGATCCGGAAGCTCATCGAATGCTTCAGCACGTCTTGCGCGTCGTCCGAACCGTATTCCGGCTGAGCATCGACCTGCGTGTAGACCAGCGAGCCGCTCACCCGCGGCGTCGTGTAGGAAAGCGAGGCATCGGTGCGCTTGATCGCGAATGTCTTCTCATCGAAGCGGGCGTTTGCCCCGATCGTGAAACCCTGCGGCAGATCGACGGCCGCCATCGCGACATAGTCGGACCGGCGCGTTTCGAGCCCGGAATTGGCGCCCGCCTGAACCAGGTCCTCGGTCGCGAACGAGTTCTGGCCGGCAATATGGTAGGACTGGCCGACAATGCTGCGCACGCCGATGCCGTTGGCGAACGTGCCGGTATAACGCAGGCCGACATTGGCGCGCGTGCCGCCTTCGACTCGGTCGAAGCCCGAAAACTTGTCGCGCTCGAAAAGGCTGGTGGCGTCGAAGACGAAGCTCTGGGCATCCTCGTTCGGCAATCCGCCGGCCATCTGCTCGTCGGGACGCGCGAAGATCTGCGCAATCGGCTCGATGATATGGCTGCTGTTTTCGGTAGTCAGCAGGATCGGATAACGCGCCTCGAGACCGGCTGTGAGCATGTAACGGCCGTTGGCACCTTCAGACTCCATATCGCCGAAATAGGCACCCGGCGTGCCGGAACCGGTATGGCGGATGCCGTCGCCGCGGGCGGCGAGGATCGGCGTCAGCAGCAGGCCGTCGAGTGTGTTGAAGGTACGCTTCCATTCGGCTTCCACGGTCAGGCGGCTGTAGCTGCCTTCAAGACCCGGGAAACGATTGGTCGTGCCTTCCCTGTACCAGTCGTCTTCGCGACGAGACAGGTTGGTAATGTTGGAGGTGACCGAAAGCTCGCCGCCGAGAATCGGTTCCGGCGCGTAGTAGGTATAGTCGAGCGAGGGATAGACGATCGCCTGTTCCTGCTCGGCCGTGTTGCTATAGGTGTCGTCCTGGATGTTGAAATAATAGTTGTGCAGGTCGAAATAGTTCCGCGTCCCCAGGCCGGTGAGATAGATGTCGTTGGTGAACGTGCCGCCACCGACGCCAGTCAGCTTGTAGGTCCGCGAAAAGTTGTTGTCGCTCTGGGTCATGACATTCCAGCCGAATGTCCAGCGCGGATTGATCTTGAACTCGCCCTTGGAGGCGGCCATGAGGCGGTTGTCCGCAGCCCGGTCGCTGGTATTCGGATCGAAGGCTTCCGGATCGTTCTGATGGATCCCGGCGAAGCGGAACGTATGTTCGCCTGTCTCGAACTTGTTGCGGATCTCGCCCTGAAGCAGCAGCCCCTGATTGGAATAATAGGTAGGGCTGAGCGTCGCATCCATGCTCGGCGAGAACACGTGATAGTAGGGTACCGTCACGCCGAAGCCGAGATTGTCGCTTGCGCTGTACTGCGGGAAGAGAAGGCCCGACTTGCGCTCGACCGTTTCGTCCGGCACCTCGATTGCAAAAGGCAGGCGACCGATCGGCAGGCCGAACAGTTCGAACTGGGCGTTTTCAAGCCGAATCGTATGAGTCTGGCCATTGCGGACCACCCGTTGCGCCTTGACCTGCCAGAGTGGGGCCTTGCCCGGCGTCTGGGCACAGGGAAGGCAGGCGGTGTAAACGGTATTGTTGAGCACCATCAGGTCGCCAGGCTGGCGCTCGGCGCTCTCGGCGGCAAGGCGGGTATTGTCGGTGGTCTCGACGCGGAGCGCGTTGATGAAACCCTCGCCGAAGCTGTCGGTGACGTCCATCTGCTCGGCATAGACACGGCTGCCGCCCGGCTCGATCAGCTCGATATTGCCGGTCGCCATGACGCGGCCGCTCTTCTGATCGTACTGAACGCGCTGCGCCACCATCTTGTAGCGGTTGTAATAGATCTGCACGCCACCGGTCGCGGTGACCACCTCGGCGTCCTGATTGTAGACGAGCTCATTGGCGCGCAACAGCATCTTGGCGCCGTCCGCTGCCTGAGGCACCAGACCCTGAGCCTGCACAACCGTTGCGGATACGCCAAATACGCATACAGACACACCTGTCAGCAGGGCGGCGGCGAGCCGTCTTATATGTTTGCGGTTACTTACCGCCACTAGCCATCCTCCTGATGAAGCAGAATTGTCGTCCCCAGTGCCGTCGCGACGATCACTGGAATCCAGACCGCCACGAAAGGAGGAATTGCCCCGCTGCTTCCGAATGCCTTCACAAGCACCGTGACGACATAAAGCACGAAGCCAGAAACTATTCCACCCAGAATCACGGACCGGGACTGGGCGAACCGACTGAATTTTAATGAGACTGTTGCAGCAATGAGAGTCATTGCCACGAGCAGGATCGGCAGGGAGAGCAGCGAGTGATACTGCGTCTCGAGCGCCTTTGTGGGAATGCCGAAAGATTTGCTGACCTCGATTTTTCTGGAAAGATCAAAAAACGCAACAGTATCAGGCTGCGCCAGGCTCTCTTGGATATATTCCTGCTTCAACTTGGTGCGAACCTGTGCTGTCTCGCGACGCACCGGAATTTCGCCCGGCCGGTTTTCCAAAACGTCGTTAAGCAGCCAGTAACCATCTTCCAATTTTGCGGTCTTAGCGTCCTGCCGCATGATCACGCGACCGTCCTTGTCGAACTGGAAAGCCACCACGTCGATAAGCCGCGTTCCCTTCTCCTGATAGCTCTTGGCGCCGATGACAGTGTCGTCGTCGCCGCTGATCTGGCGGATCCAGGGAATGAAGGTGGATGCCCGGGAGCGGTTGCTCGCTTCGCGCCAACTGGCCTCCATGGAAGCGGATTCGCGCTGGCCCCAGGCGGCGAGCGGATTGATCACAAGCAAGGTTGCGAGCCCGATCAGAAACGCTCCGATGACGAAGGGCGAGATGAACTGCCAGACGGAAATGCCGGCGGCACGCGTCACCACCAGTTCGTAGCGGCGGTTGAGTGCGATCAGCACCGTCATGCCGATAAACAGGCTGAGCGTCGGGATGGTCTGCTGCAGGATGAGCGGCACGCGCATGGCAGTCATCGCCAGCCCGGTCGAGACAGTGTAGCCGCTGAAACCCGACATGCGGCGGCTGGTCTCGCTGAAGTCGGCGAGGAAGATGATGGCGCCCACGCCGAGCAGGAACCAGAGTGCGGTGATGACATAACGACGGAAGAAATACCGGCCGAGCGTCGTGAAGATCATGCTGTACCTCCGCCCGAAGTCCGCGAGGCGGGTATGCGCCGCTGCACGCTGCCGGCCAGGCGCGACATGCCGCGAGCGATGAAGCGTGGCGCCGAGAACTGCCGGTTGGTGGCAAGCATGAAGATCGCAATCAGCGAGAAGACGATCGGCACGGCGTAGGGGAGCGGGGTGTAGAGCGGATGGCGTTCGACCATGTTGGTGGCCGAGAACCCGAGCCAGCGCACGCCGAAAGCGAGGAAAAGCGCAAACACCATCGGATGGACCCGGGTCTGCCGGTGCGAGCGGGTGCTGCCGGCAATGACCAGCGAGATCAGCGCGAAGGTGATCGGGAAAAGCCAGTCGGACAAGCGCCTGTGCAATTCCGACCGATAGGCGTCCGGCGATTTCTGGTAGACCGGATCGTTCGGATCCGGGTTCAGAAGGAAAGCGAGGCTGCGGTCGGTCGAATATTGCGGCAGACCGCCTTCCGCCTTCGTCATCGCCGACAGGTCGAAGGCGTAGGAGACGAACTTGATGATCGAGATGCGTCCGTCGGCGGATTTGCGGTGGACCTCGCCGTCACGCATGGTGAGTGAGGTACCGCTTTCGTCGATCGATCCCTCGCGGGCGTAATAGATGAGGTCGAAATTCGGGTCGCGGTAATCGACGACGAACAGGCCCTTGAGCACCCGGCCGGAATGGCGCTCCGAGATCTGCACGTAGAGCCCCGGCTCGATGCTGCGGAAGGTCTTTTCCTCGATGACCGAGGAGAGCAGGTCGGCGTAAGCGGCGGCGACCATCTGGCGGGCCGCGACGCGAGACGGCGGTTCGACGAAATTCGTCACCAGGAACGAGAAGAGACTAAGCGCGAGCCCGAGCATCAGCACGGGCCGATAAATGATGCTGCGCGACGCGCCGGCCGCGTCGATGACGGGCAGTTCCGAATCGTTGTTCATCGCCGTCAGCGTCTGGGTGATACCGATGACGAGCGCGAAGGGCAGCACGACGGGAATGATGGTCGGCAGGATGAAGGTCGCAAGAGTCGCGAACGAGCCCATCGACTGGCCGGTATCGGTGACCAGGTTGATGCGTCCCAGCACCTGGATGGTCCAGATGATGGTGAGCACCGGCAGGAGCGTCACCAGGAACATCTGAAAAATCCGGCGCAATATGTAGACTTCGAGAAGCTTCATTCCGGCCTAGATACCTTGCACAACGTCACCCGGGGAATGGTGACAGCTGGTTACCCCGAGATGACGGTCGCGCCTATCTAAGCGATTGAGATCAGCTTTGCGACAGGGGCTGCGTCACAAATTTGTTTGCGAATTCCGTTTTCTCCTTCGCTGTGACATTTCGAAACACGCAGCCACCGCTGCATAGACCACCAGCGACGACAACCAGCCGAGCGTCACGTCCGAAAAGTAATGGCCGCCGAATGAGGTCCTGAGCGCCGGCGAGATCAGCGAGATGGCGATCAGCGGCGGCCCGAGCACCGGACGCAGCGGTTTCGGCAGCAAAACGATGAGGCAGGCCAGCCATCCGGCGCCCGCCGCCTCGCCGGAAATGAAGGAACAGTTGCCGACGCAGGCGCCGCCGAAATCGCCGGCCGGCGTGAACACATCCTTGCCGCCGAAAAAGTCGGTCTCGTAGGGGCGGGGCCGGTTGGAGACCTGCTTCAGGATCAGGTTGACCAGCACATACGGGCCGATCAGGAAGGAAACCAGGGCGATGGAATAATCCCGCGTCTTGCGCGGGCTGTAGGTCTTGCCGTGGTGCTGCAGGTTGGCGATCAGCCGGTAGAGGAGATAGATCGCAACCAGCGCCGGCAGGTAGAAGAGAACGCGCCGGATCAGGACGAACAGGGTTTCGGTGCCATAGGGAAAACTGCCGCAGACCCGGCCTCGTTCGATAGCCTCGCCACAGGCGGCCTGGGCGAAGAAGGCGCGCGCCACGGCAAGGTCGATCTCGGGTACCAGGTAGAAGACCGCCAGCAGCACCCACCAGAGCGCCATCAGCACGATGAACCAGCCCTTCGGCCTGGCAAAGAATCGTCGCATGGCGGCAAGCCATTCGGGGAGGGTTTGGGAAGGCGATGTCATGCGAAATGATCCGTTGGTCGTCGGGCGGCGCGACCCTAGAGCAAGACGCGTCGGATTTGAACAGGTGCCGGCTGCCGATAGAAGGGAATGTCCCCTCCCGAAATCAGGCTTTTTGACGCGCCGGAGAGGGAGCCCGCAACCGGGTTGACGCAGTTGTGACATCTCGCCCTTGCGCTTCAAGCCGAAACGGCGATGATCGCCGCGTTCTTTCGAAAGCCTCCTGGAGTCGCAATGTCCGTGAAATTCGATATCTCCTTCGCCAAGTCCGCCAAGATCGACGGCGGCCTTGCCATCCAGCTCAAACTAACCGGCAACGGGCCGGCAGCGGGAGCTGCTGATGCCGATCCTGCCGGCATCGTGAGCCGGGCGGCGGAGATCGCGAAGTTTTCCGGCAAGTCGATGTCGACGCTGGACATTATCGCGCCTCAGGGGTCTCCCGCCGACCGGCTGGTCGTGCTCGGCCTCGGCAAGGCCGAGGCGCTGACCGCCTACGACTGGCTGAAGGCGGGCGGCATTGCCGCTTCCACAGTCAAGTCGATGACCAGGGTGGCGATCTTTACGGATGTGCCCGGCCTTGCGGTCGGCGCTGCCGAACTGGCCGGCTTCGCGCTCGGCATGCTGCTGCGGGCCTACAGTTTCGACACCTACAAGACGAAGAAGGGCGATGACGAGGAAAAGGCGCCGAAGACGGTGAAGGTGACGATCGTCACCGCCGAGCCTGCGGCCGCCAAGAAGGCTTTCGCCGAATCCGAGGCGATCGCCGGCGGCGTGCTTTTGGCCCGCGAACTCGTCAACCTGCCGCCGAACGTGCTCGGACCGGTCGAATTCGCCGACAAGGCCAAGGAACTGGAGAAGCTCGGCGTCGAGGTGGAAATCCTCACCGAAAAGGAGATGAAGAAACTCGGTATGGGCGCGCTTCTTGGTGTGGCGCAGGGTTCGGTCCGGCCGCCGCGGCTTGCCATCATGCAATGGAAGGGCGGCAAGCCGAAGGATGCACCGGTCGCCTTCATCGGCAAGGGCGTCGTTTTCGATACCGGCGGCATTTCCATCAAGCCGGGTGCCGGCATGGAAGACATGAAGGGCGACATGGGCGGCGCCGCTGCCGTGATCGGCCTGATGCATACGCTTGGCGCCCGCAAGGCCAAAGTCAACGCGATCGGCATTCTCGGCCTCGTCGAGAACATGCCGGACGGCAACGCCCAGCGACCGGGCGACATCGTCACCACCATGTCGGGCCAGACGATCGAGATCATCAATACCGATGCGGAAGGCCGGCTGGTGCTTGCCGATGCGCTTCACTATTGCAACGATCGCTTCAAGCCGCGTTTCATGATCAATCTCGCCACCCTGACCGGTGCGATCCTGGTGGCGCTCGGCAATCTGCAGGCGGGCCTGTTCTCCAACGACGACACGCTGGCCGGCCAGTTGACCGGCGTCGGCGATGTTACCGGCGAGCGCCTGTGGCGCATGCCGCTCGGCAAGGAATACGACAAGCTGATCGATTCGAAATTCGCCGACATGAAGAATACCGGCGGCCGCAACGCAGGGTCGATCACCGCGGCGCAACTGCTGAAGCGCTTTGTCGGCGAAACCCCCTGGGCGCATCTCGATATCGCCGGCACCGCGATGAACTCGCCGTCGAGCGAGATCAACCAGTCCTGGGGATCCGGCTACGGCGTCCGGCTGCTGGACGAACTCGTGCGGGCGCATTACGAGAGCTAATGACTGAAGTCCTGTTCTACCACCTGACCGAATCGAAGCTCGAGGAGGCGCTGCCAGCGCTGCTCGAAAAGAGCGTCGAGCGTGGCTGGAAGGTGGCGGTGCAGACGAACGGCGATGTGCGCCGGGATTTTCTCGACGCGCATCTCTGGACCTTCCGCGAGGACAGTTTTCTGCCGCATGGCACCGACGCCTCGCCGATGGCCGAAGCGCAACCGGTGCTGCTGACCTCCGCTGCCGAAAACGGCAACGGTGCGACGGTTCGTTTTCTGGTGGATGGTGCCGAGCCGCCGCCGATCGCCGACTATGACCGGATCGTCTTCATGTTCGACGGCTACGATACCGTCCAGCTCGACAACGCCCGCGCCCAGTGGAAGAAGCTGAAGGGCGAGGGGCATGCGCTGACCTACTGGCAGCAGTCGGAAGAGGGGCGCTGGGTCAAGAAGGCCTGACCCCGCGCATTCTTTCCCTCAGTTCAGCCAAGCCATCATCATCGACGAATTGCTGTGGCGCAGGCGAACGACTTTGTAGCCTTCGGCGCTGAGCTGGGTAAGCAGCGCCGGCAGCATGGCGGCCGTGCGGGCATGGATGTCGTGCAGCAGGATGATGCCCTTGCCGTGAGCGCGCAGCGAATTCATCGTGCGGGTTGCGACGGCGGCCGGCGAGACGCCGAAATAATCCTTGGAATCGACATGGACGTCCAGCACCACCATGCTGTTTGAGGCGACCCACTGGCGCAGGCGCCTGGTGTCGGCGAGATAGGGGAAGCGGAAGAAGCCGGCATCCTCATGGGTGACGCTGGTCACCGCATCGCGCCCCTTTTCAATTTCGGCCACGGCCGCATCGAAGGAAAGGTTCTGCAGGTCGGCATGACGATAGGTATGGCTGCCGATCGTGTGGCCCGCATTGACCACCTTGCGGGCGATTTCCGGATGGGCCTTGGCCATCTGCCCGACCATCAGGAAGGTCGCCTTGACGTCGTATTCGTCGAGGATGGAGAGGATCTTCTCCGTCTTCTTCGGCATCGGGCCATCGTCGAAGGTCAGCACGACCTCCTTGTCGGCGAGCTTCAGGTCGGAAAGCGACGAGGCGGTGAGGGTGCGGCCGGAAAGACTGCCCGGCTTGTTAAAACGCCCCCAGGCAACGGGCGTCAGCGCCACCGGCGAATCCGCCTCCGCCTTTTTGGGCGATTTGGGCGAGGAAAGCCCCTTGGCGGGCGCAAATGACGTGGCAAGCGAGCCGGTCTCGGTCTGGCTGCGACCGGCGCAGGAAGAAAGAAGGCACGCGACGGCGGCGGCGACACAAAGGACGCGGACAAACATGGGAGCGACTCGGCTAAAAAGTGACTAAGGAGTTGAAGCAACGTCACATTCGCCGATTATGGTTAATGGCTGGTTATGATGGGTTGTCCACCCAATGCAACTTGCGACACGGGCCGCAAGGATAGCTTTTGCCGCATTGCAGCTTGGCCTACTTCTTGGCGATTTTATCGCCGACCCGTGGGCGGGAGATCGCCTTGCCGACGAAGCTGTACTCGCCCGAGCCGGTGACTGCGGAAAACAGAGAGGTGAAAGGCGTCGCCATTGCATAATTCACCTGCACGACGACGAGCTGCACATTGCTTTCGATCAGATCGGCGGGGATTTCGAAGGCGGGCGGATCCCCGGATACCTGCGCGTTCGTTTGATAGGCAGACGACCAGTTGACCTTCGCGTTGCCTGCGGCGTCGAAGTCTACGAGGGCGACCTGGATTGCGAGTACGCTGCTGTCGAAGGGAATGAGAATGGAGGCGGTCCCTTGGAGAAGGGTATTGAGCTCGCTGTTGCTCCAGCTTGTTTCCTGGGAGACGATGTCGCTCGCCACTTCCGCGATCTGGTTGATCTTCCGCTTCACCATCAGGCCTTCTCCGAGATCGACGGTGCCCGCGAACAGCAGCGCCATCACCGGCAGAAGCAGGGTGAACTCGATGCCAGACTGGCCTTTGCGGTCGGCGAGCAAAGCCCGCATGCTGCTTTCGCGCCGGTTCCCTTGCCTGTGGTCGGGATCATGCCTTGGTGCCATCGTGCGATGTCTCAAAAGGGTTCATTTCTGAAAACCACGGAAGCCGAGAGCACATAGGTGCCATCGGCGAGCGTGTTGACGTCCGCGCCGATCGCGGCCAGCAGGCTGTCCCAGGGAAGGAAAGCCTGGATCATCACGTAGTCCCCCGACGCGGCCGGAGAAAAGCTCTCGGTTACGGAGAGAACGCCGCCGCTGACCGGCGACGTGAAGCTCATCGACGAGAAATCGGACATCGTGGTGGTCGTGACCAGCAGTTCGTCTTCGCAGCTGAACGCGAGCGCCATGCCGTCGCAGACATTGCTCTTGAAAGTGGCGAGATCCCAGCCGTTCGAATGGGCGCTGCCGACCCGGACGGAACGGGCGGCCGTATGCAGGGCCGAATCGAGCGCGCTGTCGACGAAGAACATCAGCGCCATATCGAGAATGCAAAACAGGAAGACGAAGAATGGCAGGACGAGCAGTGCAAACTCGACCGCGGCCGTTCCCTGCTCGTTCCGTAGGAGGGCTCTGAAACGGTGCATCGCCGTCATCTAGTTTGTCAGCCTTACCTTGGAGAGATATTGCTTGAAGAGCGAGGACAGGCCGTCCTCGATTTCCTCGGCCGAGTTCGCCTGCAGGAAAAGGTCGCCGCTCGTTGCGCATTCTTCGAGCGCTTTGGGGATATAGGCTGTCCGCGTACTGCTGCTCTTGCCGGAAGCGACACTGCCTCCCCAGATCGAGCTGAAGCCGCTGCTGCTCATGGTCTTGCCGAGCGTCGCATTGTAACCCCAGTCCCAGGTCATAGGCAGGTATTCGGTGTATAGAACGCCGATTGTGGCGTCGAGGTCCTTCACCTGCTTGCACCATTTGGAATTGATCGGCGTGACGACGGTCTGCAGCGAGCCCTTTGCCGTCGGAGAGCGAATGCCTGAATTGCCTTGCAGCACCCAGTTGCGCTCGGACTGGACACCGTCCGTCAGAACCAACACCAGTTTCAGCGGCGCATCCTTGGTGGCGCCGTCTCCGGCCGTTCCGATCATGGGCTTGAGGGCCGTCAGGGAGTAGTCGAAATATGTCGCCTCTTCGGACGTCGCGCTCGTCATCCCGCTGGTTTTGTCGTTCAATTTCGTCCGGGCCGTCGAGGTCGAGAAGGTGGGCGACAATACCTGGGTCGTGGTCTTGCCAAGGGTATAGAGGCCGACCCGGATGCGCTCATGGGCGGCGTCTGCCGTGTCGATAAGGTCCAGAACTTCGCGCGCGGCGTCCACCGAGACATCGGCCCGCAGCTTGATGTTCATCGCGACCGACAGGTCGTAGACGTTGCTGTAGGTCTTGCCCTTGTAGGCGAAGGGCGACCCTTCCGGCGTATGGCACGCAAAGGCGCAGTTGGCGGGTGACGACATCAGGCTGGACTGACCGGCGCTCGTCGCCGCGAGCAGCATCGAAGCGGATTTGTCGAGTACGATATGGACATCGAGATAGGCGCGGCCGGGACCTTCGACCGATGAGGCGGTGGCGACGCCGACGTCATCTATGCCTGCAATCTTGAGTAGCGTCGTGGGCACTGTAGCACGGGCTGTCGCCGTGATCTTGTTGTTCGATGTGTCGATGTCGATTTCTTCGAGTGTGTAGCCGCCGCTCCCGAGATCGGTCTGGGCAGCAAACCACTCCTGGATGCGCTTTTTGAGTGCGGCATTGTCCAGTGTTCCCACGCTTTTCACTGCGCCGAGCAAGGCGGAATCGAGATCGGCCTGCATCTTTGAACGGGCGTTATAGGCCCGCACGTAGTCGAGGCTGGCGCCGACCGCGGTGATCAGCGGGACGAGCAGCAGGGAGAACATGATGGCAATATTGCCGCGGCGATCCGCGAGCAGGCCAGAAAGAGCGAGAAGCCGCCGCGGATTGGACATAAGGCCTGAAAATCATCCCTGTGAATAATCGGCCGATATTATAATGCATTCCTAATTTAATGATTAATCGCATTGCGGGTGCCGGGTTCGGCGATTTCCCCCGCCACACCGCCGGGGACATCGCTGGCCTGGTCGGCTAGAGGTTAGTATTCAACCGCTGGAGCAAGGTCAGCTCGCCATCGCCTCCTCGTACTCCGACGACAGCATCAGCCATTCCTCTTCGGCGGACGAGAGCTTTGCGGCCGCTTCTCCGCGTTCCTTGGCCTTCTGGGCTGCCTTGGCGGGAGTTTTTTCGTAGAGGGCGGGGTCGCCAAGTTCTTTATCAAGAGCCTTGATCAGTTTCTCCAGCTTGGCGGTTACCGCTTCGATTTCGTTGATCTTCTTCTTGAGCGGCGCCAGCGAGGCGCGCTTTTCGGCATTCGCCTTGCGCTGGTCCGCCTTGGAGGAGAGATCTTCGGTCAGCTCAACTTTTTCTTCTTTTTTTTTACCGGAGCTGACGATCAGGTTGCGGTATTCCTCCATGTCGCCTTCGAAATTCGACACCGTGCCGTTGTTGACCAGCCACAGCCGGTCGACGGTGGCCTCGATCAGGTGACGATCGTGGCTGATCAGGATGACGGCGCCCTCGTAGTCGTTGAGCGCTTCGATCAGCGCACGGCGGCTGTCGATGTCGAGATGGTTGGTCGGTTCGTCGAGGATCAGCAGGTTCGGTGCGTGGAAGGCGGCAAGGCCCATCAGCAGGCGCGCCTTTTCGCCGCCCGACAGGTCTTTTGCGGCCGTCGCCATCTTTTCCGTCGCAAGCCCCATCTGCGCCACGCGGGCGCGAACCTTGGCCTCTGGCGCATCCGGCATCAGCCGGCGCACATGGGCAACGGGCGAATCCGCCGGCACGAGATCGTCGAGCTGATGCTGGGCGAAGAAGCCGATCTTCAGGCTCGGCGCCAGGCGGATATCGCCGCTTTCCGCCTTGAGGCGACTGGCGATGAACTTGGCGAAGGTCGACTTGCCGTTGCCGTTCGAGCCGAGCAGGGCGATGCGGTCGTCGTTGTCGATGCGCAGCGTGATGTTCTTGAGGATCGGCTTGCCCGGCTCATAACCGACGGCGGCGTTCTGGATCGCAACGATCGGCGAGGCGGGCTGCTTTTCCGGCTCGGGAAAGGTGATCGGCTGGACGTGGTCCTCGATCACCGCGGCGACTGTGCCCATGCGCTCCAGCGCCTTGACGCGGCTCTGCGCCTGTCGGGCCTTGGTGGCCTTGGCCTTGAAGCGGTCGATGAAGCTCTGCAGGTGCTTGCGGGCCGCCTCGTTCTTGGCCTTCGCCTTGGTCTGCAGTTCGTCGGCCTCGGCCTTCTGCCGCTCGAACTGGTCGTAGCCGCCGCGGTAGAAGGTCAGCTTCTTCTGGTCGAGATGCACGATGGCGTTGACCGCGTTGTTGAGGAGGTCGCGGTCATGGCTGATGATGATGACGGTATGCGGATAACGCCGAATATAGTCCTCCAGCCATAACGTGCCTTCGAGATCGAGATAGTTGGTCGGTTCGTCGAGCAGCAGCAGGTCGGGCTCGGCAAACAGGACGGAGGCGAGCGCCACGCGCATCCGCCAGCCGCCGGAAAACGACGAGGCGGGACGCGACTGGGCTTCCTGGGAGAAGCCGAGACCGGCGAGAATGCTGGCCGCGCGCGCCTCTGCCGAATGCGCATCGATATCGACGAGCCGCATCTGGATGTCGGCGATGCGATGCGGATCGGTGGCGGTCTCCGCCTCCGCCAGCAGTGCAGCGCGCTCCTTGTCGGCGGAAAGCACGATTTCGATCAGCGAATCCTCGGTGCCCGGCGCCTCTTGCGCCACCTGGCCAAGCCGGGCGCTCTTTGGATAGGAGACCGAACCGGTCTCCGACCCCAGCTCACCGGTGATAACCTTGAACAGCGTGGATTTGCCGGCGCCGTTGCGGCCGACAAGCCCCGCCTTGGTGCCCGCGGGAAGCGTCACGCTGGCATTGTCGAGGAGGAGACGCCCGGCGATGCGGGCGGAAAGTTCGGTAATCGTGATCATGGCGGCGGTTTTGGCCGAAACACCGTTTGTTGGCAAGGGCGCCGATGGACCGGTATTTCGCTGTTCCGAGGGAAACAGAAGAAAATTACACGCTCTGGTAGATCTTTGAGGCGGCGCCGCCGCGGGTCGCGATGGTGCGATCGAACTTCGATCGGGAGAGCAAATGTCATGAGAGTAACGAGATTGACGTGGTCGATGCTGCTGTCGGCATCCGCACTGATGACGCCGCTCAGCGCCGGGGCGGTGGAGTTTACCTGCTGGAGCCCTGGCGGTGCCATGTTGGCGGGCGCCGACGGCGGCTACTGGACTGCGGAGCGGATCGCCAACGCGATTCCATTTGGGGAGACACTTGGCCGGGGCGAGGGTGGTCTCTCCGAACAACGGCGCGGCCTCAAGGATACCGAGGCGGAGCGCGCGCCGATCAATGAAGCGCCCTATAAGTTCGGAGGCAAGCTGCTGTTTACGCTCGGCGGCATCGATTACGAGGCCAGCGCTCAGTTTGTCGCGGACGACCGGATCGTCATGGGTGCCGCCCATTCCGCCTGGGGCAACGGCAACCAGGCCACCAATATCCGCTTTTATCAAGGTTATGCGGGCGGTGGTGGAACTCTCTACCAAATCGACCGGGTGGCAGTGCTGTTGCGCTGGACCGAGGTGTCGGGCAACCCGCCGAGCATGGCGCGGTCGCAGTTCGACTATTCGGTGATGCGCACCACCCAGGCGTCCGCCGTCGGCAAGTATGAACTCGGCATCGCCGGGGCTGGGGCCGGCGACGATGTCACGATTACCGGTTATCCCGGAAGGCTCGATGGCGGCGAATACATGTATCGGGAAACGGCCCGCATCGCCGTGCAGGCCGGCACCGCCTACGAAGCCGGCCCGCATCCCATGTATGGAGGTGGCGCAAGCGGCGGGGCTTGGTTCGTGACCGCCAACAACGTCCATAAGGCGGTCAGCGTCGTCTCCAGCGGCGCGCCGGACGGCGTCTACGGGCCGAGTTTCACCCAGGATACCGCTGACCTGATCGCCATCGTCAAGAACGGCTGCCCGTAAGCCGCCGGATCCGGCCGGGCGCCGGGCATCGCCACACCGGTCCGGCGCTCGCAAGCATCCGTGTCATTCAGGCTGCCGGGTCTGAATGGCGCGAGATGATCTGCAGCGATCTCTTGTTGAAAATGACGATGCGGTGCTGCCGCACGCCGATCAGCCGTTCGCTTTTCCAGGCCTGGAGCTGGGCGTTGATGCGCGGCCGGCTGGCATTGATGAGCTGGCCCATGCGGCTCTGGGATATCGGTTTTTCGATGAGGATGCCGTCGCTGGTCGACCGCCCGTGGGAGGCGCCGAGATTGAGCAGCAGGCGCGCAAGGCGAATCTCCAGCGGGTAAAGCGCCATTCCCTCCGCAAACATGATGGTGCGGTGGAGCTTTCGGGCGATCGTCCGCATCAGGTATGAAGACACCTGCGGGATCGCCGAGAGTTCGTTGAAGGTTTTCCGGTCGATTTCGAGCAGCCGCGTCGCCCCGCATATCACTGCGTTCGAGGAATGCCGGTAGTTGAGGGCGAACTCGATCTCGCCGACTGCGTCCCCCGGTTGAAGTTCGGAAAAAATTACTTCATTGCCTTCCTCGGATATAAAATAAAGATAAATGCCGCCAGACAGTATAATATAAAGTGTATCGCAAGGATCTCCATTAAAAAATAGTGTTTGCCGATCTCTATATGAGTATATGTTTATTTTATTTGCGAACGTTGAGATTACATCGTCATCAGCAGTGCTGAATAGCTCTGTTTTTCTTATCTCGTCTGAAATCTTCATGTTTTTCATTGTTTTCATCTGCCCGTATCCACCCTGAAATCGAAAGCATGGCTGCCGTCTGTAGGGTTGATATTTAGCAAAAATGCAAACCAGGGTTGTTACCTGTGTGACATATTTTCAGATTTAAATATCCTAGGTTGTGTTCGTGCAAATGATGCTCCGCGGAAGCCGGTGCCGTGAGCACAGATGCCGTCACCGCATGGTGTGGTCGCGGCAACCCGAAAGAGGAGAGGTATTATGACAATTTTCATGGGGCCGAACGCGATCAAAGCCTTCAGCGGCCAGGCCGCCGGCCAGCCCTACAGCCTCACGGTTCTCAACGAAAACGCGAAATGGCAGCAGTTTGCCCTGTTCCAGACGATCCCGAAGATTATCGGGCCGTCGGTCGACCCCCTGTCGCTGGCCTGGATGGTCGGCGGCGCCGCTGCGGGTACCCCCGACAATCCGAGCACATCGTCCTTCAACTGGACGATCGATTATTCCGTGACGGTGGGCTACATCCAGGAACAGGGCTCGCCCAGCTCCCCGCGCTCCTTTCAGACGGCGAGCTCGGTCAGCGTCATGATCAACAATCAGAACTACGTGCCGGTGACCTATCAGGGGCCGTTCCCCTATGGCGCCCCCGGTTTTCCGGAGGGGACATCCGACTCTACGAAAGGCCTTATCCTCGCCCAGGCCGACGGCACCATTCCGACCGTGCCCGTGCAGGCCAGCAAGAGCGTCTACCTGAGTGTCGGCATCGCCATGGCCGACAAGCCGACGATCGCGGTCCAGCTGGAGCCCGGCCTCCTGTACCAGTTCACGCCGAAGCCGAAATATTACATCCTCGCCGGCTCTTTCGTTCAGGGACAGGTGATCGACACCGCGACGTCTTCGGCGGCCTACGAGGTGAACTTTGCCGGTGTCACGGATGTCTCCGTTCGGTTCACGCAGCAGAACCAGTTCGTGCCGGCATAATTCCGCTGGCCTGCTGGCAGGACAGGAGGGTGGCCGTCGGACGTATCGCTATCGGCCACCGATCTTCATCCGCCGAATAGAGGCCGCGGGAAACCGCGGCCTCTTCTGTTTTGGATAAAATCCTGGCCGTCTCAGGATGACCGTTTCGGTGCCTCGCCGTGAAGCGCGACGATCATTCGCGGATTGGCCTTGGCCGTTTCGAGCGCCGTGCCGGCCTGGAGGCGGAGTTCCTGCGGTGAAAAAGCGTCCGCGGTGAGAGCCGCGCCGACCGAAAGACCGATCCCGCTCGTGCCATCGGAGGCGGCGAAGACGAGATTGTCGGTGATCGAGGCGATCAGTCGCTCGGCGATCGGCTGCACGCTGTCGCGGCTGACGTCGCGGAAGACGAAAGCAAAATCACCCTTGCCGATGCGCGCCAGGAAATCGTTCTTCTTGATTGCCTTGCGGAAGATAGAGGCGGCCTTCTTGATGATCCGGTTGACGGCGGGATCGCCGTAGGTGCGGGCGAAATGCGGCAGGTCGGTAACCGTCACCAGGAAGAGGGCGGTATCGCGGCTGTCGGCATCGACCCCGTAGAGTGCCTCCAGCCTTTCGGCGAGCGCCGCATGGTTCGGCAGCGAGGTCAGCCGGTCGCGCAGCGTCACCGAGCGGGCAACGGACGCCTCGCGTTCGGCCTTGACGAGACGATCGGCACCGGCGCGAAGAATGGCTTCCAGTTCGGTTTCGGCGACTACGGCATCGGACAGCGAGACGCTCAGATATTCGATCTCGGCCAAAATATCCTCAGGCCCCGCCGTGCTGTCCTGGCGCAGGCTGCGGGCGACGGTTTCCAGAACCCGGCTGAAACCCTTCTTTTGGGTGACGCCGCTTGCCATCTTGTCCCGGAGTTCCAGCAGCAGCTTTATTTCCTGATCGCGGCCCCTGGCGGGCATGAGTGCCACGAAAGCCGAGAGTTGATGGCGTAGCCCCATCTCGTCGAGCACCGTCTGGGAAGGCCCGGCGGAAAGCGCCAGAACTTCGCGCGAAAGGGCGGGGTCGCCGCCCAGCAGCGCTTCGTGGAAGAGCTCGTAGTTGCGCGGCAGGCCGCTCACGTCCAGCTTCGCCATGAGCTGGATGACAGCCTGCAGGCCGCGATCCTGTCCCGTTCTGCTCGCTTCGCCCGCCATGTCTCGTCCTCACAATTGTTCGATCGTGCGACAAGCCATGCGGGACCGGTTTTAACATTTGCTAAAACGGGCCGGATTGCCCGTGGTTACGGTTAAGGGATCGTCGAAATGGTCGATCGACTGCGACCCATGAAATTTCCTGATTGGATTCAAACGAGAATTTGCTTTCAATATCGCCGGCCGAACGTTCAGATCAGGAGCCTGCTGTGACCCGTATTCTCTACTCGCTCTGCGGCGCCGACGAGAGCCGCCCATTTTCGCCCCATTGCTGGAAAGTCGTGCAGGCGCTCGCCCACAAGGGCCTGGATTTCATCGAGAAACCGACGCCGTTTACCGAGATCCCCAGCCTCGAAGGCGGGTTTTCGAAGACGGTGCCGATCCTTCGGGACGGCAACGAGCTGATCCGCGACAGTTTCGAGATCGCGCTTTATCTGGAGGAGACCTATCCGGACCGGCCGACGCTGTTCGGCGGCCCGGCCGGCAAGGCGCTCGCCCGTTTCGTCGAGGGTTTTTCCCAGATGGTGGTGCATACCGCGATCACCAAGATTGCGGTCAAGAACATTCACGACATGCTCGGGGAGACGGACCAGGTCTATTTCCGCGCCAGCCGTGAGGCTCGGCTCGGCAGGACGCTCGAAGAGATGGAAGCGAGCCGCCAGGCGGAGATCGACGGTTTCTCGCCGAAGCTGGAGCCGATCCGCCACGCCCTGAAATATCACGACTTCATCGGCGGCGACGGCCCGCTTTTCGTCGACTACATCCTGTTCGGCGCGCTGCAGTGGATGCGCATCACCGCCGGCACCAAGGTGTTTTCCGATGACGACCCGGTGGGGTTGTGGTTCGAGCGCTGCCTCGACCTGCATAATGGCGTCGGACGCAGTGTGACAGCGGCGTGAAATTGCCCGAACCCCCTTGTTTCCAGCGAAAGGGGCGGGTAAAGACCGCCCACTTTCCCCCTAGTCAGGGGGCCACAGGAAACGAAGGATAGAACAATGGCGATTGAACGCACGTTTTCGATGATCAAGCCGGATGCCACCAAGCGTAACCTCACGGGCGCCATCACCAAGGTGTTTGAAGACAATGGCCTGCGCGTCATCGCTTCCAAGCGCGTCTGGATGAGCAAGCGCGAGGCAGAAGGCTTCTACGCCGTTCACAAGGAACGTCCGTTCTTCGGCGAACTGGTTGAAGGCATGACCTCCGGCCCGACCATCGTCCAGGTTCTGGAAGGCGAAAACGCCATCCTGAAGAACCGCGAGATCATGGGCGCCACCAACCCGGCAAACGCCGACGAAGGCACCATCCGCAAGACCTTCGCGCTCTCGATCGGCGAGAACTCGGTTCACGGTTCCGACGCTCCGGAAACCGCCGCCCAGGAAATCGCCTACTGGTTCTCCGAAACCGAGATCGTCGGCTGATTTAAGCCCCGTCTCGTCGGAAGAAATTGATGAAACCGGGGTTTTGGCCCCGGTTTTTTCGTTCTGGGATATTCGGCTGGCGTCTACCGCTTCAGGCCGGGCAGTCGTTGTCCCGCCCGTAGTCCACCGTGCCATCCGGCTTGAAGACTTCCGGGTTCCGCTCGTAGCCGGCTCCGAGCACCAGCGGCTTGCTGGGAAGCACCGACTGGTCGACGTCGGAGATGAGCTGGGTCTTCAATTCCTGCAGCGTCCGGCCGCCCGAATCCACCAGCCGGATATCCACGGAATAGGGCTTGTCCTTGCGCACGCAGCGGACATTGGGGCTCTGCAGGGTGATCTTGTTCCAGGCGGGGAAGATTTTCTCACTGATGACGATCGGATCGCCGCCGGCGGGGTCGTCGAACTTGGCGATTGCCACGGTTCCCTCGGGTATCGGCCCGGTCTTGTTGAGCGTCACGAGGTAGGTGGCGCTGGCGACCCGGTAGTTGAACACGAAGATATGCCCGCTCACCTCGACCAGCTTTTCCGCCTCGCGCTGGCAGGCGGCAAGGGCGAGGGCTGCAAGGCTGAGAACCATAAATCGACGCATCATGACGCGGCCTCCTTTTTCCTCCGATGATAATGGCGGCTGGCTTTGACGCGGTTGCCACACACCGCCATGTCGCACCAGGTACGGCTGCGGTTACGGCTGCGGTCGAGGAACAGCCAACCGCAGCTGCCGCAGATCTTCATCCGCGAAATCTCTTCCTCGGCAAGCAGCCTGAGCGCCGAATGGGCGGTCGCCGCCTCCAGCGAATTCCTCTCGGCACGGCGCAGAATGGCCGCAGTCGCTTCGAGGAAATCGGCAAGCAATGCCTGCGCGTCGTCGCCACGAACACGGGCGCGAAAATAGCGGTCTATCGCTTCGCGCAGCGTGAGGAACGGCGTGTGGTTCTTAGCCTGGACAGGCGCGAGATCCCCGAACAGCGCCCGCTCGGCCGAGAATTTTTCGGCTGCTTTCGGAAAGACGTGCATCTGCTGCGGCTCGGCGAAGCGGTCGATGCTGCGCTCGGGATCGAAGCGCAGGATGACGCTGTTAGCGACATCCAGCGCCAGTGCGCCACCGGCAAAACGATGCGGGGTCCAGGAGAAGTTCATGCGATATTATAACTGGTAAAATGCGATTGACCAGTTATGTTCATCGCCGCTATCGGAGTGCCCATGGCCTATCTCTTGCAGCAACTGGCGAACGCGGTTCCGCTGGCGGCGCTCTACGCGACGCTTGCCTTCGGATATGCGATCGCCTTTGCTGTAACGAAGCGCGCCGACATCACCTATGGCGCGATCTTCGCCTTTTCCGGGCATCTCTACCTGCTCTTCGCCCATTTCGGCTGGAACCGGCTCTGGCTGATCCTGCCGGCCGCATTGGGACTGGGCGCCGCGGCCGGGATCGCCGGCGGCATCGGGGCGGGGGTAACGATCGGGCAGGTGGTCATGCGGCCGCTTGCAAAGATCTCGCCGAATGCGGTGATCGTCGCCTCGCTCGGCGCGCTGATGGTGCTCATGGAAGGCGCCCGGATCGCCGCCGATACCCGCGAACTGTGGCTGCCGCCGTTCCTCAACGACGCGGTCATCTTCTGGCACGCAGACGGCTTTCCGGTGACGCTGACGCTGATCCAGCTCGCCAACGTTGCCGTGATGCTGGCGATCATCGGGGCGGGTTATCTGGTACTGGCGTGCACCCATTGGGGCCGCGTGTGGCGGGCGGTCTCCGACGATTCGCTGGCGGCTGAACTCTCCGGGACCAATTCCGCGCGGGTTTTCGTCACGGCCTACGCGGCGGCAGCGCTCTATGCCTCGATCTGCGGTGTGCTCGCGACCTCCCACTACGGCACGATGGATTTTGGCGCCGGCCTGCTGTTCGGCCTGAAGGTTGTGCTGATCGCCGCGGCCGGAGGTCATTCCAATCCCCTGCGTGCCGCCGCTGGCGCCGCCGTCATCGGCTTTGCCGAAACGCTCTGGAGCGGCTACGGACCGATCGTCTGGCGCGACCTGGTGATCGTCGCCTTGCTGGTCATGGTCTTGGTGATGAGCCGGCGGGAGCGGGTGGTGCCGTAATCACCGCCATTTGTCCCGCGCAGTAGATATTCCCAATGCGGCACGACTGGATTTTACAAGACGAAATAGCTATCTTAGTCAAGTTAGCTAAGGGAGTTCCCATGCAGTTCACAGTCCATGCAGCCAAGACCAATCTGTCGAAACTTATCGAGCTGGCGAAAACTGGCGAAGAAGTGGTGATTGCAAAGGGGAAAATCCCGGTCGCGAGGATCGTTGCAGTTCCGCAGAGCAGCTTCACCATCGGTTTGCTGAAGGGCAAAGTCGATGGCGGCCCCGACTTCTTCGAACCCATGGCCGAAGATGAACTCGATCTTTGGGAAGGCAAGGTTTGAGCGCGATATTGCTCGATACCCATGCCTGGGCCTGGTCATTGACCGGCGATGAGCGGCTGTCGGAGAAGGCTGTTGCGGCAATCCTGGACGCGGACAGCGTATTTGTAAGCCCTATCAGCTTTTTTGAGATCGGCCAGAAAGTGCGGATCGGTAAATGGCCTCAGATGGCTCCTTACGTCGATGATCTGCCGGCATTGTTGGAAAAGCAGGGAGGTCGGTCGGCGGCGCTGACATCTCAGATATGCCTGCATGCCGCCGTGATGCCCTGGGAACACCGTGATCCGTTCGATCGGCTTCTCGCAGCAGGCGCTTTGCAAGCGTCCATTCCGCTCTTATCCGCCGATGAGATATTCGACACGGTTCCCGGCTTAACCCGCCTGTGGTGACGACCAGAGTATCTCCGCGGCGATCACCGCCACTTGTCCCGCGCAGTGTCGTCCGCGTCCTTGGCAGCGATCCAGTCGCCTTCGGCGCCGTCGGCGGCGTGTTCCTTCTTCCAGAAGGGCGCTGAGGTCTTCAAAAAGTCCATCACGAAATTGGCACCGTCGAAGGCCGTCTGACGGTGCGGGGCGGTGGCGATGACCAGCACGATGTTTTCGCCGGGCATGATTTTGCCATAGCGGTGGATGGCGGTGAGGCCGAGCAGCGAGAAGCGCTCGATCGCCAGTTCCCCGATGCGAAGCATCTCCGCTTCCGCCATGCCCGGATAATGTTCGAGCTCCAGCGCCGACAATGCACCCTGTTCGTCGCGGCAGAGGCCGGTGAAGGTGACGACGGCGCCAATATTCTTGCGGCCGGCGGTGAGGGCGGACATTTCGGTCTGCAGATCGAAGTCGGCGGATTGGACGCGGATGGTGGGAGCGGTCATGGGCAACCTCTTACTCTTTCCACTGGGGAGGAGTGGGTTGCTCTGCAACTGGCGCCGGGCCCAGTCATTATCACCCTCCGGTCATCGGGGGAAAGATGCCGATTTCCCTGGCGCCGGCGATCGGCTCGTCGTGTTCGGCATGTTCCTGGTTGATGGCGACGCGGATGACGTCGGGGAACTGCAGCGCGTTCTCGTATTCCTCGCCGAGCGTCGTCAGATGCGCGAGCAGGTCGTTGACCGTGACGACGTCTGCCGGCAGGTCGAGATCCTCCTCGGATTTGCCGATCCGTTCACGCACCCAGGCGAAATAGACGAGTTTGACGGTCATTCTTCGTCCACCAGATGTTTGACGCCGGCCTTGAAGTAATCATAGCCCGAGTAGAAGGTCAGGATCGCGGCGAGCCAGAGAAGCACGATGCCCATCTGGGTCGTGTAGGGCAGGATTTTGTCGCCGGCAGGCCCGGCAAGCAGGAAGGCGATCGACACCATCTGGATCGTCGTCTTCCATTTGGCGATGCGCGTCACCGGAACGGAAACCTTCAGAGCAGCCAGATATTCCCGCAGGCCCGATACCAGGATTTCGCGGCAGAGGATGGTGATTGCCGCCCAGAGCGACCAGCCGGCGATCGTCTGGTCCGCGGCGAGCAACAGCAGCACGGCGGCGACCAGCAGCTTGTCGGCGATCGGATCGAGCATGCGGCCGATATTCGACGTCTGGTTCCAGATGCGGGCGAGATAACCGTCGAGATAGTCTGTGATCGACGCGACGGCGAAAAGCACCAGCGCTGTCCAGCGCGCCACATCGGAGCTTTCAAGCTGCCCCTCGATGAAGAAGCAGCCGACGATGATCGGCACCGCCACAATGCGCGCATAGGTCAAAAGATTGGGAATATTGTATGCGCGCGACGCCATGGAGAGCCTTCCGGATGTTTGCTCCTAGTTGATGTGTTGAGGCCAAGGCGTCAACAGGGGGTCGCGGCTTTTTTGCAGCTGATGGCGTCATGCCGATTTAGCCGGCCCGGTTCTCGTGGAAATGGTTGTAGATCTGCTTGGCGACGGCCTCCGAAATTCCCTCGACCGCCATGAGGTCGGTCAGGCCGGCGCGCGACACCGCCTTCGCCGTGCCGAAATGCTGCAGCAGCTTGCGCTTGCGGCCAGGCCCGATTCCGGAAATCTCGTCCAGCGGGTTCTTGACCATCTCCTTCTTGCGCCGCGCCCGGTGCGAACCGATCGCGAAACGATGGGCCTCGTCGCGCATGCGCTGGATGAAATAGAGGACCGGATCGCGCGGCGGCAGCGAGAAGTCTGACCGTCCGTCGGCGAAGAACCGCTCGCGCCCGGCGTCGCGGTCGACGCCCTTGGCGACGCCGATCGCGGTCACCACGTCGCGGATGCCGAGTTCGTCGAGAATGGCGCGCACCGCGCTCATCTGCCCCTGGCCGCCATCGATCAGGATCACGTCCGGCCAGGCGGGGAAGGCGGCATCTGCCGCATCCTCGGCGCTGGCAGCCGCCGCGGCGGTGCGGTCGGGAATGCCCTCTTCCTTGAGCAGGCGCGAGAAGCGGCGGGTCATCACCTCGCGCATCATGCCAAAGTCGTCGCCGGGGGTGATGTCGGTCGATTTGATGTTGAACTTGCGGTACTGGCTCTTCACGAAGCCTTCCGGCCCCGCGACGACCATGCCGCCGACCGCATTTGTGCCCATGATATGCGAGTTGTCGTAGATCTCGATCCGGCGCGGTACGAAGGAAAGCCCAAAGGTCTCCGCGAGCCCCTGCAGCAGGCGCGCCTGCGACGAGGTTTCGGCAAGCCGGCGGCCATGCGCCTCGCGGGCATTCGCCAGAACGTGGTCCGTGAGGTCCTTCTTCTCGCCCCGCTGCGGTACGGAGATCGTCACCTTGTGGCCGGCTTTTTCGCAGAAGGCCTGGGCGAGCAAATCCTGCTCCTCGACGGTCTCGGACAGCAGGATCTGCTTCGGCACCGGCTTGTCGTCATAGAACTGCGCCAGGAAGGCATTGAGCACTTCCGGGCCGGAAAGCTGCGGATCGGCCTTCGGGAAGTAGGCGCGGTTGCCCCAGTTCTGGCCGGTCCTGAAGAAGAACACCTGGATGCAGGAGAGACCGCCCTCGTTGTAGATGGCGAAGACATCCGCCTCCTCGACGCCGGCCGGGTTGATGCCCTGGTGGCTCTGGACGTGGCTGAGCGCCGCCAGGCGATCGCGATAGACGGCGGCGCGCTCGAAATCCAGGTCCTCGGAGGCTTCCGCCATCTGGCGGGCGATCGCCGACTTGACGTTCTGGCTCTTGCCGGAGAGGAAGTCCTTGGCTTCGCCGACCAGCGCCGCGTAACCCTCGTCGCTGATCTCGTGGGTGCAGGGCCCCGAACAGCGCTTGATCTGGAACAGCAGACAGGGGCGGGTGCGGGTCTCGAACACGCTGTCGGTGCAGGTGCGCAGCAGGAAGGCGCGCTGCAGCGAGTTGATGGTGCGGCCGACGGCAGCAGCCGAGGCGAAGGGTCCGAAATAATCGCCTTTGCGCGCCCGCGCGCCGCGATGTTTGAAGATTGCCGGAGCCCGGTGATCGCCGGTGATCATGATATAGGGAAACGACTTGTCGTCGCGCAGAAGAACGTTGAAACGCGGCCGCAGGCGCTTGATGAGATTGGCTTCGAGCAGCAGCGCCTCGGTTTCCGTCCGCGTCGTGACGAATTCCATGTGGGTGGTTTCGCGCACCATCTTGGCGATGCGGTTGGAATGGACGCGGCCTTGGGCATAATTGCCAACGCGCTTCTTGAGGCTGCGCGCCTTGCCGACGTAAAGCACATCCTGCGTGTCGTTGAACATCCGGTAGACGCCTGGCGCATTCGGCAGGTGCTTGACGAATTCGGCGATCAGGTCGGCGCCCTTCAGCCCCGTCTCGTTCTTCCAGCCCTCGTTCCAGTCGATCGACGCGGCGGGGCCTTGGCTCGGTTCTGCCACGAGCACATCGTCGTCATCTTCTTCCGTCTCGTCGTAGAGAACGCCGCCGTCGGGCAGCTTCGTTCCGTTCATTCCATAGTCTCCGCCGGATATCGACATCCGGCCATCACCGATTCGAACCGTGCGCCCAAGACATGTGCCGGAGACCGGCAGCTTGTCAAAATATTGCGCTGAAGCGGCCCGATTCCCTGCACGAAGGCCGCTGCCGGAGAAATAGTGTGTCGAGGCAGATTTTGAAAGCGCCGGCGAGAATTCCGCCCCGTGCTCTTGACTAAGGCCCAAATGGCCGTTTCGGCGGTGGAATATTTAAGGCAGAAATCCGGCGGCAGGCGCCACCGGCTCCGGCTGCCTTCCTGCGGAGAGGAGAAATACGTGCGTGTTTCAGCTCAGATTTTTGTTTCTACAAGCGCCCGATCCGGTTTTGCTGCGAATACAAGTCGAACTTGGCGAGTGGCGCCCGCGCCGGTTCGCGCCGGCAGGTGTATTGACTGAGTTGTGCTTTGGATTTAAGAAGTAATTTATAAATGTAAAAATATTTATATTCAAAGTAAGCATTGCTTAAGGTTAATCAAACGTGTGTTGCGATACAGCAACATCAAATTTTGGCCTTCTGCGCGCCACAATCAATTCACATTTCGGCTCTTTCTATTCCTCAATTGACCTCCACATTCCGTTTCAGCGGGCAGGGAACAAATGTGTCGCCAACCATGTTGTCGCGGCGAATTCCCGGCGCAGCAGTAAAAGGAGAAAATGTATGCGTACTCTCATCGCAACTCTGATGGCCTCGGCAGTCAGCTTCATCGCCATCTCTGCGGCCAATGCCGCTGATGCCGTCGAACAAATTCCGCAGGCCCCGGTTGCAACCGAAGAGCCGGCCCCGGCTGCCAGCTGGCAGGGTTTCTATCTCGGTGGTTATGGTCAGTATGACTGGGGTCGCTTCGGTAGCGGCGACCGTGACGGCCAGTTCGGCGGCGGTGCTTATACCGGCTACAACTTCCAGAGCGGTTCGATCGTCTACGGTGTCGAAGCAGACGTCGGTTATAACGGCACGAAGAGCACCACGGATGACGGCTTTGAAGGCAAGGCCGGCTGGAACGGCTCGGTTCGCGGCCGCGTCGGTTACGACCTCAACCCCTTCCTGATCTATGGTACGGCCGGTGTCGCCCTGCAGGACAACGAACTGAGCGACGCGACTTCGTCCGAAAACAAGACCGCCGTCGGTTACACGGTCGGTGCCGGTGCCGAAGCCTTCGTCACCAACAACATCACCGCTCGTGTCGAATACCGTTACACGGATTTCGGTTCGGACAGCTACTCGCTCGATTCCGGTTCGGTTTCGAAGGGCTTCGACGATCACAGCGTCAAGGTCGGTATCGGCGTGAAGTTCTAAGTTCGATAGCCTTAACAGGCTGGGGAAAGCCCGGGCTTCGGCCCGGGCTTTTTTTGTTTCAGGCCGCCGATTTCATGGCAGTGTAGGAAGCGAAGCGCTTGCTGAAGACGTCCGGCCAGGAGGCGAGCTCCGGCCGGCCCTCGGCCCATTGCCCGTTGAAGCGCAGATCGAGGTAACCGATCAACGCGGCCAGCGCGAAATGGCCGCCATGCAGCTTCTTGCCGGTTTTCGGCAGGTTGTTCTCCAGGTGATCGAGGCCGCGCACCACCTTGGCCCATTGTTTGTCGATCCACGGCTGATGGACCTTGTCCTCGTCGCGCGAGCGACGCTCGTAGACGATCGCCAGCAGGCAATCCATCATGCCGTCGCAAAGCGCTTCCAGCACTTCCGCCTCGGTGCGCTTCGCGTCCTTCTTCGGATAGAGCTTGCCGCCCGACTGGCGATCGAGCCAGTGCATGATCGCGATGCTGTCGTAGATCGGCGGTTCGCCATCACGGATCAGCACCGGGATCTTGCCGAGCGGGTTGTTGCTCACGAGTTCCGGCGGGGCCGCGTTGGTGTCGGTCTTGACTTCAGTGATCCCGATGCCGAGATGGCGCGCCGCCATGCGCACCTTGGCCGAATAGGGCGAGGCCGGGGAATACAGCAGCTTCATGGTCTTGTCCTCTCGATAAATGTCATCTTGCCGGCGGCAGAGTGATCTGGCTGATCCGGCAGCCGTCGCGGTCGACTTCGGCGCAATCGCGGAATTGCAGGTCCTTGCTGAGGCAGATGCGCACTTCCTCCAGCTGCCGGCCCTCGCAACTCGTCGAAATGCCGCGCCGGCTCATGCCCGGATTGGCGGCGAGGAACTTCTCTTCGATCTGGTCGGCCGAGAGCGTCACCGCCGAGTCGCCGCTGGACAGGTCGGCGGGCAGTTTGACCCGCGAAAAGGCGTCACGCAGCTTGCCGAAATAATCACGCTGGCTGAGCCCCGTGCAGCTTCCGTGCTTGCGCCACTGATGGCCGATCAGCCCCATCGACGGCATGATGTCGAAGAGTGGTTGGCCAAGCGACTGCGGCACGCGGCCCGGTTCCTTCGTTTCGCAGAAGTCCGGATAGCCTTTTTCGTATTGCGGCCACAGCCCGTGGACGATGAAACGGAAATCCTTGTCCGTGCTGCATTGCTGGTCGTTCTTGCCGCCGCTCTGCGAAGCGCAGAAGGTCGGCGACCAGGAAAGCGACAGGACATAGAAATCGAACTGCCCCGCATGATCCTGCCGATTGTCCGATCGGCGCTCCTGGGCGGAGGCAGTGGACGCGAAAAGTGCGAGAAAAAGGAAAGCGATAAATCGGTTGGTCATCGGCCGGCCCCCTGCAATGCGCGGCACCATGGGCGGGAAGCCTCGCCCGGTCAAGACTCCGAATCGAGGTCGCTGTCGACGGTCTCACCGGTCAGCCAGAAGGCGCGCTGCGAGGCGAACCGGTCCTGCGCCAGGATGGTTTTCAAGGTCGGCAGAAGCGCGTGCAGCTCCTCCTTCAGTGTGAAGGGCGGGTTGACGATGATGAGGCCGGAGCCGGACAGCCCGGTCGTCTCGCGGTCGCTTTGGACGGTCAATTCTGCGCATAGCATTTTCGGGATTTCCAGCGCCTTCAGCTCGTCGTGGAAGGCCCTGAGCGGCGCACCCTTCTTGATCGGATACCAGAGGCAGAAGGTGCCGCTCTGGAACCGGCGCCATGCGGTCGACAGGCCTTTCACCAGCCGCCTGTATTCGCCTTCTTCCTCGAAAGGCGGATCGACGAGTACGATTCCGCGCTTTTCCTTCGGCGGCAGATGGGCGCCGAGCGCCAGCCAGCCGTCGAGTTCGGTGGCGCGTACCTGGAAATCGCCCTCGAACAGATTGTGCAGGCGATTGAAGTCTTCCGGATGCAGTTCCATCGCCGACAGCCGGTCCTGCGGACGGAACAGCATGCGGGCAAGCTTCGGAGAGCCGGGATAGAGTTTCAGCGCACCGGTCGGGTTCAGTTCCCTGACCGCCGCCAGATACGGCTCCAGCAGGTCCGCGACCTTTGCCGGCAATTCCGCTTCCATCAGCCGGCCGATGCCGTCGCGCCATTCGCCGGTCTTCTGCGCCTCGTCCGAGGAAAGGTCGTAAAGCCCGATGCCGGCATGGGTATCCAGCACGCGAAACGCCTTGTCCTTGTTCTGGGCATAGCGGATCAGCCGCGCAAGGATCGCGTGTTTGAGAACATCGGCAAAATTGCCCGCGTGATAGATGTGCCGGTAGTTCATCGTTGCTGGTGTCTCGCTTGAATTAAATTGATGCGCTGCAAATCACGCTTTTTGCGGACGTCAGCTTGCAATATAGAAAAGCCATGAACGTTGCGACCCCGATTACCGCGAAAACCCCAATCGCCCCCGAAAAGTCCGGCCACAATTCCGTCGGACACACCGTCTGTCCGCACGACTGTCCGTCGGCCTGCGCACTGGACATAGATCTCACCGCCGACGGCAGGATCGGCCGCGTGCGCGGTGCCGCCGACAACAGCTATACGGCCGGCGTCATCTGCGCCAAGGTCGCCCGTTATTCCGAGCGGCTCTACCATCCCGGCCGGCTGATGCACCCGAAGCGCCGCGTGGGCGCCAAGGGCGAGGGGAACTGGCAGGAGGTTTCCTGGGAGGCCGCACTCGACGAGATCGCCGACGCCTTCGTCAAGGCGGAAGCGAAACACGGGTCGGAGGCGGTCTGGCCCTATTTCTATGCCGGTACGATGGGCCAG
This sequence comes from Neorhizobium tomejilense, assembly GCA_002968845.1. Taxonomy (GTDB): domain Bacteria; phylum Pseudomonadota; class Alphaproteobacteria; order Rhizobiales; family Rhizobiaceae; genus Neorhizobium; species Neorhizobium tomejilense. The sequence goes on along the minus strand of PVBG01000016.1, from coordinate 54,163 downwards.
GTGCAGCGCGATTCGATCGAGCGCCTGCGGCATGCCAAAAAATACTCCGGCTTCTTCGGCACGATCTGCACCAACATGGCCTGGACCGGTTACGTGATGGGAACCGGCGCCCTGCGCGGTCCCGATCCGCGCGAGATGGCGAAGTCCGATTGCGTGGTGATCTGGGGCACCAATGCCGTCTCCACCCAGGTCAACGTCATGACCCACGCGGTGAGGGCCCGCAAGGAACGCGGTGCCAAGATCGTCGTCATCGACATCTACGACAACCCGACGATGAAACAGGCCGATATGGCGCTGACGGTGCGCCCCGGCACCGATGCGGCGCTTGCCTGCGCCGTCATGCACGTCGCCTTCCGCGACGGATATACCGACCGCGCCTACATGGCCCAATATGCCGACGACCCGGCCGGCCTCGAAGCGCATCTGAAGGCGAAGACGCCGGAATGGGCCTCCGCCATCACCGGCCTGTCGGTCGAAGAGATCGAGACCTTCGCGCGCCTCGTCGGCACCACCCAGAAAACCTTCTTCCGGCTGGGCTACGGTTTTGCCCGCCAGAGGAACGGCACGGTCGCCATGCACGCGGCGCTGTCGATCGCGACGGTGCTCGGCTGCTGGCAATACGAGGGCGGCGGCGCTTTTCACAACAACGGCGAGATTTTCCGGCTCAATAAATCCGAGCTGATGGGCACGGCCTATGCCGATCCCGATATCCGCCAGCTTGACCAGTCGCAGATCGGCCGGGTACTGACCGGCGATGCGGAGGCTCTGCGGAACGGCGGGCCGGTGACTGCGCTTTTGATCCAGAACACCAATCCGATGAACGTCGCGCCGGAACAGCGCCTCGTCCGCCAGGGTTTTTTGCGCGACGACCTGTTCGTCGCGGTGCACGAGCAGTTCATGACCGATACGGCCGAAGTCGCCGATATCGTCCTGCCGGCAACGATGTTCGTCGAGCATGACGATCTTTACCGCGCCGGTGGGCAGCAGCATATCCTGCTCGGGCCGAAGCTGGTCGAGCCGCCATCCACGGTGCGCACCAACCTCTTCGTCATCGAAGAACTGGCAAAGCGCCTCGGCGTCGATCATTTTCCCGGTTTCGGCCTCGACGAGCGACAGCATATCGATCGCATCCTGAAGGCCAGCCACTGGGGCGGCTACGAGGAGCTGGCGCGCGACAAATGGATCGACGCGCAGCCGGACTTCGAAACCGCGCATTATATCAATGGGTTCGGTTATCCGGACGGCAAATTCCGTTTCCGGCCGGATTGGGCGAACGGCCCGTCGCCGGACAAGCCGCCGAAAAATGTCGGGCCGCTTGGGCCGATCGCCGAACTGCCGGTCTTCCCCGACCAGGTCGACGTCATCGAGGTGGCGGACGAGGCGCATCCCTTCCGGCTGGCGACATCGCCGGCCCGCAGCTTCCTCAACTCCTCCTTCTCCGAGACGAAAAGCTCTTATGAGCGGGAAGGGCGGCCCGAAGTGATGATCGAACCGACCGATGCGGAGCGCCTCGGCATCGTCGACGGCGATATCGTCCGGCTCGGCAACACCCGCGGCGAAATCCGCCTGCATGCAAGGCTCGTGGCCGGCGCAAGGCCGGGCGTGCTGATCGCCGAGGGGCTTTGGCCAAACCGCAAACATCTCGACGGCGAGGGCATCAACGTGCTGACCGGCGCCGATGCCGTGGCGCCCTATGGCGGTGCGGCCTTCCACGACAACAAGGTTTGGCTTCGCAAGGACGCAGCATGACCGAGGGGAATGATCGGGTGAAGCTCGTCAGCGAGAAGACGTTGTCGGACGGCTGGACGCGGCTTTCGAGCTACGAGCTCGACTACGCCGATCGCAGCGGCGAGACGCACCGCCTGCATCGCGAAATCTACCATAAGTCCGAGGCCGCCTGCATCCTTCTCTACGATGCCCGGCGCGACATGGTCGTGCTGGTGAGGCAGTTCCGATTGCCCGCCTATCTGACCGGCAAGCCGGCATGGATGGTCGAGGTCCCGGCCGGGCTGCTTGACGAGGACCACCCGGAAGAGGCGATCCGGCGCGAAGCGATGGAGGAAACCGGCTACCGCCTGCGGGATGTGCGGTTTGTCTTCAAGGCATTCATGTCGCCCGGCGCGATCACAGAACTCGTGCATTTCTTCCATGCGCCGATCGATCTCTCCGACCGGGTGAACGGTGGCGGCGGGCTCGCCGAGGAGCACGAGGATATCGAGGTTCTCGAACTACCGCTCGACGAGGCGGTGGCGATGATCGGCACTGGCGAAATCATCGATGCGAAGACGATCATGATGCTGCAATGGGCAGTGATAAACCGGGCATCATTCACCGTCTGATGTCCGGGCGGTGCCGCCGCGCAGGCTCGAAACGGCGATCGGCGCGTTCGCCTGTTGTTTCAGACGCCGTATGATTGCGACTTGACCTTGTGCCGCGCCGATTTCACATGAATGTCACGAATGGCGGCTAAGCGCTGCCTCTTGATAATCATCCTTATATGTCAGGAGAAAGCCATGTGGCTCGGCAATTTCACCCTCGTTCTGCCGAACGAGGTGGTGAACTCAGGTTCTGTGCGGGTTGAAGATGGCGTGATCGCCGAGATTCGCCCCGAACCGGTCGTCGGCGCCGTGATCGACGGCGGCGGGCGGCTGCTGATGCCGGGCTTCGTCGATCTGCATGGCGACATGATCGAGCGCGAGATCGCGCCGCGGCCAAACGCCCAGATGCCGATCGACTTCGGCATCCACGAACTGGACAAGAAGCTCGCCGCCGCCGGCGTCACCACGGCCTATGCGGCTGTTTCCTTCGCCACCGAAAGCGTCTACGGCCATGTCCGCTCGCTGGAGACGACATCGGCCGTCATCGAAGGCATCAACCGCCTGCGCGACAACCTGCTGATCGACCACCGCGTTCACGCGCGTTACGAGATCACCAATGTCGGCGCCGCGCCGGCGCTCGAACGGCTGCTGAAAGCCGACGAGATCGACATGGTCTCGCTCACCGACCACACGCCGGGCCAGGGCCAGTACAACAACATCGCCGCCTATGTCGCCAGCATCTCCGAACGCCGGGCGATTTCCGAGGAAATGGCCGCCGAGATTGTTCGGAAGCGCATCGCCATGCGCAACAATCCGCAGATCGAAGTGAAACTGAAGGAGATCGTCTCCCTCGCCCTCGAGCATCGCCTGTCGCTCGCTTCCCATGACGACGACAGCATCGAGAAGGTGGCGGAGATGTACGATCTCGGCGTCACGATCAGCGAGTTCCCGGTGACGCTACCGGCCGCCGAAGAGGCCCGCCGGCGCGGGCTCTGGACGCTGATGGGCGCGCCGAACGCGCTGCGCGGCAAGTCCATGTCCGGCAATCTGAGCGCGCTCGACGCCACCAAAGCCGGTCTGCTGACGGTGATTGCCGCCGATTACCATCCGGCCGCCTTCGTGCCGGGCATCTTCAAACTGGCGGAGGCATCGGCAGGTGGCCTGCCGGCAGCCGTCGCCATGGCGACCGGCAATGCTGCCCGTTCCGCCGGCCTGACCGATCGCGGCGAGATTGCCGTTGGCCAGCGGGCCGATCTGGTCGTGGTGGAAAAGGGCGACGTGCACCGCATCCGAGCCACCTTCCGCGCCGGCCGCTTCGTCTACAGCGACGGCACGCTGCATCCGCTCCGGGCGCTGGCGGCATAAGGCTGGATTCTATTCCTCCCAGGATTTCTGGTTCTTCGGCAACCTGCCTGTCGGGTCGATGACGTGGACTCGATGCGGCAGATCGTCTCCCCAGTCCCACAGCACGAGATTGCTGACCGAGGTTGCGGCCCGGTGGGCGAAGGAGGGGACGAGGATGCCGGCATAAGTGCTGGAAAGAATGTCGTAAATTGCCCAGGAGTCCGGTCTCCTGCTGTCCGAGAGCGCGGACGCCCAGGCGGACGCCATGACATCAAGCGATATGCCAAGCTCATTTTGCGAAGTCTCGTCCGTGAGGTCGGCGACGTCGTCGCAATCGATGTCGTAGGAGCAGATCGTCAAAGGGTGAATCCTGTGCCCAAACCCTTGACTTGCTTCGGTGATCGCACCCTCGATCGAAGTAGAGAGGTAGAGTGCCGGCACGCCCTTGGGATTGAAACGGGCACCGCGAATGGCAGCACCTTCACCGGAGATCGGGCTGATCGCCCAGCGAGGATCATGGGCGCGATAGCAGATGCCCTGGAACCTCAAGCAAAACCGCCGATCGCCAGGTGATCGAGGTAGTCGCGCAAGGCTGCCGCCTTGCCGCTCTTGACGATGCTCTCTGCTGTCCGGCCACCGAAGGCCGGAATGGGCTCGGCGCGATACCAGGCGAGGGCTTGCCGTTCGCTTCCTGCCCATTCGCTGACGCGGTGGATGATCTCCGCCATTTCACCGATCCGTGTGGTCGCTGCGGGAGACTGCGCACGTTCCTTGCGCTGGAGCGTGTTGGCGGAGAGCCCGGCCGTCTCAGCCAGTTCGCGTTTCGAAATCCCAAGGCGGATAGAGACGGCTTCGGCTTCCATCGACGGCATCCCTAAATCGAGAATTCGCTGAGTTTTACCAGTCATGTCCGGTCTCCTGTACGAAGATTACGTACAGAATGTAGGACGTTGGGCGCTCCGTGTCGAGTCCCGGCTCTACCTGCCCGCCGAGAAGATCCGCTGATCCGCGATATCGGTCACGGTGCCGGGCGAGGTGATCGCCCGGCCGCCCTCCATCCGCACCTTGCCTTCCGCCAGCAGCTTCAGCGCCAGCGGGTAGAGCTTGTGTTCGACGGTCAGCACACGGCCGGCCAGGGTCTCGGGGGTGTCGTCGGCAAGCACCGGGACGGCGCCCTGGGCGACGATCGGGCCTTCGTCCATGCCTTCGGTGACGAAATGCACGGTGCAGCCGGCGATCTTCACGCCGGCCTCGATGGCGCGTTCATGGGTGTGAAGGCCCGGGAAGAGCGGCAGAAGGGCAGGGTGGATATTGAGGATGCTGCCTTCGTAGCGGCTGATGAACTCAGCGGAGAAGAGCCGCATGTAGCCGGCGAGGCAGAGGATGTCCGGCTGGACCTCGTCGAGGGCCGCAAGGATCGCCGCCTCGTGTTCGGCCTTGCCGGCAAAACCCTTGCGTTCGAAGACGAAGGTTTTGATGCCGCGCGCCTGCGCCTTTTCGATGCCGCCCGCCGAGGGCTTGTCGGAGAAGACTGCGACGATTTCCGCCGGGAAATCCGGTGCGCTGCAGGCATCGGCAAGCGCCAGCATGTTGGAGCCGCCGCCGGAGATGAATACGGCGACGCGCTTTCTGCGCGCCGTTTCAGCCGCGGGTGCGCTCATAGGCCGAGCGTGCCCTGGTAGATCACGCCGGGGCCGCCTTCGGCGCGTTCGACCATGCGGCCGAGCGGCACGACGATCTCGCCCTCACCGGTCAGGATATCGGCGACCGCCTGGGCGTTCTCGGGCGCGACAACGATGATCATGCCGATACCGCAGTTGAAGGTGCGCAGCATTTCCTTCGGTTCGACGCCGCCGGTTTTGGCGAGCCACGAGAAGACGGGCGGGACGGGAATGGAGTCGAGATCGATTTCGGCCGCCAGGTTCTTCGGCAGCACGCGCGGGATGTTTTCCGGGAAGCCGCCGCCGGTAATGTGGGCGAGCGCCTTCAGGGCGCCGGTTTCGCGGATCGCCTTCAGGAGCGGCTTCACGTAGATGCGGGTTGGCGTCAGAAGCGCCTCACCCAGAGTCATGCCCTCACGGAAGGGGGCGGGTGCGTCCCACGCGAGGCCCGAAAGCGTCACGATCTTGCGGACCAGCGAAAAGCCGTTCGAATGAACGCCGGAGGAGGTGAGGCCGAGGATGACGTCGCCGGAAGCGATATCGCCGACCGGCAGCAGCTGGCCGCGCTCGGCAGCACCGACTGCAAAACCAGCCAGGTCGTAATCGCCGTCGGAATACATGCCGGGCATTTCGGCGGTCTCGCCGCCGATCAGCGCGCAGCCGGCCTCGCGGCAGCCGGCGGCAATGCCGGAGACGATTGCTGCACCGTGGTCCGGGTCGAGCTTGCCGGTGGCGAAATAGTCGAGGAAGAGCAGCGGTTCGGCGCCCTGGACCACCAGGTCGTTGACGCACATGGCGACGAGGTCGATGCCGACCGTGTCGTGGAAGTCGGCGTCGATGGCGATCTTCAGCTTGGTGCCGACGCCGTCATTGGCGGCGACGAGGATCGGATCGGTAAAGCCCGCGGCCTTCAGATCGAAGAGGCCGCCGAAGCCGCCGATTTCGCCGTCTGCGCCGGGCCGGCGGGTCGAGCGCACTGCCGGCTTGATCTTCTCGACCATGAGGTTGCCCGCGTCGATATCGACGCCAGCATCGCTATAGGTGAGACCGTTCTTGCCCGCCTCGCTCATCGTTCATCTCCAATGATCGTTGTAGCGGCCCGCAATTGCACGACATGACGCCGGATGCAAGCGTTGGACGCGGTTTTGAAGGCTTTTCACAGGTCTTGCTGCACCGCTTCCAAACCCTTGACCTGGGTTGCGGGCTTCCCTATCCCTTTTTTGCCCGGGCAATTCAGAGGAAGCGGCGATGGCATATCATATCAGCGGCGCGAGCCTGAAGCGCTACATCTTCTTCTGGGTCGGCGTTCTCATCGTCTTCGTAGTGTTTTTGTGGTTCTTCCGTTCGATCCTGCTGCCTTTCGTGGCCGGCATGGCGCTCGCCTACTTTCTCGATCCGGTGGCCGACTGGCTGGAAAGACGGGGCTTGAGCCGGCTGATGGCGACGGTGGTGATCCTCGTCTGTTTCGTGCTGGTCTTCGCGCTGTCGCTGATGCTGGTGATCCCGATCATCATCAATCAGTTCACCGAGTTCGCCGCCGCCCTGCCGGGCTATATTTCCCAGTTGCAGCAGATCATATCGAGCCCGGAAAGCTCGTTCCTGCCACATTGGATCAGCGCCCAGATCGAGACGGTCAAGCAGAATTTCTCCGAAGTGCTGAGCCAGGGTGCCGGTTTCGTCGGTTCGCTGCTCGCCCAGATCTGGAATTCCGGCAAGGCGATCATCGACGTCGTGTCGCTCTTGATCGTCACGCCCGTCGTCGCCTTCTATATCTTGCTCGACTGGGACCGGATGGTCGCCAAGGTGGATAGCTGGGTGCCGCGCGACCAGGTGGCGACGGTGCGCGAGATCGCCCGGGAGATGGATGAATCGGTCGCCGGTTTCATTCGCGGCCAGGGCTCGCTCTGCCTCATCCTCGGCATCTTCTACGCGGTCGGCCTGTCGGTTGTCGGGCTCAATTTCGGGCTTCTGATTGGCTTCGTCGCCGGCATGATCAGCTTCATTCCCTATATAGGTTCGCTGATCGGTCTGGTTCTCTCGGTCGGCGTGGCGCTGGTGCAGTTCTGGCCGGATTATCCGTGGATCCTGGCGGTCGCCGGCGTTTTCTTCGTCGGCCAGTTCATCGAGGGCAATATCCTTCAGCCGAAGCTCGTCGGCGAAAGCGTCGGCCTGCATCCGGTCTGGCTGATGTTCGCGCTGTTTGCCTTCGGCGCCATATTCGGCTTCGTCGGCCTGCTGATCGCCGTGCCGGCGGCCGCCGTGGTCGGTGTGCTTGTCCGTTTCGTGCTGTCGCGGTATCTTGACAGCGACATCTATTACGGCCGGGCGGCCGTTCTTCCCTGGGAAGAGGCCGAACGGCCGCATGTGCTGGAACATGCCGAAACCGGCGCAGAGACAACCGCCCCGAATGATCCTCACACGAATGACTCTCAGAAGAGCATTTGAAAGACCTATGACCGAGACGAGCGAGCGCGAGCGGCGCAGACAAGAGCAGTTGCCGCTGCAATTCACCCATGATGCTGCGAGAACCCGGGACGACCTCCTGGTGTCCGGACGCCTGGCTGCGGCCGTGGCGATCGTCGACGAATGGCCGGCCTGGCCGTCGCCGGTTGTCGTGCTGGCGGGTCCGGTAGGGTCGGGAAAATCGCACCTGGCGCATATCTGGCGGGAAAAGGCGGGGGCGGCGGACATCTATCCTGTCGCGGGCTCTAATGCCGCGACGCTCGCCGCAGCGGGTCCGGTCCTGTTCGAGGATGCCGAACGCCGTGGTTTCGACGAGACCGAACTCTTCCACGTCATCAACAGCGTGCGCGAGAATGGCCATAGCCTGCTGATGACCTCGCGCCTGTGGCCGGTTTCCTGGGGCGTTACCCTGCCGGACCTCAAATCCCGGCTGAAGGCGGCGACGGTCGTGGAGATCGGCGAGCCGGATGAGGACCTGCTGGCCCAGGTGATCGTCAAGCTCTTCGCCGACCGCCAGCTTTATATCGACGACAAACTGGTGGGCTACATCGTCAACCGGATGGAACGGTCGCTCGGTGCGGCCCAGACGATCGTCGAGCGGCTGGACCGCCTGGCGCTGGCGCGCGGCACGAGGATAACCCGCCCGCTGGCCGCGGAAGTGCTGAACGATTTTGGGAATTCCGGAACCGGAGCGGGCGCCGACGATTGACTGTGACAATTCCCTCGTCAAACTGTAGTCGGCCCTGATGGTTGGCATGACCAAGGGTTAGCATTGGGATGGATGAGATGGATTCGATCACGACTGAAACGCGCGAACCTAGTCTGGAAGCGGCCAATACCGACTTCGACCTGATGACCAGTCCGGATCGGTTCATCAATCGTGAATTCTCCTGGCTGCAGTTCAACCGCCGCGTTCTCGAGGAAACGCTGAATACCGCCCACCCGCTGCTGGAGCGGGTCCGCTTCCTGTCGATTTCGGCGGCCAATCTCGATGAATTCTTCATGGTGCGCGTCGCCGGCCTCGAAGGGCAGGTGCGGCAGGGCATCGTCATCCGCTCGCCGGACGGCAAGACGCCGGCCGAACAGCTCGACAACATCCTGCAGGAGATCGACAACCTGCAGATGGAGCAGCAGGCCTCGCTCGCCGTGCTGCAGCAGTATCTCGCCAAGGAAGACATCCTGATCGTCAGGCCGGCGGCGCTGTCCGCCGAGGATCGCAACTGGCTGGCGAACTCCTTCGACGACGAACTTTTCCCGGTCCTGACGCCACTGTCGATCGACCCCGCCCATCCGTTCCCGTTCATCCCCAACCTCGGCTTCTCGATGGGCCTGCAGCTGCACAGCAAGCACGGCAAGGAGCCGATGACCGGGCTCTTGCGCTTGCCGACCACGCTCGACCGCTTCATCCGCCTGCCGGACCTCAACAACGCGATCCGCTATATCACGCTGGAGGATGTGGTCGGCATGTTCACCGACCGGCTCTTCCCCGGTTACGAGGTGAAGGGAGCCGGCACGTTCCGCATCATCCGCGACAGCGATATCGAAGTCGAGGAAGAGGCCGAAGATCTGGTGCGCTTCTTCGAGACGGCGCTGAAGCGCCGCCGCCGCGGCAAGGTCATCCGTATCGAGACCGATTCGGAAATGCCGGCGTCGCTTCGCCAGTTCGTGGTGCAGGAACTCGGCGTGCCGGAAAACCGCGTCGCGGTCCTGCCGGGCCTCCTGGCGCTCAACACCATGTCGGAGATCACCAAGGCGCCGCGCGACGACCTGCGCTTCGAGACCCACAATGCCCGATTTCCCGAACGGGTTCGCGAACACGCCGGCGACTGTCTCGCAGCCATCCGCGAAAAGGACATGGTGGTCCACCACCCTTATGAGTCCTTTGACGTGGTTGTGCAGTTTCTTCTGCAGGCGGCGCGCGACCCGGACGTGCTCGCCATCAAGCAGACGCTCTACCGCACCTCGAACGACAGCCCGATCGTCCGAGCGCTGATCGACGCGGCCGAGGCCGGCAAGTCGGTGACGGCGCTGGTCGAGCTCAAGGCCCGATTCGACGAAGAGGCGAACATCCGCTGGGCGCGAGACCTGGAGCGCGCCGGCGTGCAGGTCGTCTTCGGTTTCATCGAACTGAAGACCCATGCCAAGATGTCGATGGTGGTGCGCCGCGAGGACGGCAAGCTCAGGACCTATTGCCATCTCGGCACCGGCAACTACCACCCGATCACCGCCAAGATCTATACGGACCTGTCCTTCTTCACCTGCAACCCGAAGATCGCCCACGACATGGCGAACATCTTCAACTTCATCACCGGTTACGGCGAGCCGGCCGAAAGCATGAAGCTGGCGGTCTCGCCCTATACGCTGCGACCGCGCATCCTGCGCCATATCGAGGAGGAGATCTGCCACGCCCAGGAAGGCAAGCCGGCGGCAATCTGGATGAAGATGAACTCGCTGGTCGATCCTGAGATCATAGACGCGCTCTATCGCGCCAGCCGCGCCGGCGTCGACATCGATCTCGTCGTGCGCGGCATCTGCTGCCTGCGCCCGCGGGTTGCCGGCCTCTCCGACAATATCCGCGTCAAGTCGATCGTCGGCCGCTTCCTGGAGCACAGCCGCATCTTCTGCTTCGGCAACGGTTTCGGCCTGCCGTCGGACAAGGCGCTCGTCTATATCGGCTCCGCCGACATGATGCCGCGCAATCTCGACCGTCGGGTCGAGACGCTGGTGCCGCTGCTCAATCCGACTGTGCACGAGCAGGTTTTATCCCAGATCATGCTCGGCAACCTGATTGACAACCAGCAGAGCTACGAGATATTGGCCGACGGCACGTCGCGGCGCATGGAAGTGCGCAAGGGCGAGGAACCTTTTAACGCGCAACACTATTTCATGACCAATCCGAGCCTCTCGGGGCGCGGTGAAGCCCTGAAATCGAGTGCTCCGAAACTTATCGCCGGCCTTGTGTCGGGACGCAAGAAATAGGCAATATGGTACGATCAGAAGCCCAGGGGCGCCTTCCAGGGGTCGCTCCTGTCTCCGTTATCGACATTGGCTCCAACTCCGTCCGCGTCGTTATCTACGAAGGCCTGTCCCGCGCGCCGACCGTCCTCTTCAACGAGAAGGTGCTGTGCGGCCTCGGCAAGGGACTGGGTTCGAACGGGCGCATGGACGACGAGGGCGTCGAGCGTGCCCTGCTGTCGCTGAAGCGTTTTCGCGCGCTTTCCACCCAGGCCCGCGCAACCGAAGTCTATGTGCTGGCGACCGCCGCTGCCCGCGAAGCGTCCAACGGGCCGGATTTCATCCGCCAGGCGGAAGAGATCCTCGGCCAGCAGGTCCAGCTTCTGTCCGGCGAGGAGGAGGCGCGGTATTCGGCGCTCGGCGTCATCAGCGGCTTCCATGATCCCGACGGCATTGCCGGCGACCTCGGCGGCGGCTCGCTGGAACTGATCGACATCAAGGGCACGGAGTTCGGCAAGGGCATCACCCTGCCGCTCGGGGGCCTGCGGCTGTCGGAATCCTCCGGCAATTCGCTTTCCAAGGCGCGCACCTTCGCCCGCAAGCAGGTGAACACCGCGCGGTTCCTGGAAAACGGCGCGGGCCGCACCTTCTATGCCGTCGGCGGCACCTGGCGCAACATCGCCAAGCTGCACATGGAAATGAGCAAGTATCCGCTGCACATGATGCAGGGCTACGAACTGTCTCTCGAGGACATGCAGAAATTCCTCGACGAGGTGATCGCGGCCAAGGACAGCAAGGACCCCGCCTGGCAGGCCGTCTCGAAGAGCCGCCGTTCGCTGCTGCCTTTCGGCGCCATCGCCATGCAGGAAGTCCTGGCGGTGATGAAGCCCGCCAAGGTGAGCTTTTCGGCGCAGGGCGTTCGCGAAGGTTACCTCTATTCGCTGCTTTCCGACGAAGAGAAGGCAGGCGATCCGCTGCTGGTCGCCGCCGACCAGCTTGCAATCCTGCGCGCCCGATCGCCAGAACACGCCCGCGAGCTTGCCGACTGGACCGGCCGCATGGTTCCGGCCTTCGGGATCGTCGAGACGGAAGAGGAAAGCCGCTATCGCCAGGCCGCCTGCCTGCTTGCCGATATCAGCTGGCGTGCCCATCCGGATTATCGCGGCCTGCAGGCGTTGAACCTGATCGCCCACTCGTCCTTCGTCGGCATCACCCATGCCGGCCGCGCCTATCTGGCGCTTGCCAACTACTACCGTTTCGAAGGCCTGCACGACGACGGCGAAACCGGCCCGCTTGCGACGATTGCGACGCCGCGCCTGCTCGATCTTGCAAAGCTGCTCGGCGGTCTGCTTCGGGTCGTCTATCTTTTCTCGGCCTCGATGCCGGGTCTCGTCCACCACCTGACCTTCCGCCCGTCCTCGGAACCGGATCTCGACCTCGAATTCGTGGTGCCTTCCGCCTATCGCGATTTCGCCGGCGAGCGACTGGACGGCCGCCTGCAGCAGCTGGCGAGGCTGACGGGCAAACGGCTGGCGTTCCGGTTCGAGTAGGGCGGCTCGCGGGGAGGGCAGGAGAGCGGCTGCTTCGTGGCAGGAGCTATGCCTTGGTCATGGGAAGTTTCGGGGTTGGTCTAGCGAAAACAGCTCTAACAGTCCGCTTTGAGCCGTTCCCAAAATCTACAACCATGACCATCGCGAGTTGTTCGCCACGAAGGGCGAAAAGAACATCGAAAGCCTTGTTGCTGTAGATCGTGCCGGGCCGCATTTTCCAACGCCCTTGGCCGCCGGCGAAGCGTGCTGGACCGTTTCGATCCGTCTGCACCGTCGCAGACCAACCGTTGTTTGCGCTGACGGCAAGAACTGTGCCCTGCTTGACGATTCCAATAAAACAAGTTGCGCACGATCCGGCATCGGATGAAATCTGCTGCCATCGGCCGGAGAGCTGGGCTTCCTCCGACCTTACATCTTGCGAAGACAACAAAGCAAAGAAAGCGAACGAAATCAGTTTAAAAGCAAGGCGCACGTCTCTCTCCGCACAACCAAAGATATCTACAATTGCCCGCCTCGGCGATGAGGGCCGAGCCATTAGTCAGTCGCGCACGTTTCCATATACAATTCAAGGTCACATTGTTGGGCAAGGAGATGTCCAGCCGTCCTTCGCATCGAGCAAAGTAGCGGATTCCGGAGGCACATCTGCCTGCGACCGAACCTCGAAATAGGCTTCCAACCCGCCGTAAACAATCACTCGCGATTACAACGGCAATGGAATTTTTCGGTTGCGTCCATCGGCATTTTCATGTGCATGCTCGCGAAACCGATATTATCCGTCCACTGGCTGAGCAAGATTCGATGTCTCTGAATGCGCGCCCTCGTGAGATCGGCTTTGTCCTGTTTGCCGGGTTGACGCAGCTCGATTTGACCGGGCCTTGGGAGGTTCTGACACGGCTGCGCAATACCCGTTGCCATCTGCTGGCCGAGGGACACGCTCCCGTTCGAAGTGCGAGCGGACTGAGCATCGTCCCAAACATGTTGCTTGAAGAATGCGGTCAGCTCGACATCGTGGTTGTTCCGGGCGGGCCCGGCCATCTGGATGCGATGCAGGACGAACGCCTTCTCTCGTTTCTACGGCGCCAGGAGCCAGGCTGCCAATTCCTGATGGCAGCCTGCACAGGCACGCTGGTGCTTGCTGCTGCCGGTCTGCTTCAGGGCTACGAGTGCACCACTCACTGGACAGCGCTGCATAGGCTCTCAGCTTTCGGAGCAATTCCCGTAAACCGGCGGGTCGTATTTGACCGGACGCGAGCCACCGGTGGCGGCGTGACGGCAGGTATCGACCTTGGCTTGGTTATGGCCGCCAAGCTGGCAGGTGAAGAGACCGCACGGAAAATCCAGTTGATGATGGAATATGCGCCGGAACCTCCATTCGCCGGATCGCCCATGACCGCTGACCCTGCGACGGTGAAAGCGTCGGAAGCACCAACCGATATCGCAGATCAGATAAGAGCCGTCGATGCCGACGCGATATCCAGACTTCGGGGAGAATGTCGGCTCGTATAGCGACGAGTGGAAGAGCTGTGAACGGACTGTGTTCGAAAAGGCCGAGTTTTGCGCTTCGAACTAGGCACAGGCAAGATTATTCCCTATTGGGGCGGAATGAGGATTGCTGTGCTGAAAAATGGATAACGCGGGATTGTCTCTTGACCGAATGCGCACCTTTGTTCGCGTCGCCGAACGCGGCAACCTGTCGCTAGTCGCAAGAGAACTCGGTGTCGGTCAATCGACCGTGACACGGCACCTTAATGAACTTGAGGACGCAGTCGGCGTATCTCTGCTCAGCCGAACCACACGTCGCGTGACCCTTACGGACGAGGGTAGCCGCTATTATACGAATTGCCGTCAGATATTGCGCCTGGTCGAGCAGGCTGCCGAAGAAGTGAGAAATGCCCGTCAGGCCCCGGCGGGTACAGTTAAGCTTTCCTGTACTGCAGCACTCGGCGTGATGCACATTACCCGCCTGATCTTTGAATTTCAGGATAAGCATCCGGACATCAAGGTCGATCTCAACCTGACCGACGAGCGCATCGACCTGGTTCGCGAAGGCGTTGACATTGCGCTCCGTCTTGGGCCTCTCACCGACAGCTCGATGAAGCTTCATGCGCTCGGAGAAAGCCATCGGCTGCTGGTGGGGGCTCCGAATTATTTGTCCGTTCACGGTCGGCCTGAGCACCCAACCGATCTGTCACGGTTCGAAACGGTCGTGATGTCGAATGTTGCTGGGAGCGATCAGATCATTCTTTTCTCTCACGATGGCACAAGCCTGATGATACCAGTCGGTGGGACGTTGCGCGTCGATCACGGGCTTGCGGCGCGCCAAGCCTTTGCCGCCGGACGCGGCATTGGTCCTGCACATCTCTGGCTGGTCCACGATCTTCTGGACGACGGTCAGCTCGAGATCGTGCTTGGGGACTATCGTCCTCCACCGGTCCCGGTGAGCTTGCTGATCGTTCCAGAGCGTGCAGCCATTGCACGCGTCCGGCTTCTCGCCGACTTTCTTGTCGCCAAGGTTTCTGAATTACCGGGAATCCGGCCATCGTGAATCAGGGGCCGAAAGATCGTCTATGGCCACGCCACCCTGTCGTCCGCAGATACTGCTCCCAGTTGAGCATGTCGGGATTCAGACGACGACTCCATTCGAGATCATGCTCTTTACCGAAATAACCGTATTCGACAGCGTATTCGACCATCCCCAGAAGCTCTCGCACGAGAAGTTCGTTAGCGGCAAACTCCGGAAAATATTGCAGAAGGCCATCCCTGGTGAACGCGTTTCGATACTCAGCTTTAAGGCCGGTCACGCGCTGAAAAGTTTCGATCATCTCGCGCGGAGAAATGATATCGCCGACGATCGGCAGAGTTTTCCCGTTGTAACGCCCGGGATTTGAAAAAATCTCGAGCACGACCGGCCCTGTCGCCGTGAGCGGATCGACAAAAGGCGCTCGGAAGTCCTCAGGAAGATAAACCGGCAAGAGGAGAGTATCCCCCTCCATGCGCGGCACATAATATTCGAGAAGGTTCGTGTAAAAGAACGCCGGCATTATGAAGGAATGAGAGATCGGCAGGCCGCGAATGTAGTCTGCAACGCACGCTTTGTCGGTGAAGTGCGGGGCATACTTCGTCCCGCCCGAGATCTTGTCGACATTCTCGAGGGTGCTGAAAACAATATGCCCGACGCCCGCCTCAACTGCGGCGTCGGCCAGTTCTCGGCCGAGAGGAGCCTCGGTTGTCTGCGGCGGGGCGATGGGTGGCGTCATCAGAAATGCGCCATCCGCGCCCTTGAATGCAGCAATGAGATCCTTCTGAAAACCAGGTTCAAGAGGGACCGTCACGATTTCCGCACCGAGTTTTTCCAGTCTTAAAGCCTCGGTTGAATCCTTTTTCCGGGTTAAAGCACGTACACGGAAACGCTCGCTACGAAGAAGTGCCGCGGCTACGCTTCGCCCTTGTTTGCTCGTTGCCCCGACAATCGCGATAAGTGGCTTTTCTTTTGCGGACATCTTTGGGTTTAGACCTTTCCAGTCATTGGCTGCCGGCTACGCAGGCAAGCTCACGTTGCGGCAAGAGCTGTCGGCCCATGCCGCCGCCTCAATGATGGACACGCTATCTCAATACGATTTATGGCTGTAGATGTGCGAAATACATAACATAATGCCATTTTATGGATGAGTGGTCCCCGTGAATCGCCGGGCTGCTCTATCTCCGTGTCCAAGCAAAAAGAGCGCCCGGCTTTCACCGGACGCTCTTCGCTTTGGGACGTCTGCTGCTTACTTCGCAGCCAGAAACTCACCGACTTCGAGCACGCTGAACTCGTTGTTGTCGGCCTTGTCGACGGCGCGGCCGGCGGAGAAGGGCAGGTTGTTGTCGTTGCCGATGATGATGTGGGTGGCGTCGATGACATCGACATTCTCGATCGTCACGAACGGCATGTCGTAGACGCCGGCGACGCTGCCGGCCTTCTTCTTGTTGTCCGGGTCCTGGATGTTCATCAGGTCGATATAGCCGATCTTGCGGACGGCCTTGCCGACATTGGCGTCGGTCATTTCGATCTTGTAGACGCGCTTGTGCTTGGCCGGCGCGTTGAAGCAGGTCGGCTCGGGCTTTGCCGGATCGGCGCAGGGCTTGTCGGCGGTGCCGGCACCGTTGTCGCGCTCGATGACGAGAGCGGTGGTCGCGTCGACCATGTTGAAGTCGCCGATCGCCTCGCCGCCCTTGGAGAGCGGGTAAAGCCACGAGCGGCCGGTCCATTTCTTGGAGGCGACGTCGAACTCGATGACGCGCAGCGCCGTCAGCCCCTCTGCGTCTTCGACCTTGCCGTCTTCCTTATAGAGCGGTCCTTCGAGCAGGCCGTAGAGCTTGGCCCCGTCCTTGGACATCGCAAGTCCTTCATAACCGCCGGAACGCTTCACGTTGAAGACCGGTGCCTTGGCGACCGGGTTCGCCTGGAGCTGGACGAGCGGGCTGTCGGGAGACGTGACCGGCTTGCCGTCGACCGTGGTGGCGACGACGTCGGTCAGGCGGCCTTGCATGTCGACCTTTATCAGGTAGGGACCGAATTCATCACCGAGCCAGAAACCGTCTGCGACCGGCTGGATCGATTCGATGTCGAAATCGGCGCCGGTGAGGTAACGGGTCTCCGAAGCTTCCGTGACGATCGGGAACGGCGCGATCTTGTTCGGGTCGGAGAGGAAGACGTTCTTGACGACTTCGGCCTTGTTGGCGGCCCAGTCGAATTTCATCTGGTGCAGGAACAGCATGGCGTCGGAGGAATTGCTCTTGCCGCCGAAACCGTTGTCCGACAGCGTCCAGAACGTGCCGTCGGCCATGGTCTTGATGCCGGAGAAACCCTGGATCGGCTGGCCGTCGAGCGGCAGCTTGACGTCCGTCACGCGGGCGCCGTCCTTGCCCGGCAGGGTGCCGAGGGCTTCGGTGCGCTTGCGGTCGGCAGTGGTGAACTTGCCGGAGGTCTTGAGGAACGCCGGTGCATCGGCCGGAGCCGGAACGACCGTGTTGGCGGGAAGGATCGCCTGGCCAGTGAGCTTGGCCGGGAATACCTTGTCGTCAGCAGAAGCGGAGCCGCCGATCAGCGCGGCGAGCGCGACGGTGGTGAGCAAAAAGCGGGTCATGAATTCACCTGTTGGTTGGCGTGTCGAAGACGCCAACCGGTTAAGGTGAGTGCATGACGGTGAGGTGATGGAAGATTGACGCTTCGATGAAGCTTTGATGACTGAAATTTCACAAAGGCCGGCGGCCTCAGACGCTCCTGCTGAGCGCCACCCAGCGCCCGGGCGTCATGCCGAATGTCTTCTTGAAATGACGGGTGAAATGCGCCTGATCGGCAAAGCCCGTATCGGCTGCGACATCCGCCAGGCTGCCGCCTTCCGACAGCATGATCTTTGCCCGGTCGAGCCGGCGCATGACGAGGTAGCGGTGCGGGCTCGTTCCCAGAAGTTTCCGGAACTGCCTTGCGGTCGTGTAGCGGTCGAAGCCGCTCACCTCCTCGAGTTCCTCGGAAGAAACCGTGCGGCCCGAATTCGCCTGCAGGTAATCGCGGCAGCGCAGAACCGCCTGTTGCGCGCGCGGCGTGCCCGGCGCACCACCCTTGCCGTCCGCATGGCGCCAGAGGCTTGTTGCCATGCGGCCGATCAGGTCGTCGAGCAGCAGGTCCTGCGGCTCGGCCGCGAGATCGTCCAGGGCTTCGACAAGACACTGCCGGAATTCCGCATCCGCTATGATGGGATCAGGCACGAAGGGCAGGCCGCGCGAACCGCCGACCGCCTCGATCAGCCGCTCCGGCGGGAGGTAGAGCATGCGGTAGCGCAGCCCGGCGTCGGTGCCTGCCGCCCCGTCATGCACCTCGTCCGGATGCAGCACGATGACATTGCCGGGCAGGCTGGCGCGGGCGGCACCGCGATACTGGAAGGTCTGCACGCCGGAAAGCGTCATCCCGATCGCGTAGGTGTCGTGGCGATGCGGCTCGAAACCGAGCCCGTGGAACCGTGCCTCGATCCTCTCGATGCCGCGCGAGGAGGGCGCCTGGACGATGCCATCAGGCGCGCCCCTTGCGCTGCCATCAGGCGCGCGCCTTGCGCTGCCGCCGGATGCGCTTGCGGCGCTGCACGAACGTTCAAGACCCGCGGCATCGGCTGCCGCTATCTCGTCAGTTCTCGCATAACCTTCGACGGAGTTGTTTTTCATGTTCGATACCAAGATCGCGATCGTGCTTCGCGATGACCTCGCCCCCTGGCAGGAGCTCAACGTGACTGCGTTTCTGACGAGCGGCATCATCGCGCAAAATCCCGCGATCATTGGTGAAGCATATCGGGATGCGGCGGGTCATGTCTACAATCCGATAAGCATCCAGCCGATCGTGGTGCTGACCGCCGACCAGGAGACGCTGCGCACCATCCACAGGCGCTCGCTGGAGCGGGAGGTGACGACATCGGCGTATATCGACGAAATGTTCTCGACCGGGCATGACGCGGCCAATCGCGAGGTATTCGCGCAGTTTGCGCCGGAGGATGCGAAACTGGTCGGCATCGCGCTCAGGGCCGAGAAGAAGATCGCCGACAAGATCACCAAAGGCTCGAAAATGCATGAATGACTGCGAAGAACATAGTCTTCGGAATGACCCAGAGCGCGGCGATCGGCGTGGTCGAGGCCACGACATAGGCAGTGATGCTCAACAGCAAATAGTTGATCCAGGCGGCTGACCGCGAGGTTACGAGACCTGCGAGGGCGACGAGCAGGTTGGCGGCGCAGATCACCCGGGTGATCGGGCGGATCCAGAGCGGCGAAAAGGCTCCAAGGCTCGCCGCTTCCATGAGAAGGACAAGCAACAGCGAGAGCAGGACGACGACTGCGATCAGGACATTCGATGTCAGATAGCGCATCGGTCGCTCAGGCCTCCAGCGCCGCGAAGTTCGAGGCAAGCGATCAGGGCACAGCCCTTAAAGCTCTACCGCCTCGACCTTCTTGTTGACGAAGCGCAGGGCCACGCCGCCGCTGATCAGTTTCAAGGCGGTTTCGCCGAAAAGGTCGCGGCGCCAGCCGTGCAAGGCGCCGACATCGGCTGCCTCACCCTCGGCGGCGATCCTTTCGAGATCGTCGGTATTGGCGATGATCTTGGCGGCGACGCCCTGCTTGTCGGAGATCAGCTTCAGGAGAACCTTGAGCAACTCGACGGCGGCCGCGGTGCCTTCCGGAACATGCACATGTTTCGGCGCATGCGGCATCTCGGTCTTCGGTAGGGCAAGTGCTGCATTGACCGCCTCGATGATGGCGGTGCCGGAGGCGGAGCGCTCCCAGCCTTTCGGAATGGTGCGAAGCCGCGACATGGCTTCCACATCCTTCGGCTGCTGCTGGGCGATCTCGTAGATCGCGTCATCCTTCAGCACGCGGGAACGCGGCACATTGCGGCTGCGCGCTTCGCGCTCGCGCCAGGCGGCGACGAATTTCAGGACGGCGAGCTCGGTCGGCTTGCGCAGGCGCGACTTGAGGCGCGCCCAAGCGTCGTCCGGATGCAGGTCATAGGTGCCGGGCGATTCCAGCACGGCCATTTCCTCGGTCAGCCACAGCGCCCGGCCTTCCCGTTCGAGCTGGGCCTTGAGGAAGAGATAGACGTCGCGCAGATGGGTGACGTCGGCCAGCGCATATTCCAGCTGCTTGTCGGAAAGCGGCCGGCGGCTCCAGTCGGTGAAGCGCGAGGACTTGTCGAGATTCTCGCCCTTGATGCGATTGACGAGCTGGTCGTAGGAGACCGAATCCCCGAAGCCGCAGACCATGGCGGCGACCTGGGTGTCGAAGATCGGATGCGGCACCAGATTGCCGAGATGGTGGATGATTTCGATATCCTGGCGGGCGGCGTGAAACACCTTGGTGACGGCGGGATTGGCCATCAGCTCGAAGAAGGGTTTCAGGCTCAACCCCTTGGCGAGCGGATCGACGAGAACTTCCACGGTCGGGCTCGCCATCTGGATGAGGCACAGCTCGGGCCAGAAGGTCGTTTCCCTGAGGAACTCGGTGTCGATGGTGATGAAGTCCGATTGGGCCAGCTGGATGCAGGCTTCTTCGAGTGCGGTGGTGGTCTGGATCATCGTTTCATTCACGTGAGGGTGATCAACCTTCCTTCTCCTTCCGGCCGCATATGTCAATACGGAACGGTGTTTAACCTTTACTCCCGCTCGTCTTTATCGGGTCTGTCGGGTGGGCCAGCGAGCCGGTTGAAATAAGCCGACGTCCGGAGCAATGCCCGGAAGCGCCAGGAACGCTCCGCCGGGGGCACTGAAGGACGCGCCCCCATCCGCCTCAACGTGAAGATCATGAAGCCCAGGAAGATGAACGAGGTGTAGGCGAAAAAGGCGCGGGGCCCGCAATACTGCAGCAGGACCGAGGCGAGCAGCGGCCCGATCGTCGCTCCGACCGACCAGTAGAACAGCAGGCCGGCCGAAACCAGCGCATGCTCGCCGGGCTTGGCGTAATCGTTGCCATGCGCCGAGCACAGCGAATAGAGCGGCATCGAGAAGGCGCCGAACAGGAAGACGCTGACGATATTGGCGGTCTCGCTGGTGCCGGCACCGAAGGAGAGGTAGGCGCCGGTGACGATCGAGCCGATCGTCGTCCACAGGATGACGCGGCGCCGGTCGAGCCTGTCGGAATAGATGCCGAGCGGATATTGCAGCACCACGCCGCCGACGATGCCGGCGCTCATGAAGGTGGCGATCGAGGTGATGCTCATGCCGATCTCTGCCGCGTAGATCGGCCCAATATTGCGGAAGGCCGCCATCGACAGGCCGACCGAAATGACGCCCACGACCGCAAGCGGCGAGATACGCCAGACCGCCTTGAGATCGAAGGCGATCGTTTCCGGCGGCGCCGGGCTCGACTTGTCTGCAATCGAGATCGGCACCAGCGACAGGATCAGCGCGATGGTGATGATGTTGAAGATGATCGGGCCTTCGATGCCGACGGTCGGGATGATGTATTGTGCCACCGTCACGGAGCCGAGATCGACGAAACGGTAGACGGAGAGCGTGCGCGCCCGATTGGCATTGGTGACCTTGGCGTTGATCCAGCTCTCGACCGTCGCAAACAGGCTGGCCACCGCGATGCCGGTCACGAAGCGCATCGCGAACCAGAAAGTCGGGTCGACGATCATCGACATGCCGATCGAAGCGGACGCGGTGACCGCCGCCATCGCCGAGAAGGTGCGGATATGGCCGATCTGCCTGAGCAGCCGCGTCACGTACATGCAGCCGACGGCGAAGCCGATGCTGTAGCCGGCCCCGATCATGCCGATGGTCGACGGCGAAAAGCCCTCAGTAGTGCCGCGCAGCGCGATATAGGTGCCCTGCAACCCGTTGCCGCCGATCAGGATGCCTGCAGTGACGAGGAGGGGGATCAGCGGACGGATATGGCTCATCAGGGGAGGGCTTTATGCGGGAATCGCGAGAGGTTTTGGACGGTTCTACCCATTTTATATCCCGAACCATCGGCAAGGCCAGCGATAAGCGACACGCTTGGTCTTTCTGATGTGAGCGGTTCATGGAGAGGGCGATGAGCGGCCTGTTCGCGGCGGGCTCGACACGCTGACGGCTGCAGGATATCCCGTCATTCCCGGCAGGCGTTTGGGCGGAACATCGGTTCTGCCTTGACAAAGCATGTCCATCATGCGCTTTTCCCGCCGATTTTCCATAAAGCCGGCAGGCCGTGCATCGCACGCCAAAAGACCGCAAAACCTACCAGTCCAGGATACTGAAATGCACCGTTACCGCAGCCATACCTGTGCCGCCCTCAAGAAGTCCGACGTCGGATCGACCGTCCGCCTGTCCGGCTGGGTGCATCGCGTGCGAGATCACGGCGGCGTGCTGTTCATCGACCTTCGCGACCATTACGGCATGACCCAGGTCGTCGCCGATCCGGACAGCCCCGCCTTCAAGACCGCCGAGATCGTCCGCGGCGAATGGGTCATCCGCATCGACGGCCTCGTCAAGGCGCGCTCGGAAGACACCGTCAACAAGGGCATGGCGACCGGCGAGATCGAACTCTATGCCCAGGAGATCGAAGTGCTCTCCGCCGCCAAGGAACTGCCGCTACCGGTGTTCGGCGAGCCGGATTATCCGGAAGACGTGCGCCTCAAGTACCGCTTCCTCGACCTGCGCCGCGAAACCCTGCACCGGAACATCGTCAAGCGCACCCAGATCATTTCCGACATGCGCCGCCGCATGGGCGAGATCGGTTTCGCCGAATATTCGACGCCGATCCTGACGGCATCCTCGCCGGAAGGCGCGCGCGACTTCCTGGTGCCGAGCCGCATCCATGAAGGCAAGTTCTTCGCGCTGCCGCAGGCGCCGCAGCAGTACAAGCAGCTCTTGATGGTCGCCGGCTTCGACCGTTATTTCCAGATCGCGCCGTGCTTCCGCGATGAAGACCCGCGCGCCGACCGCCTGCCGGGCGAGTTCTACCAGCTCGACCTGGAAATGAGCTTCGTCACCCAGGAGGACGTCTGGAACACGATGGGTCCGGTCATGACCGGCGTGTTCGAACAGTTTGCCGAAGGCAAGCCGGTCACCAAGGACTGGCCGCGCATTCCCTATGACGTGGCGATCCGCAAATATGGTTCCGACAAGCCGGACCTGCGCAACCCGATCGAGATGCAGGCCGTCACCGAACATTTCGCCGGCTCCGGCTTCAAGGTGTTCGCCGGCATGATTGCCGCCAACCCCAAGGTCGAAGTCTGGGCGATCCCGGCCAAGACCGGCGGTAGCCGCGCATTCTGCGACCGCATGAACGCCTGGGCGCAGTCGACCGGCCAGCCGGGCCTCGGCTACATCTTCTGGCGCAAGGAAGGCGACAAGCTCGAAGGCGCCGGCCCGCTCGCCAAGAACATCGGCGAAGAGCGCACCGAAGCGATCCGCACCCAACTCGGCCTGGATGACGGCGACGCCTGCTTCTTCGTCGCCGGCGACCCGGCCAAGTTCTACAAATTCGCAGGCGAAGCCCGCACCCGCGCCGGCGAGGAACTGAACCTTGTCGACCGCGACCGTTTCGACATGTGCTGGATCGTCGACTTCCCGTTCTACGAATGGAGCGAGGAAGAAAAGAAGCTCGATTTCGCCCACAACCCCTTCTCCATGCCGCAGGGCGGCATCGAGGCGCTGGAAAACCAGGATCCGCTGACGATCAAGGCATTCCAGTACGACGCGGTGTGCAACGGCTTCGAAATCGCTTCGGGTTCGATCCGTAACCAGTCGCCGGAACTGATGGTCAAGGCCTTTGAAAAGGTCGGTCTCAGCCAGACGGATGTCGAGGATCGGTTCGGCGGCATGTATCGCGCCTTCCAGTACGGCGCGCCTCCGCATGGCGGTGCCGCCTTCGGCATCGACCGTATCGTCATGCTGCTCGTCGGCGCCAAGAACCTGCGCGAAGTGACGCTGTTCCCGATGAACCAGCAGGCGCAGGACTTGCTTATGGGCGCCCCGTCGCCGGCGACGCCACAGCAGCTGCGCGAACTCGCCATCCGCGTCATGCCGACGCCGAAGAAGGACTGAGTTTTGAAGCGAACAAAAAAAGCCCGGCCATGTGCCGGGCTTTTTGATTCAATCTCTGAGGATCGCCGGCCTAAAGGTCGGCGGCGACGGCTTTTTTGAGGTTCAGCGTGAATTGGCCCCACATGCCTTCGAGCGTCGTGTTGGTCAGCCCCACCAGCGTGATTTTCTTCGCGAGGTCCATGAACCAGTGGTGGCCGTAGACGCCGCCCCATTGCAGCGAACCGGGCGAAACCGGCAGTCCCGCCTTTGCCGGATCGAGCACGATCGCCCAGCCGAAACCGAACCCGAAGCCCGGCCGCGTCGGCTCCAGCAGATCGCCGATCTGGTTCGTCGTCATCTGCCGAACCGTGTTTTCCGACAGTAGCGGCGCGCCGCCTTTACGGATGGTTTCGAGCACGGTCAGCACGTCGGAGGCGGTCCCGGCCATGCCGCCGCCGCCGGAATGGAAGGATACGGGGTTGAAGATCCGGTCCGGCGCGAACGTCACCGATCCGTCGAGCGCACGGACCTTCTCCGTCTCGCCCATGCGCTTCGGTTCGGGTGAACCATCAACGTAAGGTGCCGCGAGCCGGCTACGGTCCACAACGGTGAAGCCGGTATCGGAAAGTCCGAGCGGCCGCATGACCAGCTCGGCGACGGCCTCGCCGAGGCGTTTGCCGGTCTCCTTCTCGATGACGCCGCCGATCACGTCCATGGCGACGGAATATTGCCAGCCGGTGCCGGGCGCAAAGAGCAACGGCACGGAGGCGACGCGGCGGAGGTTCTCTTCCAGCGAGAGGCCCGGCTGATCGACGCCATCCGACACGCCGGCCCGGACATAGGGACCATCTTCCAGGTGAAAACAATAGCTGAGGCCGGAGGTGTGGGTGAGGAGATGCCGGATGAGGATCGCCGGTTCGGACCCGTCTTCGAGCCGCGGCCGGAAGTCCGGCAGCCATTTCGTCACCGGATCGTCGAGGCCGATGCGGCCCTGTTCGATCAGCCGCATGGCGGTGATGGTGACGATCGGCTTGGTTATCGAGGCCAGGCGGAAGATCGTGTCCTCGCTGGCCTTCAGGCCCGCTTCCCGGTCCGCCAATCCGGCGGCGCGGCGGTAGACGATTTCGCCGTCCCTGGCGACCATCACCACGGTGCCGACGAGCCGTTTGGCGGCGAGGGCATCATCGATCGCCGCGTCGATGCTGGGGCAGAATATCCGGGTCGATGCTTGGATTGGCAAATTCATGGCGCAAAACCTCCGCTAAAAGACACCGTTATCTAGGGTCGCCTCGGGAGAGGGACGATCCTCTGAGCGATAAAAACATCTGCCTATGCCCGGTTGCTGGTCCCTGCCTCGCCACCGCAATGGTGTCACTCGAGCCCGCCTGGGGCGTCAGGATGCCGTCCTAGCGTCCCGTGCGTCAAGCGAATACGGGAACCATATCCGCGCCCTTTTGTTGTTAGAACAGCAGAAGCACAGGGAGAAAAAGACATGCGCAAGACCCTACTGGCCGCGTCGGCGGTCCTGATCGCACTCTCGGGCGTGGCTTACGCCCAGACGACGATCGTCACCCAGGATCCGGTCACGACCAATTCGACGGTCGTCCTGCCCGGCGAAGTCCGCACCTATGTCATGGAGCAGAGCGTTCCATCTATCTCCTACGAGGGAGAGGTCGCTGTCGGGGCCGCGCTGCCGGAGACGGTAGAAGTGCGCAGGGTCGAGGGTTACGACGATTATGCCTACACGGTCGTCAACGATCGCCGCGTTATCGTCAATCCGCAGACCCGGACCGTCATCCAGGTTCTGGAATAATTTCCATCCTGCTCTCTTTCGAGCACAAGAACCCGGCGAGCGATCGCCGGGTTTTCTGTTGGTGACATTGCGCCGCAGCATCCGACCCTCTATGGTTTGCCATCACAAGGACTCGGGTGTGACTCCCGGGTGGCTCTTCCGGCCGCCGATCCGCCGGACAACGCAAAGCATCAGCCCCATTTACGTCTGGTTACACCTGGATAATCCTCCCGGCGGATGCGATTTTTTTGCGAACTTTTCCTCATGAACAGAATTTCAGCTTACCGCCGCGAATGGTTTTCCAACATTCGCGGCGACGTTCTCTCCGGCATTGTCGTGGCGCTGGCGCTCATCCCGGAAGCCGTCGGGTTTTCGGTCATCGCCGGCGTCGATCCCAAGGTCGGCCTGTTTGCCTCGGTGGCAATCGCCTGCGTCACCGCGCTGACCGGCGGCCGCCCGGCGATGATTTCAGCGGCGACCGCAGCGACTGCCGTGCTGATGGGGCCGCTGGTTCGCGACTACGGCATCCAGTATCTGTTTGCGGCGACGATCCTGATGGGGCTGCTGCAGATCCTCGCCGGCTTCCTGAAGCTCGGACGGCTGATGCGTTTCGTGTCGCGCTCGGTGATGACCGGTTTCGTCAATTCGCTGGCGATCCTGATCTTCGTCGCCCAGATCCCGCAGCTCATCAACGTTCCGAACGTGACTTATGTGCTGATCGCCGTGGCGCTTGCTGTCATCTACCTGTTCCCTTACGTGACGAAGGTGGTCCCGTCGCCGCTGGTCGCAATCGTCGTGGTGACGATCGTGGCACTCGCCTTCGGCATTGACGTCCGCACCGTCGCCGATCTCGGGGAAATGCCGACCACGCTGCCTGCCTTCGGCTGGCCGCAGGTGCCGCTGACCTTCGAAACCCTGCGGATCATCTTTCCCTATTCGGTCGCGCTTGCCGCCGTCGGCCTCCTGGAATCCCTGCTGACGGCCCAGATCGTCGATGACATGACGGATACGACAAGCAGCAAGAGCCAGGAGTGTTTCGGCCAGGGCTCCGGCAATATCGTCGCGGCGCTGTTCGGCGGCATGGGCGGCTGCGCGATGATCGGCCAGTCCGTGATCAACGTTAAGTCGGGCGGGCGAGGGCGGTTGTCGACCTTCGTCGCCGGCGCTTTCCTGCTGGTGCTGTTGCTCGTGCTCGACGATGTGTTGAGGGTGGTGCCGGTGGCGGCACTCGTGGCGGTAATGATCATGGTCTCGATCGGCACTTTCTCGTGGAAGTCCGTGGTCGATCTCAAGCGCCATCCGGGAACCTCGTCGATCGTCATGCTGGCGACCGTCGGGACCGTTCTCGCCACGCAGGACCTGTCAAAAGGCGTTCTGGTCGGCGTCCTGCTCTCCGGCATCTTCTTCGCCGGCAAGGTGGCGCGGCTCTTCCGCGTCCGCTCGGAGCTCTCTTCGGACGGTCGTGTCCGGACCTATCGTGTGGAGGGACAGATCTTCTTCGCCTCCGCCGAAAGTCTGCTGAAGTCCTTCGATTTCGAGGAGCCGGTGGCGACCGTGCTGATCGACGTGGGCGACGCGCATCTCTGGGATATTTCAGCGGTCGGCGCGCTGGACGACGTCGTCCTCAAATACCGTCGTCGAGGTGTGGACGTGACCGTGCGGGGGGCCAACGAGGCGAGCGCCGGCATGATCGACCGCTTCGCACTCCATGACAAGGACCATGCCTCGATGTCGAGTTCCCAGGCCCATTAAAGGAAAAGCCCCAGCGATTTCTCGCCGGGGCTTTTCGAATCACTGTCGCCGGCCTCAGTCGTTGGCGGTGACCTTGACGCCGAGGACCTTCGGCAGCGTGTTTGGTGCGCCCATCGCGGCACCCATGATCATCGGGAAGGGGACGGCACTGGCCGGTTCCGCAGTGATCGTGAAGCTGCCCGGTTTGTCGAGATAGGTGTTGACCGCAGCGCTGACCATGTTCTGCAGTTCCGGCACGTTGTATTGCGCCAGCATCAGCGGCGTCATGCCCTTCAGCATCTGCGCCATGGCTTCGCCCGTGGTGCCCTGGCTCTTGCCGGCATAGTCGAGCGCCTTCTTGGTGATGCCGGCGTCTTCGAAGCGGATCTCGGCGCTGTTGAAGGTGAGGCGCTGCATCAGGCCGAGCATCGCAAGGCCTGCGGCCTGCTGGGCTTCTTCCTTGTTCGGATTGGATTCCATCGCCTTGGCCGTTTCATTCGCCGACTTGATGAAGTCGAGCGTGTAGCCGGACATGCTGAAGGCGAGGTTGAGGCGACCGACCTTGGCGAAATCGAGCGCGTATTCGTCGATGTCGAGCGTGCCGTCCTTGAGGGTCCAGGCGCCGGACATGGCGACCTTGCCGTCAAGCGAGGTGATGCCGAGCTGCTGCAGCGTGTCCTTGGCCTGCGCATCATCGACGAGGCTGAGGTCGCTCTTGATGCCGTTGGCCTGGAGGTCGAAGCCGATGGAGGAATTGTCGTCGGCGACCTCCGTCGTGACGTTCACCTCGTCGACCGAGAAGGCCGGTTTGCCGTCGACGGTGGCGGTCATCTTGCCGACATGCGCCTCGTCATAGAGCAGGATTGCCTCGAGGCTTTCGCCGCCCGGATTGCCGGGAACGGTGAGGCCGCTGATCGAGATGTCCGAGGCGGTGAAGACGGTCTTGTCCTGGGTGGCGTTGACGTTGTCGAACGTGACCGTCTCGACAGTGTAGCCGCCATTATCCTCTTCGACGCCCTCGAACTTGACGGTGCCGAGCGGCAGGCTCTGCTTGCCGGCCTGGATCAGGATTTTGGCATTGGTGAGCGTGACGTCCGAACCGCTGACGGTGGCCTTCTCCGCCGAAAAGCCGGCGCCGCCCTGGACCGAGAGCGCGCTGTTGATCTTGGCGATGAGATCGTTGCCGTCGAGCGCAAACGCCGGGCCGGCGAAAGTCGAAAGCGCTGCGCCGGCGAGCAGAAGCCGGGCCTTGGTGGAGTATTGCATCGGATTTCCTCCTGGCGGGCAATGATCCGGCCCGCGTTTCGTTTTGGGTTTGTCGGTAGTTCGGTCACTGGTTCGCGGCATCTTATAGGCACGCCGGGTAAAAGGTTTATGGCTTTGTTCCACATTCCTTTCGTCAAAATTGCGGCTGACGATAAAGGGTAAACCAAACGCTGATTTCGGCTTCGGAAAAGCCTTCATCCACAGGCTGTCGCCCGGTCTTTCTTGCCGAGAATCAGGCTTTCCGCTAGTCAAGGCCCATGGGAAAAAACCTGACACCACCCGGCGGCGACGGCGGCGACAATATCCTGCCGGTCGATCTGAAAGCAGCGCTCGAAGAGCGTTACCTCGCCTATGCGCTTTCCACAATCATGCATCGTGCATTGCCGGACGTGCGCGACGGCCTGAAGCCCGTCCACCGCCGCATCGTCTATGCGATGAGCGAGATGGGCCTGCGTCCCAATGCAGCCTTCCGCAAATGCGCCAAGATCGTCGGCGAAGTGATGGGTAACTTCCATCCGCACGGCGACCAGTCGATCTACGATGCGCTGGCGCGCCTTGCACAGGATTTCTCCCAGCGCTATCCGCTCGTCAACGGCCAGGGCAATTTCGGCAATATCGACGGCGATAGCCCTGCCGCGATGCGTTACACCGAGAGCAAGATGACGGCGGTCTCCGAACTGCTGCTCGAGGGCATCGACCAGGATGCGGTGGATTTCCGCGATACCTACGACGAATCGAATTCGGAACCGGTCGTATTGCCCGGTGCCTTCCCGAACCTGCTGGCCAACGGCACGTCGGGCATTGCGGTCGGCATGGCGACGTCGATCCCGCCGCACAATGTTCACGAACTCTGCGATGCCGCGCTGCACCTGATCAAGAACCCGGCCGCGACCATCGAGGACCTGATGGCGGATCCGGCCGAGCCCGCCAAGGGCGGCATCGAAGGCCCCGATCTGCCGACCGGCGGCATCATCATCGACAGCCGACAGTCGATCGTCGAAGCCTACAAGACCGGCCGCGGCGGTTTTCGCGTGCGTGCCCGCTGGGTCATCGAGGATCTCGGCCGCGGCGGTTACCAGATCGTCGTCACCGAAATTCCGTTCCAGGTGCAGAAGTCGCGCCTGATCGAAAAGATCGCCGAACTGCTGCTCGCCCGCAAGCTGCCGCTGCTTGAGGACGTGCGCGACGAATCGGCCGAAGACGTTCGCGTCGTTCTCGTGCCGAAGAGCCGCACGGTGGATGCGACCCTGCTGATGGAATCGCTGTTCAAGCTTTCCGAGCTGGAAACCCGCCTGCCGCTCAACATGAACGTGCTCTCCATGGGCCGGGTGCCCAAGGTGATGGCGCTCAATGAAGTGCTGCTGGAATGGCTGGCGCATCGCCGCGACGTGCTGGTGCGCCGCTCGCGCTTCCGGCTGGCGGCGATCGACCGGCGCCTGGAAATCCTCGGCGGCCTCTTGATCGCCTACCTCAACATCGACGAGGTAATCCGCATCATCCGCGAAGAGGACGAACCGAAGCCCGTCATGATGGAGCGCTGGTCGCTCTCCGACATCCAGGTCGAGGCGATCCTCAACATGCGGCTGCGCGCCTTGCGCAAGCTCGAGGAGTTCGAGATCCGCACCGAGCACGAGAACCTCACCAAGGAGAAGGCGGATATCGAATCGCTGCTCGCCTCCGAAGACAAGCAGTGGCGGGTGATCGAGCACGAGATCCAGGACGTCCGCAAGAATTTCGCCAAGGGCCGCGGCAAACCGTACGCGCGACTGACGACCTTCGCCGATGCGCCGGATGCCGATATCGACGCGATCAACCAGTCGATGATCGAGAAGGAGCCGATCACCGTCGTCGTCTCGCAGAAGGGCTGGATCCGCGCCCTGAAGGGACACATGTCGGATACCTCGACGCTGACCTTCAAGGAAGGCGACGGGCCGAAGATCGCATTTACGGCGCAGACGACCGACAAGCTGCTGCTCGTCACGACGGGCGGCAAGGTCTATACGCTCGGCGCCGACAAATTGCCGGGCGGCCGCGGCCATGGCGAGCCGATCCGCATCATCGTCGACATGGAGAACGACCAGGACATCCTGACCGCCTTCGTCCACGATCCACAGCGCAAGCTGATCGTCGCCTCGACCGCGGGCAACGGTTTCGTCGTGGCCGAAAGCGAGATGATCGCCAATACCCGCAAGGGCAAGCAGATCATGAACGTCGCCATGCCCGACGAGACGAAGCTGGTCGTGCCGGTCTCGGGCGATCATGTCGCGGTCGTCGGCGAAAACCGCAAGCTGCTGGTCTTCCCCTTGGCGCAGCTGCCGGAAATGACCCGCGGCAAGGGCGTGCGCCTGCAACGCTACAAGGACGGCGGCATTTCCGACATCCGCTGCTTTACCATGGCCGACGGCCTTTCCTGGGAAGACAGCGCCGGCCGCTCCTTCACCCGCAACAAGGACGAACTGCTGGAATGGATCGCCGACCGCGCCACCGCCGGCCGCGCCGTTCCGAAGGGCTTTCCGCGGAGCGGGAAGTTCGCCGGGTGATCAGGAGCTGATTGGGCGCGTTGCGAGATAATCGCGACGCGCCACCCGCCGCATCTGCCAGGCCGAATATCCGATCAGCGCCAGTACCAGGATCGAGCCGCCGAAGAGCGTGCGGTTTGATGGGATTTCGGCAAATATCAGCCAGACCCAGATCGGCGCGAGGATCGTTTCGAGCAGGTAGAACATGCCGACCTCGGGGCCGGAGAGATATTTCGGGCCGGTCGCCAGGCACCAGAAGGCGAGCGGCATCATGATCGCGCCGTCGAACGTCACCCAGACGGGGTCTGCGACTGAAAAGCCGCCCGTGCCGGCAAGGGAGGATGCGGCGACGAAGGAAAGCCCGATCGTTGCCGGTATGATGGTTGCGACCAGCGGCACGAAACCCATGTCGATGCGCGCCACCCGACTGAGCGTGATCGCTAAGGCCAGCAGGAACGAGGCCGTTGCCGCCAGGATGTCGCCGAGCAGGTGGCCGCCCGCAAGGCCGCCCGAGACGATCAGGCCGACGCCCAGAAACATCACCAGCATGGTGACGAGCGTCGAAGGCGAGGGGCGTTCCTTGAGGACCAGCCAGCCGAGAATGGCGGCATACATCGGTGTGAAGGCGACGATGAAGACGACGTTGGCGGTTGCCGTGTTGAAGACGGCGCCGAGGAAGGCGATCGTCGAAATGCCGTAGCAGAACCCGGCGGAAAGCCCCGCTTTTCCGGGGATCAGCACCGGGCGGGTCGCGCCGAAGCGCCGGACGAGCAGCCACAGGATGATGGCGGCGGCGAAGGTCGCGGTGCTGCGCAGCGCAATCGTCGACCACATCTCGCCATGCCCGAGCCGCACGAGCGGCACGTCGAAGGAGAGCGCAAGGCCGCCGATCGCGGTGAGCACGAGGCCCTTTTTATGGTCCTTCATGGGGATGATTTCAGATGTCCGTGGCGGGATCGAAGATTTCCCAACCGCGCGGGGTCAGGTGTTCCTGGGGCTGGAAGCGGGTCTTGTAACCCATCTTCGCCGAACCCTTCACCCAATAACCGAGATAGACATGCGGCAGGCCGAGCGTCCTGGTGCGGGCGATGTGGTCGAGGATCATGAACGTGCCGAGCGAGCGCTTTTCATATTCCGGATTGAAGAAGGAATAGACCATCGAAAGGCCGTCGCTCATCATGTCGGTAAGTGCTACGGCAAGCAGCTCGCCCTTCGGTTCGGCGCTGATGCCGGAGCCAGGCTCGCGGCGGCGGTACTCGATGATGCGGGTGTTGACATGCGTGTCCTCGACCATGATCGCATAGTCGAGCGCCGACATGTCCGACATGCCGCCCCGCTGATGGCGGTCGTCGAGATAGCGGCGGAAGAGCGAGAACTGCTCGGTGGAGGGCTGTGCGGGGTAAACCGTCGCGATCACGTCGCGATTGGTGGCGAGAACCCGTTTCATCGAACGCACGGGCTCGAATTCGTGAGCGAGGATGCGCACGGAAATGCACGCGCGGCATGATTCGCAGGCCGGCCGGTAGGCGATGTTCTGCGAACGGCGGAAACCGCCCTGGGTCAGTAGGTCGTTCATCTCGGCCGCGCGAGGGCCTACCAGGTGAGTGAAGACCTTTCGCTCCATTTCACCCGGGAGATAGGGACAAACTGCCGGGGCCGTCAGGTAGAACTGCGGTGAGGGCGTTGCCTGGGTGTTCATTGCGTCGTGGCAGTCCGGTCTTTAGGATCGTAAATGTCATACCATGGCGCATAAAAGCGAAACGTCAACCATATGCTGCGACAGGCAGCCGGCTAGTGCCATAAACTTTCGGCCAGTAGCGTAATCGTTACGACGTACGTACCACGACAGTGCCGAGCAGCAGGTCGTGTACGAGGCGCGAACGCTCGATGAACAGGCCGGCGAGCAGAATCAGCGGCGTCAGCACCGAGTTGATGATCCAGAAGATCACCGTGTGGGCCATGGCGGTCAGGAAATCCATCCGCCGGCCGTCGAGCCGCACCATGGCTAGCCCCATGGCGCGCATGCCGGGCGAGGCTTGAGCCGACCCGCCGAGCGTCATCCCGAAATAGAGAAGGGCGACGATCACGAACAGGGCCGGATAGAGCATGAAGCCGAGACCGAGCGTGATGATGCCGAGGAAGAACACCACGACCGCGGCCGGAATGCACAAAAGCAGCACGATCACGTAGTCGAGGATGAAGGCGAACACCCGCCGCGAAAGAACGCCACTATAGGCGCGCCAGTCGTCCGGTGCGGCATAGGTCGGGTTCGGGTCGAGGCTCATCGTTTCAACATCTCCTGTTTCTCGAACATTGATATGGGATGAAACCGCCTCGGCAACAAGGTCACCCGTTCTTCGCCAGTTTCTTCGCCACGTCCATCGCGAAATAGGAAAGAATGCCGTCGCAGCCGGCACGTTTGAAGCAGAGCAGCGTCTCCATCATGACCCGTTCGCCGTCGATCCAACCGTTCATCGCGGCGGCCTTGATCTGCGTGTACTCGCCGGAGACCTGGTAGGCGAAGACGGGCAGACCGAACGCTTCCTTGATGCGCCAGCAGATGTCGAGATAGGCGATGCCGGGTTTGACCATCAGCATGTCGGCACCTTCCTCGACGTCGAGAGCCGCGTCCCGCACCGCTTCGGTGCCGTTGGCCGGCGAGATGTAATAGCTGTTCTTGTCGCCCTTCAGGAGGCCGCTGGTATTGATCGCCTCGCGATAGGGCCCGTAGAAGCCGGACGAGAATTTCGTCGCATAGGACATGATGCCGACATCCTGATGGCCCGCGGCGTCCAGCCCGCGGCGGATGGCACCGATTCGGCCGTCCATCATTTCCGACGGCGCGATGATGTCGGCCCCGGCATCTGCCTGCATGACGGCGGCGCGCACGATCTGGTCGACCGTCTCGTCGTTGACGATGATGCCGTCCCGGAGAATTCCGTCATGGCCGTGGCTGGTGAACGGATCGAGCGCCACGTCGGTGATGATGCCGATATTCGGCACGGCTTTCTTGAAAGCGGCGGTCGCCTGGTTGATCAGGTTGTTGGCGACCAGACTGTTGGAGCCGGTCTCGTCGCGCAACGCCATCTCGATATCGGGGAAGGTGGCGATCGCCGGAATGCCGAGATCGGCCGCTTCCTTGACCGCCTCGACCGCCTTGTCGACGCTCATGCGGTTGACGCCGGGCATGGCGGCGATCGGATCGACAATGCCGGTGCCGGGAACGATGAAGATCGGCCAGATCAGATCGTCCACCGTCAGCCGGTTCTCCTGCACCAGCCTGCGCGTCCAGTCGGCCTTGCGGTTACGCCGCATGCGGCGGTGGCCGGTGATCTCGTCGACCAGATGCGTCTTGTCCATGGCAAAGTCTCCAACTTCTCTTCCCGTGCGCGCGTCATTATCATGCAGCACGCCATTTGCGAATGGGAACGATCGCCGCAGTCGAGACCCGGCTAGATCCAGAGATCGTTTTGAGCCGTCCGTTCGCCGCCCTCGTTGCCGGTGTTCAGGACGCCACGCGGCTCGATCACCATCATCTTCACTTCCTTTTCGGCGAACGGCTTGTGCTGCACGCCCTTCGGTACGACGAACATTTCGCCCGGCCCGATGTGAACGCTGCCGTCGCGGAAGTCGATCCGCAAATGGCCTTCGATAACCATGAAGGTTTCATCCGTCTCCGGGTGATCATGCCAAATGAAATCGCCTTCGATGCGGACGAGCTTGAACTGATAGTCGTTCATTTCGGCGACGACGCGCTGCTGCCAGAGGTCGGGTATCCGTGCCAGCTTCTCGGCGAGGTTTATCGGCGTATGTGAAAAGTTGCGCTCGGTCATGTCTTCTCCTTTGATCGGCGGCAAACCCTATCAGGGAGAGGCGCAGGGCTCTTGAACGATCGTGCAGGCGAGAGGCTGGTACTGGCGGTCGGCCACCGTGGCGGCTAGTGTAGTCCCATGGAACCCGATTCACTCACGGTGCCGAAGCGCACGCTGACCGAAATTCTCTACGTGATCTTCCTCAGGCTGGTCGCGGTCGCCTGTTTCTGGTTCGGCCTGCAATATTGGGCGATGCTGGTCGGCTATTCGCTGAAGGGCATGGCCCGCTTCGACCTGCTGACGCTTCCCTGGAAGGTGGCAGCGTCTTCGCTTGCCGTGCTGTTTCCGGTCGCTTCGCTCGGCCTCTGGCTCACCGTGTCCTGGGGCCCCGTGCTCTGGGCGATTGCCGCAATCTCGCAGGTGTCGATGTATATTGTCTGGCCGGAGATCTTCGGACACAACCGTCTCGTTCCCCTCATGCACGGCCTCGTCGCCGCGCTTTACGTCGTATTTCGGCTCTCTTTATGGGTCGAGGCGCGCCGCAAGGCGGAGCGGGTAAGGATTGATTCACCTTGAAATTAAAGCTTTGACGGCCTGAATTGACCAAAAAATCGCCGCTAAGTGATTGATTTATCTTAAATCTGAATGGCCCCATCCAGGGCCGGCGAGGGCGGGCCGGAATTCGAAGAAACGCGTTAAGCGCTTGTTAAGCCTATGTTTTAAGTCGAATTTTATGCGTATTGGATAGTGTCTGTCTCAAGGCGGGAAGAAACAAACACCGCCAAACAAAACAGGATGAGGCAGTCATGATGAACACGAAACTGAAGCCGCAGGCGGCACCGGCAGTAGCAGATCCGCATGAAGATACCATTCGCGCCCTGTACATGGAATCGCTGCATCTGGTCGAGCGCCTGCATCGCCGCCTTCTCGATGTGATCAAGGACGAGTTCGACCGCCAGGGTCGCGACGACGTCAACGCCGTCCAGGCTCTCCTGCTGTTCAACATCGGCAATTCGGAACTGACGGCCGGCGAACTGCGCTCCCGCGGTTACTATCTCGGCTCGAACGTCTCCTACAACGTCAAGAAGCTGGTCGACCTCGGCTTCATCAACCACCAGCGCTCGCGCATCGACCGCCGCTCGGTCCGCATCAGCCTGACGCCGGAAGGCCAGGAGATCGCCGAGGCCGTCGGCAAGCTCTACGAACGCCATATCGGCTCGATCGAAAAGGTCGGCGGCATCGGCGAGGGCGAGTTCTCCCAGATGAACAAGCTGCTCCAGCGCCTCGACCGCTTCTGGAACGACCAGATTCTTTACCGCCTTTAATCCACCGGGGGCTTGCGAAACACTCCATTACCTCCAGTCATGCGGTGCTACGCAAAAGCGTAACGGGGTGTCGGAAGACGCGCCGTTACGCTTGTTTGCGTGCGGGCTGCGTAGCCGCTCTGGCGGATCCAGCCTATCGCTGAGCCAGCAGGGCGCGGCCGGCGTTTCGGATGGTGAGGGCCGAGTCCGCCATCTGGGCAATCAAGCCAGCAGTCATGGCTGAGGCGAGGGTCTCGGTATAATCTTCGCCCTGGAGACCGTGCTTTTTACAGTAATTCTGTACGGCTCCGCGCGTGGAGGTCGGCGAGACGCCAAACTTGTTGTTCTGGAAAGCATTGACAATAATTTGGTATTTTTCGTCCAGGGTCACGGTAGCTCTCCAATGGGTGATGTTTGGGGTGCCTACCAGTATGGGAGCCGGGTTGATAGACGAATTCGGCTATGGGCGCCGGAAATACGTTCCGATATGTCCGTTTGCGCCGGAATGCTCGCCTACATTGTCGCTGCTGCTGCCCGGCGAATCTCGGTCGTCATGCCCGCAAACATCGAGGAGAGGTCGAGCCAACCGTCAGGTCTGCGGCCCGTCACCTTTTCCGGCCACCCGCAGACGCCGTCCTGTTCGACATAACCGACGCATTGCGGGGCGGTCTCATCGCGAAAATGCAGGACGACCAGCTTTCCAGGCTCAAGGGCTTCGATCGGGTACCAGTTCAATTCTCGTATTCCTCACTTTGACGGTCGACTTTTAGCCAATCCGCTTGTCCCAGGCTTACGGCTTTTACGTTTCCAAACGAGGGCTTGCTGTCCAGAATGCCGGGCTGGTGCCGTAAAAGAAGCAGGTCCCGGATCGACGATCCCGCGGCCCGTTCCGGGATCGCTTGCGTTCGCAGGGGTGTGGCGCATATGCCGCCTGAAAAAATCACGTGCCAACACGGCTTTGTGACGCGCAAGTACCTGACACGAATTGGCCATATTGCTATGGGACCGGCTGGATGCAACGGGCCGGCGGGAATTCGCGCTTTCACGACATTGCGATGACGACGAAGCCCCCGTGCGGCTGCGCTAACTTTTTGCGCGTTCTTAACCATATCCCTGTAGGCGTCCTTGATGCTGCTCGGGACCAGATGGGTATTATTGATGTCGAAGAAGATCGGATCTGAAGCTCTTTCCCGCCGTGCCCTGCTTCGCACGGCCTTCTCTGCTGGTGCAGCCGCACTTGCAGCGCCCGCATTCGCCCAGACGGCGATGGACGATCTGATCAATGCGCCTCGCCGAGGCACCTGGGACGACCAGTTCGACGCCAAGGCCGCATCCAGAACCGCCGTCAACGTCGTCTCCAACAATCCGGTGCTCGGCGCTGGCGGACCGGCGAACATCCAGCAGGCGATCATTGACTATCAGCAGATCGTTGCGAACGGCGGCTGGCCCGAGGTCAATCCCGGCCAGCAGCGCCTGCGCCTCGGCGTCGTCGATCCGTCCGTGCAGCAGTTGCGCCAGCGCCTGATGATTTCAGGCGACCTGCCGCGCGAGGCGGGCATGTCTTCCTCGTTCGACAGCTATGTCGACGGTGCGGTGAAACGTTTTCAGGCCCGCCACGGCCTTCCTGCCGACGGCGTAATGGGCGAATTTACCGTCAAGGCAATGAACATATCGGCCGATGTGCGCATGCGCCAGCTGGGCACCAATCTGGTGCGCCTGCAGTCCATGTCCGGCGATCTCGGCCCCCGCTACGTCATGGTCAACATTCCGGCCGCCTATATCGAGGCTGTGGAAAACGACCGCGTGGCGCTGCGCACCAATGCCGTCGTCGGACGCATCGATCGTCCGACGCACGCTATCAACTCGAAGATCTACGAGGTCATCCTCAACCCTTACTGGACTGCACCGCGCTCGATCGTCGAGAAGGACATCGTGCCGCTGATGCGCAAGGATCCGACCTATCTCACCCGCAACAACATCCGCCTGATCGACGGCAAGGGTAACGAAGTGGCGCCGGAAACGGTCGACTGGTTTGCGCCGAAGGCGCCGAACCTGATGTTCCGGCAGGATCCGGGCAAGATCAACGCCATGGCCTCGACGAAGATCAACTTCCACAACCCGAACAACGAATACATGCACGACACGCCCCAGCAGGGCCTGTTCAACAAGCTGATGCGCTTCGAATCCTCGGGGTGCATGCGCGTTCAGAACGTCCGCGACCTCATCAGCTGGCTGCTGCGCGACACCACCGGCTGGTCGCGCCAGGAGATCGAACGGGTCATCTCGACGCGCCAGAACACCCCGATCAAGCTCACGACAGAAGTTCCGGTCTATATCGTCTACATCACCGCCTGGTCGGCGAAGGACCGCGTCGTGCAGTTCCGCGACGACATCTACGAGCGTGACGGCAACCAGGAGCTGGCACTGCAGACGACCACCGGCATCGAAAAGCCGGCCGGCGCTGCCGACGACGATCTGCTGCCGCAATAAGATCTGCTTCTTTTTTTCGTCCACGGAAGGCCGCATCCGCCAAGGGTGCGGCTTTTTTGTTTTCCAGGAGCATCTCCGCGTCTTCCGGCGAGCAAATGTCGTTCCCCGTATTGCTCTGCGCAAGGCGTAAGGCTAAGACGCGACATTGCAATGCCCACCCCTTTGAGGAGCCTCGCACATGTCGAACACCGACGTCTTCTTCTCCCGCCCGCTTGCAGAATCCGATCCGGAAATCTTTGGCGCGATCGAGAAGGAACTGGGTCGCCAGCGCCACGAAATCGAGCTGATCGCTTCGGAGAACATCGTTTCCCGCGCCGTGCTTGAGGCGCAGGGTTCGATCATGACCAACAAGTATGCGGAAGGTTATCCGGGCAAGCGTTATTACGGCGGCTGCCAGTTCGTCGATATCGCCGAGGAACTCGCCATCGAGCGCGCCAAGAAGCTGTTCGGCGTCAATTTCGTCAACGTCCAGCCGAATTCCGGTAGCCAAATGAACCAGGCCGTGTTCCTGGCGCTGCTGCAGCCGGGCGATACGTTCATGGGCCTCGACCTGAATTCGGGGGGGCATCTCACCCACGGTTCGCCGGTCAACATGTCGGGCAAATGGTTCAACGTCGTGTCCTACGGCGTGCGCGAAGGCGACAACCTGCTCGACATGGACGAGGTGCAGCGCAAGGCCGAGGAAACCAAGCCGAAGCTGATCATCGCCGGCGGCACCGCCTATTCCCGCATCTGGGACTGGAAGCGTTTCCGCGAGATCGCCGATTCGGTCGGCGCCTATCTGATGGTCGACATGGCCCATATCGCCGGTCTGGTTGCCGGCGGCCAGCATCCGTCGCCGTTCCCGCATTGCCACGTCGCCACCACGACCACGCACAAGTCGCTCCGCGGTCCGCGCGGCGGCGTCATCCTCACCAATGACGAGGAACTGGCCAAGAAGTTCAATTCGGCCGTCTTCCCGGGCCTCCAGGGCGGTCCGCTGATGCACATCATCGCCGCCAAGGCGGTCGCCTTCGGCGAGGCGCTGCAGCCGGACTTCAAAGACTACGCTGCCCAGATCGTCAAGAATGCCAAGGCACTGTCCGAAACCCTGATGGCCGGTGGTCTCGATATCGTTTCGGGCGGCACCGACAACCATCTGATGCTGGTCGACCTGCGCAAGAAGAACGCCACCGGCAAGCGTGCCGAGGCGGCCCTCGGCCGCGGCTATATCACCACCAACAAGAACGGCATTCCCTTCGACCCCGAAAAGCCCTTTGTGACCTCCGGTATCCGCCTCGGCACCCCGGCCGGCACGACGCGCGGCTTCAAGGAAGCGGAATTCAAGGAGATCGGCAATCTCATCATCGAGGTTCTCGACGGCCTGAAGATCGCCAATTCCGACGAGGGCAATGCGAGCGTCGAAGCCGCCGTGCGCGACAAGGTCGTGGCGCTCACCGGCCGCTTCCCCATGTACCCGTATATGTGATCCCAACCGGTACCAACGGGGACCGCATTCGCGGTCCCTCTTGCCCATCCAAGGAGAGCCGATGCGCTGCCCCTATTGCGGTTCGGAAGACACGCAGGTCAAGGATAGTCGTCCGGCGGAGGATTACACCTCCATCCGCCGGCGGCGTATCTGCCCGGATTGCGGCGGCCGCTTCACGACTTTCGAGCGCGTGCAGCTTCGCGAACTGATGGTCACCAAGAAGACCGGCCGCAAGGTGCCGTTCGACCGCAACAAGCTGGTACGGTCGTTCCAGATCGCGCTACGCAAGCGGCCGGTCGACAATGACCGCATCGAGCGCGCGGTTTCCGGTATCGTGCGCCGGCTCGAAAGCTCCGGCGAGAACGAGATTTCGTCGGAAGAGATCGGCCTGCAGGTGCTGGAGGCCTTGAAGAGCCTCGATGACGTCGCCTTCGTGCGTTATGCCTCCGTCTATCGCGATTTCTCCCACGCGGAGGATTTCGAAAAGGTGATCCAGGAGATCAACGCCAAGATCGCCCGCGATCCCGGCATCGAGCCGTAGCCATGACGAGCGCTGCCGAAGATCGGTGGTTCATGGCGTCGGCGCTGCGTCTGTCGCGCCTTCATACCGGTCAAACGGGCACCAATCCTTCGGTCGGCTGCGTGGTCGTCAAGGACGGCGAAGTCGTCGGTTCCGCCGTCACCGCACCCGGCGGTCGGCCGCATGCGGAAACCCAGGCGCTCGAGATCGCCGGCGAAAAGGCGAGGGGGGCGACCGTCTATGTCACGCTCGAACCCTGCTCGCATTACGGCCGCACGCCGCCCTGCGCCAACGCGCTCGTCGAGGCAGGCGTCGCCCGCGTCGTCATCTCATTGACCGATCCCGATCCGCGCGTCTCGGGGCGGGGGATTGCGATCCTGCGCGAGGCCGGCATTGTCGTAGAGACGGGCCTGATGGAGGAAGAGGGACGTCGGGCGCTCGCCGCCTACCTCACCCGCCAGACGAAGGGCCGCCCGCATGTGACTCTGAAGCTTGCCGTTTCCGCCAACGGCATGCTCGGCCGCCGCGGCGAGGAAGTGTCGATCACCGGACCCGAGGCGCGGGCGCAGGTGCAC
This sequence comes from Neorhizobium tomejilense, assembly GCA_002968845.1. Classification (GTDB taxonomy): domain Bacteria; phylum Pseudomonadota; class Alphaproteobacteria; order Rhizobiales; family Rhizobiaceae; genus Neorhizobium; species Neorhizobium tomejilense. Next base: position 12,867 of record PVBG01000016.1, on the reverse strand, counting down.
CGGCTGCGGGCCGAAGCCGACGCGATCCTGGTCGGCATCGGCACTGTGCTGTCGGATGATCCGGAGTTGACGGTGCGGATTTCGGGGCTGGAAAACCGGTCGCCGATCCGCATCGTGCTCGATCGTCGCATGGAGCTGCCGCTGGATTCTACGTTGGTTCGGACGGCGCTGGACGTGCCGGTGATTGCTGTGGCTGAACCGGGCTCGGTCTTGCAGGTTGAGGGGGGTGCCGCTTCGCGCTCCACCGCCAAAGGTGATCTGGCTACGAAGGCCGCCGCCCTCCAAGCCGCCGGCGTCGAGATCATGGACAGCAGCGAACTCGACATCCTCCTGGCGATCCTCGCGGTTCGCGGCATGTCCTCGCTTCTGGTCGAAGGCGGCGCGACCGTCGCAAAGGCCTTCCTCGACGCAGACCTCGTCGACCGCGTCCTTCTCTTCCAGGGTAGCGGCATTGTCGGCGAGGGCGGGCTTGAATCGCCGCTGACGCCATCCGATATGCCGGCAGAGTTTAAGCTCGTGCGCGAGGAAAGCTTCGGGCCGGACAGCTGTTTCGAATACGAAAGAGGTTTCTGATGTTCACCGGAATTGTCACCGATGTCGGCACGGTCGCGGCAACGACGCCGATGGACGAAGGCGTCAAGCTCAGGATCGCCACCAATTACGACCCGAAAACCATCGACATGGGCGCCTCGATTTCCCATGGCGGCGTCTGCCTGACGGTGACAAACCTGCCGGACGAAGGCAGCAACGAGCGCTGGTTCGAGGTCGAGGCCTGGGAAGAGGCGCTGCGGCTGACGACGATCGCGGCCTGGACCGAGGGCACGCGCGTCAATCTGGAACGGGCACTGAAGATCGGCGACGAACTCGGCGGCCATATCGTCTCCGGCCATGTGGACGGCACGGCGGAAATTCTAGGCATCGAACATGAGGGCGAGGCGGTGCGCATCCGTCTTCGCGCACCCGAGGCGCTTGCCCGATTTGTGGCTCCGAAGGGCTCGGTCGCGCTGGACGGCACGTCGCTGACGGTCAACGCTGTCGATGGCACCGATTTCGACGTTCTGCTGATCCGCCACACGCTCGCCGTTACCACCTGGGGCGATCGCAAGGCGGGCGATTTCGTCAATTTTGAGGTCGACACGATGGCGCGTTACGCCGCACGGCTTGCGGAATTTCCGGCGAAAAGCTGACGGCTAGCCGCGCGATCAGTTTTCGCGCGCCAGCACCACGATCGGGCCATGATAATCGGCACGGGCGAACTCGCGGAAGCCGAGTTTGGATGCAACCTTGAGCGAGGCGGCATTTTCGGGGCTGATGATGCAGGTCATCCGGCGATCGGGAAAATGGGCTTCGCCCCAGGAGATCATTGCGCCCACTGCCTCGGTCGCATAACCACGGCCGTGGACGGACGGGATGAGTGCCCAGCCCGTCTCGAGCGTCCCCTCGATGGAGGGTTGAAATTCCCGGCGCATGTCCTGGAAACCGGCTTCCCCGAGAAAGCGTTCCGTTTCCTTTTCCTCGATTGCCAGGAAGCCGAAACCCATGATCTGCCACATGCCGTTGACGCGCAGCATGCGACTCCAGCTGGTTTCGCGGGACGAGGGGATACCGGATATGTAGCGGACCACGTCCGGGTCGGCCCAGAATTCCGCATAGGTCTCGAACTCCTCCAGCCGGTGAGGGCGCAGGATCAGCCGTTCGGTTTCGAGGGTTGGAATGGTGGTCATGGCGGGCTCCATGGTCCGGTGTTGGCACTGATCTTATCGTCGCTCGCTCAGCTATTCCCGATTCGCATCGCTGCGTTCAGCGAAAATTGCTTGCCATTCCCCTCAGAGCGTGTTTTGACCGCCACCTGCTCGAGACCCATATGACTATCGGCCCGCCTTGAGGCGATATCGATCTCATGCTGGGCCGATTTGAACAAAGGTGAATCATGTCACGCGAAACCGCTCCACACCTCCTCGTCGTCGAGGCGCGTTTCTACGACGATATGTCCGATGCACTGCTTGAAGGCGCGACCCATGCGCTGAAGGAGGCAGGGGCGACCTATGACGTGGTCACCGTTCCCGGTGCGCTCGAAGTCCCGCCGGCGATCGCCATGGCGCTCGATGCGTCGGAAGAGGGCGGCACCGATTACGACGGCTTCGTCGCGCTAGGTATGGTCATCCGCGGCGAGACCTACCATTTCGATATCGTCTCGAATGAATCCTCCCGCGCTCTGATGGACCTCGCCGTGTCGGAATCGCTTGCGATCGGCAACGGCATCCTCACCTGCGAGAACGATGAACAGGCATGGGCACGCGCCCGCCGTTCGGACAAGGACAAGGGCGGCTTTGCCGCCCGTGCGGCGCTGACCATGATCGCGCTGCGTGACAAGCTGAACGGTGGTTGATTGATGGCCAAGGAAGGCGAACACCCGGTGAAGCCGGCCAATCAGCGCGGCGCCGCCCGCCTGGCGGCCGTGCAGGCGCTCTACCAGATGGATGTCGGCGGGACCGGCGTGCTGGAAGTCGTGGCCGAATATGAGGCCCATCGCCTCGGACAGGAACTCGACGGCGACACCTATCTGAAGGCCGACGCCTCATGGTTCCGCTCGATCGTTGCCGGCGTCGTGCGCGATCAGGTGAAGATCGACCCGCTGATCCGCGCCTCTCTGCAGGAAGATTGGCCGCTGTCGCGTCTCGATTCGACGCTGCGGGCCATCCTGCGCGCCGGTACGTTCGAAATCCTCGAGCGCAAGGACGTGCCGGTAGCCGTTATCGTCACCGAATATGTCGAGATCGCTCACGCTTTCTTCGGAGAGGAAGAGCCGCGCATCGTCAACGCTGTCCTCGATCGCATTGCCAAGCAGGTACGCGGCGAAGCCAAGAAATAAAAACCAAATGGCAAGACAGGGTGGGGCAGCATGGACGGCGCGGTAGACGGTCTTCAGATACAGATGAGCACCGCCCGGCGCAGTGTCGCTCTGCTTGCCGGTGCCCAGGCCGTCCTCGGTTCGGCGCCGCCTCTGGTGTTTGCGCTCGGCGGTCTCGTCGGTTACCAGCTGTTGGGCGATGACAAGTCGCTCGCGACCGCTCCGCTGACCGGCTTCAATGTCGGCATGGCGGCCGGCGCCGTCGCGGTTGCCATCGCCTCGCGGTTCCTCGGCCGCAAGGCGAGCTTCATGTTGGGCTCGGTTCTCGGAGCGGTGGGGGCCGCCACCGCGGCAATCGCGCTGTTCCATTCGAACTTCTGGCTTTTTGCGGTCGGCCTGCTGCTGATCGGCCTCTGCAATGGTTTCACCCAGAAGATCCGTTTCGCCGCCGCCGATGCGTCGCCCTCGTTCTACAAGCCGAAGGCGATCTCCTGGATACTCGCGGCCGGCATAGTTTCGGCGGTCCTCGGGCCGCAGCTTGCGATCTGGACCAAGGACCTGTTGTCGCCCGTGCTGTTCGCCGGCGCCTTCGTGGCCGTCATTCCGCTTTATCTGATCGCCCTCCTGATGCTGGCGCCGCTGAAACTGCCGCAGATGAGCGGCAGTCACGCGGCTTCGGCCCCGGCGCGTTCGCTGGGCGAGATCGTCGTCACCCAGCGGTTCCTGACCGGCATGATCTGCGGCATCTCCTCCTATGCGCTGATGACCTTCATGATGACCGGCGCGCCGCTTGCCATGGTGATCGGCTGCGGTTTTCCGTCGGAAATGGCCACACTCGGCATCCAGTGGCACGTGCTCGCCATGTTCGCGCCGAGCTTTTTCACCGGCATGCTGATTTCACGCTTCGGCGTCGAAAAGATCGTCGCCGCCGGGCTCCTGATCCTGATGGGCTGCGCCGTGATCGCCCATATGGGCATCGAGCTGTGGAACTTCTGGGGCGCGCTGGTGCTGCTCGGCATCGGCTGGAACTTCGCCTTCATCGGCTCGACCGCCATCGTCGCCTCCAGCTATCGCCCGCATGAGGCCGACAAGGTGCAGGGTTTTCACGACATCATCCTCTTCACCACGGTAGCGCTGTCTTCCTTCTCCTCGGGCAAGGTGTTCACCGCCTACGGTTGGTCCTTCATGAACCTGATCATCTGGCCGGTGACGATCGTCTGCCTCGGTCTAGTGCTGGCGCTGATGTTCAAGCGCTCTTCCGTGAAATCCGCTTAGAGTCTTGTCCCTTCGGGGCTTGACGCCAATTCATCTCCACCGCAATCTCCCGTCCGCGTAGGCGATCCCGGATTCCTTGGGAGGGGAGCGGTCGTCTGCGCGGGAATGCGCACTATGGAGTATTGCGGCGGTCTTTGCTCATCTCGTGGATGTGCGCCGTCGCAGGGGTGCACGGCCGGAGGGTATGGACCACCCGGCGCTAAGGGAGAGGAAAAGCGAATGACCGTAATTATGGGTGTGATCGTGTGCGGGTTGCTATCGATCATTTATGCCGTCTGGGCGACGCGTTCCGTGCTGGCTGCCGATCAGGGCAGCATCCGCATGCAGGAGATCGCCGGATATATCCGTGAAGGCGCACAGGCCTATCTGGCGCGCCAATACATGACCATTGCCATCGTCGGCGTCGTCGTAACCATTCTGGCCTGGGTGTTGCTGTCCGGCACCGCCGCGGTCGGCTTCGTCATCGGTGCCGTACTTTCGGGTGCAGCCGGGTTCATCGGCATGCACGTCTCGGTCCGCGCCAACGTGCGCACCGCCCAGGCTTCTTCCCAAAGCCTTGCGGCCGGTCTCGACATCGCTTTCAAATCCGGCGCCATCACCGGCATGCTGGTGGCAGGCCTCGCTCTCCTCGGCGTCTCGATTTATTACTGGATTCTGACGGCCGGTCTCGGCCATCCGAGCGGCTCGCGTGAAGTCATCGACGCGCTCGTCTCGCTCGGCTTCGGCGCTTCGCTGATCTCGATCTTCGCCCGTCTCGGCGGCGGCATCTTCACCAAGGGTGCGGACGTCGGCGGCGACCTCGTCGGCAAGGTGGAGGCCGGCATTCCGGAAGACGATCCGCGCAACCCCGCGACGATCGCCGACAACGTCGGCGACAATGTCGGCGATTGCGCCGGCATGGCAGCCGACCTTTTCGAAACCTACGCGGTCTCCGTCGTCGCCACCATGGTGCTTGCGGCGATCTTCTTTGCCGGCGCGCCGATCCTCGCGACCGTCATGGTTTATCCGCTGGCGATCTGCGGCGCCTGCATCATCACCTCGATCATCGGCACCTTCTTCGTCAAGCTCGGCTCCAACGGCTCGATCATGGGCGCTCTCTACAAGGGCCTGATCGTCACCGGCTTGCTGTCGATCGTCGGTCTCGCCATCGCCACCTCCCTGACCATCGGCTGGGGCACGATCGGCACCGTTGCGGGCAAGCCGATCACCGGCGCGAACCTGTTCATCTGCGGGCTGCTCGGCCTCGTGGTGACGGCGCTGATCGTCGTCATCACCGAATACTACACCGGTACCAACAAGCGCCCGGTAAACTCGATCGCCCAGGCCTCGGTGACGGGTCACGGCACCAACGTCATCCAGGGCCTCGCGGTCTCGCTGGAATCGACCGCCCTTCCGGCGATCGTCATCGTCGGCGGCATCATAGCCACCTACCAGTTCGCCGGCCTGTTCGGCACCGGCATCGCCGTCACCACCATGCTCGGCCTTGCCGGCATGATCGTGGCGCTCGATGCCTTCGGTCCGGTTACCGACAATGCCGGCGGCATCGCCGAAATGGCCCACCTGCCGCCGGAAGTGCGCAAGTCGACAGACGCGCTCGATGCTGTCGGCAACACCACCAAGGCAGTCACCAAGGGTTATGCGATCGGTTCTGCCGGCCTCGGCGCGCTGGTTCTGTTCGCCGCCTATTCCAACGATCTCAAATATTTCGTGGCAAACAGTGCCCAGTATCCGTATTTCAACGGCGTCGGCGAAATCGATTTCGACCTCTCCAACCCTTACGTCGTCGCCGGCCTGATCTTCGGGGGCCTCATCCCATACCTGTTCGGCGGCATCGCGATGACCGCCGTCGGCCGCGCTGCGGGCTCGATCGTCGAGGAAGTGCGCAAGCAGTTCCGCGAAAAGCCGGGCATCATGGCGGGAACCGAAAAGCCTGACTATGGCCGCGCCGTCGACATCCTGACACGGGCTGCGATCCGCGAGATGATCATTCCGTCGCTTCTGCCGGTTCTCGCCCCCATCGTCGTCTATTTCGGCGTCCTGCTGATCTCCGGCGGCGACAAGGCTTCGGCGTTTGCGGCCCTCGGCGCATCGCTGCTCGGCGTCATCGTCAACGGCCTGTTCGTGGCGATCTCCATGACCTCGGGCGGCGGCGCCTGGGACAATGCCAAGAAGAGCTTCGAGGACGGCTTCGTCGACAAGGACGGCACCCGCCACATGAAGGGTTCCGAAGCCCACAAGGCATCGGTCACCGGCGATACCGTCGGCGATCCCTACAAGGATACGGCAGGCCCTGCCGTCAACCCGGCGATCAAGATCACCAATATCGTGGCGCTTCTGCTGCTCGCGGTTCTTGCCGGCTGATATCCGGCCAAACGTGAAATAAAAAAGCCCGCGGGGAGCGATCCCCGCGGGCTTTTTGTTTCGTTCGAGGTGCTTACCTGCCGAAGTTCGACAGGATGCTGCGGGCTGCTGCCCCACCGGCACCGGAACCGCCGGAAAGCAGCTGCTGCAGGAAGGTGAGGTCGCGGCCGCCGGTCGGCGTCGTGCGCGAAATCGTGTCGAACACCTTGCCATCCTGCATCGCATAGTTGGCGCGGCGTGCGACGACGCCGTCCTTGTCGAAATAGATGGCGAGCACCGTCTGATCGACGATCTTCGGCTTCATGAAAGCCGCAGCGCGCGTGCGTTTCTGCGAGATGTAATAGAACACCTCGGTATCGAAGGTTGCCGTCGTCGAGGGCGTGCCCATCGTCAGCAGTACCTGCTCGCGGCTCGACCCGACCGGAATAAGCTCCAGCGACTTCTGGTCGACCACGTAGCCGTTATACATGGTGTCGCCGATCTGCATGGACGTGCAACCCGAGACAGCGATGGATGCGACGACCATTGCCATCGCGGTTTTACTCAAGAATGTCATCTCGTATCCGAAAACCCGCTTGTTCAACGGCATCCCCCAAACTCAACCTGCCCCTGCTGACCCTACCATTGTGGCTATTCAGGGACATAAGATCGATCCCGACCTGTTGTTAAGGCCGTGAAGATCCCACCCCGTTCGCTGATCCGGCGGAACGGCATTGCAATTCGTGCATGCTTCGGTAAACCAGCTTTCGTTTCCATGCAACATGGCCGGTGGCAGGCCAGGGCGTTCCTGGAGGCAAATAACGGGAATTCAGATGATCTTCGGCCTTTTCAAGAAGAAAAACCAGAACCAGGCGATCGTTGACCGTCAGTATTCGACCTTGACGTCGTTGGCGCGCGTTCCGTTCTTCTATAGCGATCTTGACGTACCGGACACGGTCATGGGCCGTTTCGAGATGCTTTCGATCGTGATGATCCTGTTCTTCAGGCGGACGGCGAGATCCGATTCGAGCGGTCAGGAACTGGCCCAGGAGATCGTCGACGCGTTTTTTCAGGATATCGACCATTCGATCCGCGAACTCGGCATTGGCGACCAGAGCGTGCCGAAACGCATGAAAAAGCTGGCCGGCATGTTCTATGGCCGGGTGGAGACCTATGCTGCCGCTCTCGAAGACAAGGACGGCGAGGCGCTTGCCGCAGCCCTTAGCCGGAATATCTATCCGAAGACGGAGGATGGGCCTGGGATGCGAGGGCTGGCAGACTGGATGATTGTTGCGGAGACGGCGCTCGCCGGCATTCCCGAAGATGAGATTTCGCGCGGCCACGCGGTTCTGCCCCTGCCGGGCCTGCTGCCGCGAGAAGAGTGAGGTTTGATGAAGAACGATAGTGGCGCAGGCGAAAAGCCTCCCTTTTCCTATCCCGTCAAGGTCGGGAATATTTCCGCGAACGCGGTGACGGTGAAGCTCGAAGCCGATGCGCGCGAACTCGAGGGCCTGGCAAAGCTGTGGCAGGTCGTTTCGGTCGGTTCGCTGAAAGCAGAACTGCAGATCGCCCGGTGGAAGAAGGACGGCGTGCGTCTCAAGGGGCGCGTGAAGGCTGATATCGTCCAGTCCTCGGTCGTCACGCTCGAACCTGTCGCATCGAAGATAGACGAAGAGTTCGAGCAGATTTTCGTGCCTGAGGGATCGAAGCTCGCGCGGATCGTCACCAGCGATACCGCGGAGATGGTCATCGATCCAGATGGGCCCGATCTTCCCGAAATGTTCATCGGCGACACGATCGATGTCGGCGAAGTGGTGGCCGAGTTCGCGGCACTTGCGATCGATGCCTATCCGCGCGAACCGGGCGCCGAGTTTGCCGATCACCTGGAAACCGACGCGGATGAAAAGTCCGGGCGCCCCAATCCCTTTGCCGTCCTCAAGGACTGGAAAAAGGATTGAGGACGGGTTGTAAGCGACGGCAAAAACTATATTTTGGCCACGAATTCGCCGGCACGGCCCCGCATGAGGAGCGAAGGGCCGTTGGAGACGTGAGAACTGGCGCATGGTCCCCCCACAGGGGTATGCGTTCGGCGAAGATAAGGATCAGGGACGAGTGATCAGAATTTCTATCGATGCCATGGGCGGCGATTTTGGTCCCGAGGTCGTCATTGCCGGTGCTGCCAAGGCACTGGAACGCCACCCGGATGTGACCTTCCTCATCTATGGGCTGAAGGCTGAATGCGAGCCGGTTCTCGCGAAATATCCGAAGCTGCGGGACAAATCCGTCTTCTACGAATGCGAACTTGCCGTCAGCATGGAGGAGAAGCCGAGTGCAGCGCTTCGCCGCGGCCGTTATATCTCCACCATGTGGCGTTCGATCGAGGCGGTAAAGCTCGGCGAGGCCGAGGTCGTGGTTTCCGCCGGCAATACCGGCGCCCTGATGGCGATGGCGAAGTTCTGTCTGCGCACCATGGCCAACATCGAGCGCCCGGCGATCGCCGGCATCTGGCCGACCCTCAAGGGAGAGAGCATCGTCCTCGATATCGGCGCGACGATCGGTGCCGACGCCCAGCAGCTCCTCGATTTCGGGATCATGGGCGGCGCCATGGCGCGCTCACTTTTCGAAATAGATAGGCCGACAGTCGGGCTTCTCAACGTCGGCGTCGAAGAGGTGAAGGGCCAGGAAGAGGTCAAGGAGGCCGGGCGGCTGATCCGCGAGGCAAACCTGCCGACGATCGCCTATCACGGTTTCGTCGAGGGTGACGACATCGGCAAGGGCACCGTCGATGTGGTGGTGACCGAAGGCTTTACCGGCAATATCGCGCTGAAGGCGGCGGAGGGCACGGCCCGGCAGATCGCCACGCTCCTGCGCGAATCGATGTCGCGCACGCTGCTGGCCAGGATCGGTTATCTTCTTGCCAAGCCCGCCTTCGACAGGCTGCGTGAGAAGATGGACCCGAACAAGGTCAACGGCGGCGTGTTCCTGGGCTTGAACGGCATCGTCATCAAGAGCCATGGCAGTGCCAATGCCGACGGCTTTGCTGCCGCGATCGATGTCGGTTATGACATGGCACGCAACGATCTCAACGCGAAGATCCGGCAGGATCTCGCAATTTACCATGCGCGTCGCCAGCCGCCGGCTGGCCCCGAAGCGGCATGACGACAGGATGTGAGTTAAGAATGATCCGTTCAGTGGTTCGCGGTTACGGGGCAGCGCTCCCGAAGCGGGTGGTGACCAATCGCGAGTTGGAAGACATCGTCGAGACCTCCGACGAATGGATCGTGCAGCGCACGGGCATTCGTCAGCGTTATCTCGCCGGCGACGGCGAGACGACCGCGTCTCTCGGCGAGCAGGCGGCTCGTGCGGCGCTCGAAAACGCCGGACTGACACCGGATGACATCGATCTCGTGCTGGTGGCGACCTCGACGCCCGACAACACCTTTCCCGCGACCGCCGTCAATATCCAGAACCGGCTGGGCATGACACATGGCTACGCCTTCGACCTGCAGGCGGTCTGCACCGGCTTCGTTTATGCAATGGCGACCGCCGACCTGCACATTCGCGGCGGCATGGCGAAGCGCGTCCTGGTGATCGGCGCCGAGACCTTTTCCCGCATTCTCGACTGGAAGGACCGCACCACCTGCGTGCTTTTCGGCGACGGCGCAGGCGCGCTGGTGCTCGAAGCGGCGGAAGGCGAGGGGACGATCGCCGATCGCGGCGTGCTGACCGCGCATCTGCGTTCCGACGGTTCCCACAAGGACAAGCTATACGTCGATGGCGGCCCGTCTAGCACGGGCACGGTCGGGCACCTGCGCATGGAGGGCCGCGAGGTCTTCAAACATGCGGTCGGCATGATCACCGACGTGATCGACAGCGCGTTCGCGGCGACCGGCACGACGGCAGACGATCTCGACTGGCTGGTGCCGCACCAGGCCAATCGCCGCATCATCGACGGATCGGCGAAGAAACTCGGCATTCCTTTGGAAAAGGTCGTCGTGACGGTCGATCTGCATGGTAATACCTCGGCTGCATCGATTCCTTTGGCACTTTCGGTTGCCGCCTCCGACGGGCGCATCAAGAAGGGCGATCTGGTGATGCTCGAAGCCATGGGCGGCGGTTTTACGTGGGGCGCATTGCTGGTCCGCTGGTAGGGCGGCAACGATCGGCCGAAACGTAAATAAGCGATTGAGCACAGGTGCTTGACCCTCGCGCTCAAGCAAAATACTCTCTATCGGCTTTGATAAGATCAATTTCGAAAATTGGGCGGGGATCATGGCCGGCAAGACAGTAACACGCGCGGATCTGGCGGAATCGGTTTTCCGCAAGGTCGGACTTTCGCGGACGGAATCGGCCGAGCTCGTTGAGACGGTCATTGACGAAATATGCAATGCGATCGTCCGGGGCGAGGTGGTCAAGCTTTCCTCCTTCGCGACCTTCCAGGTGCGCTCCAAGAACGAGCGTATCGGCCGCAATCCGAAGACCGGCGAGGAAGTGCCGATCTCTCCGCGCCGGGTGATGACGTTCAAGGCCTCCAACGTGCTGAAGAGCCGTATCCTCAAGGCGCATACGGCGCGCAAGGCGAAACTGAAGCCGGCAAGCCCGGTCGCCTGAAGTCCGCGATCTTTTCCGCAATCCTGTGAACATGCTTGAATCTCTCGGCTTAAACCGTTGAGATATGTCCGATTCGGCGCATAATTCGCCCATGTATCGGAGGCTATGAGTCTGCCCTTGGGGCATGGGCAGCCTGCCGTTTGGAGTATGAACTTTGGAGAAGAGCCCGGACGCCTTTCGTACGATCAGCGAGGTCGCCGACGACCTCGACCTGCCGCAGCATGTGCTGCGCTTCTGGGAAACGCGTTTTCCGCAGATCCGGCCGATGAAGCGCGGCGGCGGGCGGCGTTATTATCGGCCCGAGGACGTCGATCTCCTGAAGGGCATCCGCCACCTGCTCTATGATCACGGTTACACCATTAAGGGCGTGCAGAAGCTTCTGAAGACGAACGGCAACAAGTTCGTCTCTGCGATTGCATCAGGCGACCTCGCCACGATGGAAGCGATCATGGCGGCAAACAGCGAAAAGCAGGCCGAGCCGAAGATCAGCACGGCCGAAGAGGATCAGATCGTCGGCCGCCCCAAGGTGAAGCCGAGCGGCCGCTTTTTCGGGTTCGGCACCTCCCACGAGGACGACATGGAAGTGTCGATCGGCAAGTCCAGCATCGGCAAGGAAGACCGTGCCTTGCTGCAGGAAGCGCTCTTCGACCTCCTAGAATGCAAGCGCCTCTTGGATCAGGTTCGCTAACTCAACACACGCCAACGTTAAGCAAAATTTACCATTCACCTCTGGTTCAGGAGAAATGGAGGATCATTTCTTCACAAGGAAAATCAGAGGAGGTGAATTATGAAAAAAAAGCTCGCCGTCGCCGTTTTGTCCCTGATTACGGCCTTTAGCGGCGTCGCTCCCGCCCAGGCGTTTCCCTCGATCGGCGCCCCACGCATCGAGAGATCTCAGGATATCCAGCAGGTGCAATATTACTGGCGCGACCGTGACCGCTGGGAAGGGCGTCGTTATTACCGCGACCGCTATTATGGCGACCGGCATTACCGCCGCCACCGCCGCGGCCCGGATGCCGGTGCGATCATCGGGGGGCTTGCACTTGGCGCGATCATCGGCGGAGCACTGGCCCAACCGCGCTACACACCGAGATACGCACCGCGCTACTACCCGCCTCGGCGTTATGTCGGCGGCAATTCGCACGTGAACTGGTGCTACGCCCGCTACCGGTCCTACAGGGCCTATGACAACACGTTCCAGCCCTATTACGGCCCGCGCCAGCAGTGCTATTCGCCCTACTGATATCCGTCGTGGAACCGGATGAAAACCTTGAGCCCGCCCTGCCAATCCGGTGGGGTGGGTAGATCGCGTGGGGAAGTCCCGGTTCTCGGAAAAGGCTTTTGATCTGACTGAGATTTCAAGGGGATTTAATTGGTCGGGGCGACGGTCGGCGGTCTGTGACGCCACTTGATTGAGGCTGAACACCTATCCTATTCTTCCAAGGTGAAATCTGCGAAGGGGCAAGTGGATTGGGGTGGCACGCATACATTGACGAAAGTTATCGGCCGGACCGCGATGCTTACGTTATGGCTGGTTGCGCGGCTACGGCTGATGAATGGACGGCCTTTTCTCAGGAGTGGCGAGAGTTGCTTGCCCGTTTCGGAAGGGTCGACGAAAATGGCGATCGCTATTTTCATATGACGGAAATGGTTCATCGTACTGAGGAAGTGGGCTTCTTCTACGGCGCGATGCGGCGACATATACCGTTGTACGTGTCCGCCAGATACAATCGATCAGATTACGAGCGAGCGCGCAGAAGAATCTACATCCCAGGGGCTTGGGTGGGTTG
>PVBG01000015.1 GCA_002968845.1 Neorhizobium tomejilense | reverse complement strand
ATTTTGTCCTCGCCGTAGTTGCCGAGGAAAAACTGCATCGCCTTGCCACCAAGCAAGGTCCCGGTGCTGCCCTTTGGCAGATCCGCCGGGTAAGCGAGCATGTCCAGCTTCGGGCCATCAATGCCACCGGGCCGGGCAACGAGAACTCCTTCCTTGCAACCGAAGGCAACCAGCCGGGCCGAGGTGGCCTCGCCGTGAAGATCGGTGCATTTCGCGACGTCGCCGAACTGCTTGCCCGCCTGATCGACGACCCGAAGGCCGACCCTCGGCGGCAGTTCGTCGGGCTTGGTTTCGATTTCAGTGTTTGGGACCGACACGAGCACGAAACGACCCATCGTCACCGCTACGCCGTGATGCGGCTTCGTCGTGTCGACTGTCTTCACGTGAGCCCTGCCTTCGAGAAGAGCGGTTTCGTCGATGATATCCGCCTTGCCGCCTCGATCGTAAAAGAGGATCGCATGGTCGTCATGCGGAACGACGTGGAAAGGACGCTTGCCCTCGAAAGTCACGGGCAACAGCCCGACGTCGGAAACCTCCAGATCCCGATGCTCCCCGTGATCGGAGAAATCGATGCCAGTCCTGATGACGTGCACGATGTCATCATCCGACTGGGTAACGAATACGGTCTGGCCGGACGCGCTGGCGGTCAGTGCCGCGGGGCCCTTGACGTCATAGCGGCCGAGTTCTTTGCCGTTCTCGAAGTTGATGGCACGCACGACGGGGTTCGTGTGATCGCCGACAAACAGACGCCATGCCTCCTTCGTCTCATGATCTTCATCGGCAAACGCTCCGGACGCCGCGAAGATCAGGCCTGCCGCGACAGCGCCTAGCAGGCGGCTTGTAGTGAGGGACAAATTCATGAGGTTCCTTCCTTATTGTTTGAACTTTTGTAGCGCCGAGCGCTTATCCAGCACATGGCTATGTACGTAATATCGTTACATTCAATGTTGAGAGTGTAATAACATTACATAGGCGGCCGTTGTCAATCCCTGCGATGGCGACATTTGCCTCGTCCACGCTGGTAGGGCATGCAGCCTGCGGGTTTGACGCGGCAGGACAAATGGACCTCAAAGATTGCCTGGCGGCAGTCGGCCTTGCCGTTTGAGGAAAATCCGTCGTTGCTGACATAAAACTCTTACATATCGGGAGGAAATCTGCTGTCGGCAGGCCGTGGGGCCTGGCAAACGGCAGAGGACCTTCTCCGATGAAGACATTGCAACAGGTGGCGACACGAGCCGGATGTTCGCTGGCGACGGCGAGCCGGGCGCTCAGTCGCAACGGCAATGTCAGCGATCGCATGGCCCGCAGGGTCCGTCGCGCGGCGGCAGAGCTCGGATATCGGCCGATCAATTCGACGGCCGGCAGGCCCGGGCAACGGCCGGTCGTCGGCGTGCTGATCCCCAGCATCACCAATCCCGTCTTCGCCTCGTCGCTTTCCAGCATCCAGAACCGCATGCTGGTCGCCGGCCACGGCGTGCTGATCGCCCAGTCGAACTACGATCCTGCACGCGAGGCGGACGCAGTCGCCTCGCTTCTCAACGACCGGCCGACCGGGCTGATCCTGACCGTCTGCGATCCCGCCACAAGCGTCACCCTCACATCCTCGCTGCCGCCAACCGTGCTTCTCAACAACATGCCGACCTCGCTGTTTCCCGCCGCCGTGACCGTGGACAATCGGGGTGCCGGCCGCGAACTGACGCAGATGCTGATCGGTCTCGGCCATCGGCGTATCCTGTTCGTCTCCGGAAATTTCGCGGCCTCTGACCGCGCGCGTCGCCGGCATGAGGGTTATCGCGATGCGATGAACAGGAATGGCGTCGAACCCTTGGGAGCGGTCGAGATTTCCTTCCTCAGCGGCTACGATCAGCTCGATCTCAGCGTGGCGCTCGCGACCGTGTCGCCGACGGCGATCATCGCCTCCAACGATCTTCTGGCACTTGGCGTCATCAGCGCGCTGCGGCGCGAAGGACTTTCCGTACCCCGTGACATTTCCGTGGCCGGTTTCGACGGGATCGCCATTGGACGGCTGATGGACCCGCCGCTGACGACTGTGGAGATGCCGGATGCGAGCATGGGGGCGGCGGCGGCCTCGCTGTTGCTGGACATGGCCGAGAATGCGGCACCCCCCCGGCATCTCGACGTTGGCTATATGCTGCGCCGGGGCGGCACGGTGCGGGCAATCCGCTAGCGCTTCGTGCAAAAGGAAAACCGCCGCTTCCGATCGGAAACGGCGGTTCGTGGTGTGGTTGGGCCGGGCTGACGCTTAGCTGCGCGGCAGCAATCCCTTCACTTCGGAAGCGGCATCCTCCAGCGCTTGCCTCGGGGTGGCCTGCTGTTCGACGATCCGCGACAGGTTTTCAACGATCGCCTGGGTGACCTTGACGCCGTTGGTGCCCGGGAAGGCGTACCAGGGAACCATGCGGTCCATCTGGCTGAGGCCGGCGACGAAGAGCGGGTTTTCCTTGTAGAAATTGCCGAGATAGTCCGGCGACTTGGCGGCAAGCGCATTGTTCGGAACGTAGCCGGTGCCCGGAACGACGACGGAGGCGCCATACGGACCGGCGGCGAACTTGGCGAACTTCCAGGCGGCCTGCTGCTTTTCGGCATTGCGGGCGAGGATGACGACGGCATTGCCGCCGGTCGGCAGCTTGCCCTTGACCGGATCGATCAGCGGGATCTGCGCGGTGCGCAGTTCGAACTTGTCGCCTACGCTCTTGATCGTGTTGCGCAGGGCGCCGGTCGTCTTGAACTCGATGCCGACCTTGCCGGCGAAGAATGCCTGTTCACCGGCCTGGGCGGTGAAGACCGGCAGGCCGCCTTGCTTGACCATGCGGTCGAGGGTTTCGACAGCCTTCAGGCCTTCCGATCCGGCGAAAGCGACGGATTTTTCGTCGGCGCTCAGCATTTGGCCGCCGGCGCCGAACAGAAGTGCCGAAAACATCCAGTCGTCGCCCTGCCAGCGGAAATCGATGCCTTCCACGCCGTTGCCGAGCGCCTTGATCTTGGCGCCGAGCGCGATGACTTCGTCCCAGGTCTTCGGCGGAACGTCCGGATTGCCGCCCGCAGCCTTCACGAGGTCGGCATTGTAGTACATGATCGGGTTCGACGTGGCGAAGGCGAGGCCGACCTGCTTGCCGCCCACCTGCGCGAGCTTCAGGATGTTGCTCGAGAAGCCGAGCTTGTCCATGTCGCCTTCCTTGGCGACGAATGGGGCGAGATCGACCGGCAGGTCGCGCTCCTGAACCATGCGCAGGCGGTTGAGGCCGATGAAGGTCAGGTCCGGCATTTCCGCCGTGCCGGCCTGGCGCATGATCAGCTGGATGCCTTCTTCATAGGTCGCGGACGGGTTGGCGAACCGGATCTTGATGTCCGGATTTTCTTCCATGAACTTCTTCGAGATCGTGTCCATCACGTCCTTGAAGAAACCCGGCATCGGATAATGCACGGTCAATGTCGTTTCGGCATGGGCCGGAAGCGACACCGTCATGGCAATCGCCGCGGCGGCGAGGATGTTGGTGAGATGCTTCATCGCATAGTCTCCTGGTTGATGCCGGTCAGCCTTTGAGACCGGTCATGGTGATGCCCTCGACGAAGCGCTTCTGTGCCAGAAGAAAAGCAGCAACGAGGGGAGTGGTGATGATCAGCGTGGCGGCCATTAGGGCGCCGTAGTCGTCGCCGGCCTCGGCGGCGCGAAAATAGAGAAGGCCGAGCGGCGGCGTCGCATAGGTCTGGTTGGAAACGACGATCAACGGCCAGTAGAGGTCGTTCCAGTGGGCGACGACCGAGAAGATCGCGAATGCGGTGATCGCCGGCCAGGCATTCGGCACGATCACGCGGCCGATAATGCCGAGCTCCGACATGCCATCGAGCCGGGCGGCATGTATCAGGTCGTCCGGTATTGCGCGGAAGAACTGCAGGAAGAGGAAGATGCCGAAAACGGAGATGGTGAAGGGGGCAACCAGCGCGAAATAGCTGTTGAGCACGGCCATGCGGTCGAAGGCGACATAGAGCGGCAGGGCGGTGGCGTGGATCGGTACCAGCAGGCCGAGCATGACCAGCACCATCATCAGCCTTGCCGCGCGGAACTTCAGCTTCGCCATGGCGTAGGCGCAGGGAATGGCGATCATCACCTGGAAAACGAAGATCAGCGCGCAGACGGCGACGCCGTTGAAAAGCAGCCGCGTCATCGAGACGCGCGTCAGCGCCTTGGCGAAGTTGGCGACATAGGACCAGTGCTGCGGGATGAGCGACAGCGACGAGGAGAAGATGTCGCTCTGCGCCTTGCCGGCGGTCGAAACCATGAAGACGTAGGGGGCGAGAAATATCGCCGCACCGAAGATCAGGATCGACAGGCGGACAGCGCGCCCGAGGGTGAAAGCTGAAGCATTCATGAGTAATGCACCTGCTTGTCCTGGACGCGGTATTGCAGGAACATCAGCACCACCAGGATGGCCAGGAAGACGACCGTCATCGCCGAGGCGTAGCCGACCTTCAGGTAGACGAACCCTTCCTGGTAGATGGTGAAAAGCAGCACTTCGGAAGCCTTGTTCGGCCCGCCCTCGGTCAGAGTCTTGACCGTTTCGAAGACCTTGACCGCATTGATGATGCTGATCGTCGTGACGAACAGCGTTGTCGGTCCGAGCATCGGCCAGGTAACCAGCCGGAACCGGTCGAAGGCCGAGCGGGCGCCATCGACATGCGCGGCGTGATAGAGCTCGCGGGGGATTGCGGTGAGGCCGGCCAGGAACAGGACAAGGTTGAAGCCGACCGATTGCCAGATGCCGATGATCGACAGGCTGTAGAGGACGGATGTCGAGGCGCCGAGCCAGTTGGGACGCGGCAGGCCGCCGAGCGCCAGAAGCGCGTTGATCGGGCCGATCGTCGGATGGAAGAGATATTGCCAGACCGTCGCCATCGCGACGAGCAACGAGGCGACCGGCAGGAAATAGGCGGTTCGAAAGAAGGAACGGCCGATATTCTCGCTTTCGATCAGCATCGCAAGGCCGAGCGCCATGAAGATCGAGATCGGCGCGACGATCGCGGTATAGACCGTCGTGTTCCAAAGCGAGCTGCGGAAGGTGCGGTCGGTAAAAAGCTCGGTGTAATTGTCGAAGCCGACGAACCGGAAACCCGCATACCCGAGTTCGTAGTCGGTAAATCCGAACAGGATCACCACCGCGACCGGCAGCAGGATGAAGACGAACAGGAGAACCATAGCCGGCAGCGACAGCACGAGTGCCGCGCGCGCCTCCTGCCGCTCCGCAGCCGAACGGGCAGGTTTTCCGATGAGGGGGAGTGCAGCAGCGACCGCGTCAGCCATGGGCCGTCTCCCGCATGACGGCAGCATCAACCGGTGTCGAGGGCAGGCGATGGCCCTCCTCGGCAAAGACGAAGAGACGGTCGGCGGAGAAGTCGAGACGCACTGGCATGCCGGCGACAAGGCCGGCGCCCTCGGCGGGTGAAAGTTTGGCGACCACCGGTTCGCCGATCGCATCCAGGCGGCAATAGAGGACGATCTCGGAGCCCAGGAACTCGATGCGGTCAATGCGTGCCGGCAGGCCCTGCTGGCCAGTGCGGTGGACGCGGACGAATTCCGGGCGGATGCCGATCGTCACCGGCGCGCCGGCTGCGACCGTCTCGCGGGGCAATCCGACCCGGATATCGCCGAACGCTAGCGTGCCATCGGCCCCGACCTGCGACGGAAAGAGGTTGATGCGCGGCTGGCCGATGAAACGGGCAGCTTCGACATGCGCCGGATCGTCATAGATCACCTGCGGTGAGGCGAGCTGCAGCAGCGAACCGCCGATCATCACCGCAACGCGATCGGCCATGGACAGTGCTTCCGCCTGGTCATGGGTGACATAGAGTGTCGGCACGCCGGCGCGGCGGTGCAGTTCGACGATCTCTCCACGGGCGTGGACGCGCAGGTTGGCATCCAGGTTGGACAGCGGTTCGTCCATCAGGAAGACGGAGGGACGGCGCACCATGGCGCGGCCGAGCGCGACGCGCTGGCGCTGGCCGCCGGACATCTGGCCGGGTTTGCGATCGAGCAGGTGATCGATCTTCAGCGACACCGCCATCTCGCGCACGTCGCGCTTGATCGCCGCCACCGCCTTGCGCTGGCCGGGCATCAGCGGGCCGACCAGCGGCAGGCGCTGCGCCCGTGTCAGCTTGCGCATGACCATCGGCACGGCGATGTTCTGCGCCGCCGTCAGGTGCGGATAAAGCGCGTAGGACTGGAACACCATGGCGACGTTGCGGTCGGCCGCCGGCACCGGCGACAGGTCGCGGTCGCCAAGCATGATCTCGCCGGCGTCAGCGCTTTCGAGACCGGCGAGGATGCGCAGCAGCGTGCTCTTGCCGCAGCCGGAAGGGCCGACGAGGGCGATGAACTCGCCGGGACCGGCGTCAAAGCTGACGCCCTTGAGGATCGGATTGCCGGAGAAGGATTTTTCGATGCCGCGAAGCGAAAGGGCGGTCATTCGACGCTCTCCGTTTGCTTGGCACTGGTCGGGTAGACTTCCTCGATGACGTCGTCGAGGACATAGGCGGTCATGCCGGGCACGGCGACGATGTCGCTTTCAACGTCGTTGCCGAATTCATGCACGACCGCGCCGACCAGCCGCTCGCCCGGCATTTCGCGCACCAGCTTGTCGAGGATGAAGGCGGCAGACGGAGCCCAGGTAAGCGCGGTGTTTTCGAAACGGCCCTGCCAGGCCCAGTGCAGATGGCCGCTCGCGAAAAGCGCCACGTCATGGGCGGCGATCAGGTCGTAGAGACGCTTGCGTTGCGCCGGGCGGACGCTCCAGTAGCCCGTGTCGCCCTCATGCGGTTCATCGACGAACAGCGGCTTGTGGGCAAACAGCGCGATGCGGCGGCCACGACGCTCTTCGAGGGTTCCGCGCAGCCATTCGAACTGGGCTTCCTCCTCATCGTCCTCATGACCGAGCAGGAGCGAATTGAGGCCAATGAGACGCCAGTCGGCGGTGTCCTCGAACCAGCGGTCCTCGCCGACGAGGTCCCGCCAGCGGGCAAGGCGCTCGGCATTGACGGGCTGTTCGCAACCCGGCAGGTGGCCGACATCGTGATTGCCCGGCAGGATCAGCATCGGGATCGAAGTCTGCCGCATCAGGTCCATGCAGAAGGTGATGTCGCCCGGCTTATCGGCGCCATCGACGGTCAGATCCCCGGTATGGATGATGAGATCGGCACGGGTATCCTCGATCCATGTCAGCAACGGCGCCCAATTGCCGTTGAAATGCGACGTCTCCGGGCTGAAATGGGTGTCGGTAATCTGGATGATCTTCACGGCAGCTCTCCGGTCTCGCATGTACCTTCCGCAGGTGGGAAGGCTTTTACGGTTCCTTAGAGCGCTATCGTGTCAGGCCGGTTACAGAGTTTTCCAGCTTTCTTTCATTTCCGTCACAGGACTGTAAAACAGGCCGGTTTCCGCTTGGTGGATCGCTTCATCGCACATTCAAAATGCCCTCGGGCGAACAACCTCGGTGTCTTGAACCCACGGTCCCATTTCCTAAATCAATCTGCGGTCCACGGCGAAAAAGGAAAGGAGGTCGCGATGGCTAACACGTTGTTTGACAAACCGCTGTTTGTGAAAACATCTCGCTATGTTCTAGAGCTTGCCAGCCTGGAAGACGTCTTCGACTTTCTCGACGAGTGGCCGATCGACAAAAGGGGCGACACATACGAGGTGTTGTCGAAGGCTTGTCGGATGGCCGCTCAAGGCATCTTCCCCTTGCCGGCAATCCGAGAAAACGTGCGCCGGTTCCTGCTGAAGGAGCGCGTGTTGGCGAATATCGAGGAGGTGCCTCTGTTTACAGGGCGCACGACCGACCGCAATCTCGGCTCATGAGACAGAAAAGCCCCGCAGCCGGTTCGGGTTACGGGGCTTTAGACGAACGAAATTGCCCGGTCGTGTCAGCAGGAATTTGCCTGGTTGGTCGGGCTGTTCGGGTCGGAGGTAGACGCGTTGGTGCCGGCCGGCCCCGCAGTGGTTGGGCTCTTGCCGCAATTGGAGTTGCTGCTGCCGGCCGTACCTGCGCCCTGGGTGTTGGCGGTACCCGTTGCTGCCGTACCGGATGTTGCCGTGCCTCCGGCACCAGTGCCCGGGACTGCGGTCGATGTGCCGGTGCCCGAAGCGCCGGTCGAACCTGAACCGCTGGTGCTGGAACCGCCGCCAGCACCCTGTGCGAATGCAGAAGTAGCAAGACCGAGCGCGAGAGTGCTCGCAGTGAGAAGTTTTACGATCATGAAGTGTTTCCTCTCTGTTTTTTGTCACCGCCTCCTAACCGCGGGTCGTATCGAAAGTTCCCGTCACTGAACCATTCGGCCACAGGCTGGAACCGTGAGAGTTTCGGCGTTGCGTCAGGCACACCATAGGTCGCCTCCGCTAGCGGAACCGTGGGGCAATCGCCCGAGCTGCACCAGAACCTCGACCGGAATTCCGGCTCGATAAAAGTCGGACATTTTTGCGGGTTCATAGGCCTTGCGACTCAAAACCGGAATCTGGAATCCGTCTGGATTGGGCGGCGTTGGTTTAGTGCTGTGCCATCTTGGCATCAGACCAGCCGAGATTGCCATCGACGGATGTCGGTCGCGCCGGCCTCGGCGAGAATGGTTGCGGACGCCCTTTTGAGGCCGTGTGACGAGCATTCCGGCAAATCGGCATCTTGCGCCACTGGCGCATCTTGTTTCCGAAGCCGTTCCGCCGAATACCTCGCCGTGGTCGGTGATGAGGAAGGTCGGCTGATCATGCGTGATCGCGTCCAGCGCCTCGATTGGCTCGTCTGTGATGGGCAGGCTGAGAGACTGCGCATAGTTGCCAGAACCCTTCTCCGGCATGAAATTCGGTGCGCTCGCCGACTAGGTTCCGCCAGCCGAGCTTGACGAGATCGGACCGCCGGACCCCGAAATTGACCATGAGTTCCATCGCCAGCCGCGCAGTCCTGCCGAGCGAATAGGCGGCGCGAAAGCGCCAGTTCCGCCTTGCTTTAGGTGTGGAAACCGGGCGATCTGTGAATTTTTGTGACGCTGTTTGCCGGATTGAAGGTCGCATCTGCGGAGATGGCTGGCACCGTTGAGCTAAATGGTCAGCGCTACGAGTTTCGCACGGTTCGCAATCAAAGCTGTCACGTGATTTAGTGGCACAGGATCTGCGGCAATTGGCGATATCTTTTCTGATAATTGGGAAATCGCTTTTCCTGTGGCATCGGCTAGCTCCTTCACCCGCCGGCGTACCAAGAGCAGGCCGACACCCGTCTCCTTCGAGAAAGCCTGCCAACCAGCGGCGTCCATTTCTGCAAGCGTTGCGCGTTTTCCGACCCGCATAGCCATTTTCGGAGAAAGGCCTGGATAGGCCACCGTCGACAGCAGATCATACAGCGGAGCCATTCGTGCTCCCCGATCATCATAAAGGATTGAGAAATTCTTGCCGTGAGCGTCCGCATTTCCGACAAT
This sequence comes from Neorhizobium tomejilense, assembly GCA_002968845.1. GTDB lineage: Bacteria > Pseudomonadota > Alphaproteobacteria > Rhizobiales > Rhizobiaceae > Neorhizobium > Neorhizobium tomejilense. The sequence continues at coordinate 145,804 of PVBG01000015.1, read as the reverse complement.
GAGATTGAAGATCGCAGCATCCAGGAGATTTGCGATGTCCGAGCCCGGCCGCTCAGATACCCGCCGCAACAGCTCAAAACAATCCCTGAAGGTCGGCCCGCCCTCGCTTGCGTACTTTGATTCAGGTGGCACACCGAGTGCTTGGCAAAAGTCTTCCTGATGGATGCGGCGAGCCACACCGTCGGCATCGCGGTAGCGATCGTATCGCTCGACCGAAAGGAAAGGGCGACCATTCGCGGACTTCGGCTCGACAGGAGCAACGGCGAGCCCGATTGCGGCAGCAAGCCTCATCACCAAGGCCTCATTCTCGGTGGTCCCTGGAAGTCGCGCAATTGGTGGCTTCAGGATGTGCGTCGTCGCCTGGCCTGGAAGCGGAAGCGCGACTTGGCCATCGATGAGAAGAACTGGAACTTTTGATTGGGCGCCCGCAAGCGACAGCCTCAAGCCCTCCTGGCCGGCCAGTAGCGGCCGTGTCGGAAGTGCGTCCATTATCCGAACGATTCCCGCCTCATCCAGAGGTGCCGTTTGCTGATCCGCAATCGGTCCTGCCCCGATCGGTTCCTGATCTTCAGGCAAAAGCTGAAGCGCGCCGGCGACGTCGCCGCCCAAGCGATCAAGAAGCGCGAAGTCGTTGGCAGGTGAAACACCCAACGCCTGCGCCGCAACAAGACGCTGGTTTTCTTCGGGCAGCAGACCGCCGAAAAATGGTCGGCATTCAGGGCGAGAGAAACGCTCCGGACGCTTTGGAAGTGAGACTGACAGTGGAAGCGTCTTTTCGTCATCAAGCCAAGCTTCAGTGTAGGCGAAGCCGATATCGCCATGCTTATCTTGGGTGAATTGTCCGACAATGCGAGCATCCCACCAGACGTTGAGAACCCTTGCCGTCATTTTTTACGTTCACCAGGGGCCAGAATATCAATCGAACAACCGAGCGTTTGCAGAACCTGCAAAACCTTTCCTATCTGAGCTGTCGGCTTGCCGGCTTCCAGGTCCACAATGAACCGGAGGCCAACTCCAGAGACCCCGGCAAGCTCGTCCTGTCGCAAGTTTTGCTCCTTGCGGGCGCTGCGTACCAAGGCGCCGATATCGGCTGGATTTTTAACTCGTTTCGCCATCTTTATTCCCGATCGGGAAAACAGCAGCACATCAGCCGTCTTGTCGAGAGAAATTTCCCGATCGGGAAAATGGCCCACCCAGATGGTCCATATCCGGAAAAATTTCCCGATCGGGAAACTCAAGTGGACCCGTGCAATACCGTGAACTTCGGCGGATTGGGAGTTTAGGTTCTGCTGATTGGGAATGGCATCGGTTCCTGCCCCTCCGGAAGCCTTGCAGACCGAATCACACCACCGGATTTCCATTCAACGGCACGTAGCCACGGCTTTTTCGGTCCAGCCAGTCGAGCCTGGATTTACCGGACGCCCGGAGATAGGCGGCTGCTTTGAGGACAAGCGGATGACGCAAATCCTGTTTTTTCAGCCAGTTCCTTGCTTTGCCCCTGTACCACCCCATCAGGGCGGCCTTTTCCGGTTCGTCGCTGTATGCGCGCACCAGAAGGGTCAAAACTCCGTCTGAAAACTCATAGACATCGTATTCGTAATGGTAGTCGTAGAACCCGTCGCCGTCAGGTTCGGATGCATCGATATGATGCGAGACCTCCACCGTCATGGGCCACGCCGGGGCGCTCTGCCCGCGGAGGGCGGAAATCCGCCACAGGGCCACCCGAACCGGGTAATACAGTCGTTCAATCTGGGACAAATTCACCCGCCAACAAGTTTGCCTGCAAGGCACTGCATTTTACCCAAAGCGCTCGAAACCGCCGCCACGACTTCAGTCCTCCCGGCCTGTACCTCTACGATGGTCGTCTTCGATGGCTGCCAGACGATCACCAACGGCTCCGGGCTTAGTTCAGCCTTTTGCCGGTCTCGGCGTCGAACAGGTGCGCCCTCTCGGGATTGCCCTTCACATGTATCATTTCGCCGACGGCGATGTCGCGGTCTCGGGGGAACTCGACGGTCAGCATTTTCGAATGGCCGACTTCGACATAGCCGTAGGTCTGGCTGCCGAGCCGTTCGGCCACCATCAGTTCGCCGCTGAACCAGGCCTGTTCGGGGGAACAGGGGGTCAGTTCTTCGGGCCGAATTCCGAGCGTGACTTCCTCGCCGGCAAGCGTCCTTGCGCCTGGAATGCTGCCGGCCGCCGTCTTTCCCAGAAGTTTCAGGCTTTCTCCATCGGAGGCGATCTCCGCTGGCAGGGTGTTCATGGTCGGGCTGCCGATGAAGCGGGCGACGAACAGGCTCGACGGGTTGTGATAGAGATCGAGCGGCTTGCCGATCTGCTCCACCACGCCGCCGTTCATCACCACGATGCGGTCGGCCAGCGTCATGGCCTCCACCTGATCGTGCGTGACATAGACCGTGGTCGCCTTCATGCGGTTGTGCAGTTTTGCGATTTCCAGGCGCATCTCGACGCGCAGCGCAGCGTCGAGATTGGAAAGCGGTTCGTCGAACAGGAAAGCCGCCGGCTCGCGGACAATCGCACGGCCCATGGCGACCCGCTGGCGCTGGCCGCCCGACAATTGTGCCGGCCGGCGATCAAGATAATCCCTGATCTTCAGGACATCGGCAGCCTGACCGACGCGGCTTTCGATTTCACGGTCGTCGCCGCCGCGCATTTTGAGGCCGAACGACATGTTTTCCCGAACGCTCATATGCGGGTAAAGAGCGTAGTCCTGAAAGACCATGGCGATATTGCGCTCGGCCGGCGGAAGCAGGTTGACCGTGCGGCCTTCGATATCCAGTTCGCCGCCCGAGATCTCCTCCAGCCCGGCGATCATGCGCAGCAGCGTCGATTTCCCGCATCCGGAAGGGCCGACGAGAACCAGGAATTCGCCGCTTTGGATCTCGATATTGATGTCGTGGATGACCTGCAGGGCGCCATACGACTTCCGGATCTTCTTCAACGCTATGCCAGCCACGAGGTCCTCCCGAATATTTTTCAAGCTTGACGTCACTTATCGATATCAATATCGATAATGATAACTTTGGAAATGCGCAACCGGCTGGATGAGTGAGATGGCCTATTTTTCCGCTAGATCGACATCGGTCAGATCGCCCAAGGCGGGCGCCGCCTTCAATGCGTTGAAGCGCGACATCATGCTCGGGACGCTGGCGCCGGGGACCGGCCTTACGGAATTGGAACTGGCGGCCCACTTCCAGTGCAGCCAGGGCACCGTCCGGGAAGCGCTCCTGCAACTGCAGGAGGAAGGGCTGGTCCGTCGTCGCGGGCATCGTGGGACGCAGGTTTCCGAGTGCACGGAAGACGAGGCAATCGAGATGTTCCGGCTGCGCCAGCAGATAGAGGGCAACGGCATGGCGCGCGTCATGCGCGCTCGCAGCCGCACGCTGGTCAAGGAACTCGAGAGCCTGCTCGACAAGATGCTGCTTGCGGCTGCGGCGGGTGACGAGTTGGAGCTTGCGGCCTTCGACCGCGATTTCCATCGGCGCATCTTCGAGGATGCCAACCTGCCGGCGCTTGATCCGATCCTTCATCGTTGCCTCGTGCATAATCACCGGTTCAAGATTTCCCGCAGCCCGATGGCGCGGGATCTCGAGGCGACGGCATTGCGGCATCGCAGCATCATCGACGCGATCGAAAGCGGTGATGCCGGGCGGGCGACCGCCGCCATGCGTCATCATATCGCGACCATCGTCGATCTCGGGCCTGAAGTTTTCCCGGAGGCGACACAGTGAACGACCTCTCTCAACTGTCGGACACGCTTTCGGACGAAATGCTGGCGCTGACGCAGCGGGTTGCGGCGGATCTCGGACCTCTGCCGGATCCGACGACCCTTCCGCCGGCGGAAGGTCGTGTACAGACGCTTGCCGCCAATGTGCGATGGAATGTCAATCTGCCAGCCATGGCAAATGTCGGGGAGGTTTGGGTAGCGGAAGATGCGCGCCTTGGTTCGGCCCGCTGTCGCCTCAAGGTGTTCGTGCCGCCGGATGCCGCGGATGGCGCCATCCTGTTCGTGCATGGCGGCGGCTTCGCCTTCTGTTCGCCGGAAACCCATGAGCGTTGCGCGCGGGTTCTTGCGCTGGAAAGCGGCATGCCGGTCGTGATGCCCGATTACCGGCTGGCCCCGGAAGCGCCCTATCCGGCCGGGCTCATGGATGTCGTTGCGACGCTCCGAGGTCTTTTCGAGGCGACCGCCGGCGAAGGCGTCCGCCCTGGCCCCCTGGTCATCTCCGGCGACTCGGCGGGAGCCAACATTGCTCTGGCAGCGATACTGCATGAACAGGCCGAGGGCCGACGGCTGCCGGATGCCGCGCTGCTCTTTTACGGCACTTATGCGCGCTCTTTCGAAACGGCATCTTATGTCCGTTTCGCCGAAGGCCCGGCACTTACGCGCGGCAAGATGCAGCGCTACTGGTCGTTCTATGCCGGTCAGCGCGCAGTCGAGGACGATCCGCTTGCCTGCCCCCTTGCGGCGTCCGATGCGGCCTTGGTGGCGCTGCCGCCGCTTTATCTGATGGCGGCGGCGGTGGACCCGCTGCTTTCCGACACCGTGAGCCTGAGCCAGCGTCTCAGGGCTCTCGGCCGGGACGACGAGCTGCACGTCGTGCCGGGCGTCATCCACGGTTTCCTGCAGAACACCAATGAACTTTCGGCCGCGCGGGAGGCGTTGGCGGCCGCAGGCAGTGCAGCAAGGCGACTGACACAACGTCGATGACGTGAACGGATCAAGAGGAGGAGACTATGAAATTTCTGAAGACACTCGCGCTTAGCGCCGCTCTTGCGGCTTCGGCCGCATTCGGTCAGGCGAAAGCGGAAACCGTCCGCTTCTGGTACCATTTCGACAACCCGGCAAACCCGATGTCGGACCTGGTCAAGAAGTTCGAGACAGCCAATCCCGGCATCAAGATCGAAGCCGAGAACGTGCCGTGGAACAGCTACTACGACAATCTTTACACTGCGCTGGTTGGCGGCAATGCGCCGGATGCGGCGATGGTGAAGCTCTTCGCCCAGCCCCGGCTTGCGGAAATGGGAGCGCTGGAGCCGATCGGCAAGCAGCTGGACGCGTGGAAGGGCAAGGCCGACCTGCTGGACAACCTGCTCGACCTGAACAAAGGTCCGGACGGAAAGCAGTATTACCTGCCGATCCAGTACGTGGTCCTTTATCTCTATTACCGGACCGATCTCTTCCAGGCGGCCGGTCTGCAGCCGCCCAAGACCTGCGAAGATTTCCGCAATGCGGCGATCAAGCTCACCAATGCGCCGCAGACCTACGGCTTCGGCCTGCGCGGCGGCAAGGGCGGCTGGGACCAATGGGGCGCTTTCGTGCTCTCCCAGGGCGCCGAGCTGAAGCCGGGTGGCCTGACCAAGCCCGAGGCGATCGCCGCCAACCAATGGCTGGTCGACCTCTTCCAGAAGGACAAGGTCATTCCGCCGTCCGCGCCGAATGACGGTTTCCAGGAAATTGTCGCCGCGTTCAAATCCGGCAAGACGGCCATGACCATCCACCATATCGGTTCGTCCAAGGATCTCGTTGCGGCTCTCGGCGACAAGGTGTCCGCCGTGCCGGTTCCGAAATGCGGCAATGGTCAATGGACGTCTTACGGCGATGAGTCGCTTGCGATCTTCTCCTCGTCCTCGGTCAAGGACGCTGCCTGGAAGTGGATCTCCTTCCTGGCCGAGGGCAAGAACAACGTCGCCTTCAACGGCGCGACGGGCCAGCTGACCGTCACGAAGAGCGGCTCTGCCGACTGGAAGCTCCATGAGCGCCGTTTCGTCGAAGCGACCGTCCAATCCCTGCCGTTCGCCAGGGTGCTGCCGCAGAACTCCGCGGTCTCGGAATTCGTCAACACGGCCTGGCAGACCAACATGCAGCGGGCGTTGACCGGCCAGATCACGCCCAAGCAGATGATGGAACAGTTGCAGACGCTGTTTGCCCAGTAAAAGTCGCCTCCGGCCCCGGCACGTCCTGTGTCGGGGCCTCTTTCCCCGCCTCGAGGCTGGATCCGCATGTCCCGATCGAACCATTCTACCGTGGAGCGCCGCACGCTGTTCCGCTGGCATTCGGAACGGCTTCTGCCGTACTGGCTGCTTGCACCGGCTGTCGTGGTGACCCTCGTCATCGTCTTCATGCCGATGGTGCAGGCCGTCTTCACGAGCTTCTACGACTTGATCCTGTTTCGCCCCAATGCCAGCAAGTTCGTGGGCTTCGGCAACTACGTCAAGCTGTTCAACGATCCGGTCTTCTGGACGGCGTTGTGGAACACCGTCATCTGGATCGGATTGACCGTGCCATTGCAGATGGGGCTCGGGCTTGTCGCGGCCCTGCTCCTCAATCGCGAGTTTCCCTGGCGTGGGTTGGCACGGGCGCTCATCATCATTCCCTGGGCGCTACCGAGCGTTGTGATCGCGCTGATGTGGCGCTGGATCTATGACCCGAATACGGGCGTGCTCAATGACATCCTCATCTACCTGTCGATCGTCCAGTCCGCAGTTCCGTGGCTCGCCGATCCCAACGTGGCGATCTATGCGATCATCGCCACCCTGACCTGGCAGGGCTTTCCTTTCTTCGCGGTGATGATCCTTGCCGGCCTCCAGGGTATTCCGCGCAGCCAATATGAAGCGGCGTCGATCGATGGCGCCTCCACCTGGCGGCAGTTCGTCCATATCACGCTGCCGGGCATCGCGCCGGTGCTCGCAACGGCCGGTTTGCTGCGGGTGATCTGGGTCGCCAATTCCATGGACGTCATCTTCGTGATGACCGGCGGCGGCCCCGGTTATGCCACGCACACCCTGCCGCTTTATGCCTTCATCAAGGCGCGCCAGAACCTCGATTTCGGCTACGGCACCGCGATCGCCGTCACCTTCACGATCCTGCTCGGCGCCTTCGTGGTTCTCTATCTCTCCCGTACGATGCGCGAGGTGGAACGATGAAACAAAGTGCACTTCGCCGGATCATCACCACCGACCTTCCGGTCCTGCTGATCGTCCTCTTCGCCATGGCACCCTTCGCCTGGATGATCCTGACATCGCTGACGCCGACCGCGGTGTTGAATGCCACGGGCGTGTCGCTTTCGCCGCTCGGCTGGAGCCTCGACAACTACGTGCGGCTCATCGAGCAGACATCCTTCCTCAAGAACATGCTGGACAGCCTGATCATCGCCGCCGGCACGGTTGTCGTCGGGCTGATCGTCTCGGTCACGGCGGCCTATGCCTTTTCGCGCTTCCGGTTTCCGGGCCGCAAGCTGCTGATGCTGCAGTTCCTTCTGATCAACATGTTCCCGATCGTGCTGCTCATCCTGCCGCTCTTCGTGCTGATGCGCCGTTTCAACATCCTCGACACCCATTTCGGCCTGATCCTCGCCAATGCGACGGTGGCGATCCCGTTCGCGGTGTGGATGCTGACAAGCTATATCGGCGCCATCCCGAAAAGCCTCGACGAAGCGGCCATGACCGACGGATGCTCGCGCCTGACGGCGCTGCGCAGGATAGTCCTGCCGCTGACCATGCCGGGCATCATCTCGACCGGCATTTACATCTTCATCACCGCCTGGAACGAATATCTCTACGCGCTGACGCTCGGCGGGCGGAACGTGCGCCCGGTCACGGTCGCGATCCAGACGCTGATCGGCGAATACCAGATCGAATGGGGACTGCTGGCGGCAGGCGCAGTGGTCGGCGCAATGCCCGCGACCATCCTTTTCCTTCTCGTGCAGCGGCGCCTGATCGGCGGGCTGACCCAGGGCGCGGTCAAGGGATAAGGGCAAGGAATGGTCGGCGTAGCCGACGAAGCGGAATGTAAAAGAGGACGTAACAATGAACCCCATCGGGTTGATTTCGATGCAGTATGCAAGGCCCTTCACGGCCGAGCATTTTCCGCTGTTTGCAAAGATGCGTCAGCACGGTTTTGACTTCGTGGAGCTTCTGGTCCCGGAAGCCGGCGAACTCGACATCCGGGAAACGAAGAAAGCGCTCGATGATGTCGGTCTCGGCGTCGTGCTCGCCGCCCGCGTCAACCTGCAGCGCAACCTTGCGTCGGCCGATGCCGAAGCCCGTCGCGCCGGTGTCGAATATCTGAAATATACGGCCGATTGCGCGGCAGGCCTCGGTTCGAAGATCGTCGGTGGGCCGCTGACGGGCAATCCTCTCGTGTTCGCCGGCCGTGCCCCGCAGCCGGTCGACGAGGCCGAACGGCTGGCCCGCAAGGAGCGTTGCGTCAAAGGCCTGAAGGAAGCCGGAGACCACGCAGCCAAAATGGGTGTTTTGCTGGCCGTCGAGCCGCTCAACCGCTTCGAAAGCGACGTTCTTTGCACCACGCATCAGGCGATGGAACTGCTGGATACCGTCGATCATCCAGCCGTCAAGCTGATGCTCGACACTTTCCACATGCACATGGAGGAAAGCTCGATCGCCGAGGCCATCCGGCTTGCCGGTGACCGGCTGGTGCATTTCCAGGCCAATGAAAACCACCGCGGCTTCCCAGGCACGGGTTCTACCGACTGGGTCGACGTCTGCCGGGCGCTCCACGAGATCGGCTATAAGGGGCCGGTTTCGCTGGAACCGTTCCGGCGCAACGACGACCGCTTCGGCGTGCCGTTCGCCCAATGGCGCCCGCCGCACGAGGATGAGAGCGATCGCCTCGCGGCCTCGAGCGCATTCATGAAATCCCATCTCCTGCTTACGGAATATCGTCGATGACTTTGAAAATCGGTTGGATCGGTTGCGGCGTTCATGCAACCCAGATGCTGCTTCCCCAACTCGTGCGCCATGACGTCGAGATCGTCGCGCTGTGCGATATCGACGGCAAACGCCTGAAGGACGCCGGCCGGCAATTCGGCGTTGCCAACCTGACGACGGACGCGCAGGCCCTGCTTTCGACCCGCGGCATCGATGCGGTCGGGATGGCCGTCGGCCCGGATCAGCACCTCGCCTTCGGCAAGGCGGCGCTCGAACGAGGCTTGCCTGTCTTCATGGAAAAGCCGCCATCGGGTTCCGCCGCCGGGGCGCGGGAACTTCTGGCCGCTTCGGAAAAGGCGAACAAGCCGCTGCTGCTCGGCTTCATGAAGCGCTATTCGATCGGCAACCGCATGGCGGCTAATATCGTCAAGTCCGGCCGCTTCGGGGAGGTATTCGGCTTGACCGGTTTTTACATGACGGCACCGGGCTATTTCGCCGGCAATGTCGATTACACCGGCTTTTTCCTGCATCACTGCGTTCATTACATGGATCTGGCGTCCTTTCTGGTATCGCCGGTTCGTTCGATCTCGACGCGCAAGGTGGAGAAAGCTCCGGGCCGGCTGCTGTTCCATGTCGCCTTCGAGTTCGAATGCGGAGCGATCGGCAACATTGCCATGGGTACGATCCAGTCACGCGGCACGCCGGTCGAGCGGATCGAGCTGATGGGCGACCACCAGCGTATCGAGGTGGAGGACGTGATCGAAATCCGCTGGCATCGCAATCCACCCTTCAAGATCGACGACCTGGGCGCGACGCTGAAGGAGGACTGCGACACGCTGACGTGGAAACCGAACTTCACCGCCGCAGCCAACGAGGATCCGAAGGGTTACCATTCGTTGCTGGCCGATGTGGTTCCCGCGCTCGGGGGGGCGACGACACCCGCGCCGACGATCGCCGATGGCGTGATTGCCATGGAGCGTCTGGAAACGGTTCGACGCGAGCTCGCGCTTTGAAAAAGATCGAGCCCCGATTTGCCGTCGTCAGGCATGTTTCCGCTCCTTCAGGGATACCGGCAGTCGGGCCGCAAAGTCGATCCTGCGGGTTGGCCCGCAGGATCGACCGGGAAAGGAACGGCGTTGGTCAGATCTTGGCACGTTCGCCCGCTTCCTTGAGCGAGGCGAACTTCATCGTCACGCTCTTCAGATTGTCGTCCAGCCATTTGGCCATGGCGATCTCTTCCTCGAGATTGCTTTTCAGCGCTGGCGCCAGTCCCGGAAAGCCGCCATGTTCGGCGATGGTGATGAGCGACTTGTAGGCGGCGATCTCGTAATTCTCGAAAGCGAAATTGGCGAGCGAGTTCTTGATGATTTCGTCGCCGGCAACGCTGTGTCCCATCGCCGCCATGCTGCCGGTGAGGGACAATGCCATGTCCTTCAAGCTCGAATGATCTTCCGCCAAGCTCTTGAGAACGTCCTCGATCCTGGCGATCTGGCCCTCCGTCTCACGGATATGCTGCTCGAGCCGCGCCGCCACCTCCGGATAGTTTTCGATCCGCGAGACCTGCGGCTTCATGATCGACAGGGCCTGGTTTTCCATGGCGTGCGCGTTCTTGAGGCCGGTCACGAAGATGGAGCGGGTTTCGGATGTATCTGCCATCGCATTTCCTCTTTGGTTGTGTGGGACCCACTAACTGAGAGAAGGAGCGATAGTTCCAGGACGCTTAGGCCCGGAGAAATTCCGGGGATCCAGCGCCGGGTGCCGACTTGGCAAGGTAACGCCTGAGGATCAGCGGAAGGATGCCACCGGCGCGCAGCAGTTCGACCTCGGCATTCGTTTCGATTGCAGCCGACGTCTTGAATATCCTCGAGGAGCCGTCGGTTCGCCTGACAGATACCGGCACGTCGCAGCGCGGAGAAATCATCTCCGGTTCAGCCTGGACGGTCAGGACATCGCCGGGGCGGAGTTTGAGTGTCTCCGGCGCCTGATCATGCGGAAGGCGCAGAGGAAGGATGCCCATGCCGATCAGGTTCCAACGGTGAATGCGCTCGAAGCTGGAGGCCAGAACCGCCCGCACCCCGAGGAGCGCCGCACCCTTGGCCGCCCAATCGCGGGACGAGCCCATTCCGTATCGTGCGCCGGCGACAATGACGACGGACCTGCCTTCGGCCTTGTAGCGCTGCGCCGCATCCCACAACGGCAGCGGTTCTCCCGACCCGGCATGGACTGTGAAGCCCAGCGTGATATCCGGCGCCAGGAGGTTGCGCGCCGCCTTGTTGGTGAACAGGCCGCGGATCATGACCTCCCAGTTTCCGCGCCGCGAGGAAAAGACGTTGAGATCGCTGGGGTTTTCGCCGCGCTCGATGAGATATCGTCCGGCCTCTCCCTGTGCCGGGATCGCACCGGCCGGCGAAATATGGTCGGTCGTCATGTCGTCGCCGAGAACAAGGATCGGATAACCCTGGTAGGTGCCGAGCCGGGTTCCTTCCCCGAAGCTCGCGAAGGGCGGGCGCCTTACATAAGTGGAGTTTTCATTCCACGGGAACAGGATGCTCGACGGGGCGGCGAGGTCTTTCCAGGCCGGGCTCGTCTCCGCCGCCTCGTAGGTCGCCGCGAAGTCGCTGACACTCGAAGCCTTGGCGAAAAGCAGGTCGATTTCCTCGGCGCTGGGCCAGAGCATCGCGAGCGTCACGGGCGTGCCGTCGGCGGAAACGCCGATCGGGTCGTGGAGGATGTCGATCTCGACAGTTCCGGCGAGCGCGAAAGCAACGACCATCGGCGGCGAGGCGAGGAACCCGGCTTCCAGCTGCGCATGAACCCGGCCGGGGAAGTTCCGGTTACCGGAGAGGACCGCGACGGGCAGTATCTGGCGCTCGGCCATCGCGTCTGCGACGGGCTTGGTCAGAGGACCGGAATTGCCGATACAGGTCGTGCAGCCGTAACCGACGATGCCGAAGCCGACCGCTTCCAGGTCATTCAGCAGGCCGGCGCGGACGAGATAGCGCCCGGCGGTTGGCGATCCCGGGGCAAGCGAAGTCTTCACCCAATGCGGCGGCCGCAGGCCATAGCCGCGAGCCTTGCGCGCGAGAAGACCGGCGGCCACGAGAAGCCGCGGATCGGAGGTGTTCGTACAGCTGGTGATCGCGGCGATCGCCACCGCTCCGTCGTTTGGTCTGCCTTCAAGGGGAGGATTTTCCCGGGTCCCCGTTATTTTCCGGATGGCTGCTCGCGTTTCGCCGACGGCGATCCTGTCCTGCGGACGGCGCGGGCCTGCGAGGCTGGGTTCAACGTCGCTGAGATCGAGGTTGAGCGTCGAGCTGTAGCGGGGATTGGCCTCCGGATCGAACCAGATGCCAGCCCGTTTCGCATAACATTCGACAAGCCGCACGTGCTCGTTGCTGCGGCCGGTTTGCAAGAGATAGTCGATCGACCGGCGATCGACCGGGAAGTAGCCGCTATTGGCACCAAACTCAGGGGCCATATTGGCCACGACCGCGCGGTCGCCGGCGGCCAGATTGGTGACGCCAGGCCCGTAAAACTCGACGAACTTGTCCTGGAGGTCGATCTGACGCAGCAGATGCGTCACCACGAGCGCGAGATCGGTCGCAAGAACCCCTTGTCTCAGCTTTCCTGTCAGGCGAACGCCGACGACGTCGGGCACACGCAGCGTGACCGGCATGCCGAAAAGGACGCTCTCCGCTTCAAGACCACCCACACCCCATGCCAGAACGCCGATCCCGTTGATCATCGGCGTGTGGCTGTCGGTTCCGATCAAGGTATCCGGGATAGCCCAAAGCCGGCCATCCCGCTGATGCGCCGACACCACGGTCGCCAGGCGTTCGAGATTGAGCGTGTGCATGATACCGGTGCCGGGCGGATGGGCGCGGAAACCGGTGAGCGTATTCGTCGCCCATTTCATGAAGCTGTAGCGCTCGGCATTGCGCTCATATTCCCGCTTCATATTGTGTTCTGCGGCGCCGGTCGTCCCGAAAACATCGACCGCCAGCGAGTGATCGGTGGAAACGTCGACGGGGACGACGGGATTGAGCAGCGCCGGATCGCCTCCTGCTTCCGCCAGTGCGGAACGCATGCCGGCGATATCGACCAGCGCCGGGCCGCAAGTGGTGTCATGCATCAGGACGCGGTTCGGCAGGAACGGGATTTCGACGTCGCTCTGGCCCGTCTTCAGCCATGCGGCGATGGCGGCCTTGGCCCGCAAAGCATCCTCGCCGGCCGTCCTTAGAACGTTTTCCAGCAATATCCTATGGATATACGGCATGCGTGCGAGACCGTCGCCTGCCTCGGCCGGCAAGTCGATCAGATCATAGCTCAGGCCGTCGATCTCGATTTTCGCACGCATACCGGTCAGCAATGCCATCCGCCGCCCGCGCTACAATGTCTTCAAGCCGGCCGCGATGGCTGAAAACAGCATATCGATTTCCGTCTCCGAAATGACAAGGGGAGGAGAAAGAACGATGGTGTTTGCCACAGGCCGTATCATCACGCCCTGCTCGAAACAGAAATCGTAGACCTTCCTTGCCATGGCCTTGCCGACGGCGACGTCTTCGCCAAGTTCGATGCCGGCAAGCAGCCCGAGATTGCGGATGTCCACCACGGCAGGCAGGCCCTTGAGCGAATGGGCCTTCTCCTGCCAGACCGGCTCGATCGCCGCTGCCCGCTCGAACACGCCGTCGTTGAGATAGACGTTCAGCGTCGCCAGGGCCGCCGCGCAAGCCAGCGGATGACCTGAATAGGTATATCCATGCGAGAACTCCACGGCACCTAGCGGGGCGATTTCCATCAGCGTTTCGTAGATATTGTTGGGACTGATGACGCCGCCCATCGGGACCGCACCGTTCGTCATGCCCTTGGCGATGGCGATGAGGTCGGGGGTGACGCCAAAACGGTCGGCCGCGAACGGGCGGCCGAGGCGGCCGAAGCCGGTGACCACTTCGTCGAAGATCAGCAGAATGCCGTGGCGCGTGCAGATTTCCCTCAGCCGTTCCAGGTACCCAGCCGGCGGGATCAGCACGCCTGTCGAGGCGGCAATCGGCTCCACGATCACCGCTGCGACCGTCGATGGATCGAAGGTCTGCAGCATCTGTTCGAGCGCGTCGGCGATCTCCGCGCCGTGATCCGGCTGGCCGCGGCTGAAGGCGTTGCGGGCGGGATCATGCGTATGGGGCATGTGGGCCGCACCCGGCAAAAGCATGCCGAACTGCTTCTTGTGCGGTCCCATGCCTGCCGCTGAAAGCCCTCCGAAACCGACGCCGTGATAACCGCGCTGGCGACCGACGATGCGCTGCCGCTGTCCTTCGCCGCGCGCATGGTGATAGGCGAGGGCAAGCTTGAGCGCTGTATCGGTGGCCTCCGACCCGGAATTGGTGAAGAAGACGTGATCCAGCCCTTCGGGCGCGACGGCTGTCAGCCGGCTGGCATATTCGAAGGCGAGCGGATGGCCGAGCCCGAACGAGGAGGCGAAATCAAGCCGTGCGGCCTGTTCCTGGATCGCCTCGACGATCTTTGGATGCCCATGCCCCGCGTTCACGCACCAGAGACCGGCGATCCCGTCCAGAAGCCGGTGGCCGTCACTCATGTGGTAATACATGCCCGACGCGCCGGTGATGATCTGCGGCTTCTTCTTGAAGTCCCGGTTGACCGTGAAAGGCATCCAGTAGGATTCCAGCGAATTGGCGTTGAGCTGCTGCATGTGCATTGCTTTCATTCTTCGATCAGATGAAGTCGGTCTTCCTGGGTATCTGCACCGTCACTCCGCCGCATCCAGCCGGTCGACGGAGGGTGGTGGTATCGGCGGCATCACGTCGTCCGGGATGGGGTTGACGAAGGGATTGCCATCCAGCCGGTCCCGAAGATCCGCCTTGGCCGCCTCGACCAGCGCCGGATTACGGATGAGTTCGATGGCGGTGCCCGCCATGACCTTTGCGGCATGCGCCATGCCCTTGTGGGCGGCGGGTAACTTGCCCTGGGCAACGAGCTGCCACGAATGGCCGGGCGTGCCGATCGCATATGTGGCCCCGCGCATCTGTACGGTCGGCACCACCCAGCTCACGCTGCCGACATCGGTCGATCCGACCATCGATCCATCGCCTGCATAGAGCGGAACGATGAGATCGCAGAGCGGTTCGTCCTTCTTCGCTCTGAGATGGAAGCGGGCGTATGACGAGGCGATCTCCTCCGGCGTGAAGGTCGCCTGGAATTTTAGGGCGGTCGCCTTGTCGGTTTCGTCGAATACGACAGGACCCAGGCGCTCAAGCTGCGCATGCATGCATTCCTCCAGCGGCTCGTTGCCCATCAGGTTGGCATCGCCGGATATGATTTCCTGCTTCATGGTCGTTTCGGTCATCCAGGCGGCGCCTTCGGCTACACGCTTGACCCGGGCGACGAGCGAAAGAAGCTCGGGAAGCGTTCTCGCCCGCACGAGATAACGAACCGTGGCATTGGCCTGGACCACGTTCGGCGCCGAACCGCCCGCATCGGTAATCGCGTAATGAATACGGGCGGTCGTCGGCATGTGTTCCCGCAGGAAGTTCACACCGACATTCATCAACTCGACCGCGTCGAGGGCGCTGCGCCCGAGATGGGGCGTCGCCGCCGCATGCGAAGCGCGCCCGCAGAAATGAAAGTTCATCTCGCTGCAGGCAAGCGAGATCGGGTTGTTGACGCCGCTGAAGGCGGCGGGATGCCACGAAATCGCGATGTCGACATCGTCGAAGACGCCGGCACGCACCATGAAGCCTTTGGAAGACCCGCCTTCCTCCGCCGGGCAGCCGTAATAGCGGACGCGGCCCTTCAATCCGTGGGCAGCGAGATAGTCCTTCACCGCGGCGGCGGCCAGCATCGAGCCGGCCCCGAGAAGGTTGTGACCGCAGCCATGGCCGTGGCCGCCGGCAACGACGGGCCGCGGTTCGGGGACGCCTGCCTCCTGGCTGAGCCCTGGAAGCGCGTCATACTCCCCGAGAATGGCGATGACCGGACCAGCCTCGCCGGCCTCTCCCATGACGGCGGTCGGAATGCCGGCAATGTTGCGCTCGATCCTGAAGCCCTCGGCCTCGAGAAGCCGCAGATGTTCGGCTGAGGAACGGAACTCCTCGTAATTGATCTCCGGCGTCCCCCAGACGCGGTCGCTGAGGTCAAAAAAAGCGGCGCTTTTGTCGTCGACGATTGTCCAGATGGATTGGGAATTCTGCATCGCGTCCTCGTTTCCTGATCAGTGCATGCCGCTCAGAACCGGCGTCAGCCGTTCCAGCGCCCAGTCTATCTGCCCGCGCTCGATCACCAGTGGGGGCGCAAGACGAATGGTGTGATCATGCGTCTCCTTGGCGAGGATGCCCGACATGCGGAGTAGCTCGCAGTAACGGCGTGCGCCGCCGGCCTGCGGATCAAGTTCCACGGCAAGCATCAGCCCGCGCCCGCGCACGTCGCGAATGGAGTCGCTGCGAATGTCCTTCAGCCCCCGAAGGAAATAATCGCCCTGCTCGGCGGCATTCTCGATCATGCCCTCTTCTGTCAGCGCCCTCAGTGCCGCGCGGGCGACAGCACAGGCGAGCGGGTTGCCGCCGAAGGTCGAACCATGCTGCCCCGGTTTCAGCGTGCCCAGCACCTCGTTGTTGGAAAGCACCGCTGAGACGGGATAGAAGCCGCCGGACAATGCCTTGCCGACCAGGGTCACGTCTGCCTCGATCGCCTCATGTTCTTCCGCAAGCAGCTTGCCCGTGCGTCCGAGGCCGGTCTGGATTTCGTCCAGGATCAGCATGACATTGTTTGCCGTGCAGAGTTCGCGGACCTTTGCAAAATAGCCCGCCGGCGGGATCAGCACGCCCGCCTCGCCCTGGATCGGCTCAACCAGGAAGGCGACCGTGTTTTTATTGATCGCCCCCTCGAATGCCTCGGCATCGCCAAACGGCACAACCCGGAAACCGGGCAGGAAGGGACCGAAATTCCTGCGTGCCGTCTCGTCGGTGCTGAAGCTGATGATGCCGAGCGTCCGGCCGTGGAAATTGTTGGAGCAGACGATGATTTCCGCCTGTTCCTCGGGAATGTTCTTGACCTCGTAACCCCACTTGCGCACGGATTTGACGGCGGTTTCGACGGCTTCCGCGCCGCTGTTCATCGGAAGCACCCTGTGCGACTTGGTCAGCGCCGCGAGCTCCTCGTAGAACAGCGCGAGCTGGTCGTTGCGGAATGCCCGGGAGGTCAGCGTCAGCTTGCCCGCCTGCTCTACCATCGCCGCCAGGATCTTTGGATGGCAATGTCCCTGGTTGACGGCGGAATAGGCGGACAGGCAGTCCAGATAGCGGTTTCCGTCCGTATCCCAGACATAGACGCCGGCGCCGCGCGCCAGAACCACGTCGAGCGGCTTGTAGTTGTTTGCGCCGAGCCGGCCTTCGATCGCGATGAACTCTTCCGTTAACATGGTGGATTTCTCCTGCCCCAGAGAGGCGATACTCGTCGAATTTTTATCCCGTTACGCCGCGACGCCGAGGGTCGGCGTCGCCTTGAGCAGAGCCTGCGTATAGGGGTGTTGCGGGTGATCGAGGATCTGGCCGACGCTGCCTTCCTCGACGATCAAACCCTGCTGCATGACGACGATCCGGTCGGCGACGCGGGAGACGGCGCCGAGATCGTGCGAAATGAAGAGGCAGGCGAAGCCGTGGTATTCCTGCAGTTTGCGGAAGAGATCGAGAACCTGCTTCTGGATCGTCATGTCGAGCGCCGAGACGGGCTCGTCGGCGACGACGAAAGCGGGATTGCGGATGACCGCACGCGCAATCGCGACGCGCTGCCTCTGCCCGCCCGACAAGGCATGCGGATAACGGTCGCCAAGTCCGGCAAGGCCGACTTCGTTGAGAATGTCACTCACCCGCTCGCACTTTTCCAGGCCGCTGAGTTTGGGGCCATGTACCAGCGGCTCGCCGACGATTTCTGCAATCTTCTGCCGCGGGTCGAGGGACGAATAGGGATCCTGGAAGACGAGTTGGCACTGCAGGCGATAATCACGGGCAGCGGCCCGGTCGGCGGATGCCATCGAGTGCCCGCGAAACAGGATGTCTCCGCCGGACAATGGCAGCAGGCCCAGCATTGCCCGCCCGAGCGTGGTCTTGCCGGAACCGGAGCCGCCCACGACGGCGACCACTTCGCCCGGGCGCACGCCAAGCGAAACATCCCTCACGGCAAGCTTCTTTTCCGCCGTGCTGAACATGTTGCCGGCGCCGGAGAAGGTCACCTCAACACCGCGGGCCTCGATGAGCGGCTCCGCGTCGGCGGGTGGCGCGCGGCCGTGGTCACGTTTCGGCAGGGCGTCGATCAGCGTGCGGGTATATTGCTCCTTCGGCCGATGCAGAACCTCCTCGACCGGACCGGACTCGATCAGTCTGCCCCGCTCCAGAACGAAGACCTTCTTCGCGTATTGGGCGACGAGGCCGAGATTGTGGGTGATCAACAGAACCGAGGTGCCGAAGGTGCGCGTCAGATCGACCATGACCTCCATGACCTCGCGCTGGGTGAGCGTATCGAGCGCCGTCGTCGGTTCGTCGGCGATCAGCAGTTTCGGCCGAAGCAGCATGACAGAGGCGAGCATGATGCGCTGGCGCATGCCGCCCGAGAACTGATGCGGGAATGCGGCCAGGCAGGCTTGGGGGTTCGGGATTTTCACCCGCTCCAGCATTTCCGTCGCACGTGCGCGCGCCGCCTCGAGGCTCAGCCTCTCATGCAGCCGCAGCCCCTCGACCAGCTGTTCGCCGATCGTCATCGCCGGATTGAGCGATACCATCGGCTCCTGGAAGACCATGCCGATCTCGGCGCCGCGAACTTTGCGGATCTCGCCGCCTGTCATCTTCAGGACGTCATTGCCTTCGAACAGGATCTTTCCGGAGACCGGCGTGATTGCCTTTGGGAGCAGCCGCATGGCTGCGCGTGCGGCGACCGTCTTGCCGCTGCCGCTTTCGCCGACCAGCGCGACGATGCTGCCCGCCTCGACGTCGAACGACACGTCATGGAGGATCGGGTGCCCGTTCGAGGTCGTGACGCGGAGATCGCGAACGTCGAGCAATGGCCGGGAAGTGTCTGGGTTCATCACCGTTGCTCCATTCTTGGGTCGAAGCGGTCCCGCAGCGCATCTCCGAGCAAATTGATGCCGAGCAGCGTCATCGAGATGCAGATGCCGGGGGCGAGCCCGAGCCAGGGGGCCTTTTCGATATAGGTACGCGCCGCAGACAGCATGTTGCCCCAGGTCGGCGCCGGCGGAGGCACGCCGAGGCCGAGGAAGCTCAGGCCGCTTTCCGCCAGCACCACCCAGCCGAACATCGAGGTAGCGAGCACCACGATCGGCGCGGTGCAATTGGGCAGGACATGGCGAAACATGGTGGCGAATTCGGAATTGCCGATGACGCGCGACGCCTCGACATATTCCCGCTCTCTGGCCGACAATACGCTTGCCCGCACAACACGCAGCACGGAAGGGGAATAGGCGATCCCGAGCGCCAGGATGATGCCGTATTTGTTGGGGCCGGAAATCACCATCAGGCCGAGCGCCAGCAAGGTGCCGGGAAAGGCGAGGAGCGCGTCGCTGAAGACCATCAGGATCCGGTCGACCAGCCCTCGCGTGTAGCCTGCGATCAGGCCGGTGATCGTGCCGACAGTGATCGCGAAAGCGACCGTCAGGATGGCGACCGTCATGCTCTGCACTGCCCCGGTCATCAGTCGGGAGACGACATCGCGGCCGAATTCGTCGGTGCCGAGCCAGAATTGCGCCGATGGCGGTTTCAGCTTGGCGATGAGCTTGATCGCGGCGGGCTCGTAGGGCGTCCAGAACAGAGCGAGAAGAGCCATGCCGCCGATGAAAATCAAAAGGGCGGAGCCGATGATGAGGTTTGCGGGCTGCCTGATCATGAGGCGGTGACCCGCGGATCGAACAGCGGATAACACAGATCGACGATCAGATTGACGATCACGTAGATCAAGGCCGTGAACAACAGACATCCCTGTACCACCGGATAGTCGCGAGCAAAGATCGCATCGACGAGAAGGCGCCCGAGGCCAGGCAAGGTGAAGACGGTTTCCAGGACCGCAATGCCGCCGAGGAGCCCGCCAAGCACCAGCCCGATCATCGTCCAGGTCGGAGCGAAGGCATTGGGCAGCACATGGCGAAGCAGGACCTTGGCTTCAGAAAGACCCTTGGCGCGAGCGTGCATGACATATTCCAGCCGCAAGATCTCGATGGCGCTGGCGCGCATCATCCGGGTGAGCACGCCGACCTCGATCAGCATCAACGTCACGACCGGCAAGATGACGTAGGTGATCGCGGTCCAGGGCTTTTCGGTGAAGGGCACGTAGCCGACGACCGGCAGCCATCCGAGCTTCAATCCAAAGACCAGCAGAAGGACGAGGCCGAGCCAGAAGCTGGGAACCGACATCAGCAGCGTCGAGGCGGCGACGATGGCGATATCCACATGCTCGTTCTGCCGCCATGCCGCCACAAGGCCGGCCGGAACCGCGATCAGCGTCGCGAGCGCTACGGCGACCACTACGATGGTGGCGCTGACCTGGAACCGGTCGAGCATCAGGGGCAGGACCGGCGCGCCGTTGGAGATGGAATGGCCGAGATCGCCCCGCAGGACATTGCCGAGCCAATACAGGAACTGCACCGGCACCGGCCGATCGAGGCCGAGATTGGCGCGCAGGTTGGCAAGCTCGTCCGGGCTGGCGCTATCGCCGAGGATCAGCTGGGCGGGGTCGCCGGGGATCATCCGCACCAGGAAGAACACCATCGCGGCCACGATCAGGAGTGTCGGAAGCGTCCATAACAGTCGCTTCGCGATATATTTCGAAAGGGCGTGCATCAGCTATTTGCCTTGTGCGAAGGAAACGCCCCACATGCGCGGATAACCGACCGGCCACGTCTTGTATCCTTCCACATTGGCGCGCACCGCGCCGATGCGGGTGCCGGAATAGAGCGGGATCAACGGGACGTCGGCGCGGATCATGCCTTCCAGCTTGTCGAACAGCACCTGCCGCTCCCTGGCATCGCCGATCGTTGTGCTCGCGGCGATCAGCTTCAGGCCTTCCGGATTGTCCCACACCTTGTTCGGGCTCTTGTCCTTGCTGCCGCTGACCATGTCATAGGAGAGCGAGGGATCGAGGCGTGCGGAATAGGTGAACGACATGGCGGAGTAGTTGCCGGCCGTGTAGCGGTCGAGCAGTGTCGCCCAGTCGAGTGTCTCGATCTCGATATTGATGCCGGCTTCCTGCGCCATCGCCTGGACCAGAACCGCGGCATCGAAGAGCGACGGATAGAACTTCGTCGCCAGCCACTTGATCGGCTGGCCCTTGTATCCGGCGTCCGCCAGCAGCTTCTTCGCCTCGTCGAGATTGCGGGCCGGAATTTCCTTCTGCAGCTTGCCGGAATAGGGGCTCGGGACCGGAATGACCGAGAGGTTCGCCGGCGACTGGCCGTTCGTCAAGGCTTCCGAGATCTGCGCGATATCGAGGGAAAGCAGTAGCGCCTTGCGGATACGGATGTCCTTGAGCAGCGGATCGCGGGTCTGGAAAAGAAGACTGGTCAGGCCCATGCTGGCGACCTTGTCCACCTTCAGCTTGTCGCTGCCGGAGAGTTCCTCGACATCGGCGTTGTTGACGTCGCTTAGTACGTCGATATCTCCGGAATAGAGGGCGGCCTTGGCCGCAGCATCGTCCGGAATGACCATGAAGCGCGTGGCCGCGATCTTCGGCTGCTTGTCGCCGACATAGCCGGTGCGCGCGCCGCCGGGCGAGACGTAGTTGGGATTGGCGGCGAGCTGCACATACTGGCCGCTGCGCCATTCCTGCAGCATGAAGGGGCCGGTGCCGACAGGCTTCACCCACTTGCCCTGCGCATCGAGCGAGCTCTTATGGTAGATGCCGGTGCCACCGCAATCGGTGCGGGCAATGGTGGCGAGGAACAGGGCGGTCGGCTTCTCCAGCGTGAAGACGACGGTTGTGGCATCCGGCACAGCCACGTTGGTGACATTGGCGACGCCGGATCCCGTCACGTCCTTGAGGCACCGCCAGGCGGTCTTGGGATCAACGTAGCGCTGCCAGGAGGACAGGACATCGGCGGAGGTCAGCGGCTCGCCATTGCTGAACTTCAGCCCGTCACGCAGCTTGAACGTATAGGCCTTGCCGTCGGGGGAAATGTCGACCGACTTTGCCAGCAGCGGCGCGATCGAGGCGTCGTCCTTGTACCCAACGAGGCCCTCGACCATGTGCAGGACGATGGCGTCGCTATTGGCGTCGCGGTTGACGCCGGGATCGGTCGAGCGGATGTCCGCATTGATGCGCACCCGCATTGTCTTGTCCTGCGCCAAGGCCGTGCCCGCGGCGGTCGTGGCGAGCAGCGCGATCGCTGCCGTCGTCTTCAACAGACTTTGAACTTTCATTGGAGGCTCCCGTATTTGTTCCCTTATTGATTTTGGTTAGGCCGCGTTCGTTTGAGCCTTGCGGGGCTCTTCGACGGGCCTGATCCTCATATCGAGGCTGTAATTCCAAAAGTGCGGCCCAAGCGCCGGCAGCAATGCCACCTCCATGCGGCCTTCTCCCGGCACCATGACGATCATGGCGACCGTTGCGGACTGATTGTTGGACAGCGATTTGCGCGGCGGGCGGCAGACCGACCAGGGACTTTCGAACGTATCGGAAAGCGCGGTCTTGACGGTGTCCACCGTGACCTTGCCGACATGCGGTTCGATCAGCTGGCGGACGCGCAGGTCACGGTAGAGCGAGTCCGGCATGTTGACGACGCCCTTGTCGAGCAGCTTTGACAGCGCAACCTGGCTCTGGAAATGGTTGGCATGCACCAGCACGCCGTTTTCCGGGTGAACCAGAAAAGTTTCGTCGGGCGCGCATTCGAAATCGATTGCGACGCCATGGGCGTGGCCGATCATCATGTTGTTCGACGCCGACTTGCGGGTTCCGTAAACCGCCTGCATCGCCATCGCCAGATGGTCCTGTTCCAGAACCTTGCGGCGGATGATGGCGAGCGGCACGCCGAGTTCCCGATAGTCCCGGTCGGTTTCGAGGTAGTTGCCGCTGATCGAGATACCGGCGGCGTTGAAGCCCGTACGCGCAAGGCCGCCGGCTTCGGTGAAGGTGATGATATCGGGTCCATCGCTGCGTTTGATCTTGAGCACGATCGCCGTTTCGGCGCATTCAGCCTTCCAGTCCCAGTTCTGGGCGTGGATGAAGACGTTGTCAGGCGTGGCGGAGGGCATGACGAAAACGCCGGTGCAGCCGTCCGACTGGATGAAGTCCGCCTGGCCCTTTTCCCGGCGGCGCGCAAGCTTGAGGATTTCGGTGCGTGCATTGAGCAGCAGGATTGCGGCCAGATCGGTATTCACGGCCTTGGCGATGCCGCGCATCTCCTCGATATACTGGGGGCCATAGTCCTCGATCGCGCTGGCAAAACGGTCGATCATCGCCGCCAGGTCGCCGTCTTTCAAGCCGGAGGAATGCAGCTGGTCCTTGTAGTGCCCGATGCCCTTGAGGATACGCTGCGCCGCCTGTTCGCCATATTGTTGGCCGCGCTCGAATGGCGTACCAGAAATCTCGATGAGCGGGCAGGCAAGAGGCAAGGTCATGGTGGCGTGTTCCAGATGCTGTATGGCGGCAGGCCGAACGCTTGCCTTCACCTAAAAAGTATTTCATACAACAAAAACCAAAAAAATCGGAAAGGCAAGCGGAAATGTCAGACGCATCCACGCCTCTTCAGCAGGACCTGATGCGTCGCATCGTCGACGTCATCCACGAGGACAATCTTCAGCCAGGGGCGAGACTTCGCCAAAACCAGTTGGCGGACCGGCTGCGCGTGTCCCGCACGCCGGTTCGAATGGCGCTCGAATTGCTGAAATCGCGCGGCTTCGTGCAGCACGAGCAAAACAAGGGGATGACGCTTTCGGCAATTCCTCCCAAGGTAGAGACACTGGAGGCGCCGCCCGCCGATGAAGAACTTCTCGTCGCGATCGCCAAGCTGCGGCGGGACGGCGAATTGCCGGAGCAGTTCGCCGAGCTGGAACTGATGCGGTTGACGGGGCAGGAGCGGACGCCTGTCCGCCAGGCGCTGATCAAGCTGGAAGGCCTCGGCGTGATTCAGCGCCGAAAAGGTTATGGGTGGCAGTTTTTCGACCCGGTCCGCGACGTGCGTGCTCGAGAAGAAAGCTATGATTTTCGGCTGCTTATCGAATGCGCAGCCATCCTGTCGCCGGATTTTTCGCTTTCCGCCGATTGGATCAGGTCGATGCGATCACGGCACGAGGCAATGCTGAGTGCGGCCTGGACCGACGCGTCCAGCGTCACCCTGTTCGAAATGAACGCGGAATTCCACCTCGGCATCAGCGCAGCGTCGGGAAACCGCTATATCGAGGAGGCGATGAACCGCCAGAACCAGCTTCGTCGTCTATCCAACTACAACTGGCAGCATGGCGCAGATCGCGTAGCCGTCACCTGCCGGGAGCATCTGGAAATACTCGAGCGACTCGCGGTGGGCGACAACGAAGTCGCGGCGGCTCTCATGCGCAAGCATTTGACCGGCGCCCGCGGGACCTCGAAGGCGAGAAACGGCATTTTGTAGTATAAAAACCCATAGTGAGACTATCGCACCGCTACAGTGGCCCGATCTCCCGGCGTTCTCAAAAGACCTTGAAAGAAAAGGCAAAGCTTGCCGAGCGCTGTTCCCCCGCCCGCAGCACGAAAAGCCCTGAACCACTGCCAAGGGGAAAACCGAAGGCGCCGGCAACGTGCGATACGGGTTCGAGGCAGACATAGTCCGCAGTGCGATGAGCGACGAGGTGTTTCAGTTCCGGCCCAGCCGTCAACGTGGCCTCGATGCCTCCGTTGGTGACAACCGTGGCCCGCTGCCAGTCCGAAAGAAAAAGGGTATGAGCCTCGTTCGGCAGCAGTTTCGCATTGCGCGCTTCAGATCGGGCTCCGTCTGGAACGCCCGCGTCACCTGGCGGCCAAATCTTGCCGGCATCGCAGGATGCCGGCCTGCCGAGATCAGCCGCAAAATACGGATGCCAGCCCAATCCACCGGGCATGGAGGCCCGTCCTGTATTGGTCATTGCAAGCTCGATATCGAGCCGGTCGTCGCCGAGCACCAAGCACTGTACAGCGCGAAAGTCGAAGGGCCAGTCCGGATCGGCGCGGTAGTCCAGCACCAGTTCGATCCGATCGGTGCCGAGCGAGGCCACCTGCCAGGCGCGGCGATGGGCCGGGCCGTGCTGGGCATCGGTCCGAAGCGCCGGGTGCGGCAGAACTTCATGACGCTTGCCGTCATGCAGGAAAGCCGCACCGAGGAGCTTGTTGTGATAGGGAAACAGCGGATAGGCGCCGGCCTTCGGCCAGTTCAGCGGCTCGAACGCCGGACCGGCGGTCGGCACGAGGATATCGCCCAGCCGGTCATGGACGAGATGGGTCATCCGGCCGCCGTTTTCGGGCAGGAAACGGGCCGCAAGCGGCCCGCTTCGAATGCCTGGCCAATCCTTCTCCGTCATGTCAGGCGAAGGCATAGGACCCGTCCGGCCGCTTCGGCACGCGACGTTGCCAATGGACGTAGCCGTCCTCCTGCATCGCCTTTTCGTCCATCTCGACGCCCCAGCCGGGACGGTCCGGGCGAAGCTCGAGATATCCGTCCTTCGGCAGGTAGGGATCGGCGACGTAACGCGCCGACGCTTCCCGGGTCTCGACTTCGGTCCCGCCATAGACGTAGGCCTGGCCCGTCGGCAGGCGGTATTCGAGGATCCTGAAATTCTGCTGGGCGGCCGAGAAATGCACGTTGACCGCGGTTGCCAGAGGTCCCATCGGGTTGTGCGGGGCCACGCCGACATAAAAGGCCTCGGCAAGCGTCGCGATGCGGCGCATTTCCGAAAGCCCGCCGACGACGCAGATGTCCGGCTGGATCAGATCCGCGCCCTTCACCTGCAGTAGACGCAGGAATTCGTAGCGGCTGTAGAGGCTTTCACCCGTCGCCAGCGTGCATTCGAGCCCCTGCTTGAGTTCACCCCATGCCTCGATGTTTTCCGGCCGGAGTGGCTCCTCGTAGAACAGCGGGTCGTAGGGTGCGAGTGCGTTGCCGAGCTGCCGGGCGGCGGTGGGCTCGTAGATCTTGGCATGCGCATCGAAGGCAATCTCGTAGTCGTCGCGGACCGTCTCGCGGAGTTGGCGAAAGTAGTCGGCCGACGCCTTCACCACATTGCCCCAGCGGTTGGTATGCATATCGATCCGCCAGGGGCTGAGCTTGAACGCGGTGAACCCCCAGCCTTCGTTCAGCCGATCGAATTCATCGCGCGCCGCCGGTGCATCCGGCGCGGTGTAGACGCCGGCATAAACCTTGATCTTGTCGCGCACCTCGCCGCCGAGCAGCTTGTAGACGGGCAGGCTCGCAGCTTTCGCAGCCAGATCCCAGAGGCAATGGTCGAGGCCGGCGATCGCCGCAAGCCCCATGGCGCCGGGAGGAAACCGGCTCTGCTGGATCATCAGATTGACGAGGTAGTCCACCCGCGTCGGGTCCTGGCCGGCAACAAAGCCGTAAAGATAGTCGAGAAGCGGCGGCAGCGCCTTGTCCGGACCGTGGTTGTAGCATTCGCCCCAGCCGGTCAGGCCGTCGTCGGTATCGAGCGCGACGACGACACGCGGGCGGTCCTTGTCGCGGGTCATGAAAACCCGCATCCGGTCGATCTTCATCTTCTGTGTCCTTACTTACCGAAATACTGCCGACGCGACACACGCGTCTGCACATAGAGATGTTCGCCCCAGGTGCCCGGCGCATAGGCGCCGCTATCCGGCTGAACCTGCACGGAAAGATTGCCCTGGCTCGGGTAGCGGGCAACGAATTCCTCGTCGATATCGCAGCCCAGTCCCGGCGCGTCCGGCACCACGATCAAGCCGCTTTCCTGGACCGGATGCGGCACGATCACGCTCTTGCGTCCCTCCCAGTCGTCGTCGAGGCGTTCCAGGATCAACGCATTCGGGATCGCGGCCATCAAATGCAGAGCGGCATATTCGGCGACCGGCCCGAGCGAGCCGGAATGCGGCGCGAACTGGATGTGGTGCGCCTCCGCCATGGCGGCAATCTTCTTCATCTGGGTAATGCCGCCGGCACGTCCGGTATCCGGCTGGATGATGTCGACCAGTTCCTTCTCGATCAGCTCGCGCTCACCGAAAATCGTGGCGCTGCGTTCGCCGGCGGCAAGCGGCACATGCGCTGCATCGCGGATGCGGCGGTAGCCGTCTACGTTCTCCGGCGCGATCGGGTCTTCCACCCACATCAGCTCATAGGGTTCGAGCTTGCGCACCAGCCGGCAGGCATCGGCGGGCGTCATCCATGGCGCACCGTGAAGGTCGATGGCGATATCCACTTCGTCGCCGACCGCTTCGCGCAACGCGGCGACCTTTCGGACTGGATCGGAAACGCCGCCGCATTTGATCGCCTTGATGCCGCGGCTCTTCACGGCAAGCGCCTGTTCCACGGTATTGGCATGCGAATAGATCGGAATATGGTCGCGAACCTTGCCGCCGAGCAGGTTCCAGACGGGCACGCCGAGCGCCTTGCCCTTGATGTCCCAGAGCGCCATGTCGATGCCGGTCATGGCACCGCCACCGACCGTGCCGAGCATGCCGTGGCCCATCATGGCGATCATCATCTTCTGCCACAGCTTTTCGATATGCGTCGGGTCCTCGCCGATCAGGAGCGGCGCGAGATCCTTGATCGCCGTCTCGATGACGCGCGGCCAGCCGGAGCATTCGCCGATGCCGGTAATCCCCTCGTCGGTATCGACCTTCAGGAACAGCCAGTTGCGGGTGCCGCCGAAATAACCTCGTTCGGACGATCCCGGACCGGAAGAAGCAGATGCGTCGTCGGACGCCCATTTTGAACGGTGCGGCTGGCCCACATGCATGAGAAAGGTGCGGATTCCGGTGATCTTCATCGCACAGAACTTCTATTCTTGACGTTGCTGGGATCGATGTGGGGGCTTGGCTCGATGTACCGGAACCGCTTGGAGCGATCGCGATCGCGGGGATCCGGCCGGGGGATGGCCGAAATCAATGCCTGCGTGTAGGGGTGATCAGGGTTGTTGCAGACCTTGTCCGCTTCGCCGACTTCGACAAGCCGGCCGCGATACATGACGCCGACCCGGTCGCACATGTAGCGAATGACGCCGATATCGTGGCTGATGAAGATGTAGGCGAGCTTGAGCTCGTCCTGCAGCCGCATCAGGAGATCCAGAACCTGGAAGCGCACCGAGACGTCGAGCGCCGAGGTCGCCTCGTCCGCGACGATGATGCGCGGATTGAGCGTGATCGCCCGCGCGATGCCAATGCGCTGGCGCTGGCCGCCGGAAAAGGCGTGCGGGTAGCGTTCCCGCCCTGCCGGGTCGAGGCCGACCTGATCCATCAGGTGGCAGACCCGCTCGTCGAGTTCCTTGCCCTTCGACAGGCCGTTGACCAGCAGCGGCTCGCCGATCACCTGCGCGACCGTCATGCGCGGGTTGAGCGAACCGAACGGGTCCTGGAAGACCATGCGCAGCTCGCGACGGGCGGCTTTCAGTTCGCGCCCCTCAAGCCTGGCGAGATCGACCACCCTGCCATCGGCGCGGCGGTAGTGCATCTCGCCGGATGCCGGATCGTAGAGCCGCATGATCGAGCGGCCCAGCGTCGTCTTGCCGGAACCGCTTTCGCCCACGATGCCGAGCGTCTCGCCGGGCAGGAGAGCGATCGACACGTCGTTCAGCGCCTTCATCTCCCCGAAATGCATGGACAGGTTGCGGATGTCGAGGATCGGTTCGGCGGTCGTGTCGAGCGGCGGTCGGGCGAGGCGGATTTCCGCCTTCTGCTCCAGCTTCAGCACGGAGCCGATAAGCATCTTCGTATAGGGATCCTTCGGCGCATGGAAAATCTGGTCGACCGGCCCGTATTCCTTGATGACGCCGTGATGCATGACCAGCACGTCGTCGGCAATCTGTGCCACCACGCCCATGTCGTGGGTGATGAACAGCACCGCCATTCCGGTCGTCTGCTGCAGGCGCTTGATCAAGTCGAGGATTTCCGCCTGGGTCGTCACGTCGAGCGCGGTGGTCGGCTCGTCGGCGATCAGCAGCTGCGGCTTGCACGCAAGCGCCATGGCGATCATGGCGCGCTGGCGCATGCCGCCGGAATACTGGAAGGCGTAGCGGTCGAGCGCCTGTTCCGGATTGGGGATTTCCACCTGCCGCAGCAGTTCGGCCGCTTCCTTGCGGGCCTGCGCCTTGCTCATGTTCAAATGCAGCCGCAGCACCTCGGTAATCTGGTCGCCGACGGTGTGCACCGGCGAAAGCGACGACATCGGCTCCTGGAAGATCATCGCGATGTCGCGGCCGCGGACGGCGCGGATCGCCTTGCTGCGCGGATCAAGCCTCGCCAGGTCGACCGACGTGCCGTCCTGGCGGTTGAGGATGATCGAACCGGAGGCGATGCGACCGGGCGAGTCGATGATCTGCAAGATCGAGCGGGCGGTGACGGATTTGCCGGAGCCGCTTTCGCCGACCACGCACAGGGTCTTGCCGGGCTCGATCGAAAACGAGATGTCGTTGACCGCCTTGAAGATGCCGGTGCGAAGTGGAAACTCCGTCACCAGGTTCTTCACGTCGAGCAGCGTCTTGCCCGCTGCCATCGAAGGACGGGGCGTGATGGATAGGATATCGGTCATCCGCGCCTCACTTGTTGTACGGGTCGGCCGCATCACGCAGACCGTCGCCGAAAAGGTTGAGTGCCATGACGGCGATGACGACCGCGAGCCCGGGCATGAACAGCCATGGCGCGGTGGCGATGGAGCGGATGTTCTGCGCCTCGCGCAGAAGAACGCCCCAGGAAACTGTCGGTGGCTGCAGGCCGAGGCCGAGGAAAGAGAGCGATGTCTCCGCCAGGATCATCGCCGGCACGGCCAAGGTCATCGAGGCGATGATATGGCTCGAAAAGCTCGGCAGCATATGGCGGAAGATGATGCGGCCCTCCGAGACGCCGTCGAGACGAGCGGCGGCGACAAATTCCTCGGTTCGCAGCGACAGGAAGCGGCCGCGCACGACGCGGGCAAGCTGGGCCCAGCCAGTGAACGACAGGATGATGGTGATCATCATGTATTGCAGCGCCGCCGGCCACCCCTGCGGCAATGCCGCGGCGAGCGCCAGCCAGATCGGAATGGTCGGCAGCGACAGCACGAAATCGATGACGCGCTGCATGACGAAGTCGATCCGGCCGCCGTAATATCCGGAAATGCCGCCGAGCACGATGCCGAGCAGCAGCGACAGGAACACGCCGACCAGGCCGATCGACAGCGAGATCTGTGCCCCCTGCACCGTGCGGCTATAGACGTCGCGTCCGAGACGGTCGGCGCCGAAGAGATAGAGCGGCTTGCTGTTGTCGGTGGTGGCGATGAGGTGGATGTCGGTCTCGAACAAGCCGAGTACCGAATAGGTGTAGCCACGCCCGAAGAACTGGATCGGAATCTTCGTATTGGTATCCTTGACGAAGATGGCGGCAAGCGTGTTCGGATCGCGCGTCAGCTTCATCCCGTAATAATAGGGGCCAAAACTGAACCCGTTGGCCGTATCGAGGAAATGAATGCTCTGCGGCGGATGGAAGGTTGAACGGGCGTTCTGCAGGATCGGGTCGTTGATCGCGAAGAAGCCCGGGAAGATCGCGACAATGTACATCGCGACGGTGACGACAAGGGCGGCCATGGCGAGCTTGTGCCGCTTGAAGGCCCACCAGATCAGCTGCCATTGCGCCGCGACGGCGACGCGATCGGGGCGATCGTTAAGGATGGTTGCATCGACCATTCGGGCCTCCTATTCGAGCCGGATGCGCGGATCGACCAGCGCAAGCAGGATGTCGCTGATCAGCGAGCCGATCAGCGTGAGAGCGCAGATCAGGAGCACGAAGGCGCCTGCGAGATACATGTCCTGCGCCATCAGCGCCTGGAGAAGCAGGGGCGCCGCTGTCGGCAGGTTGAGCACGATCGCCACCACGACCGAGCCGGAGATCAGGTTGGGCAGAAGCCAGGCGATCGTCGAGATGAATGGGTTGAGCGCGATGCGCAGCGGGTATTTGATCAGCAGCCGGAACTCCGAGAGCCCCTTGGCACGGGCGGTCGTGACATAAGGTTTGGGCAGCTCGTCCAGCATGTTGGCGCGCATGACGCGGATCAGGCTCGCAGTCGAGGATACCGCGAGGATCGCCACCGGCAACCACAGACGCGACAGAAGGTCGAGCGTCTTGGCAATGCTCCAAGGCGCCGTCTCGTATTCCGGTGAGAAAAGGCCGCCGACATCCGCGCCGAACTCGACGGCGGCGATATACATCAGCACCAGCGCCAACAGGAAAGACGGGATCGACAGGCCGAAGAACGTGAAGGCCGTGAATGCATAGTCACCGATCGAATATTTCTTGACCGCCGAGTAGACGCCGATCGGCAGCGCGATCGCCCAGGTGGCGATCAGGCTTGCGAGCGCGAGGACTAGGGTCAGCGCCATGCGTTCCCAGATAAGGCCGGAGACCGGTTGCTGCCATTCGAACGAGATGCCGAAATCACCGCGGGAAAGAATTCCCCAGATCCATTTCAGGTATTGCACCAGCATGGACTGGTCGAGGCCGAACCGCTCGCGGAGTGCGGCTGCGGTGTTCTGATCGACCACTTCGTTGGAAGAGGCAAGCGTCGCGATATAGGTGGTGACGAAGTCGCCCGGCGGAAGCTGGATCAGAACGAAGGCGAGGAAGCTGACCGCAAACAGCGACGGGATCATCCATAGCAGACGTTTGATGATAAATTTCAGCATGCAAAGCTCGCAATTCGGATTGCACGGCATGCCAATACGAAAGCCTTCGACCATCGTTCGGGCAGGTGATGCAATGGGACCGGAAGGGTGCCGCCGCCGGTCGGGCGGCGGCACAGTTGGAGTAAATCAGCTCGTGCCGCTCAGCTCGTGAACGTGAACTGCTGCGGCAGGGCAGGGCCAGGGTTCGGCCAGGACCAGCTGTCCGGCTGTTTTTCCGGAACGTTGCGCAGGTTGTTGCGGATCACGCCGAAGCCACCCACAGCGAGGCAGATCCCCATGACTTCGAATTCTTCCGCAGCGATATCGAAGACCTGCTTCATGATCGCGCCGCGCTTGTCGACATCGGCCGTGGAACGGGCCTCGTCATAGAGCTTGAAGCGCTTCTTCTGGCTTTCCGGGGGCTCTTCGCCCTTGGCGCCGTTGGACGTGTACCAGAGCGTCCACGGAATGGCGTAACGCGATCCCTGCGGATGGAAGGCGAAGAAGTCGCGCGGATCGAGCATCGGGTCGAGGCCGCCGGGACCCGGCCAGACCTGCGCATCATGGGCGTTGTCGTCGCCTCTCGTATAATAGAGCGCGCGTTCGATGGTGTTGACCTTCATGCTGATACCGATCTTCACCCAATGCGCCTTCACCAGTTCCAGCACGTCGACGAGGTCGGGATAGAGCGTCGGGATGACGTCGACCGCGAAGAAGAGCGGCTGGCCGTCAGGCCGGAGACGGATGCCATTGGCATTCTTCTTGTCGAGGCCAGCCTTGTCGAGCATGGCATTGGCCTTGTCCGTCGCAAATTCGGTGAACTGCCGTGCCAGCTTCTCGTGATACCACGGGTGGCCGGGGCGCGGGCCGGTCTGGTAGCCCTCGCTCTGCCCGAAGTAGACGATGTCGATGATTTCCTGGCGGTTGATGCCCATCGACAGCGCCTGGCGGAACGACTTGTCTGCAAAGATCTTCCGCAGCACCGGATCCTTGTGGGTCATGTTGAGGTAGAGCGAGCACTGCTGCGCCGCCGACGGTACGAGCGACAGCAGGCGGTAATCGCCCTTCTTCATGTTCTGCGACAGCGTCGGCTTGTTCGCGAGCGAGTTGATATGACGCTCCTGAATGTCGATCTTGCCGGAGATGACGTTGAGCATCAGCGACTCGACGTCCTGCGAGATGCCGAAATTCAGCTCGTCGACATAGGGCAGCTGGTTGCCCTCGGTATCGACCTGCCAGAAGTAAGGATTGCGAACCATCAGCACCCGGGTCGCGCCGCCGGAATAGGCCTCCTTGATCATCCAGGGATCGAGCACCGGCTTCTCGGCATTGCCCCAGCGCTGCGGAATTTCGATGTCGCCGCACTTGGCGCGGAAGAGGTCCGGCCAGCTCGATGAACCGGCCGCTTTCACGTCCGCGTCGAGGTTCGGGTTGTATTTCGGCAGGAACTTGCTGCAGTAGTGCTTGGCAAACAGCGTCGGATGCTGGCCGAGCGGGGTCGCAAGGTTTTCCAGATAAAGCGCGTTGGCTGCGGCGAAGGTGAACTTGACGGTGTAGTCGTCGATCTTTTCGACCACGACCGGCTTGCCCGCCACGGAAATCTGCGCCGGCGTCGAGCTGTAGAGTTCCTTGTTCTTGACGACATCCTCGATGGCGAACACCACGTCGTCGGCCGTGAACGGATGGCCGTCCGACCACTTCACGCCCTTCAAGAGGTGGAAGGTGAACTGCGAAGCATCTGCATTGACTTCCCACTTCTCGGCGAGATTCGGCAGAGCTTGGGTGAAGTCCATGTTCCAGCGCACCAGGCCCTGGTTGCCGACCATGCGCAGGATGCCGTTATGGTCAGACGAGCCGCGAAGGCCGCGCCGCAACGTGCCGCCGTAGGTGCCTATCTTTTCCCAGGGTTTTACGACCATCGGGTTCTTCGGAAGACGTTCGGCAAGCGGCGGAAGCTTGCCGTCCTTGACGAGGGCCGCAAGCTGCGGCGCCTCCTTGGTCGCAGCCGCGCTGGCGCTGCCGCCCGCAACTGACAGGGCAACCGCCCCGCCAACGCCTGCGAGGAACGTCCGGCGGGTAACGCCGGAAGACATATTTTCGTCGTCGCGCATTAATTTCCTCCCAAATGAACCGCCGACCTGAAAGGCGATCGATGACAGGTTCCCTACCGCCACGACCGCCGAGGACCTCCATCCCATCGGCTAAAACGACCATAAGCAGGTTTTCAGATGATTACAAGTATTGACAGATTTTTACAGGTTAAATACTGCTGGTTAAAAAGAGCCATGTCGACAGGGAGGAGACGCATGACTTTCAGCGAAGACTCGCGCCAAAAATTGAAGAGCGTCTCGACAGCCACGCTGACGTCGGTGCTTCTGAAGCACGGCCTGCGGAACGTCTCCATTCGCAACGTGCACAAGATCAACAAGGGCGCTCCGCGCCTTGTCGGGGCTGGAACCTTCGAGCAGACCGTTTTCGAGGATTTCGCCGAAGAGCGTGTGAGGGCGGGCGAGGGCATCTTCGGGCTTTATCCGCCGGAAGCCGAAGCCGAGCAGGCGTTTCGCGCATGGAGACGTGAAAAGGGACGGTGATGAACCAGTCGGGCGTGATAGCGGCCGCCAAGGCGGAACCTCGTTTCAGCGACATCATCTACGAGAAGATCGTAGGCATGATCGCCGACGGCCGTTTTCCCATCAACGAGCGCCTTCCCTCCGAGCCGAACCTTGCAGTTCTGTTCGGGGCATCCCGGCCCGTGGTGCGCGAAGCCCTGGAGCGGCTTCGCAGGGATCAGTTGATCGTGTCTCGCAAGGGATCCGGCTCCTATGTGCGGCAGCGGCCGGATTCGTCGGTGCTGAGGCAGGTGCCGGTCGGATCGCTTGCCGATGTGCAACGGTTCTTCGAGTTCCGCGCCGGACTTGAGGCGGAAGCGGCAGAACTGGCGGCCCGCAACTGGCAGGCCAATGACAGGATCCGTATCCTTGCGGCGCTTGCTGCCCTCGAACACTGTCTGGAAATCGGCGAACTCGGTGCGGAAGAGGACCAATACCTGCACGACGCCATCGCCGCGGCGACCGGTAACCAGTTCCACGTCACTGTCCGCGATTGGTTCAGGCCACATTTTTCGATCGGCATGTCGGTGACCCGCAGCCTCAGCCTGAAGCGGACGCCGCTGCATGTGCGGCACGTGCAGGACGAGCATCAGGCGATCGTGGAGGCGATCCTGGCACGGCGGGAAACGGCGGCCCATGACGCCATGAAGAACCATATACTGAATGCACGCGCCCGCATGTTCCAGGGCGTGGGAGGCTAGGAGACCTTCGATTTCATGCGATGCGAGGCATCGCGAGGAGGGGTGTTGAAACGGATTGCGATAACGGGTGGCGCGGGCAATATCGCCACGCAGCTTCGGGGATTTCTGCGCCTCGAGGCGGAGCATATCAGGCTGATCGACATCAGGCCGGCGGAAGAACTCGCGTCGAACGAAAGCTTCTTCGAGGGCGACCTCGCGGATGCAAGCGCCATGCGTGCCGCACTCGAGGGCATGGACGGCGTCATTCACCTCGGCGGGCTTCCCCGCGAGGCCGATATCGGCGACATGCTGCAGGGCAATATTCTTGGCACGTACAATCTGTACGATGCCGCCCGGGCCAACGGCACGAAGCGGGTCGTCTTTGCGTCCAGCAACCACGCGACCGGCTTCTATCCCCGTTCGCAGACGATCACGCCCCTCGACGTGCCGCGGCCCGACACCCGCTACGGCCTGTCGAAATGCTGGGGCGAGATGGTCGCCGGGTTTTATTACGACAAGGCGGATATCCGCACGCTGTCGATCCGCATCGGCAATGCCGGTCCCTATCCGAACAGCGAACGGGCGGCGGCGATCTGGATCAGCCCGCGCGACCTGTTCCAGCTTGTGAAGATCGGCCTCACCCATCCCGACATCGCTGCTGCGGTCGTCTACGGCATGTCGCGCAACGATGCCGGCTGGTGGAAGGATGAACTTGCCGAGCGGCTCGGCTACCGGCCACAGGATTTGTCGCGCGATCATCTGCGCCTCGAGCCGGTGGATGAAAGCCCGGTTGCCGCATTCTTCCAGGGCGGAGGTTTCTGCGATCCGCAGCACGACGGGACAATCCGGCTCCGGGACGAGAACGGACTGATCGTATTCACGGAGGCTGCGCGATGAGCGAAACAAAGATCATCACACCGAGGGTTCGCCGCGTCATCGACTTTCCCCTTAAGGTCGGAGAATCCCCCACCTGGGACGCGCGCACCGGCGATCTCTGGTTCGTCGACATCCTGGCACCCGCGGCAATCTGCCTGCGGGCCGGCGGCGCCGTTAATCGGTTCGAGATGCCGGCGAAGATCGGCTGCCTGGC
This sequence comes from Neorhizobium tomejilense, assembly GCA_002968845.1. Lineage (GTDB taxonomy): Bacteria > Pseudomonadota > Alphaproteobacteria > Rhizobiales > Rhizobiaceae > Neorhizobium > Neorhizobium tomejilense. The sequence continues at coordinate 109,902 of PVBG01000015.1, read as the reverse complement.
TCTTTGTGAGAATGGCGAAGTCGCGGTGGCGCTGGAAAGCGGCGTATACCTGCTGAACCCCCAAACCGGTTCGATGAAACTGCTTTGCAACCCGGACGGCGGTCGGCCGGACAGTCGGCTCAACGACGGAAAGGCCGGGCCGGACGGCTGCTTCTGGGTCGGTACCCGCGACGAGGCGATACCGCAGACGGGCAATGGCCGCCTTTACCGGGTGAAGCCGGACGGGTCGTTCGACACGGTGATCGATGGCGACCTGATGACCTCCAACGGTATCGCCTGGAGCCCGGATGGGCGGGCGATGTACCATTCCGACAGCAGTGGGCTCTACGCGCAGATCTTCGATTTCAATCCCGCGCACGGCGTCACAGGTCCTCCTCGCCGCCTGCATGACTTCACACCGCAGGAAGGACGGCCGGACGGGGCCGCCGTGGATGCCGACGGGTTCTATTGGATCGCCGGCCAGCAGGGGGGACGGCTCAACCGCATCTCGCCGGATGGAACGGTTGTCGAGGCCTATCTGATGCCCGCCAAGGGGCCGAGCATGCCCTGCTTCGGCGGACCCGATCTCGCTACTCTCTACGTGACCACGCTCTCGACCGACAACAACGGTACTTTCGAAGACGGCACGATCTACGCCTTCGAGCCGGGGGTCTGCGGCACGCCTGTTCATCGCTTCGCAATCTGAGGAAAAGCTTATGGATATCCTGACATTCCGCGAAATCCTGACCGGCATTTCCGGCGTACCGATCACCGCCTACGGAGCGGATGGCGAGGTCGACATCGGTGTCACCGGTGCGATTTACGGGCGGGTGGCGAAAGCCGGCATCCACAATATCGTCGCGGCCGGCAATACCGGTGAATTTTATGCGCTCACTCCGGCGGAAATCACGGTCGTCACCGAAGCGGCAGTGGCGGGCGTCGATGGCAAGGCGCCGGTGACGGCTGCCGTAGGGCGCTCGTTGCGAGAGGCGATTGCCATGGCAAGGACGGCGAAGACGATCGGTGCGTCCGCCGTCATGTCGCATCAGCCGGTCGATCCTTTCGCGGCACCCGCCGCCCAGATCGACTATTTCCGCAATCTCGCCGATGCCTCCTTGCTGCCGATGGTCGCTTACGTCAGGGCCGACGGTTTCAGCCTTGACGACCTGCTACGGCTCGCGGCTCACCCGAACATCGCCGGCATCAAGTTCGCGACGACCGACATCCTGCTTTTATCTCGGGTCGTCGCGGCATCCGCTGCCGGCAACGCGCTGTTCATTTGCGGTCTGGCGGAAAGCTGGGCGCCAGCCTTCACCGCTGCCGGCGCCCGCGGGTTCACGTCCGGTCTCGTCAATGTCGCGCCCCAAATTTCGCTGGCGATTCATGCCGCACTTGAGGCTGGAGATTATCAGGAGGCTCGCCGGATGATTGACATCATCGAGCCCTTCGAGCGGATGCGCACGCAATACCGCAACGGCGCAAACGTTACGGTCGTCAAGGAAGCCGTGGAAATAGAGCTTGGCGTTTCGGTCGGCGAAGTGCGGGTTCCCGGCCTGCCGCGGCTCGCTCCGCAAGACCGGGTAAAATTGACCGAAACGCTCGGCCAATGGCCATCTCTGATGAGCCGAGCATCCGGCTATTGAAGTCGGGGGCATCGGCCGAGCTTCGCGCGAAACTTCGGGCCGAATCAGGGTGCCGCCCGTCGCAAATTCCTCGCTTGTAAGCGCACCAAGCGAGGCCGATTGGGGGCAATTATCAAGGCTGGTTCGGGATCGGACAGGCCGACCAGCGGGGGTAGAGTTGCACATCAACCACAGGTACTCGCCCCCAAGCTGTCATAATGGCTTTTTTGTGCCCGGTTCGTATTGCGGTGAGGCATCGACTTGATACTTGTCAAGGAAACGAGGCTTTTCCAAAAGGATACGGGATGCGGAAGCTTGCCCCTTGCGTCTTTGTTGCGTTTCTCAGCGCCTGCGCCGCACCGTCGGACGGCCCGACAGCCGGCAGGTTCTACGACGCGACGGATCCCCAGACCGGCCAGAAGATTCCCGTCGTGCGGCTGGCGAATGCGCCGATGGAACCGTTCAACCCTGCTCCGCTTGGTTATTCCGCGACCGATCAAGGCCTGAGCGTCCTGCGCTCAACAGGTTTTGCGGATAGCCGGCTGCGCCGCGGCGACGTCATCGAGGTCACCATCCTCGATACCGGCGAGGAAGGCATGTTCTCCTCGACCCAGAGCAAGACGCTGAATCTGGGGCGCTTCACCGTCGATTCCGCCGGCACCGTGACCCTGCCCTTTGTCGGAAAGCAGCGTGTGCTGGAATCCTCGCCGGAGGCGCTGCAGGCGCGGATCGCATCCGGCCTGAAGGGTTCGGCAGTCAACCCGCAGGCGGTGGTCTCCGTGGTCGAAAAGCCCACGACCGGCTTCACGGTCAATGGCGATGTCCGCGCGGCTGGCCGGTTTCCGCTCACCGCACGCAAGGAGCGTGTTCTCGACGCCATCGCTCTCGCAGGCGGGGCCTCCTCGGCGCCGACTGCCGCGACCGTGACCGTCATTCGCGGCAAGCAGAGGGCCAGCGCGCCGCTCGAACGGGTGCTCAACGAGGATCGCCAGAACATCCACCTCCTGCCGGAAGACCAGGTCTATATCGGCAAGGATGCGCCCTCGTTTACGGCTTTCGGGGCGTTCAAGAGCGTCGGGGAGTTCGAGTTCGAGCCCGGCAAGCTTACCCTGATGCAGGCATTCAGCCGTGCGGGCGGGCTGCTCGACGACCGGGCCGACGCCAGCAATTTCTATGTGGTGCGTAACCAGCCGGTCTACAGCCAGGTTACGGTGGCAAACGCTGCCAAGAACCCCGGCACGGCCGTGATGACGACCAAGCCGGTCATCTACCGCGTGGACATGAAGGACGTCGCCAACCTGTCGCTGATGCAGCGGTTCAAGATGGCGGACGGCGACATTCTCTATGCCAGCAATTCGGGCCTGGTGGATTTCGCCAAGCTCTTCACGATCTATCAGAAGAGCGCGCCGACGGCCGCCGCGCCGCTGCCCGGCAGCAACTGACCCTAACTCCGGTTTTCTTTGCCAAGGCCGCCCAGCAGATGCAGGGCGGCTTTCGCGTTTTCGGGCCTCTCCTGCGGTTCCGGACGCGCCAGTTCCGCAGCGAGCTGGCGCAACCACTCCACCATCGCGCCAGCCTCCCGGCAATGATCGAGAAGCGTCGACAGAATAAGGCCCGCTGCGTGGAGATCGGAACGGCCGTCAAGGGCCAGTCCCGCCAACTGTTCCGGGGGCGCGAATTGCGGGCGGCCGGCAAAGGCGATGTCGAGATCCCGATGACGACGCCCCGTTTCCAGCGCGATGCCGAAATCGCCGATCTTCAGTCGTAAAAGATCACCGTCGCGACAACGAAGATTGGAGAGCGAAAGGTCGCCATGAACGAAGCCGGCGGCATGGATCGCGTCGAGCCCTTTCAAGATGGCGGCGGTGATATGCGTGATGTCGTCGACCGAGAGCGGTGTCTGCCCGACAAGATCGGCGAGGCTGTGGTCGATCCATTCAAGGACCAGGGCCGGCCGGCCGTCGGCAAGCCGCAGTAGTGTCTCCGTGGCGGCCACGTTCGGGTGGCGGATGGCGCCGCCGACTCTCGCCTCGCGCAGCAGGAGTTCTCGCGCGACTGGGTCGTCTGCCTGGTCGGGGCGGAGCGTCTTGATGGCATGCAGGCTATCGAGGTCGCGATGACGGGCGCGATGGATCCGTGTCGACGTGCCCTCGTGGACCACGGCTTCGAGTACGAAAGTATTGGCGACGATCGTGACATCGTGGCCGGCGAGGCGGTCTTCGCCCCTATCGAGGGCGTTGCGGACCTGATCGATCAGAGAGCGGCGCCATGCTGGGTCGCGGACGCTGCCTCCGGCGGCGGCGAGCGCCTGCCAGAGCGCTGCAAATTTGCGCGCGACCTCTTCAAGATCTGCGTTTTCGGGATGATCATCCACGATCGGCCTTCACGTCAACAACCGTGACGCTGAGGTTTTCCCGGCAATTTCCGATCAGGGCTTCCTGTGCCAGCACGGCGGAAACCTTGCCGAGTTCTGTCGAGAGCATGATGTTCGCGATGCTGCGTTCGGACAGGACCTGGGGCATGGGACTGCTGCAGAGCAGGAACCGGTCGCCGGGATGCAATCGGCCCGAGACAACATCGGGTACCAGTTGGCCTTTCAGGCCGATCCCTCTCGCCAGCGAGCGCCTGAGACCGATTTTGGTGTGGTCGCGCGTGAGGCAACGCATCATGCCGTCGCGCAACAGATAGCAGCGGGCATCTCCTGCCCACAGAACCGCAAAACTCTCATGCAGCGATGCCAGAACGACGATGCTCGCCGAGGGCGCCGATCGCTCCGTGGTGAGGTGGCCGGATTGCAGCACTCCATGGGCCTGGCCGAGCTTTCCCTTGATTTCCCGGACGAGAGCCTCGATCGTCTCCTGGGACGCCGCGTCCCCCAACATGCCGGCGGCGATCTTGCTGGCTTCGACCGCGCTATTCCCATCGCCAACCCCATCCACAATCGCGAACATCGACGGTACTGAGGAGATGAAGACGGTGTCGGCGTTGACAGACAGGCGGGTTCCGGGATGGCTGGCATAGCTGTGGAGAAGCTTCAAATGTCCGGGAGCTTCAGCCGTCGCCTGTTGTCGGCGGGCGGCGGCTCCAGGTTGCTCCGCCTCCCTGACGGTGTCTTCGGCAAACAGCCTCAGGAAATCCGACGGGCCGGGAGCGCCGCTGACGCGGAACCCCTTCATTCGCCGGTCTTGCGAATTCATTCGCCACCAGAACGTTCCCGGCAGCGTGAAGCTGTTTTGCTTCACCCCGTCATCGAACTGACCGGGCCTTGGCGGTCTTAGCTGTTTCAGGCTCGCCGTGAAGGTGTCGATGTCGAAATCGCGGCGAGCTGACGTCTCGGCCAGTCCCTCGGTTGCAACGAACCACGTATCATCGAGGCAAAGGCGGCGCGGATCTCCGGAAAACCCGTGAAGCTGGGCGGCAACCACAAGCGGAAAGCTGCGGCCGACGCGGTCGAGGCTCGGCACGATGACACCGGCGACGGTGGCCGGTACCCAGAGGTCCTGCTCGACGATGAAACGCCAGGACGGCATGGATCTGAATCGGCGTTCCCACTGGCTGCCGAACTCCGCCTGGATGGCCTCAAGACTGGATTGCAGCCAGGCATCGATCGCGCCGTGCAGTTTTCGCCCCAGTCCGGTCCAAACGAAATCGCCATGGGTCGGCAGCTTGCCGAAGAAGCCGATACGGTCAGCGTCTGACGAAGTCTGGCCCAGCGTCGCGCGTTCGTTCATGGCGTGCCGATCAGAATTGCGTGGGGCAGGAGAAGGCATTGAGGGCCTCCAGGCGGAACGGGTTCAGGACGGAGCCGAACTGCACGTCGAATTCCGCCGTCCGTCCATTCTGCTGGAACCGGGCGCGGAAGAGGTCGTCGCCCTGCATGGCGATATTGGCACCATCGAAGAGCCTGAAAGGCGACCAGTCGCCGTTTTCCGTCATTGCCTCCTGCCAGCCTCCTGGCTGGAAGGCGATACGCGAAGCGTTGCTCGGTCCGGTCGAGGGCCAGGTGATGGATTTCGACTGGATCGGTCCATGGAAATAGACGACGCGCTCTCCTTCGATCTCCAGCATGACGGCATTGGCGCTATCGGTCAGCGAGACGGGCTTGATGTTGATGGCGACCGACGGTGTCTCGCTGTCTGCGGAAAAGAAGGCACGGTTGATCTTGTCGGCATTCTCGAATTGGGCGATCGCCTCGCTCGGAATGCTGGCGGAGCCGAAGGTACCTTTCCAGCCCCAGGGCGAGGAGCTGGTATCGACAAAAGCGGCGAGCCTGTCGTTGAAGAAGGTCTTGAACAGACCCTTCGGACCGAACAGGCGGACAAAATCGCTCATCGCGACATCGCGCGGCGATTCCCGGTCGAAGGGGTAGCGGCCGGTGACCACGCTGGAGCAGAAATTGGCACCCTCGGCGGTCCATGCATTGCTGATGCGGGTGCGGGCGGACTTGACCGCCAGCGAACCGACATCCGCGGCAAGCCCGGCCATCCAGGTATCGACGGGCGCCGGCAGGCGACGCGCCTGCTGCAGCAGATCCTGGTTGGCGTTGGTCAGCTGACTGTCGACATCAAAGACCTTTGCCACTTCGGCGGTGGAAGTCGCGGCACGCGATAGCTGCTCATGCACTTTTTGCAGGACCGGTTTCAGCTGAGCGACCTGAGATTTGGGTGCGTCCTGCGCCTGACCGGCCGGCAGCTGGGCGGTGGACAACGGATCGGATTGGGGCGGTTCGAGCGCGGCGCGCAGCGGTGCGAACGGGTCGGGCGCGTTCGCAGCGCTCGCAAGCGCGGTAGTCGAGGCGGGCAGGCTGTCATTCGCAGCAGACGCAACCTCGGCACCGGGCCGACGAAGATCGGTCGCCGCGGCGATGGACTTGGCGATACTTTCCACCGGGTTCGGCTCGCCTGCGAGGATGCGGGTCGTCTCGGCCGCATTGCCGATCGTCTGCGACGGCTTGACCCTGAGGTCCGCCAGCAGCCCTGTCCAGCGCTGTTCGAAATTGTCGAAGTAGAGCTGCAACGCGGCCTGGGCGACGGTATCGACGGTCAAGCCGACCGCGTTGGCCTCACCGCGCACCCAATGTTCCTCGAGCGCCGCGCGGGCCGCATCGGTAATCTTCGGCAGAACGACCTGCCGGTAGCCTGTGCTGGAAAAGAGCCCGGGCACGCCTTCCCCTATCGGTGCCTTGGATAGGCGTTCGAATGCCTGTTCGCCGAGCGGGCCCAGCGCACCGGCGGGCGTCCAGGCAGGCAGCGAGCGCGACTGACGGTCACCGGCGAGAATATCGTAGGCCCGGCTCGGGACGCTCTGGGAGCCGATTGTCTCGCGGGCCTTGGCGATCAGGGCGCTGTCGAGTTCGATCGGTGGGAGCGACCCACGCGCCATGGTGCCGGCATGCGTAATCAGCGCCTGCCGCGCCGCTGATCGACCTTCGCCGGGATAAAGCCTGGCGAACATTTCTTCCGCTTCCAGTGAAACGAAATCCGCATCCATCGGGCCCAGCCCGCCAAGCATGCCGTAGAGCTTGAGGGCGTCGAAGGTCGCCGCCCGCTCCTTGCTCTCGGTCATTTCCCTCTGTAGCTGAACGAGCATGCGGGGCAGAAGCAGCGCGTTCAAGGCGCGCTGGTAAGCGTCGCGCTGTCGGCCGGCCACCTTGTTTTCCTGGTCGAGGCCGAAGCCGACCGGCCACACGCGGGTTCGCGAAAACTCGCTGGTGACGGCGGCGAGATTGTCGAGTGCCGGGAGCACGCGAAGGAAATCGCTATCCGTCACGTCACGGACGGGCACCCCCCGCGCCAGCTCTTCATAGGCGTCGATGCGCCGCTCGGCGCTGGCAAGTGCTGCGGCATTCTGGAAATAGGTGGCGGTCCAGCTGGTGAGCACGACGGCCAGCGCCAGAACCGCGGCGGCATAGGCCGTGCGGCGGAAAAACACCTGTCGGCGGGAAAGCCGCTTGTCGCGGGCGACCAGGGACGCCTCGTCGAAAATGACGTCCTTGAAGAGCCGCGACAGGAAATAGCTGCGGCGCGGCCGTGCCGCTGAAGGCAGGCTTGTCTCTTCGGCCTGCGTGCCGGAGGCAAAATAGATGCCGCGCAGCATTGGCGGTTCGACCAGCTTGGAACCGGAGCAAAGCTCCGTCATCACCTCGTGCAGCCGCTCCTTCAGCGCGGCGAGTTCCGCGGGGAAACGGAAGATGCGGCCTCGCAGCTCCGGATTCGGCTCCTGTTGAAGACGCTCGATCAGCATGGCGCCGACGCGTTCCTGCAGTAGGGCGAATTCCTCGAGGAAACGGTCCGGCAATCTGGCGGCCGTGTAACTCTCCTCCAGGCCGAATGTCGTGCCCCAGACCTGTTCGCGATCGGTCTTGCTGAACCCGTCGAAGAATTCCACGAAACCGGTGAGGAGGTCTGCCTTGGTCAGCACGAGATAGACCGGAACGCGGGCCTGCAGGTGTTCGTCGAGTTCCGAAAGCCGCTGGCGGATTGCCCTGATCTCCTCCCGCTGCGCTTCCGCGTCGCGGGTCAGCAGATCGCCGATCGAAAGTGTCAGCAGAGCGCCATTGATCGGCTGTGAACGCCGGTATTTGCGCAGCAGCCCGAGGAAGCCTTCCCAGCCGGCCTTGGCGGTGCCGTCCAGATCGTCCTGGGTCGTGTAGCGACCGGCGGTGTCAATCAGGATCGCTTCGTCGGTGAACCACCAATTGCAATTGCGGGTGCCGCCGATGCCCTGGACGGAATTGCTGCTCAGGGCATCGCCCAGCGGGAATTTCAGGCCGGAATTGGTGAGAGCGGTGGTCTTGCCGGAACCGGGCGCGCCGAAGATCACGTACCAGGGGAGTTCGTAGATATAGCCGAAACGCTTGCGGGTGATGCGCCGCAGGAGCTGCAATGCTTCCTTCAGGCGGTTGTGGATTTCACCCACCTCCGCCTGTTGGTTGGCGGCGGCCTCCGCCTGCCCATCGCGCTCGATGCTCTCGACCAGCTGCTTGTCGCGGCGGCGGTCGCGGATGACCGTGAAGATGAGATAGCCGAGCCAGACGGCAATGACCACGCCGATCAGAAGCAGGCGGGAATTGACGCTGGCCAGCGGCTTGAAATTCCCATAGGCGGCCAGATATCCGTAGAACCAGATGACGACGCAGATTGCCGCCACCCAGATGACGGAGATGAAGCGGCGCCCGATAAGGCCCGCATAGGCCTCCACATAGGAGCGCAGCGTATAGAAGAAACCTAACGGGTTCATCGTGCCGCTCCTCCGGCTGCCGGCGGGATTTCGGGCTTCGGCCTTTCAGCCTGAACCGGCGGCACCTTGAGGCCCGCGTCGCTCAGTCTTTCTGTGGAATCCGTGAGGACCAGGATTTCCGTACGGCGGTTCATCTCGCGCCCTTCGGGCTTGCTGTTGTCGGCGATCGGATCGCTGTCGGCGCGGCCTTCGGTCAGGATCGCATCCGGCCCGGCATAGGAGGCCAGAATGTCGCCGACCGCCTTGGCGCGCGCTTCGGACAGATGCCAGTTCGAAGGGAACTGGACAGTGCGGATCGGTACGTTGTCGGTATAACCGACGACGACGGCACGGAATTTTTCCGCGGCGAGGGCGCTGCCGATCCGCTGGATGAGATCGTGGAACTTCGTGCTGACTTCGGCGCTGCCGGTATTGAAGAGACCGGAATTGTTGATCCGCACCAGCAGTCGGCCGTTCGAATCCGACAGCGTCACGAGCTTCTTTTCCACCTCCGGCTGGAGGAAGGCGAGGAGATTGTCGAGGCGGCTCGGCGGCGCTGGCTGCTTCGGCGGGGGCTCGACCGGCGCGGGCTTGACCTCGACGACGGGCTGGTCCGGTCCAGGCGACTGCGTTGGCACCTTGATCAGCACGCTCGGCGTCTCGCGCGGCGGCAGGCTGGCCAGGCGCTGGAACGTTCCGTCGGAGGCGCTGTTGAGCGACAGGGTGAAGAAGAGATAACCGAGCGCGAAGGCGAGCGCGAGGATGGAGAGCAGCGTCCAGAGCGCCACGGCGGTGCGCAACGGCTTGTGGCGGGCCGAAACACCTTTCCAATGGGGCGACAGCTCCCGCTCGAAGACACCATACTGGCTAAGCAGCGTCTTGTAGAGGCTGTCGCGGATGCGACCGAGTTCGAGGCTGCCGCGCGGCGAAACCCGGGTGCGGCCTTCGAAGGCAAGCGACAGGCTGAGATAGATGAGAAGCAGCAGATCCTTGTTGGCGCCGGGGCTTTGATGGAAATGGTCGAGCAGGTCGAACACCCGGTCGCCGCCGGTCACGTCCATGTGGAAGGTGGAGACGAGGCCGGAGCGCGCCCAGCCGGCGCGCACGCCCCAGGGCTTGCTCAGGACCACGTCGTCCACGGTGGCGCAGACGACATAGTGGGCGGCGCGGGCCCGGTCCGGACTGATGCGAGCGCTGGCCAGATCGCGTTCGTAACGCCCGATGGCCTCGACCGCGATCTTGCGGAGCTGATCGATGTCCGGTTGCTCCTCGGCGTGGCGCAGCGCGTGGGCCAGGTTGAGCAGCGGAGCCGCCGAACGCACCAGGGTCGGCACTTCCTCCCCTCCGAAACGAAAATCCCTGACCAGCGTCTCGACCGACCAGCCTCCCTTGCGGGGAGGTGCCTGCTGCAGGTCCTTGCCCGAGGGGCTTTCCGAGAACTCGAGGACGTCGTCCAGCATTTCTGCCATCTTTCGGGCGGATTGCTTTTTTTTGACGCCGTCCTCGGTGAGTTCGACGATGGTTGGCAGGTTCTGCCAGGCGGATGCGGGTTCGTTCTTCATTCTCTAAGGGCCCACAGTTCCATTTCGAGGCCCGGGAAATCGCCGGCAAGATGCATGGCGATGGCGCCCGAGGTGTCGAGTTGCTTCCAGAGAGGATTCTTGGTGTCGAGTTCGAAGTAGATCGTGCCGGATCGGTAAGGCAGCTGGCGCGGCAGGACCGGCAGCGGCCGGACGGGAATACCGGGCAGTGCCACGTTGACGAGATCGGCAATGCGTTCCACTGGACCGACCTTGATTTGGGCCGGCAGTTTCCGGCGAACATCCTCGGCCGACATTTCTGCCCGCACCGCCAGCACGAAACCGGCATCCTTGAGCAGCGAGCGATCGTTGATCGTGCCGACGCGCACGCCATGGCGGCGCTCGGCAAGTTCGATTGCAACGGCCGCCTGTTCGAGAACCGCGGAGAGCGATGCGCGCAGGTCGTCGAAGACGGCTGCGAAGGTCGCCTTCAGGTCGTCATGCCGGTAGGGCGGAAAATCGGTCGCTCGCTTCCGCTCGGTCGTAAAGGTCGCGAGCTCGCCGGCAAGCTGGATGCAGGTCTCGTAGAATTCGATCGGATGGATGCGCGTCGCATTGGAAAGGATATGTTTCAGCATCGGATCGGCGCGATTGAGGATCTGCAGCAGGAAATAGTCGCCGACCTCCGCCGTGCCGCGGATGGTGGGATCGCCGATCCTTTCGGCGATCGCCTCCGCACGGTGGCGGACGATGCCAAGCAGTTCGGTCATCAGCTCTGTGAGGCGCGCCTCGGCCGCGCAGTTGAGGCTCGGCGCGATGAATTCCGGATCGAGGATGACGGCGCGGTCGGAGCGCACCTCGATAATCCGGGCGAGGCCGACGAGCTCGTATCCGCTGAGTTCGTCGCCGGTTTTGAGATAACGCATGCTGAGCCGGCCGACATCGATCGGCGCCATGAAATCCGTCTCGACATTGGCATCGGGTGCTTCGTAAAGCGAGGCGACGAGGCGGACGCTGTTGAGCTTTGCGCCGCCGTTCAGCGTCACATCGGCTTTGCCGGGCTGGCGGGCGGGAAGGGCAAGATAGACGATGGCGTTCTTGGTGTTCTCGTCGAGGTCGAGCGGCGGCGGCAGATCGGCATCGATCGGGGCCTCGAAAGGTGTGCCGTCCGGCATCATGCCACGCAGGTTGGAAAGAGCGAACTGGCCGATCGCCAGTGCGCTGCGGTCGATGCCGATTTCGGACACACCCCAGGGATAGGGGGCGAGCCCGCGCGTGGTGGTGCGGACCAGCCTTTCCGTCCAGCGATCCGCCTGCTGGAAGTGCTGCACGCGCAGGAACATGCCTTCGCTCCAGGCGACCCGGTTTTCATTCCTCATATCGGCCGTTTCCCTTTCGTCCTTTCGGCATGGCCTCGCGCTGTCCGCTGTCCGCCGCCCGCATCATTGCGTCGCGAAAGACCTCGCGGATCGATTGCGTCCTGCCGTTCTTTTCGAATTGCGCCTTGTAAGCCTGCCAATAGTCCCGATCGCGGGAACCGAAGCGAAGGCCGCGAGACCCGGCATCGATCCGGGCTTCCAGGACGCGCGGTTCCATCTGCCGCCCGGCTTCCCGCACAAGCTCTTCCAGCGCCGCATTGAGCCTCATCTGCCGGTCAAGCAGGGCCTCGGCGCGGATGATGAGCGCCTCCTCGCGGCCGCGGCCAAAGATATCCGGCTCCGAAGATGGTAGCGGGGGCTCCATATCGAAGATGGCAAAGGCGTTTTCCAAGGCTTCATCGAGCCGGCCGAGCAATGGCTCCAGCCTCTCCGCAAGCTCGCCGGTCCGGCCGATCGAGAGGCGCGGGAAATCATCGATCAACGGCTCGGGCGGAGGTATATTGTCGTTGACGGTTTCCAATGTCTCCACGGGGCGGACACGCAGTGCCGGTGCGGACACATGGGTGGCCGATCCATGTTCCAGACGGCTCCCGTAGTCAGACCCTTCGTCTGCATTCCAGTCGTCCGGAAGGAAGTTGGTGGCGGACCCGATTTCGGGCGGGCCGTTCCAGCCGATTTCGACATTGCGGGATGAGCCGGAGCCCTCCTTCTCGGTCGCGACCAGTATCGACCAGTCCTCCGCGACGCGCTCGCCGAGAATGCCGCCGGCAGCGCGGCCTCCAGGTGCGATATCCGCCAGGATGGCGGAGATGGTCAGGGGTTCGTCGCTGAGCAGGAGCCCGGCATCGGGATCCTCCAGATCTTCATCCCGTTCGCCGGAGATGCGGACCTTGAAAGCCAGATTTCCGACCTCGACCATCGACTGGTCGGCGAGCCTTGCCGATTCTCCTTCATGGACGATATGGCCATCGACCTTCGATCCGTTGGCGCTCTGATCATGCAGCAGGAAACCGTCGCGATCCCGTTCGATCGTGCAATGGAATTTGGAAACCGAGCGCTGGTCCTCCGGCAGCCGCCAATCGCAATCCGGCGCTCGCCCGAGCGTGCGTCGGCCGCGTTCGAAGTACCATTTCCTTGCCGCTGGCGACGTATCGTCACCATCGATCTGACGCAGTTCAAGCCGCATGTCCGCCTCCTTCCAAGTGTCGCGGGCGTTCGACGATCACCGCATCGCCGCTGTCTTTCGCGGCCGGGGCGACGCGCGCCCAGCTGTTCCAGCCGAGGCGCGGCGGGTCGCCGGCCTTTTCGCCGCCAAGCTGGCAGAACGGGACATCGTCCTTCCTGAGGATGACCTGAATATCGAAGTCGAGAGCGGAACCGACATAAAGCCGCGTGAGTGCGAAGAGTTCGGTGATGTTGCGACCGCCGGGCGCGAGGGACAAATAATCGGCGTACCCGAGTGGACCGATGACGATGCGGAAACCGCCGCTGAAATCGCGGATAGCGGCGCCGGCGGTGGCATTGATACCGAGTTGGACGCCGCGCGGCTGGCCCAGACGGCTGCGCTCCTCCTGCGGAATGGTGAGCCAGCGGCCGCGAAAGAGCTCGACTTCGATCGGCAGACCGCTGAATTCCTCAAGCATCGCGCGCAGGTTCGCCGCATTGCGATTGCGGGCGGCAAAAAAGCCGGAGAAGCGCAAGACGAGATCGTCATCGACGCCGCTTCGTTCGCTCAGGCCTTTGGTACCAAAACCGGTCAGGGCAAGGAGGGTCGTGATGAAGGCATTGTCCTTGCGGTTGCCGTTCCAGCGCAGCCGGCGTGCGATGCGATATTTCTCGCAGGCATCGACGAACAGCTCGGTCATGCGGGCGCTGAAAAGATCGAAGAAGCTTGCCAGAGCCTTCGACCTGTTGCGCTCTTCGCGAAGGATGATTTCGTTATAAGCGGATGGCATGGAGCCGAGCGGGCCGATCAGGCCGGCAAGCGCGCTCTTGACCGACGCGCGCATGCCGTTCCGCTTGAAGCCGTTGACCGCGAGCGGTGCGGGAGAGACGCCGACATGGGATGAGACATCCAGCTCCAGCCCTGGATATTCAGAGACCGCCGCCTGCGCCACGCGAAATGCCGTCACCGGTTCGAAGCGGCCCGGGTTGCGTTCGAGCAGGTCGGAGAGAGCGTTCGCTGGGGCACCAGACAAGACACCGGATGGTGCGTCAGGCTTGCGGGTGGCAAGGTCCATGATCGGTTCGTAATCCTTTCGTCAGAGCAATGGCCGCTCGGCGGCGCGTGCCGGCCAGGTGGCGATGGGTTTTGATTGCCCCTTCATCGACACGGTCAGCCGGGTGAAGCTGTTGACCGAGGTGTAGAGGCTGAAGAAACGGTCGAGCACCGCGCCGAACAGGAAGGCGGATGGCCGGTCGATGGCGGCGGGATCGAATTCCAGCGCGATCTCGGTGCCGGGCACCATGCCACCGCTGCCGAGCCGCGCCGTCGAATTGCCGGCCTTGATGCGGATCAGCGCATCGACGAGCTGTTTGGTTTCCGGGCTGTCGCGGAAGGCATAGAGCGACAGGATATCCTTCAGCGCCGCGCCCTCTTTGTCGAACAAGGAGAGGTGATTGAGCAGCAGGTGCGACACGAGCCGCCAGTTGCGGCCGTCCTGATCGTTCATGCGGACTGAGGGGGTCGGCGGGATCAGCGCCTCGACGCCGGCGACCGCCTCATGGCCCGAAGCCAGTTGCAGGAAAGGATGGCCGCCGCCGAAGGGCAGCTGTTCCGGCAGGTCGCGGTTGAGGCAGAGCGTATCGACGCTCGCCACCGCATCCATCGGCCCCGCGAAGCGGCGATTGCGGTCGACGAAAGCGATATCTATGTCGCTCGTCCCGTCCTCGTCGAAGCGGCGATAGGCCTGCCAATAGGAGGCACTGTTGCCCGCCCGCTGCGAGCGGCCGAAGAACGGCTGGCAGAATTCTTCCTGCCCGCGGGCGCCGGTCAGGAGCACGCGGTCGACCGCATAGATTTCGCGCGTCCTCTGACGGCGGGCGTCCGGCAGGAGGCGATATTCGGTGCGGGTACCATCGACCGAAATCGGCTCGCAGGTCTGGCGGAAGAGGTTGACAACCGGCGTGGCATTGAGGGTGAAATCGCGGGCCGAGACGGTGCGTTCGAGCTTCGCGTCCGTCTCGTCCAGATAGATGAAGATCTCCAGCGCTTCGCTCTTCCAGGCGTCGAGCCCGTCGAGGTCGAGGAACAGGAATTTCTGCGGCAAGGCAAAAAATTCGGTCAGCAGCCGGTAGCCGATGAAGCTCGGCGCCGGATAGGGCAGCATGGCCTGTTCCGGTTCGAAGCCGACCGGCTTCAGGTTCCGGGCCGGCAGGAAGATCGCGTTGCGATCGTCGGCGTGTTTTGCAAGCGCGATGCCGAGCGTGTGGTTGGCAAGCAGTTCGTGGATCGCGACGGCCTGCTGCCAGGGCGACGGGACATGCAGCCGCAGTCTGCCGACGCCGAGAGCTCCGAAGGGCTGGCGCGGGTCGAGCGTGCGGACCGATAGTCGCAGGCAGCCGGCAACGCCGGAATAGGGAGACAGCGGCGCGTTGATCGGCTGGCCCGACAATGCGGCACCGGCGATCTCGATCGGCGCCACATCGACATCCTGGGTGGTGCGGAACCGGCAGGCCTCGCCGCCGATCGGCTCGGCGAGGATTTCCGTATGGCGGGGCACTGTCTGCACCGAGGCAAGCGTGCCGCTGGGCTTGAAGCGCACGATGCTCATCGAGGGGAGCGGTGCGAGATAATGCGGATAGAGCGTTTCGAGCAGTCCGTCCGTCAGTTCCGGGAATTCGTCGTCGATCTTTTGGCGGACGCGGGCGGCGGAATAGGCAAAGCTCTGGATCAGTCGCTCCACATGCGGATCGTCCGCGACGTCGCCGGTCATGCGCAGGCGGCCGGCAATCTTCGGAAACGCATCCGCAAACCGCGCCGCCCGCTGGCGCAGCGCCAGCAATTCGTCATTGTAGCGGTTGAGGAAGCCTTCAGCCATTCGCCGCCTCCACCAGGAACCGCTGCGTCGACGGATCGATCGTGGATTCGAAGCTTATCGGCGGCATGCCTTCATGCAGGCGAAAGCTCGCCTGGATGCGCATGCGCAGCGCCCGCTCCGTCATCGTCCGGCTCTTCAGGATCGTTACGCGAACATCGGATAGGCGTGTTTCGAAAAGCGAAATGCGGCGCTCGATCATCTGGGCGAGCTTGAGCTTGGCCTCGTCCGTCACGAGGTTGGCCGATACCATGCCGTCGACCCCGTAGCTCACCAGCGCGTCCTTGAGTTCGCCGAGCACGATCGGCGGTGCGGTCGGGCAGCGGCGCGTGTTGAGCAGGGCTTCCAGGTCGCGGCGGATCGATTCCCGCATGTCGCGCACCTGGTCGACCAGGCTTGCCGGTGCGTCGAAGGCGCGATCCGGTGCCTCGTCGATCAGCCGGTCGAGGATCGAGCGGGCAAGAATGCGGTCGCGCGGCCGGTAGCGTTCGAGTGGGTCAGCCATGGACGACCTGCTTGCGACGGGCCGCCGTCGCGACGGTTTCGAGGTTTTCGGTATCGTGGAAGGAGACGAGTTCGTCTCCGGCAAGGAAACAACGCTGGCCGCGGCCGGTGGTGATCCCCGTCGGTTCTTCGATCCAGTCCGTCTCGCGGCCGAGGATCAGCGCTGGATCGGACGCCGTGCCATGATAGATGGCGGGCAGCAGCACGGGCGCCACGGCGCCGTCTATCAATGAGAGTTCGGCGCGCCGGAAGGCAAGGTCGCGCGGCCTCGCAATCGGTTCGACCGTCACCGTTGCGATCTTGGCATAGTCGATCCACAGATAGGCGCCGCCCGTCATGATGACTTCCAGGGCATGGGGGATCCGGTCATCGAGATCGCGGAAGTCGGCAACCCATTTGCCGTTCCAGAGCATCGGAAATTCGCCGCGCTGATCTTCCAGGGCCGCGAGCATCTCCTTTGCATCGGTCTCATCCCGCATCCGGTGGGCGAGGCCGAGGCGGACCGCAAGCTTGTCGAGATTGCTTGGCCCTCCAGGGAATTCCGGCACGGCGCTGCTCCGGAACCAGGCGTCGCGTGCCGCCATGCCGCGCAACTGATTGCGCAGAAGGGCAAAGCCCATGGTCGCGTCGGGGGCGAAGGTGACGGCCAGGCTGCATTGGGTGTCGGCGCGCTCATAGTCACCGGCAAGCACCAGCAGGTCGATATAGAGGTGGCGGGCCTCCTGGTCCGAGGGATTGGACTTCAGGTGCGCCTTTGCCATGTCGAGCGCAGCATCGAGTGCATTGTCGCTCAAGCGGTTGGCGATGCTTTCGGAAAGCGTCATGCGGACATCCTCTCGGTAGTGGCGACGGGGCGGCGAACGATCTGGTCCGGGTTCGCGGTGTCGGCGATGAGGTGGAAGCTCGTGGAGACGTCGTCGAGCTGGAAATGCGGCTGCAGGCGAACGGTGCAGGAGAAGGTGCCCGGCTTTCCCGGGATTTCCGCGACGGTGATGCCGGCCGAACGCAGGGGAAAGCGGGTGCGCAGCGAAAGATCGGCGTCGTCATTGCCGAGCGTATAACCGGTCAGCCAGTCCTCGAGCTTCCGCTGGATGGAGTTGGCGTCGGAGAGCTGGCCGATCTCGTCGCGCATGATGACCTTCAGGTAATGCGAAAAGCGCGAGGCGCAGAGCACGTATTGCAGCATGGCGGCGAGCCGGGCGTTCTGGCGTGCATGCTCGCTGGAATAATGCGGCGGCGCGTGCAGCGACTGATTGGAGTTGAAAATCGCCGAGGCGGAGAGATAGGTCGTCGCGACGGGGATCAGGCCGAGATCGCAGAACTGTTGCTCCTGAACGCTCGTCAGGCGGATTTCCACCGGCGCCTGGGCTGAAAGCCCGTTGCTTTCGGTGCCGAAGTCATAAGGGCGTAGCTCCGACGTGCTCAACAGACCGCCGTCGATCCTGTCCTGGGTGACGCCGCGGATATCGGCGAACCAGCCGGAATCGATAAAATTGCGGATGACGATGGCGCCGAAGGCGAAAGCGCCGTTGCCCCAGAGCAGCGAACTGCCGTCCGCGGCGATCTCCTCGCGGAAGGGAAAGCCGTCATTGCGCCGACGGTCGTAGGGCTCGAGCGGCGAGCGCATCAGGATTCGCGGGCCGACGAGGCCAAGGAAACGCGAGTCCTCCCGGGCGCGAAGCGCGTTCCAGCGGATACGGGTCGGATCGTTGGCGAGCCAGGAAAAATCCTGGACGCGGCCGAGTTCGTCAAAGTCCTCAAGCCCGATCGCCTGGGGCGAGGCACCGGCAACGAAGGGGCAGAAGGCGGCCGCAGCCACCATGCCGAGCTGCGTCAGGAGGCTGACCGCGTCTCCGCCTTGCGGCTCGCTCGGCGAGAAGTGGTAGTCGCCGATCAGCAGCCCGTAGGGTTCGCCGCCCGGCGTGCCGAATTCGCGGCTATAGATCAACTCGAAAAGATGGCTCTGGTCGAAATCCGAGGCGCGTTCCATGTTCCGCGCAAGTTCCTGCGAACTGATGCTCAGAAGCTTGACCTTCACATCGCCGCTCGGTCCGGATGCGCGCACCAGCATGGCAAGGCCGCGCCACCTGGCCTCCATGGCCTGGAAGTCCGGGTGATGCAGGATCGCGTTCACCTGGCGGTTCAGGGCGTCGTCGATCAATGCGATCAGCCGGTCCACCCGACGCCTCCATTCTGTGCAAGAACCCATCGTCATCCTGGTGTCAAATCCGGTCAGTCCACAAAAGCCTAGTCCTGTGCCGGTCCGGAACTGCGTGAAAACAAATGCGGGAGGGTCACGCGCGGCGAGGGGACGCCGCGCGTGCGTCGCATCAGGATTTGGAGGGGATCCGAGCGACCATCCGCAGCGAGGTCGTCAACTCCTCCATCTGCAGCCAGGGGCGCATCCAGGCGACCGCATTGTAGGCGCCCGGCTTGCCGGGAATCTCCTGAACGGTCACCCGGGCATCGCGCAGCGGATATTTGGCACGCGATTCCTCGCCCGCCTCGTCATTGGCATTGACGTAATTGGCGATCCAGCGATTGAGCCAGGCTTCGCAGTCTTCTGCTTCCATGAAGGAGCCGATCTTATCGCGGCCCATGACCTTCAGGTAATGGGCGAATCGCGACGTCGCCATCATGTAGGGCAGGCGGGCAGAGACTGCCGCATTGGCGTTGGCTTCAGGCCGGTCGTAGAGCTTCGGCTTATGGGCCGTCTGCGCGCCGAAGAACACGGCATAGTCGGTGTTCTTGTAGTGGCAGAGCGGCAGGAAGCCGAGTTTGCCGAGTTCGGCATCGCGGCGGTCGGTGATGCCGACCTCAGTCGGGCACTTGAGGTCGAGATCGCCATCGTCGCTCGAGAAGATGTGCATCGGCAGGCCCTCGACCTTGCCGCCGTTTTCCGCCCCGCGGATCGCGGTGCACCAGCCGCTCTTGGCGAAGGCCTCGGTCAAACGCGTGCCCATCACATAGGCGGCGTTCATCCAGCAATAATTGTCATGCGGCAGTTCGCCGGTATCGGAGCCGCCCGTCTCATCGTAGTTGAACTCGTCGATGGGGTTGGTCTTCGGGCCATAGGGCATGCGCGCGAGGACGCGCGGCATGGCGAGCGTCACGAACCGCGAATCGTCGCTGTCGCGGAATCCGCGCCATTTGGCGTACTCGACCGTATCGAAGATTTTTTCGAGGTCGCGCGGCTTTGCGACTTCGCGGAAGTCCTCGAAACCGAACATGCGCGGGCTGGCAGCCGAGATGAACGGCGCGAAAGCGGCCGCGGCGATCATCGACACGCCCTGCAGCAGCTGAACGTCTTCAAAGGAATTGTCGAATTCGTAATCGCCGACCAGCGCGCCCATCGGTTCGCCGCCCGGTGTGCCGAACTCGTCTTCATAGACCGACTTGAAAAGGCGCGACTGATCGAATTCGACCGCTTTGGCCAGATCCTTGGAGATGTCGCGCTTCGAGGCGTTCAGCACGCGGATCTTCAGGTTGACGCTGGTCTCGGTGTTCTTGACCAGATAGTTGAGGCCGCGCCAGGCTCCTTCGAGCTTCACGAACTCGGGTGCCTGCATGATCGCCGCAAGCTGCCGGGAGATCGTCTTGTCGATCTCCGCGATCGCGTTGTTCAGGGTGATGGTCAGATTGCGGTCATAGGTGACCGTGCCTTTCAAGGCCTGGTCGGTGAGGGTGCGCAGCAGGTCCTGCGCGCGGTTCGGCTCCGTCTGGCGGGTCGCCGCGACCACCTTCGTGAGAAGGTCCTGATCCGGAACGAAATCGATCTGTTCCGTCGTCTGCAATTGCGTGTCAGTGCTCATGTCTCAAATCCTTTTCAGGGAAGCAGCGGTCTCGAAGTGTTGACGCCTTCGAGCAGGCGGCTGCTCCAACCAACAGATGGGCAGGAATTTCAAAGCGCGCAGTCGGCCGCGCGCGAACGACACTCAGTTCACTGCGTCTTTCTTCTTGTCGTTGCCGAGCTCGGCGACGAGCTGGGAGAGGTCGGCCTTGTTCTGAAGGATGTCTTCGAGCAGCCGTTCCAGCTCCTCGGAACGGTCGGCCTTGCTCATCAGGTCGCGGAGCTCGTTGCGGGCGTTGAGAAGGGCTTTCAGCGCGGGCACCTGGTCGACGACGGAGCCCGGCTCGAAATCCTCCATGCTTTCGAATTTCAGGGAAACCGGAAGCTCGGTTCCGTCGTTCTGCAATGTGTTCTCGACGGAAATGGTGAGACCCGGAGTCATGCGGCGCATCACGTCGTCGAAATTGTCCCGGTCGATCTGGACGAACTTGCGCTCGCCGAACGGTTTCAACGGCTGGGTCGGATTGCCGGAGAAATCGCCGAGCACACCGACGACGAAGGGCAATTCCTTCACCACCATCGCGCCTTCGGTCTCCACTTCATATTTGATGTGGACCCGGGGTTTGCGAACCCTCTCCAGTTTCTCATGCACGCTTGCCATCGGGATTCTCCTTCCTGCCATCGGCAGATTACGAATTCAGACTGTTGCAGATTGCTGTCGGGCGGCAGCCCGTAGCGGTCGTAGACCCCTCAACCTCCCCTGTCGGCTGAGGGCTGGATGCCGGCCGCCGTCAGCACCGCATTGCGCGCATGCTGTTCGGGCAGAAGCTCGGCAAGAAGCTCGGAAAAATCCATGCGGCCGCGGCGCACGAGCGTCTCGATCGACATGGAAATCGGTGAATGGGGTTCGGTCCGGCGAAAATAGCGCGCCACCGCGATCAGCAGCTCGAAGGCCTCCTCGCGGGAGCGAAGAGTTTCGGCGGTGACCTGACGGGGCTGGGCTGCAGGTTCCGTCTCGGCCTCGTTCGTGTTGGCGGGGCGGAGGTCCGGCTTGTGCGGCAACTGTTGTTCCGGCGCGAGAACGACGGCTTCGATACCCGCCAGAACACGAATTGCAGAAGCCGCCTCATGCAATACATTGCGTGTATTCGAACTCGGTGGCGCCTGATCACCGCAGCGAGCATCAAGTATAGCGACCAGACGGTCGAAAGCGGCAATGCATTCCGTGAGTACCGTCAGGTGGCCTGACATGCGTGCGACACCGGCTTCCGTCGCCGCCTGCTGTAATTCCTGGCGCCGCTCGCTTTCGGTCGCCCGCTGGGAAAGCTGGAAATCCCAGAGGGAAAACTGAGCGAACTTTCCGCCTGGAATCAATGAAGTCAGGCGGATCGCCTGAATGATCGTCCCTTCGCCGCCGACGCCGTTCAGGCCTGCGAGAGGCGCAAACCGTTCCTCGAAATCGGCATCGCCGATCGAATACAGAGAGTCAAAATGATTGTCTAAAAGCGACACCATGGCTTCGTAAACGTCGCGCAGACCCTCGAAGCCACGCAGCCGCAGCTGAGCCTCTGCCAGCCAAGCCAATACTTCGATGTCCTTGCTCACTGAAGAAAGAATCTGCAATCCAAGATTGCTGACATCATGCCAGGCAGGTGAAAGACCAATAGCTTCACCTGGAACAGTTCCCCGTTCGGCGGTCCTTGCGGCGTTTCTCGCATCCTTAATTCTATAGTATATTTCGCGCACAGAAGTATTATCTCGAAGATTTTCTCCGCACGGGCCGCCTTCTTCAAATGGGGTGGCTATTTTTAGCACATTCACGCTATCATATTCTCCAAAAAAGGGAGCATAAATTTGCAGATCGTCATCTTGTGAGCCATATACTGGCTTGTCAAGCTCCGGAAGCAGGTGACATTTTCATGACAACTATCGTAACCGCTATTTTTTGACATAGCGCAACTTTTGATCTGGACAAGGTCCGGTAACCGCCCTAGTTGTTGCCTCGCATCTCGAAAGAACACTGCACCTCGATCAAAAGATACAGGGCTTGCCGGATGTCGCACATCGATCTCAGCCGTCTGATTAGAACGCTTGAGCCAAATTTGCGTGTCGGTCTTGAGACAGCCGCTTCGCTTGCTGCACGTCATCAGCAGCCTGTCGTCGAGGTCGGTCACTGGCTTCGCGCGATTTTGGATATCCCTGAAGTTTCAGCTGTATTCGAGGATCTCAAGGTTCCTTCGGAAACGCTCCGCACCGAGCTCGATGCGGCGATTGCCGATATACGCCGGGAAGACGGCGCGTCGCTCGTGCTCTCCCAGAACCTGCTTTCGCTGGCTCGCGAAGCATGGCTTGTTGCCTCGCTTCAATTCGGGCGCAGTACCATCACGCTGGCGGATCTGCTGGCTGCACTGACCGCCGATCACGCTCTGCGATCCGTCGTGCGCGGGATTGCGCCTTCGATGCGCGGCCTCGACCGGACGCGTCTCGACGAGAAGCTCGAGAAAGCGACGATCGATCAAGCGGGTAACCCATCCGAGCCGGCTCTTTCGAGGCCGGCTTTTTCGTCGGCGGAGAACGAATTTCTGCGCCTTTATACCCGCGACATGACGGCTGATGCGCGTGCCGGAAAGCTCGACCCCGTCATCGGTCGCGACCGGGAGCTGCGCCAGCTGATCGACATCCTGATGCGGCGGCGGCAGAACAATCCGATCCTGGTGGGCGAGGCCGGCGTCGGCAAGACGGCGGTCGCCGAAGCGCTCGCCCTGGAGATTGCCGCTGAACGCGTGCCTGAGCGGCTGAAGCAGGTGAAGCTGCAGCTTCTCGATCTCAGCCTGCTGCAGGCCGGGGCCGGCGTGAAGGGCGAGTTCGAACGACGGCTGCATGGTGTCGTCGATGCCGTGAAAACCTCACCCGAACCAATCATCCTGTTCATCGACGAAGCCCATGGGCTGATCGGCGCGGGCGGACAGGCCGGGCAGGGTGATGCTGCCAATATCCTGAAGCCGGCCCTGGCGCGGGGCGAGCTGCGGACAATCGCGGCAACGACCTGGAGCGAATACAAGCGCTATATCGAGAAGGATGCGGCACTCACGCGGCGTTTCCAGATGGTACAGGTGCAGGAGCCGGATGAAGAGACGGCGGTGCGCATGCTGCGTGGGGTGGCCGAGAGCCTGAAGACACACCACAAGGTGCGGATCCGCGACGAGGCGCTGGTGGCCGCCGTTCGCCTTTCGGCCCGGTATCTGCCGGCCCGGCAGCTTCCCGACAAGGCGATCAGCCTGATCGATACGGCTGCAGCCGGGGTTGCGCTGGCGCGGCAGACGTCGCCGGAAGCGTTGAAGCTGCTGAACAACGAGCGGGATCTTCTGGAAACCGAAGCCAGATGGTTGTCGGGCGAGCCTGAAACACCGGGAAATGTCGCCCGGCTTGCCGAGATTGCGCGAGAACGAGACGAGATCGGTGCCGAAATCGATGCTCTGGGGGCGAAGTTCGACGAGGAGATGCGGCTTGCGCGCGAAGCTGATCGCCTTGAAGACGTCTTTTCGCATGACCCCGCCATCGTGCCGTTGTCTGCGGCCGGGGAGGCGAGCGGCAGCACCAATATCGCGCCTTTCCCGCCGCAGGCGATGACGCCCGAAAGCGCCCGCACCGCCTTTGCCGGCACCGAGCGAAGCCTTGTGGCAGTTGCCGGGGAGGCACCGCTCATGCCACGTGTTGTCGACAAGGAGGCGGTCGCGGCAGTGGTCGCCCGCTGGACCGGCATCCCGGTCGGCAAGCTTTTGTCCGACCAGGTCGAGACGGTGAAGACGCTCGATGTGCGGCTGAAGGAGCGCGTGCTCGGCCAGAATGCGGCCATCGAACGGATCGCCTCGACGATGCGTGCTGCCCGCGCCGGTCTCACCGATCCGCGCCGGCCGCCGGCCGTCTTCCTGCTCGTCGGCATGTCCGGTACCGGCAAGACGGAGACGGCGCTGTCGCTTGCCGACATGCTTTATGGCGGCAGCCGATATCTGACGACTATCAACATGTCGGAATTCAAGGAAGAGCACAAAATCTCGATGCTGCTCGGCTCGCCACCCGGTTATGTGGGCTATGGTGAAGGCGGCGTCCTGACGGAGGCGGTGCGGCGCAGGCCCTATGGGGTGCTGCTGCTCGACGAGATCGACAAGGCGCATCCGGGCGTTCAGGAAATCTTCTACCAGGTGTTCGACAAGGGAACGCTGCGCGACGGCGAGGGTCGCGACATCGATTTCAAGAACACTACGATCTTCATGACGGCCAATACCGGTTCGGAACTGCTTGCGGCGCTTGCCGCGGATCCGGACACGATGCCGGAAGGCGAGGCGCTCGAAGCGCTTCTGCTTCCCGAGTTGCAGAAACATTTCAAACCGGCCTTCCTCGGACGCACCACGGTCCTTCCCTTCATGCCGCTCGGCCGCGGGACGTTGTCCGGCATCGTCGATATCCAGATCGGACGCATTCGCGACCGCGTTGGCGCAGCCTACGGCACGGCGCTCGACCTGTCGGCCGACGCGCGGGAAGCGCTGGTCTCCCGGGCGAAAACCAGCGAGATGGGCGCCCGCGCCATCGAGATCATGATCGCTCGCGATCTTCTGCCCGTGCTTTCCACCTTCTTCCTCGATGCCGTCGCGGAAGGTCGCAAGAGCGCCGGCATCACCATCAATTTCGACGGTCAACGCTTCGGCATCGATACCGAAAGCGCGGCCGTCCAGCACAAATTCGCCGAACCGGATCATAGCCGGCAGGCGGATGAAGAACCCTCGGGCCGCAAGCGCACCCGGGGAGGAGCAAGACGAAAGGCAACTGCGCCTTAGACGCAACTAGGCATTTTAATCCGATAATAGGAGAGCTGATAGCATGCCGATTTATCTGCAGATCGACGGTATTCAGGGTGACGCAACCCATGAACAGCACCGCAAGTGGATGGATATCGAAGCCATCCATTGGAACGTTGCCCGCAACATGAACACGTCTGCCGGTTCCGCGGCAAACCGTGAAGCTTCCGAGCCGACTGTCTCGGAAGTCATCCTCACCAAGGTCAGCGACTCCTCGTCGACCAAACTTTTCCAGGAAGCCTGCTCGGGCCGCACCGGCAAGCGCACTGTGATCCACCTGGTGACCACGGGTAACCCGGGCGACACGTATATCGAATACTCGCTTACCAACACGCTGATCGCCAGCTACTCGATCGATTCCAACGGTGACCGCCCGATCGAAACGATCAAGCTGAACTTCACCAAGATGGAGGTGAAGTACACGCCTTACGACGAGAATCATTCGCCGCAGTCGCCGATGATCGCGTCCTACGATCTTTCCACGGCCAAGGCCGCCTAAGGCCGCTCAACATTGCCGGCGCCGGCCTTTCGGCCGGCGTCGCATCCATGCGCTACCCCACCCGTCTACGCTTGCGCGGGTGACGGACGTTTTCGCAGATAGTTGAGAGATATTTTTTGGCTTTGGACGATGGGAGATGATCGTGGCATCCGCAAATCAACGCTTGAGCGATATTCTTGTAAAGCTTCCCAAACATAAGTCCCAATGGGAGCTGAACGTCGCCAGCCCCTACGTGCGCGCATATGACGCCGCGGTATTGAGTTACAATAACGAAATGAAGGCCCAAGGCGAGCGCGATCGCGCCACCGCCGAGATGTTTGTGCTGGCGGCTTCGATCCTGACCGGCAGTGTCATGATGGCCGCCTTCGCCACGACCTCGGTACGCGTGCTGGCGGGCCGCGCGATTGTCCGCGTGATCTGCAATAACAATCTCAACCGCACTTTCAATCTGATGGCCGCCGCGAACAATAACAAGGCGTTCATGTTCGCGCTGGGCGGTGTTCTGGACGAGGCCAAGAAGGTCGCCAACAAGCAGGTGACAAAACTGGTGGAAGGCCTGACGAGCACCGGGACACAGGTCTCCGCACCGACCTCGGTCAACTACGAGTCGCGTCTCATGGACTTCATCCGTGCCAGCCATATCTGCACGCATGAGTTCATCGAAGGCGTGAAGGAAGACAATTCCATCAGCGAGGCACACAAGGGACAAGTTGCGGACATGGCCGCCAGGATCCCGTTCTGCAACCCGCCGACCGGCAGTAGCGTCGACGAGAGGAAGCTGGCCGAAAAGATGGAACTGCTCTTCTACATGAGCGCAGTCTTGGATTCCGACAGGCTCGTCACCTACGCACCGTCTTATGGCGGAAGCGTCGGTGCCATAGGCCGCGAAACGAAATACGGCGAAAAGTCGATCTCGCAGATGCCGTCCGACCCCCGTTACCCGAAGGCCGTTCATCCCCGATTCAACGGCAGGCCTTTTGCGTCCTACGATCCGGGCCAGCGCATCGAATACGAGAGTATCGGTTCCGGTATCCGGGAGCGCGTCAACAAGCTCAGCATCAGCACCGGGAACGGACCGTTCTATCCGAACCAGAGTTTTGTGGAGAGGAAGCTGTTCGACCCGACTGGCCACGCACAGATGATGAAGGCCGAGCAGATCATCAACAAGCTCTACAACGACGCCCGCCCCAAGCAACTGACAGAAGTGCGGATGATCTGAGGTGCGGTGGATGAAGTTGATCGGTTTTCCTTCGCCATCGGTTCGGGCAGGCACCATTCCGCGACGGTCGCGGAATGTCGCCCTGGCATTTTTAATGACGGTATCGGCGCCCGCCATCGCATCTGCTTCGGGCGAAATCGACGAGGCTCTTCTTCACATAGAGCAGATCGGCGCACGCCTTTCGGCAATGCCGTCGGAGGTTGAAAACGTCGTGAAGGCCGCGACCGATCGAGGAAAAGCCGAGGCTTCGAAGGCGGGGCCTATCCTTGAACCGGCCGTCCGCGCTTCGTTCGATCCCAAAGTCATGGTGGCCGAGATATCGGACAGCCTGGCCGAGGTGGCTGACGGGAAAGTCGACCGCGCGGCCTTGGCCAAGGCCGCCATGGCGTTCGAGGATGGCCGCAAGAAAATCATCGCGATGTACGAAAGCCAGGATCGGGTGACCGCAAAACAGATCGAGACCCGCATCTCCGGCGCCGATGACGGTCCCCGCATCAAGCAGTTGGCGGACCTGATGGCGTCGCCGGACCTGGCTGCCGAAACCGCTCTCACCATGCAGGTCATGTATGTCTCGCTGGAGGCATTTTCCGACGCGAATTCGGCTGAACTGGCATCCGCGTCACCGGAGAAACTGAAGTCCGAGCTTGGAGGCGTCATCACATCCCTGCGCGACAGGACCGAGAACGAAAAGCCGGTGCCCAAGGATGTTGCGCGGATGGAAGAAAAGGCGCGGCTGACGTTCATCCTTGCCGCTTTGCCAAAGGAAGATCTTTCGGTTCTTTCCGATTTTTATCAAAGCGCAGAAGGCAAGGCTAAGCGGCAAGCGCTTGTTGACGCTTACCAAAAGGTATCCGACCAGGCCAATACCAGGATGCTCGAACGATATTTCCCGGCATTGGCGGGATATTTCAAAACTCATCCCCGACCGCAGCAACAGTAGTTGAGCGTTTTTAGACGGGACTTGACGTATGGACGATTTGCAAACCTTTGCCGCCGATTTCATCCAGGCGAGCCGCATTCTGAAGGTCGTTTCGCCGCTCGGTGAGGACCAGCTTCTGCCGGAGCGGGTGACGATCGAGGAGGGCGTTTCTTCGCTTTTCGAGATCAAGCTGTCGGCGCGCGCCAAGAAACCGACGGTCAAGCCGGAAGAGCTTATCGGCCGGTTGATGGATGTTTCGGTGGAGGTGCAGCAGGGCGAAGGGGAGGGCGGCGTGCGCCGTCCGTTCAACGGCCTGGTGACCGAACTCAACGAAGGGCCGCCGGTCACCCGTGGCCTCAGATCCTATTCGATGGTGCTGCGGCCGCAGATGTGGCTTCTGTCGCGACGTTCCGATTGCCGTATCTGGATGGACAAGACCGCGATCGACATCGTCGAGACGCTGTTTTCCGAGCACGGCATTCCGGCGCCCGATACGTCCGGCATCGTGACGCCACCGCCGCCGCAACATTATTCGGTGCAGTGGAACGAGACCGACCTTGCCTATCTCACCCGCCGTTTCGAAGAGGACGGGCTGTTCTACTGGTTCAGCCATGAGGACGGAAAGCACAAGCTGCATGTGGGAGACAATGCCAGTTCCTGGCTTGGTCCATCTCCCTCGGCGCAGGGCGAGGGACGGGTACGTCTGGCGCAGGGCTCTTCCGACCGCAATCATATCAACGACTGGAGCCGGCGGTATTCCTACGTGCCCGGCCAGCGCGCCGGCGCCGACTGGAATTTCGAAACACCGCGTATGGTGCCTGGCACGATGACGCCGTCGCTGGTGCAAATGCCCGAGGCGATCAAGCGCGAGCTTTACGAATACCCGGCCCGCATATCCACAGTTGCTCAGGCCGAGCGTGCCGAAAAGCTGCGCATGCAGGCGAGCGAGGCCGATCACGACCGCGTCTCGAGTTCGTCGACATCGCGCATCCTCGAAGTCGGACGTCGGTTTACGCCCTACGAAGTGGCCCATCCGGACCATGTTTACGAGGAGCATGTGGTGACGAAGATGACCCAGAAGGTCGTCGATCGCTCCTATGAGACCAATACGAACGAGCCGGAATATACCAACACGTTCGAAGCGACCCCATCCCGCGTGCCGATGACGCCGCATCGGGAAACCAGGCGTCCGCGGATCGAAGGAACGCAGGTTGCGATCGTTGCAGGGCCGGCCGGCGAGGAAATCCATCCGGATCAGTACGGCCGCATCAAGCTCTGGTTCCCCTGGGACCGCAAGGCGAAGAAGGACGGCTCCGACACCTGCTGGGTGCGCGTGGCGCAGAACTGGGCCGGCTCCGCCTGGGGTGGACAGGTCATTCCGCGCATCGGCATGGAGGTCATGGTCGCCTTCATCGACGGCGATCCGGACCGGCCGCTGGTCACGGGCGTCGTGCCGAACCCGTCAAACGGGGTGCCCTATGACCTGCCGGCCAACAAGACGCGCATGGTGATGCGTTCCAATACCCATAAGGGCAACGGCTTCAACGAGATGACGTTCGAGGACGATGCCGGCCGGGAGAACATGTTCTTCCATGCCCAGAAGGACCAGACCACCCGCGTCCTCAACGACCGGACCAAGCGCGTCGACAGGCACGAGGTGTCGGCGATCGGTTCCAATCGCACGGTCGAGGTCGGCGGCAACCAGAAACACGAGGTCGGCGGCTCGATGAACACCGTCGTCGGTGGCACGGGGCCTGCAGCAATGGCGCTAATGTCCGCGGTGCAGGGGCTTGCCGGCCAGACTGCGACGCTTCTCGGCCAGGCAGGTCAGATCGCCGGCGGCGGCGGACCTGGCCTTGCCGCATTCGCGGGTACGCTTGCCTCCTCGGCGCTCGGGTTCCTGAATGCCGGCGGTCTCGGCAGCCGCCAGGGCGTCGTTTCCGGTCCGAGTCCTCGGGCCGACGCCGGCACCGCGCTGGCCGGCTCCGGCAGCGGTGTCGGCGATGCGGCCTCGAGCCTCTTTCCGCTGTCGGGGATCATGAACACCATCGTCGGGTCGTTCAAATCCGACACGGTGGGGGTCGCCCGAGTGGAGCAGATCGGTGTCAGCAAGGTTACGAATGTCGGCCAGACGTCTCTCGAAAAGGTCGGGAAGTTCAAGAAGGTGATCGTCGGCGAGGAGTTCGTCATCGAATGCGGCGCCTCCAAGTTCATCATGCGCCAGGACGGCACCGTCATCATCCTGGGCACGCATTTCAACTTCACCGCATCGGGCCCGACCCAGATTAACGGCAAGGTCGTCGACCTGAACAAGCCGGGCGGAGGATTTTCGGAAGCATCGCCTACCTCGTCCGACACGACAGCAAAGGGCTGACGCTCCGATGTCGGTCGATAATCGCACGCCTTTCCCAGCGCTCGCGTTCCGGCAGTACGGCCTGGAAGGAGAGCTCGCCGGCATCGTAGTGGCTCGCGGCACATTCAAGCTGACCGATGGTGGGCCCCTTCAGGTCGCGGAGGAGCAATATCCTCTGGTCATGTCGGACACCTATGAAGGTGACCCCCATGAAACACCGCAGATTGCCTGCACCGATTTGGCGCCCTTCAAGCCAGGAACGGACGTTACGTTTCTCGGCGCGACGTTTTCACCGGGCGGAGAAGCCGCATCCTCCTGGACCTGCGGTCTCAAGCTTGGACCGGTCAGCAAGCGGTTGCGTGTGCATGGACCTCGCGTTTGGCGCGCCCATACACGTAAAACCTGGAAGGGCCTTCTCGATCGAACCAAGGAAGATGCCCTGGATCATTGGGAACTTACTGAGGGAGAGCCGATCGAGTATCTTCCTATCGACTGGAGGCTGGCATTCGGCGGTCGGGAAGCGAACGAGACCGAAAAGCCGCCGGCAAGAAACCCGATAGGCAAAGGCCTTATCGATCCGACCATCTTTTTCAAAAGATCGGAATGGCCGGCTCCGCAGATAGAAGACGAGTCGCAGCCGATCCTAACAGTCGACGATCAGCCGGATCCGGCCAGTCTTGGGCCGCTGTCTCCCTTCTGGAAAGATCGCGCCCAACGCGCCGGGACCTATGATGACGCATGGCTGAAGGAGCAGCATCCGCTGCTGCCGCGGGATTTCGATTATCGTTTCTGGCAGGCTGCTCATCCCGACCTGGTCGCCGAACCCTGGCTTCAGGGAGACGAAGAGTTTGAGTTGCAAAACCTGCTGCCACGGCGGGAAACGCTCAAAGGGCTTCTTCCGAACATAGGGCTCTACGTCGAAATCGATCAAGAGCCGGTATCAAGCGAGGGATGGATGGTGCTCGATGGCGTGCACTTCGACATGCGCCCTGGGATCGGCCGCGTCTTTCTCACATGGCGCTGCAACTTTCCTTGGCCCGAGCGGCAGGGGCAACCCAAGCTCAGCATGGCCAGGCTGACGGAGAGTGTCAGCTAATGGCCGAAAACGAGCCCGCCGTCTCCGATCCGGAGCCCATGGAATATGTCCGGGTCGATCCGGTCAGCGGCAAACTCCTGCCATTGGAAGGGCAGGGGGGCAACAAGGCGCCTATTCAAAAGCCTACGGCGCCCGATCCGCCGCCGCCGGAAATCATCCCCAAGGAAAGCACCGCGCTGGCGATCGTGACCTCGCCGGATGTGTGCCGCTCTCCGCAGACCCCGATCCCTTACATGACGTGGGGAAAGGGCTCCGACAATCTGAATTATTCTCCCGACGTCCGCGCCAATGGCCAGGTGATAAAGCTCCAGAGTTCCAAATTCTGGTGTTGCTACGGCGACGAGCCGGGCGTCGGGCGCGGGATCAAATCCAATACTGTCGGCGACGTGGTCGAGCCGGTGACGTCATCGACCATCGTGCGGGCGAACGGCCAGTGGGTTCAGCGTCATACGGACCGCTGCACGCTCAACAGAGGCAACGCTCCCGGCGAGTATATTTTCGTAAAGTCGGTTCAGACAGACAAGGCACCCGACGGAAACGACAAGCAGGACAAAACCCGGGACGAGCAGATCGCGGAGTATGCAGCGTCCAAAGGGTGGACACGTGCGGCCGATGGCGGCTGGAATACCAATCCCGGCGGATTCGGTTGGGCTTCCAACGACAAGGTCGGGGAGGAAATGGACTACGTGAACAGCGGCCGGGGCAATGTCCAGCCGTTTTCGATGGGCTCGGGTCCATCGGAACTCAAGCCTTACACACCGTCATGGACGGAGAATATCGAACATTCCGTTCAAGACCGGCTGATGTCCTGGGGCATGGACAAGTACGAGGCTGGCGAATACGGACGCAAGGTGGGCGGCCTGGCCGGTTTCGTGCCAGGCCTCGGAAACGGGCTTTCCGCCAACGATGCTTCCCGCTCTTTTGGTTCGGGCCAATATCTGCTGGGAGGCATCCAGTCGATCGGCGCCGTCATCGGCATTGGTCCGGGGCGGCTGTTAACCAAAGGTTTGGAGAAAGGCGCAGAGAAGGTCGTTCAGAACCAGGTCGAACGCGCTGCCGTGAAGGCTCTCGAAGAGAAGGCTGCAAAAGAGGCAGCGGAGGCGGCGGCAAAGAAAAAGGCGGAGGACGAAGCTGCTGCTACGGCCGAAAGCGGTGCAAAAGGTGGAAGAGTAACTCGACGGCTGCGGACTAAAGAAGAGTTGCTTCCTAACGGTACTGTGCCAGGTAATCGTAACGGCGCGTTCGCACGCTGGTTTGACGACCTATCGCCGGATGAATTGGATATGCTCTGGAAGGATGGTAAAATTCGTGACGCCATCGAGGACAGAATCCGCAGCCCAGGCAATCTTCATGAATGGTTTATGGTGTCGCGGACTCCGACCTTCAAAAGGTGGGGCGTGCCCATGAGCGATATTAAAGATCTGAGAACACTTACTAGCGAGACAGGGGGAATTAATCCTGATTGGGTTCACGGCGGGGTAGGATCGACAACAGCCCACAACGAGCTCCTCAATATCATTGACAACTCCCTGAGCCGAGAAGACTTTACGCGCCAATTGAATAATTGGGCAAACTACCGCTTGACCAATGGTGTGAATGATCTTCCGCCGGGACTTCGTTTAGGAAATTAAAATGAGTTTACTCGACGATTGGACGATATTTTGCAGCGATGCAAATGCATTTCCCAATGGGCATTTTGCAAATCTCTTCCGAGAGCATCAGAGCTTTGCAGAACTCAAGACGATTTTTGCACCATTCGAGCAAGGCGAAGCCGCCACAAGCCGATTGCATGCGTTCTTCGAAGGGAACGTCAATCGCGGTTATTGGAGGCCGGATGAAAACAAGCGGGTTTCAAGTGCTGAGGCGTTAGAGATCGCAGCAAAGTTTCAGCTAGAAGTCACGAAACTTTTGTCAGACAAAAATCTCAATGACCTCAGCGATGAAATTCTTGCGCTCCCGGTATCTTTTGTGACTAATTCCAAAGAGGTGGAAGATCACACTAGACGAGATGACATTATTCACGCGGACTATGTGGATTTTATATCAGATATGTTTAGAGATAATTACTTGGTTTCCGAAGAAATAATGCTTGAACTCAAGGAAGCTGTGTATCAACTTTCCACAAATTTGGACGTAACGCGGTATTTGCTATCTCCGTTAACGTCTTTGGCTAATTCTTTCGATGAGGCTTACAGGCTCTGGTCGGCGGGGGGGGTTTACTGCTTCATGAACGACGCTTTAGAAGTTTCGATACTTCCTCGTTAGAAGTGAAGTTCTCTATCGGAAACAAAGGCTGCTCGCGTTGAATAATGCGCAAGAGGGGCTTCCCGACGATATCCACGACCGCGTCACGGAACTTTCCGAACAGGGAAATGATCTGTTTGATCGCGGAGATGCGAAAGCGGCAATATCGGTTTGGCGCTGGGCTCTCCAGTTGCTGCCGGAGCCGCGCTGTAAGTGGGAGGCGGCCGTCTGGCTTCATGCTTCCATCGGCGAGGCGCAAAGGGTAATCCTCCCCGTGAATAAGGGTCTTCAAAAGTAGAATTTTCTCGGCAAGATGCTCGAGGAGATTTTGATGAAGAAAGGCCGATTTACCGAAGCGCAGATCATGGCGGTGTTGCGCCAGGCGGAAGGCGGAGTTCCTGGGCCTGAGCTTTGCCGGGAGCATAGCATCAGCACTGCCAGTTTTTACAAGTGGCGGGCGAAGTATGGCGGTATGGACGCTTCGATGATGAGCCAGATGAAGGCTCTTGAGGAAGAGAACCGCCGATTGAAGCGGATGTATGCCGACTTGAGCATGCAGGCGGATCTGCTGAAGGAGGCTCTCGGAAAAAAATGACGCGGC
Source organism: Neorhizobium tomejilense (assembly GCA_002968845.1). Classification (GTDB taxonomy): domain Bacteria; phylum Pseudomonadota; class Alphaproteobacteria; order Rhizobiales; family Rhizobiaceae; genus Neorhizobium; species Neorhizobium tomejilense. The sequence continues at coordinate 76,066 of PVBG01000015.1, read as the reverse complement.
CATCTCAGCGCTGAGAGCCGGCCGAGAAAGCAGTGGCGCAACGCGGTGTGAGTATAGCGCTGGCATGCCGGACATTTGGCGTCAGCAGGGCGCTTGAGATGACCGATAATATGATCCGCAAGCCTGCGCCTTTTACCGGCATAATACCTCCAAATATATTGTTCCCGGCTGAAACACGGCTATTCCTCAGCACCACGTTCCAGCTGTTCCCGCCTGAAGGTTTAGACCTTCAGATTCTGGACACGAGCGCCCGACGCTCGGGCTCATAGGGCGGATGGCTTGATCTCGCCGTTGCCTTTGCAAAGCTCACTTGCGTCTAGGAGACCCCAACCGAACACAGGGTCTTTCCCGGGCTCCCCAATGTCGTCCGTCAATTGACTTATCTTGGCTTCCAGTCTTTCAAGCGACATACCCGGCTCCTCAGCAATCAACATCGAGACTGCTGCCGTTACGAAGGGTGCGGCGAAGGATGTTCCGGTTTTCTGTCGGGCACCGGAAATGGACGCCGCAGTCCAGACGCCGACGCCGGGAGCAGCAATGTCGATATGATCGCCCCGGACGGCACGTCGGTAAGGGTTGCGCGCCTTGTCGACTGCCGTCACGGCAATCACATCGCCATAGGCCGCGGGGTAAACGGGCTTGGCATTTGGACCGTCATTGCCGGCGGCCGCCACGAGGATCATGCCGCGGCCGGTCGCCGCTTCCACTGACCTCTCCAGCAGCGCGTTTGCCGGACCGGTCAAGCTCAGGTTGACGACCTTGACGTCACGTTGGCTTAGCAGATCGAGCGCGCGCACGAGATCATACGTGCTGGCAATATCCGCCGATCTGCCAAAGCGCCGAAAGGCATCGACGGCGATGAGCTCGGCTCCCGGCAGCAGGCCTGGAACCCGACTGTCTGAGGTGCCGACCAGAAGGGCGGCGACAGCAGTGCCATGCTGCGCCCCGGATTTCGTCTCCTCCTCGTTACCGAGACGAATGACCTCCAGCCGGCTGTTCATCAGGGCCATGTGGTCGATATTGATCGCCGTGTCGATGAGACCGATGCGGTGTTGCTTCGAACATCCCGCGACCTCGCCGGCCGGCCAACCAACGATCTCGCGGACAAGGGCACAGCCATGCCCCGTGCAGCCTCCTCTGGTTTCCGTTTGCGGCTGGTAGAAGTGGTTGAAATCGACCGACGCCGTCGCGCTGCGAGCAACAACTGCAGCACGCGCTGCAGCGAGCGTCATGTTACGCGGCACGGTAAGCCGGACCATTTCGCTGCCAATGATCGAAACCTGGGTGCGATCTTCAATGACGAACCCCTCCTGGACCAACCCGATGATAGCGGCTTCCTCAAGGTCCATCGCGACAAGCTCGTTCTGCGAACGGACTGGCACTGGGGTCGCACCGCTCGCGGGTGCACGACGCTCCCGGGAAGGCCAGCGAAAGAGCGAACGTAGGTCGGTTAACCCGCCTCCACCACGATAATATCCGTCGCTGCCACCGCGTCCTCCACTTTCACCGCCGCCGTCATCGTCGCCACCATCGTCATCTCCATCGTCGTCATCGGCAAGCGCGGCGGGAATGGTGAATGCAACTCCGCTCAGGGGCAGGGGCAGGGCCATGATTGCTCCCACGGTGACTATGGCAGCAAGGCAGCGCAATGATTTTACTATGACTATGAGCAGCATGATCTGTCTCCGTGGCAGCTTTCCCGATCCAGTTTCTCAGACTGCGAAGCTGCTTCCGATTAACCTATCCCGGAAGTACGTTTGACTCGACAGCTTATTCCCTGCCATGCAAAAAAGTGGGATGGCCACCGACATGCAGACAGTACCGGAACGGCTGGTTGCCTTCCTGCCGAACCTGAGACGGTTTGCGATATCGCTCTGCCGCTCAAGGGAGCTTGCCGACGATCTGGTGCAGGCGGCGTGCGAGCGCGCGATCCTTGCCGCTGACAGTTTTGCGCCCGACAGCAGGTTCGACGCGTGGATGTTTCGCATTCTACGCAATCTGTGGATCGACCATCTGAGGCGCCAAAAAACGGCCGGTCCTCAGGCCGACCTGGAAGAAGCAAGCGGGATCTCCATTCCATCCGGCGAGGCCGCATCGCTTGCTCGCATGGACCTGCTCCAAGTCATCGCTGCGCTACAGAAGCTGCCGGACGAGCAGCGCGAAGTGCTGGTGCTGGTCTGTGTCGAAGAACTGAGCTACCACGACGCAGCCGACGTGCTGTCGATCCCGATTGGAACTGTGATGAGCCGTCTCGCCCGGGCACGAAAAAATCTTGCAGAGCTGACAGGAATAAGTTTCGGGGAACGACGTTCGTCCGATGCGAAAGGCGGCATCGTATGACCCGATATGATTTTGACGACGAGACATTGATGGCGTTCGCAGACGGCGAACTCGATGAGGCGACAAGCGTCAGGCTTGAAACAGCCCTTGCGGCGGACGAGGCACTGGCCGAGCGGCTGGCTGTGTTCCTCGAAAGCCGCCTGCTGGTCGCCAGCGCGTTGAAACCGTTGATCGACGAGCCGTTGCCGGAGGCACTGCTGGCATCCGTGCGCCGCATGGCGGACGAAGCGCAAGGCAGGCAATCCGAAGGCAGCAACGTCGTGGCCTTGCGCCCGAGGCAGCAACAGGTGAAGCGCTGGGCAGAGCACCGCTGGGTCATGCCCCTGGCGGCAGGCATTGTTCTGGTGATCACCGGTGTTGTCGGTTTCACAATAGGTCTCAATCGGAACCCATCCGCGATGAATTCCAGCGCCCAGGTCGCCGGGGTGCTGGACCGCGAAGCCTCCGGCCGGGATATTGCGCTCGGGTCCGGAGAGATGCTGCATATCATCGCCACCTTTCGCGACAAAAACGGCTCTCTCTGCCGCGAATACGAATTGAAGCAAGCGTCGGGCAGCACGCTCTCCATCGCCTGCCGACATGATCAAGCCTGGGTGACACAGCTCGCGCTGACATCTGCGACAGCCGAGGGCTATGTGCCGGCCTCCTCGCAAGAAACGATCGATGTATATCTTTCGTCGATCCAGGCCGGTACACCGCTGTCCGCCGAAGAGGAGCGAGCGGCCCTCGCACCCTGACGATTATTTTCGCAAATCAGGAATAAATCTTTCCCGGCGTCGTTCTTCTCGCATCAATTCATGAGGAGAACCGCCATGGCACTTACCCTTCTGAGGAAGCCACAGCCCCGACTGATCTTTTCGTGCCGCAAGGAAGACGAAGGAGTGATCCCGCCGCCGGTTCGGGCCAAAACGGCGCTCCCGGACTGGTTCCGGAAGCTTCCACCGGTGGACCACGCCCATATCTCCCCCACAAACAGCGGCCTGACGGTGAAGCGCTGCATGCCATTCCTCGATGCCATGGCAGCTGGCTGGATTATCGGCCTGTCAGCCACTGTCCGGCTGGAAATTTCTGCTGACGGCAAGAACGTCGATTGCGGTTGGGATTTCGACCGGACGATGGTCAGCAATCACGCCGGCCATCAGGTTGCCGGCCATCCGCGTGATTCAATGCCGCCCTGCAAATTCCACAACCACTGGACCATCCGCACTCCGCCCGGCTGGAGCTGCCTCTTCGTACCGCCGCTCAACCGCCCGAACGGTGTCTTCGAGGTCGTCGCAGGCGTCGTCGACACAGACACCTACCAATCGGAAATTCACTTCCCTTTCTTCGCCACCGGCGAGGACGGCCTGCATGTGCTGGAACGTGGCACGCCGATCGTCCAGGTTATCCCCTTCCACCGCGAGACATCCGACCTCGCCGCCGATATCCGCGCCGAAAGCGCTGCCGAGGGCACTGTGCGAAAGACGATCTGGCGAAAGACGCTTGCCGCCGATGGCTGGTATCGCCGGTTCGCCCGCGCCCAGCGATGACCTTTTCAACGAGGACCGCCCGATCTGCCCGTCGCTGACTCGCACAGCGGCGGCGATGCCGCGTGGATCCTGTCTATGGCCTATCTTGTTGAAAAATATTCTGTTTTGCCTGGAATAATCCTCGCCCATTGCCGTTTCTCACTCGCAGCCAACGAGGCTGTCCCTCAAAGGAGAAGTGCCATGAAGAAGTTCATCTCAGCCCTGAGCGCATTCCTGTTGATCGGCGCCGCAGCACCTGCACCTGCTGTCGCCGACGACCCGGTGCATCGCTTTTTGCAGAAAATGACGCGCGGCAGCACGGCGAGCCACGTCCGCTACAGCCGCAGTCGGGATGACGATCGGCGCGGTGAGTGGAGCTCGAACCGCAATTCCAACAGCTCGTCGAATTCCTCGAGCAATTCCAGCTCGAACTCGAACTCCAACAGCAATTCCAATTCGTCGAGCAATTCCAGTTCGAACGGCTCGTCTAACTCATCGAGCAACTCAAACTCGAATTCTTCTTCCAATTCCTCTTCGAATTCGTCGTCCGACGACGACTGAACCGCAGCCTGAGAGACTGAAAGGAGGGTATGATGGCCCTTTATGCAATCGCCCCTCCCGGACCCCACGCCGATCGGCGTGGGGAACCGTCTGCGACCTTGGAGCGCACGGTACCGCTCACCCGCGTCAAGCAGATCGCGGCGGCAATCGTGCTCACGTTCAGCGGCATGCTGATCTTCCTGGCAATTGACGGCCTCACCATGCCCATGCGGCTGACGCTCGCTGTCTTTGTCGCAACGACGACCGCCTGGACCATCCTCGACCTGCCGGATACGCCCGTTGCACTCGCCGGTGCTGCGGTTCTGGCTGTCTTCGGCGCGATCGACGAGGACGTGCTCTATCGCTCCCTCGGCAATGAAATCGTCTGGTTGATGCTGGCAGCGTTCGTCGTTGCCGGTGTGCTGCGGCAGGTCGGCGTGATCGAACACATCATCCGCCGGCTGCTCGCCCGGTTCGGGACCGTGCAGGGCCTGTTCTGGGCGCTCACCTTCTTGATCTTCGCCACCGCCTTCATCATTCCCTCGACCTCGGCCCGAGCGGCAATGTTGGCGCCCGTTTATCTCGGGCTCGCGGCGGCGATCGGCAATGCGCGGGTCAACCTGGCACTCGCGCTGCTTTTTCCCTCGGTCATCCTGCTCTCCGCTGGAGCGTCGCTGATCGGCGCCGGCGCTCACCTCGTCGCCGCCGGCATGATGGAGCACCTGCGCGGGCAAAGTCCCGGCTTCTTGGGCTGGATCGCGCTGGCCGGCCCGTTCTCGCTGCTGTGTTCGCTCGGCGCCTGCGCGGTGCTGCTGCGCCTTTTCCTTACCGGGGACGAGCGGGCGATGGCGATCGCGAAGCCGATCGCCGACGAAACTCCCACCTCCCTGACACCCCAGCAATGGACCGTGCTCGCCATCACCGGCGCAATGATCCTCCTCTTCGCGGCCCAGCCCATGCACGGCATCGGCATGCCTCTGATTGGCATCGCCGCGGCTCTTCTATTGGCCAACCAAAGGGTCTCCGGCCTGCCGCTGAAAACAGCTCTCAGGGGCGTGGAGTGGAACCTCCTGCTCTTCCTGGCCGGCACGCTCGTCATCGGCGAGGCGTTGCTTGAGACGGGGACGGCGCAGGTGCTGGCCGAGCGGGTGGTTGGGCTTGCAGGCAATGGCATTGCCACCTGGCCTGCGCTGATCGTCGCCTTCGCAGCAATCGTCTCGACGCTCTCGCACCTCGTCATCACCTCGCGCACGGCGAGGGTAACCATCCTCATACCTGCGCTTGCCTTGCCGGCCGCAGCTCTCGGTGTTGATCCGCTCAATTTGGTGATGGTCGTCACACTGGGAAGCGGCTTCTGCCAGACGCTGATGGTATCCGCCAAGCCGGTGGCGCTATTTGCCGCAATGGATCCGCCGCCTTTCGGACAAGCCGACCTGATCCGGTTTGCCGGTTTGCTGATCGTTCCGTTCGTCGCGCTGATCGTGGTCTTTGCCACGCTCGCCTGGCCGCTGCAGGGCCTGCCGCTGCACTGAATGTCGGGGCAACACAAGGGAAAGGTCGCCCGCGTGCGGCCTTTTTTATTAGTCGGCTAATTTATTTTGTCGCTGCCGGAATAGACCAGGTTCTCCCCCGTTCCTCCCCTGTCACATCCTTGTCACAATGGAAGGAACACCCAATGGCATTCACGGTTCTCGTCGCGCCCTCCGGGTTTAAAGAAAGCCTCTCGGCCGATCAGGCGGCGGACTGCATCGAGACCGGCGTCCTGCGCGCTCTTCCCGGCGCGACCGTTCTCAAGGCGCCAATGGTCGACGGCGGCGAGGGGTTTACCAAGGCGCTCATCAAGGCGACCTGCGGCACCCTGCATCATCTGACGGTGACCGGTCCCGTCAACAATCCGGTCAAGGCACATTTCGGCTTCCTGGGCGGCGACAGCGAGCCCACTGCCGTGATCGAGATGGCCGCCGCCGCCGGACTTGGCCTCGTGCCACGCAACCAGCGCAACCCCTGCCTGACGACAAGCTACGGCGTTGGCGAACTCGTCCGCGCCGCGCTTGACAGGGGCGCGCACCGCATCCTTCTTGGCTGCGGTGACAGCGGTATCAATGACGGTGGCGCCGGTATGGCCGAAGCACTGGGTATCCGGCTTCTTGACGTGTCGGGCGAGGTTTTGCCTCGTGGCGGCGCCGCACTTACCCGCCTCGCCGCAATTGATGCGAGCGGCCGGGATCCGCGCCTTGACCGTGTGCGCATCGACGCTGCCGTGAACTGGCACAATGTGCTTCTCGGCGAACGGGGCGTCGCGCGGATCTTTGGACCACAGAAGGGAGCCACGCCGGAACAGGTGGAATTGCTCGCCACTGCCATGGAGACGTATGCCGGCGCTATTCAAAGCTCGACGGGTTTCGATGTCGGCCTGGCGCCCGGCTCTGGCGCGTCGGGCGGGCTCGGTGCCGCGGTCCTCGGTCTCCTTGGCGGCAGGCTGCACCCACGCTACGATATCGTCATGCAATATCTGGAGCTCGACCGTTTCATCCGGCAGGCCGACTTGGTCATCACCGCGGAAGGCAGTCTTGACGGGCAGACCCCTTTCGGAAAGGTCCCGGCCGAAGTGGCTGCACGGGCAAAAGGTGCCGGTGTGCCTGTCATCGCGCTCGCCGGGACTATCGGAAAGGGCGTACGGCTCAATTTCGAGCACGGCATCGATGCCTTCGCCTCGATATTGAGCAGACCTTGCTCGTTGGAAGATGCCATTTCGTTCGCGCCAAAACTGCTTGCGCGGGCGGCGGAGGATGCCGCTCGTATGGTTATAGTGGGCATGAAAGTCGGGGCACGATGGAGGCAGGTAGCGTGAATTTGGTCCCATCCAGACGCGGCAGTCGGAGCTGCGCGTCCATTGAACGGCCGGCGCACGGCGCTGCCGTCTTGCCAAGCGATCAGCAGGGCAATAGTTCAACGCCCTTCAAGAACTGGGCTGGCGGACGATTTTCTGGGTATGAGGGTCGGAGCCGAAATACGGATTCGATCGTCAGCCGAAGTGGCGCCAATCGTGAGCAGATCCAAAGCATTTGACGCAATCTGCTCGAAGGGGACGCGCAGTGTCGTGAGCGGTGTCGGAAGATGACTGACGATCGGGATATCGTTGTATCCGACGACTGAAACATCATTGGGTACGGATATTCCGAGGCGTGACAGGCCGGAAAGAGCACCGATCGCGGTGTTGTCGTTCACGGCAAAGATCGCCGTCGGACGCTCTTCGAGGCGCATGAGCTGCAGGGCCGCATCCGCTCCGGCGTCGATCCCGAAGGTCGACGGCACAATGCAATCCGGGCGGACCGAGATCGCGCCCTCTTCCAGTGCCTGCCTGTAGCCTTCGACGCGCCCGCGCGAGCTGGAAGCATATGAAGGACCGGCAATTACTCCGATACGACGATGACCGAGATCCAGGAGGTGGCGCGTCGCCAGATAGCCGCCCAGCCTGTCGTCGCCCACCGAAGACAGGCTCCGTCCATCGGTACGCAAAGCCAGGACGAAAGGTACACCCCGGGCCCCCAGCTCGTCGGGAAAATCGTCATCCTCGCGTGCAGTCGAAAGGATCAAGCCGTCGACGCCTCGTTTCAGAAGAGACTCGGCAGCAAGTCTGTCGGCCTTGGGCTTGTCATCCGTCGTTGCGACAATCGCGAAGCGGCCACTTTTGCTGCACGCTTTTGCCAGGGCTTCATAGAGCATTGCCATGACGGTATCGGTCAGCCGGGGAACGATCACGCCGACAGTCATCGTGTTGCCGCGTCGGAGGCTCGCCGCGGAGATGTCTCGGACATAACCCATGTCTTCTGCGATTTTCCGGACGCGGCGCGAGGTCTCGTTGTCGGATCGGGGAAGTCGTTCATCGAGGATGCGCGATACCGTCGATTTCGAAACGCCAGCTGCCGACGCAACATCAAGGATGGTCACCCGTGTCTGGCGGCTCGCTTCTTCGGGTTTTGAATCCATTTCGCTTTTTTCCATCTGCGGCGTTCTCGTGATCAACGCGCCAACCATGCAACAAAAAAAATCTTGACTCCAGTAAAATCGGAAACGATAGTGGGAACGTTCCCATTAACGATCCCGTCGCTGATCACGAAGGCGGACAGCGGCTATCTAGGAGGAGACAATCTATGCCAACGATGGATCTGAGAGGCCTGAGCCCGGCACCCGTTACCGCGTTTACCCGCGACGGAGAGGTCGATTATCCGGCCAATGCCCGTATTGCCAAATGGCTTGCCGGCATGGACGGCGTCAAGAGCCTGGTTATCCTTGGCCATGCCGGCGAAGGTACGTTCCTGACCGAGGAAGAGCGCCTGAAGCTCATCCGCACCTATGTCGAAGCCGTCGATGGTCGGGTTCCAATCATTGCTGGCATCACCGGCGAGGGCACCAGGGTCGCCGCTGAAGAAGCCAAGAAGTGCAAGTCTGCCGGCGCGACCGGTGCTCTTGTCTATCCGAACCACGGCTGGCTGCGTTTCGGCTTCCAGAAAGGCGCCCCGCAGGATCGCTACAAGGCAATCTGGCAGGAATCGGGCCTGCAGTGCATCCTGTTCCAGTACCCGGATGCGACCAAGGCTTCCTACGACCTGGACACCCAGCTTGCGATCGCGACCCAGGATGGCGTCGTCGCCACCAAAAACGGCGTTCGAAACATGAAGCGCTGGTACGTCGAGATTCCGGAACTCAAGAAGGCCAACCCGAACCTGCAGATCCTGAGCTGCCATGACGAATGGCTGCTGCCGACCATGTTCGATGTCGACGGCCTGCTTGTCGGCTACGGCAATATCACGCCGGAGCTGCTGATCGACCTGATCGAGGCAGGAAAGGCGCAGAACTATCCGGAAGCCCGCCGGATCTTCGAACGTCTCCTTCCGGTCACCCGTGCCGTCTACCACCGTGGTTCCCATATGGAAGGCACCGTCGCCCTCAAGCTTGGGCTTGTCCATCGTGGTGTGCTTGACCATGCCACGATCCGCGAGCCGCTGAAGAACCTCGGCGAAAAGGCCGAAGCGGAGATCTTTGCAGCCTTCGATGCTGCCGGCATTGGCCGGGTTGAGCAGCTTCTGGCAGCCGAGTGACTGAGGACGCCCCCGCCTCTCAAGCGGGGGCTTTTTACGGATAGGGGATCGCGGTCGCATCGGGGAGTGATGCGCGGCCGTCGCACCGTCTGTCACGCTGGTGCCCGGTTGGCCGATGAGAGAGAGCCATGCCTTCCGGATCCACAACCACAGCATGCCAAAGGGTCCCGAAGTTTAAGACATCCAACACGTAGGTTCGACGCCAGGCCGGGAGAGTGGGCCAGGCAGAGGGAGGAAACATGAATATCGAACAACGGATGGCCGCGCAGTCGCCGGCCGTCGATACCCAAGCTGAAATCAGCGCCCGCCTGGAACGGCTGCCAGTGACCCGGGAGGTCTTCTGGGCTCGAAATATCGTCGGCGCAGCGACGTTCTTTGACGGCTACACCGTCATTGCCATAGCCTATGCCATGCCGGTTCTTGTCCGCGAGTGGGGTTTGACCCCGGGACAGACGGGAATGATCTTGTCGATGGGCTACCTGGGGCAGTTGATCGGCGCCATTTGCTTTGGCTGGCTTGCCGAACGGATCGGCCGTCTCAAAGTGCTGCTATTCACCATCCTGCTATTCGTCAGCATGGACGTCGCATGCCTTTTTGCGGCCGGCGCCGGCATGATGATGGCATTTCGTTTCATCCAAGGCATCGGAACCGGCGGAGAAGTTCCGGTCGCGAGTGCATATATCAACGAGTTGATCAGCTCGAAGGGGCGGGGCCGCTTCTTCCTGCTGTATGAGGTCATGTTTCTGCTCGGTCTCGTCGGCGCAGGCCTGATCGGCTATTTCATGGTCCCGGCCTATGGCTGGAAGGCGATGTTCGTCGTCGGCCTGATCCCGGCCGTCCTGATGATCCCGCTGCGCTGGTTCCTCAATGAATCGCCTCGCTGGCTCGCCGCCAACGGCCGCTATGAGGAAGCCGACCGCATCGTCACCAAGTTGGAGAACAGCGCTCGTGCTGCCGGCAAGGAGCTGCCGGAGCCGAAAATCGTAGCCGCCCCCGTCCGTCGTCGATCGGACTGGCGCGAACTTTTCCAGGGCATCTACCTCAAGCGCACGCTGTCGATCTGGGCGATGTGGTTCTGTGCCTATATGGTCGCCAATGGGACGATCACCTGGCTTCCGACCCTCTATCGCCAGACATTCAACCTGCCGCTGGAAACCAGCATCCTATACGGGTTCATCACCTCGGTCGGTGGCGTGATCGCGGCGGTAATCTGCGCATTGCTCATCGACAAGGTCGGCCGCAAGCGCTGGTACACCGGTGCCCTTCTGATCGCGCCGATCCCGCTTGCCATCCTCGCCTGGCTGGGTGCGACGTCGGCAACACAGGTCCTGATCCTGGCCGGTCTCGCCTACGCCATCGTCCAGACCGTCACTTTCTCGCTCTATCTCTATTCGGCGGAAATCTACCCGACCCGCCTTCGTGCCATTGGCACGGGCACGGGCAGCGCCTGGCTCCGTCTCGGATCCTCCGCAGGCCCTATCGCGGTGGGTTGGGTCATGTCGTCGATGGGCATCCAGTATGTCTTCGGCGCGTTCGCAGCGATCCTTCTCGTTGGTGCCCTGGTGACGGCCCTCTTCGCGGTCGAGACCAAGGGCCAGGTTCTGGAGGAACTTTCGCCGTAAAGGGCACTAATCTTTCGAAGAGGGGATGATGGCTTGGCGTGCAACCGCCAAGCCATCATCATATGTAGACTTCGATGTTGTAGGCTTGGCTCGCCGGCTTGCGGTTGATCGATATCCGGGTTCGTCAGTCCTACTCAAGGAGGATTTCGCTGGCTCGGTCGGCAGACGGGATATTGGAACTTGATTTCGTCCCCGCAGGTTTAATCGGAGGGTTGCCCGGTCTCCGGGACATGGACTATCAGACAGTTCCGGCCGGCCTTCTTGGCAAGGTAGAGTGCGGCGTCCGCCTGGCGCTGAAGATGCTCCGCCGAGACGGGTTCACGGTCCTGCATCAGCGCCGCTACTCCGATGCTGACCGTGACATAAGGAACGACGCGGGAGGTGGGGTTTGGAAGCGACGCCGCTTCTACGCGGCTGCGAACTCTTTCGGCGACAATCCTGGCCTCCTGTTCATCCGCGCCCGGGAGGAAGACGAGAAACTCTTCGCCGCCGTAACGGGCGACCTGGTCCCGTTCGTCTCTCATGCTGCTCTGAATGATGCCGGCAACCTTCACCAGGCAGCGATCGCCTTCGGCATGCCCGAGACTATCGTTGAGGCGCTTGAAGTCGTCGACATCGCACATCAGCATCGCCGCGCCTCTGGTTCGTGTTAGGTCCTCGTTCCAGAAACGATAGAGCGTTTCCATCATCGAGCGCCGGTTGGCGACACCGGTCAGCGGGTCGGTTCGTGCAAGCAGTTCCAGCTGGGAATTGGCGTCAGCAAGCTCGGCGAGGCGACTTCGGTCTCGCAACTCGAGCAAGAAGCTCTTGTGAGCCAGGATCGTTGCGGTGCGTCGGGCAACGATGGTTGCTGCCACACCGCTCGCGAAAAACAGAGCGCTGGCCAGAGCACTTCCCACCTCGATACCTGGATTGTGCAGTTGAAACACGAGGTAGATACCAAGGGCCGAAGCACCGATCGCCATGGCCCAGCCAAGCAGGATGGGGAATATGATGATGGCAGTGACGGCCACAAAAAGCATGATGGTCAGATGGCGCTCATAAAACTCGCCACCGGCGCTGACGCCCACCAGGGCTACGGACAGGAGGATGAAAAACACAGCCGAGAGTAGGAAAACTCCCTGCAGCCACAAAGCGCGCGGCTGCAGAAAGACCATCGCGGCGACGAGAGCTGCGGGGGGAAGGATGGATGCCGGCCAAAGCATCGACATCACGGTTTCGGTCGGAAGCAGGATCGCGTAGAGGCCCAACGTCAGGACGTCGAGCACGCTGACCCAGATCATCCAGGCGCGGATGATCTTGGCGGTCTGCGGCCAGGAGCGTTCGCGAAAAAGCCGGGCCAGCTCGCCATTGAGCCGGATATTCCGCGTGCGCCCACCCAGTAGGCGCTCAACTTGTTCCACAATGGCCGGGCTCGGCCTCTGGAGAGGTTTCCGCGAAGACGGGCTTGCCGATTTGGTAGAACCTGTGATTCGCTCAGCGTCCATGTGCCGGATCTAGGGCCCAGATGACCGGGGACAAGACGGCCGATCACAGCCGGGGTCCGCAATCACGCTGAGCCGCGTGTTGTTACTTTTACGTCTGGACCTCGATCGGCAGGCCCATCTGACCGGTCAACGTCTGCGCCGCGTCGTTGTCCCTTTGCTCAGGCGTGGCGATCGGCAGCTTGATTGTAAACACGGTTCCTTCACCCTTGATGCTGTCCACGTGAATTTCGCCGTGATGCAACTCGACCACCTGTTTCACCAGGTTGAGGCCGATACCCGTCCCGGCGATGCCGGATGAACTTCTCGCCCGGAAATAGCGCCCGAACATCTTGGGCAAGTCGTCCGCGTCGATACCTATGCCCTCGTCGCGAACGGTAATCTGAACACAGTCGTTTTGCTGCCACCCCGTGACATAGACGTCTGGAGAGTCCGGCGCGTATTTTACCGCATTCGAGAAGAGATTGGTGAATACCTGCTCCAGCGCCGCACCGTCGCCGTAAATCGTTAAGGGAAGCCGCTCCAGATCGAGCAGGAACCGGTGCGATTTACGTATGCTTTCCTGCCGCGCACTGCAGGTCCTGATGATGTCGCCCAGCGCGCATGGCTTGCGGACGATGTCGATGTGGCCGTGATCCAGGCGGCCAACCGCGAGGATGCTTTCCATCAGTTCCAGCATTCGCGAAACCGCGCTGCGGATCTGCTCCGTCTTCTCACCGATGAATTCCGGCGTCACCGCGTTCTTGCGGCGAACGAGACGTTGCGCCGCGCCATCGATGATCGAAAGCGGTGTCCGGAATTCGTGAGACGCCATGGAGACGAATTGCCGCTGCAGTTCGTTGACCTGCCGCTCCTGATCGAGCATCCGTTCCAGTTCCGCAGCCTGACGGGCAATTTCCGCCGTTCTGCTGCGCACTGTTTCCTCCAGATCGTCGCGATGCTGAAGCAGCGCCCTTTCCGCGCGTTTTCGCTCGGTGACGTCGACTGCGGCAATCAGTGAGGCCGGATGGGCGTCGAAGGCAAGTTGGCTCGAATAGATAAAGACCTCGATTTCGGCGCCGCACGCCGTCCGATGCCGCTGAGAACGATTGGCGTCGCTGACATGCTCCGTACCCGGGACCGCGGTTTTCATTCTTTCCCGGTCCTCCGGTGAAAGGATGTCCAGGAGTGTCATGGAAAGAAAAAGGTCGCGATCATAACCGTAGTGATCAAGAGCCGCCTGGTTGACGTCGAGAAATTGAAGGCTCTCCCGGTCCTGAACCCACATCGGCAGGGGGTTTCCTTCGAACAACAGCCGGAAGGAAGCCTCGCGCATCTTCAAATCCGTGATGTCGACGCGGATCCCCACGCTTCCGCCGCCGGAAACGCGTCGTTCCTCTATCCGGACCCATCGGTTCCCCGGCAGGCGCTGCTCATGGGCGCTGTTTGGCTCCGCATGACGAGTCAATCGGTCGGCCAGCCATTCCTCCTCGCGGCCGATCGCGTCGGGATACTGGCCACGCTGCAGCCCGCTGCGAAGTCTGTCCTCGAAACCCATGCCCTTGACGAGGGGGGCACCGCTATCGGCGTAAAGCTGCTCGTAGCGGCGGTTCCACATCACAAATCGATCATCTTCATCGAACAGTGCCAGGCCTTCCGGGACGACTTCGAAGGCGGCCAGCAGGCGTGCATGGGCGGCTCTTGCCTCCTGCTCTGCGCGCTCGGCCTGCGCATGAGCTTCAGCAAGAGATCGTTCGGCGAGTCGCGCCTCGGTCACGTCCTCATGCGTCGATACCCATCCGCCGTCAGCCGTACGCTGATGACAGCCCCGGATGACCTTGCCGGATTTAAGTTCCCTTATCCAGACTTGCGACGAAGCGCCGGCGTTCGTGTCCTGCGCCCATTCGAGGTATTCCTCCATGGACATCTTCGGAACGGCTCCGACTTCGTCTCTCAGCTTGATGATGTCTTCGAGCGACTGCCCGGGATGGATCAAGGCTGGGTCGACGCCGTAAACCTCGGCGTAGCGACGGTTGGACAAGGCCAATGTACCGTCCGCATGGAAGAGGCAAACGCCCTGGCTCATGCTGGCGAGTGCGGTCCGAAGCTGTTCGTCCTGGCTCAGAACCTGCTTGCGGCTGCGGCTCGATGCGAGTTGCGCGTTGAGGCGCGCACCAAGTTCCCGGCTGTCGATCGTGCTGGAGACACAGTCAGCCGCCCCGGCCCCAAAACCTGCGATCCTTCCATCGATATCGCCCTCGGCAGTGACCAGGATCACCGGTATTTCAGACGTCACCGAGCTGTGTTTCAGCTGGCGGCAGATCTGGACGCCGCACAAGTCTGCGAATTGAATGTCGAGCAGGATCAGGTGGGATTGTGACGCCTCCACGATCGTTTGCAGGTTCTCCAGGGTGTCGCACCCTGGAACAACCGAAAGCTCGATGTCTTCTGCTGGAAGCTGCGGGAGGTCCAGCTTGGCCGCATCGGTGCCTATGACGAGAACAGCCGTGCGTCGATGACCGATGTTCTGGGCGACCAGCATCGGAGTAGCCCAGCCGTCCGGAGCCGCGGGCAGCGATGAATGTAATCGAAGGGGAACCGCTGTCGTCAATGAAGGTCGCCTACCATTCCGCGCTGGCCTGTTGCACGCCCACAATACGTATTGAGCGTTAAGGAGAGCTTATGCGCGCTGTTGCGGGATTGGTGGCGCCCGATGCCTCTCAACTTTTGTGCATGACGTAGTCGCGCATGACCGTGCCGAGCCTGGCGAGATTAACTTTCAACTCGTCATAACCGGCGATCTTCTCACGGGTATCCTCGTCCATGTAGAGTTTGCGGTTGAGTTCGATCTGGATGCTGTGGCGGTTTTTGCCAGGCGAGCTGTAGGCCGATACCAGCTCGGCGCCCTTGAAGGGCACGTTGAGCGACACCGAATAGCCAAACCCTTCCAGCGTCTCGGCCACGAGTTTCACGAGATCCGGTTCGCTCGACACGCCTTCGTAGTCGCCGACCACGATGTCCTTGCGGACGGTGCCGGCCGGATCGGGCGAGAGCACGTGGCCGATCGCCGGCATCGAGTGGCAGTTGACGTGATAGACCTTGCCGAAGGCCGCATGGGTTTCATCGAGCAGCCGAACCAACTGGCGGTGGTAGGGTCGCCAATAGGTGTCGATGCGGTCTTCCAGCTCCTTCACCGTCAACTTGCGGCCATACATTAGCGTGTCACCCCAGGCGTAACGCCAGGTGATGCCCATGCCGCGGCGTGCCGAGGCACTGTCACGGACCGGATGCGGCCACTCGCCCTCGACCATTTCCAGGTCGACATCCTTCAGCGACCGGTTGAGGTCGAGAAAACTCCTCGGAAAATGCGCGATCAGCAGCGGCGCCCCGATCGACGGCGCAAAGCCGAAGAGGTCGTCCACATGGGTGTCGGCGGCGACGCGCACCAGTTCGTCTGAAACCGTGCGCTCGAAATCCGGCAATGTCAGGCCGCTATGGGGCGAGTCGAACACCAGCGGTACGGCCGGTGCCGTCGGCGGAATGATCTTGAGAACGCCGTCGATATCGACGGGGGCGAAAGTCAGCTCTGTCATCTTGGTCTCGTCAGGCTGTGGCGGCGTAAGCGGCGGGATAGGTGATGTCGGGCATGCCGACAAAGGCATTGCCCCGACGGCCGACCATGCCGGGCGCGGCGAAGGGCCGGGGATAAACGACCGCTGCGGCGGGCTTCACCGTGGCGATCCTTTCGAGCGCCTCGATCTGGTCGGCGGGCATGTCGACATTGACGATGATGTCGTTATGCGGGCCGGTCGTCATGCGCGGCAGGTTCATTGCCTCTTCGATGTCGAGGCCGGCATGCAGGATCATGCCGGTGAGCTGGGCCAGCGACGGCACGATCTGGTTGCCGCCGGCGGCGCCGAAAGCCGCGAAGGCGCCGTTCTCGTCGGTGATCGCCACCGGGCACATGTTGCTCGGCGCATAGGCGTTCGGTGTCAGCGAGTTGGCGCGACCGGGGGTCGGGTCGAACCAGGACATGCCGTTGTTGAGCAGGATGCCCGTCGATGGCGACAAGGCGCGGGCGCCAAACCGGTTGAGCAGCGTGAAGGTGATCGCCACCATCCGGCCTTCGTGATCCACGGCGTTGACCTGCGTGGTGCTGGTCTTGTTGGTCGTCTCGGCCGGATTGAGGCGTTTGCGATGGGCGCCGAAACTTTCCCAGAGGGCCTCGGCCATGGCCATGAAGAAACCAGCGTCGACCGGGCCTTTTCCGCGCGTCCTGTCGAAGTGATCAAGCGCGTCGAAGAGCCGCTGGCCGGCGCTGGTTTCCCCCGCCACATGCACGGTCTTGCCCTGCAAGGGCATGGTCCGGGACGGGTAGAGGAGGGGGGCGTAACTGGCCATGTCCTCCAAGGTGATCGAGCTGCCGCCGGCATTGAGATCGGCGACTAGTCTTTCGCCGATCGCGCCGCCATAGAGCGAATCCGGGCCTTCGCTGGCCAGCTGCTCTAGCGTCTGGGCGAGCTGATCGAGTGGTAGCGTCACTCCAGGCTCCGGCGCGTGGCCACTGGGGAGAAAGATCGACCGGGCGCCGGGATCCATGGCGAGCTCGCCCTCGGCGATCGCGATCGCCAGCGTCGTGTGCCAGTCGACATAGATGCCCTTGCGGGCACGCTCGATCGCGGGCGTCAGCGCCCGGTCGAAGCCGATCGTACCGTAACGCTTCAGCGCTTCCGCAAAGCCGCGCACGCATCCGGGTACGACGGCTGCGGTAAAGCCGCGGACATTGCGGTTGTCGACCGATGCCGGGTGGCCGATGAAGGTCTTGATGCTGGGATCGGGCCTATAGAATTCCTCGTCAAAATACGAAGGCACGCGGCCGGTGAATTCGACCACTTCGACCTTTCCGTCCGGCTGGGCGACCAGCATGTAACCGCAGGCCGCCAGACTGGTCATCCAGGGTTCGACGGTCTGCAAGGTGAAGGCGGCGGTCACCGCAGCGTCGACGGCATTGCCGCCCGCCGACAGGACCGCCGCCCCAGCCTCGGCCGCCGCGTAGTGCTGGGAGGTAACGACGCCGCGTTCGCTGATGCCGGCGATCTTGCGATAGACGCCACGCTCGACGCGCAGATAATTGTATTGCGGATTTTCCATCATTTCGGCTCCAGTGCGGCGGCAACCAGACGGCTGGCTCCGGAGAGGTCGCCGAGCTTTTCGCCGGCAGCGATCTTGTCCTTGTTGCGGCCCGCCCGTGCCTGACGCGCGATTGCCTCCTCGACGACGTCTTCGGCCTCATCGACCGGGATCACCACGATGCCGCTTGCATCGGCAACCACGATATCGCCCGGCAGGACCGGAACGTTGCCACAGGAAATCGCCAGGTTGAGCGAGCCGCCGAGATCGTTGAGCCGTGTGGTGATACCGGAGACGCCGCGTGACCAGAACGGCAGATCGAGTTCGAGGATTTCCTCCACATCGGTGCAGGGACCGTCGAGCACGACGCCGACGGCGCCGGCCGTCTTGATCGCGAAGGCGACGCCGCCGCCGATGCAGGCGTGCCGGTCGTCGCCCAGCCTGTCGACGAACAGGAAATCGCCGGGGCGGATGAAGCCGATCGCGTGATGGAGAAGGGTGGAGTCGGTTGCCGGGATCGCCACCGTCACCGCCGTGCCGACCAGCGTCCTGCCCGGCTCGACGACGGGGGAAATCGAATGATGCACGAAACCGCGATGGCGAAAATGGCCGATGGTCGCCACCTCGACGCTTTCGAACCTGGCGATGAGTTCCGGGTCGACCTGTTTCGGCATGCTGCCGATGTGATATTTCTTCATGGGGTTTCCTCCCGGGATTTTGCCGTCCCGGCCTCGGTTTCACGGGCGTGACGCTGCCAGCCCTTGCCGGGCACGGCGGCGAGCAGTTCCTTCGTGTAGGTTTCCTTCGGCGCGCCGAACAGCGATGCGGGATCGCCGCGTTCGACGATCCGGCCGTTGCGCATCACCGCGATATTGTCGCAGATCTGGCTCGCGACCCTGAGGTCGTGGGTGATGAACAGGATGCCGAACCCAAGCCTCTCCTGCATGTCGGCCAGCAGTTTCAGCACCTGCGCCTGCACCGAGACGTCGAGGGCGGAGACGCTCTCGTCGGCGATCAGCAGTTCCGGCTCGACGGCAAGCGCGCGGGCGATGCAGATGCGCTGCCTCTGGCCGCCGGAGAACTCGTGCGGGAACCGGGTGGCCGAGGCACGGTCGAGGCCGCAGGCTTCGAGCAGGTCGAGCGCGCGGGCCATCGCCGCCTTGCGGTCGAGGCCGTGGATGACCGGGCCTTCGGCGATGGAGTCGCCGACCTTCTGGCGCGGATCGAGCGCGGTATAAGGGTCCTGGAAGACGATCTGCACCTTGCGGCGTGCCTCGCGCAGCGCCTTGCCGTTGAGGCCGGCAAAATCGCCGCCGGAAATCAGGATGTCGCCGCTTTCCGGTTGCACGAGGCGGATGACGCATTGCGCCAGCGTCGACTTGCCGGAACCGGACTCGCCGACCAAGCCCAGCGTCTCTCCGCGGCGGATGGTGATATCGACGTCGTCCACGGCCTTCACGGTGCGGCCGCCGCCAAAGAGGCCGGAGCGGGCGAATGTCTTGACGATGTTCCTGGCGATCAGCACCGGCTTGCCGAGGCCTTCTCGCTCCTTCCTCGGCGTCAGCGTCGGCACGGCGGCGAGCAGGCGGCGGGTATAGTCTTCTCTCGGATGGTTGAGGATCTCGTCGCGCGTGCCGATTTCGACCAGCCTGCCTGTCTGCATGACGGCGACGCGGTCGGCGATCTCGGCCACCACGCCGAAATCATGGGTGATGAAGATGATGCCGGTATCGTGCTTGGCGCGAAGCTCCAGCATCAGCTTGAGGATCTGTGCCTGGGTGGTGACATCGAGCGCGGTGGTCGGCTCGTCGGCGATCAGCACCGAAGGATCGAGGGCAAGGGCGGTGGCGATCATCACCCGCTGGCACTGGCCGCCGGAAAGCTGGTGCGGATAGGAATGGTAGATCTGCTCGGGATTGGGAAGCTGAACCTCGCGGAAGAGATCGATCACCTTCTTGCGGATCTCGGCCCCGCTCAGCGACGTGTGGATGCGGAACGTCTCCGACACCTGCTCGCCGACCCGAAAGATCGGGTTGAGCGCCGCCGTCGGCTCCTGGAAGATCATCGCGATACGCCGGCCGGTTATGTCCCGGCGGGACGCCTCATCGAGGGTGAGCAGGTCCTTGCCCTCGAACATCACCTTGCCTGCAGGCTTGCCGAGGTTGCGGGGCAGGAGCCCCATCGCGGCCAGAGCGGTCAGCGATTTGCCGGACCCGGACTCGCCGACGATGCAGAGGATCTCACCCTTGCTGACCGACAGCGACAGGTCTTCGACCGCAAAGGCGCGATCGGCGCCGCGCGGCAGCGGCACGTTCAGGCGCTCGATGGAAAGCCGCTCATTGCTCATGAGGACACCTTTTCTTCTTGTGGTGAAAAGGCCGTCACGGAGCGCATGTCGCAGCGGCGCAGATGCTCGACGAACCGGGCGCAGAAACCGACGAGATGCTCGACCATTTTTGCGCCCTTCTCGGCACTGGCGAGCAGCGGATCGCCGCCGAGCATGCCGTCGGCATTCACCTCGTCGCAATTGAGCGGCACATGCACCGGCATGCCCTCGAACTGGACATTGTTGACGCCCCCGGTCGGCAGGCCGAAGGCTTTTTCGCGCACGGATGGGCGGGCAAGGTCCATCCGCATCAGTTCGGGGAAAAGATGCAGGTAGATCGAGGTCAGCGGATCGCCGCCATGGCCGCGGGCCGCCGCAACCGAGGAGCCGTGCAACTCCTTCCAGAGCGCGTCCGGGATCGCCTGCCAGAGATTGATGAAGGCGACGGAGACGCCGCGCTCTGTGCGGATGCGGCGAAGCGTCTGGTCGAAAAGCGGCGCATTGCTGGTATGGCCGTTCAGGATCAGGATATGCTCGACGCCGTGATCGAGAAAAGCGGTCACGGTATCCTCGACCACGGCCGAGAAGGTCGAGGCCCGGAACTGGATGCCGCCGGGAATGGTCTTGAAAAAATCGGCATAACCGAAGGGGATGATCGGCGCGACGATCGCGCCGGAGGCTTCCGCCACCTTTGCCGCCACCGCTTCGGTCAGCATGAAATCGCCCATCGGGGCATGGGGTCCCTGTTCCTCCTGGCTGCCGAAGGGCAGCAGGATGACGGGCTTTTCGGAAAGGCGTTCGCGGAACTCCGCGAACGTCATGTCCTTCAGCGCATGCTTGTGTTTGATGCTCATCATACGAACTTGAAGTAATCGCCGTAGATGCGCATTTCGCCGTTCGGCTTGAACTTGAACTCGATGCCGGCGCGATGGGCGCAGTTATAGACACTCTTCCAGAGATAATAGCCGGGCGTGATGCGCTGCCATTCTTCGGAAAGCGCGAGATAGGCTTTTTTGCGCTCCTCGAAATCCGTGGTGGCATCGAACTTCTTGCCGAGTGCGATGAATTCCGGCGATGGGTCCCAGGTCTTCCATGTGGCGGTCGAACGCGATGCCGTCGGACCCCAATCGAGCCACAGCGGCTGGTAGGGATCGCCCGGGATGAAGTCCGAGCTCATCGACATGTTCATCATGTGATAGGGGCGGCGATAGACGAGCTCGAAATTGTCCAGGATTTGCGCCTCGACATTGACGCCGATCTCGCGCCACTGCTCGACCATGATTTCGGCAGCGGCTTCGTAGTTCGGGTAAAACTGGCGAGTGATATGCCACAGCAGCTTCTCGCCCTTGTATTTGGTCTTGGCGACGAGCGCCTTGGCGGCCGCCACGTCGTAGGGGAGCTTCACCGGCAAGTTCGGGTCGTAGAATTTGCCGTATTCCTTGAAGTTGAACGGAACTGCCGGGTGTTCCGTGGTGCCGTTGAACAGCGCCTGGACGATCGCGTTCATGTCGATCGCCTGGACCATGGCGTAGCGCAGGTTCGGATCGACCAGCGGATTGTCTTCCGGATCGGGACGGGTGTTGAAGGCGAGAGCCGGGTAGTTGTCGGCCAGAACGCGCTTCAGCGTCACGCCCTGGTATTTTTCGAGCGCGGCTTCCTGGTCGGTCGGAATGTTGACGATGAAGTCGAATTCCTTGGAAACGAGACCGGCCATGCGGGCGGCGAATTCCGGGACGATCTTCCAGGAGATCTGCTTGACGGGCGGCGGGCCGCCCCAATAGTCGTCGAAGGCGTCCAGAACCATGATCTCGCCGGAGCGGAAGGTTGTCACCTTGTAGGGACCGGTGCCGATCGGTTTCTGGCCGAAGGCGTCGACGCCGACTTCCATGTAATATTTCTTCGGCACGACAAAGCCGATATAGCCGGTGAGCTTGCTCGGCATGTTCGGGTCCGGCCGCTCGGTCTCGATCTCGAACGTGTATTTGCCGGTCGCCTCGACGCGCTTGAAGCCGGCGGTGAAAGTCTTGCCGCGCGGCTCGAAGGGTTTTGCGCCCCAGAGACGTTCCGGCGACAGCGTGAACACCGCGTCTTCGGCCGTCATCTCGGTACCGTCATGGAACTTCACGCCCTCACGCAAAGTGAAGGTCCAGATATTGCCCTTCTGCTCCCATTTCGTCGCGAGCTTCGGCGCGAAGATCAGGCCGTTCTCGTCCTTGATGTAGTCGCGGTCGACGAGGTTGTCGTAAAAATTGGGAAAGATACGGCGCGACGTGGTCGAGATGCCGTTGATCGTCGCCATATTGGCCCAGAGATTGTCGACCGCGATATTGAGCGACGGCCTGTCTGCGGCATTTGCTTTCGGCAGGCTGCCCACCATCGACAGCGCCCCCGCTCCGAGAATGAGATTTCCCACTTCACGTCTTGTAAACATCGTTCCACCTTCCCTTGTTCATCTATGTTCGAACGGCATTTTCAGGTTGTTCGGGCACGCAGCATCGGATCGAGGCGGTCACGCAGCCAATCGCCGACGATGCTCATCGAAAGCGTGACGAGAAAGATGACCAGGCCCGGCCAGATCGAGATCCACCAGGCGGTCGAAAGGTAGTCCCGGCCATCACCGAGGATCTGACCGAGGCTGGTCTGCGGGGCCTGGATGCCGAGCCCCAGAAAGCTGAGCGAGGTTTCCAGAAGGATGATCTGCGGGAACGTCAGGGTTACCTGCACGATCAGGGCACTCGCCACGTTCGGCAGCACATGTTTCAGATAGAGCCGGCCGTTGCCGGCGCCGAGCGCGACGATCGCCTTGGCATAAGGCTGGTTGATCGCCGACAGAACCACGCCGCGGGAGAGGCGGGCGTATTTTTCCCATCCGAACAGGCCCATCAGGATGATGAACAGCGTCATGCTGTTGCCGAAAAAGGCAAGCAGCGTCAGGGTGATGAGGATGAAGGGCAGCGACGCCTGGAAGTCGACCAGCATCATCAGCACTTCCTCGACCCAGCCGCGGAAATGCGCAGAGATGAAGCCGATGACGGAGCCGAAGACGGCGCCGATGATCGTGCCGGCAATCGCCACCGAAAGCGACATCTGCAGGCCGGCAATCACTCTTGCCACCATGTCGCGGCCGATGCGGTCCGTGCCGAGCGGGAAGTTTGGATTGCTGCCGGTCATGAAGGCCGGCGGCTTCAGGCGGGCGAGCAGGTTCTGCTGCGACATCCCGTGCGACGTGAAGACATTGCCGATGATGGCAACGATGACCGCGATCGCCAGAATGACGAT
Organism: Neorhizobium tomejilense; assembly: GCA_002968845.1. Classification (GTDB taxonomy): domain Bacteria; phylum Pseudomonadota; class Alphaproteobacteria; order Rhizobiales; family Rhizobiaceae; genus Neorhizobium; species Neorhizobium tomejilense. Next base: position 52,756 of record PVBG01000015.1, on the reverse strand, counting down.
GGCGAAAACCAGAATGGGGGAAATGCGCTTCATCCGCCGGCCCTCAATTCTGCACGCGAATGCGCGGGTCGAGCAGGCCGTAGAGCAGGTCGACGACCAGGTTTGCGAGCACCATCGTCACCGCCATGATCAGCACCAGCCCCTGCACGACCGCAAGGTCGCGCGAAGAGACGGCCGTTACCAGCAGGCGGCCGACGCCCGGCCATGCGAACACGGTCTCGACGACGATGGCGCCGCCGATCAGTTCGCCGAGATTGAGGCCGATGATGGTGACGAGCGGGATGCTGGCATTCGGCAGCGCATGGAAAATGATGCGTTTCCAATAACCGACGCCCTTGGCGGCGGCGGCGCGGATATAGAGCTTGTCCAGCACTTCCAGCATTGCCGAGCGGGTGAAGCGGGCGAGCGTGCCGGCCGTGAAGGTCGCAAGCGTGATGGCGGGCATGATCAGGTGCAACACGGTGCCGGTGCCGGAACTCGGCAGCCATTGCAGGCTGAGCGAAAAGAGCAGGATCATCAGGATGCCGAGGAAGAAGTTCGGCAGGGCGAAGCCGAAAACCGCGGTCGCCATGATCAGGTTGTCGAAGGTCGAACCGCGCTTGATGGCGGCGATGATGCCGGCCGGCACGCCGATCAGGATGGCCCCGATATAGGAAAAAAGGCCGAGGATCAGCGTCCACGGAACCCGTTCGGCGATGATGTCGATGACCTCGCGGCCGTCGCGATAGGAAATGCCGAACTGGCCGGTCGCCATCTGGACGACGTAGCGGAAATACTGGATCCACAGCGGATCATCGAGACGCCAGAGCTGGCGGAACTGTTCGACTTCCTCAGGCGTGGCATCGGCGCCGACAAGCGCCACGACCGGATCCCCGGACGTTCTCAGCACCACGAATACGAAAGTCACCACGAACCAAAGCGTCAACACGGTCCGCAGAATTTTCAACACCCAGAAACGCGTCATTCACGCTCCGTTTCGGAAGCCGAAGCTCCAGCTGTTCCAATTCTTGTTGTCTTTTTTTTAAAACTAATCACGGGAATAAATTATTATCTATTACAAAATCACGCGGGTATTGATATGTTTCGGATATGAAATACGGCATCGAATTTCGTCACCTCCACTATTTCGCCTGCGTCGCCGAAGAGCTGCATTTCAGCCGCGCCGCCGACAAGCTCGGCATGGCGCAGGCACCGCTCAGCCAGCAGATCCGGCAGCTCGAAGATCGCCTCGGCACCAAGCTTTTCCGCCGCACCACGCGCCGCGTGAAGCTGACGCCGGCCGGCGAGATCTTTCTGCGTCACGCCCAGGAAATCCTAGGCGGGATCGACAGGGCGGTCACGCATACCCGTTCCATTTCCGGTGACGATAGCGGAACGATTTCCGTCAGCGGCGTGCATGTGGCGCTATCGCATGTCCTGCCGCCGGTCATTTCGGACTTTCGAAAACGCTATCCGGCGATGACCGTCGACGTGCAGGTGCTGGGCACGGCGCAGCAGCTCGAATTGCTCCAGAGCAGCAAGGTTCAGGTGGCCTTCATCCGCCCGACCAACCCGGCCGGTTTCCTGAAGACCGAGCATATCCTGCAGGAAGGTTTCGTGGCGGTGCTGCCCAGGGAGCATCGGCTGGCGCAGAAGGAAGACCTGACGGTCAAGGATTTCGCCGGCGAGCCCATCATCACCTATGCCCCGACTGTCGGGGCGAGCTACTATCATGCGATCATGGGTGCACTGCGCCGCGCCGGCGTCTATCCGGTCATTGTGCAGGAGGTGTCGCATACCTTGGCGATCGGCACCCTGGTGGCGGCCGGCGTCGGGATCGCGATCGCGCCGTCCTGGCTCGCCCACAATCCAAGCCCCTACCTCGTATACAGGCGGCTTGACGACATCCCCGCCGAAGTCGAACTGCTCGTCGCCTGGCATGCGGAGGAAAAATCGAAAATCGTGCTCGATTTCGTCGAGACGACGCGTCGGATAGCAGCAATGAAGGATGTGAGAACCGCTATCAAGTGGCCGGCCATGTCCGTCCTGCCGGCGCAGTTGGAAACGATCGGCGGACAGCCCGAATAGCCGGCCGGGGCAGGCAAGCAGCGCCGCCGTTGATTGACAGGGAGCCTGAAATCTGGTGCGATTGCCGCGCGGCTTGAGGAGGCTGCGTCATGGAGGAGGACGATCGGATATGATCAGGCTGGTTGTTGCCACAGCGTTTGTTGCCCTCGTGCCCGGTTTGACGCCGGCCGTCGCCGCGGATTCGTCGCCCGAAGCCAAATGCTCGGCGGCGAAGACCCTGCAGCTGGCCGGGTTCGACATGAAGGTCGCGAGCGCCGATCATATCAAGGACAAGGGACCGGCGCATTGTCTTGTCAGCGGGTCGTTCGAACACCGCACCGGCGCGGACGGCAAGCCTTATGCCATCGGTTTTTCCATTGCCTTGCCGGACAGTTGGACGGCAAGGTTTCTGGTCCAGGGCGGCGGGGGCCTGAATGGCGTCGTGCGGCCAGCCCTGGGAGACGTGGCCGCCGGAACGCAGAACGGTCTTTCCCGTGGGTTCGCCGTCATTTCCCATGATAGCGGCCACAAGGGCGAGGCCTGGGACGCCTCTTTCAGGGCGGATCAGATTGCCACGCTGAATTTCGCCGGATGGTCGGTCGAGAAGGTCACGGTGCTCGGCAAGGCACTGGTCGCCGCCTATTACGGCAAGGTCGCCGATCGCTCTTATTTCGCAGGATGTTCGACCGGCGGGCGCGAGGCGATGGCCTCTGCGCAACGCTTTCCCATGTTGTTCGACGGCATTATCGCCGGGGCTCCGGCCATGCGTACAAGCCGTTCGAACATGTCGCTCGCCGCCAAGAACATTGCGATGAACAGGATATCTCCGGCCGGCCCCGACGGCGCGCCGGACCGAGCGAAGGCCTTCTCGGATGCCGATCGCGACCTGGTTCTCAAGGGGATACTGAAGTCCTGCGATGGCCTTGATGGCCTTGAAGACGGAATGATCGCAAATCCGGCCGCTTGCAAATTCGATCCGGCGAGCCTTGTCTGCCCTGCCGGTAAAGCCGACGGCTGCCTGACGAAACAGCAGGTGGACGTGGTGAGTGAGACGTTTTCGCCGACACTCGATGCATCAGGTCGGCCCGCCTATGTGGCGTTTCCCTACGATACGGGCGTCATCAGTACGGCAGATTCCATTCCAGGACTCATGCGGTTCGATGACAAGCGCAACCGGCAGTTCAAGAACAACGCCACGAGTTTCGATGTGGACGATGCCGTCGAGAAAGCCGATATCGGCGATCCGCAGCAGCGGCTGATCAACGCCGATCAATGGACGGACCTCAGTTCCTTCGCCACCCGGGGAAGCAAGATCATTTTCTTCCATGGGGTTAGTGATCCGTGGTTCTCTTCCAACGATACGGTCGATTTCTTCAACCGGATGAGCACGGCGACCAAGACCGGCAAGCCGGTGGAGGGCTGGGCCAAGCTCTATCTCGTTCCAGGCATGGCCCATTGCCGTGGCGGCCCCGCCGGTCTCGACCAGTTCGACATGTTGACCGAGCTGGTCGACTGGGTCGAAAAGGATGAAGCTCCACGAAGTGTCGAAGCTTCGGGCAAGGCTTTTCCAGGTCGAACCCGTCCGTTATGCCCCTACCCGTCCTACGCGCACTACAAGGGGGACGGAAATGTCGACAGCGCGGCAAGCTTCGACTGCCGGAACCGCTAACATGGGTCCCCTGGCCTTGCACGATTGAGCGCAAGCGACTGGATTCCGGACTCCAGTCGCGAGGCGGGACCATTGCTGATGGTGGGGGTCTTCCCGCATCGCCATCATTGTTCAGTGCTGGTGATTCGCATATCCGCCAGACGATCTATTTCAGCGTCCAGATGCGGGAGTACAGGAGCTTGTTGTGGACATGTCCACCCGGCACCACCGAAAGGAGCAACCGGACCTACCTCGTTTTCTCGATTTGAAATGATGCACTCAGCTCGATCTTATGGGCTATCCGAAGATCGCGTGGAGTTGTGAATGTTTCTGGTGGCAGTCGAGGACAGTGACGATTTTTTTGCTGAAGACATCAGGATTGAAAACGGGAGATTGTACACAACCGTGACTGACGGTGTCCGATCGTTCAAGTTGTCAAGCGTGCTGGAAGTCGTACCGGTCGAGCCGGAGAGCCGCAGCCCCGTCGAACGGATCGAGGATGTGGTCGCGTCGATCAAAGATCTCTTTCACATCGAGGTCGCCGATGGGGGACCGGATGCCGGAAAAGTCTCTTGCAGACCTTGAGGCGACTTCCCCGATGTTGCGAGGAAGCCGCTCAAGGGACTGAGGCGGCCCGTGAATCCACGGATTACTCCGCGCTGATATTGCCCTTTTCGATGACGTCCTTCCAGCGCGCCATCTCCTTGTTGAGATAGGTGCCGAATTCCTCGTTGGAATTGGCGACGACGTCGAAGCCCAGCTTGTTGAACTTGGCAACGACCTCGGGGTCTTTGAGCGAGGCCTGGATCGCCTGGTTGAGTTTTGCCTTGACGTCGGCCGGCAGACCTTTCGGGGCTGCCACGCCCTGCCAGGCGTTGACGACGATATTGCTGTATCCGAGTTCGGTGAGCGTCGGCACGTTCGGCAGCAGCGGATGGCGTTTCTCGCCCGTCTGTGCGAGCGCCTTCATCTGCCCGCCCTGCACGAAATTGATGATCGCACCGAGGTTCTGGAAGGACACGTCCACATGGCCGCCGACGAGATCGGCCTGTGCCGCAGAGCCTCCCTTGTAGGGCACGTGCACGCCCTTGGTGCCGGTCGCCTGCCAGAAGAGAGCGGCAGTCAGGTGATCGGAAGAGCCGGTGCCGGAACTTGCGAAGGTAACACTTTCCGGCTTTTCCTTCATCGCCGCCACGAGTTCCTGAACGCTGCTCGGCTTGAATTTCGGTGTGGCGACCAGCACGTTGGGCGTGCTCACCGCGACCGTCAGGAGATCGAAGTCCTTCACCGGATCGTAAGAGAGCTTCTTTTGAAGATAGGGGTTGGTGGCGAAGGTACCGAGCGAGGCGACCATCAGCGTCTGGCCGTTGGCTTCGGCATCGGCGACCAGGCCGGCGCCGATCGCGCCGGTGGCGCCCGGCTTGTTTTCGACGATGATGTTCGCTCCCAATACCTTGGACATGTGCGGCTCCATGAACCGCGCGGTCGTATCGGTCGCGCCGCCTGGCGGGAAGGGCACGATAATGGTGATCGGGCCGTCGGGGAACGCCCTGGCAACCCCGGCGGCAAGAGCGATGCCGAGGCTAAGCGAAATAGCAAGCAGTGTTCGCGCTTTCATGGTTCATCCTCCTCAATGATCCTTGACGCCGCGTCCTGGTGATGGCCGCCGCGGCGCATGGCGACCCTGTGGTTCTTTCGTCAGCGCACCAGGCACGGCCGCTTGTTGTCGAAGCGCCAGTCCTTGATGAGATATTGCATGGCGGTCGCGTCGTCGCGCGCGCCGAGCCCGTGCTTCAGGTAGAGCTGGTGGGCTTCCTCGACGCGCTCCATATCCAGCTCGACGCCGAGCCCCGGCCGGTCCGGCACGGCGATATGTCCGTCCTCGATCTTCAGCGGCTCGCGGGTCAGCCGCTGCCCGTCCTGCCAGATCCAGTGGGTGTCGAGTGCCGTTACGCGTCCGGGCGCTGCCGCGCCCACATGGGTGAACATCGCCAGCGACACGTCGAAATGGTTGTTGGAATGCGAGCCCCAGGTCATGCCGAAGGTCTGGCAGACCTGTGCGACGCGCACGGAGCCCTGCATGGTCCAGAAATGCGGGTCGGCGAGCGGGATGTCGACCGATTGCAGCTGGATCGCGTGCGAGAGCTGCCGCCAATCGGTGGCCACCATGTTGGTGGCGGTCGGCAAGCCGGTGGCCCGGCGAAATTCGGCCATGATCTCGCGGCCGGAATAACCCTGCTCGGCACCGCAGGGGTCTTCCGCATAGGCGAGTACGTCGCCGCGTCCCTTGCAGAGGCGAACCGCCTCCTCCAGCGACCAGGCGCCATTGGGGTCGAGGGTGACGCGGGCCTCGGGGAAGCGGCGAGCGATGGCCGTCACCGCCTCGATTTCCTCGTCGCCTCGCAAGACGCCGCCTTTCAGCTTGAAGTCGCGAAAACCGTAGCGCTCCTGCGTTGCCTCGGCGAGCCTGACGATCGCTTCCGGCGTCAGTGCCTCCTCGTCGCGCAGCCGCAACCAGGCATCGGTCTCGCCTTTGCTGTCACGATAAAGGAGGTCCGTCTTTTGACGATCGCCGACGTAGAAGAGGTAACCGAGCATTTCGACCCGGTCGCGCTGCTGGCCGTCGCCGAGAAGGGCTGCCACCGGCACGCCGAGATGCTGGCCGAGAAGATCGAGCAGCGCCGATTCCAGCGCCGTCACCACATGGATGGTCGTGCGCAGATCGAAGGTCTGCAGCCCGCGGCCGCCGCTGTCACGGTCGCCGAACGTCTTGCGCACCTGGTCGAGCAGGCCGTTATATCCACCGATCGTCTGGCCGATCAGGAGAGGGCCTGCTTCCTCGATCGTCCGGCGGATCGTTTCGCCGCCCGGAACCTCGCCGATGCCTAGATGACCCGAATCGTCTTCGATGATCGCAAGGTTGCGGGTGAAGAAGGGAGCGTGCGCGCCGCTGAGGTTGAGCAACATGCTGTCGCGTCCCGCAACCGGGATCGCCCGCACGGAAACGATCCGCGGCGTATGCCGGGCGAGATGGCTGTTGGCGGCGTGGGTCGACGAATTCGGCTCGATGAGCATCCAGTCCTCTGTCATGTCGGGCACTTCTCAGGTCATGCGGGTTTCTGGCCAGCTTGGCGCGGCAATCCCCAACTAAGTCGCGCAAGCGAACTCATTTGTCAATATAAGTAAATATTAGTAAGCGGTCGACCCACTTGGAAAGGGCGGATACCGGAGATAGGATGTGGCGATGGATGAGATAATTCAGCAAACCCGCGCCGTTAGGGACCTGTCGTCGCATGTGTTCGCCCGGCTGGAAGCAATGCTGGAGGCGCCGGCCTGGCAGGGGGGCGGACGGTTGCCTCCGGAGGCGGAGCTTGCCCGTCAATTCGGCGTATCGCGTCCGGTCCTGCGAAAGGCGCTGGTGAAGATGCGCGACGCCGGCCGGATCATTTCCCGGCGAGGCTCGGCCAATTTCGTGCAGCCGCGGGCGGATGTCGTGCCGTCGGCCGCCGATATTCAGGGGCTGTCGATCCAGACGGTGTTCGACATGAAGCGCTGCATGCGGTTTCGCCAGGTGGTGGAATGCGCGGCAGCGGAGGACGCGGCGCGGCTTTGTGATCCCGAAGGGATCCGCGGCATCGAGGACGCGCACCGTCGGATGCTGACCCTGCCGCCCGGCGAGGGCGTTTTTGAAGCAGACTTCGCCTTTCACATGGCCGTGGCGCAAGCCACTCGCAACCCTTATTTCCCCTTTGCGCTCGGGACGATGCGCAACCAGATCAAGCTGATGATGGAGTTCACCCGCAAGCTGCAAGAACGGCCGCCGGACCAGGTGGCGCCGCGTGTCGTCGAAGAGCATCAGCGCGTCCTTGAAGCGATCAAGGCCGGCGACCCGGTGCAGGCACACGAAGTCATGAGTTTCCACATGAGCCAGAGCGTCATTCGACTTCTGGTCGAAGACGGCGCGTGAAGCGGCATCAAGTTTCTGCGCAAAGATACCCGATATCGGCGAAGTAGCCCGGTCGCCGGTGCTGCCGCTTTGCGCGGAGGTTCAGTCGAATTTTTCCAGATAGGGCAGGTCATGCGGATGCACTTCCCGCGTGACCCGCGTGATGCGGTCGATCGCCCGCTGACGCGAAACCTGCAGATGCTCTCGCAGGGATCTAGCTGCGTCTCCCACCCTGCCGGCCTGAAGCCGCTCGACGATTTCCATATGTTCCGGCAGGAAGGGCTCCGAACCGAACAACCGCGGCATCCACTGATAGAGGAAGCGATGCGCGACGAGCAGCGCCTGCGGCAGGCCGATCGCCTGCATCAGCGTGCGGTTGTCACAATGGCCGAGCAGGGTGACATGCAGCTCCTCCTCCAGCCGGTCGAGATCCGGGCCCGTAAGCTCGGCCGCATTGTCCATCGCCGATTGCAGATGGTCGCGCATGGCGGCAAGGACTTCGGGCGAAACCCTTGGCGCCGCCTTTTCAAGCGCCACGGGCTCCAGCAGCCAGCGCAGTTCGTAGAGTTCACCGACGTGATCCGGCGTCATGGCAGGCGCGACCCAGCGTGCCCGCTCATCCTTACGGACGATGCCGCGTTGCTGCAGCCGACCGACGACATCGCGGGCCACCGTGCGGCTGACGTCGTAGAAGCGGGCAAGTTCTGCCTCGTTGACGCGCCAGCCGGCGAAGAAACATCGTGCGGCAATCTCGCTTTCCACCTCGCCGTAGATTCTTTCCCAGCTTGACAACTGGGTGAGGCGCGGCTCTTCGGCCATATGGGAAAGCTCCGCCGGTCGCGCTGCTTTTCCCGGCTCCGAGGCGCTTACCTGATAGCCGCGGCCCGCCGATTTTTCGATAAACCCTTCGCGCTCCAATTCTGCCAGAGCCTGCCTCGCCGGCGCGCGGCTGATCCCGAACTGCTCGGCGATCGCGCTTTCGGTGACGCGCCTGCCCGGCGGAAGCACGCCCTGCGATACCTGCCCTGCAATGATCTCGTAGACCTGCTGGTAGAGACGAGGCGCCGCACCGCCAGCGACCTTTGGCCGACGCTCCTCCGCATTGGCCACGCGCCCGTCCACCATCTTGCCTCCCTGCTTCCGGCCCCCGCTTTTGACGCCTGGGCGGCCTTCAGGTGAGGAAACTATCAGGTGGAATGCATCCCTTCAATTCGCCGGCTTCACCGGCCGAACCGAAGCTCGCCATGTCGTGATCCACAAACCGTCTTGCCAAACGTCAAATGATGTCTAGTGTACACACTAGACATTTGATGCGCCTGTGGGAGAGGAAGGTGGATGGTCGGTCGTTTGGCAAAGAAGCGCGCTCTGGTGACAGGTGCCGGCCAAGGCATCGGCCGGGCCATTGCCGTCGTCTTTGCCGAAGATGGAGCGACGGTCGTGGCGACGAGCCGCACGCCGTCCAAGATGGCCGATCTTGCCGATCGTTCGTCCGCCATCGAGATCGTCGGCCTCGACGTCACGGATGCTGCGGAGGTGAAGGCGGTGCTTGGCAAGGCCGGGCCGATCGACATTCTCGCCAATTGTGCCGGTTGGGTTCACAACGGCTCGATCCTCGATTGCGAAGAAGAGGATTGGCAAAAAAGCATCGACCAGAATGCGACATCCGCCTTCCGTACCATGAAGGCAGTCCTGCCCGGCATGATCGCGCGCGGCAGTGGCGCAATCGTCAATGTCGCCTCGGTGGCCTCGAGCATTACCGGAGTTCAAAACCGGGTCGCCTATGGCGCAAGCAAGGCGGCGCTGATCGGCCTTACCAAGGCCGTGGCGCGGGACGTGATCGCGACCGGTGTGCGCGTTAACGCGCTTTGCCCGGGCACGACGCTTTCGCCCGGCTTGCAGGGTCGGATCGACGAGGCGGCCGATCCGGAAGAGATGCCGCGCAGCTTCATTTCCCGCCAACCGATGGGCCGGTTGGGCACAGTGGAGGAGATGGCGGCGGCGGCCGTTTTTCTCTCCAGCGACGAAGCAGCATTCATGACCGGCCAGATACTCGTGATCGACGGAGGACAGACGCTTTGAGCCAGACTTCAGCCACCGAGGATATGGTCCATGCGGAAATCGGCGATGTCGAGCGGTTCTGCCGCGTGGCTTTTGTCGCCGCCGGGACGGATGAGGCGACCGCGGATGCCGCGACCCGGGCGATGATGCATGGCTCGCGGCTCGGCGTGGATAGCCACGGAGTGCGCCTGCTCGACCATTATATCACCGTGATGACCGGCGGCCGGGTGAACAAGCGCCCGAACATCACTGTGACTCAGTCCGCGCTGGCGGTAGCTTTGCTCGATGCCGATCACGGCCACGGGGCGCTTGCCGCCTATCGCGCCATGGACAAGGCGATCGAGCTTGCCGACACATGCGGCATAGGCGTCGTCTCGATCCGCAACAGCTCGCATTTTGGCCCGGCCGGCGCCTATGCGCTCGATGCGGCGCAGAGAGGGTATATCGGCGCTTCTTTCTGCAATTCGGACAGTTTCGTACGTCTGCACGACGGAGCGATGCGGTTCCACGGCACCAATCCGATCGCGTTTGCCGTGCCTGTCGCCGGTCAAAGGCCCTGGCTGCTCGACATGGCGACGAGCGCCATTCCCTATAACCGCGTGAAGCTCTACCGCAGCCTTGGCCGAGAGCTTCCGGCGGGCGTCGCCTCGGATGTCGAGGGCCGCGACATCCGTGATCCGTCGCTGGCCGAGATGCTGGCGCCGGTCGGCGGCGAGTTCGGGTTCAAGGGTGCGGGGCTGGCGGGCCTGGTGGAAATCCTGAGTGCGGTTCTGTCGGGCATGCGGCTGAGCTTCGACCTCTTGCCGATGAACGGCCCGGATTTTTCCACGCCCCGCGCTCTTGGCGCTTTCGTATTGGCCATGAAGCCCGGCGCTTTCGTGCCGGAAGAGGTCTTCACCGCCGGCATGCAGCGTTATGTCGAGGTGTTGCGCTCTTCGCCGCCTCGCGAGGGCATGCGGGTGATGGCGCCGGGCGACCGCGAATGGATGGTCGCCGACGAGCGTGAACAGCGTGGCGTTCCACTGGATCCGGCAACGCGGGAGGCGTTCGTAAAGCTTGGCGAACGCTTCGGGTTGGAGACCCCCGCGCTGTTGCCGTGACGACTGCCGGCGAAGGAGCCGGCAAGGCAAAGATGTCCAGAAGACACGAAGAGGAGGAGAGCATGCGCATTTCTGCAAAGAGACTGCTGCCGCTTCTGGCGGCTGCCGGTTTGGCCGCGCTGACGACGGCGCCGGCAAGCGCCCAGCAAAAATTCACCCTGCGCTTCAACCACGTTCTGGCGCCGAGCGAACCGTTTCATGCGGGTTTCCAGGCCTGGGCCAAGAAGGTGGACGAGCGAACCAGGGGCGGGTTGAAGCTGGAGGTGTTCCACAGCGCCCAGCTCGGCGTCGAGGAAGACATTATCGAACAGATCCGCCAGGGCGCCAATGTCGGCCAGAACACCGATTCCGCCCGTCTCGGCAATTACGTGCCGGGCATCGCGGTGATGAACGGCCCTTATTTCGTCGACACGCTGGAGGATGTCTGGAAACTTTCGGAAACCCCATCACTGAAGAAATGGCAGGACGAGCTCGCGTCCAGCCATGGTCTGAAGGTCGTCTGCTTCGACTGGGTGCAGGGTTTCCGCCATTTCTTCACCAACAAGCCGATCAGGACACCACAGGACCTCGCTAGCCTGCGGATCCGCACGCCGCCTGCACCGATCTGGCAGGAATCGATCCGGGCGCTGGGTGCAGCGCCGACCGCCATGGCCTTTGGCGAAATGTACCCCGCCCTGCAACAGAAGGCGATCGACGGGGTCGAGCTCGTTTATGCCAACATTCCGGGCGGGCGCTTCTACGAGGTGCTGAAATACGCCAACGAGACCAAGCACATCATGCTGATCAACTTCCAGGTGGTCAGCGCAGATTGGTTCGCCAAGTTGCCATCGGAATTCCAGACGGCGCTCGTCGAGGAATGCAGGGCGGCCGGCCGCGAGACCTCGCAGAAGATCTCGGCCTCGGCGGACACGATCAAGGCCGATCTCCAGAAGCGCGGCATGCAGGTCGTGAGCGACATCGATCTTGCTGCGTTCAAAAAGGCCGGCGAGGCCGCCTATTCGAAGCTCGGCATTCTGGAGGCCAGGAACGCCGTCCGGGCGGAGCTCGGCAAGAAATAGGAGCCGCGGTTGGAGGATCGGAACGGCCCGCGAAAGGACGAGATGATGATACGCTTTTACGATTTCATCGGAAAGATCGAGGCAATCGTCGCGGGTACGTTTCTGATCCTCATGACCTTGCTGATCTTTGTGGGCGGGCTTGCCCGCTTCTTCAGTTATCCGCAGAACTGGACGATCGACGTGGCGACCTGCCTGTTCGCCTGGTCCTGCTTCCTGGCCGCCGACATCGCCTGGCGCAAGAACAGCATGATGGCGCTCGACGTGTTCACCCTGCGGATGCCGGAAAAGCTGCAGAAGACGCTGCGCCTGGTCAACTATGTGCTGATCGTCGCCTTCCTGCTGTTCATCATGTATTACGGGTTCACCCTCACCTGGATCAGCCGCATCCGCTCCTTCCAGGGCATTCCATGGGTCAGCTATTCCTGGGTGACGTCAAGCCTTCCCGTGGGCGCGACACTTCTGCTTGCCACCACGCTCCTTCACATCCGGGCGGACCTGCGCGGTGGACACGTCGCCAATGCCGCCGTCGACGTGGTGTGAGGGCGCGTCATGCTGCTTGTGGCGATCATATTCACGATCCTCCTCGTCATCGGCATGCCGATCGCCTTTGCGGTCGGCATTTCCGGTGTGATCTTCTTCCTGCAGAACCCGGACCTGCCGCGCACCATGACGGTTCAGCTGACGGTGACGGAGACGCAGAATTTCGCGCTGCTCGCCGTGCCGCTCTTCATCCTCGCGGGAAACTTCCTGAACTCCTCGGGCATCGCCCATAACCTCCTGAAGCTCGCGTCGGTGCTGACCGGGCGACTGCAGGGCGGCCTGGCGCAGGTGTCGATCGCGCTTTCGACGCTGATGAGCGGCGTGACCGGCTCGTCGATCGCCGATGCGGCGATGAATACCCGCCTGCTCGGCTTCGAGATGCTGAAGCGCGGTTTTTCGAAAGGTTATGCGGCCGGCGTGCTGTCCTACGGTTCGGTGATGGCGCCGATCATTCCGCCCGGCATCGGCTTCATTCTCTACGGCACCGTCGGGCAGGTCTCGATCGGCCGGTTGTTTGCTGCAGGCATCATTCCGGGTTTCATGCTCTGGGCGGCACTTGCCGTAACCATCTCGATCACCGCCCGCAAGCATGGCTACAAGCCGGAACTGGACCGCGCACCGACGCCGTCCGAGGTCGTCAAGGCCTCGATCGCCGGCAGCTGGGCGATCCTCTTCCCGATCATCCTGATCTTTGGCCTGCGCTTCGGCGTCTTCACACCCTCGGAAATCGGCGCTTTTGCCGTCGTCTATGCGTTCCTGGTCGGAGTCTTCGCCTATCGGATGCTGACCTGGACGAGCTTCAAGCAGGCGGTCGAGGCCAGCCTGATCGACGTGGGCGCGGTGATGTTCCTGCTCGCGCTTTCGGCCGTGTTCGGTTACGGCATCATCTTCGAGCGCATTCCGGAGGTGATCTCCACATGGATGCTCGGCATCACCGATGATCCGACCATCGTCATGGTGATCATCGTGCTGTTCATCCTGGTGGCCGGCACGTTCATGGAAGGCTCGGTGCTGATCGTCATGCTGACGCCGATCTTCATGCCGCTGATCCAGCAATACGGCATCGACCCTGTGCATTTCGGACTGGTCTTCATCATCGCGGCGACGATCGGCAATTATACCCCGCCGGTGGGTGGGGCGATGTTCGTCGTCTGCCAGATCCTCCGATGCCCGATCGAAGATTACGCGCGCGAATCCATGCCCTTCCTGATCGCGGTATCGCTGGTGACGCTCATCCTGATCTTCATGCCCGGGATCGTGCTCTACATGCCGAACCTGCTGTTCAATCCGTGAATCCGGGTCAGAGCAGGTGTCACCGCTATGCTATAGAATCGCAAAGATAGGCTCCAGATACAACAATGCCCAGGTGCGGGGCAGTATCCGGCACCTGGGCCCGTTCGGTGTTGGAAAGCCTTACGCGGCGGTTTTCTCCGCCTCGACATAGCCCGTTTCGAGCCGCGGAAGAGCGGAATCGGCCGCGATCTCGATCCTGCGCGGCTTCATCGCTTCCGGGATTTCGCGCTTGAGATCGACGGTCAGCAGACCGTTTGTAAGGCTGGCGCCGACGACCTTGACGTGGTCGGCAAGCTGGAAGCGGCGCTGGAAGCTCCGCCCGCCGATGCCGCGATGCAGGTACTGACCTTCATCCTCCTTGGCCTTCTGACCGGAGACAAGCAGCATGTTCTGCTCCTGCGTAAGGGTCAGTTCGTCCTGTGCGAAGCCGGCAACCGCCATGGTGATGCGGTAATCGTCTTCGGTGGTCTTGAGAATATCATAGGGCGGCCAGCTGTCGATCACGTCGAAGCTGCCTGCCTTTTCCAGCAGGTTGAACATTCGGTCGAAGCCGACGCTCGACCGGAACAGGGGAGAGAAATCGAGGTTTGTTCTCATAGCCATATCCTCCTTGGAAGCAACATGGAACAGGAGACGCTGAGACGCTGCCAGCGCCTCCGGACTTTGTGTCGATCCCCTCAGGCGATCGACATTACTGATATAATTCAGCGGGTTGACGTTTCAAGACTCTCGAATTCCTCAAGCAAAAAAAATGGAATTTTGCCTTCTCGCCTCCATATAAGCGGGTGGAAGCATGGAAAGGAAGAGATCATGACAATGACTTCAGAGGACGTCATCGCCGTACTCGGCCCCGTCGATCGGACACTTGTGACCGAGGTGATCGCAACCGGCGCGACCCAGGCCGAACTGGCCGAAGCCTGGGCCTGGATCAGCAACGACGAAGCCCTGATGGGCGAAGGGCGGCATCTGCCGATTGGCAGGGTTGCCGTCCTTGTCGATCTGCTCGCCGCCGACGAGGAAGAGCAAGCCGAATAAACCCGGCAGTGGTTCCGATCGGGCCTGGTGCCCGCTCACGCGATCGTCAAAACCCGAACATCGCCCTTGCGGTCGACGACATCGACCACGACCTGGCGGCGTGAGCGGCGGATGGTAACGTCGGCCGAGCCGGTACCGATCATAAGATGCCGCAGGGTGACCTCGTCGAGGAATGCCGGAAGCTGGGGCTCGTTGAAGCTGATCTGCAACGCATTCGGATCGAAGTCGAGACCGAGACATGATTGCAGCAGTGAAAGCGGAGCGGCCGCGGCCCAGGCCTGCGGTGAACAGGCGACCGGGTAGAATGTCGGACCCTGGGCGCGCTGTCGGGGCAATCCGCAGAAAAGTTCGGGAAGCCGCCGCATGTCGATATAGGTCGAGGCTCCAAACAGTCCGTCGAATATCCGCGCCGCTTCCGCGCGAAAACCATATCGCGCCAGACCGCTGGCGATCAGCGCATTGTCATGCGGCCAGACCGAGCCATTGTGGTAGCTCATCGGGTTGTAGCGCGCCTCCCTCGACGCGATGGTGCGAATGCCCCAGCCGCAGAAGGAAGATGCACTCATGAGCGTATGGGCGACCCGTCCCGCCCTTTCTGGATAGGCAATGCCGGTGAAAAGCGCGTGGCCGGCATTCGACGATCGAACCCGGCACGGCCGTTTGTCCCCATCCAGAGCCAGCACGTAAGTGCTGAGCTCCTCGTCGAAAAAGGCCGCATCGAACGCGCGGCGCAGGCCTTCCGCCCTGGCCAGAAGGTGGGTGACCTGTTCCGGCCGATCGAGCCGACGGAAGATCTCGGCAGCACTTTGCCACGCACCGTAGACATAGGCCTGCACCTCGGCAATGGCGATGGGACCTCTGGCCAGCGTTCCGTCGGCATGGAAGACGGAATCCTGGCTGTCTTTCCATGCCTGGTTGATCAGGCCTTCTTCCGTCTGGCGCCCGTACTCGACGAAACCGTCGCCGTCGCGATCGCCGTGCTCGTCGATCCATGTCAGCGCCGCTTCGATATGCGGCAGAAGACGGAAGATCGTCGAAAGGTCGCCGGTCCGCTTCAGGTACTCGCCGGCCAGCATCAGGAACAGCGGTGTCGAATCGATGCTGCCGTAATAGCGCCGGAAGGGAACTTCTCCGAGTTCGGCCATTTCGCCGTAACGCACCTCGTGCAGGATCTTGCCCGGCTCCGCATCCGAGGCCGGGTCCAGCTCCGTTGCCTGGTTGGCCGCCAGATGGCCGAGCACGCCGCGAGCGATCTCCGGGTCGAGCCACAGCGTTTGCAGCGCGGTGATAAGGGCGTCGCGGCCGAACACGGTGCTGAACCACGGGATGCCGGCATAGGGATAGGGACCTTCCGGTTTGTCGGTCATCAGCATGTAGAGATCGGAAATGCTGCGGCGGGCCGCCTCGTTGAAGATCTCGTTCGACGTCATGATCGACGCCGCGCGCGAAGACGCGGCGCGCAGGGCCCGTCGGGCATCCCGCAAGGCAAAAAAGAACGAGCGGTAGCCGGCCCTATCGGTTTGCGCCGCCTGGTCGCAGCCGATCTCGATGAACAGCGACCGGCTTTCGTGCGGTGCCAGATCGAGTTCATAGACGACAAGGTCGCTGCCGAGCTTGTCCGGCTGCGGATCAAAGGAAAGCCGTGTCAGCCGTTTCTTGCTGTCCAGACCGATATAGGAAAGCAGGATCGAGCCCTGCTCGATGACCGCCGGAAGATGGCGCCCTTTTCTTGCCCTCACGGTACCGCGGACTTCGAAAAGGTCAGCAAAGTCTGTCGCGAATGCGATCTCCATGCAAATGTGCTGCGGTCGCTCGTCATAATTTTTGACGGTCAGCCGCTCGTAGCAGTTTGCCTTCCACAAGAAGCGCGACCGGCGCAGATGGATGAGGTCATGCTCGAGGATGAGCCTGCCCTTGCCGTCGAAGAGGTCGGGGTTGGTCAGGTCGCAGGTGAGTGTTGCGTTGTCGTCGCGCAATGTCGACGACAACAGCATCGGGCGCCGGCCATTGATCGACAGGTAGAGGTGAGAAAGATAGCGCGTGTCGCGGTGGAAGAGGCCTTCCGGGCTGCCCGGGCCGGAGAGCGCATCGCCGTTGTGATCGAAGACGGCGAAGGTATCGCCGTGCTTCAGGGTACGTGGCCGCCGCTCCTGCAGCGATGCGGCAGCGGGGATGAAGAATTGCGCGACCGGTGCGCCTGGGCCGGCCAGCACCCCGGTCGGGTTGTCCGCAGAGGCGATCGACATGGCTTCTCCTCAAGATTTCAGGCGACCACCTGCAGGTCGAGCGCCTGGCCGGTTGATCGGCGGATAGGTGCGGCCTTGGCGCGGACGCCCGGCAGATTGCGATAGAGTTCGAGATAGTCCCGTGCCATTCGTTTGGCCGTGAAGCGTTTCTCGAATGTGGCGCGCACTTTTCTCCGATCCATCCGCAATGCCCATTCGACATTTTCGGCAGCCTCAGTCACGCTGTCGACCAGAATGCCGGAAACGCCGTCGTCGATCACCTCCGGAGCGGAGCCGCAGCGGAAGGCGATAACCGGCGTGCCGCACGACATGGCCTCGATCATCACCAGCCCGAAGGGTTCCGGCCAATCGATCGGGAAGAGCAGGGCGCCGGCATTGCCGAGGAAAGCCGCTTTCTGGTGCTCGTCTATCTCGCCGATGAATTCGACATTCGGATGGCTCTTGACCATTGGCTCGATCACCGCCTCCCAATAGGCCTTGTCGGCATTGTCGATCTTGGCCGCGATCTTCAGCGGCATGCCGACCTTTGTCGCGATCTCGATTGCGCGATCCGGCCGCTTCTCCGGCGAAATACGTCCGAGGAAGGCGAGGTAGTTGCCTTTCGGTGTAGCGGTAAAGGGAAGGAGGTCGGCGGGCAGGCCGTGATAGACGGTTCCGGACCAGTTGACCGGCGGCATCGGGCGGCGCTGATCGTTGGAGATCGAGACCAGCGGGATATCGGGAAAGGTCCGATAAAATGGATGCAGGTCCAGCAGGTCGAGGCGACCATGCAGGGTGGTCACCGTGCGGTCGGCAAAATCACGGATCAGCGGGAAATGCAGCAGGTCGATATGAAAATGGAGAACATCAAACTCGGACGCCCGGCGGCGGATTTCCTCCAGCATGACCATTTGATGCGGCAGGTGGTCTCTGACGGCCGGGTTGAGCCGCAGCGCGACCTGCGAACACGCCACCAGCTTCGCGTCCGTGACGGAATCGGCGCTGGCAAAGAGAGTGACGTCGTGGCCCTGGGCCACAAGTTCTTCGGTGAGATAAGAAACGATGCGTTCGGTCCCTCCGTAAAGCTTCGGCGGAACGCTTTCGGCGAGCGGTGCGATCTGAGCGATCTTCATCGGCAAAACCTCCTCGTGAGAGCAAAGAGTCGTCGGCAAAAATCATGTCCGCGCCCGTCAGGACGGCACGCGGCGGCTTGGAATGTTCAGGTTTCAAACAACTGACGGCGACGTCCGTTCCAGTAGCCGCACAGGCCAAAACGGTCGCGAAGCCGTCGGTTCCGTGGCTTTCTGCGGTCGTTCCTGCCGGGTTCCGCCAAAACTCGCGGTCTTTTCGCTGGAAGAGGCTCGCCGCCGCCGTCGAGCGCTTTCAGGGCCTCGAGGATTTCGTCATAGGTGACGACGGTTTCCATGCCCGGATAACGGCGCAAGGCCGGCATGGATTCGATGGCGGATATGTCGGAAGCCCATGATGCGAGGATCGCCCGCTTCTCGTCCCTGCCAACGTGTTCGGCCGCCAGCACGTCCCGCGGGTGGTCGAAATGCGAAGCCGGGTGCAGCAGATGGGCGGCGCTGATTGCCGCTGCGGCCTGCTCTGGTGCGGTATTCTCGGTATTTTCCTTTCTCATCGTGTAACCCCATTGCTGGAGATGGCGATTTCGCCCGGTGGTCGATTGTTCGTTGAGCGGGTTGGCCCGCGCTGGGACAGGGCGGGCCGGATCATCACTCAGAAGTCCATGCCGGCCCCTGCGGGCATGGCAGGAGCAGCTTCCTTTTTCGGCTTTTCGGCAATCATGGCTTCCGTGGTCACGAGCAGGCCAGCTACGGAGGCGGCGTCCTGGAGCGCTGCACGGACGACCTTGGCCGGATCGATGACGCCCTGGGCGTAAAGGTCGCCATACTCGCCGGTCTGGGCGTTCCAGCCGTAGGAGAACTCGCTCTTCTCGCGCAGCTTGCCGACGATCACGGAACCTTCGGCGCCGGCATTCTGGGCGATCTGGCGAACGGGAGCCTCGATCGCGCGGCGGACGATCTCGACGCCGACCCGCTGGTCCTGGTTGGCGGTGCCAAGGTTGTCGAGTGCCTTGACGGCGCGCAACAGCGCAACACCGCCGCCGGGCAGGATGCCCTCTTCGACAGCGGCCCGCGTCGCATGCAACGCATCGTCGACGCGGTCCTTCTTTTCCTTCACCTCCACTTCCGTCGAGCCGCCGACGCGGATCACCGCTACGCCGCCGGCAAGCTTTGCCAGACGTTCCTGCAGCTTTTCACGGTCGTAGTCGGAAGTGGTTTCTTCGATCTGGGCGCGGATCTGGGTCGTGCGACCGTTGATCTCTGCCCCGGAACCGGCGCCGTCAATGATCGTGGTGTTCTCCTTCTCGATCGCCACCTTCTTGGCCCGTCCCAACATGTTCAGCGTGACGTTTTCGAGCTTGATGCCGAGGTCTTCGGAGATCACGGTGCCGCCGGTCAGGATGGCGATGTCTTCGAGCATGGCCTTGCGGCGGTCGCCGAAGCCCGGAGCCTTGACGGCAGCGATCTTGAGGCCGCCACGCAGCTTGTTGACGACGAGCGTCGCAAGCGCTTCGCCTTCGACGTCTTCAGCGATGATCAGCAGCGGCTTGCCGGACTGAACCACGGCTTCGAGCACCGGCAGCATGGATTGCAGGTTGGAGAGCTTCTTTTCGTGGATCAGGATATAGGGATCCTCGAGTTCCACCCGCATCTTGTCCTGGTTGGTGACGAAGTAGGGGCTGAGATAACCGCGATCGAACTGCATGCCTTCGACGACTTCGAGTTCGGTTTCGGCGGTCTTGGCTTCTTCAACCGTGATGACGCCCTCGTTGCCGACTTTTTCCATGGCTTCAGCCAGATACCGGCCGATTTCGGCATCGCCATTGGCCGAGATGGTACCCACCTGGGCGATTTCGGAATTGTTCGAGATCTTGCGGGCGTTGGCCTTCAGTTCCTTGACGACCGCATCGACGGCAAGGTCGATGCCGCGCTTCAGGTCCATCGGGTTCATGCCGGAAGCGACGGCCTTTGCGCCCTCCCTGACGATCGCCTGGGCAAGCACGGTCGCAGTCGTCGTGCCGTCGCCGGCCAGGTCGTTGGTCTTCGATGCCACTTCCCGCAGCATCTGCGCACCCATGTTTTCGAACTTGTCGTCCAGTTCGATTTCCTTGGCGACCGATACGCCGTCCTTGGTGATGCGGGGTGCCCCGAAGGACTTGTCGATCACGACGTTGCGGCCCTTCGGACCGAGCGTCACCTTCACGGCATTGGCCAGGATGTCGACCCCACGCAACATGCGTTCACGGGCATCGGTGTTGAACTTGACTTCTTTCGCAGCCA
The DNA here is from genome assembly GCA_002968845.1 of Neorhizobium tomejilense. Classification (GTDB taxonomy): domain Bacteria; phylum Pseudomonadota; class Alphaproteobacteria; order Rhizobiales; family Rhizobiaceae; genus Neorhizobium; species Neorhizobium tomejilense. The sequence goes on along the minus strand of PVBG01000015.1, from coordinate 32,439 downwards.
TTTTTCACTCCTCGATTAGGCAGCTTGCTTGACTGATGGATGGTGTTCTCAGGCGGCCTTCTTCTGCTCGGCCCGGGCCTCGATGATGCCCATGACGTCGCTTTCCTTCATGATCAGCAGGTCTTCGCCGTTGATCTTGATCTCGGTGCCGGACCACTTGCCGAACAGGATGCGGTCGCCAGTCTTCACGTCGAGTGCCTGGACCTGTCCGGCGTCGTTGCGGGCGCCAGGGCCGACGGCGATGACCTCGCCTTCCTGCGGCTTTTCCTTAGCAGTGTCGGGAATGATGATGCCACCCTTGGTCTTTTCTTCCGATTCGACCCGGCGGACGAGAATGCGATCATGAAGCGGTCGGAACGACATGTTTTCCTCCAATGGACAAACAATGATGACGTTGTTCCCCCGCCCGGACCGGATGACCAGTCCGGGCGGGTGCAAAACCTCTCACGAGCATTTTGCGCGAAATGATCTGGTTTTCCGATTTTTCAATTTCAAGAGGGCGAAGACGAAAAATCAGCACTTCGTCGAAGCGGCTGCTAACATGCTGATAAGGAACAGAAATCAGAGCCCGGCGTTTGGAATTCGGTTGAAGGTCTGTAAAAAATCAGGCCAAGTTTTGAACTGTCATTGAACGGAGATGAAGCATGCAATTTTCATCGGATCTCGAGCGGCAGCTGAACGGCTATGGTCTTACGACGGCGCATATTCTCTACCACATTCCAGATTTCGAATCCGTCCTGCAAACCTATGTCTGGCAGGATTACGATCTGGCCCCGGGGTTTCCCGAGATGCAGAAGTTTCTGGATTTCTGGCAGGCCAATCTCGACGGACCGCTGCATTCCGTTCGTTATACCCACCAGCGCCTGATCGGGCCCAATGAGTGGCGTCGCGTCGAAGGCGAGTTCAAACTGCACTGAGACTTGACCTTTTCCCTTTTGCTTTACAAGGCCTGGAAAAGCCCTGACATCAGCCGTCGGTAGTCCTCCTCGGGCGGACCGTAGGCGTCGTGGGCGAACTCCTCCATTGCAGGCCTGTCCCGGATGGTGATCATCCCTCGCTGCGAGCGGATGAACAAATTGCCCTCGAGGATGTGCAAGGAACTGGTCACGCTCGGGCGCCGCACGGCCAGCATCACCGAAATGAAATCGTGGGTAAGGGGGATTTCATTTCCCATCAAGCGGTCGTGGCACATCAGCAACCAGCGGGCCAGTCGCTCATCTACGCCATGGACAGCGTTGGACAATGCGGTATAGGCCACCTGAGCCGTGAACGCTTCGACGGCGCGCAACAGGAGCTTTGCAAAGTTCCTGTTTTCCTGTTGGAGGCTGACGAACTGTGGAAGCGTCATCCGGTAAGCCTCACCTGCCACCTGCATGTTGCAGTCGAAGATATTGACGTTGCTTCCCATGGCCGCGGACGTCGGGAAGAACCCTTCGTTGCCGAATATGCCCGCTTCGGCCCTTTGTCCTTCCGGTGAAACGGCAACCATCGACGCGATGCCGTCTGTCGGAAAATAGACATGTTCGATCTGTTCATGGCGCATGCCCAATGGGGTGCGGCGCGGCAGATCGATATGCTCCAAATGACGTTCGACTTGCTCGAAGTCGGCGCTTGGCAGTGATGCGAGGAGCTTGTTGCGCATGGATGTTTGGGAAATTGCCGTCATGGTTCTCTTGGCCGGTGTTGGGGCAAGAGTAGCCACTCTCAGCCGTCTGCGCCCTGAGAATTCAGCAGACGATATCGGCAGTATACAAGCTTCCAAATACCGCGGTGGTTTGGTGCGCCAGCGGACAATCCGTCGCTCCAAGTCCGCCAACTGCAGGTATTTGTCCTGTGCGGAGGGTATTTAGTCCCGTAGACAATTCTAAAATACTCGATATATTCATATCCTTATCAAACGATGTGCTTTGGCGGGAGGAGCTAGTCGCGACCCTGGAGCACTCGAATGCCGAAATTCTTCCTTCACCTGAATTATTTGTCTGCGCTCGTGATCGATGATCCTGACGGCTCGGACCTTCCCGATCTTCAAGCTGCGACCACGGAGGCGACCCGAGGCATCCGCGATCTCGCCGCAGACTGCCTTCGCGGCGGTGGGCAGTTCGGTCTTCGCAGTATCCGTGTCTGCGACGCAGCGGGGGACCTTCTTTCGGAGGTCACGGTTCATCAGGCGCTCGCCGGCATCATTCCTTCCGGTGCGGTTGAACCTCCGCCGGCTGTTTGAACGGCCATGTTCTCAGCGACTATGTGACGACTGTTGGCCGGGCAGCCAGTTCATGATCATGCCCTCAGGCCATAACGCGGATGCGTGAGAGTTCGCTCGATGCCGCGAAGCTCCGCCAGCCCCTTCAGCCGCCCGATGGCGGGATAGCCCGGCTGCGCACCGCGGGCCAGGTCGTCGAGGATTTCCTGCCCGTGATCCGGCCGCATCGGGATGCGGTGATCCTCGCGGCCTTCCCCGCGCCGACGGGCCTCTTCCGAAAGCAGCGCGGCGATCACGGCAACCATGTCCGTTGCGCCTTCCAGGTGCTCGTCCTCGAAGAAGGAGCAGGGGACCGTGTCGGTGTCCCGCGTCACATTGCGCAGATGCACGAAATGGATGCGGTCGCCAAAGCGCGAGGCGATGAAGGGCAGATCGTTATCGGCTCTTGCGCCCAGCGAGCCCGTGCAGAGCGTCACGCCATTGGCGCGCGCGCCGACCTGATCCAGCATATGTGCGTAATCGGCTTCGGTCGACAGGATGCGCGGAAGGCCGAGCAACGGCCAGGGCGGATCGTCGCCATGGGCGCAGATGTTGATGCCGACTTCTTCCGCCACGGGCGTGACTTCCATCAGGAAGTCGACGAGGTTCTGCTGCAGTCGTGCCCGGTCGATGCCCTGGTAGGACCGCAGCTTTTCCAGCAGCTGGTCGAGCGTATAGCCGTCCGCCGAGCCCGGCAGCCCGGCGCCGATGTTCTTGCCCAGGGCTGCGATCTTTGCATCCGCCATTTCGGAACGCCGCTTCGCCGCATCCTCCTGCAGCCATTCCGGATAATCGCCGTGGGCCTTGGGACGTTTGAGGATATGGATATCGAAGGCGGCAAAATCGGTCAGGTCGAACCGCATGGCCTTGGCGCCATGGCGAGTGTCCCAGCGCAGGTCCGTGCGTGTCCAATCGAGGATCGGCATGAAATTGTAACAGACCGTGCGGATGCCGGAGGCCGAGAGACGCCGCAGCGTTTCCTGCCAGTTGGCGATATGGCGCTTCCAGTCGCCGGTCTGCGTCTTGATGTCTTCGGAGACTGGAACACTCTCAACGACATCCCACACCAGGCCGCCAGCCTTGATCTCCTCATGCCGCCTGGCGATTTCGTCGACCGGCCAGACCTCGCCGGTCGCAATATGATGGAGCGCCGAAACGATGCCTTCCGCGCCGGCCTGCGCGGCATCTCTCACGCTCACTTTGTCGATCGGGCCGAACCAGCGCCACGTATGTCTCATGTCTTGTCCCTCACGATTATTCGGTCTGCTGGAATGTGATCTGCACCTTGCAGGCCTTGGAACGGTCCGCAGCCTGCTCGAAAGCCGCGGTCACCGCATCCAGCGGGAAGCTGTGCGAAATGATCGGCCGCACGTCGATATGCCGCCTGGCGATCAGAGCGACCGCCTCGGCGAATTCCGCATGGAAGCGCTGCGAGCCGCGCCAGACAATCTCCTTGCCGACCAGCGCGTTGAGCGGGATGGTCAGGTCACCCGTCACGCCGACCTGGACGAGGGTTCCGCGCGGCTTGATCGCGGCAAATGCCGATCGCAGGGCCGCACCTGAAGCCGAGCATTCGAACACTACGTCGAAACTGCCCTTGTTCTCCTGGAAGGGAAGAAGCCCGTCCGGATTGGAAGCCACGTTGATCGTCTCGGTCGCGCCCATGGACGGTGCGCGCGACAGTGCCGCATCGGCCAGGTCCGTCACCACGATCCTGGCGGCGCCCGCATGCCGGGCCGCGGCGACCGTCAGAAGCCCGATCGGACCTGCGCCCGTGACCAGCACGTTGCGACCCGACAGGTCCCCGGCCTGGGCGACAGCATGCAGGCACACGGCAAGCGGTTCCGCGCAGGCGGCCTCGCCCGGCGTCACATCCTGTCCCACCGGATGGCACTGGATCGCGGGGACGACCAGCCTCTCGCGGAACATGCCGTTTTCGTGCGGCAGGCGCATCGCCGAGCCCATGAAACGCATGTCGAGGCAATGGATCGGCTGGCCGGTCCGGCAGTATTGGCAATCGCCGCAGGGCTGCGACGGATTGACCGCAACCAGTTGCCCGAGTTCGAGCCCTAAAACCCCTGCGCCCAATGCTTCGACGAAGCCGGAGGCCTCGTGGCCGGCGATGATGGGTTCGCGAACCCGCACCGGCCCGAATCCGCCATCCTGATAGTAGTGGAGATCGGAGCCGCAGATGCCGCCCGCCGCCATTCCAAGCAGCACGTCGCCTGGGCCGAGGTCGGGGGTATCCAGCGTCTCCACTCGGAGGTCACGCTGAGCGTGAAGGCGGGCAACGCGCGTCTGCATCGCACTGGTACCTTTCGTTCAAGAGGCGCCGGTCCACCGCACGTGGACCAGGGCGGTTATCGGATCAGGCCCAGCTGGGTGGGCAGCCAAAGCGTGATCGCCGGGATGAAGGTGATAAGACCGAGCGCGATGAACAGCGGGATCATCCAGGGCAGGATGGCGAGCGCCGTTCGCTCCACCGACAGTTTGGAGATGCGGGAGAGGACGAAGAGCACCATGCCGACCGGCGGCGTCAAAAGGCCGATCATCAGGTTGAGGGTGATGATGAGACCGAGATGCACCGGATCGATGCCGTAGCGTGCGGCCACGGGCATCAGGATCGGCACCAGGATGCTGATGGCGGCGATCGTATCGAGGAAGGCGCCGACGATCAGAAGCAGAATGTTGACGATGATCAGGAAGGTCCACCAGCTGTCCGTCAGGCTGAACATGAAGTTGGAGAACAGCTGTGCCGCCTGGCTGACCGTCAGCAGCCATGCGAAGATGGATGCCGCGGTGACGATGAACAGAACGGAGGCCGTCGTTTCGATCGTGTCGAAGGATGCTTTGGCCAATGCCCTTAGCGTCATGGTGCGATAACGCACCAGGCCGAGGAAGAGCGACCAGAGGACCGCAGCGACGGCGGCTTCGGTGGGCGTGAACCAGCCCATGGTCATGCCGCCGATCAACAGGACAGGCGTCATCAGCGCCATGACTGCGGAAAAGTCGAAATACCAGTCGAGCGCCACCAGAAACGCAAGTCCGATCAGCACCGCGACATTGACCGACAGGCCCGCCAGGATCATCAGGTAGACGGTGGCGGGGAAGGCAAGCACGATCGCCACTTCGAGGGAGGCGCCGAGCAACTGTTTCAGCTCGAAGGGGGTATCGGAGCCCCAGCCCTTGCGTTTGGCGAAAATATAGACGGTGAGCATCATCAACGATGTCATCACGATGCCGGGAATGATGCCCGCCATGAACAGGGCGCCGATCGATGCATTTGCCATCATGCCGTAGATGACGAAAGGCAGCGACGGGGGAAAGATCGGGCCGAGCGTTGCCGACGCCGCGGTAACGCCGACGGCTGCCTCGACCGGATAGCCGTGGTCTTTCATGGCTTTGATTTCGATCGTGCCGATACCGGCGGCATCTGCCAGCGCCGTTCCGGACATGCCGGAAAAGACCACCGAGCCGATGATGTTGACCTGCGCCAGGCCGCCCTTCATCCAGCCGACGAGCGAAAGCGCAAATCGATAGATGCGCCCGGTGACGCCGGCAATGTTCATGAGGTTGCCGGCCAGGATGAAGAACGGCACGGCAATCAGCGGAAAGCTTTCGACGCCGGCGATCATGCGCTGGGCGGCGATGATGTCGGGCGCCACGCCATAGATCACCAGGTAGAGCAGCGAGGCGACAGCCATGGACACGGCGACCGGCGAGCCGATCATCAGAAGTACGAGGAATGATCCGATCAGAAGCAGCATGTCAAATTCCCCCCGCGTGAATGTCGTCCTGCGCCTGCTCGCGCACGGTCTTGCTGCCGGTCAGGTCCTTGATCAGGTTGTGGGCGGACCGCAGGAACATCAGGGCGAAAGCTGCAAAGACTGTGTAGAAGACGATGCCGCGCGGCAGGTCGACCGTGACCATTCGCTCCTCCCCGACGATCTCGAGATAACGCCACATCAGCCATGTGATATAGGCGAAGAAGGCAATGCTGATCGCATCGACCACGAGTTCCAGGAGCCTTCCGGCCCGCTTCGACAGGAAACGGTAGAGCAGATCGACATGGATGTGCCGGACCATTCGCACGCACATCACGGAGCCGAGAAACACCACGACGACAAGGCAGTTGGCGGCGATTTCCTCCGTCCATGCGAAGCTGTCGTTCAGCACGTAGCGTGTGAAAAATTGCAGGAATACCGATAGACCCATGGCCCAGAAGACCGCAAGCGTCACCCAGTCCTCGATGGCATAGGGAGACAGGTCAACGGGCGCTGCTTCCTCCTCAAAGGCATGCGCCATTTCTTCCACGCTTATCGGCGCGTGCGAATGCTCCGTCATCGGGTCCACTCCGTTCATGAAAAATCGCAAGAGGTTGCCCCGACGCGTTGCACGCCGGGGCTGGGGTCGTCACTTCAATGCGCGGATGGCTTCCCAGTCGGCCTTTTCGTAGCCGAAGTCCTCGAGCTTCACCTTGTCGATGACGTTCTTCTCGAAGTCTGCCTTATCGATGTCGGTAACGGTCAGGCCCTTCTTCTTGAATTCATCGACGAGCGCCTTTTCGCGGGCTTCGATGGTCTTGGTCGTGCGGGCTGCGGCTTCCAGCATCACATCCGTGAAGATCTTCTTGTCTTCGTCGGAGAGGCTGGCCCAGCGGGTCTTGGAGACGACGGTATTGAGATGATCGACGATGTGGCCGGTCAGCACGATGTTCTTCTGAACCTCGTAGAACTTCTTGGCCTCGATCGTCGTCAGCGGATTTTCCTGCGCTTCCACCGTACCGTTCTGCAGCGCCAGATAGACTTCCGCAAAAGCAATCGGCGTCGTGTTTGCACCGCAGGCGCGCGGCATTGCCAGATAGGCCGGAACATCCGGTACGCGCATCTTCAGGCCCGCCATATCGGCGCATTTCGAAATCGGGCGATTGGATGTGGTGTGGCGCGTTCCATAATAGCTGAGAGCGACGATGTGGTTGCCCGTCTTGTCTTCGTAGCCCTTGGCGAGCTTCTTGAAGACGTCGCTCTTCGTATAGGCCAGAAGATGGCTCGGGTCGCGGAAGATGTAGGGATAATAGGTGACCCCGATCGGCTTGTGGTCGCGCGCCGCAAAGCTGGAGCCGGAGATGATGATGTCCACGGTGCCGAGCTTGAGGCCCTGGTTGATATCGGCTTCTTTTCCAAGCTGTGAAGCCGGATAGACGTCGATCTTGTAGCGGCCATTGGTCCGCTTGGCGATCTCGCCGGCAGCCCAGACCGAGTCGGTGTGGAAAGGCTCGGGTGTCTCATAGACATGAGCCCATTTCAGCACGGTTTCGGCATGCGCCGAAAGCGTCGATGCAACGATGATGGCAGCGGCGCCCAGCAATGTCTTCAGTCGGTGTTTCATTCTTTCCTCCCAGGTGAAACGGAACTGTATGGTCGACCCGGCCGCAATGGCGGACGGTCAGTCTTCTCTGGTCGGCTCCTCCTCGAAGCTTTCCGAGAATCTCTTTTGCGCCAGCGTCAGGTGACGACGCATGGCCTCGCGCGCCGCGGCGGGGTCCCCCGCGGCAATGGCGTCACGAATGACACGGTGCTCCTCGAGCGCCAGCTTCCAGGTGTGCGGCCCTTCGAAGTAGCTGGCGAGCTTGGTGAAATAGGGCGACATCCGCGTGTCGTAGATCAGCCCGGTGAAGTGCTTCAGCGCCGAATTGCCGATGATGTCGGCGATCGCCGTGTGAAAATCGCGGTCGCAGGCAAGAGCGACCGGGCCGTCGTTCAGCGACTGCTCCATGCGCTCCAGCAGCAGATCGATGCGGGCAATGCCGTCGGGCGTTACGAGACGCGCGGCCTCTTCCGCGATGCCGCTTTCGATCAGGCAGCGCGCCTGAAGAATTTCGAGGGGGCCGCCGCCTTCGTCGTTCGGCAGGACACTCGCGGGCTGTTTCGGGGCGCTGGAGATGTAGACGCCGGATCCCATCCGGATCTGGATCCGGCCTTCGACCTCGAGCACGATCAGTGCCTCGCGGACTGTCGGCCGGGAAACGGAAAATCGCTCGGCAAGCTCCCGTTCGGGCGGAAGCCTTGATCCCGGCTTCAGTTCCCCCGTGTCGATCAGCACACGAATCTGCTCCGCGACCTGGCGATAAAGCCGGCGCGGCTCCAACGCCACGAACATCGAACTCCTCCGAGCGCATCACTCCCTTGATGCGCAGGCGGTCAGACTGTCTGACCAATTTCTACTATGAGTGAATTGGAAAGTCTGTCAAGCCGCAGATGGCCGGGAACCGGATTTCATTCCGCGCCCGGTGTTTCGGTTCTCAAACCCGCTATCAGCATTTCCACGAATGCGGAGACTTTCGGCGGACGGAAGCGTGCCGCCGGATAGACCGTGAACACGCCACCCGAGGGCAGCTGCCAATCGGGCAGGACGTGAATCAGGCGTCCACTGGCCAGTTCAGCGTTCGCGAGAAAGTCCGGCAGGACCGACAATCCGCCACCTTGCCGCGCCGCTTGCATGACCGCCGGCGTGGTATTGATCGCGATCGACGCCTTGAACCGCACCGTCAGCGTCTCCTGACCGCCGCGCGTGAACCTCCACTCCAAGGGTTCTCGTAGCGCGTTGTTGGCAACAAAAGGCAGGGTGGGTAACTCGGCGAGCCCATTCAGGTCCGCTATTCTGCCGGCAAGCTGTGGCGGACCGACCAGGTATTGCTGAAACGAGCCGATCCGCCTGGCCTGCAGGCTTGAGTCGGCGAGCCACCCGACACGAATGGCGAGGTCCATATTGTCGGCGACCAGATCGACCATCTTGTCGCTGAGGTTCAGTTCGACCTTGCAATCCAGATAACGGGCCGTGAAGGCGGTGACCACCGGCACGATGACCGAGGTGCCATAGTCATAGGGCGCCGTGATCCTCAACAGGCCTTTGGGTTCTGACCTGGCTTGCGCCAGTTCCGCCAGCGCATCCTCGGCCTCCCTCAGGATCGATACGCATCGGGCGTGAAACATCCGGCCCGCCTCGGTCGGCTGCAGACGCCGCGTCGTGCGCATCAGCAACGTCGTGCCGACCTCCTTTTCCAGCCTTGCAACCTGCTGGCTGACGACCGCCTTGGTGATGCCGAGATACTCGGCCGCCCGGGTGAAAGACCCCGCATCGATGACAGCCACAAAATAGGCGAGCCGGTTGAGATTGGTCGCATCCTGCATGAAGGCTTCCCCTGTGATTGTCAGCTCTTAGCATACATTCTGTCGTGTTTGTTGGTCTTCCTGGTTCTATTTCCTCATGTCATTTACGGCTTCACAAGCAGCGCGGCATGAGCGTCAGGATCCACATCCCCCATCGGCTGGATCCGCTGCCGGGATCAGACCGGCATCCCATCAGGCTGCCAGCCCAGTCGTCATAACCTGAATTCCAGAGACCGAACGCAACACCAGGAGACAGCGATGTTCACAAGGAGAACGATGATGAAAACCACTCTCGGCGCAGGCGCCACCGCCGTTTTTGCGCCCGTGGGTCTCGGCCATGCCGCCACCGGCCTGACGTGGAAGCACTTTCCTGCCGGGCAGAACGGGTTCTTCCGCAGCCCGGTCCTGGTCTCCGGCGCAACGGAAGCCATATTGATCGACGGCGGCTTCACGCTCGCCGACGGCAAGGCTGTCGCCGAAGCGATCAAGGCCACGGGCAAGACGCTCACCAAGATCTATGTCAGCCAGTCCGATCCGGATTATTATTTCAGCCTTGGCCCGATCAAGGCTGCCTTCCCGGGTGCCAAGGTTATCGCGGCTTCGGCAACTGTCGCGGCCATCAAGAGCAGCGTCGAGAAGAAGCTTGCTGTCTGGGGGCCGCAGCTCAAGGAGAACGGCCCGCAGGCGCTGGCCGACGTCGTCATGCCGGAAACCTTTGACGGCAAGACGCTGACGGTTGACGGCGAGATCGTCGAGATCGTCGACGCGGAAGGCTTGTCCAATCGCCGTTATCTCTTCGTCCCGTCGCTGAACGCCGTATTCGGCGGCGTGATGATCTTCAACGGTGTTCACGTCTGGACGGCCGACACCAACAGCGCCGAATTGCGGGCCGCCTGGATCGCCAATCTCGAGAAGATCGCAGCGCGCAAGCCAGCGATTGTGGTCGCCGGCCACATGATGCCGGAAGCACTGAGCGACCTTTCAGGCGTCGCCCATACCATCGCCTATTTGAAGGCGTTCGAGGAAGAACTGGCAAAGGCCAATGGTTCGGCCGGGCTGAAGGCGGTAATGGAAGCGCGCTTCCCGGGGCTTGGCATGGGCATCGCGCTCGACATAGGCTCCAAGGTCGCCACTGGCGAAATGAAGTGGGGCTGACCGCAACGCGTGCAAATCCCGATCCCATCCCCGCCCTGTTAGGGGGTAGGTGGTCGCAAGATAAGGGTCGCGATCTCAATTGCGGCCCTTGTGTCCGACGGGACCCGCGTGCGCTTGGCAGCAGCACTTTCAGCTTCGACATCCGGGTGCTAGACGCTGGATTTTGCGTCTGAAGGATATTCCCATGAAGAAATTGATTCGCCTGCTGCTGACGGTCGTCCTTGCAATCGTTGTTCTTGTCGGTTTCCGCTGGCATCGTTATGTCACCAATACCGACAGCCCCTATGATGAAGTCGGCATTACGCTCAACAGTGCCATGCCCGGTCCGATCAACAGCTGGGGGTGCGCCAAGCTCAAGGCCACCTTTGCCGGCTCCTTGCCGCCCTACGGCTGTGCGGCAGGCAATGCGGCGCAGTGGCGGTAGACAGCTGCACCAGTCGCGTCAAAGCCGCAGGATCTATTCGCGTCGCCCCTTGACCGGCACCAATCTAAACAATGCCGAGACGCCAAGCGTCTCGGCCCACATCAACTCAAGGCGATAAACTTCCAGCAGATTCCCAAAACTGCTGACCCCAGAAGCGTCGTGATGACCGACAGGCCGAAGCGGAAGATGGATATGGCCGCGATGGCCGTTAAAACGAGCGAGGGCAGGATAACCGAGCTCAAGACAGGTATATCCATCGACCATGGACCCGCCGATATCTGTCGAACCTCGCCAAACAGGACGTGCAGGCCGAACCAGACCGCGAGGTTGAGGATCACGCCGACGACGGCGGCAGTGATTGCCGACATTGCCCCCGTCAAGGCGACGTTGCCCCGCATCTTTTCGATGAACGGGGCGCCTGCGAAAATCCAGAGGAAGCTTGGCAGGAACGTAACCCAGGTCGTCAGGATGGCGGCGAGGGTCGCTGCGGTCAGCGGATTGATCGCTCCCGGATCACGATGGCCCGCAAGGAACCCGACAAATTGCGTGACCATGATCAATGGCCCGGGTGTCGTCTCCGCCATGCCGAGTCCATCGAGCATTTCACCCGGACGGAGCCAGCCGAACTGCTCGACGGCCTCCTGCGCGACATAAGCGAGCACGGCATAGGCGCCGCCGAAGGTGACGACCGCCATCTGACTGAAAAACACGCCGATTTGCGAAAATACGTTGTCACGGCCGAGCGTCAGCAGCAGAACGGCGACCGGAAGGAGCCACAGCGCCGCAAGGATGCCTGAGGTCTTCAGCGACCAGGCCAAGTTCGATCGCGCATGGACGGGAATGTCTTCGCCGAGAACGGAGTCCCGATCTTCGAGGATTTTGCCGGAACCGGATTTGTGCCCGCCGCCGACCCTGAATGCAGCGACCCCGGCACGGCCGCCAAAATATCCGATGGCACCAGCACCGATGATGATCAGTGGAAACGGCACGTGAAGGAGGAAGATCGCCACAAACGCGGCGGTGGCGATCGCCACCATCACCTTGTTCTTGAGGGCGCGACTGCCGATCCGAAAGACCGCCTGAATGACGACAGCGAGAACGGCACATTTCAGGCCGAAGAACATTCCCTCGATGACGGTCACGTCGCCGAAGAGGACGTAGATGTAGCTCAGCGCCAGGATCGAGATGAAACCGGGTAGAACGAATAGAAGGCCGGCAATCATGCCGCCCTTGGTTTTGTTGAGCAGCCAGCCGAGGTAGATGGCGAGCTGATGGGCCTCGGGACCAGGCAGAAGCATGCAGTAGTTGAGGGCGTGAAGGAAACGATGCTCCCCGACCCAGCGCTTTTCGTCGACGACGATCCGGTGCATCACCGCGATCTGGCCGGCCGGGCCGCCGAAGCTGAGTGCGGCGACCCGTGCCCAGACCTTGACGGCTTCGGAGAGAGGCACGATATCGCCGCCGGCGACCGGCTGGCTGGCGATGAGGCTTTTTGCCGTATCGGTCATGGCCGCTACCCCTTCCTCGGATTTGGCCAGTTATGGGTCTCCTCGGTGGCGTCGCGGCACCAGCGATACATCGCGTCATAGACCAGCAGGCCTGCCTCCAATTGCTCAAGATCGTCATTGAACATCCGCGACAATCCGAGCGAGATGGCCAGCAGACCCTGCACTTCGGGGGCCAGATCGGGCCGGGCCGTGTCGGCGCCCCGCACGATGGTGGCGAGATGCAAAAGAGCGTCGCTCTTCAATCCGAACTCGTCGATCATCACGTCGAAGGTGCACAGTTCCCCGCGATGGCTCCAGAACACATCCTCGATGTCAAAAGGTGTCGCGTTGAAGCGATCGCCCACCAGCGCCACTTCGCTCGCCGGAACGAACAGAAAGATCGCGGCAGGATCGACGAACCGACGGATCAGCCACGGACAGGCGATGCGGTCTATCTTCGGGCGGGACCTCGTCACCCACACGGTTCGTCCCTGGACGTCGCGCGACGGGAGTTTATCCTCGGGAACGAGAATGCCTTGCGAGTCGCGCCAGGCCTCGAACCCGCCTTCCAGCGTTTCGGCTTGTTTCCCCATTGCCCTGAGATGTGCCGCAACGCCATGGCCAAGCTTCTGTCCTCTCTGGCAAAGGACGATGGCAGGACCGGATATTTCAGGGCCCCATTCGGTGACGCGGCGAAAATCCCGACGGATTGATCCGGGGATCAACCGAGGATCGCTTCCGAAATCCTCGTCGTTGCGGACATCGATGATCGTCGGCAGGTTTGGCGTGCCGATGATGCGGGCGAGCTTATCGGGTGTGATTTCAAGAAATGACGGCATGACGCGTCCTCCGTTGTTGCGGGTTCATGGACGCGATTCTTCGGCCGTGGCCTCGTGGGGTGATCGCAACCCCATGGCAGAGCATTTGCTTTCTCCCGTCCGGATGTCAAGCGTTTTGCAAAGCCTTTGGGAAATTCCCCAGCCCGAACACCGAGGTCCCCGATCCAATTCTCCTTAAGGTGCGTCATGGCTAAGACGTCATCTTCTGGGTTGACCCTGGGTATCCGCTGAGACTGCGGCTCAGCCGCTTGTGCCTTCGATTAATGTCATGGGCCAGATCACCCGGGATGTCTGTCCGACATAGTTGGACTGATAGGCCGGCATGACCGACAGAAGATGTTCCGCCAGGCTGATCCCCAGATCACGAAGTGACAACGTGAAACAGGTCAACGCCGGAGAGAGGAACTGGGTCTGAGGGCTGTAGCGACCGATGATCGCAATGTCCTTGCCCGGCTTGACGCCGGCGTCCTCCAGTCCTTTGTATAGCCCTGTCACCAGTATCTCATTGACCAGGACGATTGCCGACGGGCGTGGAAATCTGGATGCGATCTCGTGTGCTACAGCGTAGCCCCCCGCTTCGCTCGGTTTCGCCCGGAAGATATGATCTTCGCTGAGGGCAAGCCCATGTTCCGCGAGCACCTCGCGGCATCGATCGGCAAACAGGTAACCCAGGTTGAGATCGCCATGGGGCCAGATGATCCCGATATCTTTGTGGCCCGCCTTGATCAGCCGTTTGATCGCGACCTCCGCCATGCCTTCGAAGTCCAGATCGATCCACGGCTGGCCGACATCGGTCAGGCTGCGGCCGAGCGAGATGAAGGGAATATCGTGCCGGTGCAACAGTTCGAACCGTGCATCATTGCGGCGGGTGGCCGAGAGGATGATGGCATCGGCAAAACCGCGCGCCACGGTGCGTTGCAGATAGGCATAGGGATCTTCGTTGGAAGAGCAGAGCAGGGCGACGAGATCGAGCTTGTGGCGGCTGAGCACGGTCTGCACTCCGTCGAAGACGCTCATGAAGAAAGCGTCGCCCTGGCTGGTGATTTCCGGGCCGGTCTGCATCATGAAACCGACCACGCCGGTCGAGCCCTTGCGCAGCGAGCGGCCCGACTGGTTCGGCACATAGCCAAGCTTCTCCGCCGCCTCCAGAACGCGCCTGCGGGTTTCCTCGTTCACATCCGCCTTTCCATTGAGCGCGCGCGACACGGTGCCAATGGAAATATCCAGATAATCGGCAAGTTGGCGGATGCCTGTCACAGGGGAGCCTTTCAAGGGTTCGACATACGACCGTAATCGTTTTCGGAAGCAGTATTGACAAAAAAATTGATGCGTTCATAGTACCGTAAACGTTTACGGCAGCACGGGAGGTGTCGGACCGTAAACATTGCATGGGAGGATATCGGTGACATACAAGGTCGTTTTGTGTGGCTGCGGAGCCATGGCCAAAGGGTGGCTGCGTGCGCTCCAGTCCACGCCGAAGCTGAGGCAAGCGCTGACCGTCGTGGGTCTGGTCGATCTCGATGTGTTGGTTGCGCAGGCCCTGGCCGCCGAGTTTTCTCTTCAGCCCGTCTCTGTCGGATCCGATCTCACCGCCGTGCTCAGCGAAACCGGTGCGGACATCGTGTTCGACGTCGTCATTCCCGCCGCCCGCCATTCCGTCGTGAAAGCCGCACTTTCCCATGGATGCCATGTGCTGAGCGAAAAACCCATGGCCACCTCGATGGAGGAGGCGACAGACCTCATCCGCGCCGCCGAGGCTGCCGGGCGCATCCATGCCGTCGTGCAGAACCGGCGTTTCATTTCCGGTGTGCGGCGCATGCGGCGGTTTGTCGAGAGCGGCGCGATCGGCGATATCACCGCAATCCATTGCGATTTCTTCATCGCCCCGCATTTCGGCGGCTTCCGGGAGCAGATGGACAATGTCCTGCTTCTGGACATGGCGATCCACACCTTCGATGCAGCGCGCTTCGTTTCCGGCAAGACACCGCTTTCCGTCTACTGCCTGGAAACAAATCCGCCCGGCTCCTGGTATGCCCACGGCGCCAGCGCCAATGCCATGTTTCAGCTCTCCGACGATGTGGTCTTCACCTATCGCGGCTCCTGGTGCGCCGAAGGCCAGCGCACGAGTTGGGAAAGCGAATGGCGCATCGTCGGCTCAAACGGAATGCTGACCTGGGACGGGGAAGACGCCTTCCGTGCCTCCATTGCGGGAAGCGACAGCGGCTTGCTGCGCGGGGCAATACCGATCGAGGTTCTGCCGCCCGCCCGGGAGGAGGAAACCCACGGCCATGCCAGCGTCATCGCCGATTTCCTTTCGGCGATCGAAACCGGCGGCGTGCCGGAAACCGCGGGACAAGACAACATCAAGAGCCTTGCCATGGTGTTTGGCGCGATCGAAAGCGCCAGGTCCCGGCAAACCATCGACCTTGCAGCATAAGGGCCAGCAATATGACCGGACAGGTAAATCATTCCATCCGCATCGGCACCATGGTCAGCGCCACAAAAGGGCAGGCGGCCGAGCGGATTTCCCAGATTGCGGATATGGGCTTTGAAAGCTTCCAGCCCTTTTTCTGGCAGACCACCAACGGCCAGGACATCGCCGAGCTCGGCAAACGCTGCCGTGAGGCGATCGGTGCGCGGGACATTACGATCTCCACCATCGGCATGTTCGGCAATCCCCTGGAAGAAACGGAACTCGATCTCCAGACGCTTCAGGGCTGGAAGGATTGCATCGACAATGCCCATCATTTCGGCGCCACCTGCGTTGCCGGCTTTACCGGGCGCATCCGCAACAGACCGCTGCCGGAAAGCCTGCCGCGTTACCGGCAGATCTGGAGCGAGCTTGCCCGCCGCGCCGCCGACAAGGGCATCCGTATTGCCTTTGAAAATTGCGCCATGGACGGCAACTGGGCGACCGGCGACTGGAACATCGCCCACAACCCCGATGCCTGGGAACTCATTTTCAACGAGACGCCGGACGAGCATATCGGGCTTGAATGGGAGCCTTGCCACCAGATGGTCTATCTCATCGAGCCCTTGCCGCAGATCCGCAAATGGGCAAAGCGTATTTTCCACGTCCACGGCAAGGATGCCACCATCCGCTGGGACGTGATCCGCGAGCACGGCATTTTCGGAAAACATCCCTTCGTTTTCATGCGCACGCCGGGTTTTGGCGACAGCAACTGGACCGACATTATTTCGGAACTGCGGCTGGCCGGCTGGTCGGGCTCCATCGACATCGAGGGATGGCATGATCCCGTCTACCGGGACGCGCTGGAAATGACCGGCCAGATCCACGCCTTGAACCATCTGAAACAGGCAAGGGGCGGCACATTCGTCGTCGATCCGGTCTGATGCGCAGGCCGGCTGGCCAGAGAAGGAGCTCTGCGTCAGCCGGATGAGAATTGAGGATAACCAAGAAGGAGGAGAACCATGGGTATCCGCAGGACTATGATTTCCATTGCACTGGCTCTGGCCAGTGCGTCATTTGCCGGCATGAGCGCGAGAGCCGAGGATGTGAAACTCGTTCTCTGGTCTCTGGACCGCGATATCCAGCCCGCGCCCAACCTCATCAAGGAATTCAACGCGCAGAAGAACGGCATCCAGATCGAATATCGCCAGCTCCAGTTCGACGACGTGGTGAGCGAGGCGATGCGCGCCTATTCGACCGGCAAGGCGCCCGACATCATCACCATCGACAATCCCAACCATGCGATGTTCGCGTCCCGCAAGGCCTTTCTGGATCTGACCGACATGATCCGGCAATCCAAGGTCATCAAGCCGGAAAATTATTTCCCCGGCCCGCTGAAATCGGTGACGTGGGACGAAAAATATTACGGGGTGCCGAAGGCGACCAACACAATCGCGCTTTATTACAACAAGGATCTGTTCAAGGCCGCAGGTCTCGATCCGGAAAAGCCGCCGCAGACCTGGGCCGAACTGTTGGCGACGGCGAAAAAGCTCACCAATCCGTCCAAGAACATCTACGGGCTCACCTTTTCCGCCAAGGCCAACGAGGAGGGCACTTTCCAGTTCCTGCCCTGGGCGCAGATGGGCGGCGCCACCTATAAAACGATCAACAGCGAAGGTGCCGTCAAGGCTCTGACGGTCTGGAAGCAGATGCTGGATGAAAAGCTGGCCTCGCCGGATACGCTCACCCGAAGCCAATGGGATTCGACGGCCACCTTCAACGCAGGAAATGCGGCCATGGCGATTTCCGGCCCCTGGGAAATCGACCGGATGTTGAGCGATGCCAAATTCCAGTGGGGCACTGCGCTTCTGCCGGTGCCGAGCGAGGGCGCTCAGCGTTCGTCCGCCATGGGCGACTTTAACTGGGCGATCTTTTCCAGCACCAAGCATCCGAAAGAGGCTTTCAAGGCTTTGGAATTCTTCGCGTCCAAGGATGTGACCATGTACAAGGATTTCGGCCAGCTCCCGGCCCGGTCCGACCTTCCGGTCCCGCCGACGGGCAATGCCCTGAAGGATTCAGCGCTCGCCACCTTCGTGGACCAGCTGAAATATGCGCAGCCTCGCGGTCCTTCGCCGGAATGGCCGAAAATCTCGAAAGCCGTACAGGACGCGATCCAGGCAGCGCTGACAGGCCAGATGGAGCCGAAGGCCGCGCTCGATCAGGCGGCTGCGAAGATCAAGTCGATCGGGGGCTGAGGCCGCCGCCATCCCGCAGCGACGGCCCGGCACCCACCGCCGGGCCGTCCTCCAGGCTTCAGCGAGGTTTCGATGAAAAGAGTGTTCTCCAGCATCACGGATGGCCGTGGCTTCGACCTTGTACTGGTCGGGGTGCCCTTCACGTTTCTCCTGGCGCTGTCAGGACTTCCGCTGCTCTACAACATCCTGATGAGCTTCCAGGAAGTGGACATGTTCAGCCTCGGCAGCGTCATCCGGCCTTTCGTCGGCTTCAAGAACTATGTGGACCTGTTCACCCAGCCTGAAACCATGTCCATCCTCCGAAACACGATTGTCTTCGTGGTGGGGTCGATCACGGGGCAGTTCCTCGTCGGCTTTGCGCTTGCCCTGTTCTTCTGGATCAACTTTCCTGGGGCATCCTGGCTGCGGGGACTGTTTCTGGTTTCCTGGGTCATGCCCGGCCTCGTCGTCGGCGCCATCTGGAACTGGATACTGTCGGGCGATTTCGGCGTGCTCAATTTTCTGTTGCAGCAAACCGGCCTCATGAGCGGCAATATCTTCTGGCGGTCCGACCCGAATTTTTCGCTCTGGGCGGTCATCCTGGCCAATATCTGGCTTGGCACCTCCTTCAACATGATCCTGCTTGCGACCGGTCTTGCCGCCATTCCGGCAGATCTCTACGAGGCGGCGGAAATGGATGGCGCCAATGCCTGGCAGCGCTTCTGGACCATCACCCTGCCGATGATGCGCTCCACCATCGGCGCCATCATCGCGCTCGGGCTGATCTTCACCCTGCAGCAGTTCGATCTGTTTGCCGCGATTACCGACGGTGGCCCGAACAATTCCTCCAATGTCGCGCAATACTGGGCCTGGGATCTTTCCTTCCGGCAATATGATTTCGGCAAGGGCGCCACCATTTCCGTCATCATGACCGTCTTTGTGATGTTTGCCGCAACCGTCTATGTCCGCTCCACACGTCACGAGGTGCGCGGATGAGTGACAATGCACGCAACCGGCTGCTGCTCGCCCTGTCCATCGTGATGGCGGCGATCTATCTCTTCCCGCTCTACTGGATGTACGTGACGGCGCTGAAAAGCGGTTCGGAAATGTTTGCCACGCCGCCCACATTCTGGCCATCCTCTGCCCAATGGCGCACCTTCGCCTATGTCTGGGAAAGCCGGAACATGGGCCGCTACCTGTGGAATTCCACGGTGATCGCCTTCGGTGCGGTAGCCCTGATCGCGATCCTGGGCACCGGCTGTGCCTATGTGCTGGCGCGCTATCGCAACATCTGGGTGGATATCGGGCTGTTCCTGATCCTGATGTTTCAGGTCTTGCCTGCCTCGCTGATGATAACCCCGATCTTCGTCGGTTTTTCGCAGCTGGGCCTGCTCGAATATCCGCGCCTTGCCGTCATCCTGGCGATTACCGCCAAAAGCATGCCCTTCTTTGTCGTGCTCGTGCGCGCAACCTTCATGGCCGTGCCGATGGAGCTGGAGGAGGCGGCGCTTGTGGACGGCAATTCCCGCATCGGCGCCTTCTTCAACATCGTTCTGCCGCTGGCGCGCAACGGCATTCTGGTCAGCGCCATCCTCATCTTCATGCAGGCCTTCGGCGAATTCGTCTATTCCAAATCGATGATCCAGGACATCCAGCTCCAGCCCGCCAGCGTCGGGCTCAATTCCTTCATGGGCCCGAACACCAGCGAGTGGAACAACATCATGGCCTACGCCACCATGTATGTGACGCCCATCCTTGCCATCTTCGTTCTCTTGCAGCGCCGCATCGTGTCCGGACTCACATCGGGAGCCTTGAAATGACCCACCAGATCGAACTCTCGGCCGTCAACAAATATTACGGCGCCTATCACGCGCTGAAGGATATCGACCTTTCCATTCGGAAGGGCTCGTTCGTCGCACTCGTCGGCCCGTCCGGCTGCGGCAAGTCCACGCTGCTGCGCTCGCTGGCGGGGCTCGAAACCATATCGAGCGGCGATCTCGTCATCGCCGGAAAGCGCATGAACGGGGTGCCGCCCCGAAAGCGGGATCTGGCCATGGTGTTCCAGTCCTATGCGCTCTACCCGCATATGACCGTCGAACAGAACCTGACCTACAGCCTGAAGATCAACGGGGTCGGAAAGGCGGAGAGGAAAAGGGCGGCCGCCGACGTCGCGGCGATTACCGGATTGTCGAACCTGCTGCACCGATATCCCCGGGAACTGTCGGGAGGGCAGCGTCAACGCGTCGCGATGAGCCGCGCCATCATCCGCAACCCGCAGGCCTTTCTCTTCGACGAACCGCTATCGAACCTCGACGCAGCACTGCGTGTCCATATGCGCAAGGAGATCAGGGCGCTGCATGATCGCCTGGGCGCGACCTCGGTCTATGTGACCCATGACCAGGTCGAGGCGATGACGATGGCGGATCATGTCGTCGTGATGCGCAATGGCGTCATCGAGCAGCAGGGCAGGCCGCTCGATCTATATGACCGGCCAAGCAATCGCTTCGTCGCCGGCTTCATCGGCTCGCCGGCGATGAATTTCATTCCGGCGCGCTCGACGCCTGACGGCAGGGCCCTTGTTCTGGATCTTGCCGAGCCGCAAACCATTCCTTTCGATTGCCCGCTGCCGGCGGAGCGTGCCTTGATCGTCGGCATCCGCCCGGAGCATCTTACGTTAACTGCAGCTGATGCCGCCGGCTTCAAGGTCGACGTCGCGGCAGTCGAAACGACCGGCGCGGTGACGTTCATCACGACCGCCACCACGCCTGAGATTGTCATTGCCTTGAACGGCAGGAGCGTGGTGGTCGCGGGCGAAACCGTTCGGCTGACGTTTTCCGGTGCCCATGTCCATCTGTTCGACGCCGAGACCGAGCAGCGCCTCAAATGATCGTGTTGGCGGGCTATCGGTGTTTCGGTTGCCGTTGGGAAAAATTCCGGTTCATGGGGATGTGTCGCCAAGTAGAAGGCTGACGCAGCTGGTCGCAAACGAGAACGCTTCCATACCCCGACCCGCTTCGAGCAGGAGAGTTCGGCATGTTGTTCTTGCTCCGATCAGGTTCCTCAAGGTGAGCCGGCGAGTTGGTCGAGCACCCCTTTATGCCCAGCTAGTGCCGGATCGACAGCAATCAATCCGGGACTAGCTGGGGCTGCTTTCCAAAGATTGCAGATGCTCGGAGCAGACCGATTTGACCAGGGCGAGCAGGATTGCAGTCCTCTCTCCCAGCCACGAGAGCGCCTCCTCGCTGATCTCGTAATGCTTCGAGTAGCGCGCCTTCACATAGGCTTCGTTCAGCGTGTTGAACCAAGCGCGCTCGCGGTGCTGATCGCGCGGGAACGCCTCGGCCAGCCGCCGGTCCTGTTCCTCGGCAAGCGAGCGCAGGAACTTGATGTTGTGGGAAGGCGGGCCATAGTTCGTAAGCGTGAGGAGGACACTGGCGTAAGCCTGCTCTAACGCCTGATGGAGCTCAAAGGCGGCGTGCTTTGGACGATCCTTGCTGGAATGAAACCGAAAACCGTCCAATAGTCCCTCCGCAAAAGAAAACTTGGCTCTAAAGTGCTCTCTCGCGATCCGCAGCCGATCCGCCGGCGACAGCGGGTGCGGCTCCGCCAGCGGCTCATCATCCAGCTCATAAGGGACAATGCCTTCCTTGCGGATGTCGGAGAAGAAGTACTGCCCCTCCTTCAGGTAGGTGTTCACCTCGCGCCTGGAATGGACGATGAAGCTCACCGGCGTCTCGATCGACGTGTCGCGGATCAGCCGGTCGGCGGCCTTGTACCAATAGTCGGCGAATTCGCAGAGCCTCCGGTCGTTGACGATGATCAGCAGATCGAAGTCCGACCGATAACCCTTCATCGTGAACGGCTCGTCGACCCATCCACCCTTGGCATAGGAACCGAACAGGATGATCTTCAGGATCCGACCGCGCTTCTTGAACTCGGCCGTACCCTGTTTCAGGGCGTCCTCGAACTCCTCATGCAGGATTTCCAGAGCCCTGCCGAGCTCTCGCTGTTTGCGCGGTGGTATGTGATCGAGCGACGATTTCATGACCAATCGATAGGTGAAAGAACCCGCACCGTCCACTGGCAGTTCTGTTAGTCCCACACCGGAATGCGAGTTTGATCCCGGTGCTCCAGCGATGGACGACGGCCCGACGTTACACCTGCTCATGATCGTGGGCTGCGATGCAGACCTTTTCCGGATGATCTCGATCGCCTCCGATGGCGTGCTGACGACATCGAATCCGGTGGCTATCGAATGTACTTCGATGGAACACGCGCTTCCATCAGGCATCCGCTGCTAATAGCAGAGCAGCCTTCAGACCCCGCTACGTCATTGCCCTGTCTCCAACCCGTCCTATCTCTTGCGCGGGACGGTCAGCGAGAGAGGACGCGCATGCCGATTGACAATACGAGATTGGCTCCGATGCGGCCGGGTATATTTGTGGAGGAGCTGAAGGCGGCGTTGGGGAAAAGCTGGAAGGAGCCGAGCCTAGAGGCGGAAGGCCATCTGCATATCGAGGAATTCGGCACGCGCATTACCGCCGATGGCAGGCTCGGCGAGGTTCATTTCCGCGCCCCCTTCGAACTTCCGCCTATCCATGGCGTCAGGATGGGAATGCCGGCCGAAGAGCTGTATCGCCTTTATCCCGGTGTCGAGCGCATCTCGGACGAGCGGGAGAAATATGGCTGGACCATGCTGGAGACAAACCTGTCGGATACGCTCACGCTCGGCGTCGGCATCAGGGAGGATGTCGTCAAGATCATCAGCCTGACGGATCCGACGGCGGTCTATCGAGAGCGGCCCTTTAAATATGCCGATCCCAGCCTTACCGAGGCCTATGACCTGACGATGACCGATCCTGCCGATCTCGCCCGCCGTCCCAATAGCGGTTGGTGCTACGGCCGCCCGCCGGGCATCGATGCCAGGAGATGGCCGGTTAGCACCACCAACGGCATGCCGCTTCGCCACGCCTTCACGGTGAAACTGCCGCCGCAATACCGCACGCTCGGGGATGAGTATGTGGCGATCTCGCTCTTTGTCGACGAACAATGGGAAACGCCGCCGGCAAGCAGAAATGTGGACAACGGAGGTGCGCGCCAAGCCGATCCGCGCTGCTTCGACATGGAATTCATGGACAACGCCTACGTTCTCTTCTGGCTGACGGAAGAGGAGTTTGCGAGCCCGCTCGGCGCACCGCCGGCCATCGAGGGCGCTCCTGTTCCCGGCTGGCTCTCGAAATCGCCGCTCGATTATTTCGGCGAATTCAACCTGCCGAGAACGGTGGCCGAACAGCAGGAAAGAAACGTCTTTTCGCCCGGCGGACTTGCCGTCAACGAGCTTCTGACAGCAGCCCGGCCGAGGGGCTGGAAGAACCTGCCGGGAGCAGAAGCGTTCGACTACGGTTGGCCGATCGAGATCAGCTTGCGCGACGGCGACCCGAATGTCGGAAAGCCAGCGCGCGAATTCAGGCACGAAAACGAGTTCAGCGGCTATATCGCCGCCTATTCGGAAGAAGGCCAGGCATTGGGGCTCGAGCGCTTTCAGGACTGGCACGCCCATCTCGGCGGCACGATGTTTTCCATGCAGGGTTATCCCGACTTTTCGCCCTTCTACATCGAGATCTCGGAGATCTTCGGCGGCTTCAATTTCGGCGACGGTGTCGCCCAGATCGACCTCAAGGAGATGAGGCTCGAATGGGCCTGCTGATGCTGGAGAAGTTTGGAGATGGCTGCCAGTTGCCGGGCGCAAGCCCGGCTGAAATCGCGGCCTGCGAGGCGAAACTGAAGATTATCCTGCCGGCGGAGATCAAGGCCTTCCTTGCCGTCTCCAACGGCTTCAACGGTGAGGTCGGCCAAGGTTATCTGATCCTGTGAGTGCGGCGGAACTCTCGGGGGCCGACGGCTACGAGATCTTCGAATTCCGCGACGACCAGCTGTGATCTCAACCCTGGCAGCTCTATCTCCATATCCGGAAAGGCGAAGGCAAACTGGACTCTAGCAACCTGGGAGAAGAGCCCAGCTGCACGGCTTTACAGCTCAGTTTGGTGACCAAGAGACAGGCCTCCAGTTTACCTGCATAGGGATCCAGTGACCAGGCAATCCTCGGCGGATCAGTATTTCTACTCACCAAGGCCATGCCGCCAGACCAGCTTGGATCTATATCCGTTGACGGAATCAGCCTCCGCAAACATTCCAGCTTCGTGATGATCGTACGAATATTGACGTAGTAGACGCACCACCAAGTTTTATTTTGCTGATTGTCGATGGCGACGCCATGAACCCACCAAACGCGATCTATAAGCTGCGTATTGTGCGCGCGAAACTCGTAGCGATCGCCCATTTGGGCTGTGGCTTGCGTTGAGATAAAAAATATCACACCGAAGAAAGCAGATTTGCTCATGACGCCCTCTTGGCCGTTGTAAGGCAAATTCTACTATTTCATCGCGCGAACACATCGCCACCTTTTGACGTAGGCTAAGCCTTCCGGTCCTGTGTCGAGACTTTGCTCCAGCAATCGACCTTGCGGCAGCTAGCCAGCGCGTCGACTGGCCGCCCGACCGCTGCGCCGGGTCGCGCTAGTGTAATAGCTCGAAGCCTGTTGCACCGAAAGATGGCCTGACTTCCTCATCTCCTCGGGAAGCGGAAAACGCGCCGCTCTCGATCTTCGCGGCAACCATTCCCTGGTTTTGTCCCGTACGATGAGCATATATTTTCCGCAAAGGAGACTGCAATGGCCGCACCACAACTCTCTGTCCGAAGCTCCAAGGCAAGGGATATGGCTCACCGACTCGCGCGACGTGAGAATCGTTCGATTGCAGAAGTGGTGGAGCGCGCGCTTGAGGCCTACGAGATACGCGAGGCGGGTCGCGAACCGGCGGCGGCCTTTTACGCGCGGGTCAACGCGCAAGCTGCCACAGATATTGACCTGGACACCATCATCCGTGAAGGCCGCACCCCTCACCAAGGTATCGAGCTTTGATATTTGTCGATACCAACGTTGTCTTGGAGACGTTGCGGAAGGATCCTGACCAGGCGGTCATGGCCTGGTTGGTACGGTTCGACGCAGAATTAGCACTGCCCACCGTGACGATCGCCGAGATTGCTTTCAGCATTCAAAAGATCAGGCCGGACCAGCGGGCGTAGCGCTTGGAACACGGGCTGGCGGAATGGCGCCGTCGATTTGCCGAACGGATATTTGGTCTCACGGAAGAAGCCGCACTCGCTTATGGTGAGGTCATTGGGCAGGCGGCTCGTCATGGGCGTGCAATGTCAGTACCCGATGCAATGATCGTTGCGATAGCGCGTGAACGGCGGTCGCTTGGCCACGCGCAATCTCAAGGATTTTGAAACGACAGGTCTCGTGCTCCTCAACCCGTGGGATTTTTAACCCTTCGAGCGGGTGAGCGTTTGTGGTCCGCGTTTCCGACGCTTGTCGCCACGGAGAATACAAGCGTGGCGGCAAGCCGGCCGTCTATCCCGGCGGCTTTGGAACTCTTACTGGCCTTATTTCAAGGCGGTTCTCCTCGCTTTGAGGCGCCACTTGTTGTCCAGCTCATAGAAAAGACGGCTCTCACGAGGATAACGTTGGCCTTGTCCCCGATGAGCAATCTGGCTCTTGTCGACAGGCGGTCACTGCCGATCGTCCACCAGTAGACCGCGTGGCTATCAAACAGCATTTTCACGAGCGAGTCTTGTCATCGGTGAGGGGACCGCGAAAGACGCCGGTATCGTCGTTCCAGTCACCGGCGTCGATCGCCGCCTGATCCGCATCGTGAACATCGAACAGGTCGTCGGGCAGACCACGCTGGCGCAGCAGGCCGAACGGCCGCTTGCCACCGGCTTCAGCCGGGCCGATGCGGGCGTAGACATCATTGCCCCGCATGATGATAATCTCCTCTCCCTGGTTGGCGCGTTCGAGCACCTCGGCAAAGTTCTTGCGGGCCTCACTGATCTTGTAGCTGGTTTGCGTCATGGTTTTGGGCTCCGGCAGCGCTTTATCCGCAAAGATAGCACGTTGCCCATCAGCGTAAAAATGCACTGTACGCATAACCTCCGATAAACGCCTGTTTTCGATGGCCAGGCGTGGCCTGGAGCAACATAGCCAGTGGCGAACTGTAACGCCGAGATAGATTCCTTTTCAGAAACCATTTACCATGATTTCAATGCCTACGATCTTGCCAAATTGCCCATATCGAACCTGATGGAGCGGGCTTTTCGCGCTGCCACTGTGGCTTTTAGTTCCCAGTTTCAATTGAAGCGCCAAGGGGAAATATTGCCCTTGGTTTTTGAGCTTGCGGTTTCAGCTGAGAGCAGTGAAGGGCGTCTATCAGGTTAATATCATTATTGATGCCCCCTGTTTACCACAGAGGGTCCGGCCATTCGGCATTTTCCCAAACAGCGAATTCTGTCGGAGAGATCAGGTTCTTTTCGCCGTTCTTCAATCGCATAGGGTAGAAGCGGTCATACATCGGGTCGAAGCTCGAAAGGAGCTGCGCAAAGCGCGCCTTCCGTTGGACTTTCGTCCACGAACAAAAGATTCCCCCGCGGCTATTTATCATGTCGAAGACCTCAGCCTGTGCCGGATCAAGGCGCCGCCAGAGATCGATGATGTGCCCCGCCCGCGCGCCAAAATCCTCGCGCAACGCATCTTCGATGACGGCCTCCAACGCATAGGCTATGGCCTGAGTCTTGGATGTCTGATTTAGAAACGCGAGGGATTGCCTCAGCAGCCTTTGCTGCAACATAAGGACAGGCCAGAGGATCTGGACACCATATCGGACGCCGATTTCTTCAAAATGTTTTGGTGGCTGAATAACCTCGCGCTGCCGCTCATATGCTTTGCGCACATCGTAAGCCAACCCAAGGAACGAGCCTTCTTTGTCTTTCACAATCGGCGAGCGCTCATTCACGTCATGGACGACTTCATGCAGCCAGGTCAGGGACGTGTAGTCTCCGATGAGAAGGATTCCGGCGTGGTTTTTGAGCGAGCTGTAGGCGAGCATCGAGGCCATTCCTTTCAATCGACAAATAAGAGCCCGATCAGTCGGCCCATGGGTCGATGATGTCTATTCCGAAGCCTTCGAAATCCCTGGTGTTGCGCGTCGCAAGGGTCAATTGGTGAGCGACGGCGGTAGCGGCAATCAAGCCGTCCATGGAGGCGAGCCCGCGACCACTTCGCTTGGCAAGAGCCATAAGATCACCCCAGGCCAAGGCGACAGACGCTTCGACCGGAACAATCCTGTTTTCGAAGCGCTGAGGCAGATCGTGCGTGAGCCATTCATCTAGGGCGTCGCGCTTTCGCCCACCATCCATCAGCGCGACACCGCGGCGGATTTCTGCAATCGAGATGATACTGATGAACGTGCGGTCCTCGTCCAGCCCGTGGAGCCAGTTCAAAACACCTTCAGCGGGGCGGGGTTTTGTAACTTCCGACAGGACGTTCGTATCGAGAAGGAGTCTCATAGCGACAAGTCACGCGGCTCGTCGTTTTGTCTCTCAGTATCCAGATCGGTGCCACGCAGAGGAGAAGCTAGCAGAAATTCCGCGAGCGATCCCCTGCGCGCAGTCTTCTTCTGCCACTCTTCTGCAGAAACGACTACCACGCTCGGTTTTCCATTGCGGGTAATGGTTTGAGGCGTCAACTGCGCGCGCTCCATGACCTCCGAAAGCTTTGCCTTTGCGCCGGCGACCGTCCAGCTCATATCATCGTGTGTTGATGCTTGCATCGTCTCACCTATAACCAGAATGACTATAGTGACTATAATGCACTAACGGCCTTTCTGCAAGAACTTGGCCGGAAGGGGAGAGGACAGCTAAAGCCCGGAAGCCTTGGTCAGATTTACGCGGAAGCGACGCCGCCACCGCTGATATTTTCGGGTCATCTCGGCGGACGCGTGACCGAGCTGCTTCTGGACGTAACGCTCCTCGGCCGAGGAGGCAAGCCCGGCACGCAGCGAGTGCCCCCCCGAACTTCGGTACCTGCTCGATCCACGGTTCAATTACAGGGGGTAAGGATGACCGATCGTTTGTAAACGTCTCCAGACCCTTCTTATAGTGCGGGGCTAACTTAACGTTCCAGAAGGCGGTTACACGGACCGCCCTCAACGCTCTGTATAGTCGCGCCTTCCACGATTCTCCCGATGTCGGTCAGCCCATTAACTCACGAAATCACGAGATGCGCTACCGCTTGGTAGCACAGTAGGCGCGCTGCTTAGGTATTCGAGCTTGATAGTCGACCACAAGCCGCTTGGCGTCTTTTAGACGTTCTGTAAACCCCGCCTTGTATTTTTCAATACCGGTAAGCTTCTTGTCCACGGCGGCTTTCGCGCCGGATAGTGCTTTCGAAACTCTCATAAGATCATAAGACGCCCACGCGAAGAAATCGACAATCTTCGGATGCGGAGATGCTGACATATATGCGTAAGTCTTTGATAGGTCATCTGCGGATTTGATCGCTTCTCGTAGACTGCGGCTCATGCCAGACAGATGCTCAATCAAGGGCGGCAGCAAGGGTTCGGTATCGGTCAAATCCGCCAAATGTGCTTTGTACACATCTAGGACCGTCTCGAATTTGGCGCAGTCCATCTGGGTCTCTACCGACCAATCACCCATCTTGTGGCCGGACGACAGATTTACTTTCTTAATGGTCTCCGCCAAGTTCTCCGCCGAAAAAATGACGGCGTTCCAACTGTCCGACTTGGCAGGAGGGGACTTTTCGGCCGCGACATCCTTTAGGCTTTTCTCGACGAATTGCATGCCGTCTACTGCCTTTGAAAGTTGTATCGCTGCTTCTTTCAACGCATTGGGAAAGACGACGTAGCTCTTCGCGTCCCCGTGCGTTGCAATCAAGCATAGCGCAAAGGCAATTACTGGTGCCAGTTTCTTCATTGCATTCCCCCACCAAACAAGAACGATGATCTTATACACTGCACAGATAAGGGGCCAGCCGTCGGTTTCGGCCCAAGCTTTTTCCGGCGGTGAACGTCAGAGCCCGGCGGCCTTGGTGAGGTTGACGCGAAACCGATCCCGCCGCCGCTGATACTTTCGGGTCATCTCGGCGGACGCGTGACCGAGCTGCTTCTGGACGTAACGCTCGTCGACCTCGGCCGAGGAAGCAAGGCCGGCACGCAGCGAGTGACCGGAGAATTTTTCCGCACGCTCGGTCTCGGTGAGGTCGGGGCGCACGCCGGCGGCCGAGGCTGCCTTCTTGACGAGACGCGCCACTTCCTGATCGAGCAATCGCTCGGGGCCGACATCCTTGCCTTGACCGGTGACCCGGCGGAAGAGGGGACCGTGCGCAATCCTTGCAAGGTTGAGCCAGGTCTGCAGCGCAACGACAGGGCAGGTGGCGTTCGAGGAGCCGCGACCGATCTCGACTTCGCGCCAGCCTCGTTTTCCCCGAACCGTGACGACCATGCCTTTGTCGAGAATCTCGACCCAGCCGCGGCTGTCGTTCGTCTGGTCACGGCCGGCGTCGAGCCCGACAATCTCGGAGCGCCGCAGCCCGCCGGCAAAGCCGATCAGCAGCATCGCCCGGTCGCGCAGGCCCCGCAAGGTGCCGCGGGGGAGCGTCTCCAGCATGGCGATCAGGTGTTCGAGCAGCACCGCTTCCTTCTGCCGTGGCGGGGCGGCATGGGTGTTGCGGATGCCGGCAAGCACCGTGACGATATGGCGATCCTTGCGGTCGAGCGGGAGCCCGCGCTGCGCATAGTTCCAGGTGATCGCGGACAGCCGCCGCTCGATCGTCGTGACCGAATTCGGCTTGCGGCCGGCGATCGCCGCACCCGAGGCGGTGACCGCGCCACCGGCACAGGCGCGATATAGAGGCCGACGGTGTGTGGGTTGGGTGGCAGGATTTCCAGCTCTTGGCGGCGGCACCATCCGGAAAAATGCTTCCAGTCGGAGGCATAGGCTTTGCGGGTGTTCGGTGAACTCGCGGCCTCGACATAATCGCGCGCCCGATCGGCAAGCTGCTTGAGGTGGGCGGGCAATAGGGTACTGGCTTCCGGAAGAGGGGAGGGGAGGCCGGCGTTGTCCATCGGGATGCCGGCCGACACCTGCGGCGGGGAAACATCGTCGCCTGAGGCCGTGCTGAGACAGAAATGAACGATAATGGAAGTTTATCGTTCGTTTATCTGAGCAGACATGGCGTGCGGTTTTGGCAGCAATCGGTACAACAAACCGCTCAAGGAAAGATGATGCTCGGCATGAACCCGTGCTCCCGCTCCCTTTCACCGTCGCGGTTCTGCTCGCGGCCGTGCCGCCCCTGCCGGCCCGGGCGACCGCGCGCCCCCAGGATGGCGGCGAGGCGGATGCTGCCTTTGCCGCCGGCATTGCCCTGAAATCACTCCGCGATCTGATCCGCTCCGATCCGCATGGGCAGTATCGCACCCGACCGTGCTTTGGCGAGACGATTCGCGCCTCGTCGGCGCCGTCGCGGGGAGGGGCCGCGGCGCTGTCGGGGTTCGAGGTGATGGTCCTGATGGCGGTGGGATTATTTCCAGCCCGTCACCCGCGGCGAGCTGAGCAAAATGTTCGGCAAGGAGGTCAGCCGCGATATCATCGCAGCGCTCCGGGGTTCCAGCTTCATTGCTTCCGGACCGCGCAGTCCGATGCCAGGCGCACCTTACACCTATGGACCACTCCATACTTCCCCTCCGCATTCGGAATGGAGACGCTGCGTGATCTTGCCAACGTCGAAGCGCTCGAGAATGCGGATTGCTCAGCCGGAAGGAGGTTCAGAATGAGCCGCTCTCGGCTGAGGCGGAGAGCGAGGAAGAATAAATTGTCTGCTGCGTACAGGACGTTCCAGTCGTTGTGCTCTGCGCTGGTCCATACGGTCACTTCAGCTTGGTGATATTTCGACGAAGAATGGCCGAAAATTTCTTCAACCCGCCTTGCTCAAGCGCGCCCACAAACGTTTCGATGGACGGCGCCGTCTTGCGCAGATTGTGCCGTGCACCTTTGACGCTGGAGATCAACGCATCGGGAAACGCGGCATGGAGTTCGAACAAAAAATCATCGGGTGACTGGCTGATCACACCGTAGGGGCGGAGGTTTGGTGCTGGAAAATCTTTCAGGTTCCAAGTAACGATGACGGATGCTTTCCCGGCGATGGCGGCTGCCAGAACATGCCGATCGTCGGGGTCTGGTAGCTCAAGGTCGGTGACCAGAGGGCGGTAGTTTCCCACTTGCGCTTCCGGTAGCACGGCCTTCATCCTGTCGCGTGTGGCTAATAGGCGTTCGATGGGCAACGAAGGCGTGTTAGCTGCAAGATTGCGTATCCATTCGTCATGGATATCGTCGGTCCACCGCGCCTCGATGAGGCCGTCGAAAGCACACTGGATGAGGACATTGCGCAGGTGGAATGGATAGAGGACGCAGGCATCATAGACCGCGACGGGCGGTTTAGAGGCCATGAGTCTCAACAAGATCCTCGGTGTCTTCGGCAAGCGAATCCATCGCAGCCTGCCGGCCGTCCAGCCTGAATTTTAGCGCGAGCACATCCTTGAGCAAGGCACGGCGGTGTTTGCCGACATAGCGGAATGGCAGATCGCCCCGGTCCATACGCAGGACGACGAGTGGACGCGAGATGCCCAGAACCGCCGATGCCTCGGTCGGGCTGAGCTCCTGGTCTGCGGCCAGCACAGCGACGCGTTCGCCGCGCAACATATGCGCCAGAAGCGCTTCAACTGCCGCCGCGGCCGTGGGAGGGATTTTAAGCGTCTGTTCTGTACCGCCTTCGTGACGAACATGAAGTTCCATCCTGTCGCCCGCGGCCAGCTTCGGCAAAGGCGAAGCTGCCTCGCGGTCGCGATCCGACAATCCGGCGAAATGAACGATTTGACTGGCCATGGCAAAGTCTCCTTGGCTACTAACATAATGTGCCAGGCCTGTAACTGCAATAACTGAAAACCACGGAAATGGGCGTTGGCGATGCGGTCACCGCACCGCCACCTCCACATCAGGCTGCTTCCCAAACCTGGTTGAGGATCTTTGCCGCAAGCGCCGCCTTGTCTTGCGGCAGGAAGCGCCCGTAATGCTCTTGCACCACATCCGGTGTGTCCTGGATCGCGTAGCTTGCTTGCTCATAGGATCCGGTTTGCTTCAAGATGTGCGTCGCCAGGATATCCCGCAGATTATGCGGCCCGTGCGGCAGCAGGCCCTTGATGGCGCCGCGACCGGTGTAGGGGTTGTAGATGCCATAGCGCTGGATGATCGTCCTCCACGCCTCATAGAACTTTGTCGAGTCATAGGCCGCGTCGTAACTGGTTGTCTTCACCGTTTTCACGAAGAACGTGCCCGGATCCTTTGCACTGCCGAGCAGCACGCCGCGATGCCGGTCGATATAGGCCTCTAGAGCAGATCCTGTGATCGATGAATCGATTGTGAGGTGACGCGGCGAGCCGAAGCTGATTCAACATCCACAGCGATGAGGTGGGTGATGGCGCAAGCATTGAGCGATGATCTTCGACTACGCGTA
>PVBG01000014.1 GCA_002968845.1 Neorhizobium tomejilense | reverse complement strand
GGGGAAAGGGTTTACCAGCCGCCTCCGCCGCCGCCACCTCCCCCGCCGCCGGACGAACCGCCGGAAAAGCCGGAGGAGGAGGACGAGGATTTTGGGGCGGGGATGGTCGAGGCGATGGTGGAGGCCATCGAGGAGGAGAAACCGCCGATGCGGTCGCCGAAATTGGATCCGTAATTGCCGCTATACCAGCCGGGCGCATAGGCGCCGGCGGCAGCGCCTGCCGCGGCGCTTGCAAGCCAGGTCTCGAATGTGTTGCTCCACGGCTTTTCGACGCCGAGCGCTACCGCATAGGGCAGAAGCTTTTCGAAATGCTGCGGCGACATGGTAGGGGCGCCGGCCGTGTTCATGCGGTCCTTTTCGGCGAGCGTCAGGTAGATGCGCAGGCCCTCTATGCCATCCATCAGCTTGCGGCCGAGCGGCGTCGGCGCACCTATCAGGAAGAAGAAGATGACGTTGGCGAGCACGATGCCGCCGACCGAGACCAGGATCGGCCAATGCTCGTTGCCGGTCATCTCCGACAGGACCGCCACGAGGATGGCCGAGCCGATCGAGATCGCAACGAGGCCGATGACGCCGAGGATAACGACCGAGACGATTTTCGATAACAGCGACGAGCCGCGGCGGAAGCCCTTGCCGAAACCGACAGCAAGGAAACCGAAGACCACGGCAAAAAACGCGGGGATGATCAGCATGGCGATCATGTCCGGTTCGAGATTGCCGAACACCAGCAAAGCCACGATGGAAAGCACGCTCAGGATGACGCCGCCGATCACGTAGCCCTTGTTGCCGTTGTAATATTTGCCGCGATGTTCCTTCTCGATCGCCTGGCGGAAGCTCGCGCCGACCGACTGGACAGTGGTGCCGTGGGCCTCGTCGATAATCAGTTCCTGCCCCTTGGCCCCGATGGAGCCAAGGATCGAGGCCTGGCCGATCGGCACCGTCCTCGGCACTGCCTTGTCGGTGCGCCGGATGACGATCTTTTCCGCGAGATCCTCCAGCGTCACATAACCCTTGACCGCCAGATCGAGCGCGCTTGCGGCAAACGCCGTCCAGCCGCCGCCGGAAAAGCCCTTGTTGTCGATGTAGTTGACCAGAGCCGGCGACAGCCCCTCCGGCGCATCCCAGCGCGGCACGACGACCCCCCGATCCGGGTCGCGACCGACGCGGACCCAGAACGCGGCATAATAACCGACGACGAGGACAAGGCCGACGACCGAGATGATCGTCCCGATATTGTCGCGCCACCACCACGCACTTTCCTGATCCCTGGAAGGAGGGGCTACAACCCCCTTGGGAAAGCCCGCGACGATCGTCAGGCCCTCCTGCGCGCCGAGCGGCCTTGTGGTCGAGAACACCGCCTGATTGCCGTTTGCCTGCATGCGGGCATTGCGGGCGGTAGAGCCGAGCGGGCCGGTATAGACGGCGGTCTGGGTTATCCGGGCGCTACCCGGCAGTGTCACCCGCGCCGAAGCCTGGGCGATGCGGAATTCCCAGCCATTGCCGGTCGCGTTCCAGTAAAGCTCGTCGTGGTCGTCGAAATAACGGATCTGCCGGTCGGTCTTGTAGGTGAAAACGAAGGTGTGTTCGCCATCCCGGAGGAAGACGTCCTTGTCGCCGGAATAGATGCGGATGCCGCCGGTGACGCTTTCGGTATGGAACGGTTCGGCCTGGCCGTCGCGTGTGACGGAAACGACCTCGAAGCCGACCCGCACGGTGCGGCCGGCCGCATCCGTCATGGTCAGCGGGAAGTCGCGAAACAGGCCGCGCTTGATCCTGTCGCCTTCCGAATTGGCGATGATGGTTTCGGTGACCGTCAGGTCGCCGTTTTCCGCGACCTGGATGTCGGAATGATAGGAGCGGATATATTCCTCCGCCGCGGCGGGCAGCGCCGCCGACAGGGAGAAAAGCAACGCCAGGCCAAGGCCGGAGAACCACCGCATCACGACATTCCTCCTCTTCGGCACCAGCCGATCCGGGTTTTCCGCTTAAACTATGTCCGTATAGTCGACGCCGAGCGAGGCCAGTACGTCCCAATAGCTGGGGAAGGTCTTGGCGACGCAATCCGGATCGAGAATGGTGATGCCGCCGATCATCAACCCGGCAAGCGCAAAGCTCATGGCGATGCGGTGGTCGGCGAAGGTGTTGATCTCGGCCGGCAGGGTCTGGCCGGCAAGCGACGGGTCGGAGGCGACGATCAGGTCGTCGCCCTCTTCCGTCGCAAGGCCGTCGCGAATGGCGTTGAGGCCGAGCGAGAGCGCCCTCACCCGGTCGCATTCCTTGACGCGCAGGTTGGCGATGCCGGTGAAACGCACCGGCGTTTCGTTGAAGGCGGCCAGCACCGCGAGCGTCGGCACCGCATCCTGCATTTGCGAACCGTCGATTTCGGCCGGCAGGTGCGGGAATTGCGCGATCACCTCATAAGCCTTGGCATCCGGCTGGGTGAAGGCGGTGGCCGCCACGCCGAGATCGATGGCACCGCCGGTCAGCACCTCGGCGGCCCAGAGATAGGTGGCGGCCGACGCATCCGGTTCAATGACGAAGTCTGCTGCGCGATATCCGGTCGGCTCGACCTTCCATGTTGCAGCGTCGACCTGCTCCACCTTGGCGCCGAAAGCCTGCATGGCGGCGAGCGTCAGGTCTACATAACCGCGGGCGCCGATTTCCGCACCGGCGAGCGCAACCGTCAAGGGGGCGTTGGCACCTTGGCTGACCAGCGGCCCCGCCATCAGCAGCGCCGAGACGTATTGGCTGGAGAGACCGGCATCGATCTCGACGCGGCCGGAGGCGAAATGGCCATTGCCGCGAACCGTCACCGGCGGGCAGCCGGTCGGCGCTTCGGCATCGATGCCGAGCGATTTCAGGGCGGCGACCAGCGGGCCGATCGGCCGCTTGCGCATGTGTTCGTCGCCATCAACGACGACGGTGCCCGCAACGGAAGCGACGGCCGCGGTCAGGAAGCGGGTCGCGGTGCCGGCATTGCCGAGGAACAGCGGGGCGGATGGCGGCAGAAGCTTGCCACTGCCGGTGACGACAAAGGTCGTCTCGTCCGGCTCGTCGACCGAAACACCCATGGCCCGCAAAGCGTCGGCCATGTAGCGCGTATCGTCGCTCCGTAGCGCACCGGTCAACCGGCTGGTGCCGCTGGCGAGGCCCGCCAGAAGCAGCGCGCGGTTGGTGATCGACTTGGAACCGGGCGGCATGGCGCGTCCGGAAAGCGGCTTGCCCGGCGGCAGGATGGTGAGTTTGGCTCTACCCATGATATTCGTCTCTTAACGCCAATGGAATGCCGCAACGAGCGGCCGACCGCGCTCTTAAACCGTTGCGGCACGAAGGTCCAATGGCGGATTTCAGAACTTGACGGTCGGGACCGCCCGGTCGGCGGCGTTCTCGATCTCGAAATACTCGCGCTTCGAGAAACCGAACTGGCCGGCGACGAGGTTGCTGGGGAAGCTCTCGACCTTGACGTTCAGGTCGCGGGCCGCACCGTTGTAATACCGCCGTGACATCTGGATCTCGCTTTCGATGGTTTCGAGCGAGGCCTGCAGTTCGGAGAAGTTCTCGTTCGCCTTGAGGTCCGGATAGGCCTCGGCAAGCGCTATGATCTTGCCGAGCGCCTGGCCGAGCAGGCCTTCCGCCTGGGCGCGACCGGCCACATCGCCTGCGGGCACCGCCTGCGCCTGGTTGCGCAGCTTGACGACTTCCTCGAACGTGCCCTTTTCGTGGGCGGCATATCCCTTGACCGTCTCGATCAGGTTCGGGATCAGGTCGGCGCGGCGCTTCAACTGAACGTCGATGCCGGACCACGCCTCCTCCGCCATCTGGCGGGCTTTGACGAGGCCGTTGTAGATCATAACGACGTAGAATGCGACGAGAACAATTATGCCGATCAAAATGTACATCTGAGTCTCCCGACTTGCCATTGCGATGGGACAGTAGAGGCGTGGTATAAAAAAGTGGTTGAAGTCATCGATTATTTTTCACGGTCAATTTTTTGACTTACCGCAAAGTCCCGACCGTCCGGATGCCCTAGATTCTCTTACAGAAAACGGGCTGCTCCGAAGATTCGGCCCCACCTCAAAACAATCTGGATGGAATTGCCATGGCGTGCCTGGTGCGAACCGCCAATGTGCTGGCGTTTGCCGTGCTGTTTTTTCAGTACGGGGTGATGATGAGGCCGCCGGAGCCGGCCGGCACGCGCCGGTTTCTGCAGATCTATGCAGGGCAGCTTCCGACCGGAGCCTATCCGACAATCAAACCCGTCTGGCAGCTGGGCACGCAATGGACTGCCGTTTGAACGGTTCGCCGCGCTGCGTCAGTCCCGATCCAGGAAAACCCGGACCTCAGGCGGCCCGGCCGAAATTCGCACCACCGGCATCCGTCATCAGAAAGGCCTCGCCGCAGGCTTTCGCCAGCGTGCGGACGCGCAGGATATAGCTCTGGCGTTCGGTGACCGAGATTACCCCGCGGGCATCGAGCAGGTTAAAGACGTGGCTCGCCTTGATGCACTGGTCATAGGCGGGAAAGACGCATTTATGCAGCATCTGGTTGGCGTTCGCGCCCGGAGCGCCGGCCGCGAGCAGTGCCTGGCATTCCTTCTCAGCGTCGATGAAATGCCGGTGCAGCATGGCGGTATCGGCAAATTCGAAGTTGTGGCGGGAATATTCCTGCTCTGCCTGCAGGAAGACGTCACCGTAGGAGATCTTTTCCTCGCCCTCGCGGCCGTTGAAATTGAGCTCGTAAATGCTGTCGACGCCCTGCAGATAGGTGGCGAGGCGTTCGAGGCCATAGGTCAGTTCGCCAGCGACCGGCGCGCATTCGATGCCGCAGACCTGCTGGAAATAGGTGAACTGCGAGACTTCCATGCCGTCGCACCAGCATTCCCAGCCGAGGCCCCAGGCGCCGAGCGTCGGGCTTTCCCAGTCGTCCTCGACAAAACGCACGTCGTGCAGCAGCGGATCGAGGCCGATCGCCGCGAGCGAGCCGAGGTAGAGTTCCTGCAGGTTCGGCGGGTTCGGCTTCAGGATAACCTGGAACTGGTAATAATGCTGCAGGCGGTTGGGGTTTTCGCCATAACGACCGTCAGACGGACGGCGCGATGGCTGCACATAGGCGGCCTTCCACGGCTTCGGCCCGAGGGCCCGCAGCGTGGTCGCCGGATGAAAGGTGCCGGCACCGACTTCCATGTCGTAGGGCTGCAGGATCGCACAGCCCTTGTCCGCCCAGTAATTCTGGAGCGCGAGGATCAGCCCCTGGAAGGAGCGGGTCGGAGACATGTGGTCGGGCAGCTCGGTCATGGCCATATCTGTGTCGGTTCGAGGATGCGGACGAGTGCCACGCATCAGGGGCGCGGGTCAAGGATTTATGCGTTTGGGGCGGTTGCGGGGATGCCGAAACGGCACGATCCGTGTTAAGGTCCGCCCGTTCTTCCGGAGAAAGACCATGAACGTCAAGAACAGCTTCACCTTGTCCGAGCGCGCTCTGCGGCTTGCTGAAAAGCTCGTCGAGGACGGCCAGTTTCCGTCCGTCGAAAAAGTCCTCGAGGCCGGCATCGACAGCCTGCTGAGGGACGAGGAAAGTTCCGCCCACGACGATCCATTGATCGGCATGAAGGACGAAATCCGCCGCCGGGCAGAGCTGCCGCGGGATCAGTGGGTGTCCATGGACAAGGACAATCTCTTCGATCGTGTCCGGGCGCGTGTTGACGCGAAATACCAAGGCAAGTGATGTCCGTCTACAAGTTAGACTATCACCCCGAAGCAGAGCAAGATCTGATCAACATCTATAATTTCATCGAGTCTTATGCCGGGCGGATAACCGCCCAAAAAAAGCTCGCCGAGATCGAAACCGCAACGTATCGCCTGGCAGATCTACCCAAGATCGGCACGATACGCGACGATCTCATTCCGGGCCTGCGCGCCGTCCCCGCCGCAGAAAAAGCCGTCGTCTGTTTCACCGTCGATGATGAAACCAGAACCGTGTTCATTCTCTGCGTAAGTTATGCCGGCTCAGACTGGGCGTCGCGCGTGAAGGAGCGACTCTAGCTCCTACTCCTCATCTCGCTTCACCCTGTATTCCCCCGTCGCCGGGTCCCGTTCCAGGGTGCCGATCGCGCCGGTCTGGCGTTCCTTTTCCTCGCGGCGAGTGCGCGATGACAGTCTTTCGGCGTCCTTGATGAACTTCTTGTAGAGCATCCAGCCGCCGCCGATGACGATGATCAGAAATAAAAGCTGCGCCATTTCCCCTCTCGCGCTATCCTGACGACCTCAAAGGCCGTAGCGGCTCCACATTGCCTTTTCTTCGAGGCTCGCCGCAAGTCCCGTGACTGCGCCTGCGGCGATTTCTCCAGCCTTGCCCTCGCCGAAGACGACGCCGGGCACGCGGCGGCCGAAGAGCGTGCGGGCGCTGCCGATCAGTTCCAGCCTCGTATCCTTGCCGTAACGGCGCTTGAGGACCTCGCGCATGTCGCCGAGGCTGTCGATCAGGCCGAGATCGAGCCCGCGCAAACCGCTCCAGAACAGGCCCGAAAAGATCGTCGCGTCGTCGGCGAGCCGCTCGCCACGGCGCATCTTGACCATCTCGATGAAGACCTTGTGGATCTCGAGCTGCAGGGCCTTCAGATATTCGATGTCGCCTTCCTTTTCCGGCTGGAAGGGATCGAGGATCACCTTGTTTTCGCCGGCGGTATAGACGCGGCGCTCGACGCCGATCTTGCGCAGCAGTTCCGGAAAGCCGAAACCGCCGGAAACGACACCGATCGAGCCGACGATGGAGGTCGGATCGGCAAAGATCTCGTCGCCTGCGAGCGCGATCATATAGCCGCCCGAGGCTGCGACATCCTCGACGAAGACCAGCACCTTCTTGTTCTTTTCTTCCGCCAGCGAGCGGATGCGCTGGAAGATCAGGCGCGACTGGACGGGCGATCCACCCGGGGAATTGATCGAGATCGCCACGACCGGCGCATCCTTCTTGGCGAAGGCCTTGTCGAGCATCGGCGCCACGCCGGCCAGGTTGAGGCTCTGCTTGAACTGGCTGCCGCCGGCCATGATCGCTCCGTGAAGCCGCACGACGGGAATCGTCAGCCCCTTCTTACGGAACCGTTTCGGCATCAACCTCTTCAAAAACCCGGCCATTTCTTTTCCTTCTGTCGCGTTCGGCTCTGCCAAAGCATGTATGTGACGGATTTTCAAACGCAATGGCTGCGCCGCTTAAAGCAGGATTTTGATTTTCTAGTTGCGAATGACTTGCATTACCATTCCAACAAGGCATTATCCGCTCGCAAACGAAGAGAGTGTGACAATGGACGTCTTGGGTTCGAAGCAGGAAAGCGGCTGGCGGAACAAGCGGGGAGAGGCATCGCTTTCCGACGTCCATCGAAGCATCGACATCTCCCAATCCGGATCCCGTTGGCGGCGGCTCGCTGCCTTTGCGGGGCCGGGTTACCTGGTCGCAGTCGGCTACATGGACCCCGGCAACTGGGCGACCTCGCTCGCCGGCGGGTCGAAGTTCGGCTATGCGCTGCTTGCGGTCGCGCTGCTCTCCAACCTGATGGCGATCGTGCTGCAGTCGCTCTGTGCGCGCCTTGCGATCGCATCGGGCCGAGATCTGGCTCAAGCCTGCCGCGACGCGTTTCCGAAATGGGTTTCCATCCCGCTCTGGGCGCTGGCCGAAATCGCCATCATCGCCACCGACATTGCCGAGGTGATCGGCACTGCCATCGGCCTCAACCTGATCTTCGGCATTCCGCTCGAACTCGGCGTGCTGATCACCGCACTCGACGTCTTCATCATCCTTTACCTGCAGAAGATGGGTTTCCGCTGGGTCGAAGCCTTCATCATCACCCTGCTCGGCGTCATCGCCGTCTGCTTCGCAATCCAGATCTTCCTTGCCGACCCGCAATGGGGCGGCGTCATCCGCGGCTTCTTCCCGACGACCGAGATCGTCACCAATCCGGAGATGCTCTATCTGGCGCTCGGCATTCTCGGCGCGACGGTCATGCCGCACAATCTCTACCTGCATTCCGGCATCGTACAGACCCGCAATTATGGCCACACCCTGCCGGAAAAGAAGGAGGCACTCACCTATGCGACGATCGACTCCACCGTCGCGCTCTGTTTCGCGCTGTTGATCAATGCCTCGATCCTGATCCTTGCGGCAGCCGCCTTCAACAGCACCGGGCGGACCGAGGTAGCCGAGCTCGGCGAAGCCCATTCGCTGCTGGCGCCGCTGCTCGGTCTTGCCATCGCACCGACGCTTTTCGGGATCGCCCTGCTCTGCTGCGGCCTGAACTCGACGGTGACGGCGACGCTTGCGGGTCAGATCGTCATGGAAGGCTTCCTCAAGATGAAGCTGCAGCCATGGATCCGCCGGCTGATCACCCGGGCGATCGCCATCATTCCGGCCGCGTTCGTGACGATTTGGTACGGCGATGCGGGCACGGCGGAACTGCTGATCCTGACCCAGGTCGTGCTCAGCCTTCAGCTTTCCTTTGCCGTCTTCCCGCTGGTCATGTTCACCGCCAGCAAGGCCAAGATGGGAGAACTCGTAGCGCCGATCTGGCTCTCCGGCATCGCCTGGCTGATCGCCGTCGTCATCGCCGGCCTCAACGTCAAGCTTCTCGTGGATTTCGTTTCGGGCTGAGGCGGGCATAGGCGGCCCGGCCATTGTTCAGGTCGTCCACGAACGTCGAAAAAGCATGGCCATCCGCGCCATGCACGAAAAGCGGCGCCCGGAATGTCAGGCGGGCGCGCGAGCCCTTGACGGCGGTGACGAGGATGCGTGTGGCGCTTTCGTCCGGCCGAGGATGGAGAGCCGTGATTTCCAAGCCGCCGAAACGCCTGCCACAGGCGTCGATGATCTCGGCGATCGATTGCGGCCGGGCGATCAGCGACAACTGCCCGCCAGGCTTCATGATCGCGCCGGCGGTGCGGATCCAGGCTTCGAACAGATCTTCCGTCATCGCATGCGCCTCGGCCTTCAACGCATCGGGCGTCTTGCGGTCGCTGGCATCGTTGAAGGGCGGGTTCATGATCACGTGGTCATGGATTTCGTCGACAAGGCCGGCGGCGAGCCGCGGCTTGCCGGTCAGGGTCACATCCGCTTCCAGCACCTCGATGCGACCGGCCAGGAAGGCGTTTTCGGGAAGTTCCAGCGTCCTGCGCGCATAGTCAGCCATCAGCGGCGATTTCTCGATCAGCAGGACTTTCGAATGCTGCAGCCGCGCGGCGACCGCGAGACCCGCAGCGCCTGCGCCCGAACCGAGATCGGCGACGCTCACCGGCTTGTCAGCGGCGACCAGCGAAGCGAGCAGCATCGCATCGACGCCTGACCGATGCCCGCCGCCCTTCGGCTGCATGACGTGAAAGCGGCCGCGATGGAAGGCATCGACGGTGTGGGTTGGAGTGCTCATACTTTGCGGCACCATTGAGCG
This sequence comes from Neorhizobium tomejilense, assembly GCA_002968845.1. GTDB lineage: Bacteria > Pseudomonadota > Alphaproteobacteria > Rhizobiales > Rhizobiaceae > Neorhizobium > Neorhizobium tomejilense. Next base: position 169,680 of record PVBG01000014.1, on the reverse strand, counting down.
CTGGTAGTCGGCAGCCCCCCTCTGCCCTGCCGGGCATCTCCCCCACAGATGGGGAGATCACAAGCGGCGTGATCATCGCCCTCCCAAATACGGCGTGCCGGAAGAGAGGCCAGATAAAAATGTGCGAGAAGATACGCCGCACGTTGGTGCGCAGAATGAGACGTCAAATTTGAAGCGCCGAGCGTGCGCCCAGCCGATCTCCCCACCCGTGGGGGAGATGCCCGGCAGGGCAGAGGGGGGCGATCCGCGAGAACGCTCAATGCTAAAGCTCCGGAAAAACTGAGGACCGAGGATCCACAACCATCAAGGCCGCAGCTCCGCTTCCAGGCCCGCGTCCTTCAAGATCCGCCGGGCCTCGTCGGCGCGCTCGCCGTCGACCATCAGCCGGCGCTGCAAGAGGCCGAGAGAGCCTTCGAGCACGCTCATCGACTGGTCGGCGACCATGCAGTAGATGCCCGCATCCTTCATCAGGCTCTGGGCCAACGACAGGATCACGATGTCGTTGGTGCGGATGATCTCCAGCATGGCTTGTTTGTTACCCCATTATATCTGGCGGGATGCGATTTGCGCTTGCCGCACTATCAGCCTCTTTCTATTGTCGTTTGAAAGATTTCGATAGGGAGGCCTGACATTGGGCGTCGTCATACCGCTTGAAGAAGGCAAAAACAAACTGGCATCCGTCAAACCGCTGGTGGATCTCACCAAGGCGGACATGGATCGGGTCAACCAGCTGATCCTTTCCAAGGCCGGCTCCGACGTGCAGATGATCCCGGAAGTCGCCAACCACCTGATCTCGTCCGGCGGCAAACGGCTGCGGCCGATGCTGACGCTCGCGTCCGCTGCCCTGTTCGGATACCAGGGCGAAGGCCATGTGAAGCTTGCGACCAGCGTCGAGTTCATGCACACGGCAACGCTGCTCCACGACGATGTGGTGGACGAAAGCGATCTGCGCCGCGGGCGTTCCACCGCACGGATGATCTGGGGAAATCAGGCAAGCGTTCTGGTCGGTGATTTCCTGCTTGGCCAGGCCTTCCGGATGATGGTGGAGGTCGGCTCTCTCGAAGCGCTCGACGTGCTGTCGGCCGCAGCGTCCGTGATCGCCGAAGGCGAAGTGCTGCAGCTTTCCGTCGCCAAGAACATGGAGACGACCGAGGACGACTATCTTTCCGTCATCCGCGCCAAGACGGCTGCGCTGTTTGCGGCCGCCGCCGAAGTCGGGCCGATCATCGCCAATGCCGACAAGGCCGGCCGGGGCGCGCTGAAATCCTACGGCATGAACCTTGGCCTTGCGTTCCAGCTCGTCGACGACGCGCTCGACTACGGCGGCAAGGCTGCCGATCTCGGCAAGAATGTCGGCGACGATTTCCGCGAGGGCAAGATCACGCTGCCCGTCATCCTCTCCTATCGCCGCGGCACCGAGGCCGAGCGCGCCTTCTGGCGCCAGGCGATCGAGAAGGGCGAGAGCAGCGACGAGAACCTGGAAAAGGCGCTCGGCCTGATCAACAAATACGGCGCCCTGAACGACACGATCGGCCGGGCGCTGCATTACGGCACGATCGCCCGCGATGCGCTGGCACCGCTTCCGGCCTCGCCGCTGAAAGCCGCTCTTCTCGAAGTGATCGACTTTTCGATCCAGCGCGTCAACTGACCGAAAGCCGCCCGCTGTCGAAGGTGTGACCGGCGCCGCCCCCATGCGGCGCTGGGGATTTCCTTGCGGACGTGCTTCAAAAAAGCCATTCTATCATGAATCAATAGGGCGGAATTGGCGGCGGTATCTCATCGAATCGCCATGCTCTTACGAAAGGCATGTTTATGCGGCAGAAATCCAGCCTTCTTCTGCTCTCCAGTGCGGCGCTTGCAACTGTTCTCCTGTTTGGAACGGTAGCCAATGCGGCGACGGCGGAAGTGAAGCCAGCGGTGAAAGACACGGTGACGTTCGGCCCTGGCAACGTGAAGACGTTTTCCGGTGCATTTCTGGCCGCACGGACAGCCGACGTCGACCATGACTACGACACTGCGATCGCGCTCTACCGCAAGGCGCTGGCTTTCGATGCCGCCAACCTGGAAATCCGCGAGCGGCTGATGATCTCGCTGTTGCTCAACGGCGATTTCGACCAGGGCCTCGCTGAAGCCAACGCGCTCAAGGACGACAAGGCCGTCGAGCGGATCACCAAGATCGTCCGCGGTCTCGATGCCCTGCGCGCCAAGAAGTTCGATACCGCCAAGAAGGTTCTTGCCTACGAAGGCCCGAACGATCTCGACCGGCTGACCCACCAGCTTCTTTCCGCCTGGGCGGATGTCGGCGCCGGCAAGGGCAAGCAGGCGATGGCCGGCATCAACAACCTCAAGGGACCGGCCTGGTACAAGGTATTCACCGATTACCATCTCGGCGCCATGGCGCTGGTGACCGGCGATATCGGCACGGCGCGGCAGCACCTCAATACCGCCGTCACCAACAAGGAAGCCGTCGCCACCGCGCCGGACACCTTTATGCGCGCGGTCATGGCGCTTGCGCGTCTCGAAGCGGCAGCCGGCAACAAGCAGAAGGCGCTGGACGCGATCTCCGTCGGTGACGGCATGGTCTCCAACTATGCGCCGCTGAAGGCCCTGCGCCAGAGCATCGAGAAAGGCCAGAAGCCCGAACAGCAGGTGAGCAATGCCGCAGAAGGCGCGGCCAGCGTCCTGTTTTCGATCGGCGGGGCGCTGAACCGCCAGGGCGCCGAGGACATGGTCTCGCTCTACCTGCAGATTTCTCACGCGCTCGACCCCAAGAGCGCCGATACGCTGATCCTGCTCGGCGGCATCGCTGAAAAGCTGAAGCAGCCGGAGCGCGCCATCAAGTTCTATGCCAGCGTCCCGGCCGATTCGCCGATGCGCCGCATTTCCGAGCTGCAGCTCGGCGTGACCCTTTCCGATACCGGCAAGGTGAATGAGGCCAAGCAGCACCTGAAGTCGCTGATCGATTCCGATCCGTCCGACATCCGCAGCTACATCGCCTATGGCAGCGTGCTTTCCGATGCCAAGGACTACAAGACCATGGCGGAGACCTACGACAAGGCTGCCGAGGTCATCGGGCCTGTGCCGAAGCCCGGCGACTGGACGATTTTCTTCCAGCGCGGCATCGCCTACGAGCGGCTCAAGAACTGGGCGAAGGCCGAGCCGAACTTCCGCAAGGCGCTCGAGCTCAACCCGGAGCAGCCGCAGGTCCTCAACTATCTCGGCTACTCGCTGGTCGACATGAACAAGAATCTCGACGAAGGTCTCGACATGATCAAGCGGGCCGTCGATGCACGGCCGGATGACGGTTACATCGTCGACTCGCTCGGCTGGGCCTATTTTCGGATGGGCAAGTTCGACGATGCCGTGACCGAGCTGGAACGTGCGGTGCAGCTGCGTGCCGGCGATTCGACGATCAACGACCATCTCGGCGATTCCTACTGGCGCGTCGGGCGCAAGCTCGAGGCCGTCTACCAGTGGAACCGGGCTCTGATCTCGGAAGGCGAGGACATCAACCGCGAGCAGATCAAGGAGAAGATCGAGAAGGGCCTGGCGCCGCTCGATCCGAACGCCACGACTGCCGACCGCAGCCCGACGGAGCCCGTGGCACCTGCCCCGCCGGCGCCTGCCAATCCCGACAAGAAATCCTGACGCGCATGTTTCTGGACAATCCGTCATCTGACAAATGGCTCGCCGACAAGGCGGGCCTCTTCGAACTGGCGCCCGCCAAGATCAATCTCGCCCTGCACGTGACTGGCCAGCGGGCCGACGGTTATCATCGGCTCGAAAGCATCGTGACGTTCGCGGACACCGGCGACCGGCTGTGCTTTAGCGAGGCGGACACCGACGATTTTTCCGTTTCCGGCCGGTTCGCCTCGCTGCTGCCGACCTCGGCGGAAGGCAAAAAGGGCAATCTCGTGCTGAAAGCGCGCTATCTGCTGCGCACGGCGCTGGAGGATAAAGGCATTTCGGCGCCGCCGGTTGCCATCCATCTCGAAAAGAACCTGCCGGTCGCGGCCGGTATCGGCGGCGGTTCGGCGGACGCGGCAGCAGCCCTGCGCGGCCTGATGCGCTTCTGGAATGCCAACCTGCCGGATGGGGAACTGGCAGCGCTCGCGCTTTTGCTCGGCGCCGATGTGCCTATGTGTCTCAAGAGCGAGGCGCTGATGGCCAGGGGCATAGGCGAGGAACTGACCGCGCTTCCCGACCTGCCTTCGCTGTCGCTGGTGCTCGGCAATCCGCTCGTCGGCGTCTCGACGCCGGATATTTTCCTGCGCCTGACGCAGAAGGAAAACGCGGCGATCGGCCCGTTCGACAGCGACTGGATCGGCTTCCTGAAAACCCTGCGCAACGATCTTGAACCGCCGGCCCGTTCGCTGGTGCGCGAGATCGACCAGATCTCCAGCCTGATTGGCGCGGAGGGCACGATGCTGACCCGGATGTCTGGTTCCGGCGCCACCTGTTTCGGGATATTTCCTTCCTTCGAAGCGGCGGAAAAGGCGATGGAAAACCTTAACGGCCAGAAGCCGGAATGGTATTTTCAGGCGGTGAGAACCGTCGGACAAATGCCCGAGAAAACCCAATGAACCGGATCGACGAAACCCGTTCCTTCATCCCCGTCGGCATCGCCGTGCTGACCGTCTCCGACACGCGCACGCTTGCCGACGACAAGTCCGGCGACACGCTGGTGGCGCGGATCACTGAAGCCGGCCACGAGCTGAAGGCGCGGGCGATCGTGACGGACGACAAGGACCGGATTGCCGGCCAGGTGCGGGAATGGACGCTCGATCCCGATATCGACGTGGTGATTACCACAGGCGGCACGGGCTTTACCGGCCGAGACGTGACACCCGAGGCGCTGGAGCCGCTGTTCGAAAAACGCATGGACGGCTTTTCGGAAGTGTTCCACCGCATTTCCTACGACAAGATCGGGACTTCGACGATCCAGTCGCGGGCGACCGGCGGCGTGGCCAACGCCACTTTCATCTTCGTGCTGCCGGGTTCGCCCGGCGCCTGCAAGGATGCCTGGGACGGTATCTTGAAGGCGCAGCTCGACTACCGCCACATGCCCTGCAATTTCATCGAGATCATGCCGCGGCTCGACGAGCACCTGAAGCGCGGCGGCAAATAGCCGCTACCTGACTGCCGCTGCCACCCAGGCCGGAATAATCTCGCTGGCGAGCTTCGACACCTTCTGGCCGCGTGCCAGCGCTTCCAGGTCCATCCCCGATTTTGCGAGCGCGATCGCCTGCCGCTTCGGCAGCAGCATGCCGTATTCCAGCGGCGGCACGGCGCGGCCGATGCGCTTGAAGAACGGCCGCCGATAGTTGCGCGCCGGCGCGAAGCGGGCCGGCTGCTTGTTCAGCGCGATATATTCCATCACCTCGTCGATCCAGCCGGTCTGCAGCCGGGCGCCGGGTTCGACCAGCAACAACCATTCTCCACGGGCGCCGCGCAAAATATCCTTGATGTCCCAATGGGCGTAAAAACGGCAGCCGGCCGCATCGGCGACGCGGGAGGAACCGTCCCGCGAACCGTGATCGAGCACCACGACGTCGCTCACAAGTCCCTCTACCGCCGCGGAAACGAGCACCGAGAGCGTCTGCGCCAGCTCGGATTCCTGATCGCGGCATTCCATGATGACAGTCAGCATTCCTGACATGTAACGCATTGCCACAAGGAACGCCAGAAACGCCGGCCTTCAATTTTGTTCTTGCAATGTTCTCATTTTCGCGCTAGGAATTTAATCATCAGGAACGGGGAATTTCCCCTTCAGGAGCTAACCCATGAACGAGCTGCATCAGTTGCGGCAGGACGCTTTCGCGCCTGCCCATACGGCCGATATTGCCGATGCGTTGGTCAAATCCTCCGGTCTTCGGGTGGAAATCGACCGGCGTCGCGGGCGCGGCGCTGGGCTCAACCCGAGCGGCCGTTTCGAGGAAGAGCGCCGCGAGGCATTCGATGACGGCTGGCAGACGCTGGAGGAACTCGAACCGTTCAGGACCGAGGTGCAGGTGGAAAAGCCACGCACCGCGATCACTCGCAATGAATCTCCGGACCTTTCCTTCGATCGCTCGATCAATCCCTATCGCGGCTGCGAGCATGGCTGCATCTATTGCTTCGCCAGGCCGACGCACAGTTTCATGGGGCTTTCGCCCGGGCTCGATTTCGAGGCGAAGCTGTTTGCCAAGCCTGACGTGCCGAAACTGCTCGAACGGGAGCTGAGCCGCCCGGACTACAAGGTGCGGGCAATCGCGATCGGCACCAATACCGACCCCTACCAGCCGATCGAGCGGGAATGGCGGATCATGCGGCAGATCCTCGAAGTGCTGCAGAAGGCCAACCATCCGGTCGCGATCGTTACCAAGTCGGCGCTGATCACCCGCGACATCGACATCCTTGCCGACATGGCTTCGAAAGGGCTCGCGAAGGTCGGGATTTCGGTCACCACCCTCGACCGCAAGCTTGCCCGCACCATGGAGCCGCGCGCCTCGACCCCTCCCAAGCGCCTCACTGCCATCAAGGCGTTGACCGATGCCGGTATTCCGACTGCGGTCATGGTGGCACCCGTCATTCCGGCGCTCAACGACCATGAGATCGAGCGGATCCTCGACGCCGGCCATGCGGCGGGGGCGACGGAAGCGAGCTACGTGCTGCTGCGCCTGCCGCTGGAGGTGAGCCCCCTCTTCCGCGACTGGCTGCTGCAGAACTATCCGGACCGCTATCGGCATGTGATGTCGCTCGTCCGCTCGATGCGCGGCGGCAAGGATTACGACGCCGAATGGGGCAAGCGGATGAAGGGCGCCGGTCCCTATGCCTGGCAGATCGGCCGGCGTTTCGAGATGGCGACCAAGCGGCTCGGCATGGTCCGGCGCGGCCTGCCGCTGCGCGACGACATTTTCCTCCGGCCCGACGGCGGCGGTATCCAACTCTCGCTGCTCTGACCGGACCCTCTTCCGGTTTCATTGCGAATTCCCATTTCCGACGCGACCCGCCCTGTCCCCCGCGTCGGAAAAATACCCCGGGTTCCACCGCCGCCCCTCGGTGGATAGCGACGCCGCAATCGCTTGGCCGGGGGTTGCAGGAGGTCGGGACGACGTGCGAGGTTGCCGCCATGTTACCTCGCACGTCGCCCGATTCTCCGATGCTTTTCGAAGATGTTCCGCTGGTTCCGGATTTCAGTCTGGAGCTTGTGGCACGCCAGGCCGGCCATTGGCCGGTCGCGGGCACCGACGAGGCGGGACGCGGGCCGCTGGCAGGCCCGGTCGTGGCCGCCGCCGTCATCCTCGACCCCGGCAATATCCCGGACGGCCTCAACGATTCCAAGCAACTCACCGCAGCCCAGCGGGAAATTCTGTTCGAGGCGATCATGGCGACGGCCGAAGTGTCGATCGCCGCGTCCGGCCCACGCCATATCGACGAGCGCAACATCCTGCGCGCCAGCCTCGACGCCATGCGCCGCGCGGTGGCGGGGCTTGCCGTGACGCCGGCCTATGTGCTCGCCGACGGCCGTGACGTGCCGCAGGGGCTCTGCTGCCCCGGCAAGGCGGTCATCAAGGGCGATGCCCGCTCCGTGTCGATCGCCGCCGCCTCGATCATCGCAAAAGTCACCCGCGACCGGATGATGACCCGCGCGCACCTGGTCTTCCCGGGTTACGGTTTTGCCAATCACGTCGGTTATGGGACGCCCCAGCACCGCGCCGGCATCGAGACGCATGGCCCATGCTTGCTGCACCGGATGAGCTTTCGGCCGCTCAAAAAGGATGATCTGCCGGAAAGCTAACCGGCACTCCTTCCCTCATTTGCGCCATTCGGGCAACGCGTCGGCGCGATAGCCATCGAACAGCAGTCCCCCATGTGCGGCGAAGACTTGTTCCGCGCAATCCAGGACCAGCTTAGCCTCTCCTTCGCGAAACAGCATGTCGAAGGCCTCGACGAATGCATCGCCCAGCACGGGATCGAATGCTGTTATCTGCCGCGGCAGCCATTTTCCGGCCCCCGACCATTGCCCGTTGCTGCGCAGGATGAAATCACCGAGCGCCTGATAAAGCGCCGAACCAATCGCCACCCGCTCGAAATCAGGCCGCTCGTCGGCAAGATCGGTCAGAAGGCTCGATATGGCATAACGCATGCGGTCGAGCGCATCCTGATCCAACTGCGGCGGACCTTTGACCAGGAGAGTTTCGGCCTCGCGGCGAAGCTCATCCGCGCGCTGCAGCCGCGGACCGATAAGAATTCCGTCGGTCACCATGCGGATCAGCACCGGGCGGCCCGCTTTTACATCCGCCTCAAGAAACCAGCGCAAGGTCCCCTCGTCATGTACCAGGGCTTCGAACGGCACGCCTTCGAAGACCTCTGAGTGGCGATGGGCATGCGGCAGGGCAGAATGCAGTACTACGAGATCAATATCGGAGGACGGCGTTCCCGCGCCACGCATGATGGAGCCGGTCACGAAGGTGAAATCCGCATCGGCAAACCGCTCCGCCAGAAACCGTTCGGTTAGCGACAGTGCTCGTTCCCTCGACAGACTTCCCGCAACCAAAGCCATCACGATCCTCCTTTCGCCCAAAACAAAAAAAGCCGGGGTTTTCGCCCCGGCTTCTGGAAGTCTTGTGGTGACTGAAATCAGTTCAGTCGTGACTGCACCTTGCCGACGGCGTCCTGGAAGAGCGTGTCCTGGGTGGACGCGTCGGCCTTGCGGGCGATGACGCTCTGGGCAGCGGCAATTGCGAGATCGACGGCGGCGGCACGGACTGCACCGATCGCTTCGGCCTCGGCCTGTTTGATCTTCTGCTCGGAAAGCGCGTTGCGGCGAGTGACGAACTCGTCGGTCTTCTGACGAGCTTCCTCGGTCAGGGCCGCGGCTTCACGCTCGGCGACAGCCACGATCTGCGCGGCTTCCGCTTCGGCTTCCTTGCGCTTGCGCTGGTATTCGGCGAGCAGGGTCTGCGCTTCTTCGCGCAGGCGCTTGGCTTCGTCGAGTTCCTTGCCGATGTTGGCGGCGCGCTCGTCAAGCGACTTCGCCATCATGCCCGGCACTTTCAGGTAAACGATCAGGGCCAGGAAGATGACGAGAGCGACAAGTGCGAAAAATGTTGCATCCAATGTCATTGGATCAGGCCTCCGTCTTCGCGGCCGCAACTGCAGCCTTGATGTCGTCGCCGCTTGCCTTGGCGCCGATCAGCTGATCGACGATGGCGGTGGCGGTCTCTTCGGCGATCTGGCCAACCTCTGCGAAAGCTTTCACCTTGATTTCACCGATGCGGGTTTCGGCAGCGGCCAGCTTCTCGGTCAGCTCGGCCTCGATCGCGGTGCGGTCGGCGGCGGCCTTGGTCTTGGCGGCCTCGCGAGCGGTTTCGGCGATCTTGTGGCCCTTGGAACGGGCAGCTGCCAGTTCCTTTTCATAGGTCTCGACGGCAGCGTCCGCTTCCGCCTTCAGGCGGGCGGCCTCGTCGAGATCCTGGGCGATCCGGTCATGGCGGTGTTCGAGAATGCCGCCGACGCGCGGAACGATGACCTTCTTCATCAGCAGGTAGAAGAGGCCAAAGCTGATGACCAGCCACAGAAGCTGCGAAGCGAAATAGGTGGAATCCAGGGGCGGGAACGCACCCTTGTGTTCGCCGCCGTGGGCAACGCCGGTTTCGGTATGCACTTCGCCAGCGGGCGCAGCAGGCGTATTTGGAGCGGCCGGCGCGGTCTGCGCATATGCCGAGGTCACGAACATCATCACCTCCAGGTGAATTCCAAATGCGAAAGACCACGGCCGCCCTGTTCAGGCGGCCGCGATCCGAATTCCTGGCCTAGATATCAGACCACGAACAGGAGAAGGAGAGCGACGAGCAGCGAGAAGATGCCCAGAGCTTCCGTAACGGCGAAGCCGAATACCAGACGGCCGAACTGGCTGTCAGCGGCAGACGGGTTGCGCAGTGCACCCGACAAGTAGCTGCCGAAGATGTTGCCGAGGCCAAGAGCCGTACCGGCCATACCAAAGCAAGCCAGGCCTGCACCGATGAACTTTGCTGCTTCCGCTTCCATGAGAAACTCCTTCGAAATGGTTGTTGCGGCTGTAGACTGACGCCTATGACGCCAATGTCTTTATCCTTAGTGCCCGCCGGGATGGACCGCGTCATTGAGGTACATGCAAGTGAGCACCGCAAAGACGTAGGCCTGGAGGAAGGCGACGAGGAATTCGAGACCGGTCAGGGCGACGGTCATGATGAGGGGCAGGATGGCACCACCGATGCCGAGTGCGCCGAGCGCTCCGAGCGAGCCGACGAAGCCCGCGAACACTTTCAGCGTGATATGGCCGGCCAGCATGTTGGCGAACAGACGAACGGAGAGCGAAATCGGACGCGAGAGGAACGAGATCACTTCGATCGCCACGACCAGCGGCAGCAGTGCCCCCGGGACGCCGCTCGGCACGAAGAGCTTGAGGAAATGCAGGCCGTGCTTGTAGAAACCGTAGACGATGACCGTGCCGACCACGAGAATTGCCAGCGCGAAGGTGACGATGATCTGGCTGGTGACCGTGAAGAAATAGGGGAACATGCCGAGCAGGTTTGCTGTCAGCACGAACATGAACAGCGAAAAGACCAGCGGGAAGAACTTCATGCCATGGCTGCCGGCGCCTTCGCGCAGCATGTTGGCAATGAATTCATAGGACATTTCCGCCACCGACTGCGCGCGGCCCGGGACGACCGAGCGCTGCGAGGTGGAGAAATAGAGGAAACCTGCGGCGCAAGCCACGGTCGCAACCATGAACAGGGATGCATTGGTAAAGGAGAAGTCGATGCCGCCGATTTCGATCGGAACGATCTTGCTGATCTGGAACTGATGGATCGGATCGTTTGCCACCGTCTACCTCTTTCATTCGCCGCTTTGAGCGGCTCCCTTCACTTCGCCGGAAGCGCCCTTCTTAAAGGTCGCCTTCCTTTCCGTCTCCGTCACTGCGCTTCTGCAGGGCAGGCGGCTGAGCCACCTTTCCCACCGAGCGAAGCACGTTCAAGACACCGGCACAGAAGCCGAGGAGGAGAAGAATGATCATCCCCCACGGCGATGTGCCGACATAATAATCGAGCGCGTAGCCCAGAATCGCACCCACTGCGATCGCGGAGATGAACTCGGAGGAAATCTTGAAGCCGAGGGCCATGCCCTTTCGGCTTTCTTCAGATTGCGCGTCCCGCCTCGCCTCTGCGTCGTCTTCGGCCTTCCTTTCCGCAAGTTTTGCGGAAAGACGCCGCCGGCGCTCTTCCAGACCATCGTCGCGGTGATCCGTCATGTGCGTCCTCCCCTATTTCTGCTCCCGGCACAACCGGTTTTATGCTTTCCAACAGCAAAAAAGTGCAGTTGGCGGGGGATTTCGCGCCGTCCGGCCCGTTTTCAAGTCGCGCGCAACATAGTTTTGCCCGCCCCCATAGTCAAGGCGTCCAAGGTTCTTCGATTGAGGTAAATTAACCGAGCAAATTCAACCGGTTAAAACGAGTACAACCGGAGTCGGGTAAAACTGTCGCGGGAATCGCCGCCCGTTGAGGCGACGGGAACCGGCTCAGCTCCAGCCGCCGCCATAAGTGCGGTAGAAGACGTGCAGGCCGATGCGGCCGACCTTCTTCATCGTGCGCGCCCAGTCGGGACGAACATAGACGGCATGATAATGGGTGGCTGAACCGACTTCCGGAAACCAGATCTTGCCGGCGGTCACCGCCATGGCCACTTCGCGTGCCATCTTCCAATGATATTCGGAGCGGATGCGATCCTTGATATTGTCGCAGGCAAAGGAAAACTGGCAGCGGTTGCGCCAGTCCTCGTTCTGGTAGACGACGTCGCAGATCGTATCCGGATAGGCCGGATTGCGAACGCGGTTCAGGATGACCTGGGCGACTGCCGCCTGGCCGCGGGCGGATTCGCCGCGCGCCTCGAAATAGATGCCGGAGGCGAGGCACTGCTGCTCGCGCGCCGAAAAGGAGGCCGGCGGCAACGGTGTCGCGGCCCAGGCGTGATCGTCGAGACCGATCGGCGGAATGAAGCGGCCGGTGCTCGGCTTTTCCGTGAGGATCGCATCGAAGGGCGATTCCTTGGCGAAATCCTGCGCCGCCGGCGCATAGGCGGTTGCCAGCACATCGGCCTGATTGTTGTTGATGAGGCTCGCGATCATCGGCATCAGATCGTCTTCCGGCTTCGGCTCGTCCTTCTTGCGGAAATAGAAGGCGGCGAGTTCGACGGGCTTCTCGCTCTTGCCGGCCTTGGCAAACCTGGTCAGTTCGTCACGGGCGTCGAGCGGCAGGGTCAGCGAACTCGAACGCTGCAGCACGGAGCCTGCGGAAAAGGCCTTGGGCGGCTGCATGCGTTCGACGGTGACGATGCGGCCCTTCTTGGCGGCGCGGTTGACGCGGTCTTCATCGGGCCGCGGATCGGAGGATTTCTTCTCGTCGACGAGCGCGATCTTGCGGCCGTCCGGGAGTTCGAGACCGGCATTGCCAGAGATTGCGTTCTTCAGACCGGGAAATGCCAGCGAAGCCTGATGGATCGAGCCCGCCGGCGAATCGGTGAGCACCATGCGCCATTGTTCGGCGCCATCGAAACCGGTCAGAAGGTCGGCGAGATCGCCATGAGCCGGGGCGGACGGAAAGATCAGCCAGCAGGCAAGGCCGAAAACGGCCGGGGAAGTCCATCCACTCAGTCCGGATGAGGACTTGCGACGCAAAACACTATTCGAACGCAAAACCGGAAACTCCACAGGGCAACAAGAACCCGATGAAGATCAATGATTAACCTTGATGAGCGGTTAACGCCGGCTGCCGAAACGCCTGGCCGCCGGCTTGAATTAGCACATTCACATCAATGTCAGCGAAGGGCCATGCCAACGGCGCATCTCAGATGATGACGTGCGAGCCAAGTTCGACGACGCGGTTGGCCGGCAGGTGGAAATAGTCTGACGGGTCGGTCGCGGTGTTGGCCATCGCGATGAACAACCGGTCCTGCCACATGGGCATGCCGGACGCGGCATCAGGCACCAGCTTGCGGCGGCCCAGATAGAAGGAGGTCGACATGATGTCGAACTTGAAGCCCGTCTTGCGCAGATAAGCGAGCGCCTGCGAGACATTGTGCGACTGCATGAAGCCGAAGCGCAGTTCGATCAACGTGAAACGCTCCGAGACCTTCTCGATCTTGAACCGCTCCTCCAGCGACACGCGCGGCTTGTTGACCGTGATGATGGTCAGCACCACGTTCTTTTCGTGCAGGACGTGGTTGTGCTTGATGTTGTGCAGCAGCGCTGCGGGCGCGGTTTCCGGATCGCTGGTCAGGAAGATCGCGACGCCGGGCACGGAGACCGGCGCATGATCGCTCTTCTTCTCGACCATCGGAATGAAGGTTTCGAGCGGCACGTCGATGCGGCGGGTCTTTTCGAAGAGGATCGCGGTACCGCGCTTCCAGGTCCACATGACGATGGTGAAGATGATCGCCATCATGACCGGGACCCAGCCGCCGTCGTGTACCTTCAAGAGGTTGGCGCCGAGGAAGACCAATTCCAGGGCAAGCAGCGGAGCCAGAATGCAGATCGCAAAGGTCTGCGGCCATTTCCACTTCACGCGCACGAACTCGAACGCCATCAGCGTGGTGACGACCATCGCGCCTGTCACCGAGATACCGTAGGCGGTGGCCAGCGATTCCGAGCTTTCAAAACCCAGTACCAGCGCGATGACGCCGACCAGAAGCAGGGTGTTGACCGACGGCAAGAAGATCTGCCCGGTATTGGTCTCCGAGGTGAACTGGATCTGCATGCGCGGCAGGTAACCGAGATGGATCCCCTGGCGGACGAGCGAGAAAGCACCGGTGATTACCGCCTGGCTGGCGATGATGGTGGCTGCGGTCGCGAGAATGACCACCGGCAGCAGCGCCCATTGCGGGAACATCAGGTAGAACGGATCGGACATCGCTTCCGGATGCTTCAGCACCAGAGCGCCCTGCCCCAGATAGTTCAAGGTCAGCGCCGGGAAGACAAGCGTGAACCAGGCCCACTGGATCGGACGTCGGCCGAAATGGCCAAGGTCCGCATAAAGCGCTTCGGCACCAGTGACAGTCAGGAAAACGGCGCCGAGGACGACGATGCCGACGAAACTCTCGTTCAGCATGAATTCGACCGCATAGACCGGATTGAAGGAGGCCAGGATGCTGTAGTCGTCGGATATGTGGGCGACGCCTCCGGCGCCCATGACGATGAACCAGACGGCGGTGATCGGCCCGAAGAAGCGCGATACGAGGCCGGTTCCCTTCGACTGGATGGCGAAAAGGCCAATCAGGATACCGACGGAGATCGGCACCACGGCGCTGCTCATCGACGGCGCCACCAGCTTCAGGCCCTCGACCGCGGACAGCACCGACAGCGCCGGAGTGATCATCGCATCGCCAAGGAAAAGCGCCGCGCCGATGAGGCCGAGCAGCATCAGCACTGCCCTGTGGCCATTGGCGGACTTGGTCAGAAGTGCAAGGAGCGACAGCGTGCCGCCTTCGCCGTCGTTGTCGGCGCGCAGCAGGAAAAGCACGTATTTGAACGTGACGATGATCGTCAGCGTCCAGATCATCAGCGAGATGAGGCCGATGATCTCGAGTTCCGTGACGCCGTCGTGGGCGATCGGCTTCAAAGCCTCGCGGAATGCATAAAGCGGGCTCGTACCGATGTCGCCGTAGACGACGCCGACGGAGCCGAGTGCGAGCGCAAAAAGGCCTTGGACCTTCGTTTTCTCGGCATCGTGATGTTCAGCGGGGTGACCCATGGGGGATGTCCGGCTTAAAGCCAGCCTTTCCAGCGAAAGAAGAAAAAGGGGATGATGGCGGACAGGAGCATCGCGACGATCGCGAGCGGATATCCGATATGCCACTCGAGTTCCGGCATGAATTTAAAGTTCATGCCGTAGATCGAGGCAACGAGTGTCGGAGGCAGGAACACGACCGACGCGATGGAGAATATCTTGATGATGGAGTTCTGCTCGACATTGATCAGCCCGAGCGAGGCATCCAGCAGAAAGGCGATGTTGCCGGCGATGTAGGAGGCGTGTTCCGAAAGCGAGTCGACATCCCGCGCAACGGTGCGGCAGAGGTTGTCGTCGCTCTTGTCCTGGCTGATCAATGGCACGTTCATGAGAAAGGTCAACAGCCGGGCGAGCGAACCTAGGCTGTCGCGCACCTTGCTGATCAGCCGGTGATATTCGGCGATGTCGGCCAGCTTGCGTTCCAGGAACTGCGGCGGGCGGCGCTTGCCGCGGTCGCGGAAGATTTCCGTCGAGAGCGCATCGACGTGATCGACCGTCTGCTCAAGAATTTCGGCGGTGCGATCGGCGATGGTTTCCAGAAGTTTTGCAAGCAACGTGGCGCCATCGCGCCCCGGTTCCGGCAGACGGCTCAAGCTGGCGATGAACAGCTGGAAGCTTTTCGGCTCGGCGTAGCGCACGGTGATCAGCCGGCTGCCGGACAGGATGAAGGCGACGTCCGTGAGCTGCGGATCCTTGCCATCGGCGCGCCAGACAAGCGACGCGGTCATGAACACCGAGTCCTTCTCCACATAAAGCCGGCTCGAAGGTTCGATGTCCTTCAGGTCGTCGCGGGTCGGAACCTGAATTCCGAGGAGACCCTCGACATAGGCGTCCTCCTGCGGAGTCGGTTCAACCAGATCGATCCAGACGATATCGTCGGCAAGCTGTCGCAGCGCCTCGGCTGGCGCAAGCGTCTTCATGGAGCCCGTGGCGCTATAGGCATTGATCAATCGTGGTCTCCGGCCGCAGGTCGTCGGCACTGAACGAGAAGCGGGCTTGCCGGCCCTTGCTTTAGGGACCGCCAGCCGGCCACCAGCGGGACGGGCCTATAGAGACAGCCATAGTCAAAATCAAGAGCCGTCCCAATCTCGTAGTGGGCGCTGCAACATGACTCCCGCGCCGAATATGTTCAAGGGGGCTTCGGCAACAAGGTGATTCGCGGCCTACATCAAAGCCTTGACCGGCAACGGCCGCCAAAGTGACCGTCCATCGGCGCGCGGGAGGTATTCCAAAATGGTCAGGAACATATATGCGGATTCTTATTCGAAAACGATTGCAGGCGCCGGTCGGGGAGTAAGGCCACCGAGCTCGGCCCAGACCCTGGCGGCAATCTCACGGTAGATTTTCGCCGAGGCTCCTTCGGGATCGGAGGCGACGACGGGCGTGCCCGCATCGGACCGTTCGCGGATGTCGATCGTCAGCGGAACCTCGCCGAGGAACGGCACACCGATCCGTTCCGCCTCGCTTCTCGCGCCGCCATGGCCGAAGATGTCGTAACGCTTGCCGGTATCGGGAGCGAGGAAATAGCTCATGTTCTCGACGATGCCGAGCAGCGGCACTTCGACCTTGCGGAACATGGCGATCCCCTTGCGCGCGTCGAGAAGCGCCAGGTCCTGCGGCGTCGAAACGATCACCGCGCCGGCCAACGGCACCTGCTGGGCCATGGTGAGTTGCACGTCGCCGGTACCCGGCGGCATGTCGACGACGAGCACGTCGAGGTCGCCCCAGGCGACTTCGCGCAGCATCTGCAGCAGCGCAGACTGGACCATCGGCCCACGCCAGATCATCGCCGTCTCCTCATCGACGAGAAAACCCATCGACATGGCCTTCAGGCCGTAATTCTCCATTGGCTTGATGATGCGGTTTTCGATCTGTTGCGGACGGCCGGTGATCTTCAGGAGCCGCGGCACCGACGGCCCGTAGATATCGGCATCGAGAATGCCGACCCGCAGGCCGTTCGCCTGGAGCCCGAGCGCGAGATTGACCGCCGTCGTCGACTTGCCGACGCCGCCCTTGCCGGATGCCACCGCGATGATGGCGCCGACACCCGGCACACCGGGCTTTTCCCGCTGCGGCGGCTGGCCCGGCTGCTGGCCTTGGGGCGGATGGCTGTGCCCGTGATCATGGGCGTGCCCATGCGAATGCGAATGAGCAGCGGGTGCGGCAGGCTGCGGGCGCGGAGGCGGAGCGGAACCGGCCTTGCGGTCCGCCGTCAGCGTCACCAGCGCGCCCTTGACGCCTGGCATGGCCTTGACGGTACGTTCCGCTGCCACGCGCAGCGGTTCCAGTTCGTTCGCCCGCGCTGCCGGGACGGTAATCGAGAAATAGACCTTGTTATCGGAGATGAAGACGTCCGAGACCATGCCGCGCGAGACGATATCACCTTCGAGGTCCGGCCCCCGCACCTTGGCGAGAACCGCCAGCACTTCCTCTTTCGTCACGTCGGCCATGATTTCAAACTCCCGAATGCCTGATGCGATGCCGATCCCTCAAAACGGGATGTCGCGTTCGCAGATATATAGGAGTTCGGCATTGCCGGGGGCAAGCAAGATAAACCGCCGTTCGATCGGCAGCCATGTGGCGCACTGATCGAACGGCAGCTTTTCTTGTCACGCCTCTTGGGGCGCTTGCAGTCCCCTCTGGACCTGTTCCTACAGAAGCACGAAACATGCCAGACGGGAAGATACTTCCTATTGATGAGCTTTTTCAACCACTTCTGGCCGAAAGCCCTGCTGCGGCGCAACATCCCCTGATGGAAGCGGCATTTCGTGACCGGTTAATGCTTGAGCAGTGGTGAAATTTTGTGCGCCGCAGCATTTTATTGGCTACTTGATCAAACCGATTCTGAGCGCCTTGGCGACCGCCTGGGTGCGGTTGACCGTATCCAGCTTCTTGGCCGCACGGTTCAGGTAGTGATTGACCGTGTGTTCGGAGAGGCCGAGGATCTCTGCGATTTCCGCGCTGGTCTTGCCGGCAGCCGTCCAGTTGAGGCAGTCGATCTCGCGGTCGGTGAGCACGTCCGTCGTGCGGACATCGAGGTTGCGGATTTCCGCCAGGCGCTCGAAGACGTGGATGGAGATGTACATCAACTCCATCATCTGCTGGTGCGTGAACGGCAGGCCGTCGCCTGCGAAGGAAACGGCACCGCGGCTGCCGGACATGTCATGGACCGGGAAATAAGCGCCGCGGACAAGATTGAACCTTCCGAACATGCCGCGGATGGCCGGTCCCTGGCGCTCGGGCGGCACCGTTTCGAGATCGAAGGTGAACGGGATCGTGGAGGTGCGCAGCCGCCGAAGTACGGGGCTGGTCTGCATCATGCCTTCGCGGTCGAAAAGAGACAGCAGTTCGGCAGGCCAGTTGGTAATCACCGTGTTGTTGGACAGTTCGAGCGAGGTGGCGTGGGGCAGGTTGAGAACCATGAACGTGCGGCAACCATAATGCTCGGTTACCCGCTTCATGAACCGGAACACGTCGAACTGTGTCTTGAGATCCGCGATTTCTCCGACACTTCCGCCAAAGACACGAGCTTCTTCTGCTTTCTCGGTATTGGCCATCATCTGCTTCTCTGTCCGCCGGTTGGCGTCGAGCGATTCCTGGTGTTTCCCATACATCCGCCCAATCCGGTCCTTTATATTCGCATTGCCCGCCTCCGACCCGTGGAACGGAAAAGGCTCTCCGGATTTGCCCGGATAGCTCCCGCCGAACGTGCCTGCGTGGTGGAGGCTGCTATTTCAGATTTTAATTAGATGCTAAATTTGTGGCTACTATCAATTCCGAATATCACGACATCAATTGTCAACTTTCGACAATGATGACATCTACTCGGATTTGCAAACCTTTTGCATGCCTCCAGCCGTTTGTCAGGAGATAATTGTTGGGGATCAAATCACCTATGCGGCGAGTTTGCCGACTCTCTCCCGTCGATGATACTAATCGATCACCTCGATATGCAATTGGAGATTTCACATGGCGACCACACACGCTTTCGAAGGCCGTGTCCTTTCCTCCTCCCTGTGCCAACTTGGAGAAGGCCCTTCCTTCGAATCGGAAACGGAGACGCTCTGGTGGTTCGACATTCTCGGCAAGGGATTGCACGAATTGCACCTGCCGACCGGGCGGGAGATCGTTCATGCGTTGCCGGTGATGGGCAGCGCGCTTGCCTCGATCGACGCCGCCCGACAGATGATCGCGAGCGACAAGGGGATGTTCATCCGTGACCGCGCGACCGGCGCGCTATCCCCCTATCTCGAACTGGAGCCGCAAAAGCCGGGCAACCGTTCGAACGACGGCAGGGTCCATCCCTCCGGCAGCCTCTGGATCGGAACCATGGGACGAAAAGCCGAGGACGGCGCCGGCGCTATCTATCATGTCCGCCAGGGCGAGGTGACGAAGCTTTTCGACCGCATCAGCATCCCTAACTCGATCTGCTTCTCGCCCGACGGGGCGATCGGTTATTATGCAGACACCCGCATCAACCGGCTGATGCGGGTATCCCTCGACCCCGCGACGGGCTTGCCAAACGGCCAAGCCGAGCTCCTGGTCGACGAGAACGGCAGGCCGGGCGGCATCGACGGGTCGATCTGCGCCAGCGACGGAACGATCTGGAACGCCCGCTGGGGCGAGGGTGCTGTCGATCATTATTCGGCTGACGGCCGGCATCTGTCGCGTCACATGGTGCCGGCAAAACAGACCACCTGCCCCGCCTTCATCGGTAAGGACCGGCTGGCCGTGACTTCGGCGCGGGAGGGACTGGACGAGGCCGCTCGCGCTGCCGACCCCTTTGCCGGCTCGCTGTTCGAAATCACCGTTTCCATCCAATGCGATCCGGAGCCAGCCTATCGCCTCTAAAGGACGCAAAGAGCGCTTCAAACAAGCAAAACGCGAAAAAGTTCCAGCCCAAACGCCTAAAATTTCAGCAATCCTAGCCGGAACCAATCCGTCCTCATAACATTTTCCTCTCGAACCAGCGCGGTCGGAGAGCTCCGTAACGGAGGGCCGCGTGTTCAGAGATAATTTTGAGCAGAGGAAGGTAGGTTCGTTATGAAGAAGACCCTTAGCACGATGGCAGCCGTTGTTCTTTTGGCGTCCACCGCCATTGCACCGGCATATGCCCAGACCCAGCCGACGCCGCCGGCCTCCCCGGCTCCGGCAACCCCTGCCGCTCCGACAGATCCGGCTGCAAAACCGGCTGACAGCGCCGCAACGCCGGCTCCGAAGACCGGCACCGACACGGCCGCTGCTTCCGGCGGCTACCTGACCGAACAGGCTGAAAACCAGATCAGCGCCAACGACTATATCGGCAAGTCGGTCTACAACGCAGAAGACAAGAGCATCGGCGACGTCAACGACCTGATTCTTGAAGAAAGCGGCGGCATCGTTGCAGCCGTGGTCGGCGTCGGCGGCTTCCTCGGCATCGGCGAGAAGGAAATCGCTCTGCCGATGGACAAGATCACCATGACGCGTGATGCGGAAAACAACAACGAAGTCCGTCTGTCCACCACGGAAACGGCAGAAGCCCTTCAGGCCGCTCCGGAATTCAAGAGCCTGGCAGACAAGCAGGCAGAAACCGACCGGACGACCACGTCCTCCACCGGCACCTCGATGCCTGCAGGCGGCGCTACTAACCCGTCGACGACACCGGCTGCCCCGAGCAAATAAGCGCTCGATCAGTCAAGGGTCCGGAACGGGTGACACGTCGTCACCACGAAATGGGGCGGTACCGCAGGTGCCGCCCCTTTTTACAGGTACTGAACGCAAACCAGGCCTCGGTCAGGCCCGCTCGATGGTCATGAAATCGCGGTAGTGTTCCTGGAGGTAGCGCAGGGTGACAGCGCTGTCAGCCGGTCTGCCGTAATAATAGCCCTGCCCCATCGCGCAGCCGAGTTCATTGAGCTTGTCCGCATCGGCCTTTTCCTCGATGCCTTCGGCGACCACGGCCAGGTTGAGCCCGTCGCACATGGCGATGATCGCCTTGACGATGTGTTCCGACGCGCGGTCCGTGGTGATGCGCGAGACGAACGCGCGGTCGATTTTCACCTTGTCGAAAGTGAAGTCCCGCAACCGCCCAAGGCTCGACTGGCCCGTGCCGAAATCGTCGAGCGAGATGCGGACACCCTGCTGGCGCAGGTCGGTGATGATGCGCTGCGCCGTATCGGCCGAGGTCATCACCGCCGTTTCGGTAATTTCCAGCTCCAGGCGATGGGGATCGAGGCCGACGCGTGCGAGGGTCGCGAGGATGGTCTCGGTCGTGCCGGGGTCCATCAGCTGCGCTGAAGAGAGGTTGAAGGAGAGGAAAAGCTCGCGCGGCCAGGAGAGTGCAGCCTCCGCAGCCTTGTGCAGTAACGTTTCAGAAAGCGCGTCAATAAAACCGCGCTCTTCGGCAAGGGGCACAAAAACCGCAGGCGAGACGAAGCCGAGATCGGCATCGATCCAGCGGGCCAACGCCTCGAAACCGACCACTGCGCCATCGCTGATGCGAACGATCGGCTGAAAGTGGACATCCACGGCATCGGCGATGATGGCGTTGCGAAGCGCCTGCTCCAGCTGTGTCGCCCGCTTCATCTCCTGGGCGATCTCGCGGGAGTAGACTGTGATCTGTCCCCGGCCGCGGCGTTTCGAGCGGTAGAGCGCGGTTTCTGCGCTTTTCAGCAGCTCCTCGAAATCCGCGCCGGCAAAGGGATAGATCGCAAAGCCGAAGGAGGCCGACAGGCGGACGTTGCGGTCGCCGAGATCGTAGGGGGCGGACAGGACGTCCTTGATCATCTGGCCGATACGTTCGGCGCCGACGCGCTCGAAGACCAGAGGCAGGATGAAGGCAAACTCGTCGCCGTCATGGCGGGTAACGGTCGCGCCGTCCGGAATGCAGGCTTTCAGGCGATGAGCGACCTGGCAGAGGATCTCGTCGCCCGCTTCGGCGCCGAACAGATCGTTGATCGGCTTGAAGCCGTCGAGATTGGCAATGCAGATGGTAAAGGGTGCAGGATCCTGGGCCCGCTCGGCAGCCAACAGGCGCACCTTGTCACGCAGACGGTATCGATTTCCAAGTCCCGTCAGGGCGTCACTGTAGGCCATTGCCTGCAGTTCATTCTGGCTGACCTGCGGCAATGGGTTTCCCGCCGACTTCATGAATAATCCCGTTGCGCTTCACAGACCGGCGCAGGATGCGGGAAAAAGATTAAAAAATAATGGCCCGGGCTTAACTTACATGAACGGATTGATTAATCGGTTAAGCATACGACTGTTTTGTGGACATGCCGAGAAACGTCTGGAAGACGGCTTCCAGCGCCTCGGGGCTAATCGGCTTGAGGATCACCTCGTTCATGCCGGAGGCGAAACATTGGTCGCGGTCGCGTTCGAAGGCCTGGGGAAGGACGCCGATGATCGGAATGGAGTTGTCGACCGTCTCCAGGTTCCGGATGCGCACGCTCGCATCGAAGCCGCTGAGCTTTGGAAGGGTGATGTCCATGAGGATCAGCCGCGGCGACCGCTCCTGCCAGAGCCGGACCGCTTCTTCGCCATCGGCGGCGATCGCATAACGATAACCCAGGCCCTCGAGGATCTGGGAGAAGACGATCTGGTTCACTTCGTTGTCTTCGGCAACCAGAATGTCGATGCCGGCGCTTTCGCCGGTTTGCGAGGCGATCCAGGTGTCTTCGTCGCATGCGGTGTCGTTTGCTGCAGGCTGGCTGAACTGGCGAGTGACGCCGGCGGCCAGTTCCCGCTTCACCCGGACCCCGTTGATCGCCAAGGCGGGAATGCGGTGCCGCTGGACGATTTCGAGGCAAGCCTTGTCCGCCAGTGTGTCCACCACGACGAGATCGATTGCGATGCTGGCTTCCTTTGCCAGTTGCAGGAAGAGCTCCAGTTCCTCACCGTCTGAAACGGAAGAGGTGTCGAACCCCAGATCATCGAGAATTTCCAGCGCCTCGGCGCTCGTCCTCGGATCGGAGGAGGCGACAAGAACCTTGCGGTTGGAGAGATGGGTCGTGTCGGGCGCAACCGCCGCCTTCACCGGCACGTCGCGCTCCTGCCGAGCCAGCGAAGTGGCGATCAATCCGCCCCGGCTCATGCGCGGCTTGATCTCCTCGCCGTCTTCATCGGTCGCGACCAGTCCGGTAATGTCTTCCATGGCGGTGACCAGGTAATAACGGCCCGGCTTTCCGATACGGTATTTGTTGGCGATGATGACGACCTGCGAGCCGTCCGGCCGGATCACCAGCTCGGACATCTGCTGGGGCTCGCCAAGATCGAGGACCCCGCGATTGATGCGGTCCAGGCGCTGCTCCACCTGCGGCGGATGAACATCGGACCCCTTGTGACCGAGGATAGCTTCAGGCGGCAGATCGAGGAATCGCGCGGCCATCTTGTTGACGGCGACGAAGGTCAGGCTGCTGTCCTTGACGGTAATCGGGAACGGCAGGTTGTCGAGCACCTCTTCGGTGATCTGCACCCGTTCCATGTCGGCGCGCCACTGTTCCTCGCGCTTCTTGTGATCGGAGATATCCCTGACGACGCAGACGCCGTAACCGGACGACAGGCGGCGCTTGGTGAAGCTCACCCAGCGGTCGGTGCCGCGGCGTTCCTGCGACTCGGCCCGTTCCTTCCAGAGAGTGGCGATCTGCTCAGCGATCCAGTCCTCACGGCTCAGCATGCGGCGCGGACCGGAAGTATCGGTCAGGAAGCGTCCGCCGCCATCGTAGACGGCCCCGAGGAAATCCCGAAGGCGTGTGCCGGGCGTCAGAAAGCTCTTCGGAACCGGCAGGAGGGTCAGCAATTGCTGGCTCGCAAAGACGATCAGGTCATTCTTGTCATAGACAAATACGCCGCCGGAAATGCCCTCGGAAATCACTTCGAGCATGACAGCTTGAATGTTTGCGTCCGCCGACGCCAAATCATTCATAGGATGGAACTCCCCGTATGCTTTTTCGGACCGGACAAAGGCCGGGCCGTAATGCCGATATTCGCCTCTCGGCGTTATTCCTTCTAGTTTTCGTCTTGTCGGCGTGGGAACATGCTGGCTCCAAGTCCTCAACGGGTAATCGGGGCTCGCATGACGGTGCCCAGCTGGCCGCCATCCCGGTCACACGCGGGAAGCTGGCGCCTCCCCGGTTTCATCCAAGTTTAATACGGAACAACATATCTCGTTTATCTTAAAGCCGGATTAATGAACGGCCGTGCATCAACCTAAAGTTCATTTCAATCGGTTAGGAAAGGTGCGATCCGGGCTTTCCTTCCGGCGCCGAATCCGGGAAAATGGCGCATGTCCGTCAAACAGCTCCCCGAGACCCTGATCAACCAGATCGCTGCCGGCGAGGTCATCGAAAGGCCCGCCAGCGCCGCGAAGGAACTGATCGAAAACGCCATCGATGCCGGCGCGACCCGCATCGAGATCGCCACCGCCGCCGGCGGCAAAAGCCTGATCCGGATTACCGACAACGGCTCCGGCATGGATGCGGCCGATCTCGATCTTGCGGTGCGGCGGCACTGCACATCGAAAATATCCGAGACGCTCGACGACATCCGCACGCTCGGCTTCCGCGGCGAGGCTCTGCCCTCGATCGGTTCGGTGGCGAAGCTCACCATCACCAGCCGCCGCGACGGTCATTCGGAAGGATCGCAGGTGGCGGTGATCGGCGGCAAGATGAGCGGCGTGAAGCCGGCACCGGCCAATACCGGCACGGTCGTCGAGGTGCGCGACATCTTCTTTGCGACGCCGGCGCGGCTGAAATTCTTGAAGACCGAGAAGGCCGAGGCCGGCGCGATCACCGAAGTGGTCAAGCGCATGGCGATCGCCTTCCCGCATATCCGCTTCGTACTGTCGGGTTCCGATCGCACGACGCTCGAATTCCCGGCGACCGGCGACGACCATCTTTCCCGCATGGCGCAGATCCTCGGCGCCGATTTCCGCGACAACGCGATCGAGATCGATGCGATGCGGGAAGATGTCGGGCTTTCCGGCTTCGTCGGCGTGCCGACTTTCCATCGTGGAAACTCGGCGCATCAATATGCCTTCGTGAACGGCCGGCCGGTGCAGGACAAGCTGATCCTGTCGGCCCTGCGCGGCGCCTATGCGGAAAGCGTTCCCTCCGGCCGCTATCCCGTGGCGGTCCTGTCGATCAGGATCGATCCGGCGCTGGTGGACGTCAACGTGCATCCGGCGAAGTCGGACGTGCGCTTCCGCGATCCCGGCCTGGTGCGGGGCCTCATCGTCGGGGCGATCCGCGAGGCGCTGCATCGCGAAGGCGACCGGGCGGCGACGACCGGAACGTCGGGCATGATGCGCGCCTTCCGACCCGGCTTCCAACCGGCTAACGCCGCGCCGCGCCCCCCCTGGGCGGCTGCGGCCTCGCCGTTCAGACCTCTCTATCCGCAGCCGGCCAACGGCTTTGCCGAACAGGCGCAATCCGGCTTCGACGTGCTGACCATGCCGACAGCCCGTGCCGATACGGTGATCGCGGAACCCGCTCCGAGGACCGCTGGCGAAGACGCGCCGCGCTATCGCCTGGGTGCCGCCCGCGCGCAGGTTCACGAAAACTATATCGTGGCGCAGACCGAAGACGGGCTTGTCATCGTCGATCAGCACGCCGCGCATGAACGGCTGGTGTTCGAGGCGATGCGCAAGGCGCTCGACAACAAGCGGCTGGCGAGCCAGGTCCTCCTGATCCCGGAGATCATCGACCTGCCGGAAGAGGATTGCGACCGGCTGATGGCGAACGCGACGGAACTCGACCGGCTGGGCCTGGCGATCGAACGTTTCGGTCCCGGCGCTGTCGCGGTGCGCGAGACGCCCGCCATGCTCGGCGAAGTCGATGCGGCCTCGATGGTCCGCGATCTGGCCGACGAGATCGCCGAATGGAACACCGCCGGGGGCCTGCGCGGCAAGCTCGAATATGTCGCCGCCACCATGGCCTGCCACGGCTCGGTACGTTCGGGCCGGCGGCTGAGGCCGGAGGAGATGAACGCGCTGTTGCGGGAAATGGAAGCCACGCCCGGCTCCGGTACCTGCAACCATGGCCGACCGACCTATATCGAACTCAAGCTTTCCGACATCGAGCGGCTCTTCGGCCGAAGCTGAAAAAGCTGGCAATTCAGGTTCAATCGGGGTAGAGCAGGCGCCATGTTTTTCCGCAGGAGACGACAGATGAACCGGTTCGAGGGAAGCGGATTCCGCGAAGCGAAGATCCGGTATCTCGATGGCGACTACCAGATCCTGACCGCCGGCTCCTATGTCATATGCGCCATGACAGGGGCGCAGATTCCGATCGACGAATTGCGGTACTGGAGCGTCGCCCGGCAGGAACCCTATGTCGATTGCGCCTCCTCGCTGGAAGCCGACAAGCGCGCCGGCATTCTGCCCAACCAGAGCCGCGGCTAAACCTTCGCGGCGTTTCCTTCCCTGAGACGCCGCTCTCGGAAATTGGCGATCGCCGTATCGATGATCTTGCCGGGTGCCTGCGGATCGTCGAACGCCATGTCGACCTCGACCACACTGACCTTTTCCGCCAGTTCCTCCATGCGCCCGTGATGTCCCTGCAGCCGCACCGCATCCTTGGCGGTGGTGACGAGCGTCAGTTTGTCCTTGGCGGCATCATCCAGGAGGTCCGAGATTTCGTCCTCGCTGAAATAGTGATGGTCGGGGAAGTCGCGCTTTTCCACGACCAGCCCGCCGACTTCTCTGACGGTACGATAGAATTTTTCCGGATCGGCGATGCCGGCGAAGGCGAACAGCGCCTTGCCGGCGATGTCGCGATTTTCGCGCGGCTTCAGCGCCGCGACATAGATCTGCTTGCCGGCTCGGGCGGCCTGGCGCACCAGTTGGTCGGCCGCCTCGCCGTTGCCGACCTTGAGGATCGCCGAGAGCTGACGCATCTGCTCGGATATCGGCGCCCTCACCGGCCCGCCCGGCACGAGATGGCCGTTGCCGATGCCGCGCACCGTGTCGATAACGACGAGGGCGAAATCCAGCGCCAGGCGGGCGCTCTGGAAACCGTCGTCCATGATGATCAGGTCGGCGCCTTCGGCGACCAGTCGATGAGCCCCCTCGACGCGGGTGTGGGAAATCACCGTCAACGTCTCGCGGCAGAGCAATAGCGCCTCGTCGCCCACCGCCTCGGCCCAGTGATGCTCGGGATCGACCACGGTCGTGACGTCAAGCGAACCGCCGTAACCGCGGCTGAGGAAACCGGGCTTCAGGCCTTTTTCTTTAGCGGCGCGTGCAAGGGTGATGGCGGTCGGGGTCTTGCCGGCGCCGCCGACCGTGAAATTGCCGACGCAGATGACCGGCACGGGAATGCTGGCGCGCCTGGCTTTGGCCATGCGGCGGCCGGCGATACGGCCATAAAGAAACGAAACGGGGGCAAGGCCCCAGGCACGCCAATCCGCTTTCGTCCACCAGAATGGCGGTGCTTCCGATACCATACCCAAACTCCGGCTGATCCGTCCTGAAACAGCCCGCGAACAAAATGGCAGTTTTGGAAAAAAGGCAAGTCTTTGAAACCAAAGCCCGCTTCAGGCGTGAAGCTTTTCCGGCAGAAGGTCCATGAGCGCGGTGATATCGGCAAGGCAGATATCCGCC
This sequence comes from Neorhizobium tomejilense, assembly GCA_002968845.1. Classification (GTDB taxonomy): domain Bacteria; phylum Pseudomonadota; class Alphaproteobacteria; order Rhizobiales; family Rhizobiaceae; genus Neorhizobium; species Neorhizobium tomejilense. The sequence continues at coordinate 142,299 of PVBG01000014.1, read as the reverse complement.
GATGCCGACAGCGTTTCGCGGGAGCCGGTGCCGGTCAGCACCGCGACCTTCAGGCCGACGCCTGCGCTCGCACCCATATGCATGTCGTGATTGTTGTCGCCGACCATGGCGACCTCGGCGGGATCGAGCCCGGTGGCGCGGCAGAAGCCGAGCACCATGCCGGGTTCCGGCTTCACGCCATGACCGCTGTCGTAGCCGGCGATGAAATCGACATGATCGATGATGCCGAAGCGGATGGCGGTCTGGCGGATCGCCTGCTCGTTGTCGCTGGAGGCGATGCCGAGCTTGAAGCCCCGCGCCTTGAGCTTGGCAAACAGTGCCGCCAGATCGGTGACGGCCACGGAAAATTCAGCCGAACGGATGAAAAGGTCGTCGAGCAGCCGGGTGAGTTCACCCACTTCGAGCGGCGAACCGGCGGCGACAAATCCCGCGGCGATCTCGGCGGCGTTGCCGGCGGCCAGCAGGCTGTCCGGCCAGGTGTGGCCGGATACCGGGTCCATGCCGCCGGAAAACAGAAGCTGCGGTTCGAGCTCGGCGTCGCCGGCGGAAGCGATGCGGGCAGCCTCGCGGTTCACCGGTCCCCAGCTCTCGTCATAGAGCAACAACGTGCCGTCCTTGTCGAACAGGATGCCGGCGATGTGTGCGAGCTTTTCCGGGGTCATCGAACGGCGGCGGCTTTCGGCTGCAGCCTGGCGCTCACCGTCAGCGGATTGACATAGGGCTCCAGCGCCTTGATCGTCTTCGACAGCGCACCGCGCATCTCGTCCATGGCGTCATGGCCGGAATCGATCATCTTCACGCGCGCGAGATCGTTGATCATCAGGTAATGGACCGCCTTTGCCAGCATCTCCACGTCCTTGACGATGCGGGCACCGCCCTTGCGCACCAGATGCTGGTAGGCGTCGCGGAAATTCTGGACATGCGGGCCGGAAAGCACGGCGCAGCCGAGCATGGCCGGCTCCAGGGGGTTCTGCCCACCCTCGTTCGTCAGCGACCTGCCGACGAAGGCGATCTCGGTCAGACGCAGGTAAAGCCCCATTTCGCCGATGGAGTCGCCGAGAAAGACGTCGGTCTCCGGCGTCACGACATCGTTGCGCGAGCGGCGCGCGACCGTCAGACCCATTTCCTTCAGCATCTCTTCGACCACGTCGGCGCGATCGGGGTGGCGCGGCACGAGAATGGTCAGCTGTCCGTTCTTCGGTTTCAGCGCCTTGTGGACGGTCGCCGCCGCCTTTTCCTCGCCGTCGAAAGTCGAGATCGCAGCCCAGGTCCGGCGGCTGCCGATCTGCTTGCGATAACTTGCCAGCACCGCCTCGTCGCAGGGCGGCGGATCGGTATCGCTCTTCAGATTGCCGGATGCGATGACAGGCCAGGCGCCGAGATCACGGAAGCGCTCGGCATCCAGATCCGACTGAGCGACCACCAAAGCCATCTTGCCGAAGATGGCTTCCGCGATCGAGCTGCGGTTGCGCCAGCGATCGAAGGAGCGGTCGGAGATGCGGGCATTGACGCGGATCTGCGGAATGCGGCGGCGGGCGAGTTCGGCGATGGTGGTCGGCCAGATCTCGGATTCCGCCGTGATGCAGGCATCCGGCTTCCAGTAGGCGATGAACCGCTTGATCGGAAATTTCAGGTCGAGCGGCACGTATTGGTGGATCACCTCGTCGGCCAGCCGTGACCGGACGAGGTTTGCGGAGGTGACGGTGCCCGTCGTCAGAAGGATGTGGATCTCACGGCGCCGCAGTTCGCGGATCATCGGCATGATGGCGATGGTTTCCCCGACGCTTGCCGCGTGCACCCAGATGAGCGGGCCACGAGGGCGGGCAAGGCTTGCATAACCGAGCCGTTCCAGCTTGCGGGTCCTGTCTTCCTTGCCCTTCATGGCGCGATAGGCAAGGTAAGGGCCGACCAGGGGATAAAGGGAAATACCGGCCACCCGGTAACCAACGAGAGCCAGGCGCGCAGAAATCTTGCTCACCGTGTTTGCCCCCGATGCGTGATGGCCGCCATCAATGTGATAGACCCTCCGATTGCTCATCCGTAACCCAGTTTTTTGTGTTTTACAAATGCGTCAAAAAAGGGTCCCCGGGATCGATACCAGGCGAGGGACCAGCATTGCGAGCACATTGTAAAACGCGAGGCTTATCTCAAGCCGACTTAGTATCAGGATCGAGCAGACGGTGCATATGGACAATGAAATACCGCATATGGGCGTTGTCGACCGTCTGCTGCGCCTTGCCCCGCCAGGCGATCAGCGCGCTTGCGTAGTCCGGATAGATGCCGACGATATCAAGCGCCGAAAGGTCCTTGAATTGGAGGCCCTCCAGGCTCTGCAGTTCGCCACCGAAGACCAGGTGCAGAAGTTGTTTCTTTTCGCCCGTTTCCGTCATTGTCCGATATTCCGTCCGTTCCAGCTCCCCCGGCTCTTCCTCTGCTGCATTCCCATGGAAAGGTCAACCCGGAGTGAGCCTCGCGAGCTGGGGTAAAAGGCTGTCGAGCGCGTGTTCGGCGCCGGCGGCCAGCATTTCGTGGCTGACGGTCTCGCGATTGTAGACAAGCCGGTTGCCGGTAAGATCGACGAGGCGGCCGCCCGCCCGTTCGAGAATGAGGTCGGCGGCGGCCAGATCCCAGTCGTGGGAGGCACGCTTGACGACGGTGCCGTCAATACTGCCGTCGGCGATCATGGCGAGCCGGTAGGCGAGCGACGGTACATGCCGCACCCGGCGGACTTCGTCGCGAAACTCCGGCTCGAATTTCTTGACGAGGTTCTCGTCGGCCGCGATGACCAATTCGCCATTGCTGCGGCCGGCGGTGACGGAAATCGGCCGGCCGTTCTTCAGCGCTGGCCCATCCTTCACCGCGGAAAACTCCTCGTCGAGTGCCGGTGCCACAAGAACACCGGCCACCGGCTGGCCGCGATGCACGACGGCGACCGAGACGCACCAGGTCTTCTCCCCGTTGATGAAGGCGCGGGTGCCATCGATCGGATCGACGACGAAGAGCGTTTCGCAGCTAAGCCGGGCGACATCGTCGTCGGTTTCCTCGGAAAGCCAGCCGTAGTTCGGCCGGGCCGTCAGGAGCAGGTTCTGCAGCCGATCGTTGGCGGCGAAGTCGGCGGCGCTGACCGGCGACTTGCCCTCGTTCTTCCACCAGACTTCAGGCGAGCGGCCGAAAAATCCGTGAGCGATGTCGCCGGCCTGGCGCGCCGCGTCGAGAATGAGTTCGAGATCCTGGCCCCAGGCTTCGGCAACCGTCATCGGGATCAGCGTCCCGCCAGCGTCATGCCCTCGATGGCGATGGTCGGGGAGGCGACGCCGAACTTTCGGTCGATGTCGTTGGCCGGCGTCAGGCGCATGAACATGTCCTTGAGGTTGGAGGCGATCGTCACTTCCGAAACAGGATAGGCGAGTTCGCCATTCTCGATCCAGAAGCCGGTCGCGCCGCGCGAGTATTCGCCGGTGATCATGTTGACGCCCTGGCCGATCAGCTCGGTGATGTAGAAACCGTTGCCGATCGACCTGATCAGGTCCTCGGGTGAGATGTCGCCTGGCTCCAGCGCCAGATTGGTGGAGGCAGGCGAGACGGCCGTGCCGCCGCGCACGCCGCGGCCGTTGGTGACAAGCCCGAGCTCGCGCGCGGTCGAGGTCGACAGGAACCAATGGTTCAGGACGCCGTCCTCGATCATCACCATGCGCTCGCCGGACACGCCCTCGCCGTCGAAAGGACGCGAAGAGGAACCACGCACGATCAGCGGATCGTCGGTGATGCTGAGCCCGGCCTTCAGCACCTGCTGGCCCATCTTGTCGCGCAGGAAGCTGGTCTTGCGGGCGACGGACGCGCCGTTGATGGCGCCGGCGATGTGGCCGACGAAACCGCGGGCGATGCGCGGATCAAAGACGACGGTGACGTTGCTGCCGGTATCGACCTGGCGCGGATTGACGCGCTTGACGACGCGCTCGCCGGCGCGGAGGCCGATCAGCTTCGGGTCGTCGAGATCGGCGGCATAAAGGCGGCTGTCGAAATCGTAGTCGCGCTCCATCTTGGTGCCCTCGCCGGCAATGACGCTGACGGAGCGGCCGAAACGGGATGCCATGTAGCTTCCGGAAAAGCCGTGGGAGGTGACGAGCACGAGCCCACCCATGCCGGACGATGCGCCGGCACCGGAGGAATTGGTGACGCCCTCAACGTCGAGCGCCGCCTGCTCCATTTCGAGCGCCGCTTCGCGCAATGCATCGGTCGGCACATCGGTCGGGTCGTAGAGCTCGAGGTCCGGATAGGATCTGGCGAGATCGGCTTCGTCCGCAAGGCAGGCGAAAGGATCTTCGGGAGAGACCTTGGCCATGGCGACGGCGCGCTCGGCAAGCACCTTCATGTCGAAGCCGGGATTGGCCGAGACACTCGCCACCTGCCGGCCGACGAAGACGCGGAGCGAGAAATCGTCGCTCTCGGACGCTTCCGTGCCCTCGACCTTGCCGAGACGGACGCTGACGGAACGGGACCGGGAGCGAACCACGACCGCATCCGCCTGATCCGCTCCCGCGGCCTTGGCTAGATCGATCAGTTGGCTGGCGCGGGAAAGCAGTTCGGCGGAATCGATTTCAGAGGTCATGATTGCAAGCCTTTCATTCTCGTCCCATTTATTGTGCACTGTCAGAAGCATCAAGGGCGGCTCGCCGATTCTTGATTTCCCACCTTAGACTGAAAGTATCCCGCATGACCGCTCCCGGCTCGCTATTTTCCCAAATGCTTCTCCTGCTTGCCGGCGCAGTGATCGCCGCCCCGGTGTTCAGAAAGCTGGGGCTCGGCACGGTGCTCGGTTATCTCGCCGCCGGCGTGGTCATCGGGCCGATCATGCAGCAGATCGTCGAAACGGAAGAAGTGCTGCATTTCGCCGAATTCGGCGTCGTTTTCCTGCTGTTCATCATCGGGCTCGAACTGAAGCCTTCGCGTCTCTGGCAGATGCGCGGCGACGTGTTCGGCCTCGGACCGGCGCAGGTGGTGATCTCGGGACTGGTGCTGACCGGACTGGCCTATCTGAGCAACATGGCGGACTGGCGCGGCAGCCTGATCGTTGGTTTCGGCCTTGCATTGTCCTCGACGGCGTTTGCCCTGCAGATCCTCAACGACGACGGCGAGATGAACAGCCGACACGGCCAGCGATCGTTTTCGGTGCTGCTGTTCCAGGATCTCGCCATCGTGCCGCTGCTGGCACTGATTACCATCCTGGCGCCCGGGACCACGGAGACGGAAGCCTCGCCGCTTCTGGATTTTGCAATCGCGGTCGGAGCGGTCGGCGCCATGGTGATTGCCGGCCGCTATCTCCTGACGCCGATGTTCCAGATTATTGCCCGCACCGGTGCGCGCGAGGTGATGATCGCCGCAGCCCTGCTGGTGGTGCTGGGATCGGCGGCGGCGATGCAGGCCGTCGGCCTCTCGATGGCTATGGGCGCCTTCCTCTCCGGCGTAATGCTGGCCGAGTCTTCCTACCGGCACGAGCTGGAAGCGGATATCGAACCCTTCCGCGGCCTGCTTCTGGCGCTGTTCTTCATGGCCGTCGGCCTGTCGCTGGAAGTCCATGTCATCCTCGACAACATCTTCTTCATCCTGCCCGCGGTGCCGATCTTCATGGCGCTCAAGGCGCTGATCGTCTACGGGCTCTCCCGGCTCTGGGGCTCGCCGCACAATGATGCGGTGCGCATAGCCTTCCTGCTGCCGCAGGGCGGCGAATTCGGCTTCGTGCTGTTCACCACGGCAACGGCGAGCGGCCTGTTCTCGTCGGCCACCGCCTCGCTGCTGATCGCCGGCGTGACGCTGTCGATGGCGCTTACACCCTTCGGTGCGGCACTTTCCAAACGGCTCCTCAACGGCGAGAGCCGCGAGGAACTGGAGGAGGATTTCAACGGTGCCGGGGCCGACGTGCTGATGATCGGGTTTTCGCGTTTCGGCCAGATCGCCGCTCAGATCCTGCTGGCCGGCGGCCGCGAGGTGACCGTCATCGACGATTCCGCCGACCGCATCCGCCAGGCCGCCTCCTTCGGTTTCCGTATCTATTTCGGTGACGGGACGCGTCGGGACGTGCTCATCGCATCAGGCATCGAAAAGGCGAAGATCGTCGCCGTCACCACCCAGAAACGCGAGACGACCGACCAGATCGTCGATCTCATCCGCTCGCAATTTCCGGACGTGCGCCTCTATGTCCGCTCCTACGACCGTATCCATGCTCTGTCGCTGCGGGATCGGAACGTCGAATACGAGCTGCGCGAGACCCTGGAATCCGGCCTGCTGTTCGGGAAAAAGACGCTGGAAGCGCTCGGCATGAGCGAGAACGAGACCGACGAGATCGGCGACGACATCCGCCAGCGCGACGAGGAGCGGCTGCAGATCCAGGCCGTCCAGGGGCTCGGCGCCGGCCGCGAAATGCTGTTCAACAGCCCGGTCCGGCCGGAACCGCTGATCAAGCCGAAACGGTCGATGGTGGTAGATGCCGACGAACTGAGCGCAGAACCGGCGACGGCAGAGAACGGCTAGGGCCGCACAGCTTTTCCTCTTGCGACCATCGCGACGATCGTCTCGAAAAGCTCGGCCTTGGCCTCTGCCGCCGTGATGTCCCCGCTGGCGGCGGCGTTGGACAGCGCTTCGGCTGCACCGAGCAGGGCCCAGAGCCCGGGCGACGCTATGTGACCGGCCTCGGCGAACGGGAGAAGCGCAAGCCGGCATTTTTCCATAAAAATGGCCTCGTATTCGTGCTTGATCCGTTCAAGCTCGGGAGAGCTCTCCAGGGCGGCGATTACGCCCGGTATCTCCCGGCCCTGCAACAGGACACAATCCACATAGGAGGAGGCGATGACCGCGGCCCGGTCGGCGAGCGTCGGCCCGCTCGACTGCAGGGCCGCGTCCATGATGGCCGTCTGGCGGCTGTCGAAATCCTGATAAAGCGCGGCCAGGAGCACGGGCCGGGTGCTGAAATGATCGTAGACCACGGGCTTTGCGACGCCCGCCTGCTCCGCTAGCCGGGGAAGCGTCAGGGCATTCGTCCCTTCTTCGCGGACGATGCGCCATGCAACCTCCATCAACTGCTGGCGCCTTCCTTGCCGCGACAGACGCTGCCGGAGACGCGTGGGATCTTTCATTTCGGTGCTTGACATGACTATATACCAAAAGTAACTTACCAAAAGTATATAACCACTGCCCGTGAGTTTCAATCTGCCAGCAGGAGTTTTCGCCATGCACGCGTTGATCGTCGTTTCTCATCCCGAACCCGGATCCCTCACCCATAACGTCGCCGCCCACCTCGCCGAGGGCGTGACCATGTCGGGCGGCTCCTTCGAAATTGCCGACCTTGCGGCGGAGGGCTTCGATCCCAGGTTTACACAGGCGGATCTCGCGGCGCATCGCAGGGAGGCACCACCCTCGGCGGATGTCACGGCCGAACAGGCGAGAATCGACCGCGCCGATGCGCTGGTGCTCGTCTATCCCGTCTACTGGTGGTCGATGCCGGGGCTATTGAAAGGGTGGATCGACCGCGTCTTCGCAAACGGCTGGGCCTATGACGATGGGCAGGGCGCCAAGATGGTGAAGAAACTTCGCCACCTTCCCATCCACCTAGTCGCGATCGGCGGCGCCGACATGCGCACCTATGCGCGGCACGGCTATTTCGGCGCGATGAGGACCCAGATCGATCATGGGATATTCGATTATTGCGGCGCGCCGGTCATGGCATCCGAGCTTCTCCTGGAAGAGGAACTGGATAGACCCGATTTCCCATCTGAGATCGCACGCAAGATCGGCCGTAATGTTTTCAGCACGCCCCGGAAAACCGAGGCCGCATAGCTGGCCAAAACCTCAGGCTTCGGCTGCCGCCGCATGAAGCGCGTCGATGGCGCGCTTCAGCTCATCCTTGACGTGCTCGGATTCGTCGAGGATGTCGCGGGCCTTCAGAAAATCCAGCACCCGGAAACGGTTGACCGACGGCCGAAGGAAGATCTGGGGCGGATTGAGCTTCAGCTTGAGCGCGATGCTTGCCTGCATGGTCAGCTGGCTGGCGCCGAACAGGCTGTCGATGCGATTGGGCGCATGGGTGCCGTCGCCTTCCGGCGCACCGACCACATCGACGCCGATCACCACGTCGGCAACGTCCATCAGCTGCTCATAAGGGACGGGATTGAAGACGCCGCCATCGATCATCACCCGCCCGTTCACCCGAACCGGCATGAACAGGCCGGGAATGGCGGCAGACGCCGCGATCGCGGTGCGCAGTTCGCCCTGTTCGAGGATCACCTCCGCCTGGCCGTAATAATCGGTAGCCGAGATCTTCATCGGGATTTCGAGATCGGCGAAATCCTCCGGCACCTGCGGCGGCAGGAAGGCATCGAGGATGAGTTCGAGATTGAACTGGCCGAAGCGGAAACCGCCGAGCTTGTCGCGCATGGTCGCCGGGCCGAGACCCCAGAGCTTGTTCAAAAGGGTGCCGCGATGGCCGACCGTCTCCAGCGCGTATTCGCGGATCTCGCGCCCGGTCATGCCCGAGGCCATGCCGGCACCGATGATCGCGCCGATCGACGAGCCGGAAATCGCCACGGGCCGTATGCCGAGTTCGTCGAGCGCCTCGATGATCTGGATATGCGACAGGCCGCGCGCGCCGCCGCCGCCGAGAGCAACCGCAAACGTCAGGCCGCCCTTGGCTCTGACGGCTTCGAGATCGGGAACTGCAAGCCTTGTGTTCATTCCTCTGACCTCAGGCCGGCTGGTAGCGGAAAAAATCCATGCGGGTATCGCCGAACGTCCGGCTCTCCAAAAACTTGAAGACCGCATCCACGGCAGGATTGATGTCGGCCCGCTCCTCCAGAATGGCAAGGGCTCCGGGTGCGAGCCAGCCGCCGGCATGGGCCGAAAGCATTGCGCCCTCGCCGAGCCCCTGACCATAGGGCGGGTCGGCGAACAGGAAATGAAACGGCTCGATATTGTTGGCCGTGCCGAGCTTGGTGGCATCACGGCGCAGGATGCGCGCCCGGCCATGCAGGCCGAGGCTGTCGATATTCTCCCACAACAGGCCCCTGCCCTCGACGCCGTTCTCGACGAAGAGCGCACTCTTGCAGCCGCGCGACAACGCCTCGAGCCCGACCGCGCCGGTGCCGGCGAAAAGGTCGATCACCCGGCCGCCATCCAGTGCCTGCGGATAGACGTGGCCGATGATGTTGAACAGGCTCTCACGCGTCCGGTCGATGGTCGGCCGGATGTCGCTTGTTTTGGGCGTGGCCAGAGACCGGCCGCGAAATTCACCACCGACGATCCGCACTGCGCGTTACCCTCTCGGCGTGCGCGGCTTGCCGCCGGCCGGGCGTCCACCCGAGGCGGGCCGGCCACCAGGCTTGCCCCCGGGCTTGCCACCGGCACCTGCCGGTTTTCCGCGGCCGCCGGAAGGTTTTCCGCCAAAGCTCTTGCCGCCGCCCGGCTTTGCTCCGAAGGGCTTGCCACCAGGCTTTCCGCCGCGCGGCCTGTCGCCGGCGGGCCGATCACCTGTGGGACGGTCACCTGCAGGACGATCACCACGCGGCGGCCGATCCGAGAACGGCCGGTCGCTGCGCGGACGCTCGGAGCGGCCCTCGCCTGCGGAGAAGGATCGTGCGGGACGCTCTCCATCCTCGCGCGGCTTGCGGTCGCCGAACGACCGTTCGCCCCTGGGCTTGTCACCGAAAGAGCGTTCGCCCCTCGGCTTATCGCCGAACGGACGATCCCCACGGGGCGGACGGTCACCGGAAGGACGCTCGCCGCGCGGGCGCTCGGCGCGGCCTTCGCCGAAGGAGCGAGCAGGCCGATCACCATCGGCGCGTGGCTTGCGGTCAGCAAACGGGCGGTCGCCTCTCGGCTTGTCGCCGAACGGGCGGTCGCCGCGGGGTTTGTCGCCGAAGGGACGGTCACCACGCGGGCGCTCCGAGCGAGCATCGCCGGAGAAGGATTTGGTCCGCGGACGGTCGCCGTCCTCACGCGGCTTGCGGTCGCCCCTCGGCTTGTCGCCGAAGGAACGGTCGCCACGGTCCGGGCGGTCGCCAAAGGATTTCTTGCGGCCGAAATCGGCCTTTTCCGGCTTGTCAGGCCCGTCGGCGCGGATCCAGTCGCGGTCCTCTTCGGCGCGGTTGACGATGACCGGCCGGTCGTTCTGCGGCGTGGGCTTCTTGAAAAGCTGCTCGGCCTCGGCACGGGCGGAGGATTTGCGCGTCTTGTTTTCGGTGGTCGGGCGGGCGCCCGGCGCCATCCAGACATTGGCGGTGCGGCTGGTGCCCATCGGCGGACGCTTCTTCGGCCGGTCGTCCTCGTCCTCAGCGCGACCGCCGAACGGCTTTGCGCCGCGCGGCTTGTCGGCGAACTTGCGGTCGTCGCGCTTGGTATCCAGACGGCCGAGCGCTTTTTCCCGCCGGTCCTCCGGCTTGCCGGCGCGCGGACGTTCGCTCCGCTCCGGCCTTGCCGCCCATTCCGATTGCTCGGTGCGGGCCGAACGTTCGGCGCGGGCGGGTTTCTCTTCCTCGTCAGCGGCGGTCTCGGTATAGATCGGCGCGTCGAAATTCGCCTTGGATTCCTCGATCAGGCGCGGCCCGAGCTGGTCGCGCAGCATGCGGCCCCGCACTTCCACCACCTCGCCTTCCGGCAGGTCCCCGAGCTGGAACGGTCCGTAGGAAATGCGGATCAGGCGGTTTACCTCGAGGCCGAGCGCGCCGAGCACGTTCTTGATCTCGCGGTTCTTGCCTTCGCGAAGGCCCATCGTGATCCAGACATTGCTGCCCTGGGTGCGGTCGAGCGTCGCGTCGATCGAGCCGTAGAGCACGCCTTCGACGGCGATGCCCTCCTTCAGCTTGTCCAGTTCCTCCTGCTTGATCTCGCCATGAGCACGCACGCGGTAACGGCGCAGCCAGCCGGTGGTCGGCAGCTCCAACACGCGCGACAGGCCGCCATCGTTGGTCAGCAGCAGCAGGCCTTCGGTATTGATGTCGAGGCGGCCGATGGAGAGGACGCGCGGCAGCCCTTCGGGAAGATTGTCGAAGACGGTCGCGCGGCCTTCCGGATCGGAATTGGTGGTCACCAGGCCGGCAGGCTTGTGGTAGAGCCAGAGGCGGGTGCGCTCGATGCCGCGGATCGGCATGCCGTCGACCTCGATCTTGTCAGCGAGCGTCACGTTGACGACCGGGGTATCCAGGACCTTGCCGTTCAGGCTGACCCGGCCTTCCATGATCATCCGCTCGATATCGCGGCGCGACGCGACGCCGACGCGTGCGAGGATCTTGGAGATGCGCTCGGGCTTGCCCTCGGCCTCCATGGTTTCCGGTGCCGGCGGCAGCTTGCGGATGGGCTTTGCCGCCTTTTCAGCGCCGCTCTTGGCCGCGGAACTCTTCCTGGGCGCAAGGCCTTCCTTGGCGGAAAAGCCCGCCTTGCCGCCAGGGCCGGCCTTCGGAGCGGCCCTCGGTTTGGTTTCGCGAACGAAAGTCTTGCCTTCGCCGCGCTTCGGCTTGTCTTTGGAATTCATTTGTTGTTTGCCTGAAGCGTGATGTCTACGGAGCGATCCGGACATTCTTGTTCGTGTTGACTGAGATGGATTCGTGCCCGCAGCCGGGCGTCCAGTTGGATGCTTCCTACCAGTTCGCGCGATCCGGGTTAAGAGGAAATCGCCGAAATGCCTAATACCGATGGGTTCATGAATGCTGCCCTTGCGGAAGCCAAAGACGCGGCCGCCCGCGGCGAGGTTCCGATCGGCGCCGTTCTGGTCATCGACGGCGTTATCGTCGCCCGTTCCGGAAACCGGACCCGCGCCGAAAACGACGTTACAGCCCATGCCGAAATCGCCGTCATCCGGGATGCCGCGTCCGCCCTTGGACAGGAGCGGCTATCGGGTGCGGACCTTTACGTGACGCTCGAACCCTGCACCATGTGCGCGGCAGCGATCTCGTTTGCGCGCATCCGGCGGCTCTATTACGGCGCGGAGGACCCGAAAGGCGGAGCGGTGGACAACGGCGTGCGCTTCTTTGCCCAGCCGACCTGCCACCACGCGCCGGAAGTCTATTCGGGCCTCGGCGAGAGCGAGGCCGCGATCCTGCTCACCCGTTTCTTCAGATCGAAAAGAGAGAGCTAAAGCGGGCTTAGAAGAGCTTCCACCAGTCGCTGCCCTTCTTGGCTTCCGCGGCTTGCGCCTTGCGACGCTTTTCCTTCTGGCTTTCGGGCTCGCCGACATCCGACAGAGCAGCCGCATCCGCCGAACGGAACTCCGCCGGCGGATCGGCGAGCGAACGGCGGCGTCCGGTGACGCTGACGGTCTCGGCGTTTTCCTTGGCCTTGCGGAAGGCTTCCCACTTTTCCGTTTCGGTCATCTGACCGGCCTGGCCGCTGCCCGCCAGCAGCGGTGAGCGATAGTTGGGATCGTTCTCGTGAGCCGCCGCTTCGTCACGCAGACGCTTGCGGGTTTCTTCCGGAGATTCGACCCAGTTGGGATTGCTCTCGCGGTTCGCCAGCGATTGCTGCGGCGCCGGCAGCGCCTGGTCCTGGCCCTTGGCGACAACCAGCGAAGGACGCGGGTTGTATTTCAGGCCCGCTTTCGCTTCGGCGCTCTTGCCGCCCAGCGAGACGGACTGACCGAGGTCGTCGGTCAGCTGCTCCATGGCTGTCTTGTCAGTGCCGTATGTCGGGCCGCCGATGCAGCCCGAAAGGGTCAATGTCGAGGCGAGGACACCGGCCACGCCCATGCCGACACGAAACGCATATGTCGCTTTCATCAAAACCCTTCCAGCGGCGCCCGTCCTGACGCCTCAGACACACTCAAACGCCTGATGACCGGAAAATCCGGCCAATTTCAGGCGGTTTTACCGGATGATTGCTCAAAGCGCAATCATCCGGTGACTTTCCACCATCAAAGCCGGCCGAGAGCGGCCAACTCGCGCAATGCGGCAGCGTCGCGCGCCGAAACATCCGGATAGGCAGGATCGGAGCCGACATCGGTCGTCACCCGCCACGAGCGGGCACATTTGGTGCCTTCGGCGAGCTTCGGGTCGACGGCAACGCCCTGCACTTCCGGTAGACGGAAGGCACTCTCCGGCCCCTCGCCCGCAACGATCGCGATGCCCGACGTGATGCAGGTCTCTTCGAAATCCTGGCCTTCCAGCGCCTTCATCAGCTCCGGATCGTTGACATAAACCACCGGTGCGGCCTCCAGCGAAGAGCCGATCCGCTTGTCCTTGCGCTCGATTTCGAGCGCGCCTGTGACAACCGAGCGCACCTTGCGGATCCGCGCCCATTTTTCGGCGACCGCTTCGTTCTTCCACTCGGTCGGAACCGTCGGGAACTGCTCGAGATGGATCGAGACGGCATTCGGGTTGCGCGACAGCCACGATTCCTCGGTGGTGAACGGCAGCATGGGCGCAAGCCAGGTCACTGTGCAGTCGAAGATCTTGCGGATGACCGCGAGAGCCGCGCGACGGCGCAGCGACGACGGGGCGTCGCAATAAAGCGCATCCTTGCGGATATCGAAGTAGAAGGCTGAGAGCTCGATATTGGAAAAATCGATCAGCGCCCGGGCGATCTTCTTGAACTCGAAGGCGTCATAGCCTTCGCGCACGAGTTTATCGAGCTCGGCCAGGCGATGCAGCATCAGCTTTTCGAGTTCCGGCAGGTCGGCATAGGCGATCTCCTCGCCCTCGTCGTGGGCGAGCGTGCCGAGCATCCAGCGGATCGTGTTGCGCAGCTTGCGATACGCATCGACATTGGTCTGGATGATCGTCTTGCCGAGGCGCTGGTCTTCCCAATAGTCCGTCGTCATCACCCAGAGGCGCAGGATATCGGCGCCGGCATCCTTCATGACGTCCTGCGGGGCCACGACATTGCCGAGCGACTTCGACATCTTCTGGCCCTTCTCATCCATGGTGAAGCCATGGGTGACGACCGTGTCATAGGGTGCCCGGCCGCGGGTGGCGGCGGATTCCAGCAGCGAGGAATGGAACCAGCCGCGATGCTGGTCCGAACCTTCCAGATAGACGTCGGCCGGCCATTTCAGGTCCGGTCGGTCTTCCAGCGTGAACGTGTGCGTCGAGCCCGAGTCGAACCAGACATCGAGGATATCCATGACTTGGGTCCAGCCTTCGTTGGCGCGCGACCCCAGGAAACGCTCGCGCGCTCCTTCGGCGAACCAGGCGTCGGCACCTTCGAGATCGAAGGCTTCGAGGATGCGTTGGTTGACAGCTTCGTCCTGAAGGATTTCGCCCTGCTCGTCGACAAAGACGCAGATCGGGACGCCCCAGGCGCGCTGACGCGAAAGCACCCAGTCCGGGCGCTGCTCGATCATGGCGCGCAGGCGGTTCTGGCCGGCTGATGGTACGAAACGGGTGTCGTCGATCGCCTTCAGCGCGCGTGAGCGCAGCGTGGTGCCGTCGGCAAGGTCCTTGTCCATGTAGACGAACCACTGCGGCGTGTTGCGGAAGATGATCGGCTTCTTCGAGCGCCACGAATGCGGATACTGATGCTTCATCCGGCCGCGGGCAAACAGCGCGTTGCGCTCGATCAGCGCCTTGATGACGCGGTCGTTGGCATCGCCCTTCTTGCCGTTGTCGTCCATGACGCGAGCGCCCTCGAAACCGGGTGCGTCGGCCGTGTAGAAACCGCCGTCATCGACCGTGAAGGGGATTTTCGACGAGATGCCGCGGGCCTCGAGTTCGCGGGCAACGGATGTCCAGGCGTCAAAGTCCTCGCGGCCGTGGCCGGGGGCGGTGTGGACGAAACCGGTGCCAGCATCGTCGGTGACGTGATCGCCGGCGAGGAGCGGGACGGCGAAATCGTAACCGCCGCCGAGGCCTGCGAGGGGATGGGCGCAGACAATCGCACCAAGCTCATCGGCGGAGATATCGCGCAGACGCTTGTACTGGAGCTTCGCCTTGGCGAAGCTCTCTTCCGCCAGCTTGTCGGCGAAGATCAGCTTTTCGCCTGGACGGGGGCCAAAGTCGTTGGCGACCTCTGTTACCTCGTAGAGGCCATAGGAGATCTTTGGCGAATAGGAGATCGCACGGTTGCCGGGGATGGTCCACGGCGTGGTGGTCCAGATGACGACGGAAGAGTTCCGGATGTCATCCATATAGGACTTTGCCTCGAAAGGCGTATCGATTGTCGCGTGGCTCGCCACCGGGAACTTCACCCAGATCGTATCGCTCTCGTAATCGTGGTATTCGACCTCAGCCTCGGCCAGCGCGGTGCGCTCAACGACCGACCACATGATCGGCTTCGAGCCGCGATAAAGCTGGCCGCTCTGCGCGATCTTCAGCAGTTCGCCGGCGATGCGGCTCTCGGCGTGAAAATTCATCGTCAGGTACGGGTTTTCGAAATCGCCGACGATGCCGAGGCGCTTGAACTCTTCACCCTGGACCTTGATCCAGCCGGCGGCGAATTCACGGCATTCCTGGCGGAATTCGTTGATCGGAACCTCGTCCTTGTTCTTGCCCTTGGCGCGGTAGGCTTCCTCGATCTTCCATTCGATCGGAAGGCCGTGGCAATCCCAGCCCGGAACATAGTTCGAGTCATAACCACGCATCTGGAACGAGCGGGTGATGACGTCCTTCAGGATCTTGTTCAGCGCGTGGCCGATATGGATGTTGCCGTTGGCATAGGGCGGGCCGTCATGCAGCACGAATTTTGTCCGGCCCGCGGCGGAGGCGCGAAGCTGCTTGTAGAGGTCCATCTGCTGCCAGCGGGCAACCAGTTCCGGTTCCTTCTGCGGCAGGCCGGCGCGCATCGGGAAATCGGTTTCGGGCAGATAGAGGGTTTTCGAATAGTCCAGCTTTTCGGCGGTATCGGTCATGGGAGCAATCGTCCTGGCGCCGCGACGGGGCGCATCTCGATGAAAATTCGCTGGCGGAAGGCGCTCATGAAGCGCCAAAAACCCGGACCCTCCGGCCGCTCTTACAGCGCGCGGAAGGCCGGGCCTATAATTCGAATGATCTGGGCCAGCCGGAATTTTTTCATGGTGGCGGTTCTTAAGGGTTTTTGCGGCGGAAAGGAAGGGGCAAAACCGAGATGCCGTCCTAGACTTTCAAACTCGCGGAGACTATATCTGACTAGCTGACCAGTCGGAGGTTTTCATGCCGGGCAAGCCCACCACTCACGACAATAGCTGGAAGCTGGAGGATGCCAAGGCACGCTTCAGCGAAGTGGTGAGGCGCGCGCATAGCGAAGGCCCCCAGCGCGTGACCGTGCGGGGTCGCGACAGCGTCGTCGTGATCAGCACTGAGGAGCTGGAGAAGCTGACCAGAGCCGAACCTGAGAAATCCTTCGTGGAATTCATGGAAGGCCTGGGGCTGGACACGCTGGAACTGGAGCGGGCAGCGGATCGCGGCCGGGATATCGAGCTGTGATCGGCTGGCTGCTGGATACCAATGTCATCGCCGCGCTGATCAATCCGAACGGAGCACCCTCCGTCAAACGGTGGGCCGCCGGGCAAGATGAAAACCGTTTCCTCATCAGCATCCTGACCTTGGCGGAATACGACAAGGGCATCGAGAACCTGCCGACGGATGACGAAAACCGCTACCGTTATGCCGCGGCCCGTGATGCGCTCGAAGACAGGTTTGCCGGCCGGACCCTTTCCGTCAGCGACGCGATCGTCAGGCGGTGGGGCGCTATATCCGGAAGGGTGAAGCTGGCGACCAGCCATGCGCCGCCGGTGATCGATACGCTGTTTGCCGCGACGGCGATCGAGCATAATCTCTATCTCGCCACCCGCAACGTGAAAGACACCCGCGCGTCGGGCGCGGCAATCTTCGATCCCTGGCAGGACGACCCCGAGCGGTTTCCGCTGAGCCGCCGCTAACCCCTCAAAACGCGATCTTGGCGTCCACTTCGCCGAGCGGCCTGACGCCGGACAGCAGCGCCCGCGCCTCTTCCTCGTCGCGCTTGATCTGAGCGACCAGCGCATCCAGCCCGTCGAACTTCAGTTCGTCGCGCAGGTGGCCGAAGAAGGAGACGGAACAGGTTTCGCCGTAAAGGCTGCCGGAGAAATCGAAAAGGTAGGTTTCGAGCAGGGGCGCACCGTTTTCGGTCACCGTCGGGCGACGGCCATAGCTGGCGACGCCGTCGAAAAGCGTGCCGTCGGGGCGGCGGAAGCGCACGGCGTAGATGCCGGCCTTGAGTACGGCCTCCGGCGGCAGCTGCATGTTGGCAGTCGGGAAACCGAGCTGGCGGCCGAGCTTTTCACCGCCGATCACCTCCGCCTCGAGCGTATAGCGATACCCGAGCAGGCCGGCCGCGGCGGAGACATCGCCTTCCGCCAGGAGATCGCGGATGCGGCTGGACGAGATCACCTCGGCATTTTCGTCTCGGAAGGCATCGACCAGCTGCACGTTGAAACCGTGCTTGGCGCCCGATGCCATCAGGAAGGCCGGCCCGCCTTTCCTGTCCTTGCCGAAATGAAAGTCGAAGCCGGTGACGACGGCGCTGGCTGCCAGCCAATCCACGAGAATGGTCTGGATGAATTCTTCCGCCGAGCGGGTCGCGAACTCGCGGGTGAAGGGGTATTCGATCACCGAACGGAAACCCATGGCCTCGAGCAGGCGAGCCTTGAGCGGCGCCGGGGTCAGGCGGAAGACCGGCTCCTCCGGGCGGAAAACGGTGCGCGGATGCGGCTCGAAGGTCAGCACCAGGGCGGGTACGCCGTGCTGTTCGGCAAGTGCCAGCGCGTGCTCCAGCACGCTGCGATGGCCGCGATGCACGCCGTCGAAATTGCCGATGGCGATGACGCCGCCCTTCAGTTCCTCGGGCAGCGGTTCCTTCTTCTCGTTGCGGTGGAAGACAGTCATGCGGCGGGTTCCGGTTCAGGCCGAATTCAGGCCCAGGGGGCTATGCGAGGCGCGGCATCCAGTATTTCGGCGCGGCATTTTCCCGCTTTAGCCAGGCATTGAGGATCGCCTCGTCGGTCTGGCCGTTGACGGTGTATTCCGCGACATGGATGCCCGCGCTGATATAGAGCAGGTCGAGGCCGTATGCGAGCGCGCCGCGCATGTCGGTCGGCATGCCGTCGCCGATCGCCAGCACCCGGTTCATCGGGAACTCGCCGCGCACTTCTCGGGCGGCTTCGATCGTCGCCTCGTAGATCGGACGGTGCGGCTTGCCTGCAACGCGGGTCTTGCCGCCGAACTCTTCGTAATAGGCCGCCACCGCGCCAGCGCAGGGGATGATCTTGTGGCCGCGCTCGACAACGAGATCCGGGTTGGCGCAGATGAAGGGCACGTCACGCTTGGCAAACGCCGCCAGCATGTCGGTATAATCTTCCGGTACTTCCTTCTCGTCGTCGAAGAAACCGGTGCAGACGATGCATTCGGCTTCTTCGGCCGGGACCACCTCGACGCCGAGCCCGTCGAAGAGGTTGAGGTCGCGGTCCGGACCGATCAGAAAGACCTTTTTCGGGCCGTCGACGATCAGGTGTTGGGTGACGTCGCCGGATGTGACGATCCGGTCATAGGTGCCGTCGGGCACGCCGAGCGTGCGCATCTGCTCGATGACGCCGGGAGCCGTGCGCGGCGAATTGGTGATCAGCACGACGGTGGCGCCGGCTTCGCGGGCCGCGGCGAGCGCCTTGCAGGAATGCTGGAAGGCCTCGACACCGTTGTGAACCACACCCCAGACGTCCGAAAGGACCACGTCGTAGTCGCCGATCACTTCGTTCAGATTGCCGATGCGCTTTGCCATGTAACCTTCCCATCTCGCAAGTCCCGGGTCACATGACAAACCCGGTTAAGGATTACAAGAGATATTCGGGAGAAAAGCCGCGGCCGCATCGGCGACATCAGCGGGGCAACTTCCCCACTTCGTCCCTAGCCCGCTATCGCCAACCGGACGGCAAGGCCCACGACCGCGCTGACGACCAGGACCGGCACCATGCCAATCTTCATGCGGAAGAGCAGGAAGGCCGATACCACGAAAAGCAGGAAGGCGAGCGGATCGAGCGTCGTCCAGGCCGGCCAGAAAAGCCTCAAGCCGGCCGCGGGCCAGAGGGAAATCTGCTCGACCTCGCGGAACAGGACGTGCAGGCCGAACCAGATGGCGAGGTTGAGGATTACGCCGACGACCGCGGCCGTGATTGCCGACAGCGCCGCCGAAAGGACCGGATTGCCGCGCAGCCGCTCGATATAGGGCGCGCCTGCGAAGATCCAGATGAAGCTCGGCACGAAGGTTGCCCAGGCGACCAGCAGCGCGCCGATCACCCCGCCCGCGACCGGTCCGAGACCGGCGGCTTCCCGGAAACCGACCAGGAAGCCGACGAAGGACAGCACCAGAACCAGCGGTCCTGGCGTCGTTTCGGCAAGCGCCAGCCCGTCCAGCATTTCGCCGGGTTTCAGCCAACCGTAATTGTCGACCGCCACCTGCGCCACATAGGCGAGCACCGCATAGGCACCGCCGAACGTCACCATCGCCATTTTGGAGAAGAAGGTGAACATCACGGCCAGGCCTTGCGGCGCCGAGAACATCCACAACAGGAGAAGCGGAAGCTGCCAGACCGCGATCCAGAAAACCAGCGTGGCGATCGCCGTCAACGGCTTCGGCCGTTTCGGCAAGTCGATCACGTCGGAGCTTTTGGCTGCTCCGCCGCCCCTGCGGGCGGCAAAGAAGCCAACCAACCCGGCCAGCAGCACCACGAGCGGAAACGGCAGGCCGAAGAAGAACAATGCCACGAAGGCGGCCGCCGCGATGCCGAACAGGAGGCGGTTCTTCAGCGTCTTGCGGCTAAGGCGGATCACCGCCTCGACAACGATCGCCAGCACCGCCGCCTTGAGGCCGAAAAACAGGCCGGTGAGCCAGCTCGTATCCTGATAAAGGGCGTAAGCCGTCGAAAGGGCGATGATGACGGCCAGCCCCGGAAGCACGAAAAGAAGGCCGGCGATCATGCCGCCGCGCACCCCGAACATCAGCCAGCCAATATAGGTGGCCAGCTGCTGGGCTTCCGGTCCCGGCAGCAGCATGCAGTAGTTCAAGGCATGCAGAAAGCGCGCCTCGGAAAGCCAGCGCCTTTCGTCCACCAGGGTCCGGTGCATCAGGCCGATCTGCCCAGCAGGCCCGCCGAAACTCAGGACCCCGATCCTGGCGAACACCGCCGTCAGCTCGCCGAGCGTCGGCTTCACCGCAATCTCGTCCTTCACCGCCTGATCCATCATTGCCTCATGCTTTTCCGCAACGGTTACCTGTCGTCCATGGCGTCATGTACCCCCCGGGCGCGGAAGCTCGCCGTCCCCTCTAGGAGCCATATGTGAAGACCGTATGAAGGAAGCGAACTTCGGGCATGGCGCCACGTTGAGGCATTCACAGGCCCCGCGCGGCTGTTAAACGCGCCGGCGCCTTTCTTCCACCAAAGTCCGGTGCAACATGCCGACCTGCCCGGAGAGGTGGCTTTAAACCCGAGACCCGATGTGGCCGGTTGCGGTCATCAGTCCGCCGAGCACAGGCGTTGCCCAGCATCCGTATCGTTAAGCGTATTTCCCATGAGTTCCGAGCCGTCCCGAAAATTTTACGGCCGTTCTTGACTCATCCGCCGGGCACCCTTATCTCGACGCGGCTGGCACTCTCCAAATGGGAGTGCTAACAGCACCGAGATACGGGTTTCCACCCGTCCATGTCATTTGATCGAGGGATTAGACAATGGCAAGCACCAATTTCCGCCCCCTTCACGACCGCGTCGTTGTTCGTCGCGTCGAATCCGAAGCCAAGACCAAGGGCGGCATCATCATTCCTGATACCGCCAAGGAAAAGCCGCAGGAAGGCGAAATCGTCGCCGTCGGCACCGGCACCCGCGACGACAAGGGCAACATCACCGCTCTCGACGTCAAGGCTGGCGACCGCGTCCTGTTCGGCAAGTGGTCCGGCACCGAAGTCAAGCTCGACGGCGAAGACCTTCTGATCATGAAGGAATCCGACATCATGGGCATCATCGGCTGATCTCAGTCGGTTGCTTTCACTGAAATATCGCTGACACCCCTTTTCAGGAGTTCCCAAAATGGCAGCTAAAGAAATCAAGTTCGGCCGCACCGCGCGCGAAAAGATGCTGCGCGGCGTCGACATTCTCGCCGACGCAGTCAAGGTAACGCTCGGCCCGAAGGGCCGTAACGTCATCATCGACAAGTCCTTCGGCGCTCCGCGCATCACCAAGGACGGCGTATCGGTCGCCAAGGAAATCGAACTTGACGACAAGTTCGAGAACATGGGCGCCCAGATGGTCCGCGAAGTTGCTTCGAAGACCAACGACATCGCCGGCGACGGCACCACGACGGCTACCGTTCTTGCCCAGGCGATCGTTCGCGAAGGCAACAAGGCCGTTGCAGCCGGCATGAACCCGATGGACCTGAAGCGCGGCATCGACCTCGCTGTTGCAGACGTCGTCAAGGATCTCCAGGCCAAGGCCAAGAAGATCTCGACCTCGGAAGAAGTCGCACAGGTCGGCACGATCTCCGCAAACGGCGACACGCAGGTCGGTCTCGACATTGCTGAAGCCATGCAGAAGGTCGGCAACGAAGGCGTCATCACGGTTGAAGAAGCCAAGACCGCCGAAACCGAACTCGAAGTCGTCGAAGGCATGCAGTTTGACCGCGGCTACCTGTCGCCCTACTTCGTCACCAACCCGGAAAAGATGGTTGCCGATCTCGACGACGCTTTCATTCTCCTCCACGAGAAGAAGCTCTCGAACCTGCAGGCGATGCTCCCGGTTCTCGAAGCTGTCGTCCAGACCGGCAAGCCGCTCCTGATCATCGCTGAAGACGTCGAAGGCGAAGCTCTTGCGACGCTCGTCGTCAACAAGCTGCGTGGCGGCCTCAAGATCGCTGCCGTCAAGGCTCCGGGCTTCGGCGATCGCCGCAAGGCCATGCTCGAAGACATCGCCATCCTGACGGGCGGCACTGTCATCTCCGAAGACCTCGGCATCAAGCTCGAAAATGTCACGCTCGACATGCTCGGCCGCACCAAGAAGGTCTCGATCTCCAAGGAAAATACCACGATCGTCGACGGCGCCGGCTCCAAGGCCGACATCGAAGGCCGCGTTGGTCAGATCAAGGCTCAGATCGAAGAAACCACTTCCGACTACGACCGCGAAAAGCTGCAGGAACG
Source organism: Neorhizobium tomejilense (assembly GCA_002968845.1). Taxonomy (GTDB): domain Bacteria; phylum Pseudomonadota; class Alphaproteobacteria; order Rhizobiales; family Rhizobiaceae; genus Neorhizobium; species Neorhizobium tomejilense. The sequence continues at coordinate 120,195 of PVBG01000014.1, read as the reverse complement.
TCTGGCCAAGCTGGCCGGCGGCGTTGCCGTGATCCGCGTCGGCGGCTCGACGGAAGTCGAAGTCAAGGAAAAGAAGGACCGCATCGACGACGCCCTCAACGCGACGCGCGCTGCCGTTCAGGAAGGCATCGTACCGGGCGGCGGCGTTGCCCTGCTGCGTTCCTCCGTCAAGATCACCGCAAAGGGTGCAAACGACGATCAGGAAGCCGGCATCAACATCGTTCGCCGCGCTCTTCAGTCGCTGGTTCGCCAGATCGCTGAAAACGCTGGTGACGAAGCTTCCATCGTGGTCGGCAAGATCCTCGAAAAGAACGAAGACAACTACGGCTACAACGCCCAGACGTCTGAATATGGCGACATGATCACCATGGGCATCGTCGACCCGCTCAAGGTCGTTCGCACGGCTCTGCAGAACGCAGCTTCGGTTGCTTCGCTGCTGATCACCACCGAAGCCATGATCGCCGAACTTCCGAAGAAGGAATCGGCTGGCGGCGGCATGCCTGGCGGCATGGGCGGTATGGGCGGCATGGACATGATGTAAGACCTCCGGGTCTTCACATCTGAGCCAACCGGTTCAGTTGAGAAAAGGGCGGTCCTCGGATCGCCCTTTTTGTTTTGTCGTTGATTTCCGGCCAATCCGATGAGGTTTCAGCGCATACGGAGCAGGTATTCCGCAGCATTGAAGGGATTGGCGCCTGAACGTTGGCGCGAACGCGGCGGATCGGGCATCCGGGCATAGTGATCGAAGGAATATTCCATCGTACCCATGCCGCTCGTCAGCCCCGGCAATTGTTGCAGTATGCCTTGAGTCGTCGTGGATGCAGTCGTGCCTTCCAGCCGGGCCACGCCATTTGCAATCGCCGCTTGCCTGGTTATCGCACCGGATTTCGCAAGCATGGCATGTACACCGCTTAAAGCCGCGGCAGGCACTTCAAGGCAAAAGCGATCAATCGGTTCGCAGACGATGGTTTGCGCCGCCGACAGAGCAGCCGCCAGCACCAGCGGCGTCAACCGACGAAAATCGGCAGCGGTGCTCACCGGCGAGCTATGCCGGGCCGCGGTCATTGCGACGTGGCAATCGATGATCTGCCAGCCGAAAGGCCCCTGTTTCAGCGTTTCGAATACGGTGTCCTCGACCGCCCGATAAAAGCTTGCGGGCATTTGGCCGACATCCACTTCCAATGCGAAGCTGTTGCCGGCCCCTTCCGGTCGCGGCTCGACGCGCAGCCCGACTGTCGCCATGAAGGGATTGGGCTCATTGAATATGATCTCAAGGCCGGCACCGGTTCCGACAAGCCTTTCCACGCAGATGACCGTGCTCTCCTCGAAGATCGCTTCGAGACCGAAATCCGCCAGCAGGGTCGATTGGATGACCTCCTTCTGCACCTCGCCATACAGCGACACGAAGACTTCGTCGGCGGCGTCGTTGCGACGCAGGTTGATCAGCGGGTCCTGCTCGGCCAATTGGTTCAGCGCCAGCCAGAGTGCCGCATTGTCGGAGGGGCGCTTGGCCAACACCCGGGTTTCAAGGGTGGGCGGAGCAAAGTGAGACTGGGCGCCGGAGAGCAGATCGTCTCCCACCGCGTCCCCTATCCGAGCGCTAGCCAGGCCGTTTACGCGAGCGATCTGCCCGGCGTGGAAACTGGTGACGGGATGGGTCTCGCCGGCCTTGAAAACCTGGATCCCCGTCACCCTTGCCGGGCCTTTGGGCAGATCCAGGTATTGCCGGAGCTGGACCGTGCCGGATGTCAGATACATGTAGGACAGCTTTTCGCCGCCCCACCCGCGTTCGATCTTGAAGATCTTCCCTGCGATCAGGCCATCCGGGTCGAGCGCGCGGCTGGGCAGCAGAACCGCGATGGCCGATGTCAGCGCAGACAAGCCGACGCCGGTCATCGCCGCTCCTGCGAATGCGGGGTGCACCAGCCCCCTCGCGACCTGATCGGCCAGAGAGTTTCCGAGCCTTTCGGCGGTCAGACGGTCGGGGGCCGTGACATAATCACGGAGCAGTGCGTCGTCGTTGTCCGCCAGCGTTTCGCTGAGTACCGTGAACAACGGTTCGGCAAGCAGGTCGGGCGTCTCCACCTGTACGAGTTTGCTGCCGGGGTCGATGACGGCGGACATCGCAATTGGCCGAAGCGCCAGCTGGCGGGCGATATCCTCCAGCACAAGGTCATACTGGGCGCCCACCCGATCGACCTTGTTGATGAAGAAAACGAACGGTACGGCGAGGCGCTGCAGCGCCCGTACCAATACGCGGGTCTGCGCCTGCACGCCCTCGACCGCCGAAACGACGACGACCGCAGCGTCCAACAACCCAAGTACCCGCTCCACCTCGGCAATGAAATCGGGATGGCCAGGCGTATCGACGAGGTTGACGGCCGTGTCGCCAATCGTAAAGGACACGACCGCAGCGCGAATGGTGATACCGCGCTGGCGCTCGATCTCGAGGCTGTCGGTCTGCGTATCGCCGGTATCGACGCTGCCCAGCCTGTCGATCACACCGGCGTTAAAAAGGAGTCTTTCCGTAAGGCTAGTCTTGCCTGCATCCACATGGGCGAGGATGCCCAGATTCAAAGTGCGCATGGACCCTCAACTTCTCAGAATTTCGAACGTGAATTTCGTGAGAAGTGACTCGGCGCATTGGGACCTCTATGTGCTGATGACCACGGTTTGATGCAAAACCTCTCGTCTTTTGCGGAGGCGCATGTCCAGCTGTACGGAAGTCTCCGAGCATATGTCAAGCGTGGCCATTCTGTCCTGGCGACACGAGGCAAGCGGCGCCCATATGCCTCAAACCAATTGCGCAAACCCGCAGCTGACAAAGACCCAGACCACAATTACAGTCGCGCCATGAGTTTCTTCGAGAGCCTGCTCGTCCTGCTGCTTGTCGCGATCGTGCTCCTGCAGATCTCGCGCCGGCTTTCCGTGCCCTATCCGTCGATGCTGGCGCTGGCGGGTGCCGCGGTCGCGCTGGTGCCGGGCATGCCCTATATCTCGCTCGATCCGCACACCGCGCTCGCGCTGTTCATCGCGCCGGCGCTGCTCGATGCCGCGTTCGATTTTCCGCTCGGGACGGCCCGCCGGTTCTGGGTTCCGCTGCTCGTCTTTGCGATCGGCGGCGTATGTGCGACCGCGGCGGTCGTTGCCTTTGCGGGATGGGCTTTTGCCGGGTTGCCGATTGCCGCGGCGCTCGTGCTCGGTGCGATCGTCGCTCCCCCCGATGCGGCGGCGGCGACGGCAGTGCTGTCTTCGATGTCGATCCCGCGCACCACCGATACGGTCCTCCGGGGCGAGAGCCTGTTCAACGACGCGGCCGCGCTGCTGATCTTCGACGCGGCGCTTTCGGTACAATCGGCCGGCAGTCTCGACACGGGCGTCGCGCTGCATCTTTCCGTCGCAGTGCCCGGCGGTCTGCTGCTCGGCATCCTTGCCGCCTGGGTGGTCCGGTATCTCATGCGGTTCGTCGCCGGCACGCTCGGCGGCGTCCTCCTGCAGTTCGTCCAGACCTTCCTTCTGTGGATCCTCGCCGAGCGGCTTGGCCTGTCGGCTGTGCTCGCCATCGTCGCTTTCGCGATGACGCTGGCGAGAAGCAGCGAAGCCCGCTCCTCGGCCCGCATGCGGGTACAGTCCTACGCGGTCTGGACCGCGGTCGTCTTCGTGCTCAACGTCATGGCCTTCCTGCTGATGGGCATGCAGGTTCGCGACATCGTCGGCGGAATGCCGGCGGATCATCTTTGGGATGCCGCGCAGTTTTCGCTGATCACCATCGTAATCGTCGTCGCCGTCCGTTTTATCGTCTGCGTCGGCTACAATCGCCTCACCGCCTGGTACGAGCGCAGCCGCGGCAGGCCGGAACCCGCGACGACGACCCAGGCGCTGCTGGCCGGCTGGTGCGGCATGCGCGGCCTGGTGACGCTTGCGACTGCCTTTGCCCTGCCGATGGACTTTCCGCAGCGCGACGTGGTGGTGCTGACCGCTTTTTCGGTGGTTCTTGCGACCCTCGTCGTCCAGGGGCTGACGCTGACGCCGATCATCCGCTGGCTCGGCCTCGACCGCCGTGCCGAGGGGCATGGCGAACTCGCCATTCTGCGCAGCAAGATCGCCCTCGCCGGCCTTTCCAGGCTCGACGGCGCGACCGAGACGGAGGCGGAACTGCTGCGCTCGAAGTTCCGCATCGAGCAGATGGCCGCCTCTCGTATCGAGGATGCCAACGCGCTCGAGACCTACCGGCGGCTCGCTTTGAAGGCGATTGCCGCGCAGCGGGAAGAGCTGGAAAAGCTTCGCTCGGTGCACAAGGTCAATGTCGACGAATACAATCTGCTGCTGGAGGAGATCGACTGGCGCGAACTTTCGGTCCTGCCGGAAGACGCGCGCCGGATCGAAGAGATCTGATCCGCCGTTCACTCAGTATTGTGGCGGGTAACGGAGAGCCGGCGCGGCATGCGAAGGGCGGCCTGGAAGCCGCCCCCGTGATACGGGCCCGAAGGTCCGCGTAGCGCAATCAGTAGATATCGCGGCCGTTGTGGCTCTTGCGGTAGATGTTACGCGAAGCGCGATCCTGCATGCGCTCGATCCGCTGACGCTCCCTATAGGAAATGTAGCCGTCACGGCCGGCACGAGACTGCGCCCGGTCGATGCGATATTGCTGGCGGGAGAGGTTGCGCAATTCGCGCGGCGTCAGCTCACCCCGGGCCATGCCGCGATAGATGCGGTATTCCTGGCGGTTTTCCCGCGCCTCGCTGCGGTAGGTCTGGGCAAGGCTCGGAACGGCGGATGCGACCAGGAGGGCGAGCGCGGTGATGATGATCTTCTTCATGAGGGGTTCCTTTCATCGGCAATGATCGCATGGTGAAGGAGAAACGATGAACCTTCGCTGAAGGTTGCGTTCAGCAAAGAGAACGCCGGCGCAGCATCGGCCGCACGAGCGATTGTCTTCTTTTATCGAACAAACCGTCAATCATTGTTCATCTTCCGGATACGGGCGAAATGGGGCACATACCGTCCCAGAGAATTCAACCCCGCGTGTCCCACCAGAGACACCGATCCGGAGATCCCAAAAATGTCCACCACCGCTACCAATTCCCTGCTTCTCGTCGGCCGCGTCCTCCTGTCCGGCATGTTCGTCATGTCCGGTTTCCAGAAGCTCATCGATCCCGCCGGCACCGCCGGCATGATCACCGGTGCCGGCCTTCCGGCTGGCATGCTGCTCGCCTATGTCGCAGGCCTGTTCGAACTGGTCACCGGCCTTGCCGTGCTGACCGGCTTCCAGACGCGCATCGCAGCGCTGCTGCTGGCCGCCTTCTCGGCTTTCACCGCGTTCGTCTTCCATTCCGGCGCTATCAACGTCCCGAACTTCCCGGAGGCCGCCAATGGTCTGCTGACGCTCTTTAACAGCCTGATGATGATGAAGAACCTGACGATTGCCGGTGGTTTCCTGGCTCTCGCCGCCGTCGGCGCCGGTGCATTTTCTGTCGACGCCCGCCGCGGTTCTGTCGCAATCGCTGCCTAAGCTTTCGAAATTCCCTGCCCAAGACTGCCCGCCGGATGAGAAGTCCGGCGGGTATTTTTTTGACCTCAATCGGTCTGGACGGCCGGCAGTCCGCTCATTTCGGGCAGCCAGGAAACGGCCGAACGGCACCAGATCTGGCGCTGCGGCTTCAACTCCGCCCGCTGGTCGATACTGCCCCAGCGGATGCCCCAGATCCTGGCCGCCTCACCTTCGCCATTGACGAAAAGCGGCGAGCCGCATTCGGGGCAGAAATATTGCTGGCGGACGCGGCCGCTCTCAGCCACCTTGCGGTAGAGCTTTGGCTCGTGCCCGGTGAGCTTCAGACCGCTTTCCGGTACGACGGCGGTGACACGAAACGGCGAACCGCTGAGCGTCTGGCAATCGGTGCAATGGCAGATACTGATCCGCTTCGGGTCGAGTTCGGCCTCATAGGTCACATAGCCGCAATGGCATCGACCGGTCACGTGCATCGTGCTTCCTCCTCTTCAAAACTCAGAGCGCGGCGCGGACTGCCTCCACGATCCTGGCGATCCTCGGATCCTGCTCGTGAGCCTGCTTGCGGGCCCTGACCAGGCAGGCTTCCGACTTCAGGATCACCCCATCCGAGAGGATCTTCAGGTGGTTGGCCCGGAGCGTCGATCCCGTGGAGGTGATATCGACGATGATATCCGCCTGGCCGGCAGCCGGCGCACCCTCGGTGGCGCCCAGGCTTTCGACGATGCGGTAGAGCTGGATGCCGTGCTGGCTCGAAAAGAACTGCTGGGTGAGCCGCCAGTATTTCGTGGCGATGGCCAGCCGCCGGCCATGGCGCGCGCGGAAATCCGCCGCCACGTCGCCGAGGTCGGCCATGGTTTCGACGTCGAGCCAGATTTCCGGCACGGCGACGACCACATCCGCGTGACCGAAGCCGAGGCGGGCGCAGAATTCGACCCGTCCGTCGGCGCCGGCCATGCCTTCGCGCACCAGGTCTTCGCCGGTGACGCCGAAATCGACGGCGCCGCTCGCAAGCTCGCGGGCAATCTCGGAGGCCGAGAGATAGGCGATCTCGACGCCTTCCATGCCTTCGATACGGCCGCGATAGGAGCGGTCGTTGCCGACGGCCGTAATAGCGAGCCCGGCGCGCTCGAAGACACCCGCGGTATCTTCCTTGATACGGCCCTTGGAGGGCAGAGCGATAGTGATCGTGCTCATCTGGATGCCCTCGCGGCTTCAATCCGGTCGAGCCAGAGCGAGAAACCGACCGCCGGAATATGTTCCCTGGCGCCGAGCAGGGTCAGCAGCCGGTCGAAACGACCGCCGCCGGCGAGCACGGCGGACGAACCCGCCTCGGTCATCTCGAAGACGAGACCGGTATAATAATCGAGCGGACGGCCGAAGGCGGCGCGGTAGGTCATGGCGGAGAGATCGGCGCCGGCATTGGCGAGCGCTGCCAGCCGGGCGTCGAAGCGAGAAACCGCCGCGCCGAGCTTTAGGCCGGCGGCATCGGCAAAGCCGGCCAAGGCGGCGGGCGCTTCCGCGAGTGGCAATTGCAGCGTCAGGAATTCGCGCAGCAGCAGCAATGCAGTGCCGTCGAGCCGGGTTTCGGCCAGTTCCAGCTTCTCCTTTAGCCGTCTCGCGATCTCGGTCGGCGAACGGCTGGCGTTGGTGGAATAACCGGTTTCCTGCATGGTGCGGTCGATGCGGGCAACGAGATCCGCCTCGTTGTCCGAAGCGATCAATTCGGCGATCTGCGGATCGAGGCCGGTGACCGGCTGCGGCCTGGCAAGCCGCTCCAGCAGCGCTTCGAGGTGCGCCATGTCGCCGAACGCGTGGATCAGCCGCCGCTGCCAGCCGAACGGTAGGCCGAGCGCCTTGACCACCGCCTCGAACACCGCCTGGTCGCCGAGCGTGAGCGCGAGCTTGCGGCCGGGCAGTAGCGCTTTCAGGATGCCGGTCGCATCGCCGATGGCGCGGGCGTCGGAGCTGGCGATATCCTTGTCGCCGAGATCTTCTATGCCGGCCTGGTAGAATTCGTGGGAACCGTCCCGGCGCTGGCGGAAGACTTCGCCGAGATAGGAATAACGCTTCGGCGTGCCGGTCGCCGTCTCGATGTGGCGCAAGCAGACGGGAATGGTGAATTCCGGCCGCAGGCAGAGATTGGCACCGGTCTCGCTTTCGGTGAGGAAGATGCGGCGGCGCAGATCCTCGCCGGCCATGTCGAGGAAGGGTTCGGCGGGCTGAATGACCGGCGTGTTGACCCGCTCGGTGCGGCGGGCGGCGAATTCGGCGAGGAGGTCGCTGGAGAAGTCGGGCATGTCGATCAGGGGCATGGGATGGCTCCCCAGGAATACCCCCCTCTGCCCTGCCGGGCATCTCCCCCACAAGGGGGGAGATCACAAGCGGCATGACCGACGCCCCCGAAGGAGCGCTGCAAAGGACGCGACGTTAGATAGGGAGCGGTGAGCAGGAGCCCAGCCAATCTCCCCCCTTGTGGGGGAGATGTCCGGCAGGACAGAGGGGGGTAGCACTCAAGCATTGCCCGCCCTTTTCCGATCCTCCGCCTGAGCCGACAGGATTTCCTTCACCTTGGCGACCAAATCCGCCTCGGGAACGGTTTCCTGCGCTACACGCGCCTCGCGCCAGCTCGCATTGTCCTCGATCTCGCCGGACAGGCGCTTGCCCTCGATCAGGTCCTTCAGCTGCACGACGCCCTGCGCCCGCTCGTCGCCGCCCTGGATGATGGCGATCGGGCAGCCGCGGCGGTCGGCATATTTCAGCTGGTTGCCGAACTTCTTCCAGTTGCCCTGGTACATTTCGGCGCGGATGCCTTCGTTGCGCAGCGCCTGGGTGAAGCGCTGGTAACGGCCCATGCTCTCGACATCGCCATCCATGACAGTGATCAGAACCGGGGCGATCACCTCGTCCTGGCCGAGCTTGCCGAGGTTCTTCAGCGCCGTCATCAGGCGCGAAACGCCGATCGAGAAACCGGTCGCCGGAACCGGCTGGCCCATGAAGCGCGACACGAGGCCATCATAACGCCCGCCGCCCCCGACCGAGCCGAACACGACCTTTTCGCCCTTTTCGTTGGTGACGTCGAAGGTGAGTTCGGCTTCGTAGACCATCCCGGTGTAGTATTCGAGACCGCGGACAACAGACATGTCGATAAGTACGCGCTCCGGCCCATAACCAGCAGCTGTGACCAAACTCTTAAGGCTAAGCAGCTCATCGATACCGTTCAGGTATGTCTCGTTTTGCTTGTTTCCTCCAAGTACGCCTTGCAACGGCAACATCATCGACCGTCGGGCTTCTTCTGAAGATTGGACCTGCTTAATCGATTCGCTATCTTTCGTTTCCAAGAACAAACTTGCAATGTAATCAATGTGCATTTGTTTGAGCCCCGCACCCTTGGTGAAGTCGCCGGACTCATCCTTACGGCCTTCCCCGAGCAACAGACGCACGCCTTCAATGCCGAACTTATCGAGCTTGTCGATGGCGCGCAGTACCGTCAGTCGCCGCCCCGCATTCTCCTCGCCCCCGAGCCCAATCGCCTCCATGACGCCGTCGAGAACCTTGCGGTTGTTCACCCGGATCACATAATCGCCGCGCTTGATGCCGAGCGCTTCCATCGTATCGGCCATCATCATGCACATTTCGGCATCCGCCTGGACGCCCGGTGCGCCGACCGTATCGGCGTCGAACTGCATGAACTGGCGGAAACGGCCCGGGCCCGGCTTCTCGTTGCGGAAGACATAACCGGCGCGATAAGTGCGGAACGGCAGCTGGATTTCGTTGAAATTTTCCGCGACATGGCGGGCGAGCGGCGCCGTCAGGTCGTAGCGCAGGCTCATCCACTGGTCGTCGTCGTCCTGCAGCGAGAACACACCCTCGTTCGGGCGGTCGCTGTCGGGCAGGAATTTTCCAAGCGCATCTGTGTATTCGAACAGCGGCGTTTCGACCGGGTCGAAACCGTAACGCTCGTAGACTTCGCGGATCTTCGCGGTCATCTCGTTGGTGGCGTGGATATCGGCGGCGGAACGATCGACGAAGCCGCGCGGCAGGCGGGCTTTCAGTTTCTGAGGTTTTTTGCTCTTGTCGTTCATGATCGGGATTCCATTGCCAAAGGCCCCGGAGAGGCCGGATTTGTGTGCGGTTTCTTAGAGGATAGAGGCTTGAGCGGCAAGGGCGGCATCATGCCGGATACTGGAAGGTGCGGACATAAAGTGCTATACGAGCGAAGTCCCCGCTACAAAGGAATGCGCCGTGGGTAAGCACGCTCCCATTGAGCTCCCTGATGAGACGATCGAACGGCTCGAAGCATTGGCTGAGCGGACCGGAAAAGATCCTTCTGTTTATGTCACCGAGGCTGTGGAGCAGTTGTTGGAAGATATGGAAGATCTGCGTCTGGCCGAAGAGGCTACGCTCAGAATCCAGCGCGGAGAATCCGAAGTGATCAGCAGCGAGGAGTTCTGGCGTGGCTTGGTCGATTGAATTCGACAAGCTGGTCCGAAGACAAGTCGAAAAGCTCGATCCTCAAGTCCAAAAACGTATCCATTCCTTTCTTTATAACCGTCTGGCAAAGCTCGATAACCCGCGCCAGGCAGGCGAAGCCTTACACGGATCCGAACTGGGCAAGTTCTGGCGCTACAAGGTCGGCGATTACCGCATCATCTGCGACATCCAGGACCACAAGCTCGTCGTGCTGGTGATCGAGATCGGCCACCGCAGCAAGGTCTATCGCTAATTCATGCTCACCGAAGCTCTCCAATACGCTGCGACCTCCTTGGTCACGCCCAAAAAATTCCGTCCCTTCATCCATTCATCGGTCAGCCTGTGGTCGCGGGCCGGGCGGTGCGCGAAGGATTGGGCGGCGCATGAGGAGAACTGCAAGACCTTCATTCGAGAGACGGTGGCTGGAATGAAGCAGCGGCGGACCTGCGTCGTGCTGGGGTCAGGCCTGCTGCGCGACGTGCCGATCGACGATCTGGCGGCGAAATTCGATACGGTGGTGCTGGTCGATCTCGTGCATCTGGCGAGCGTGCGGATGAGGCTGAAGGCGAAGCGGTCCGCGAACGTCCGGCTGATTTCTCGCGACCTCTCCGGCTTCGACGATGCGGTCGCAGCCAAGAATCCCGAGCCGCTGTCGTTCCTGCGGCAGGTGCCGTATCTCGATCTCGTCGTCTCGGCCAATATCCTGTCGCAGATCGGGGTGGGATCGAAACGCCGGCTGGAGGCCGAGAACAATCCCGCGCGCGACGAGGTCTTGCAGCGACTGGTCCGGGCGCATCTCGACGGCCTTGCCGCACTGCCCTGCAAAACGGCTCTGATCACCGATACCGCCTATCGCGTCACCGATCGGGCGGGCCAAGTGCTGGAAGAGGCCGACCTGTTTTATGGCGTGCCGGCGCCGGCGGCGAAACGGGCTTGGACGTGGCCGGTCGCGCCTTATGGTGAGCTCAGCAAGGTGTATCAGGCGGTGCACGATGTCATCGCCTTGTGATCTCGGCGCGGTTGATTTCCCCAAGGACGACCGTAGATTCGGAACCATGTCGCGCCGCGCCGCTGACGCCCCCTCCCCGCGCCTGACGTAAATTCGGCTCACATCATCATCAAAACTCAGTCGGACACGGAAAAGGAAAACCTATGTCTGCAAAAATCATTCTCATGACCGCCGCCCTCTCCGCTCTCATGACCGGCCCGCTCGCCGCGCAGGAGATGAAGGGGATGGACCACTCCAAGATGAGCATGCCGACGGGCGGCAGCCCCTCCACCAAGGCATTCGAAGATGCGAACGCCAAAATGCACAAGGACATGGCGATCCAGTATTCCGGTGATACGGATGCGGATTTCGTGCGCAGCATGATCCCGCATCACCAGGGCGCAATCGACATGGCCAAGGTCGAGCTTGCGCATGGCAAGGATCCGGAAATCCGCAAGCTCGCTGAAGCCGTCATCAAGGCGCAGGAGGCGGAAATCGCCGAGATGCAGGCCTGGTTGAAGGCGCACGGCAAGTAACGAGTCCTGATGCAGGTAGGCGCCGGGCAGGCTTTCGTCTTGCCCGGCGCCCCCTTTTTCGCCATATCAGCGGGTGGAGGCAGATCCATGCGCCCAATTACCGCTATCGGCTTCGATGCCGACGATACGCTGTGGCAGAACGAACAGTATTACCGGCTGACGGAGGAACACTTCGCCAAGCTGCTCGGCGACTTCGCCGAAGGCACGCATATTGCGGAGCGGCTGCTGGAAGCCGAAAAGCGCAATCTTTCCCACTACGGCTTCGGCATCAAAGGGTTCACCCTGTCGATGATCGAGACGGCGATCGAGATCACCAACGGCAAGGTGCCGACCAGGACGATCAGCGAGATCCTCGATATCGGCCGCGACCTGCTGCGCCATCCGGTGGAAACCCTGCCGCATGTGGAAGAGACGCTGGAAGCTTTGAACGGCGAATATCTCCTGGTGCTGATCACCAAGGGCGACCTGTTCGACCAGGAGCGCAAGCTCGCCCAGTCGGGCCTCGGCGATTTCTTCGATGCGGTCGAGATCGTCAGCGAGAAGAACGCCACCACCTACCGCCGCATCTTTTCCAAGGTCGCGGACGGACCTGAACGGGCGATGATGGTCGGCAATTCGCTGAAATCCGACATCGTGCCGGCAATCGCGGCAGGGAGCTACGGCGTGTTCGTACCGCACGCGCTGACCTGGGTTCTGGAACATGTGGACGCGCCGACCGACGCGCCGCGCTTCCGCCAGATCGAACATCTGGGCGAACTGGGATCGGTGCTGTCGGAAATTACGGGCGCCTGAACTTCAGCCTGAGTTCATCGACTTCGCGCTGGCAGAAACAGCCGTCGAGATGGTCGTTGACCATGCCCATCGCCTGCATGAAAGCGTAGACGGTGGTCGGCCCGACGAAGGTCCAGCCGCGTTTTTTCAGAGCTTTGGACAACGTTACCGACACCGGCGTGGTGGGGTTGGCCCTGAGCGTCGCAAGATCCATCAGCTCCGGACGCTGGTGCGGCCCCGGCTCGAAACTCCAGAAGAACTTTGCGAGCGAACCGAACTCGCGCTTCAGTTCGATGGCGCGGGCGGCATTGTTGATGGTCGAGACGATCTTGCCGCGATGGCGGATGATGCCGGCGTCGGCGAGGCAGCGGGCGATATCCTCCTCGCCGAACTGCGCGACTTCAACGAAATCGAAACCGGCAAAGGCGGCGCGGAAATTCTCGCGCTTCCTCAGGATCGTCAGCCAGGACAGGCCGGACTGGAAACCTTCCAGGCAGATCTTCTCGAACAGGCGGATATCGTCGGTCACCGGCCGGCCCCATTCCTCGTCGTGATAACGCCGGTAGTCTTCGAGACCGCCATGCCAGGCGCAGCGCCCCTTGCCGTCTTCGCCGACGATGATTCCCGCCTTTTCCATTCCCGATTCCTTTTGGCCCGATCCCTTTGGTTAAAGGGCTTTTGGCCGGCTTTAACATTGGTCAACCATGTTTCAAAACCGGGCGGTAACCCTGCCAAAAGGTTTATAGGCCGGCCGGCTTGGAATGTTCCACCCGTTTACCATTCGCTTTCACCTCGCGGTCACCATGTTCGTCAACACCGACGCCAAATTATCCAAAAGTTTGAGGGGCGTCCGGTCGGTGATTTGTAACGTGTGGATCCGATCATGAAGAAAACCCTTTTCCTGGCCTTCGGCCTTGCCGCCGCCTTTTCCAGTTCCGCCACGTTTGCCCACGACCGCTATCGCGAGCGTCCGCCCGTGGTCGTCAGCCCCGATCTCGCAGCCCCATGGGTGATGCAGCTCGCCGGCCCGAACGGCCGCCCGGTGGTCTATCCGCGCCAGGCCGCCCAGCAGCGCGCCGTCTATCAGCAGCGCGAGCAGCAGCCGGTGGTTCGCCGCGGCATCTTCGACCGCTCCACCGTGCAGCCGGTGGCGATGCGGCCGCAGCCGATCCGCAGCCGGATCGAACCGCAGTTCCTCCCCCAGACGGTCGCCTACGACAGCAAGGAAAAGGCCGGCACCATCATCATCGATACCAATAACCGCTTCCTCTATCTGGTCACGGGCAATGGCCAGGCGCGGCGTTACGGCGTCGGCGTCGGCAAGCCGGGCTTCGAATGGGCCGGCGAGCACCGGGTGACCCGCAAGGCCGAGTGGCCGGACTGGACGCCGCCTTCCGAAATGATCACCCGCGAAGCCGCCAAGGGCCATTACCTGCCGGCCCGCATGGAAGGCGGACCGGAAAACCCGCTCGGCGCCCGCGCCATGTATCTCGGCTCGACGCTCTATCGCATCCACGGCACCAACGCCCCCTGGTCGATCGGGAGCGCCGTCTCTTCCGGCTGCATTCGCATGCGCAACGAAGATGTCACCGACCTCTACGAGCGGGTGAACATCGGCACCAAAGTCGTCGTCATGTAACGCCGGCAAAGGCCAAAGGTGAGGCGGCGGAGACACAGTACCGCCGCCTTTTTGCCATCACATCTTCTTTATTACATCTATCCCCGCTTGCTTTGATGCCCGAGTCGGTTAGCCTCCGCCGTTCAACAGAGCGGAGAGGATTTGGGAATGAAGACAGGGGGAATGGGGGCAGGCAAGACCTTCGCGATGGCCGTGGGAATGGCTGGCGCGATCTTCTTTACCGCCGGACAAGCTAGCGCAATCAACCCGGCGGCAGCGCCTATCGAGCGCCCCGCGGGCGACGTGACGCTTGTCGCGATGCCACGGGAAGTTCCGGAACAATTCAAGCGCCGCGTGGTGCGCTTCTCGACGACCGAGAAACCCGGCACGATCATCGTCGATACCAACAACAAGTTCCTCTACTACATCGAAGGCCCCAACCGGGCGACACGCTACGGCATCGGCGTCGGGCGCGAAGGGTTCGGCTGGTCGGGCGTGGTCAATGTCGGCCGCAAGGCGGAGTGGCCCTCCTGGACGCCGCCGGCCGAGATGCGCGTTCGCGAACGTCGTGCCGGCCGCATTCTGCCGGCCGTGCAGGAAGGCGGCATCGACAACCCGCTCGGCGCCCGCGCCATGTATCTCTACAAGGGCGGCCGCGACACGATCTTCCGCATCCACGGCACCAACCAGCCCTGGACGATCGGCCTCAACATGTCATCCGGCTGCATCCGCATGATGAACAAGGATGTCGAGCATCTTTATTCGCGCGCCGACATCGGCACGAAGGTGATCGTCATCGGCCCCGGCAACCGGCAGGGCAACGTCGATTTCAAGGATCGCGGCATCGATATTTTCGGCACAATTTTCGGCGGCTGAGAAGCCTCGCCAAAGGTCAAAAAGGGCAGCAAAAGCTGCCCTTTTCAGGGGTTTAGACTTCGTTAACCATAAATCGCCTAGCTTCGTCGGCGACTGATGCAGAAAAAGCACAGACCGCCGATGCATCCGCCGCTAAACATTCAGTCATCAAAAGCCAACGTTCCTCCCTGCAGGCTGATTCATGCGCAAAATTTTTTCTTTCGCCTTCGCTTCCACGCTTCTCACCGCTGGTCTTGCTTATATTGCTCCGGCTCAAGCGGCCGACATGACACCAGTGACCCAGGCCTATGTGGCTCCGGTTCACACCGGCGGATTTGAAATCTCCGGTTACGGCGGTTACCAGTTCGCGCCGCACTCCGATGTCGACGTCTCGGACGGACCTGATTTCGCAGCCGGCTGGGATACCAAGCCCTTCGCGATGCCGCCCTACTGGGGCGTCCGCGGCACCTACTGGTTCGACGGCGGCGCCCTCACGAACTGGGGTGTTTCGCTCGATTACACCCACGCCAAGGTTTATGCAGACGACGAAACCATGGTCAAGGCCGGCGGCTGGAGCGTCTTCGAATTCACCGACGGCCTGAACCTGCTGACGCTCAACGCGCTCTACAAGTTCCCGATCGAAGGCAGCAAGTGGACGCCTTATGTCGGCGCCGGTGTCGGTATCAACGTGCCGCATGTCGAAGTGACCCGCGCTTCTGGCCGCACCTTCGAATATCAGTTCGGTGGCGCGACGATCCAGGCCCAGGCCGGCGTGAAGTACCAGCTCACCGAAAAGTGGTCGATGTTCGCCGAATACAAGGGCAACTACTCGTTCGTGGATGTGGATATCGACAGCGGCGCTTCGCTGAAGACCAACATCCTGACGCACGCTATCAACCTCGGCGTCTCCTACAAGTTCTAAGGCTTCAGGCCTTCGACGAAAAAGCCGGCGATTTCGCCGGCTTTTTCATTGAGCAGAACTTTATCCGGCTGGGATCTTTTCCGGCTTCGGGCCTCCATAAGCCCAGTCCAGAAGCTCCACCGTGTGCAGGATCGGGATCGCCGTGCCGGAGGCGATCTGGGTGATGCAGCCGATATTACCGGTAGCGATCACGTCGGCCTTGGTGGCCTCGATATTCCGCACCTTGCGGGCCTTCAACTGCTCCGAGATGTCCGGCTGCAGGATATTGTAGGTGCCGGCCGAACCGCAGCACAGATGCCCCTCGCCCGGATCGCGGACAGTGAAGCCCGCCGCCTTCAGCAGGTTCTTCGGCGCCATGGTGATCTTCTGGCCGTGCTGCATCGAACAGGCGGAGTGATAGGCGACGTTGAGCCGCTTCGGCTCCAGCCTCGGCAGGTCGAGCGCCGACAGATATTCGGTAATGTCCTTGGCGAGGTTCGAGACCTTGGCCGCCTTGTCCGCATAGGCCGGATCGAGGCGAAGCATGTGGCCGTAGTCCTTGATGGTCGTGCCGCAGCCCGACGCGGTGATGATGATCGCATCGAGGCCGCCCTTGTCGATCTCGCGCATCCAGACATCGACATTGCGGCGGGCAAAAGTGAGCGCCTGCTCCTCGCGGCCCATATGGTGGACGAGCGCGCCGCAGCAGCCCTCGCCTTCCGGCACCACGACTTCGACACCGAGCCGGACGAGAAGCCGGAGGGTGGCTTCATTGATGCCCGGATCGAGCACCGGCTGGGCGCAGCCTGACAGGATCGCAACGCGGCCGCGCTTCTCGATCTCAGGCGCATGGGTGCCGGGGCTTGCTGAGTCGGAAACCCTGGCGGCGGATTTCGGCGCGAGATCCAGCATCGCTCCCAGCGGCTTCAGCGCGGGAATACGCTTCAGGAGCGGCGCGAAGGGGCGACCGAGTTTGGCGAAACCAAGTGCCGCGCGGAAGCGGGCGGGATAGGGCAGAACGGCGGCGAGCAGGTCGCGGATCAACCTGTCCATCAGCGGGCGCCGGTAGGTATTCTCGATATGGATGCGGGCATGGTCGACCAGGTGCATGTAGTCGACGCCGGACGGACAGGTGGTGACGCAGGCAAGGCAGGAGAGACAGCGGTCGATATGGGTGACCACTTCCTCATCCGCAGGCCGGCCGTTTTCCAGCATGTCCTTGATCAGGTAGATGCGGCCGCGCGGGCTGTCGAGTTCGTTGCCGAGGGTCACGTAGGTAGGACAGGTGGCGGTGCAGAACCCGCAATGGACGCAACGGCGGAGGATCTTTTCCGATTCGGCCACATGCGGATCGGCGAGCTGGGCGAGAGTGAAGTTGGTTTGCATTTATTGGGTATCCCTCGCGGAGGCTGCGTGTCGATCAAGGGCACTGCGTCCTGAAGCACACCCCCCTCTGGCCTGCCGGCCATCTCCCCCACAAGGGGGGAGATCGAATCGCGGCAAGGTCTCGCCAATTTCGACAGCGGTGATGGAGGCTGTGTCAGCGCGCCCAGCCGATCTCCCCACCTGTGGGGGAGATGGCCGGCAGGCCAGAGGGGGGCGACCGGGTGAAAGCGACGACATATTCATCACCCCATCTTCCCCGGGCAGAAAATGCCGGCCGGGTCGAGCTTCTGTTTTACGCGCGCCGACAGTGCCGCCACCGCATCCGGTTGCGGCTCGAAAGCCTGCGTCCCCGCGCGCACCGCATCCGATGCCCGCAGAAGCGTCGCGTGGCCGCCGCCGAGAGCGCGGATATAGCGGCGCAGCAAATCCGCTTCCGGGTCGGCTTCCATGCGCATCCAGACCAACCCGCCCTGCCAGTCGTAAAAGGCATCGACGCCGGTTTCGAGCCGGAGGGCGGCGACGAGCTGGTGGCCCGCAGATGGGGCGATCGAGACGCGCCAGACGGGTTTCAGGGTCCCATCCGAATAGGGATAGACATCGCGGATCTGGCGCCAGAGCGTTTGGCTCTCCTCCAGGCCGAGCCGGGAGACCGGACCGAATGCCTCCATGACGGCCGCGAGCTTTTCGGCACGCACGGAAACCGACGCGGCAAGGCCTTCAAGGCGCAGGACGGTCGCCTCCCCGCTCGGCAATGCGCCACCGAGGAAACGGAACCGCACTGTCTGCGGCAGGTGGGCGGCGCCCGATACTTCGACGGGCAGCGCCATCGCCGCCGCCATCGCCTTTGCGGCCGCCGCGTCGTCGAGGCCGGAGATGACGATGGTCTCCACCGTCTGCGGCACCGGCAGCACCCGGAAGGTCACCTCGGTCAGGAACCCGAGCGTGCCGTGCGAGCCGGCGAGCAGTTTGACGAGATCGAGGCCGGTGACGTTCTTCATCACCCGTCCGCCGGCGCGGATCGCCTCGCCCCGGCCATTGATGAACCGGATGCCGAGCAGGCTGTCGCGGGCGGCGCCGGACACGAAACGGCGCGGGCCGGACACATTGGCCGCAAACACACCGCCGATCGTCGGCTCGCCGAGCGTGCCCATCACGCCGCGATGATCCATCGGCTCGAATGCCATCATCTGGCGGTTGGCGGCAAGCGCGGCCTCGATCTCGGCGACCGGCGTACCGGCTTTGACCGTCATCACCATTTCCGCCGGCTCGTAATCGACAATTCCGGAAAGGCCGGTCGAGTTCATCATTTCGGCAGGCTCGGCGGAGTTGCCGAAACCGGCGCGGGTGTTGCCGCCGCACAGCGCAAGCTTCTTGCCGTCACCGGCGGCATTGCGGATGATATAGGCGGCGTCCGTTTCGGAATTCGGTATCAGCGTCATGCGGCGGGCCGTCCATCCAGCGGAAAGACCTTGGACGGGTTGAGTATCCAGCCTTCGTCGAAAGCGTAGCGCACCGCCATCTGCTGGTTGAGGTCAGCCTCCGAATACTGGTGGCGCATCAGGTCGCGTTTCTCGATGCCGACGCCATGCTCGCCGGTGAGGCAGCCGCCGGCATCTACGCAGAGTTTCAGGATCTCGTTGCCCGCCTCCTCGGCCCTGGCCGCATCCTCGGGGTCGTTGGCGTTGAACAGGATCAGCGGATGCATGTTGCCGTCGCCGGCATGAAAGACGTTGGCGACCCGCAGCCCGAAACGCTCGACGATCTCGGAGGTCTTGTTCAGCACATAGGAGAGCTTGCCGAGCGGCACCGTACCGTCCATGCATATATAATCGGCGATACGGCCGGTGGCGCCGAATGCGGATTTGCGGCCTTTCCAGATCAGCGCCGCCTCGGTCGCCGACTGGCTTTCGCGCACGGTTTTCACGCCATGGCGCCCGGCGATCTCGACGATCGCCTTCAGCATCGCGTCCATTTCGGCCTCGGAACCCTCGACTTCGACGATCAGCAGCGCTTCCACGTCGAGCGGATAACCAGCATGGGCGAACGCCTCGCAGATCTCGATCGCCGGTTTGTCCATGAATTCGATGGCGACGGGGATGATGCCGGAACCGATGATATCCGCGACGCAGGCGCCGGCATGCTCGGACGTATCGAAGCCGAACAGGACCGGGCGGGCACCTTCCGGCTTGGCGATCAGCCGAACCACGGCCTCGGTGACGATGCCGAGCTGGCCTTCCGAACCGCAGACCAGGCCGAGCAGGTCGTAACCCGCCGCATCCAGATGTTTGCCGCCGAGCTCGATCACCGTGCCGTCGACCAGCACCATCTTCACGCCGAGCAGGTTGTTTGTGGTGACGCCGTATTTCAGACAGTGGGCGCCGCCGGAATTCATGCCGATATTGCCGCCGATGGTGCAGGCGAGCTGCGAGCTTGGATCCGGCGCATAGAAAAAGCCGTCGATGCCGACCGCTTCGGAAATGTTGAGGTTGGTGACGCCGGCCTGCACGGTGGCGGTGCGGTTGGCGTAGTCGACTTCCAGGATGCGCGACATCTTGGACAGGCCGAGCACGACCGCATCCTCCTGCGGGATGGCACCGCCGGAGAGCGACGTGCCTGCCCCGCGCGGCACGACCGGAATGCCATAACGATGACAGTATTTCATCACCGCGGCCACCTGCGCCGTGGTCTTGGGCAGGGCGACGGCGAGCGGCAGGCGGCGATAGGAGACGAAGGCGTCCGTCTCGAAAGGCACCAGCTCGCGTGCCTCATGGACCAGGCATTCGGGCGGCAGAAGCTCGGTCAGGTCGGCAATGATCGCCGCCCGGCGCGACAGCACCGCCTCGCGAGGCTTCAGAAAACTGATCGTATCGGCCACCGGCTCCTCCTAAAGACATTCAACTGGTATACTTTTTTTACCAGTGATACAAGAAGCCCGAACGCCAGGCTGGCATCACCCGATTGGAGACGGCAAAGTTGACGCATGAGCTTTTCGCGCCGGTGCCGCATGGTCGAACTGCGGACGAGGTCATCCTGCAGATCGAGAGCCTGATCCTGAACGGCGTGCTGCGCGATGGCGATCGCCTGCCGGGCGAACGCGAGCTGGCGCAGAGGTTCGACGTTTCCCGGCCGATCCTGCGGGAGGCGCTGAAAGAGCTTGAGGCGCGCGGGCTGCTCACCAGCCAGCATGGCGGCGGTACTTACGTGGCCGATATCGTCGGCCAAATCTTCTCGCCGCCACTGGTCGCGCTGATCCGCCGGCATCAGCGCGCGGTTCACGACTATCTGGAATATCGTCGCCAGCTCGAAGGCATGACGGCGGAACTTGCCGCCGAACGCGCGACGGACACCGACAAGCAACTCATCGAGCGCATTCTCGAGACGATGCGCAGCGCGCATCGGGACGGGCGTTTCGAGGACGAGCTGACATCCGACGTCGAATTCCACAATGCCGTCGGCGATGCGGCGCATAACATCATTCTCATGCACACCCTGCGCGCCTGCTACCGGCTGCTCAGCGACGGGATCTTTTACAACCGCCGCATCATCTTCAATGTCGGTAGCGCCCATGATGCGGTGATGACGCAACACGAGGCGATCGGCCAGGCAATACTGGACGGTGATCCCGCCAAGGCCCGAAAGGCTGCGGAAGACCATATCGACTTCATCTCCAAGGTCACCAACGAGGCCGAACGCACGGGAGAATGGAGCCGAATCGCGCGACTCAGGATGATCCAGACTACGATCTGAGGCCCCTCGTGCAGATGGCCGGACGCCATGCACAGCTACAATTGAACACCTGTGCAAATTTCTATTGACGTGAAACCAAGTGGCCTCACAATGGTTATCGCTTCCGTAGTGGTTATCCACCGTGATTCTTCTCAAAAGAAGCCGCTGAGGGTCGTTAATCCTCGCGCAAGCATTATATTAGTAAATTACCATTTGCTGGAGGACTAAACAGAAATTGGGCTTGATGGATCGGGTTACGAGCAATCTCAGGTTGATGCTGCAGCGGCCGCCGCGGCAGCAATATGCTGCGCTTTGCTACCGGATAAAAAAGAAGCCGGGACAACTCGAGGTTCTTGTTGCGACCAGCCGCGATACCGGCCGCTGGGTCGTGCCCAAGGGCTGGCCGATGACCGACAAGAAAGCTCACCAGGTCGCCGAACGGGAAGCGTTCGAAGAGGTTGGCGTCAAGGGCAAGGTGGAGAAGGAACCGCTCGGTTTCTATCACTACCGCAAGACCCTCGACAACGGCCTGAAGATCCCTGTGCGGGTGCAGGTTCACGCGCTCGAAGTGGACGAATGCCTGAAGAGCTATCCGGAAAAGGGCTCTCGAACGCTGGAATGGGTTTCCTGTGAAGAGGCCGCGCTGCGCGTCAATGAACCGGAACTGAAGATTCTCTTCCTGCAGTTCGCCGAACGAATGCAGCCGCGCGTTCCGCAGCTTGCAATCAAGGCTGCAAGTTAGAGCGCTTCGAAGCACCTTCACAATTCCGCAATATTGCCTTCGCCTGCGCGCGCTATTAAGCGATAGGCCTTGATTTCTTCCGGGAGGCGGAGACGGCAGGCAGTTCCGTTCTCGCGCCTCACTTTTCACCCAAGGATGGAGATATGGGCCAGAAAAGGCCGCGCCTGGCGAAGCCGACGCTCGACAAGGATCTGGAGAAATTATCCTCGGTGGAGGAAGCCGCCCGGCAGATGTCGCGCGGGCTTGCCGCACCGGGAACGGCACTGCTGTTCATCATCCTCGTCGCCATCTTTGCGGCCGCCTACGTCACGGGCAAACCCGGAGCCGTCGTCGTCATCGCCGCCTCTGGCCTTGCCGCCTACATGGCGATGAACATCGGCGCCAATGACGTCACCAACAATATCGGTGCGGCCGTCGGCGCACGCGCCATGACCATGACCTTCGGTCTCGGTCTTGCGGCCGTCTTCGAAGTGGCAGGTGCCGTGATCGCCGGCCGGGGCGTCGCCAACACGATCGCCAACGGCATCATGCAGGGCGGCATGGTCACCAGCCCCGACGTGCTGATATGGGCGATGATGGCGGCACTCCTCTCGGCCGCGGTGCTGATCAACGTCGCGACCTGGCTCGGCACACCGATTTCCACCACCCATTCGATCGTCGGCGGGGTCATGGGCGCCGGGATAGCCGCCGCCGGACTTTCGGCAGTCAAGTGGGGAACGATTGCAGGCATCACCGCGAGCTGGGTCTTTTCGCCGATCCTCGGCGCCGTCATTGCCGCCTCCTTCCTGTTCTTCGTCAAGGAAACCATCATCTACCGCGAGGACAAGATCGCCGCGGCGAAGAAGTGGGTGCCGGTGCTGATCGGCGTGATGACCGGCGCCTTTGCAGGCTATCTGGCGCTGCTCGGGCTGGGAGAACTGGTGGACGTGTCGGCGCCGGTTGCCACGCTCGTCGCTCTCCTGACCGGCCTCGCTGCCTGGCGCCTGCTGATCCCCGTGATCGCCCGGCAAGCCGAGGGGCTCGAGAACCGCAATCAGTCGCTTCGCACGCTCTTCCGTATTCCGCTCATCCTTTCTGCAGCCCTGCTCTCTTTCGCGCATGGCGCCAATGACGTTTCCAACGCCATCGGTCCACTTGCGGCGATCGTTTCTGCAGCCCAACGGGGCATTTCGACCGGCGTACGC
This sequence comes from Neorhizobium tomejilense, assembly GCA_002968845.1. GTDB lineage: Bacteria > Pseudomonadota > Alphaproteobacteria > Rhizobiales > Rhizobiaceae > Neorhizobium > Neorhizobium tomejilense. The sequence continues at coordinate 97,509 of PVBG01000014.1, read as the reverse complement.
ATCCCGCTCTGGGAACTGATCATCGGTGGCCTCGGAATCTCGCTCGGCTTGCTGCTCTATGGCCCGAAGCTGGTCCGGCTGGTCGGCGCCGAGATCACCAAGCTCAATCCGATGCGCGCCTATTGCGTCTCGCTGTCGACGGCGCTGACCGTGATCGTTGCCTCCTGGATCGGGCTGCCGGTCTCCTCGACCCACATTGCCGTCGGTGCGGTGTTCGGCGTCGGCTTCTTCCGCGAATGGTATACCCGCCATTCCCGCCGCCGCTTCGAATACATGCGGGTGCGGGCCGGCAAGGACCTCGACACCACCGAACCCTTCGAGCGCAATGACGACGAGCTGAAACGGCGTTACCTGGTGCGGCGCTCGCATTTCTTGAGCATCATCGCGGCGTGGATGATCACCCTTCCGGCGGCCGCAAGCCTTGCGGCGCTGATCGCCACGGCTATGTTCGCGCTGTTCGTCTAGCTTCGAGGTTTCCATGCGCGCCAATTTCCGGATGCAGAGGCTGTTCATCGAGGCGCCGCTCGGCGCCGATGCCCGCCACGAAGTGTCGTCGGAGCAGTTCAACTATCTCGCCAACGTTCTGAGGATGGAGGAAGGGGCAGCGATCCTGCTCTTCAACGGCCGCGACGGCGAATGGAAGGCGAAAATAACCTATCCGACCCGCAAGAAGATCGTGCTGGAAGCGATCGAGGAAACCCGGCCGCAGCCGCCTGCCTCCGACCTGCATTATCTCTTCGCGCCGCTGAAAGTTGGTCGTCTCGACTATCTGGTGCAGAAAGCGGTCGAGATGGGCGCAGGGTTCATCCAGCCGGTGATGACCCAGCATGTGCAGGGCAAGATCACCAGCATGGACCGGCTTCAGGCGAACGTGGTGGAGGCCGCCGAGCAGTGCGGCATTTTGTCGGTGCCGGAGGTCGCGCCGCCGAAGAAACTCGGCGACCTGCTCGACACCTGGCCAGAAGAACGCCGCATCATCTTCTGCGACGAAGGCGACGAGGGCCAGAACCCGCTGCCGATCCTCTCGGCGATCAAAGAGAGCAAGCTGGCGCTACTGGTAGGCCCCGAAGGCGGATTTTCGGACGAGGAAAGGGAAAGGCTGCGTTCGCTTTCCTTCGTCACCGCGATACCGCTCGGCCCCAGGATATTAAGGGCGGATACGGCCGCGGTAGCGGCGCTTGCGGTCATCCAGGCAGCGGTCGGCGACTGGCGTTGACCCGCTTGACAGGACGGCCTCGAAAATTCTGAATCTATCTTGAAAGAAATTCACTTGCAGCGCACATCAATCCGGTCCAATCAGCCGGCTATCCGTCCAGATCAGGCATTCCGAGCAAGGTAATTTTTCATGGCCCGCGATACGACCGACCAGACACCGCTTACCTCGGTGTCCGAGCTTTCCGCCTACCTGGCGCAGGGACCGCGGCCGAGGCAAGATTTCCGCATCGGCACGGAGCATGAGAAATTCGCCTTTTTCCGGGCGGACAACAGCCCGGTTCCCTATTTCGGCGACGCCAGCATTTCCGCGCTGCTCAAGGGCATGGAAAAGAAGCTCGGCTGGGAGCCCATCCTGGACGGCGAAAACATCATCGGGCTCGGCGAGCAGTCCGGAATGGGCGCGATCTCGATCGAGCCCGGCGGCCAGTTCGAGCTTTCCGGTGCGCCGGTCGAGAACATCCATCAGACCTGTCGGGAGTCCAACCAGCATCTCGCCGTTCTGCGCGAGATCGCCGAACCGATGGGCATCCGTTTTCTCGGCATCGGCGGCAGCCCGAAATGGACGCTCGCGGAAACTCCGCGCATGCCGAAATCCCGCTACGACATCATGACGCGCTACATGCCGAAGGTCGGTGCCAAGGGTCTCGACATGATGTACCGCACCTGCACGATCCAGGTGAACCTCGACTTCTCCTCGGAAGCGGACATGGCCGCAAAGATGCGCGTGTCGATGAAGCTGCAGTCGATCGCGACGGCGCTATTTGCGTCCTCCCCGTTCACCGAAGGCAAGCCGAACGGGCTGGTCTCCTGGCGCGGGGACATCTGGCGCGACACCGACAACCAGCGTTCCGGCGTGCTGCCCTTCGTGTTCAAGCCAGATTTCGGCTTTGCCGACTATGTGGAATGGGCGCTCGACGTGCCGATGTATTTCATCGTCCGCGACGGAAAATATCACGACTGCACGCATGTCACGTTCCGCCAGTTCATGAACGGCGCCTTGAAAGGCGAGGTCAAGGACTGGGAACCGACGATGGGCGACTGGACCAACCACCTATCCACCCTCTTCCCCGATGTCCGCCTGAAGCGCTTCCTCGAAATGCGCGGCGCCGATGGTGGCCCGTGGCGGCGGATCTGCGCGCTGCCGGCCTTCTGGGTCGGCTTGCTCTACGACGACACGGCGCTTGCCGACGCCGAAACGCTGACGGCCGACTGGACGGTCGAGGATGTCATCGCCATGCGCGACGCCGTGCCGGTCAAGGGCCTGAAGGCCGAAATCAAGGGCAAGCCGGTGCTCGACGTCGCCCGCGAGGCGGTGGCGATATCCAAGGCGGGTTTGAAGGCGCGGGCGCGGCTCAACGGCGAAGGACAGGACGAAAGCATCTTCCTGCAACCGCTTGACGAAGTGCTCGCCAAGAAGACGACCATGGCGGACGACCTGCTGTCTCTCTACCACGGCCGCTGGAACGGCTCGGTCGAGCCGGTGTTCGAGGAATACCAATACTGACCAGATTGAGATCGGTTCTAAAAACCGGTTTCCGTCCAGCACTTTCCGGATATAGTGGTGTATCACACAACCGGAAAGGATTCTCCATGCTGCCACTGTTCGACATGATGCTCAGGGCTCAGAACGGCGCAGGCATGGAGGCGATCGCCAAGCAGTTCAACCTGGCCCAGGAACAGGCCACCCAGGCCATGGCGGCGCTGATGCCCGCTTTTTCCTCCGGGTTCAAGCGCACCAGTGCCAATCCCTATGATCTCACCTCGCTGATGAGCAGCATGGTGTCCGGCGCGTACGGTAAATATTTCGAGGACCTGACCAAGGCCTTCACGCCGCAGGGCACGATGGACGGCAATGCGGTGCTCGAAAAGCTGTTCGGCTCCAAGGAAGTCTCCCGCGCAATCGCGGCGCAGGCCGAACAGCTCACAGGGGTCGGTCAGGAAGTCTTCAAGAAGATGATGCCGGCCATGGCCGACACATTGATGGGCGGGCTGTTCAAGCAGATGAGCGGTCAGATGACCGGCGCCAACGAGGCCTTCGCCGCCTCCCCCATCGGCCAGATGCAGCAGCAATGGCTGGAAAGCATGGGCCTGCAGCCGAAGGCTAAGCCCCAGGCCGCTGCCAATCCCTTCGACAATCCCTTCGCCCAGGCGATGCGTTCCATGTGGGGGCTCGACAAGCCGGAACAGCCGCAGCCTTCGAGCGGCAACCCGTTTGCGGACAATCCCTTCGCCAAGGCTTTCCAGGACATGATGGGCGGCGCCTTCACGAGCCCCAGCCCGGCGGCAGCCCCGACGCCCGAGAAATCCAAGGAAGCGCCGGCGGACGAACCCAATCCCTATCGCGACGTGCTGAACAACATGTTCGACAGCGGGCTGGAAGTACAGAAGAGCTACCAGAAAAACATGGAAGCGATCTTCGACACCTATCTGCGCAATGGAACGGGCGGCAATGACGAAGCGGCGGCCACGCCTGCAGCTCCAAAGCCTTCCAAATAAAAAAGCCCGGCGCGGATCGACCGGCCGGGCAAGCAGCAGGGCTATTGGCTATCACCCTGCGGGGAAAAGGTCAGGCAAGATCAGCGATTGGCCGGCCTTGCAAAGCGGTGCCGCGCACGCTCGCGAGCGGAGCGAGACAGAAGCAGCGACGGATCATCCAGCACGCCGGACCGATTGAGCGCCATCACCACATCATGCCGTGTGATGCCGATATCGTTGAGCTGGCGGTCGTCGAGATCATGGAGGCGATTGCTCGCCAAACGATTGCGAAAGGCACGCCATACGGATTTCGTTCGCAGCATCACGACAGCCAGACGGCCTTGCGTGCCGCGCTCCTCGTGAACCAGATCGAGTTCAGTTCCGCAGTCGGTCGTGCTCATTGGTCTATCCTTTCGCAGGCACGAGAAAGGCTGTCCCTTCCGTGGAGGTCCGACGGAAAGGCTGCCCGGATTGGGTGCTCAGGGAAGAAGCACCCTTCGATTTTGATTTGCGATCTCCTTATCGCGTAAAACCTATTGATCAGTCCAACGAATGTTTCTAATGATTAGCATCAACCTCTCTGATGGATCATTCTCATGTCCGCACCGCTCGATATCGATCAGTTGCATACCTTTATTTCCATCGTCGACACCGGCAGCTTCACCAAAGCGGCGGACCGCGTGTTCAAGACTCAGTCCGCCGTGTCGATGCAGATGCGCCGTCTCGAGGAACGGATCGGCAAGCAGCTGTTCGCCAAGGACGGCCGCGGCAACCGGCTGACGGCGGAGGGCGAGAAGCTCCTGAACTATGCACGGCGCATCATCCGCCTGAACAACGAGGCGATCGCCGCCTTCGATGACAACCGTCTCGAAGGCACGCTCCGGATCGGCACGCCGGACGACTACGCCGACCGGTACATGCCCGAGATCATCGGCCGCTTTGCCAAGACCCACCCGAATGTCGAACTCTATATCGTCTGCGAGCCCTCGGTCAGCCTTGCCGAGAAGATGGCGCGCGGCGAGCTGGATATCGCGCTCGTCACCCACAACCCGCGCCAGCGGATTTCCGACGTGATGCGCACGGAGCCGCTCTGCTGGGTCGCCTCGGCCAACCATCCGCTGAAGGACGACGCGCCGGTGCCGCTCGCGGTCGGCCGCCGCGATTGCCTTTGGCGCCAGCTTGCCTGTTCGGCGCTCGATGCGGACGGGCGCGAATACCAGGTCCTGTTCACGAGCTGGTCCTCGACCGTCGTCGCAGCCGCGGTGCTTGCCGGCATGGCCGTGTCGGTGCTGCCGGAGTCGGCGCTTCGCACCGGTATGAAGGTGCTGTCGTCCGCCGACGGCTTCCCGCCGCTACCGCCGGTGCAGATCGGCCTGATGAAGCGGCCCGGGCTTTCACCGTCGCTGATGAACGCCATCACCGACCACATCACCGCCTGCCTCGACAACATCTCGCCGGCTGTGATCCCCGACGATCTCGACGGCGATGTCAAAGCGTTCCAGCGCATGCCGCGGGCCCGGGCGACACAGGTGATGCCGGGGTGGTGATTGACTTTGGTTAGCATGGGTTGCACTGTGATGCGCTGTCTTACAGGGAGCTTCCCATGCTGACGCAGGACAAATCGCAAATATCCCTTCGACTTCCGACAGATCTCGTGAGCGAGTACGACCGTATTGCGACCGCGCTCGATCGCGATCGGACTTGGGTGATGCTTCGCGCACTTACCCAGTACCTTGAGCAGGAAGGCGCCGAACTGCTTCAGGACGCAGAAGGATTTGCGGAACTGGAGGAAGGCAAGAGCGCCGATCTGGATGACGTGCTGAGCAAAGCCTCGTCGATCATCGAGGCAGCCGAGGCAAAGCGCTCCAAACGAGCCGGTTGATGCCACGCGCCACAGTTCGGCTTTCGCCAAGTGCCGAGCGCTGGTTTCTCATTTACATCGCCGAGCTTGCGGCGCAGAACCCAGCCGCTGCGCGCAAGATCCTTGCTCGGCTTGCGAAGCTGAAAGAGGAACTCGCTCGATTTCCGGAAATGACGGAACGCGGCTTGATCCCTGGCTCTCGCCGGATCGTCATGCGGCCGCTGATATTGACGGCACGTGTACGCAAGGGCGTCGTGGAGATTGCATCCATCCGGCATGAACGGCAGAAAGACGCGCAAGCACCTTTAGACTTCAAGAGCGGCGACGAAACCTAGTCATCCAACAAAAAGCCGGGGCGGGACCCCGACTTCCTGTCGCAGCCGAACAGATATTCGCCAAATATCCGTCAGGCCAGATTCTTCTTGAAGAACGCCACCGAGCGGCTCCAGGCAAGATCGGCGGCTGCCTTGTCGTAGCGGGCCGACGAGGTATCGTTGTTGAAGGCGTGGTTGGCGCCGTCGTAGACGAAGATCTCGAAGGTCTTGCCGCCTTTTTCAAGCGCCGCCTTGAAGGCCGGGATGCCGGCATTGATGCGCTCGTCGAGACCGCCGTAATGCAGCATCAGCGGCGCCTTGATGGCAGGCACGTCCTCGGCCTTCGGCTGGGCGCCGTAATAGGCGACGCCGGCGTTGAGGCTGGGGGACTTCACAGCCAGATTGTTGACCGCACCGCCGCCCCAGCAGAAGCCGATCGCACCGACCTTGCCGTTCGCGCCGCTGATGCCGGCAAGATAGGCGCGGCTTGCTTCGCCATTGGCCGAAACCTCTTCGGGCTTCAGCGAAGAGAACATCTGCCGGGCCTGCTCTTCATCCGCCGGCGTGCCGCCTTGGGGCGACAGGAAATCGACGGCGAGCGCATTGAAGCCCTCGAGCGTCATACGGCGGGCGACATCCTTGATATGGGCGTTGAGGCCGCGGTTCTCATGGATGACGAGGACACCGCCGCGCGTGCCGGAAGCATTCTTGGGTTTTACGAGATAACCCTTCATCGTCACGCCGTTGGCGCCTGGGTAGGTAACGTCCTCCGTGGTCAGCCGTTCGTCATTGGCAGGAATGATCTCCGCCATGGCGGAACTCGCGCCGATCAGGGGCGCGATTGCCGCAGCGGCCGCACCGGATCCCGCGAGCTGGGTCAGCTTCTCCATGAAGCGACGGCGGTCCAAAGTCAGATGGGTGTATTCATCATAGGCGTCGATCATCGCCTGGGTGATCTTCGGTGTCTCGTTGTCCATGGCTATTCCTCCGTAGCAGACCGTATGACGGGGAAATCTATACCGAGGACCTGCAGCTTGCAGATGAAACACTGAGTGATCCAAGCGCCCGATATTACACTTGTTCGTGAGGTCGGTTGACCGGCCGCTCCGCCGGAAGTGTCGAGGAAAGCCGCAAGCGCCGCTCTGCGAAGGTCGAGGCGGGTCCGGCTTTCGACCCCATACTGGCACTGGCTACGCTAGTTCAAAACCAGCCAGGCCGCGAGCCAGACCCACATAGCCATCACCGCAAAAAAGCCGACCATGAAGATCGGGCGGCGATAGCGGAGCCGGTTGCTGGTGAGATGCACGTAGGAATGCGTATAGCGGGAAAGCACGAATATCCAGGCAAGCACAACCGTGCCCCAATTGTCTGCAGTCGATACATAAAGGACGAGGCAAACGGCGTAGAACAGGACCGGTAGCTCGAACTGGTTCTTGAGGTTGTTGTGGACAACCAGGCTTTCGCGCGGCTCCTCCCGGTTTTCACGGAACTGACCGGCCGCAGCGCTGCCGGACTTCACAGCCATGTACCGTTTCCTCGACAGGAGCCAGTAGAGAAAGAAGGCTAGCGCAGCATGCGCTATCATCGGCCAAAGCGTCGCGTCGGTGGAAAGCATCGGTTCTCCTCATTCGTCAGAGGAACCCAATAACACGGGTTCGCCGACGCACAATGGCGTGCCGTCCGAGCGACGCCACATGGTCTCACCACTGCCTGTGGACTACCCGACTTTGCAATGAGGCAAGGTCGCAGGCATCCAACCAACTATTTCCGAGACTTGAGGAGGAGGAGGCAACACCTCCTCCGATCAGAAACGTCAGGCGCCAGAGCCCGGATAGTTGGGGCTCTCGCGCGTGATCGTCACGTCATGCGCATGGCTTTCGCGCAGGCCTGCGCCGGAGATACGCACGAAGGTGGCGCGCTCCTGGAATTCCTTGAGATTGGCGCCACCGACATAACCCATGGCCGCCTTCAGGCCGCCGCCAAGCTGGTGCAGCACACCCGAGACCGGACCCTTGTAGGGAACCTGGCCTTCGATGCCTTCGGGAACCAGCTTCAGCGTATCACGCACTTCCGCCTGGAAATAACGGTCGGCGGAACCGCGGGCCATGGCGCCCACCGAGCCCATGCCGCGATAGGCTTTGAACGAACGGCCCTGGTAGAGATAGACCTCGCCCGGGCTTTCGTCGGTGCCGGCCAGCAGCGAGCCGATCATCACCGCGGATGCGCCGGCGGCGATCGCCTTGGCAAGGTCGCCCGAGAACTTGATGCCGCCGTCGGCGATGACGGGAATGTCCTGCGCCCGTGCCGCTTCGACGGCCGACATGATCGCCGCAAGCTGCGGCACGCCGACGCCGGCGACGATACGGGTGGTGCAGATCGAGCCCGGACCGATGCCGACCTTGACAGCATCCGCGCCGGCATCGATCAGCGCCTTGGTGCCGTCTGAGGTGGCGACATTGCCGGCCATGACGCGTACGTGGTTGGAGATGCGCTTGACGCGGGTGACGGCGTCGAGCACGCGCTGCGAGTGGCCGTGGGCCGTATCGACGACCAGAAGATCGACGCCGGCCTCGATGAGACGTTCGGCGCGCTCGAAACCATCGTCGCCGACGCTGATCGCGGCCGCAGCGCGCAGCCGCCCTTGAGCGTCCTTGGAGGCGTTCGGGTTGAGCTGGGACTTCTCGATGTCCTTGACGGTGATCAGGCCGACGCAACGACCTTCGCCATCCACCACCAGCAGCTTCTCGATGCGGTGCTTGTGCAGCAGGCGCTTGGCTTCCGTCTGATCGACGCTGCTTTCCTTGACCGTGATGAGGTTCTCACGGGTCATCAGTTCGTAGATCTTCTGAGCCGGATCGGAAGCAAAACGGACGTCACGGTTGGTGAGAATGCCGACCAGCCGGCCCGGAACGTGACCGCCGCCGTTCTCGACCACCGGAATGCCGGAAATGCTGTAGGACTTCATCAGCGACAGCGCATCGGCCAGCGTCGCGTCCGGGCCGATCGTCACCGGGTTGACGACCATGCCGCTTTCGAACTTCTTGACCTGGCGGACCTGTTCGGCCTGTTCGATCGGGGTGAGGTTACGGTGGATGACGCCGATGCCGCCTGCCTGCGCCATGGCGATGGCAAGCCGGCTTTCCGTCACCGTATCCATGGCCGAGGAAATGATCGGCAGATTAAGCTCGATATCCTGGGCGATCCTCGTCGCGATATTCGTCTGGCCCGGCATGACTTCGGAATGGCCGGGCTGCAGGAGCACGTCGTCGAAGGTAAGCGCATCTGCGCCGGTTGCGGTTTCAATGATGCGTGCCATTGCCAAATTCCTTCGATCTAGAAAATGCGGGATGCGCTCAGGAACGACTCTATACGTCCCGACGCTCCGGCAACAATTGCTTGGAAGTTGGCGAGGGCTGGTAACACGTTCATGACAAGAAGGGAATAGCAAAAGCCCGAGAGAGGCTTCTCCCGGGTTTCGATTGCTTTTCAACAACAATCAGATGTCGAACTGATAGCTCTTCGGCACGAACCTGTAGCCGGTATCCTGTTTTTCGACGAAACCGACCGCCGGGAAGGGCATGTGATAGCCGAGGAAGGCGACCTTGTCCGTGGCGATCATGTCGAGGACCTTCTTGCGGGTGGCCGCCCCCTGCGCCTTGTCCATGTCGAAACGCACCTCCCATTCGGGCCGCTGAAGCGACAGGACGTAGTGGTTGACCGTATCGGCGGCGAGGATCAGGCGCTTGCCTTGCGATTCGATATTGAAATTCAGCATGCCGGGCGTGTGGCCCGGCGCCAACATAGCGGTGATGCCGGAAACCACTTCGCCGCCATCCTTCAGGAAGGTCATCTTTTCGGCAAGCGGCTTCACATTGGCGAGCACGCTCTTCTGGTTGCCCTCTGCAAGCGTGCCGGCGCGGGCGGCATCGGTCCAGAAGTCGTATTCCACCTGGCCCGTGATGTAACGGGCTTTCGGGAAGGTCGGTTTGCCGTCTTCCATGAGCCCACCGATATGGTCGCCATGCATATGGGTGATGACGACGATCGAGATATCCTCCGGCATGTAGCCAGCGGCTGCCAATCCTTCGATCAGGCGTCCGACGCCTTGGGCGCGGCCCGGTTTGCCGAGGCCGGTATCGAACAGGATCACGTTGCTGCCGGTATCGATCAGCGTCGGTGAGAAGCTGTTGACGAACTGTTCCGTCGGCAGAAAATTCTCAGTGAGCAGCGCAGCGAGGGTTTCGGGCGGCTGCTTGAGGCCGAAGGTTTCACCGGGAGCACCGGAGGGGCGGGCGCCGTCCTTCACCGCCAGAACCTGGAAACCACCAAGTTTGAACTTGTGGATATCCGGCGGGGTCACATGATCGATAGCCAATTTCTGCTTCTCCTGGGCGAAAGCCCCGGCATTGATGATCGCCGGAGCGGCGAGAATGCCCAAACCGGCCGTGCCGATAAGGGTGCGCCGTCCGATACCTGAATTCGTCATGATGTCGCTGCCTCCTTGAATTGCGCCGGACCGTCAAAATCGGGTCCTATCCGGGGGAACATAACCGCGCTCCCTGCCGAGGAAATCCGATCTCACGCAGACGTGACCCAAAATCCGAAACGGTGAGATTCCGCAATTGGCAGACGGGACCAAGAGGTCTATGGACGGGCCAATTCCCGCCATTGCAGGCACCCCATGAACCGCATCGTTCCGCTCATTCTCGCCGTCGCCCTTTTCATGGAGCAGATGGACTCCACCGTCATTGCGACCGCGCTTCCGGCAATCGCCGCCGACCTCAATGTAGGGCCGATCACGCTCAAACTGGCGCTGACTTCCTACATGGTGGCGCTCGCCATGTTCATCCCGATCAGCGGCTGGATGGCGGACCGCTTCGGCGCCAAGAAGATCTTTCGCATCGCGATCTTCGTCTTTGTCGTCGGCTCGATCTGCTGCGCGTTCTCCTCCGACCTCCTGCAGTTCGTGCTTTCGCGCTTTCTGCAGGGCATGGGCGGAGCGATGATGACGCCGGTTGCGCGCCTGGTTCTCCTACGCACCACGAAACGCAGCGAGCTCGTTTCGGCCATGGCGCTGCTTACCATTCCGGCACTGGTCGGCCCCCTCACCGGCCCGCCGATTGGCGGTTTCATCACCACCTATTTCACCTGGCACTGGATCTTCCTGATCAACGTGCCGGTCGGCCTGCTCGGCATCTATCTCGCAACAATCTTCCTGCCGGAAATCGAGACCACCAATCCTCCCTCGATCGACTGGTGGGGGTTCTTCCTGACCTCTGTCACCGCCGCCGGCACGGTCTTCGGGCTTTCCGTCGTCGGCCTTCCGGCGCTGCCGCCGGCCGTCGGCATCACGGCGACGGCTTTGGGGCTCGCGGCCGGCGTTGCCTATGTCGTCCATGCGCGCAGCCACCCCGCGCCGATCCTCAACCTGCGGCTCTTCAAGGACGATGCGTTCCGGGCCGCCAGCAGCAGCGGTACGCTGTTCCGCATCTCGACAGGCGCCATTCCGTTCCTGATGCCGCTGATGCTGCAGCTCGGTTTCGGCCTCAACCCTTTCCAATCCGGCCTCATCACGTTTGCGGGCGCGCTCGGCGCGCTGATCGTGAAGTTCGTCGCCCGCCGCGTCTTCGCGATGACCGGGTTCAAGATGACGCTGATCGTCGCAGGCGTGCTCGGCGCGGCAACCACGGCGGCAAACGGCTTTTTCACGCCGGAGACCTCCCACGCGCTGATCGTCGCTTTCCTGCTGATGTCGGGTGTCTGCCGTTCCTTCTTCTTCACCGGCTCGAATGCACTCAGCTATTCCGAGATCAGCGACGAACAGGCGAGCCAGGCGACCTCGATCGCCTCCGTCATGCAGCAGATCAGCATGGCGCTGGGCGTCGCCTTTGCAGCCTTCATCCTCGAGGCCTCGGCGGCCGTCACCGGCACGCATCTGCAGCTCTTCGACTTCCACCTGGCTTTCTTCCTGGTGGCCGCCCTTTCGCTTCTGGCGATCATGCCCCTGCTGAGACTGGACCCGATGACGGGGGCTGCCGTTTCCGGCCACGGAGCCGCCAAAATCCAACCGGAAGCCGGCGAGTAGTCAGGTCCGATCGTCCAGGTCGCGGTCTTCGGCTTCAGCGTATTCCACGTCCGCATCCTCCACCTCGGGTTCCTCCATGTCGGACTCCGGGGCAGTCTCGCCTGCCCTGCGGCCCTTGAAATGCTTGGCGAGCAGGAACATCTCCACCGATTCCTGGCGCGATGCGCCCGGCTTGACGTGGATGACCTGCTTGAAATTCTGCTTCAGCATGTTGAGCAGGTCGCGTTCGGTGCCTCCCTGGAAGGTCTTGGCCAGGAAATGGCCGCCCTCGCCCAGCACCTCGACCGCGAAATGCGCCGCCACCTCGCACAGATGCATGGTGCGCAGATGATCGGTCTTCTGGTGGCCGGTGGTCGGCGCCGCCATGTCCGAGATGACCACGTCCGGCGTGCCGCCGATCGCTTCCATCAACAGGCGCGGTGCTTCCGGATCGAGGAAGTCGAGCTGCAGGATCTTAACGCCGGCGAGCGGCGCCATTTCCAGGAAATCGATCGCCGCGACGCGGATATCATCGTCGGTCGAACCGGTGACATTTGCGGCGATCTGCGACCAGCTTCCCGGTGCAGCACCCAGATCGATGATGCGGCGGGCGCCTTTGAGGATCTGATGTTTCTCGTCGATCTCCAGAAGCTTGAAGGCCGCGCGGGCGCGATATCCTTCGAGCTTGGCGCGCTGGACGTAGGGGTCGTTGATATGGCGCTCGAGCCAGCGCCGTGACGACGCCTTGAGCTTGCCCTTCTTGACCTTCTGGCCGAGCTTGCGGCCGGTGCGATTGCCGCTGCCCGGGGATTTGGAGGGTGGTTTCGTCATCGCCTTGCTCCAGCCTCATCCTGTCCGCCGGCACCTGAATTGCCCGCCTGATTGCCCCCTGGGCGGCGCGGCCGCACCCGGCGCCACACGCCGTCGTCGGCCATCATGTCCGTCAACAGGCCCTCGCGCAGGCCCCGATCGGCCACCCGCATGCGCTGGCTCGGCCAGCGGCGGCGGATCGCTTCCAGAATGGCGCAACCGGCCAGCACCAGATCGGCCCGATCCGGACCGATGCAGGGATTGGCGGCACGGCCGGCAAAATCCCAGGAGAGCAGTTTTGCCTGCATGGCAGAGACTTCCGCATCCGACAGCCATAGGCCGTCGACCTTCCGGCGATCGTAGCGCGGCAGGTCGAGATGCACGCCCGCAAGCGTGGTCACCGTGCCGGACGTGCCGATCAGGTGGAAATCCTCGGCGCCCTGGCGGCGGAAGGCGGCAAGCGGTGGGCAATCGAAACCGGCCAGCATGCCTTCGACTTCCGTCACCATGGCGCCGAAAACCTCGGGCGTCACGTCGCGCCCGCCATGCCGTTCCGACAGCGTCACGACGCCGACCGGAAGCGAGGTCCAATGGGTGATGTGATTGGCAAGCCGACTCGAGCGGCTGTCATCGATGCGGATGACGGCGATTTCCGACGAACCGCCGCCGATATCGAAGAGAACGACGGACCGCGCCTCGCGGCCGACCAGCGACGAGCATCCCGACACCGCAAGCCGCGCCTCGGTCTCGCGATCGATGATTTCCAGCTCCAGCCCGGTTTCCGAGATCACCCGCGCCAGAAATTCCTCGCCGTTTTCGGCGGCCCGGCAGGCTTCGGTTGCGATCAGCCGCATCCGGCGGATCGGCCGGTTGGCGAGCTTTGTGGCGCAGATGCGTAACGCCTCGACCGCGCGGTCCATGGCATCCTGCGACAGACGGCGGCTGGTGCCGAGCCCTTCGCCGAGACGGACGATCCGCGAAAACGCATCGACGACGCGAAACTGGCCCGGCCTTGTCGGCTGGGCGATCAGCAGGCGGCAATTGTTGGTGCCGAGGTCGAGCGCCGCATAGAGATCGTTGACGTAGGAGAATTTTTCGCCGCGCTGCTCCGCGCCCTGGCTTTCAACGCCGGTCCTGCCGCGGACATCCTTGGAGGAAACCTGGCCCGAACCGGCAGACGCCGGAGCCTTGGCCACGCCGGGCGCCGCCTTGGCAGGCGTCAGCGGCCGGCCCTGCAGGCCGCGACCGCCTCTGTTCTTCTTGCGACGATTGCGCGAGGACGACTTGGCCGAATGCGGCTGCTGCCCGCCCTCGGCACGAACCGGAACCTGCTGAGCTGCGGGTGCGGCGTTCGCCCCCTGTACCGGCTGCTGGGCGCCCGCGGATTTCGCGCGGCGCCGCTTGCGCTTGCGCGCCGACGGGTTGGGTTCCTGGCTGTTGGGACGTCCGGCAGAGGCGGCCGAATCGACCGCTTCCGAATTGGTTACAGGCGCCGCGTCACGACGTTTGCCGTTCCGCTTCGCCTTCCGACGCCTCGAGGATTTACCCTCTCCGCGCGGTACCGCCGACGCCCCGCCTTCCGGCGGCTTTGCGCCGCTATCGGGGTCCATCACTGTTAAGTCCATCTCGCCGCGCAAAGCCTCTTGAAGGTATGCCGCTGGCGTCTGATTGTTTCGTTGGTGCGAAGATAACAGGCGGTGGCGATTTCGCCAACGGCTTTTTGCCGACCATGTCATCGCCCTGTCATCAGCCGACTTTCGAGCTTTTCCGCGCCTGAGACGAGAAAGCCTCCGCAGCGTCGATTTTTTTCGAAATCGGTATTTGCAATCCGCCCGCTTTTGTTTATAAGCGCCGCACACCGGCCCGGGCATTCACCGGCGCGCCCTGCTGGGGAATAGTTCAACGGTAGAACGACGGACTCTGACTCCGTTAATCTTGGTTCGAATCCAGGTTCCCCAGCCAATACTTTCTGTAGCCTTTTCAGTTGCTTACTTGTGAAAACGTTCCCCACCAGAACGCTTTTCATGTTGCATCTTGTTGCGCGCTAATCCCTTGATTTCCAGGCATTTCCAGGCACACTCGGCTTGTCCACGCGACATGATTGCAACATGAAAAGCACCTCCCTCATGCCTCACAGGCTAAAAAGCGCGATCCTCCTCGGAATTGTTACCTTCACTGTGGTCGCCTGCAGTAAGCAGGAGAAAGACACGGCACAGGTCGAGTTCGAGAAAAACTTTCTCCGAGACGCGATCCTTGTGAAGACGTGCCCTGGTGATCCACGCTACGCGTCCGGTCCTTCTGCCGCAGCGACCAGAGTTTATCGCTATGCACAAGCTCTATGGTACGAAGACCCTGCCGGATACCGAAAGGTAGACGCTGCATTAGAACAGATCTGTGAGGTGTTCGTTGCCCCTAGACGAGCCAAAACTCCATGACGACCTACCGCGAATTGGCAGTATTGACTGTTGTGGGGAGATAGATGGCGCGTTCGCGGAAAATTCCGAACTCGGGGCCGACGTTGCCAGGTATGCCCAGCCACGGCGATGCAATCCAGCGGATGACGACTAAAAGCGCCATGTCGCCAATGCTCTGGCTTCTTGGCATCTCTATGACGACACTGCTTCCTGCGGTGTACATGACCGACGGCCGAATTCAGGAACTACTCACTTATCTGGTCGTCTTAGTGGTGGTCTCAGGCATAGCTTTCTTCGCGTATTTTGCTATCCGAGAACCGGACCGCCTTCAGTCTGAGGAATACCTCACCGAGCTTCGGCGTATTTCACTGCTCGGAGAAAGCGGCAAAGAGTTCACGATGATCGACCTATCCGCGCAACAGACTCCTAACACTTCAGTTGAAGGCTTGGAGGATAAGAGCCGCGATGGAAACTAAAACATATATTATTGTGTTCTTTAACCCGAACATAAACATTGAACATCTCAATCGTTGGATTGTGTATAGTCCTTATGTGTTGTCATACTGGAACTACCTTCCGCTTACATACTTCATCAAATCTACTGCCAACGTGAACGAATTGCGGATCCATTTCGAACCTGTTCTCGGGCTAAATAATTTTCTGATCGCAGAGGTGAATACTCACAATATCAGCGGCCGTCTCCCTCCAGAAGCCTGGCCTTGGTTTACGCAGACCGTTTTCCCACCGAAGCCACCGCCGCCCAACACGCAGGTGACCCCGTCAAGCGGAGGATTCTTCAACCGGCTTCTAGATGTGCCTTTTGATCGGAAGCCCTAACGATAACGGAACAGCTTCGCCGAGCTGCCGAAGCGAATTGAAATTTGGAATAAAATAGGGGGAGCTATGGTTGATATACCCGGAACTTTGGCCGTCCTCAGCCAAGCTATCGGCATAGTAAAAGATCTTCGTGAGGTGGAAAAGGGGCTAAGCGAGGGCGAGATCAAAGCAAGGATGGCCGAGATGTATAGCTCCCTTGCTGATGTCAAAATGGCATTGGCGGATACCCAGGAGGAGCTGCGGGCGAAGGACCAGGAAATAGATAGGTTGCGAAGTGCATTTGCGACCAAAGAAAAGACTGTCAAGGAGCGTGGTTTCTCGCTTCTTACCTTCGAAGATGGTGAGCCAAAAGGAGAGCCGTTCTGCCCGGTCTGTGAGCAGAAAGCAGGGCGCTACTTCCACTTGTCCATGATGACTGGAAAGTTCAAATGCCCGAACTGCAAAGCCGAATATGGGGACGCTCCGGTTCACGTTTGGGAACGATACTGATCATCTCTCCGCGAACAATTTAGATAGTGGAGAAGCGACAGCAACGGACAACGTGTCCGCCGTCTCTTTGCCACTAAAATCTAAAGGTGGCGGCGCTTTCGAGGGTCGTCCACGGCCGCGACCACCTTCGACCTGAATTCGCTTCGGTCTTTTCCATGACGCGCTCCAGTCGCGCGATGGCATCCACAGACGCGCCTCGAGTTATTACCCTTCCCCGTCTCGTTTTTCCAATGTCCTCCCAGCCGCCTGCTTCTACTCAGCCCTTATTGTTCGGACCATAAGAAGGCACAGATGCGGAGGAAGCGGACAAGCGCGCTTATTCCGCCGCCGCCTTCGCGCCATCCTTCCGGCTTTCCCATTCCTGCGGGGTCAGCGTCTTGATGTCGAACTGGTCACGGGTCCGGGCATAGGTGTGCCCGCCCATGCGCCCGACAGCGTCCATCAGCTGCTGGTCGATATGCAGGTTCGACGGGTTGACCGCGTCGCTGCGAACATAGACGCCGAGCACCTCCCCTAAGATGATTTCCCGCGCCGGGCCGACCTGCAGGGTCGTATGCCGGCGGCATTCCAGCGCTGCCGGTGCCGCGAGAATGCGCGGGCTGCGCACCATCTGCCCGGGGACGGTCGCAAGGCCTGCCTCCTCCATCTCGTCGACCTCGGGGCCGAACTTGATCGCGCAGACCTCCATCTGGTCGACAAGCGCGTTATCGCAGATGTGGACCGTGAACTCTCCGGTCTCGCGGATGTTGCGCGCCGTGTCCTTGAAACGCATGTCCGAATAGTTCTCGACGCCGATGGCGACGATGGCCGGATCATGGGTCAGCACATTGAAGAAGCTGAACGG
The DNA here is from genome assembly GCA_002968845.1 of Neorhizobium tomejilense. Taxonomy (GTDB): domain Bacteria; phylum Pseudomonadota; class Alphaproteobacteria; order Rhizobiales; family Rhizobiaceae; genus Neorhizobium; species Neorhizobium tomejilense. Next base: position 80,186 of record PVBG01000014.1, on the reverse strand, counting down.
ACCGGCATTGGGCTGCCCTTGCCTGCTGACCGTCGTCACCAGGGCGATGGGGCGCGGGATCACGGTGCCGATCAGAAGCTTGTAGCGTTCCCGCTCATTGAGCTTGGCGAAATCGAAATGCGTATGGTCGGTCATGTCAGGCCTCGGCAGCAATACGATGGGTTTCAAGCGGGGTGTGGCGGGAAAGGTTCTCGAACCCGTCCTTGGTGACGACATACATGTCGCCGACATTGCAGCCGGCGGAGAGCGGTTCCAGCCACTGTGTATGCAGCACGAACACCATGCCTTCCTCCATCCGGTCATAGTTGTGGGAGGAGATGTTGAAACTGTTCTGGCTGCCAGCCATGCCGACGGAATGGCCGAGATTGGGATTATGTGGGCCTTCCGTCGCCGGATAGACATGCATCAGCTTGCGGCCCTGCGCCTCCCAGTCGATGTTCTTCACATACTGGCGCGGGATCAGCCTTGCGCTGCCGTCATCCATCGGCGCCCAGTTATAGGGCATGGTGCGAGCCTCCGGCGAGGACAGCATGCCGCGCTCGATCATCGGCTCGAAGGCGGCGTTATTGACGTCGCGGATCAGCGCGCCCGGCCGGATCAGCTTTTCGGCGCGCTTGACGCCCTCCGTGCAGGCGGCGAGCACCTCCTCCTGCCGCTTGGTGATCTCACCGATTGCGATCATGCGGGCGGTCTGGGCCGTGTAGCCGCGGTAGGTGATGTTGGAGACATAGAGATTGATCAGGTCACCCGGACGCACGACATGGCCGTAGGGTTTGCCGCAATGGGTGCCGAACTCGTTGATACCGATCTGGTAGCCGTCGCCGGTCTCACCGCCGAAAGATAGCTGGGCCTGAGTGAAGGCGGCATAGATTTCGTGGTCGGTCACGCCGGGTCTGGCGACGTGATAGGCGGCCTGGGTCGCGATGCTGACCAGTTGCGCGGCGGCACGGAACATGTCGATCTCGCGCGGTGAACGCAGCTTCTGCATCCGGTCGAGAATGGCGTTGTCGGCGATGAACTTGCTCCCCGGCATCAGTTCGTCGAGCGCCGCCCAGAAGGTCAGCGAGGTGCGGTCGCCGATCCGGCCGATCTGGGCCTTTGCGAGCCCGAGGCTGGCCAGCAGTTCGGCGCATTTCTCGGCAGTCTTGATGACGCTGTCGCCCGGACGATCGGCATATTCGCGGCCGATCGGGCCGATCTGCCAGATATCCTCGACCAGCACCGGTTCGCCGCCCGGCGGCAGCAGCACGGACTGGGTGAAGAAGGAGAGAAGCGTCAGCGGCTTGTCGGTGTCGGTCGGGATGATCAGAACACCTTCGCGCATCCAGTCGCAGATATAGCGGAGATAGTGGTTCGATGTGTGGAACCAGCCGACACCGCCGGTGTGCACGATCAGCGCGTCATGCCCCGCTTCGACCGCCTGACGGCGAATGCGGCGCAGGCGATCCTCGAATTCCTCGACCGGCAGAGGCAGCGGTGCGGAAAAATCGAAGTCCGGCCGGAAATCGGCGAGCAGCGATCCGACACGATAAGAGCCCGCCTTGGTTGCACGCATGTTCATTGGGTATTCCTTCCAGAATTCTAAAAATAGGTCAGGCCTGCTTCTGCGGTGCCAGCACCCGTCTTGCGACAAGCAGCACCACGAGCGTGAGAGCGATCAAAACTCCCGACATCGCGGCAACGCGGACGTCGAGCGACTCTTCGATGAGAGCGAACATCCTAAGCGGCAGCACCGTCGTTCGGGCATCGGCGAGGAAGAGCGAGACGGACACGTTGTCGAGCGACTGGATGAAGACGAGAAACGCACCTGCGAGAATGCCCGGCAGCAGGAGCGGCAAGGTTACGCGCCTCAGCGTCGTGAACCACGTCGCCCCCATCACCGTCGAGGCCTCCGCCAGCGATGGATTGATGCCCTGGGCAACGACGGATGCGGCCCGGTACATCAGCGGCCCGAAGACGACCACATGGCCGGTCACTGTCAGCCAGAGCGAAGGCTGGAAGCCGACGAAGTTGGCGACGATCAGTGCCGCGAGACCGTAGACCAGGCTCGGCAGGACGAGCGGCGCGAGCAGGAGAGGCTCGATGGAACTCACAGTGCTGCGTTTCATCCGTGCCATGCCGATGGTGGCGGGAACTGCAAAAAGCAGGGACCCTAGAACCGCAAGAGCGGCAATCTTCAACGAGTTGCCGGCTGCGATGTGCTCGGTTCCCGAGCGGATCGGATCGAACAAGGCCTCGTACCAGCGGATCGAAAAGCCCTGCGGCGGGTATTTCAGGGTCTGCCCTGACGTAAACGACATGGTGATCGCGATGATGATCGGGGCGACCAGATAGATCAGGCTGAGACCGCCGAAGCCGAAGACGAATGCCTTGTAGAGGAAAGCGGGGATCGGATTTTCACGCTTGTTACGCATGGCCAACGAGCCTCCTGTGACGGGAAATCATGGTCATTGCGACCAGCAGAATTCCGGTCGAGAGCAACAGCACGACGGCAATCGCCGATGCCATGGACCAGTCGAACAGCGTGCCGACCTCACGGTAGATGAGTTGCGGAACGTAGACGTTGCGGGCGCCGCCGATGACCGCCTGGGTCACGAAGGAACTGCTGGTGCTCGCAAAGACGAGGATCCAGCCGGCCAGCAGGCCCGGCAGCATCATCGGCAGAAGCACGGTCACGAAAATCCGCCATGGCCCGGCGCCCGAAACCTGCGCGGCTTCGGTAAACTGCACGGGTGTCCGCGACAGGATCGCGATCAGCGGCAGGATAATAAGGGGCAGATCAATCTGGCACATGGCCAATACCAATCCGAGTTCGGTCGACATCAGCGAGAACGGTTGTCCTGCAAGACCGAGAGCCACGAAGGTCTCGCTGATCGGCCCCTGCCGCCCGAGAATGACGATCCAGGCAAAGGTTCGCACCACGTTGCTGGTCAGCATCGGGATGAGCGTCAGAAAGATGATGACCTGACGCGCAGTCTTGCCACTGTGCCAGTACAGGAGCGCGATCGGAATGCCGAGAAGCGTCGTGCTCGCTACAGTCTGCAGACCGAGCTTGGCGGTATTCATCAGCACGCGATAATTGAACGCATCGCCGAGGAAGCGTCCATAATTGTTGAGTGTCAGTCCGTCCGGACCGATGAAACTGAACCCGATGAGAACGGCGAGCGGCGTCGCAAAGAACGCCACCGACAAGAGGAGCATCGGGATAACGTATGGGAAGCCGCTCGCCTTCATTGTCTTATCTCAACCAGCAACGAGGGCGTCGAACTTGCGGATCCATTCCGCACGGTTCTTGTTGATCGAAGCCCAGTCCGGATAGATCATGCTGGCAAGCTGGTCGCGCTTGACGAAAGCCTCGATGCCGGGCGTCAGGGCGACTTGCATGTTGGTCGGGAACATCTCGCGTGGCGGCATCTTCAACTGATCCTGCGCAGCCTTGGAGATCGCCGCATCCATGTAAGCATAGGCGGCCTCTACGTTCTTCGAACCCTTGGTCAGGTGGATGTTGACGGGGGCTGCCGGAGAGCCGGTTTCCGGCTGAACGAACTCGGCCTTGAGGCCCATGCTCTTCAGACGCGCGACGTTGCCGGTCGAGCACATGAAGACCGCGATCTCGCCCTGCTGGAAGAGCGTCATCTGATGGTTGGTGCTGGCGACGACGCCCTTGATCTGCTCCGGATTGTCCTTGAACAGCTTGAAGACGGCATCCATGTCCGTGGCACTGGTCCCGAAGATCTTGGCGATCTGGCTATAGGCCATGACGCCGGTGTTCGAACCGAAGCCGGTCCAGGATACCTTGCCCTTGTAGGCGGGGTTTTCGAACAGATCGCGATAGCCCTTGGGGGCCGGCACGAGATCAGGATTGTAGGCGATGCCGTTGACTTCGATCGTCACGGTCGGGCCGTACTCGCCCTGGAAGGCCGGGTCGAGCATGCTCCAGTTCTTGAGCTTGCTCGGATCGATCTTCTGGATCAGGTCGTTGTCAATGGCGGTCGCCATCTGGCCCGGCGACATCAGCAGCGTATCGTAAGGCGGGTTGCCGGGGCTCGCCATCACCTTGGCGAGCTGGTCCTGCGCCAATGCCGGGGCGACAGTCAGGTCGAAACCGGCTTGCTTGACGAGCGGCGTCAGAACCGTGCGGTAGCCATCTTCCCAGTTGCCGGGGAAGGTTGCGGCGACGACGCTGCCGCCGGCGGCGCGGGCGGAAAACGGCATGGTTGCGGCTGCGGCCGCACCGGCAGCGAGCAGGCCAAAATTACGGCGGGTCATATTGAAGTTGGTCATGCGATCACCTCTGTTGGTTATTGATTGACGGCTTTCATTCACTGGCTTCATTCACTGGGAGACTTCCGGTTCACCCGGAAAGACATGGGCTCGTGCGGTGTCGATCTCGGCAAAAACCTGCGTCCCGGTTTCGGGAACGAAGGTCGAAGGGCCGCGAACCTCGGACGCACGCAGATTGGTACCGTCGTCGAGGACGAGGTCGTGGACGAGCGTCGGGCCGAGCGGCACGGATACGGTCACGCGTGCCGCAAGCGAATTTTCGCCTGGCTGGCTTGTCAGCCGAACCTCTTCGGGCCGGAAGGTGACGGTGACCTTCGATCCGATGGTGAAGTTCAGGCGGCGCGGCAGGCGAAGAGCCTTGTCGCCGGGCAAGCCGATCAACGTGGCTTCAGGATCCAGACGCACGACCGTTCCGCGGAGAATATTGGCCTGCCCGATGAAGGTGTTGACGAACAGCGTGTTCGGCCGGTCGTAAACGGCCATCGGCGTATCGATCTGCTCGACATTACCCTTGCTCATCAAGACAAGACGGTTTGCCAGGCTCTGGGCCTCTTCCTGGTCGTGGGTGACGATCAGCGTTGTGATCCCGAGCGTTTTCTGAAGATGCAGAAGCTCGACCTGCAGGTCGAAGCGAAGCGCCCGGTCCAGTGCGCCGAACGGCTCGTCGAGCAGAAGCAGCGAAGGGCGCCCTGCTATGGCGCGGGCAACCGCGACGCGTTGCTGCTGGCCGCCGGACAGTTCGCGTGGGAGCCGATTGCCGTAACCGTTGAGGCGAACGAGGGACAACATTTCCTCGACGCGTGCCTTTCGTACGGCACGCGGAACCTGCTGGCAGGCGAGTGGATAGGCGATGTTCTCGGCCACGGTCAGATGCGGGAACAGCGCATAATTCTGGAAGACCATGCCGATGCCACGAGCTCGGGCTGATATGTTGGCAAGGTCGGCCCCACCGAGCACCATTCGGCCAGACTTTGGGTGGATCAAGCCGGCAATAGCCCGGAGCACCGTAGACTTGCCGCAGCCGCTTGGCCCGAGGAGTGCGACGATTTCTCCAGCGTTGACCTCAAAGGACACATCGCTGACGGCATTCTGTCCGCCATAACTGTGCGTGAGGTCTTTGACACTGAGCTGCTTTCCTTCGATCGAGTTCGCAATATGAGGCATGCAAATTCCCCCATGATCTGCCGCAACGATGGGACGCGAGTAGCGACCGGGAGCTAAGCGGATATCTCGTTGGCTAAAAAATCTGGTTTCGGTCTGGTTCATGCCAATCGAATTGCAAGCACCGTGCCAGTTCCAAACTGCCAACCGAAGAATCGAAGCAAGGCAATGTTTTAAATATGTTATTTTTGTCGAAGTAAAATTCGTAAGTTTATTATCATAGAGTTTTGAATCTGAATAAATCAGTGTGACTGCATATAATTTGGTCTCGATAGTTTAGTTCTTGAGCAGAAACTTGGTAGCCGGCGGGGAGAATTCACGCCGCTTTTCACCGGAAACGGACCCATTGCAGAGCTTTCGTGTTCAAAATTAGGCAAATATTCCTAGAAATGGAGCTAAATTGGATTGGAGGCGGCGTTTCCCATGACAACAACGTTGAGCCCGATGAAAATTTATGCATTCATATTCGTACAAACACGCGAAAGTAGTTTCGAAACACTATACGAATATCGACGAGAGAAATATCTAGCTTTCTTCTCAATAACTTAGGAATCAGTCCGTCAACTTGGCACGGCGATTGCTTCAAAATCCCCGAGAATTCAAACACAGCAAAACAACGAAAGGGGATCCCATGAACAGCATCAACGGAATTCTGAGCGGTGGACTGGCCGGCGCATTCGCAGCCTTTCTCTCCCTGTCGGCACAGGCAGCCGAAGGCCCAGCGGTAAAGATGATACCGGAGGCGGACGTGGCAAAGCTGCCGGGCATAGCATTCAACCAGAAACTCGCGGACGGCCTGCCGCCTGCCATCAAGGCGTCAAAGGTCCTCAAGGTCGCAACCGACCTCACCCCGCCGATCAGCTTCCGCGCAGAGGATGGAAAGCTGATCGGCATCGATGCCGATATCGCGGCCGCGCTTGGCGTTGTTCTCGGCATCGACGTGCAGATGACCGATGTCGGCGCTGGGGCTGCAATCGTTCCGGCGATCCTGTCGAAGCGTTTCGACATGACCGTCTCCGGCATCAACGATGATCCGGAACTGGAAAAGCAGGTCGACGTAATCGACTACATGTATGACGCGACCACGATCATGACCATCAAGGACAACCCGCTCGGCATCAAGAGCATGGCGGATCTCTGTGGCAAGAAGGTCGCCGTGCCGGTCGGCACTTTCCAGGGGCGCATGGTGGAGGCCGCGTCGGCCAAGTGCGCCACGCCGATAAACATCATGTCCATCCCGAAAATGCCCGACGTATTGCAGGCAGTGCGCACCGGCCGCGCCGATGCGACCGTCAACGGTTATGCCACGAGCGTCTACACCACGGCAAACCAGACCGGCAGAGGCGTCGGCCTGCAGGCTCTTCCGGATGTCCGCCTCGCAGTCGGATATCTCGGCATGCTGGTATCGAAGGACAACCCACAGCTTCGCAACACGGTCGTGGCAAGCCTTCAGCACATGGTCGATAGTGGCGCCTATGAGGCCATCATGAAAAGATGGAGCCTTGGTCCGCTGGCCGTGAAGACGGTCAAGGTCGACGACGCCGCCAGCATGCCGGTGGATTGAGCCCATGTCCCTTTTTGCTCAACCCGTCAGCATCGCCATGGCACCTCCCGTCGGCAAGCCGATACGGTGGGGGCAAATCACAACCGGCACCAGCGCGATCCTCGCGCTGGCTCTCCTTATGATGATCATCGGCCGCAGCCAGAGCGTTCAATGGAGCGAAATCCCTCGCTTCATGATCGATCCGATGATCCTGGGCGGCGTCGTCCTGACGCTCCAACTGACGGCAGGCGCGATGTTGGCCGGGATCGCCGTCGGCTGCATCGTCGCCATCATGGCCACCAGCCAGAATATCGTGCTGAAAACGATGGCTGTCGGCTTCGTCTGGTGGTTTCGGGGCGTGCCGCTGATCGTCCAGATCTTCTTCTGGTTCAACATCGCACTTTTCATCCCTGAGGTTGGTCTCGGCACCTATACAATATCGATTAATGATCTGGTCACTCCCGCGGTCGCCGGGTTCCTGGCGCTCGGTCTGCACGAGGCCGCCAATATGAGCGAGATCATTCGCGGCGGCCTGACGGCGGTGGATCGTGGACAGCGTGAAGCGGCATCGTCCCTGGGCTTGCGGCCATTACAAACCTTGCGGACGATCGTTCTGCCGCAGGCTGTCCGCCTCATCGTTCCACCGACCGGGAACCAGGCGATCGGCATGCTGAAGGCCAGCGCCATCGTCTCCGTCATCGGTATGCAGGATCTGCTGACGCAGGCGCAGGCCATCTATGCGCGCAACTTTCTCGTCATCGAACTGCTGTGCGTTGCATCGCTCTGGTATCTCGCGATCACCACGGTCGCCTCGATCGGCCAGCATTTCCTGGAACAGCAGCTCGCACCCAAGGGCCGATCTGGCGGCTCGCAAAAGGAGACCCGGCGACGGACGTGACAGCCCGATGCCATCGTTCAATCCAACCAAGCAAGGATCGCCAGCGTAGCGTATCCGATCAGGAAACCCCAAGGAGCAGACCATGAGACTGGGCATTGATGCACAGAAACTTCCCGAGGCCACAAAGCGTGGGCCGCTTGCAAGCCTAGACCATGTCAAGGACCTCGGCCTCGGTGGCCTTTTCTTCACCACGGTTCTCGATATGAGCCCGACGCTGGACAAGGGCGAACTGCGCGATATCAGGGCGAAGGCCGATGAACTCGGCCTTTATCTCGAAAGCGGCGTCGGCAAGATCAATCCCTATTGCAGCGCCGAGGCGCCGGAGTTCAGGGCAATCGGCGACGGCGACATCATTCTCGGCTTCACCCTGATGATCGAGGCAGGCGCTGCCATCGGCTGCCGTGAACTCTGGGTATCGCCCGGCAATTTCAAATCCGAATATCGCGGCAGATTGGCGAATGACCGGTTCCGGACCGACGTCACCTGGGAGGAGCAGTTGCTCGCGATCGAAAAGGTTCTGCTGAAGCTGGCACCTGTCGCCCGCGCCAACGGCGTTCATCTCAACATGGAGACCCATGACGAGATCACCTCCTTTGAAATTCTTCGGCTGATCGAAAAGGTCGGCGAGGATTGCATGGGCGTGGTCTTCGACACGGCCAACGGTCTGCAGCGCGCAGAACATCCGGTCTTTGCCGCAAACCGCGTCGCGCCCTATGTCCGCCAGACCCACGTGAAGGACGCCTATGTCGGGCGGGCACCCGGTGGCCTGGATTTCCAGACCCGCCCGGTCGGCGGCGGCATCGTCGATTTCGGCTCGATCCTTCCCATCCTCGCAAGAGCGAACCCAGATCTGAATTTTTCGCTGGAAGTTGCCGCTTCCGTCGAAGACAAGCCCCGAAAAGCCAATCCACGCCAGTGCATCCAGATCGACGACCCGATCTGGCGCGCTGGCCACCCGGATCTCAACACCGAAGAGCTGGATGCTTATATCGCCATGGTGGACGCATACGAAAAGCGCGTCACATCTGGTGAAATTCCGGATTGGGAAGCGTACGAAGCCAGCCAGTACGGCTACCCCACCTATGAGAAGCAGTCCTACGGCTACAAGGAAGCTGTGATCTTCATCAGGGACTCGGCTCGCTACGTCGAAAGGATTTGCGCGGAAAACGGTATCTCTCTTTCTTCGTCGGTGACAAAGCGGCAGGCTGCCTGAACGACCGGTCCGTCAGCATCGGCGGCATGAGCTGCCGATGCCCCTTAAAATCATGGGAAAGTCTGGATTTTTGTCGAGATCGGCATATACGCAGGAATATTCTCATGGAAAAAATAATGCTGCCGTAAGGGCATTTGGAGCAGGAAATGAAAAGGACGCGCCGTCAAAGCGCCAAGGCCGCGCCGAACGCGAGTAATACAGCGGACACGGCCGAAACCAACAACGACGATGTTTCGGAGCGTATCCGGACCACGCTTGCCGCGGCCATTGGCGAAGGTGCGCTGAAGCCAGGCACCAAGATTCTCGAGGATGCGATAGCCGAACATTTCGGCGTCAGCAGAACGGTCGTCCGAGGAGCCCTCGGCGTTCTGGAAAGCGACCACCTTCTGGAGCGAAAGAAAAATCGCGGCACTTTCGTTGCAGAACCCGGCATCGAAGAAGCCAGGGCGCTTTTCGAATCACGCCGGAAACTGGAGCGCGTCATCCTCGAACTCGTCATGGATCGCGCCGAAGCGGAGCAACTGGATGCCCTCGAAAAGCTGACCGACGAAGAAGAACATATCCATCATCACGGCGACGAAAAGTCGAAAACGGTCCTTTCCGGCAAATTTCACATCGTGCTCGCTGAACTCGGCGGCAACGCGGTCATGACCGAAATGCTGTCGAAGATCGTTGCCCGCCTCTCGCTGGTGATGGCCCTCTACGAGGAAGAGAAGCAGGACGACTGCGGCGCCGATCACCATCGCCTGATCGTGACTGCGCTGAAAGCCAAGGACCTGGTGAAGGCGCAGCAGTTGATGGACCATCATCTTGCTGACATCGAAGGCCGCGTACGGCTCACCGAGGGCCAGGGCGACCGGCATACGTTCATGGCTGTGCTGGAGAACTTTTCGTAAACTGCATCGACTCCCAGCGTAAAAGCGTGTGACGCCCTCCAGATTCCGGGGATGCCTGGAGCTGTGTGGAAAGACGGCTGGGACCCCGTTCGACTGCCTCAGACAAGCCGTGACAAACGACAGTGTCGTAGCCGGAAGCGCACGGTCTGAGGAACGGTTTCCATCGCTTCCGAAGCCGATGATTTGGCTTTGCAACAACACCTCAAGACGGACTATCTCCTTCTCTGGCTCGTCCAGAGGATGGAAATGAATAGCACTTGCAGCGCAGTCTTTGCCGAGGCCATCCTCGCCAACTTTCAATGCGGCAAATACTTTTCGACGTTTAGCCACTTTGGATCGGCTACGCCTTTCGCCCATCCTTCGATGTGCTGGCATGACATGGCGGAGTGATCGGTTCATCGTCACGAAAGTCATGTCTCAAGCAAAGGAGGAATGCTGTGATGTCAACGAAGTTGCTGCAGATTATCACTCTAAGCGCGGGGATGGTCCTTGCCGGGACGGGTTTCTCGGCGAGTTATGCGTGCGGAGCCGGCGAGTGTGAACCGCCGCCTGAAACCTCCAAAGGCAACAACGGCTGGGGACAGGAAAAGAACCAAGGAACGAACGACGGGACCAACGCCGGTAGTGACAATGGTGGCACCGCCGCTTCCAAGACCGCGAGCACCGACAGGTAAACCCGCGACTGCTTCGGCGGCGTAGCGATACTACGCCGCCGATTCCATCTGACCCAGGCGGACAGATTCTCCGGGAACAACATGGAGCAGATAATTCAACTGTGATGTAGCGACCAGGACACGCACGTTGACGGATATCAATGGCCGGCAAACACCGGCGGTTATCCTCCTCGATCGAGCGCCTCTCGTTTGCCGACAAGGGCGCAGTTTGATCTGGAGCGCCGATGCCTGCAAATTCAGTCCTCGTCCAATCCGAGCGCGAAGAGAACGATGCGGCCTCCGAAGGGCTGAGCACCACGGAAGCGGCGGAGCGTCTGGCGCGGTTCGGCCTGAACCGTCTTCCCGAGCCCCGGACCTCGTCCCTGTTCCTGATCTTCCTTGCGCAATTCCGCAGCCCGCTGATCTATATTCTGCTGATCGCGGCAGCAGTCTCGCTTCTGGTCAGTGAGGCGAAAGATGCCGTGTTCATCGGCATCGTGCTGGTGTTGAACGGCGTGATCGGCGGCATCCAGGAATATTCCGCCGGCCGTGCTGCAGCGGCTTTGCGCAATCTCGAACAACCATTTGCGACGGTCGTCCGCGACGGGATCGCGCAGGAGATCGAGGCGCGCCTGCTGGTTCCGGGCGATCTCGTGCGGATCGAGGCGGGCGGGCGCATCCCGGCCGATATCGAACTTTTCGAGGCCAACGACCTGCTCTGCGACGAGTCGCTTCTGACTGGCGAATCCGCGCCGGCGCGCAAGACCGTGACCATCGTCGGCGCACCGCCCGAAAACAAAAAATCCGGCCTTGCGTTTGCGGGCAGCCTCGTCACGCGCGGGCGCGGTGCCGGCCTGGTGGTTGCGACCGGTCTTTCGACCGAAATCGGGAGGATCGCCGCCGAGATCGGCAAGGCGTCTGCCACCCAGCCGCCGCTGCTGATCCGGCTCAAGCATTTTTCGAACATGATCGCCTGGAGCGTTGGGCTCGCTTCCGTCGTCCTCGTCGCCGCTGGCCTGTTCCGCGGGCTTGCCTGGGACGACCTGTTCATGATGTCGGTCGGGCTTGCGGTCAGCGCCATCCCGGAGGGCCTGCCGATCGCGATCTCGATCGCGCTGGCGATCAGCATGCGCCGCATGGCCAGGCGTAACGTCATCGTCCGCCGCATGCCGGCGGTCGAGTCGCTCGGTTCCTGCACGATGATCGCCACCGACAAGACCGGAACGCTAACCCTCAACGAACTGACCGTCACCGATATCCGTCTTCCCGACGGCAGCGAACTCATGCTCGATGCCGGCATGGATCTCGATACCTGCGAGATCCGCGGGTCGAACCTCAGCGCGGCGGAGGCGCGTGATCGTGCCGGGAGACTGCTGAAGGCGGCCGTTCTGCCCAATGAAGGTGGTCTCACCCGCCAGGCGGACGGCTGGAAGGGTGTCGGCGACACGGTCGATATCGCTCTCCTGGCTGCAGCCCGAAAGGCCGGGCTCGAGCAGGAAGCGATGAAGGACGATTACCCGCTGATCGCGCGCATTCCCTATGAGCCGGACCTCAAATATGCCGCCTCCTTCCATCGCCGGGGCGGGCGTGTACGCATCTTCGTCAAGGGGGCGGCCGAAACCCTGATCGACATGGCGGACCGGATGGACGGCGGCAACGGCGTCATGCCGATCGATCGCGAGATACTTCTCCGGCAAAAGGAGGAGATGGCAGAGCGCGGTCTCAGGGTGCTCGCGTTTGCGGAGGGGGAAATCCGCAGCGGCTCGGAGGAGACCTTCGGTTACCATCACCTGGTCGACCTGGTGTTTCTCGGCCTTGCCGGCATGCAGGATCCGATCCGCCCGGAAGTTCCGCAAGCGATCCAGGACTGTTACTCGGCCGGTGTGACGGTGGTGATGGTGACCGGCGACGACCCGAAGACCGCTGCCGCCATCGCCGCGGAGGCCGGGTTGCGGTTCCTGCCCGATCAGATCGCCAGCGGTGCCGATGTCGGCAAGGCCGAGGAAGCCGGTCCGGATGCGCTCGACGAGCTGACCGAACGGGCACGAATCTATGCTCGGGTGGCACCGGCGCAGAAGCTCGCGATCGTGCTGTCGCTCGCCCGCAACGGCCACTTCGTGGCCGTCACCGGCGACGGCATAAACGACGCCCCCGCCCTGAAACACGCCCATGTGGGGGTGGCGATGGGCCGCAAGGGAACGGAAGTCGCCAAGGAAAGCGCCGATATCGTCGTCACCGACGACAATTTCGCGTCAATCGTCAGCGGCATCCGCGAAGGCCGCACCGCTTATTCCAATATCCGAAAGGTGATCCTCATGCTCACCGCGACGGGTGCTGCCGAAATGCTGCTTTTCCTGCTGGCAATCCCGCTCGGGCTGCCCATGCCGCTGCTTCCGGTGCAGCTGCTCTGGCTCAATCTCGTCACCAACGGCATCCAGGATGTCGCGCTTGCCGGCGAGAAACCTGAAGGGGATGAACTGGCACGACCGTCGCGCCGCCCGAAGGAGCCGATCTTCGACCGGTTGATGATCCGACGGATCGTCCAGTCGACGCTGGTCATCGGCGGCGGCGGTTTCGCGATCTTCTCCTATCTGCTCTATCAGGGCTACGAGATTTCGCAGGCGCGCAACCTGCTGCTGCTGCTTTTTGTGCTGTTCGAAAACGTCCAGACCTTCACCAGCCGCTCGGAGCGCCGATCGGTCTTCTCGTTGAATTTTTTCGGCAACCCGCTGCTGATCCTGACTGTCATCGCGGCCCAGGCCATCCATATTTCGGCAATGTATATCCCCTGGTTCCGCGAAACCCTCGATCTCGCGCCGATCTCGTTTGCCGAGTGGGCGTTGATGATGCTTGCCGCCTCCTCGATCCTGGTCGTCACCGAACTGGACAAATGGCGCCTCCGTAGAACGAACCTGGCCTGAAGGCCGCCCGCGCTCGGATTGCGCTAGGTCAAGGTCGGCGCGGGTACGATGCGGGAAGCTCAGGGCAAGCGACGGATGATCGCAACCACAGGAGCACAGGATGCTTGCCAAAGATTTGATGACGACCAGGGTGGTTCACATCAGCCCCGGAGCCAGCCTCAGACACGCGATCCGACTGATGATCGACAACGACATCAGCGGCCTGCCCGTGATCGACGACGGTGGGGCATTGTGCGGAATGCTTACCGAGGGAGACATTCTGAAACGGCATGAGTTCAACTTTGCGCCGAAGGCCGCTCCGGACGCCGGCGATCCCGCATTCTTCAGAAACTACGTCAAGACGCACGGGTTGAAGGTCGAGGACTGCATGAGCCGCAAGATCGTCAGTGTGGCGCCGGAAGCCAGCGTCGCCGAGATCGTCGCACTGATGCGCCTCCATTCCGTCAAGCGGATCCCTGTCCTCGACAACGGCATGCTCGTCGGGATCGTCAGCCGCCGCGATGTTCTCAAGCTCGACATTGGCATGCCTGACGTGATCGCACGTGGCGACGATGCGCTGCAGCTGGCCGTCGCGACGCGGCTCTTGGCAGAACTGGGACTGGGCAAGGACAAGGTCGAAGTCAGGGTGCGCAACTCGGTCGTGGAGATCATTGGCAAGATCGCCTCCGATGCGGAGGAAGCGGTACGTATCCTGGCCGCAAGCATTGCCGACGTCGGCGGCGTCGTGATCCGAACGCCGCCGATGCAATCCGCTCGATAGGCAGAAGACAACGCGATCTGACCCGCCCTGCTGGTTCAGTCCGTGGGGTGGGTCTTGCGTCCGGGATCAAATAACGTCCCCTCCCTGTCGCTGCACTTTACGCGCACAAAAACCCGCCTCCCGCGGACTGACAGGAGGCAGGTCAGGATTTGCCGGACGTTTCAGGTTTTACCGGGCGATCAGCACCGGGAACCTGCTTTCCTCCAGGATCGAAGCGGTCACCCCGCCAAAAATCCGCTCTCGCAGCCGCGAGTGTCCGTAGGCCCCCATGACGATGAGGTCGGCGTTGATTTCCAGCGCATGTCTTTCGAGCACGTCCTCCACCAGCCGGTCGCCGCTCAGCAGCTGTTCGACGACGACGTTGATGCCGTGGCGGGCGAGATAGACGGCAACGTCGGCGCCGGGTTCGCCGCCGCTGACCCAATAGGAGGTGTCCGGATCGACGAGTACCACATGCACTTCTTCTGCCCAGGTCATCATATCAAGAGCCTCGCGCGCGGCCTGGGCGGCCTCCGTGCGGGAATTCCAGGCGAGCAGGATCCGATGCGGTTTCAGCGTCGTCTTGCGGCCTTTCGGAGCCAGCAGGAGGGGACGCCGCGCTTCGAACACGCCACCATCCACAATCCGCCTTGTGAGCACGCTGTCGGCGCGCACGCCGTCTCCGATCACCAGCACATCGGCATAAAGTGCGCGGCGATGAATTTCCTCACTGACGAAACCGCCATCCGCATAAACGACATCGACGTCGAACGAGAGGCCATTCGCCACGCAGGCGCCGGCTGTCTGTTTCTGGATGCCGTCGAGCAATCTCAGGTCCTGGTCCCGCTGGTCGAGCCATACGGTGCCGGCCGGAAAATCTCCCATGGTTGCCGGAACCGCGAGGCCGATGACCACCACGGAAAGATGTGCCTCGAGTTCGGTCGCGATCTCCATGGCACGGGCGAGATCGGCGGCAGGTTCCATATTGCCGATCATTGCGAGCACTGTCTTGAACGACATTGTCTGTCTCCTCTGCACGAGGCCTTGATCGGCCCTATGGAGGAAAGTCTAGGACCGGCGCCGGCCCGAGCCATGATCTTCGTCAATCGGAGTGGATAATTCGAAACTGCTGGCGCCGCCCGCCGATCAGTTGGAATCGAAGATGGAGTCCGTCGTTGTGGGGAAGGCTTTTGGCGTGCCGTAACGCAGCAGCCATGAGAAGCAATCGTGTCTTCTGCCTTTGAAGAAACGAGAGTAGGATTGTTCGGTTCGACCAATCAGGGAGATCGAAAATGGGAACGAGAAAAGAGGCGCCTTCGCCCGGAACGTCCGCCAAGGATATCGCCAAGGAACAGGACGACTACCTGGAAGAGTCGCTCGAAGAGACTTTTCCGGCAAGCGATCCCATCGCACCGGGCCATCCCCAGAAACCGGAAAAAGGGCCGGTCGCTCCCAGGCGCAAGTGATCCAAATTCCGCGCGCCGACGGCGCGATCGCCGGCATGGAGTTGGAATACGTGGGGCCTACTCGGAACGGACAGATTCGATCCGCGGGAACGGGCCGAAGTACCCCTCGGCCCGCATCATCGGATAGTTAGCTCTTGCCGCCGGGCTTGCGGCCCTTGTCGGCCTTGCCCTTGGCGGAAGAGGTCTTGGCGTCGTAGCCCTGACCGTGGTTGGTGCCGCCGAGATGGCCGCCGCCGCTGGTGTTGATCACCTGGCGCTGGGCACGCTTTACCTGCTGTTCTGCATCTGTCTTTTTCATGGAAATTCTTTCATTATTCAATAACAAAAGGCCGAGAGGAACTGTGCCTCGCGACCGCTTACGGTCCCGCGCCAGTACATCCGTGACCGGAACCCGAAGTTGGTTTTGGCTTTAAGCAATCTGCAGATTTTCAGCTGCATTCTTGCCGGTGCGGCTGTCGCGCACGACATCGAAACTCACCTTCTGGCCTTCAGCCAGATAGGTCATCCCCGAACGCTCGACGGCCGAGATATGGACGAACACGTCCGTCGATCCGTCGGCGGGCTGGATAAAGCCGAAACCCTTGGAGGTATTGAAAAATTTTACGATTCCGCTGCTCATGAAGATGATCCTTCCGATCGAACACAGGTCGCCGTCCGGCAAGATGCCGGCGACAAAAGAGACCGATTTTGAAGGGAAAGATCAGCTCGAACGCAAAAGGCGTGAAAACGAAGCTCGACAACCAATTTCGATGGTTACCACTACCGGTCAACTATGTCTTGAGCAAGGCATTTCTCACAACCCGCACATTGCGTTTGGCGCAAGTCCGGCGCATGATGGCAGCTTCAGCAGCGATATAAAGGGCACTGCTGCTTCAGGATTCCCACGCCCTGGCCCCAATGAAAGGAGGACGTCATGTCTTCCGAATTCTCTCCGTCCACCTCCCGCAATCTGGTCCGCGTCAGCGGTCCCGGATACCGGGAGAATATCGAACTTCATCAATTCGGTGAGCATACGCAGCCAAGCGACATGCTTGTCGCCGGCCGAGTCGGCGCAACGGGGGCTGCCCTCATGCTTGCCCGTTTTGGCGATCATCCCGAAAAGAGCTTTGGGGCCGCAATATCGGCTTCGTTGAGCAAACACAGAGATACCGCGCTGCCGCAGCTTTGATGCTTCGGCTGGCAAAGGCAGGTTTTGCAAATCCGTCATTTCACGCCTAGCATGCCTGTCGCCGAACATGATTTCACTCTCGACATTCGATCGCCGCCCAAGGAGGACAAAATGGCTAAAGGCCAGGTACGAAGTAATCGCGAAACTCGCAAACCGAAAAAAGACAAGGCCGCCGCAGCAACGGCCGCGCCCGCAGGCGCACAGGTCAAGCTCGCCGGCAGCGGCCTTACCTTGGGCAAGAAGCCGAAATAATATTTCGAGCAGGAGGCGCCGCACCACGGCGCCTCTGACGCAGTCTTTATCCTTGATCGTGTAAAGATCGCATCGCCTGGATTTTCCGGCGACGCATGCCGGACTGTCTTTCCCGAGAAGGCGTAAACCGATCTAGTTGGACCCGGGGCGCTTTTTTGAAACTCGGGCGGCGCGGATGCCGTCAAGCCAAATCTCCGAACCGGTCAGCGGCGGCCCCTGGATCAGCATATCCCGGAAGATCGCATGCAGGGTCGGGCCGTCCGGGCAGCCTTCCGCGGCTTGCTCCGCCTGGCTGTTGGTCAGCATCTTCTGGAAATAAAGCTGGAAATTCGGATGCGAGGATCGTGAAGACATCGCGCCCCTCCTTTTTCGTCGGGGCTAGGGCTCGGGTCCCTCAGGCGGCTGCGCCCTTACCAGTTGCAGCCGACCAGCCACGATGGGCCTCATTTCCGCCGATGGCAAGCGCCGCCTATCCGTATTTGAGACAAGTCTTGAAAGTGTCGCATTATATCGCCATATATGATTCACGTTTTCAGCCTTTTCGGCTACCTGATCCTTCCGGCCCTGCCGGTTGCTTGGCGACACCCTTGATTTTGCGAACGTCGAACTCCGCCCTGTCGGCTGGAGAATTCTTGCGTTGGCCGTCGTCACGTCCCGCAGTCTACCCTTTAAGGTTACATCAATGATCGATACCGTCCGCAATGCCGCCCAGAATCTGTTTCGCAAACCCGATGCAGAAGAGGGCTCCAATGCCGCCAAGCTCCAGGAATTCCGCCATAGGCAGGCCCTGAGAAGCCGCGAGCTCAAGCTCGCCCAGAAGCAGGAACGCCTCCAGAGGCGCGCGTCGCAATTGCAGCCGGCCTGACACGGGACCGCTCCGACGAGGCCGCTCGTTCGGACCATCCCCTCGCACCTATCCTCGACCACAAGGACACCACCATGGCCGCCTTCAACTACAACGCCGGCGCGGGGCTCTACCCGTGCAAGAACTGGAAGAGAACGAGCAGGCTTGGCTACAAGAGGTTCGACACCGTGGCCGAGGCTCTGCGCTTCGCAATCGAGGTGATGCCTGCATCCCTGTTGCGTGGGTCCATTCTCGAGGTCGAAGAAGCCCGTTTCGACAGCACACAGATACAGAGGCTCTACGACGCCGGCGATTATCCGCTGCAGCGCCGGGACCAGTGAGGCAGCGCCGATCCGGCGTGCCGATGCCGCGTTCGGGGCTGTCGTATTTTACCGGCTGCGGCCGGTTTTTCCTGTCGCCGTTGCATGGCGCCTGCTATAGCGGTGATCCATGCAGGGTTGGATAAGGCGCGCCCCGCGCCAGCGCATCCCGCCCTCAATGCTTTTGCGGTGATTGGATGACGATATTTTCCGTCCGGCATGTCACCTCCTACCGGTATACGAGGCCGGTAGAGTTCGGCGAACACAGGCTGATGTTCAGGCCGCGGGACAGTTTTGACCAGACTTTGCTGAGTTCCCATCTCAACGTTTTTCCAAAACCGGATTATGTCCGGTGGATTCACGATGTCTTCGGCAATTGCGTCGCGCTCGTCGGGATATCCAAACCCTCATCCGAACTGCGGTTCGAAACGATCATCCGTCTCGACCACACACCTCAGGCGGCGATGGACTTCCAGATCGACGAAGAGGCCCTCACCTACCCTTTCGCATACGATCCCGAAGAAGTCTTTGATCTGGAGCGGACGATCCAGCGCCACTATCCCGATCCCGAGGACCGGGTCGGCAAATGGGCACGGCAATTCATCAAGGTCGGCCACCCGACCGAAACCGGCCACCTGCTGATGACCATGTGTTTTGCGCTGCACGAGGGTTTCATCTACGCCCGTCGCTCGGAACACGGGACGCAGCCACCGCTCGAAACCCTGCAGCTGCGCCGCGGCACGTGCCGCGATTTCGCGCTGCTGATGATGGAGGCGGCGCGGTCGCTCGGATTGGCGGCACGTTTCGTCACCGGCTATATCTACGTGCCCGACCGCGACGGATCGATAACGCTCGGCGGCGGATCGACCCACGCCTGGTGCCAGGTCTATCTTCCCGGCGCCGGCTGGGTGGAATTCGATCCCACCAACGGCATCGTCGGCAATCGCGACCTGATCCGCGTGGGTGTCGCGCGCGATCCGCGGCAGGCGGTCCCGCTATCGGGAAGTTACGATGGCGACGAGACCGATTTCGACAGCATGTCCGTGCAGGTTAACGTGACGACCGACGACCACAGCGTGAAACTGCATGGGTGACCGGAACACCCGGATTATTCGGGCGTTGCCGCTGAGATGCCATTCCGGCGAGAGTTTTTCCATAGGGATACGACCATGAAGATACGCGCAGGGTTTCGCATAGGGTATGAATGCCAGCACGATACCGCGATGCTGCTGGTTCTCAATATCCATCCCTCGCGTCGGGCGGACCTTTTGAGCGATCAGGTACTGAGTTTCGACCGGCCGATCGAGGCCTGGAGCTATCTCGACAGCTTCGGAAACGCCTGCAGCCGGATCGTCGCGCCAGCGGGGCTGACGACGATCTCGACGGAATTCGAAATCTACGACGACGGCATGCCCGATCCCGTGCCGCAGAATGCCTTCCAGCACGAGATCAAGGACCTGCCGGACGACGTACTGGTCTTCCTGCTCGGCAGCCGCTACTGCGACACCGACCGCCTGGCGGATTTCGCCTGGAAGACATTCTCTTCGACCCCTCTCGGCTGGCCGCGGGTGCAGGCGATCCTCGACTTTGCCCACAACCACATCACCTTCAACTATCAGAACGCCGATCCGCTTCGGACAGCTTTCGGAGGATTTACCGATCGCACCGGCGTCTGCCGCGATTTCGCACATCTCGCCATCACGCTTTGCCGCTGCATGAACATTCCGGCGCGTTACTGCACCGGTTATCTCGGCGATATCGGCGTCCCGGTGGATGTCAATCCGATGGATTTCAGCGCCTGGTTCCAGGTCTATCTCGGCGGTCGCTGGAATACGGTCGACGCCCGCCACAACAAACCGCGCATCGGGCGCATCCTGATGGCGACGGGGCGGGATGCCACGGACGTGGCGCTTTCAACCGCCTTCGGTCCGGCAATCCTGTCTTCGTTCGAAGTGACGACCGAAGAAATACCGGCCTCCGCCTAGATCTCAAGCTGTCGGCCCATCGGCCCGCGAGACCTTGATGCGGGTACCGCTGATATTCGTTCGCCCGCCGGAAAAGCTACTCATGGTTGCGTATTTCGCGAATTTCAAAACAAAAAGTTGACACTTCAATCCCGATACGGTAGGTAAAGGACATCGATACTTTGTTTGCCGATCTTTGTTTTTGCTGCGCTTCGCGCTTCTTGACGAACTTTCCCTCTCAAAAGTCGAAACACCCGCCGTGCGTCGCCCGGCGGTTTATTAATGTTGCTATGAAAGGGTTCGTTATGGCCACTGGCACAGTTAAATGGTTCAATGCCACCAAGGGCTTCGGCTTCATTCAGCCTGACGACGGCAGCGCCGACGTCTTCGTTCACATCTCTGCCGTCGAACGCGCTGGCATGAGCTCGATCGTTGAAGGCCAGAAGCTTGGCTTTGAACTCGAGCGTGACCGCAAGTCGGGCAAGATGTCCGCAGGCCAGCTCCAGGCTGCCTAAAACTTTAGCCTCCCATGACCACGGACGTACTGGCATGGCGGCAAAGATATGTGAAGGCCAGGCGTATGTCTGGCCTTTTTCCGTTGAGGCATCTGGCTGACGCGAATATCTGCATGGCCTCCCGTTAGGCGCGATATTGGCCTCGGCCACAAGATTTCAAATCTAACAAGTTCAAATCTGACAAGGACGATACATTGAGACACCCGAACGACAACAGCTTTGCCGAGCGCCGCAAGACCGCAGCGGATGCTAAGCGCGAGCTTTTGGCAAAGTTTGCGACCGCCCCTAAGCCGACAGATCCTGCCGTGCAGGAACGCCGCGCCGAGCGCGAAGCCATTGCGGCCGCGAGGGAAGCCCGCCGCGCCGAGCGCGAGGCCCAGAAGGCTGCCGAGAACGAGCGCCAGCTCCAGGAAGCGGCCGCATTGGCCGCCGCAGCGGAAGCCGATGAAAAGGCCGAGGCCGAGGCCCGGCAAGCGGAAACCAATGACCGGGTTGCCCGGGTCATCGCCGATGAAGCCGCCCGCAAGGCGGAGCGCGATCGTCGTTACGCTGCACGCAAGGCCCGTCAGGGCTGACATTTGAGGCATGTGCCTGAAGACGTGCAGGCACATCCCGCTTCGGGCGCGCCGCATGCCGAGGCCAAAAAGGTGGATCGATATCCATGAACGCCACAGCCCATGCGATTGCGCCCGTTGCCGAAGACGATATCGGCGCCTGGCTCAAGATTCTTTCGAAATACCGGCAGCCGCGTTTCGGACGCAGCACCTTCGAGCTGCTCGTCACGGTACTGCCGTTTGCAGCCTTCTCGGCTGCAGCTTATGTTTCCGTATTCCTCGGCTACCCGATCGGGCTGATCCTTGTCCTGCCGGCCGCGGCCTTTCTTTTGCGGCTGTTCATGATCCAGCACGACTGCGGCCACGGCTCGTTCTTCGCGCGCCGGCGCCTCGACAACTGGACCGGACGAGTGCTCGGGGTTCTGACCCTGACGCCCTACGATTACTGGCGCCGGGCGCATGCCGCCCATCACGCCTCGGCCGGCAATCTCGATGAGCGCGGCATCGGAGACATCACCACGTTGACGATCGACGAATATCAGGCCCTGCCCTGGTCACGCCGGCTTGCCTACCGGCTTTATCGCCACCCGCTGGTGATGTTCGGCATCGGACCCGCCTGGCTTTTCCTCTTCAAGCAGCGCCTGCCGTTCGGAATGATGAAGTCGGGCTCCCTGCCCTGGATTTCGACGATGGCGACCAATCTCGCGGTCGCCATTCTGGCGGCACTGATGATTTGGGCGATCGGGATCGTGCCCTTCCTGCTGGTCCATCTGCCGATCGTGCTGATCGCAGGGGCCGCCGGCGTCTGGCTCTTCTACGTCCAGCATCAGTTCGAGGAAACCCATTGGTCGAAGACCGAGGAATGGCAGTTTCCGGAGGCCGCCCTTCACGGCGCGTCCCACTACGATCTGCCGCTGGCGCTGCGGTGGCTGACCGGTAATATCGGCATCCACCACGTCCACCACCTGTCGAGCCGGATCCCCTATTACCGGCTGCCCGAGGTGCTGCGCGATCATCCCGAGCTTGCCGGCATCGGCCGCATAACGCTTTGGCAGAGCATCCAATGTGTCAAGCTCGTGCTTTGGGACGAAAAGAGCAAACGGCTCCTGTCGTTTCGCGACGCCGCCAAGGCGAGAAAGACTTCTTAACCCATGCAATCTGCCAGGCTGGGACCTCCGCCTGCGCAGCGAATGCACAAAGACTACCTCCGTACCGATCAAGGACCGTACATTGAACACGACCGAGAACACCAAAACAACCGCCACCCCGACGCCTGCGGCGCACGCGCTGACCGTCGAGCTGACGCCGACCCAGATCAGGGGCCTGAAGCTCGCCAAGGATGGTGACCTGTTTCCGCAGGAAGCCAAGAAATGGACCCATCTGAATGCGGTCGTGACCTATGCGCGAAACGACCGGTTCAAGGAACGGCCCCAGAAGATCAAGTTCCTGACCACCACGACCTTGAACGAACTGCGGGAATACGGCCTTCTGCGCACCCTCAACGAGGACGTTCCGGCGGAAGAATCCGCGCATGGCATCACCATGGCCGGCAAGATCTGGCTTCTGAAGAACAAGTAGCCGACAACGCTACGTCGCCCAACAGCAGGCAGCCGGATCGCATGAAATGCGGCTGCGCCGGATCTCTCAACTCTTGAGGAGCGGAGAGACCTCCCCTTGTATTTGTCCGCGTTCGACCCATATTGAGCGTAGGTAGCAGATTCAGAACCGGGCGCTGCGATCAAGGGCGTGAGCCCTGGCCCCAACGAGGAGGACGACATGTCTTCCATCAGGCGAATCCAACCTTCTTCCCAGACAGGCCCGCAATTACATCGGGCAGGCTATGGCAGCCTGTTCCGCATGGCCGTGCCGGGGATATCCATGGCATTCATTCTCTACATCCTGCTTCGCGATCTGTTCTGACACGGCAATACGCATCATCAGAAACCCCGGAATGCCGTTTCCAAAAGAAATGCCTTCCATCTCGAACTGAAACCATCATGACCCTGATATTTCCGAACAGAAGCCGCAGTTTCGACGAAGCGCGCAAGGTCGTTCGTTTCCTGGGCTATGACGGCATGTTCGAGGTCAGGTTTTTCGTGGAAGCCAAGGCACTCGCCCATAACACTGCGACAGGCATGTCCGAGGCCGATTACTTGAGGGCTTTCGATGCCGCCCGATCCAGTATCCAGGATGCGGCAATGAAGGCCTATCGTCCTAGTCGGGGCACTACCTATACGCTGACGGCGGCCGACCTCGGCTGATCCGGTGTGCCTATTGCACCCTTAACCGCCAGCCCCGTCAGTGAACGGTGCCGCGGTCGGTGCCCAGATCATAGATCAATCCATCGTCCCAGGGACCCGCCTCCCGGAGTGTATCGAGGCTGTAACAATCCTTCGATGCGCAGGACCAGAAATGGACCTTTTCGCACCCGTCCAGTTTTGCGCGCAGTTTGGCGAATTCGAAAAGGCGTTTCGCGACACGCAGGTCATCGACGAGGCCAATGGATGCAAAAACCGGTATTTCGAGCTGGCGACCGTAAATCGGATGCTCGCGGGCAAAGACGTGGCAAAGGCCGCGGACATATCCCTGCGCGTCGGTAACGGCCAGCCAATCGCGACGCAACGAGGCCGATGCGGTCAGCCGTTCCCACGTCTGCAGATCCAGGCCTGACATCACAAGCTGGACGACCGCGAAAGCGCGGTAGACATCTGCCGCGTCCAGGACACCCACGTCGTAATCTGTCTCCATATCCTCTCTCCGCCATAAGGCCCGTGAAGTCACGTCGGGCCGGCTCCCTAAGACCCCAAGTTTTAGCGTCGTCACCGCCACCGACATTGACGCGGGTCAACGGGCGCGGGCGGAGCCCCATCTGTCTTCGCCTGCACCGGGTCAATGAAGATCGGCGGGTTCTCAAGCCCGGAGGATCGCGGCGGAGATCGCCTCGGGCGCTTTCGATGCATCGAGTTTCCGCCAGGTTATATCGGTGGGTTTGCGGGCCAATTGGCCGGAGAGCACGTCCGTGGTGGCATCAGACGGGCCGCCCGCCCGCTCCCGAACCCGCTGCCAGAGCAGTTCCGGATCGGCCTCGAGCCAGACATCCCGGAAGCCTGCCCCGGTCCTCGTGGCCACATCCTCGATGAGGCGCCGGTTGACGGGATCGTCGAAGACAGCATCGGCAACGACCGATCCGCCCTGGGCAAGGATCAGCTCCGCATGCCTTGCCATCTCGCGATAGACCTTTTCCGATACATCGGGTTGATAGGCGGAAACCGGGAGCCTCGTCTCGGCAGGAACACCATGCAGCGCCTTGCGGATTCGGTCGCTTTCGATGATCCTGGCGCCTGGAGGCGCGCCTACCTTCGCTGCCAGATGATCCGCGACCGTCGTCTTGCCGGAACCGCTGAGGCCGCCGATCGCGATGAGGCGCGGCGGCACCTCCCTCAGGAGAGCATGGGCGAGATCGAAATAGGACCTTGCCTGCTGCGCCAGCCCGGCGGCATCCTGGCCAGGTTCTTCTGCCTGCGTCGCCGTCACATGCGCGCGGACCGCCGCCCTGATCGCCATCA
Source organism: Neorhizobium tomejilense (assembly GCA_002968845.1). Lineage (GTDB taxonomy): Bacteria > Pseudomonadota > Alphaproteobacteria > Rhizobiales > Rhizobiaceae > Neorhizobium > Neorhizobium tomejilense. The sequence goes on along the minus strand of PVBG01000014.1, from coordinate 55,229 downwards.
GGAACGGCAGGAGGCAGAACCCGTCCTCGTCATCGGTTTCATCCAAGTACCGGTTCATCGCCAGATTGGCGAGGTCTGGAAATCCGCGGTGCCAGAGATCCATCAGCAGGAAGGCGAGGTCGTAGAGGACATCGACGGTGGCGATCCCGAGATTGAATTCGATGCAATCGAACAGGCATGGCTTGCCGCCCAGCAGGCAGATATTGCGCAAATGAAGATCGCCATGGCAGCGGCGAACCTTGCCCGCCAGCGCTCGCCGGTCGAGAAGTTCGCCGTGTTGCACGAGCCGGGACCGAAAGCTCTTGCTAACCTTGGCCAGCTCCGCCGGGCCGAAGACATGGCTCGTGGCAAATCCGGCATCGTTGATATCGAGAACGGCCTTGATATTGGCCGCCCCGCCTCCCTTTGAGACAACCGGCGCCCTGCGATGGTAAAATGCGATCATCCGGGCGGTCTGCGTCATCAGCTCCGGCGTCAGCCGGCCTGCAGCCGCCATCTGGTCGAAGAGCTGGTTCTGCTCAAACCGGCTCATCTCGACGACGGCATCGACGAGCGAACCGTTGCCGTCGAACTCCAAAGCGCCGGCGTCCGAGCGGGTGATGCGCCGCACGCCGATATAGAGACCGGGGGCGGTCTCGCTGTTCAGCGCGACTTCCTTGCGGCAGGCATCCTCTCGGATCGCGGCCGTGGAGAAATCGACATAGGGCAGTTTCAGCGCCTTCTTCAGCTTGTAGACCCGATCGCCGACGAGGAAAATCATGGAGATATGCGTCTCCATCCGCTCGACGGGGATAGCGAGGCCGTAGGATGCCGGGTTGGCCAGAAAGACTGCCGTCGCGCTCTGATCGTCTGTCATCATCTGCTGCACCTTATATTGAACGGCACCGGTTCGACAGTTCGCTGATCGCTGCGTCGGCACATTGAGCTGCGTCAAGGAAAGCGACGCCATTCCAGGCGACACAGGTCACCGTGGGCGCCCTCTCATGCGCTCTCGGCGAGGGGAACAGGTCGATCCCGTGGATATCATGCTCAGACATCACGGCCGTTGCGAGGCCATCTTCCGCCAAGCGATTTCACTGCGGACGCTCATTTATTTCGCCCGTACCGACGCTGCGGGACTGGTCCTCGGCGCCGGGGTTCCTATCATACTGACAAGCCGCGCAGTCCCGGCCAAGGCGTCGGCCGCTCTTGCGATGCCCATTGCTGCGAAACGACTTGAAGCAAGGATGCCTCCATGACGGACAACCTTCTCCTGACGTTCAACGCCGGCTCTTCGACGGTGAAGATCGGCATCTTTGAGGTGGTCGACGACAGGCCGGAACGGATCGGCAAGGCAGTCGTCGATTTCGGAACCTATCCGCTGACGCTGCATCTGAAGGAAGGCCCGGAGCAGTTCGATCTGCCACTGGAGGGCGAGGCTGGCGACGATCTCGCCGAGTTGATGGACGAGGTGTTCCGGGAACTCGGCAAGCACTTCGACCTGAACGCCGTCACGTCCGCCGGCCATCGGATCGTCCATGGCGGCGACGTCTTCGACGGCCCGGTGGAACTGACGGCCGAGACGATTGCCAAGGTCCAGTCGTTGACGGAACTGGCGCCGCTTCACCAATTGCAGGCGCTGCGGATGATCAGGGCAGTCAGACATCTGCGGCCGGCGCTTTTCCAGACAGGCTCCTTCGACACCACCTTCCATACCACGCAGGCGGATCTCGTGCGGCGTCTCGCCATTCCGCGCGCCTATCACGACCAGGGTATCAAGCGGTACGGCTTCCACGGGCTTTCCTACAGATACGTGGCCGGCGCACTTGCCAGGACCGCGCCTGATATCGCCGACGGCAAAGTCGTCATCGCCCATCTCGGCAGCGGCGCCAGCCTCTGCGCCATCGAGAACGGAGAGAGCCGCGATTCCAGCATGGGGTTCTCGACGCTCGACGGCATTCCGATGGCGACGAGGCCGGGCTGGCTCGATCCCGGCGTGCTCTTGCATTTCCTGGGTCCCCTCGGAAAATCGCTCGAGGAGGTGGAGGACATTCTCTACCACAAATCCGGTCTCCTCGGCGTCTCGGGCCTCAGCGGCGATACCCGCGAACTGATCGGAGACGGCGGCAGCCAGGCCCAGGAGGCGATCGACCTCTTCGCGCTCCGGATCGCCGGCGAGGTCGGGAGACTTACCTCGACGCTCGGTGGCCTCGATGCGCTGGTCTTCACCGCCGGCATCGGCGAGAACCAGCCGGAGGTAAGGAAGCGCATCGCCGACCGCCTGCTCTGGCTCGGCGTCGAACTGGATACGGCGGCCAACGACAGCAACGCCCTGAAGATCAGCACGCCCGCAGCCCGGGTCGCAGTTTATGTCATTCCGACCGACGAGGAACGGATGATCGCCGAGGAATGCCTCGCCGTCCTCAATTCGCAGCCTTGATCCATGTCATGAGCCCGGGTGGAAGCCCGCGGTAGATGTGGTCGACCTATCGAAGGAGAATGAGATGCAACTCAAGACCATCGAGCCGGAAAACCATGAGGCGACGGCGGAGGAACTGGCGCTCATCGACCGCTACTGGCGGGCGGCGAACTATCTCTCCGTCGGGCAGATCTATCTGCTCGACAACCCGCTCTTGAGGGAGCCGCTGAAGCCGGAGCATATCAAGCCGCGGCTGCTCGGCCACTGGGGCACGACGCCCGGGCTCAACTTCATCTACGCGCATCTCAACCGGATCATCCGCAACCGAGATCTCAGCATGATCTATGTCTGCGGGCCGGGCCATGGCGGGCCGGGAATGGTCGCCAGCACCTATCTCGAAGGCACCTATAGCGAGATCTATCCGGAGATCGGCGAGGATGCGGCCGGCATGCGGAAACTGTTCCGGCAGTTCTCGTTTCCAGGCGGCATTCCGAGCCACGCGGCACCGGAAACGCCCGGCTCCATCCACGAAGGCGGCGAACTCGGCTATGCGCTGGTGCATGCCTATGGTGCGGCCTTCGACAATCCGGACCTGGTGGTCGCCTGCGTCGTCGGCGACGGCGAGGCAGAGACCGGGCCGCTCGCCGCCAGCTGGCATTCGAACAAGTTCCTGAACCCCGCCCGAGACGGCGCGGTCCTGCCGATCCTGCATCTCAACGGCTACAAGATCGCCAATCCGACGTTGCTCGCGCGGGTGGGCGACGAGGATCTCGACCATCTTTTCCGCGGTTATGGATATGAACCCTTCTTCGTCGAAGGCCACGAGCCGGAGAAGATGCACCGGCAGATGGCCGCCGTGCTGGACGAGGCTTTCGACCGTATCCGTGCAATCCAGACGGACGCCCGCGCCGGCAAGGCGCCTGAAGCCTGCCCGCGCTGGCCGATGATCGTGCTGCGCAGTCCCAAAGGCTGGACAGGGCCGAAGGAAGTCGACGGCAAGATGGTCGAAGGTTTCTGGCGTGCCCACCAGGTGCCGGTCTCCGGCTGCCGCGAGAACGACGCCCACCGCAAGATCCTCGAAGACTGGATGCGGAGCTACGATCCGGAAGACCTCTTCGACGGCAATGGTCGGCTGAAGGAGGAGTTGCGAGCGCTCTCGCCCGGTGGCGAACGCCGCATGGGGGCCAACCCCCATGCCAATGGCGGCCTGCTGCGCAGGGAACTCGTCGTGCCCGACATCCGCGACTATGCGGTGCCGGTGAAGGCGCCGGGCAGCGAAATGGTCCAGACGACGGAGATACTCGGCAGATACCTGCGCGACGTGCTGAAGCTCAACGACGTCAATTCCAACTTCCGCATCTTCGGCCCTGACGAAACGGAATCGAACCGGCTCGGCAAAGTCTTCGAGGTCACCGGCCGTGTCTGGATGGAACGGATCGAGCCCTACGACGTGCACCTGTCGCGCGACGGCCGCGTGATGGAGGTGCTTTCCGAGCATCTCTGCCAGGGCTGGCTGGAAGGTTACCTGCTCACCGGCCGGCACGGCTTCTTCTCATGCTACGAGGCGTTCATCCACATCGTCGACTCGATGTTCAACCAGCACGCCAAGTGGCTGAAAGTGTCGCGCGAGCTGCCGTGGCGGAAGCCCGTTTCCTCCCTCAACTACCTGCTGACCTCACATGTCTGGCGGCAGGACCATAATGGCTTTTCCCACCAGGACCCCGGCTTCGTCGATCTCGTCGCCAACAAGAAGGCGGATATCGTGCGCATCTACCTGCCGCCGGATGCCAATACGCTGCTCTGGATCGGCGATCACTGCCTGAAGACCTGGGACCGCGTCAACGTCATCGTCGCCGGCAAGCAGCCCGAGCCGCAATGGCTGACAGTGGACGAGGCGATCCGGCATTGCGAGGCCGGTATCGGGATCTGGGAGTGGGCAAGCAACGAGAGCGGCACGCTTGAGCCGGACGTGGTGATGGCCTGCGCCGGCGACGTGCCGACCTTGGAGACGCTTGCCGCGGTCTCCCTGCTGCGCGAGGCGATACCCGACTTGAGGATCCGCGTCGTCAACGTCGTCGACCTGCTCGCCCTGCAGTCCCAAGACCAGCATCCGCACGGCCTGCCGGACGCGGAATTCGATCGGCTGTTCACCGCCGACCGGCCGGTGATCTTCGCCTATCACGGCTATCCCTACCTCATCCACCGGCTGACCTACAAACGCACCAACCACCAGAACATCCATGTGCGCGGCTTCATCGAGGAGGGCACGACGACGACGCCCTTCGACATGACGGTGCTGAACGAACTCGACCGGTTCCACCTCGCCATCGAGGCGATCGAGCGCGTTCCAGGACTGAAGGAAAAGGCGGCCGGCGTGATCGACATGCTGAAGGGGAAGCTTGACGAACATACCCGTTATGTCCGCGAACATGGCGAGGACATGCCGGAAATCCAGAACTGGAAATGGCCGGCGCGCTGATGCCGTATCCGTGAAGGTTCCCGGCCTCCGGGTCGGGAACCCGGCTTCGACGTGAGATCACGTTTCGGTGTTTCGCGTCGATGTGTGTAACCGATCACGCGCCTATTCCGTAATCATGCAGGAAGCAGATTATGGATCCGGGAGGTTCCGCCATGATGAACAGACGCATATTCTTGGCTGGCGGCGCGCTGACGCTCGCCGTAGTCCCTCTGGCCGTGGGCATCCGCCCGGCGCTTGCGACCGCCGGCACTTTCCCCGTCAGCCATACCGAAGGCGAGTGGCGCAAGCTGCTGACGCCGGAACAGTACAATATCCTCCGCGAGGAAGGCACCGAATATCCCGGCAGCAGTCCGCTCCTCAACGAGCACCGCAAAGGCACGTTCGCCTGCGTCGGCTGCGACCAGGCGCTTTTCTCGTCTGAGGCGAAATTCGAAAGCGGCACCGGCTGGCCGAGCTTCTGGGCGCCGCTCGACAATGCCGTCGGCACAGTGCGCGACAAGACGCTCGGCATGGTTCGCGTCGCCGTTCATTGCGCCCGCTGCGGCGGCCATCTCGGCCATGTCTTCGACGACGGACCTAAGCCCACCGGCCTGCGCTACTGCATGAACGGCGCAGCCTTGAAGTTCCGTCCGGTATCGGCCTGATCCGTCCCCCTATCCTTCATTCACTTCGGTTGAGGAGACCGTCATGAAAAAGAGAACGAAAATACCCTATACCCTCACCGCCTTTGCCGGCACAGCGCTGGTTCTGGCCGGCTTGACGTTTGGCGCGACCACCAGCGCCACGGCCGAGGAGGGAATTGCCATCCCCGCTCCCGCGATCGACCAGGCGGCGAGCACGGCTGCGACCGAAACCGCCATCTTCGCCGGCGGCTGTTTCTGGGGCGTCCAGGGCGTGTTCCAGCATGTCGAGGGCGTCAAGAACGCGGTCTCCGGTTATGCCGGCGGCGCCAAGGCGACCGCCGTCTACGAGACGGTCGGTTACGGCAAGACCGGCCATGCGGAAGCGGTTCGCGTGACATTCGATCCGAAGAAGGTAACCTACGGGCATCTGCTGCAGATCTATTTCTCGGTCGCCCATGACCCGACCCAGCTCAACCGCCAGGGGCCGGATACCGGCACCCAGTACCGCTCGACCGTCTTCCCGATCAGCGAGGAACAGGCCCGCGTCGCCAAGGCCTATATCGGCCAGCTCGACAAGGCCAAGGTCTTCCACGCGCCGATTGCCACGACCATCGAACCGGGTAAGGCCTTCTATCCGGCGGAAGCCTACCATCAGGACTTCCTGACCCAGAACCCGACCTATCCCTATATCGTCTATAACGACCTGCCGAAGATCGAGAACCTCAAGAAGCTGTTCCCGAGCGACTACCGCGACAAGCCGGTCCTGGTCGCGCAGGCCGGCATCGGCAACTGAGGCTTAGGGGATACAATTCCGCTATCGCCGCCCGTTTGGCGATAGCGGCGTCTGGAAAGCCTCAGCTTTCCTGCACGGCCTCGGTGCGCTTCCTCACACCGGGCACGCAGAGGCAGGCGACGATGATGAGGGCGGTGATCAGGAACATCGCAATGAAGGTCATGTGCAGCGCGTGCTGGAGCGCAGACCGGATGGGTGACCCGGCCGCAAGTCCGCCGCCGACGCCCTGCAGCAGATCGCGCAACTGATCGGACGTGATCGGCCCCGCGACGGAATTGGCAAGCCCGCAGGTCAGAACGGCGCCGAGAAGTGCTGCACCGAGCGTGCTGCCGAGATTGCGGGAAAAGACGTTTGAGGCCGTCGCGCTGCCGCGTTCGGACCAGCCGACATTGTCCTGGATGATCACCAGGCCGGAGATATTGAGCAGGCCCATGCCGAAGCCCATCAGCAACGAGCCTGCACCTGCCTGGACGGGCGAGCTTTCCGGCGTCAGCAGAACCAGAAGAAATGCTCCGACCGGAACGAAGACGCTGCCGGCGATCATCAGCGGCCGCAATCCGAAGCGCGGGAACATCCGCGAGGCGAACGTTCCGCCGCTCGGCCAGCCGACCAGCAGCATCGTCAGCGTGAAACCGGCCACCAGCGGAGATCGGTTGAGCACCGTCTGCACGTACATGGGCAGGAAGGTCGTCAGCCCCATGATCGCCATGCTGGAGAGGAAGACCGCCGTATTGGCAAAGGCGATCGGCCGCTTCAGCCAGAGTTCCAGGGAAACCATCGGGGCCGATGCGCGCCGTTCCTGCCAGATGAACAGCACGAAGCTGACGAGGAAGATCGCCAGCGAAACGAACAGATAGCTGGAAGTTCCTTCGGTTTCGGTGAGTGCGATCATCAGCGCGGAAATGGCCACGGCGAAGAGGCCCGCTCCCAGAAAGTCGATCGATGCCGTCCGGGTCTGTTTTTCTTCATGCAGGTACACGATGAAGCCGACCGCCGACATGATGCCGATCGGCACGTTGATCCAGAACACCCAGGCCCAGGGCAGGCTGTGGACGATGATGCTGCCGAGCAGTGGCCCGACGACCGCGGAAAGCGCCCAGACGCTGGCGAGATATCCCTGGACCTTGCCGCGTTCCGCTCCCGGATAAAGGTCGCCGACGACGGTCATGATGACCGGCTGGATCGCACCGGCACCGATGCCCTGCAACAGCCGGAAGGCGATCATCGACGGCATCGACCAGGCAAAACCGGCAAGAACGGAGGCGATCAGGAAGACCGCCGTGCCGAACAGGATGATCGGCTTGCGGCCATAGATATCGGAGAGCTTGCCGAACACCACGGTCATTGCCGTCTGCGCCAGCAGGAAGGAGGAGAACACCCAGCTATAGAGGTTCAACTGACCGAGTTGGGCGGCGATCTGCGGCATGGCCGTCGAAACGATGGTCGCCTCGATTGCGATCATCGCCATGCTTGCCATGACGGCCGCAATGACGAGCGCCCGGTTGGAGCTTGGATTGGTCATGGATTCACCTGGGAACGCCGCGCGGCGAACACGCTGGGGATGGATGTTCGGCGGTCAAACGGCCGTCGGCGGGGGATGTTTCTTAGTATTCCCCTGCGGGCCGGCGTCAAGGGCGAAATCTGGCATTTATCAAGGATGTAACGGTGCCGTGACCGCGGGCATGCGGTCAGACGGACTTGATTTCCGACCGGAGGGTTGGCCTCATCGCCTCGTCCCCGCCAGCCGCGACCTGATTGCGGCCGTTGTTCTTCGCCCGGTAAAGCGCGTGGTCGGCGCGCTCGAACAGTTCCGCAGTCGTCAGCTTGGCGCCCGCTGCGGGATAGAAGGTCGCGGTACCGATGCTGATCGTCACATGACCCCAGGGAAGGTTCTTCTCATGCGGCAAATGAAGCCCGGCGACGCGCTGGCGGATGTTTTCAGCCGCCTTCAATGCACCGGCACCATTCGTATCCGGCAGGAGGACGGCGAATTCCTCGCCGCCATGACGGGCGGCAAGATCCTTCGACCGTCGGATCGAGCCGCGCACGACGTTTGCAACCGCACGCAGACAGTCGTCGCCGGCGGCGTGGCCATAGGTGTCGTTGAAGAACTTGAAGCGGTCCGCGTCGATCATCAGAATGGAGAGCGGCGTGCGCTGTTGTGCGGCCTGCAGCACCATGTCCTCGAAATGAATGTTGAACGAGCGGCGATTGGCGAGTTGGGTGAGCTCGTCGGTGTTGGCGAGCGCGTCCAGCTCTTCCTGGAGGTTCTTCTGGCGCGTGACGTCGCGTGTGACGGCCACGATGCGGATATCGTCGCCGCCGGTGCCGCCCGGCAGCCTGTTCAACGTGGTTTCGAGCCAGATCTGCTTGCCGTCGGCCCGCTTGCGGCGGACGATCATGTTTTCCCGGGGCGACCCTTCCCGCAGCCGGGTCATGACCTGGTTGACAGCGTCGTGGTCATCCTCATGCAGGTTCTCGAGGATATGGGTGCCAAGCATCGCCTCGGCATCGACACCGAATATTTCCCGGACGGATGGCGACAGGTATTCCCTGATCCCGTGGCCGTTGAAGCGCTGGATCAGGTCGGCTGACCCTTCCGCAAGCAGGCGGAATTCCGCTTCGCGCGCCACCAGCAGGGCTTCGCTCGCCCGCCGCAAAATAACCTGCCGCCGCCAGCGCCAAACCAGGAAGCCGGTGATCGCCACCAGGATAAGGCAGGCGACCCATCGTATCCGCGCGCCCCTCATCCAGGTCGCCAGCGCTTCGGACTGGGATACGGCAGCGAGCCCGACCAGGCCGCTGCGCTCGCTCTGATAAAAGCCGCCTATGCGTTGCAGGCCATCAATCGGAGAGATGTAGTGATAGGAGCCGGAACGCCGTTGGCGGAGATGGTCCGTGAACAGATCGTAGGACGAGATGCTCGATCCCAGCAGCGTCTGGAGGAATGGCGCACGCGCCAGCACGACGCCGTCGCGGCGAACCAGCAGGAACGAACCCTCGCTGCCCAGGCTGAAGCCCTGAAAAAAGTTGGTCAATTCGGTGAGAATGAATGCCGCCAGCGCAACGCCGCCGAAACTTCCGTCCGGGTTGCTGATCCTCTGCGTGACCGGCAATATCCACTGACCGTTCAACTTGTTCTTCAATGGCCTGCCCAATACGGGTTCCCGCATGTCGGAGGCTTGGTGGAATACAAAATATTCCCTATCCGAAAAATTCATGCCGCTGGCGTCGATCGACGACGATGTCGCGACCATTCTGCCATCGGCATCGAAGACGGCGAGGGCGTCGAGCCAAGGGGTGGTATCGACCTGGCGTTTCATCACCTGGGTGATCTTTGCCGGCAGGTCCGCCACGTCGCGTTCCTGCTCGATCCGGGTGATCAGGGCCGCCAGCGGAAACCTCGCCATGTCGACCGTGTCGTCAGCATGTTGCACCAGCGCCTTGGCTGTCTGGGCCAGGCCCGCCTCGATGCCGGCGACCTGGGATCTCCAGCTGGAATATTCTCCCCAGACGATCAGTCCTACAAAGCCGAAAACGGCAAATGCGACAGCAACGAACGTCCTGGCCGGCAGGTATTTGATTGCACCAGTCATCTCTCTCTCCCAAACCGACGCAATAGGGCGGCTCAGGAGTCGCGATCCGCCAGCCAGGGACGTTAGGGAAAAGTTGTTTACGTTCGCCTAAACCAACATACCCGCATTTTAATCATGCATTTACGGGGCAGAGCCGCGAATAGACATCCTGCGGCGTCGTTCCACGACGTATGGCTGCAGCAGTCTCCTCATCGCGCACGCAGCGCGCGATACAGGCGAGGACATTCAGGTGGTCCGGGCGGCCTTCCGGCGTGAGGAGCAGGAACACGAGATCGACCGGTTCGTCGTCTACCGCGTCGAAATCGATCGGATCTGCAAGCCGGGCGAACAGGCAGAAATGCCGGTCGATGCCGCTGATGCCCGCATGCGGGATGGCAATTCCGGCGCCGATGCCGGTCGATCCCAGATTTTCCCGATTGGTCAGCACCCGGGCGAGATCGCCGGCATCCAGCGCCAGCCGCTCGGCGGCGAGCCTGGAAAGCTGCTTGATCAGGATCGCCTTGGACGGCGGTGCCAGATCGAGCACGATGTTCTCCGGCAGGAGGTAGTCACGCAGTTTCATGGGTCATGTCCATTGATCGGGTCTTGGCCTACTGGCCTTCCTGCAGCCGATAACCGACGCCGGTCTCGGTCAGGATGTATTGCGGCTGGTCCGGCGCCTTTTCGATCTTCTGGCGAAGCTGGCGCACGTAGACGCGCAGGTACTGCACGTCGGTCAGGCCGTCCCATACGTGTTCGAGAAGGAAACGATGGGTGAGGACCTTGCCCGCATGCTGCACCAGGATACGCAGGATATCGTATTCCTTGGGCGACAGCTTGACCTCCTTGTCCGCCACCCTGACGATGCGCTTGACGAGGTCGACCGAAAGCTCGCCGGTCTGGAAGATCGGTTTTTCGCCCTGGGTCTGGAGCCGGTGGCGAAGCGCCACGCGGATGCGGGCGACGAGTTCGTTCATGCCGAAGGGCTTGGTCACATAGTCGTCGGCGCCGAGTTCGAGCGCCTTGACGATGCCAGCCTCATCGGTGCGGCTCGACAGGATGACGATCGGCAGATCGAGCCCCTCGCCGCGCCATCTGGCGAGCAGATCGTGGCCCGCCATATCCGGCAGGCCGAGATCGAGAATGATCAGGTCCGGCTTCTCGGACTTGACGAGATCGATCGCGACCCTGGCATTCATCGCCTCGCTGACGGCGTAGTCCTGGGTGGAGAGGCCGACGCGCAAGAGCTTGCGGATCGGGGGCTCGTCATCGACGATCAGGACGCGCACGGCGGTATTGGTCATTCCTGTTCTCCCAGAATGGGCACTTCGGCCGGCACCGGCATGCGGATCGTAAAGATCGCACCGGCACGGCCGGAGCGGTTGGCGGCCCTGATCGTGCCGCCCATGGCCTCGATGAAGCCGCGGCATATGGAAAGGCCAAGCCCGGTGCCGGCCCGCACATGGTCACCTTTCCGAACGCGGTAGAAACTGTCGAAGATGCGCTCCAGATCGTCGCGCGGGATGCCCGGTCCTTCATCCATCACCGAGATAAGAACTGAATCGCCATCCTGCCAGCCGCGGATGTCGATGACGGTCTCGTCGGGAGCGTACTTGGCGGCATTGTCGATGAGGTTGAACAGGACCTGTTCGAACAGGACCGGATCGACCTTGAGCATCGGCAAGTCCGCCGGAATGTTGACGTTGAGCCTGTGTCGGTTGGCGATCTTCGCCGCCCGGCTCAAGGCCGTGCCGACGATATCGCCGGCGAAATGGAAGGCATAGTTCGGCTCCATGGCGCCGGAGCCGATGCGGGTCATGTCGAGCAGGTTGGAAATGAAGCGGTTCAGCCGCTCGGATTCGTCAACGACGCTGGTCAGCAGTTCGGCACGCGCTTCTTCGGGGATATCGGCGCCGAAATCCTTGAGCGTGCCGGCCGACCCCATGATTGCTGCGAGCGGCGTCTTCAGGTCGTGCGAGATGGATGTGAGCAGCGCGGTGCGCAGGCGGTCGGTCTCGGCGGCGAGCTTGGCCTTGTCGACATCCGATACGAGCTGGATGCGCTCGATCGCCAACGCCGCCTGATCGGCCAGCGCATCGAACAGCCGCTGCTGTTCGGGTGTCAGCAACGGCCCCTGCTTGTCGTTGTCGAGGCCGATGACGCCGACCGCCTCGCGGCCGGTCCGCATCGGCAGGTAGAGGCGTTTGGCGCCCGGCAGCGTATCGGCGGCGCGGCCGGCCGGGCGATTGTGCTCCCAGGCCCATTTGGCGGCGGCGATATCGGCATCCACCAGCGTGTCGTCCGGCGGGTAACCGGCCTTGACGGCGATCGATCCGTTTTCCGGCAGCAGGATGACGACGCGGACCTTCAACATCGAGGCTATCTGGAAGGCAGTCGCCCAGAGCACATCGTCCAGCGTGCCGGTGCCGGCGAGTTTTTTCGAGAAAAGGTAAAGGTCTTCGGTGGTGCGGGCCCGCTGACGGGCAGCGGCTGCCTGGCGCTGGACGGCCGCCGTCAGGTTGGAAGCGACGACCGCGACGCCAAGATAAAAGAGCAGCGCCACCAGGCTTTCCGGATCCCGGACCGTAAACGTGTAGCGCGGCTCGAGAAAAAAGAAATTGAAGGAGAGCGCGCCAGCCACGGAGGCGAACAGGCCCGGTCCCAGCCCGCCGCGCACCGCTGCCGCCAGCACCGCCATCAGGAAAACGAGGGCAAGGTTGCGGACGTCGAGCGTCTGGTCGAGCGCGGCACCGGCGATGATCGCGAGAGCCACAAAGATCGTACTCTTGACGTAGGGCTTGAAGCGGAAGGCCTTGGGCAGCTGCGCCGCCTTCAGGCCGCGTTTCGGTTCGCCTTCCTTGGTGTCGCCGGAGATGACATGGACGCTGATATCGCCCGCGTAACGGATCAGGTCATAGGTGACCGACCCCTGCAAGATCTGCTGCCAGCGTGGTCTGGCCGGGCGTCCGACGACAATATGGGTGAAGTTGTTGGCGTTGGCATAGGCGATGATCTCGCGCGACGGCTGCAGCGCCGGCAGCGTCACGGTCTCGCCGCCGAGCTGTTCGGCCAGCCGCATGTTGGCCGCCAGCCGGTCCTTGTCCTGTTCAGGCAGATTGACCGATTGCGGCGTTTCGAGATGAAGCGCCGCCCATGGTGCCCGCAGGCGATCGGCCTGGCGGCGCGCGTACCGCACCAGGCTTGCGCCGTTCCTGCCGTGGTCGAGGCAGACCAACACCCGATCGCCGGCCGCCCAGGGGCCGGAAATGGCATGCGCCTGCATATGGTTCAAAAGCTGCTCGTCAACCCGCTGGGCGGTGCGCCGCAGCGCCAGTTCGCGCAGTGCCGTCAGATTGCCGGGGGAAAAATAGTTCTCGATGGCGCGCCGCGCCGTCTGCGGCACATAGACCTTGCCGTCGTTCAGCCGCTTGATGAGATCGTCCGGGGTGATGTCGATGATCTCGACATCGTCGGCCCGGTCGATGATTCCGTCCGGCACCGTCTCACGCACGCGGACGCGGGTGATCTGTGCCACCACGTCGTTCAGGCTCTCGACATGCTGGATGTTGAGCGTCGAATAGACGTCGATACCTTGGCCGAGGATTTCCTGCACATCCATGTAGCGTTTCGGATGGCGGCTGCCGGCGGCGTTGGTATGGGCAAGTTCATCGACCAGGACCAGAGCCGGACGGCGCGCGAGAATGGCGTCGAGGTCCATTTCATCGAGCTGCTGGCCGCGATAGTCGATCGCCTTGCGGGGCACGATCTCGAAGCCCTCGACCAGCGCCTCGGTTTCCTGGCGGCCGTGGGTTTCGATCACGCCGATCACCACGTCGAGACCATCGACTTTCCGGGCGCGGCCGGACATCAGCATCTCGTAGGTCTTGCCGACGCCGGGCGCCGCCCCCAGAAAAATCTTCAGCCGCCCGCGCGCCTCACGCTCGGCATGCTCCAGAAGCGCATCCGGCGAAGGCCTGTTCTCACTCTCGCGACTGTCGTCGGGCATGCCTGGTCTTTCGTGTCAGTGGGTGGTGGCGCCCCTCACCCGGCCTCCGCTGCGCTCGGCCACCCTCTCCCCGAGGGGAGAGGAGAACGGCGACGCCGCGGCATATATCTTCTCCCCTCGGGGAGAAGGTGCCGGCAGGCGGATGAGGGGGTGCTCCGTCCCTTCACCGAGTCATAGGAGCATCAAGCGCCATATTCAACGCAAGCACATTGACCACAGGTTCGCCGAGGAAACCAAGTTCGCGACCCTCGACATGCTGGTCCACAAGCGCGCGAACCGCTGCCTCGTCCATTTGCCGTGCCTTGGCGACGCGCGGTACCTGGAAGTATACGGCTTCCGGCGAGACATGCGGGTCGAGGCCGCTGCCGGATGCGGTGACGAGGTCGATCGGCACGTCCGCGTTCGGGTTGGCGGCCTTCGCGGCTTCGTAGTCCGTCTTCACCCGGTCGATCAGCTTGGCGCTGGTGGGGCCGAGGTTGGAGCCGGAGGACGAGGCGGCGTTGTAGCCGTCGCCGGCGGCCGAGGGGCGACCGTGGAAATACTGGTCGCCGGTGAATGCCTGGCCGATCAGGGCCGAACCGACAACGGTTCCGTCCTTCTCGATCAGGCTGCCGTTCGCCTGGACGGGGAAAACGGCCTGGGCGATGCCGGTCATGGCGAAGGGGTAGATCAGGCCGGTAATGGCCGTGGTGGCGACGATCATGACGATCGCAGGGCGAAGTTGCTTGAACATTGTCATTTCTCCGAAAAGCGTTTTCAAGCGAAGTGGATGCCGGTTCGCGTGAAGAAAACGCGCGAAATTTAAGCGAGGCCGATCGCGGTGATGATCATGTCGATCGCCTTGATGCCGATGAAGGGAACGAGGATGCCGCCGACACCGTAGACGAGCAGGTTGCGGGACAGCAGCGCGCCGGCGCCGATGGCGCGGTATTTGACGCCCTTCAGCGACAGCGGGATCAGCGCGATGATGATCAGCGCGTTGAAGATGATCGCCGACAGGATGGCGCTTTGCGGCGTGGCCAGCCCCATGATGTTCAGCACGCCGAGCTGCGGGTAGAAGGTCAGGAACATCGCCGGGATGATGGCAAAATACTTGGCGATATCGTTGGCGATCGAGAAGGTCGTCAGCGCGCCGCGCGTCATCAGCAGCTGCTTGCCGATCTCGACGATCTCGATGAGCTTGGTCGGATCGCTGTCGAGATCGACCATGTTGCCCGCCTCGCGGGCGGCGACCGTGCCGGTGTTCATGGCGACGCCGACATCGGCCTGGGCAAGCGCCGGGGCGTCGTTGGTGCCGTCGCCGCACATGGCGACGAGCTTGCCCTTGGCCTGTTCCTCGCGGATCAGCGTCAGCTTGTTCTCCGGGGTCGCCTGGGCGAGGAAATCGTCAACGCCCGCTTCGGCGGCGATCGCCGCCGCGGTCATCGGGTTGTCGCCGGTGATCATCACGGTGCGGATGCCCATGCGGCGCAGTTCGGCAAAACGCTCGCGGATACCGCCCTTGACGATGTCCTTCAGCTGCACGACGCCGAGCAGCTTGCCGTCACGGGCAACGGCGAGCGGCGTGCCGCCGGCCTTGGCGATTTCGTCGGCGATCGCCTGCAGCTCGCGCACTGTGTCGGAATTGGCCTGGGTGGCGATTGCCGCGTTGCCGGAGACCGGCATCGTCCCCGAGCCGACATAGGCGAGCACCGCATCGACGGCACCCTTGCGGATCTGAGAGCCTTCGAGATCGACGCCACTCATGCGGGTCTGGGCGGTGAAGGGGACGAAAGTTGCCTTGAGGCTCGCCATATCACGGCCGCGGATCGCGTACTTTTCCTTGGCAAGCACAACGATGGAACGGCCTTCCGGCGTTTCGTCGGCAAGCGAAGCGAGCTGGGCCGCATCGGCAAGATCCTGTTCGGAGACGCCGCGGACGGGGCGGAACGAAGTGGCCTGGCGGTTGCCGAGCGTGATCGTCCCGGTCTTGTCGAGCAACAGCGTATCGACGTCGCCGGCGGCCTCCACGGCGCGACCTGACATCGCGAGCACATTGAAGCGGACGAGGCGGTCCATGCCCGCAATGCCGATCGCCGACAGCAGCGCGCCGATCGTCGTCGGGATCAGCGTCACGAACAGCGCGACGAGAACGATGATCGAGATCGAGCCGCCGGCATAGATCGCAAAGCTCGGGATCGTCGCCGTGGCGAGCACGAAGATCAGCGTCATGCCGGCAAGAAGGATGTTGAGGGCAATCTCGTTCGGCGTCTTCTGGCGCTCGGCGCCCTCGACGAGCGAGATCATCCGGTCGAGGAAGGTCGAGCCGGCAGCGGCCGTGATACGGACGCGGATCCAGTCGGAAAGAACTTGCGTGCCGCCGGTCACAGCCGAGCGGTCGCCACCGGATTCGCGGATGACGGGCGCGGATTCGCCGGTGATCGCCGCTTCGTTCACAGAGGCGACACCCTCGATGACTTCGCCATCTGACGGAATGATGTCGCCCGGTTCGACGAGCACGACGTCACCGACCTTGAGGCTCGTACCGGCGACCATCTTGTACTGGGTGCGATCACTGCCCGAGAGCAGCTTGGCCTGGGTTTCGGTGCGGGCCTTGCGCAGCGAATCCGCCTGCGCCTTGCCGCGGCCTTCGGCAACCGCTTCGGCGAAGTTGGCAAACAGCACGGTGAACCAGAGCCAGAGATTGATCTGGAAGGAAAAACCGAGATTGCCGTTGCCGGCCGCGAGGTCGCGGAGGAAGAGGACGGTCGTCAGGACCGAGACCGTGGCCACGACGAACATGACCGGGTTCCGGGCAAGGGTCCGCGGGTTGAGCTTCTTGAAAGCATCGCCTGCGGCCGGAATGAGGATGCGAGTATCCATGATGCTCGCGGATTTTGCCTGGCTCATAAGAGACTCCAGCTTTGAAAGGATGTTTGCGAAACAATTCGATGGTGCCGAGGCGGCGCGGCATCCCTAACCCTCCCCCTTGTGGGGAGGGTGGCCGGCAGGCGGGAGGGGTTTGATGTGGAGCGAAAGCCCCTCCCCAACCCCTCCCCA
The DNA here is from genome assembly GCA_002968845.1 of Neorhizobium tomejilense. GTDB lineage: Bacteria > Pseudomonadota > Alphaproteobacteria > Rhizobiales > Rhizobiaceae > Neorhizobium > Neorhizobium tomejilense. The sequence goes on along the minus strand of PVBG01000014.1, from coordinate 38,316 downwards.
CAAGGGGGAGGGGCTCCTCGCACCACCGTGGCCGGATGAGCGACATGGCGCCGCCTCAAAACGTCTGGCCGGCGATCATGACCAGGTGTTCGACGACGGGGCCGAGCGCCAGGGCGGGCATGAAGGTGAGGCCGCCGACGATCAGGATCGTGCCGACCAGCAGGCCGACGAAGAGCGGGCCGTCGGTCGGGAAGGTGCCTGCCGAGGCCGGAACCGTCTTCTTGGCGACCAGCGAGCCTGCGATGGCGAGCGCCGGAATGATGACCAGGAAGCGGCCCATCAGCATCCCGATGCCGAGCGTCACGTTGTACCAGGGCGTGTTGCCCGTCAGTCCGCCGAAAGCCGAGCCGTTGTTGGCCGCAGCCGACGTATAGGCGTAGAGGATTTCGGAGAAGCCGTGCGGGCCGGCGGTGCCGATCGAGGCGACGGCGGACGGCAGCACCGTGGCGATCGCCGTGAACACCAGCATGGCAAGCGGCAGGCAGAGGATGGCGAGCACGGCCATCTTCATCTCCTTCGCCTCGATCTTCTTGCCGAGATATTCCGGCGTGCGGCCGACCATGAGGCCTGCCACGAAGACGGCGACGATGATGAAGAGGATGATGCCGTAGAAGCCCGCGCCGACGCCGCCGACGATGACTTCGCCGAGCTGCATGTTGATGAGCGGGATCAGGCCGCCGAGCGCGGTGAACGAGCCATGCATGGCATTGACCGCGCCGCAGGAGGCCGCCGTGGTGATGACCGCAAACAGCGACGACAAGGTGATGCCGAAGCGGGCTTCCTTGCCTTCCATGTTGCCACCTTCAAGACCGAAGGCATGCATCAGCGGATTTCCGGCCGCTTCCGCCCAATAGGTGATGCCGACGCCGGCGATGAACAGGATGCCCATCGAGGCGAGGATCGCCCAGCCCTGGCGCTGGTTGCCGACCATGCGGCCGAAGACGTTGGTGAAGGCAGCCCCGATCGCGAAGATCGACAGCATCTGGATGAGGTTGGATATCGCATCCGGGTTTTCGAACGGATGGGCCGAGTTGGCGTTGAAGAAACCGCCGCCATTGGTGCCGAGCATCTTGATGGCAAGCTGCGAAGCGACCGGGCCGAGCGCGATGGTCTGCTTGGCGCCTTCCAGCGTCGTCGCCTCGACATAAGGCCCGAGCGTCTGCGGTACGCCGAGATAGACGTAGACCAGCGTCAGCACGATGCAGATCGGCAGCAGGATGTAGAGTATGGCGCGGGTCATATCGACCCAGAAATTGCCGATCGTTTTCCTAGCCCCTGGACCGGAAGCGCGCGAAAAGGCGCGGATGAGGCCGACGGCGATCGCCATGCCTGTCGCGGCGGACAGGAAGTTCTGCACGTTGAGACCCATCATCTGGGTAAGATACGACATGGTGCTTTCGCCGCCATAGTTCTGCCAGTTGGTATTGCTGACGAAACTGACGGCGGTGTTGAAGGAAAGCTCGGGCGGAACGGCACCCATGCCCGCCGGATTATAAGGCATGCCGGCCTGCAGGCGCATTATCGCGTAGAGCACGACAACGCCGAAGAGGTTGAACATCAGCAGCGAGACGGCATAGGAGGCCCAATGCTGTTCTTCGCGTTCGCTGGTGCCGGCCATGGCATACAGTCCCCGTTCGATCGGAATGAGGACGGGTGACAGAAACGTGCGCTCGCCCGAAAAGATACGCGTCATGTAACCGCCGAGCGGTTTGACGAGCGCGATGATGATCCCGCAGTAAAGCAGGATCTGAAGCCATCCGTTGAGGGTCATTTGGAGTTAACTTTCAATACCCGGCTGCTTGGCTGGAAGCGCCAGTTCTTTTCAAAAGCGTTCTTTTTCAGAAGCGTTCGGGGCGAATGAGAGCGTAGGTGAGGTAAACGGTGAGGAACACCGTCACAGCACCGCTCAGGACATAATCGAGGATCATCGTGTTTCTCCCTTCAAAGCCTGTCGCAGGCGCGGGTATAGGCAAAGCAGAGACCGAAGAAGACGACTGCGGTGCCGAGTAGAATGACGTCCAACATTGATCTGGACTCCTGTTGTTAAGGCGAGGCCGGACAGGACAAGGGTGCCATCCCTTGAAGACGGCACCTTGAGGCTTTCGGCTTGGAGACGATCTTTTGCGATCTCCCGGACGCTAATATGCGGCGCGACCGCATAGAGGTTCGAGACGGAGCGCAGAGGAAAGAAATAAAAATCCTATAGGAATTTCGTTCTTTCCGGCGGCGGCTGCCCTCAGGAAGCGGCCGCAAAGGTTATGACATAGGCGAAAACGAGCACCATCAGCATCACCGCGAGCATGCCGAGAATGATGCTCGATGCACGCAGATGGTCCGGGTTCCCGAAATTACGGGAGCGCGGATAGACAGCTCCGCGCATGTGGTAGAGGGCCTTGGACATCGGCATTCTCCTCACGCCCGTCCGACGATCTTCATGCGGGGATCGATCGCCTCGGGAGCCTTCACCGGGATCTCGAAAACCGGCCCCAGGCTCAAGGTGACGCCCTCCGGGAGGCAGCAGACGGCACCCGGCGTGCGATCACTTTCGAACATGGCGAAATGCACCGCCGACGCCCGATCGGTGAACAATCCGCCGACGAGGCCATCGCGGTCGGAGACGACCCAACGACCGCCGACATCGCGGCCCACCATGAAACGCACGCCACGCGAGGGAGGTTCGACTTTCGACATTGCCTTACCCATGACAAACCTCCTCAAGCCACCATCACGGAGACAAGACCCGCGGCGCAAAGGCCCAGGCCGATGACGCCGAAGAGCCTCAGGAAAACGCCGAGGTTCGCATCGACCGGGCGATTTGGCTGCGCCAGCCGGCGCTGCCGGGCTTTGGCTTCAGCAAGATGCAGGAAGTAAACGCTCCCCAGACGACCAAACATTTCAGTCACTCCTTGTTGGGATCGGCCCGCGACATTGTCCGCGCGGAGCCCGCATCGAAACCGATGCACGATCCGAAAGGTAGCGACGGCCGCATAGGCTTTCGATTGGATGCGGCAGACGAAGAAATAGGGAATCCATATAAGCAACAGTGATTTTTCGTTTGCGCCGCAGCATTCCGGGCGGCATGTTGAAATCCTCGAACGATAAAAGACTTGGGAAATGGAATTCAGATCATGACAGCAGATGCGATCGTGCTGGGAGCCGGCATTGTCGGCGTTTCGACGGCATTGCAGCTCGCCCGGCGCGGCAAATCGGTGGTGCTCGTCGACCGGAAAGAACCCGGCATGGAGACCTCCTATGGCAATGCCGGCCTGATCCAGCGCGAGGGCGTCGTGCCCTATGGCTTTCCCCAGCAGTTCGGCCTGATCCTGCGCTACGCCATGAACAACCGCATCGATGCGCATTTTCACTGGAAAGCCATCCCCTCGGTCACCTCGTTCCTGGCGAAATACTGGTGGCATTCCAACCTGACCCGCCATCAGCTGATCGCCCGCGCCTACGCGCCGCTGATCGAGCACTCGATCGCGACCCATAACGAGCTGATCGAGGAAGCCGGAGCCCAGGATCTGATCGCCAAGAACGGCTGGACGGAGGTGTTCCGCACCCGCGGCAAGCATGACGGCGAGATCGGCGAGGCCGAGCGGCTTCGCAAGGAGTATGGCGTCGCCTTCAAGGAACTTTCGCCGGCCGATATCGCCGAGCAGGAGCCCAATCTTTCCAACGATTTCGTCGGCGGTCTGCGGTGGGAAGACCCGTGGTCTGTCAAGGACCCGCTGGCGCTGACCCGCGCCTATGTGGCGCTGTTCGAAAAGCTCGGCGGCCGCGTGCTGAAGGGTGATGCCAAGAGCCTGTCGCAGACCAAGACCGGCTGGAGGATCGTCGCCGGCGACGGCACGGTGGAAGCCAAGGATGTGGTGGTGGCGCTCGGCCCCTGGTCCGATACGGTTACGAAACCGCTCGGCTACAATTTCCTGGTCGGCGTCAAGCGCGGCTACCACATGCACTATTCGGCCAAGGGCAATGCCAAACTCAACGGCTGGACCATGGATGCGGAACGCGGTTATTTCCTGGCCCCTATGAACCAGGGCATCCGATTGACGACAGGCGCCGAATTCGCCCGCCGCGATGCGCCGAAGACGCCTGTTCAGCTGGAACGCGCCGAAGCGGTGGCGCGGAGCATCTTCCCGCTCGCCGAGCGGCTCGACATGGAGCCCTGGATGGGTGCCCGCCCCTGCACGCCGGACATGATGCCGGTGATAGGCAAGGCGCCGCGCCACGACGGCCTGTGGTTCGCGTTCGGTCACGCGCATCACGGCCTGACGCTGGGCCCGGTGACCGGCCAGGTGATTGCAGAGGCGATCACGGGGCAGAAGACATTGATCGACATCTCGGCTTATCGTCCGGAGCGCTTCAACGCCTAGCTTTATCTAAAAGCGCGGGTTGGCCTGCGGGCAGCAGGGCCGGTCGGAGTTTGCCCCGACGCGTGACTGACGTCCAATGCGACGCCTATATCCTGACGGTGTGAGATGGCTTTTATGACCAGCGAAGATCGGGGCAAGACAAGCGACAATCCCGGCCACACGAATTCGTGGTACGCGGCTTCGGCGAAGGACAAGCGTGTCCGCCCTGCCCTCGACGGGGCGATAGAGGCCGATGTCTGCGTTATCGGTGCCGGCTTCACCGGAATATCCGCGGCGCTCGAACTTGCCGAGCGCGGATATTCCGTCGTGGTGCTGGAAGCGGAACGCATCGGCTTCGGCGCATCAGGCCGCAATGGCGGTCAGATCGTCAACGGCTACAGCCGTGATCTCGAAACCATCGCCGGCCGTTATGGCCGCGACAAGGCGGTGAAGCTCGGCGCCATGTCGCTCGAAGGCGGCGAGATCATCCGCAGCCGGGTCGCGAAATACGGGATCGACTGCGATCTGGTGCATGGCGGCTTCTTCGCAGCCTTCACGGACAAGCAGATCCGCGAGATGGAGCACCACAAAACCGATTGGGAACGATACGGCCATGGCGGGCTGGAGATGGTCTCGAAAGCGGATGTCGGCAAATACGTGAAGACCGATCGATATGCCGGCGGCATGATCGACAAGCTCGGCGGCCATATCCACCCCCTCAACCTCGTGCTCGGAGAAGCCTCGGCGTTCGAAAGCCTTGGCGGACGCATCTTCGAAGCCTCGCGCGTGACCGGCCTCGACATGGGCGAGAAACCGGTGGTGCGGACCGAAAGGGGTTCGGTGAAGGCCTCGTATGTGCTCGTCTGCGGCAATGCTTATCTCTCCCCGCAGTTTCCGGAGATCAGCGGCCGGATGATGCCGGTTTCCAGCCAGGTGATGGCGACGGAACCGCTCGACGCGGCACTGATCGAAAGCCTGCTGCCGGCCAATTACTGCGTCGAGGACGCCAATTACATCCTCGACTACTACAGGCGCACCGCGGATAACCGGCTGCTCTACGGCGGCGGCATCGGTTACGGCGGACACGACCCGAGCGACCTCACGGGCGTCATTCGCCCCAATATGCTGAAGACGTTTCCGCAATTGAAGGACGTGAAGATCGACTATGCCTGGAGCGGCAATTTCGCGCTTACCCTGACGCGGATCCCGCATATGGGGAAACTGTCGGACAAGGTCTATTTCTCGCACGGCGACAGCGGCCACGGGGTGACCACCACCCATCTGCTCGGCAAGATCCTCGGCGAGGCGGTCGCCGGCCACGCGGAACGTTTCGACATCTGGTCGTCGCTCCCCAACCTGCCCTTCCCGGGCGGCCGCACATTCCGGGTACCGCTCACCGTGCTCGGCGCCTGGTGGTATGGGTTGCGCGACCGATTGGGTATCTGATCAAGGGATCAGAGAGAAACCGGGAAGCTGCCTGTAAGGTAGTAGGTCGCTTGCGCCCGAACGATGGACTTGAACTGCGCCACGGTTCCGGCGGCTTCGTCTTCCGGAATCATGAGAGCCAGCCGCAGGGTGGCGCCGGCCATGTGAAACATCACCAGAAGCGTCTGCGCATAACTTTCTCGCAGCGGCTGTTCAACGAAAGGTTCGGTCGCCTTGTAAAAGACGTCGGCCTGGAAGCGGGTCTCGGCGATATCGAGGTCCGCAAGCGCCTTGTCCGCCTGGATGGCGTTCAGGAGATCCTGGGTCGCGGGCCTTTCCCGCATATTGTAGTAGTACAAATCGAAAAGCTCGGCCGGTGCCTGCAGAGCTTCTTCTGCCGTGGTGATCCTTCCGATCTGCTCCGTCACCAGGGTACGGACCTCTTCGGCGTAACTCTCGTAGAGCGTGGCGATGATGGCGGACTTGTTGGGGAAATACTGATAGACCGATGCGATAGGCCCGCCGGAGAGGGCGGCTATCTCCTTCATGGTCACTGCGTCGATGCCCTTCTGGCCGATCAGTTCCATGGATACTTTCAGGATTTCATCGATGCGCTCGCGGCTCCGCTCCTGTTTCGGCACCCGGCGAAGGGAACCCCGCCCTGGTCCTTGCGTCGAATCTGGCATCCGCAAACCGTCTCCTCAAACACCTGCCAACCGCTGCCTTCGTTGCCGGTGAGGTTTTCCGGTAGCCGAGGGCAGAATTGCTTGAACACAAACTGTTTGTTTATACGACGCCCGAAGAGCATCGGATCACGAAGGCCGGTAATTTTTAGAATACTTTCCACGCCGATGCACAAGACAGAACATCGAAGAAAACGGTAGCTTAAATCCTATTATCTATGCTCCAGTGAGCGCGGTAATACCATCGAAAGCCTTATCGACAATGGTATCGACACTTGCGTCGATGTCGACAGTTACCACTCCGGCCTCATGCTCCGGGCTTTCCAGGGTTGCAAGCTGGCTCTGAAGCAGTGACGCCGGCATGAAATGGCCGGTACGCGCGCCCATCCGTTGCTCAAGCACCTTGGGGTCGCCGGTGAGGAAGACAAAATAGAGCGTGCCGCCGCTCTCCCGCCGCAACCGGTCCCGATAGGTTTGTTTCAAGGACGAGCACGACACCACCACGCTTTCGCCCCGTCCCCTCGCCTCGGCCAGTTGGTTGCCGATCAGATCGAGCCATGGCCAGCGGTCGTCGTCGGTCAGCGGAATCCCCTTCGCCATCTTGGCGACGTTCGCCTCCGGATGCAGACGGTCACCCTCCACGAAAGCGCAGCCGAGACGCGCGGCGAGGTGCTCGCCCACCGATGTCTTCCCCGACCCGCTGACACCCATGACGACGACGGCAAGAGGGGACGTGAGTTCGATTGCGGGCATAACTGACTTCCATTTGATAACGCGTTCAGGAGGCGGCAAGGCCGAATTGTGGAGATCGCAGTTAACCTCGGGTTTTCCAATTCTCTTACGGGAACCTTAGAGAGACTACGATAAAAGGACCCACCTTCAACCGAATTCCGCCCTCCAAATCCAACTCGAGATCCACGATCATGCGGCGACTCATCAATATTATTGCGCCTCGCGTTTATCACATCCTGCGCGATACGGGCGGCAATTTTGCGATAGCGACTGCTCTCGCGCTGCCGGTTCTCCTGACGACCGCCGGCGGGGCGGTTGATTTCACCCAGGCCTCGTTCGAACGCAGCCGGCTGCAGGGTGCGCTCGATGCGGCTGTGCTCAGCGCCGTTGCAAAACCTGATATCGCCAGTCAGCGCCGGGAAGCGCTGCGCTTTCTGACCGATACGGTTCCGGAAGAGACCGACCTCGACACCGCGCTTGTCGTTGCCGCGAATAGCGACGGCAGCCTGACGGGTACCTATGCCCAAGGTGTCCCCACCAATTTCCTCGGCCTGCTCGGTATCCACACCATCGACGTCAAGGTCCGATCCACCGCCATCGCGAACAAGAATGCGAAGCCTTCAGGCGCATGCATCTACGTGCTCGGCAACGTGTCACAGGCGGTTCTGATCAATTCAGGCGCCAACGTGCAGTCGGAGAAATGCGGCGTGGAGGTCAGTTCGACCCAGAACCCGGCCTTCATCATGAACGGCGGGGCGACGATCGATACGGTCAGCTTCTGCGTTGCCGGCACCCAGTACATCAAGAACGGCGGGACGCTCAGCAACCTGAAGCCGGGCTGCAAGGTTTCCGGAGATCCCTATGCCGGCAGCATTGCCGAGCCTACCGTCTCCTCCACCTGCACGACCAGTGGCACCAAGGACGGAGCGGTGCAGGAAATGGCTCCAGGCGTCCATTGCGGCACCACCTTCAACGGATCGCCGAAGATCACGTTCAAGCCCGGGCTCCATATCATCAAGGGCCGGATGATCATCAATTCCGGTTCGACGGTCGTCGCAGAGGGCGTGACCTTCTATTTTCCCGACACCGACAGCGAAATCCGCGCCAATGGCAACTTGAGCTTCACGGCGTCGGCACCGACCAGCGGCACCTACAAGGGCATCCTGATGTTCGAAAAGACCAGCGATACCGCCAACAATGCCCGCAAGCAGCAATACATCTTCAACGGTTCCAATGGCGAAACGCTCAAGGGAGTGATCCATCTTCCGAACCGCGACGTCACCTACAATTCGACGACGAACCAGACGAACCTCATCACGCTGGTGGTCAACACCATGATCATGAACTCGTCCAACTGGAAGATCGAACCCTATACGGGCGCAGCCGGTGGAAGCGGCTCCGAGATTACCTCGGTGCGCCTCGTCAACTGACGCTCAACGCTGCCGGGCGTCCTTGCCGAGCACGATTGGCATCAGCACCGACAGGAACATCAGCCGCAACACGTGATGGGCGCCGACATAGGTCGGATCGGCATGCAGCATGACAGCCATCGCCGACATTGTTTCGAGCCCACCCGGCGCAAAGGCGATCAGCGCCGCATCGAGCGGCACGCCGGTCAAATATGAAACGCCGCCGGCAATCGCCGCCGCAAGCACGATGACGACCACGGTCACCACGCCGCCGGCCACGAAAGCGGTGCGCAAATCGGTAATCGACACGCCGCAGAAGCGCGTGCCGATGACCGAACCGAGGATGACGTAAGTCGGAACCAGCAGCCAGTCCGGAACGCCGCCGCTGACGAACCCCGTCACGTGCGTGGCGATCGACACCACGACGCCGCCCAGCAGCAGGGCTGCCGGAAAATTCCAGCGCATGAACAGCAGGCCGAACAGCGCTGAGACCGCAAGCATGACCAGGAGAACGGGTGTGCTCATCGCCAGAGGCACCAGAACCGGATCGGTGCCGACGAGATCGAAGATCTCCACGATCAACGGAACCGTAACCGTCAGTGCCAGCACGCGCACGCTCTGGCCGACACTGACGGCGCGCAGGTCGCAACGGGTTTCGGCGGCGAGGCTGAGCACGTAACTCAGATGGCCGGGGGAAGAGGCGAGAAGCGCGGTGATCCGGTCATAGTGGAAGAACCGCTGCAGCACCCACGAGCTTGCATAAAGCAGGATCACGACCGCTACGAGCACCATGACGAAACTCAGAGGCCAGGTGCGCGCCGCGACGATCACCTCCGGCGTCACAGTCGCCCCCATCGACACACCGACGACGATGAAACAGACGTTGCGGACCTTCGCCGGCACCGCCAGGTTCAGCCCGGCAAGCCCCGCAATGGTGATCGCGATTGCCGGACCAATGAGGTAAGGAGCCGGAAAGGCAATGAGAATTGCGATCAGCGCACCGGCAGTACCGATCAGCGCAGTCAGCGCGAAGGTGCGCAATTCCGAAAGGGGCATGGCTTAATCCTGAAGGCGCCACAGGAAAGAAAACTGACAAAAGCCAGAAAAACGCCTAGTCCCCTTCTATTGCAAATGGGCGGGAGGTCAACCTCTTCTGCCGCATACGGGGACAGCAAAAAGGCGCCGGCCTCAACGGCGGCGCCTTCAAGAAGCAGGAACGGGCAGGATCAAGCGGCCGGCGCGATGACCTTCGGGATGGCCTTTGGCAGATGCAGCATATCGATGCCCAGCAGAAAATTGATCTGCGGACGCGCCTTGACGAGGTCGTCGATCGTGTATTCGGCGAGCACGTCGAAGAAAGCGTTGAGCGCCTTGCGAAGCGCAGCATTCAGGCCGCAGCTGTCAACAAGCGGGCATTCCGCGACTCCCTCTTCGAAGCACTCCGCCATGGCAAAGCTGTCTTCAGTCACCTTGATGACATCGAAAAGGGTGATGCGATCGGCAGCGCGGCCAAGCCTTACGCCACCGTTGCGACCGCGCACGGTTTCCACCAGGCCGGCCTTCGTGAGCGGCTGGAGGATCTTGAAGAGGAAGAGTTCGGAAACACCGTATGCTCTTGCGATCTCGGGGATCCGGCTGAGGTGGCCTTCGTTGGCGGCACAATACATCAGCATCCGTACTGCGTAATTCGTCTGTTTGGTCAAGCGCATGCTGGTCTCCCGAGACTCGTACCCGCCCTATATAATGGCTCCGCTAGTTTTGAACAATTCCAAAATAAGAAAATTGTCATCAAGTTTTCGCGCTGCGCCAGCTTGCCTTCATCGGCGCGGAATTCAAGCGACGAATTGTTCGTCCACAATCGAAGACCGGAAAGCCGAATTCACGCTGGATCAGGGGGATAGGCAGACCTCCGGGCGGGCTCTCCCGGGAAGACCTCGCTTTATTATGGGTCGATTTCCCGCAGCCTCAGTTCGCTATTCCGGATCCGCGGCGGCGCCGGAAAAGTTTCGGCTCGCATCAACTGGTCATCGCGATCGCCACCCAGGCCGGGACAGCTACCACCACCATTGCAGCCAGCAGGCTAAGGCCGATCTTCGCCAGATACGCGCGGCGGGCACGCTTCGCATCCCACTCGTACACCATGGACATACATCCCCACTCCTACTCCGCGGACTAAATTAGGATAGTCTGCGGAAACGTCAATGGAGGCTATCGATCACGGCTACCTTGCCTGAAGCCTACCTTCCAGTTCAGCGGCATAATTGCGGATGTCCTGCTGGCGCTGCGGGGTGCCCGGATGGCTCGAGAGAATGTTTGCGTCTTCATGTTCTCCAAGCTTGTCTTCGAGGACCGCGAAGAAGCGGGCCAGTGCTGCCGGGTCGTAGCCGGCTGCACGCATCAGCTCGACAGACCGGCGGTCCGCCTCCGCTTCCGCGGCCCGGGAATAGGACAGCGCCACCAGTGCGCCGCCCTGTGTGAGGATGTCCTCGACGCCCGAGCCGACATCGCCGGCAATCAGCATGACCAGCGCGGCGACGCCTGCGGCGCGGTAGAGCTGCCGCAGGCTGTGCTCGCCTTCGACGTGGGCGATCTCGTGGCCGAGCACGCCAAGAACCATTTCTCGGTCGCCGCCGGCGAGCTTCACCAGATCGTCAGTGAGGATCAGGCTGCCGTCCGGCAGCGCGAAGGCGTTCGGGCCGATCACGCCGCCATCCCGGAAGTAGAGATGATAGGCCTTTTGCCCCCCCTTCGAATGGACGGCGAGTTTTGCGAAGCCGTCGGAAATCGCCTGCCGTTCGCCTTCCGGCAATTCGGACGGTTTCAGGATGGTCCGATCGAGGGATGCCAGCGTGCCGGAGCCGATCAGTTCCGGCACGAAGGGCGGCGTTACCAGGACGGCGACCTCGACCAGCACGGGGACTGCAAACCGATAGATCGAGACGGCAAGCAGCATGACGGCAATCGTCATGACGATCAGTCGCGGATGGAACTGCTCCAGCCGGTGGATCAAGCCGCCGCCGGCGCCGCGCTTGCCGTGGAGATAGGTGTCGATCCCGTCGTTGTCGCGCGTCTCGAACACGGAACCGTCCGGGAAACTCACCCGCCGCGGGATCGAGCCGACCCGCGCGCTGATCTCGGCCCGCTCCGGCACAGCCGATGCGAGAACCCGCCCCTCTTCCGCTGCGACGAGGAGAGTGCCGTCCTCGCGCAGGACGGCCTCGATTGCGCGGCTGGAATTGGCTGGATGCCATTCGCCTTTCGCGATGACCGCTCCGTCAGAAACCAAAGTCGAACCCTTCCATATCCATGTATTCGGCGCTGATCGCAGCACCGCTCGCCTCGATCGAGGCGAGGATTTCGCCCGGGTCGCCGTTGATGCGGATACCGGTGTGTTCGTTGACATACCGCGCCATCCGGACCGCCGCCCAGGGGCGCATCAGCCCGAGCGTCAGCACGGTGACGATCACATTGCTGATTGCGATCCAGGCATAACGCGGCCGGGAGATATCGCTGACCAGCTGATGGCGGCCGTCGAGCTCCGCCGCCGACCAGGCGACGTTGCGCGCACCCGCCCGGTAGAAGAGACCAGCAATACCGTAGAGGATGAAATAGATGAAGAGACCGGCGTAGAGACCGACGATGCTCAGCACGGTCATCTGCGTGTTCGTCAATTCGGCGCTCTCGCGCATGACGGTCGCGGCACCCATGATCGCGATGAAGGCAATGAACCCGAAGATGATGCTGCCCAGGAACACGATCAATGCCGGCAGGATCCAGACGCCATAAAGCCGGCCAAGCTGGGGGTCGCTGGAAAACGGCCGGTCGCCGTAACGCAGATTGTTGAAGAGGTATCGCCAGGTCCAGCGGCTCGCAAGCGGCGCCAGGATGCCGAAGGAAATGAAGGCTACCAAGCTGCCGAGCATGATCGCAACGAAGGCGCCGCCTGCCGTGCCGACGAAATCGAAACGCACGTTGCGATAGCTCGTCACCCGGGCGTTGAAGCGCAGGCTGCGCTTGATGAGCCACGGCAGAGCGATCAGGATCAGGATCGGGGTCACGATGCCGACTGGCGGAAAGATCGCCGTGCCGATGTTGAGCACGATCACGAACGCGGTGACGATCAGCCGGCCGATAAAGATCTGCTTGCCGGTCGCGTGATATTCGAAGGCACGGTCGAGAACGACCGTGTTGCCGTAGAAATATCGCATGCGCCGCACCTTCGCCCAGGCCGAATAGATGCTGAGGGTGATGATCGTCAGCAGAACGTTGACGATCCAGATGCCGAAATATTCGCTGGCGCTGCCGGTGAAGGATGCGCGTTCAAAAGACTGTCCTTCCGCCGCCCGAGGCGCCGTCTCTGCCATTGCCATGATGTCGTGTCCCCTTGCCGAATACCGTCGAGACGGCCGCCTGCCCGATTCTTCGCCTCATTGTAAGGCCGCGACATGCCATTTCAATCACTGCTCTACATCGCGACGAAGCTTTCAACCGCCAAAATAAAAACGGGCCTCCGAAGAGGCCCGCCTGATGCTCTGTCCTGATTGTCGTTCTACTTCATCGTCGGCATGACGAATTCCGCACCGTCCTTGATGCCGGACGGCCAGCGGGCGGTGATCGTCTTGGTCTTGGTCCAGAACTTGATCGAATCCGTGCCATGCTGGTTCAGATCGCCGAAGCTGGAGGCCTTCCAGCCGCCGAAGGAATGGTAGGCAAGCGGAACCGGGATCGGCACGTTGATGCCGATCATGCCGATATTGATGCGGCTGGCAAAATCGCGGGCGGCATCGCCATCGCGGGTGTAGATCGCAACGCCGTTGCCGTATTCGTGCTTCATCGGCAGATCGAGCGCTTCCTCATAGTTGTGGGCGCGGACGACCGAAAGGACCGGACCGAAGATTTCCTGCTTGTAGATGTCCATCTCGGGCGTGACGTTGTCGAACAGCGTGCCACCGACGAAATAGCCGTTCTCGTAACCCTGCAGCTTGAAGCCCCGGCCATCGACCAGAAGCTTGGCGCCTTCCTCGACGCCGCGGTCGATCAGGCCGTTGATGCGGGCATGAGCTTCCTTGGTGACGACCGGGCCCATGTCGGCCTTGTCGTCCGTATAGGGACCGATACGCAGGGACTCGATCTTCGGGATCAGCTTTTCGACGAGACGGTTGGCGGTTTCCTCGCCGACCGGGACAGCAACCGAAACAGCCATGCAGCGCTCGCCGGCCGAGCCGTAGCCCGCGCCCATCAGCGCGTTGACGGCCTGGTCGAGATCGGCATCCGGCATGATGATCATGTGGTTCTTGGCACCGCCGAAGCACTGCGCACGCTTGCCGTTCATGGCAGCCGTACCATAGACGTAGCGGGCGATCGGGGTCGAGCCGACGAAGGAGATGGCGCCGATATCCGGATCGGTGAGGATCGCGTCGACGGCCGCCTTGTCGCCGTTGACGACGTTCAGGATGCCGGCAGGCAGGCCCGCTTCGATCATCAGTTCGGCAAGGCGGATCGGAAGTGACGGGTCACGCTCCGACGGCTTGAGGATAAAGGCATTGCCGCAGGCGATCGCCGGCGCGAACATCCACATCGGGATCATGCCCGGGAAATTGAACGGGGTGATGCCGGCGCCGATGCCGACCGGCTGGCGCATCGAATACATGTCGATCTGGGGACCGGCGCCTTCGGTAAACTCGCCCTTCGACAGGTGCGGGATGCCGATCACGAATTCGCAGACTTCCAGGCCGCGGATGACGTCGCCCTTGGAATCCTCGATCGTCTTGCCGTGTTCGCGGGACAGCATTTCGGCGAGCTCGTCCATGTTCTGGTTGAGCAGGTCGACGAATTTCATGAACACGCGGGCGCGGCGCTGCGGATTGGTGGCAGCCCATTTCGGCTGGGCCTGCTTGGCGTTTTCGACGGCAGCGCGGATTTCCGAAACGCTGGCGAGCGAAACCTTCGCCTGGACTTCGCCGGTTGCCGGATTGAAGACGTCAGCCGCGCGGCCGCTGGTGCCGGCGACATGCTTGCCGCCGATGAAATGCCCGATCTCACGCATGGGTATGCTCCTCCTGCCTTTTGTGGCGATCTTTTTTGAATAGCCGAGGATACTCTCAGATTTGCACAAGGCAACGCCGTAGTTTACGCATCCGTTGTGCAAATTTCGACATTGGAGCCTCTGATGAACTGGGACGATGTGCGTATGTTTCTGGCGGTCGCCCGCACCGGCCAGATCCTGTCTGCTTCGCGGCGGCTCGGTGTCAACCATGCGACGCTCGGGCGAAGAGTGACGGCACTGGAGGAGGATTTGCGCACCCGCCTGCTCATCCGCCGCACAAATGGCTGCGAGCTGACCGCCGAGGGCGAGGTGTTCTTCCGGGCCGCCGAGCGGATGGAAACGGAGATGCTGGCGGCGCAGGCGAGCACCGGGCGGATCGACGCGGCGATCGCCGGCACGGTCAGGATCGGTGCGCCCGACGGTTTTGGGGTCTCCTTCCTTGCCTCGCGGCTCGGGCGGCTGACGCGCCGGCATCCGGAACTCAAGCTGCAGCTGGTGCCCGTGCCGCGATCCTTCTCGCTCTCCCAGCGGGAGGCGGATATCGCCATCACCATCGAACGTCCGGAACAGGGCCGGCTCGTCTCTTCGAAACTGACCGATTATACGCTGGGCCTCTATGCCTCGAAGTCCTATCTCGATCAGGCCGGAACCCCGCGGACGGTCGAGGCGCTGAAAAGCCATCCGCGCATCGGTTACGTCGAGGACCTGATCTTTTCGCCGTCCCTGAATTTTACAGGCGAGGTGATGCGGGACTGGGATGCGAGCTTCGAGATTTCAAGCGCCATCGGCCAGACCGAGGCGGTGCGTTCCGGGGCCGGCATCGGAATCCTGCACGACTATGTGGCGCGGCAATATCCGGAACTGGTGCGCGTGCTGCCCGAGACCATCATCCGGAGGTCCTACTGGACCACTTATCATGAAACGACGCGCGACCTGATGCGGCTGAGGACGGTGGTGGAGTTCCTGAAGGAACTGGTCGACGGGGAAAGCTACATCTTTGTGTGACGGACAGGACGGCCTTCAAGAGGAAAAAGAAGAAGACCCAAAACAGGGTCCGGCCGCCGAAGCGGCCGGAAAACCTTGTATCAAGAAGGCAGGAAGGTCGTAACCGGAACCTTGAGTGCCGCGGCAATGCGCTTCAGCTTGGCCGGGTCGGCATCGGTGCCGTTTTCAATGCGAACGATCTCGTCGTTGACGAGGCCGGTCGTGATGGCAAGCTCTTCGATGCTGTAGCCGACAGAACGTCGCGTTTCGGCGACGGCTGAGGCAATGTGCTGCGGAGAAAGCTTCGCTCCATTGGCGGATGCGAAATTATTGATCGAAATTGTCATTGTATGCTCCTTCTGGAATGGCCTGCCGAAAACCGGTCAGGTGAAGGGGGACGAACGCCCTAGACGCAGGAGTCTAAAAAATTAGGCACCGGCTGCCGCAAACATAGGCATGCTAACGGCCGAGACAAGGGCGATTACTGCAGTGCACAAAAATGTGTTCGCTTTCGGGTCGAAAGAAGGCGGCGTCTCTTTACCCGGCGCTGTCAAAATGGCCGGAATCGGGCATTTTTGCCTTAAATCGAGCTGAAAAAACATGAATGGCACCGCTTTTGCGGTGCCACATTAAATTTTCTTAACTTTCAAAAAAACGCATCAGGCCGACTGAATCGACTTGATCCTGTCGATGCCTCCGACGATCGCGGCAAAATCCTGCCAGACGCCTTGAGCGCCCTTCTGCCATTCCTCAAAGGCTTCCGGCTTCAGCAATTTGCCGCCATTCTTGAGCGACACGGCAACGGATGCCGCCTCGTCGTCGACGATGAGCTGGTTGAAATAGGCGGCCCCTTCCTTCGACGCCTCCTGGAAGACCGCCTTCTGCTCGGCGTTCAACTGGTTCCAGAAGCTGGCGGAATAATAGATGACGCCGGACGCCCAGATATGGCCGGTTTCGGTCATGCAGGGGACGACTTCATAAAGCTTGAAGCCGGCATAGGCGGATTTGGTGAGATCCATGGCGTCGGCGACGCCGGTCGCCAGCGCATTGTAGGTTTCGGTGATCGGAATGCCGACCGGGGCGGTACCGAAGGCGGCCCACAGCTTGGTGTGCAGCGGGCTCTGGATGACGCGGATCTTCTTGCCCTTCAGCTGTTCCGGGCGGGTGACCGGCTCCTTGGTCAAGAGATGGCGGGCGCCGTAGTTGATGAAATCGCCGATCACGAAATTCTGGGCGGCGAGCTTCTGCTTGAGATCTGCACCGACATTGCCGTCGACCGTCTTGCGGACATGGGCTGCGTCGCGGAACAGGAACGGCAGATCGAGGACCTGCAGCTCCGGTACCCAGCCGGACAGTGACGAGACGGTGGAAAGGCTTGCCTGCACGGAACCGAGGCGGGCGCCTTCTGCCACTTCCTTCTCGCCACCGAGCGCACCGTTCTTGACGACGTTGAACTTGAACTGGCCGGGCAGCCTGGCTTCCACCAGCTCGCCGAGCTTCACCCAGATCTTCGATTCCGGCTTGTCGTCGCCAAGCAGCGAGGCGGTGGTGATCGTCGTCGTGCGAGCGGCCGCGCTGCGCACGAAAACCGGAGCGGCGAGCGCCGCGCCGGTTGCTGCGGCAGTCTTCAGAAGGGTTCGGCGGTTGATGTTGTCCATGTCTCAGGTTCCCGGAATTATGGAAGAATCAGAAGATGATCGCCCAGGCGCAAAGGATCGCCAGGGAAACCAGAAGTGCAAGCAGATAGGGCACGACCGCCTTGAACAGCGCGGTCGCGGGAATGCGGGTGACGCCGCTGACCACAAAGATCAGCATGCCGAGCGGCGGGGTCAGGCCGTGGATCATCAGATTGACGACGATGATGACGCCGAAATGGATCGGATCGATGCCTGCGGCGACGGCTGCCGGCAACAGGATCGGACCGAACAGCAGGATCGCCGCGCCGATATCGAGCACCAGTCCGACGACCAGAAGGATGACGTTGGAGAGGATGAGGACCGCGAGCGCACTGCCGCCGAAAATCGTCACGAGTTCCGAGACGAGGCCGGAAACGTTGTCGACCGCGAGCAGGAAGGCGAAAGGCCCGGCCGTGCCGATCAGCAGGCCGATCGCAGCGGACTCCGTCGCCGCCTGCCGGAACGAGGCGAGCAGCGAACCTGCTCCGACCCTGCCCCAGACGGCGAGGATGATCGTATAGAGGGCCGCGAGAGCCGCAGCCTCGGTCGTAGTGACGATGCCGATGCGGATGCCGACCACGACGATGATGCCGAGACCGAAGGCGGGAATGGCGGAGATCGCCGCCTGCCCGCGCTCGCGACCCGAGGCGCGCGGCAAGGCAACTTGCTCTCTGACGGACAGATGGATGGCCACGGCGAGGCAAACCGCCATCAGGCCGCCGGCGAAAAAGCCGCCGACCAGCAGCGAACCGACCGACAGATTGGTGGCCGTCGCAAGGATCAGGAAGGCGATCGACGGCGGGATGACGTTGTCGAGCACCGAGGTGGCGGCGATGATCGCGCCTGCCTGTGCCGGTGGGTAACCGTGCTTCACCAGTTCCGGCTGGAAGGTGGAGGCGCCGAAGGCGGCATTCGCAACGGACGAACCCGAGGCGCCGGAAAACAGCACGCTGGTCAGAAGCGTCGTCTGCGCTAGTCCCGCCCGGCGATGGCCGACCATGGATGCCGCGAACCGGACGAGCTGGTTGGCGACGCCGGAAGAGGTTAGCAGCCCGCCGGCCAGCAGGAAGAACGGAATGGCGAGCAGCAGGAATTTCGACATGCCGGCCACCGTCGAAGAGACGATCGCCGGTTCCGGCAGGCTGCTGCCGAAGACGATCGCCACATAGGCTGCCGCAAGGAACGCATGCGCCAGCGGGGCGGCGAGGACGAGACCGAGTGCTGCCACCAGTGCCAGGAACAGGCTCGGCGGCAGTTCGCTGTCGATAGAGATTTCGGGAACGCCAAAATAGAGCGCGGCCCCGAGGACGAGCGATATCAGCACCGGCAGCGCCCTGCCCTCGGCAAGCCGTTGGAGGAGGAGCACGACGAGGATCAGCACGCCGCCTACCCCTAAGAAACCGAAGCGGATCCACTCCGGAACGCCGAGCGCCGGAGAAATGCCACCGAGCATGGACATGATTTCGGAACCGCCGAAGAGCAGGATCATGGCGGCCAGCACGGTGAACATGTCCGCCAGAACGTGGGTCGCCGGCACCAGTCGGGCGGGAGCCAAACGCACGAAGACATCGAGCCGCATGGCCAGCGCACTGTTGAGGCTGAGCGGGGCGCCGATCGAGATCAGCGCCACATGCAGCCATATCCCGAGGTCTTCGGCACCGATGAAGCCGGTACTGAAGAAATAGCGCAGGCAGACGCTGACCAGCACGACCATGAGCAGAAAGGCGAGGATGAGCGCTGCAATGGTGCCAAGCACGGCCTCGACGCCCTTCAGCACCCGCGCCGCAAGGCTATCGCCCCGGACTGCCGTCTGCTCTAGAAAGTCGGATGGGCTGGCTGCCACGGGCTCTTACCTTTGCCGGAAAATCAGGCGGTCCTGACCGTGGAAAAATCACGATCGAAAAGCGTCTACCAGGTGAATGATGCGATGCCGACATCTCGCGTGAGACATCGAGACGCCACAATACCTTTTCGCCGAAGCGATAGGCTTCCTCAAGCAGCGGCAGGCCTAAAAGGAGAAAAGTTTTCGGCGCCCGGCCTTCCGCACGGCCGCAGGTCAAGCGAGGTTTGAGAAGTTCCGCCCTTTTAAGGCGCCAGTCTCCACACCGCAACCGGCCTCAATCCACAGCCAGGACCAGAATCTCGCCCTCGATGCATCTTTTTGCGAGACATGCTTGGCTTTGAGTGAATTAATGGATTCGCGGAAATGCAGGGGCAACCCTTGCGTGACAATCGGGGGATGTGTCCGTGGGCGATATCGAACAAGAAAAGAAATCTCAGGATCTCTTCGAATTTCATCCAGAGCCCGCCGCCCAGACAGGGGCTTCGCCCGACCAGTTCCAAACTAAGATGAGGGATTTCACCATCTTGAGCGTCGATGACGACGAGATGTTCCAGAACTCCCTCAGGCTCTCGCTTTCTGGCTTCACCTATCGCGGCATCGCGCCGCGGATACTGATGGCCTCTTCTGCCAACGAGGCGGCCAAGCTTCTGCTCGAAACGCCTTCGGTCGCGGTCCTGCTGCTCGATGTCGTGATGGAGACGGACGATGCGGGGCTCAGGCTGGTTCGCACGATCCGCGAGGTGCTCGGCAACTCGCAGCTGCGTATCGTGCTTCTCACGGGGCAACCGGGCATCGCGCCGATGCAATCGTCGCTCGAGACCTATGATATTGCCGATTACTGGCTGAAGACCGACCTGACCAATGAGCGGCTTCACAGCATTCTCACTGCGAATCTCAGGACCTTCGAGCAGATCGACGTGCTGAACCGCGCGCGCCGGGGCCTCCAGAGCATTGTGGAGGCGAGCAATAGCCTGGCGAGGTCGTCAGGATTCGAGGACTTCTCCCGCCGGATGATCCACGAACTGGCCGCACTTCTCGGCGTCAGCGAGGATGGCATCGTCTGCGTCCGCGGGCGTGACCGCGAACAGCCACCGAAGATCATCGGCTCGGCAGGGCGGTTCGCTTCGGTCCTCAACCAGACCCTCGATACCATCCAAGACGAATCCATTCGCGACCTGATCCAGCGCTCGCTCGACGAGCAGGCGAGTATCGAAACCGCGAAAGCGCAGGTTTTGTTTTTCCAGGGCCAGGCGGTCGCACCTCCTGCAGCGGCGTACATCGCCACAAACAGGCGAATCGACGACACGGAGCGGGAATTGCTGCGGGTCTTCGCGACCAATATCGGCACCGGCCTGATCAATGTGGCGCTGACCAGCCAACTCGACCGCACCGCCTATGAAGACGGCCTGCTCGAGATCGCGAACGGCAACGCGCTGAAGCGCGGCATTCAAGCGGCGCTCGAGGTTCCCCCGCCGCGCAGACGGAAGGTCCTGTTCATCGAACTGAACCAGTATGCGAGAAGCTGCGTCTCGCTCGGGGTCGAACAGGGCGATCATCTGCTGCGCGCTTTCGTGAAGCGTCTGGCAGCGGCCTTTCCGCCGCCCTGCATGATCGCGCGTCTGCACGAAGACGTATTTGCCGTGCTCGGACCGGAATATCTCGTGCGGATCGACTATGTAAATCGTCTCGAAGCGGGCGCCCATTCGCCCGAAGCCCTGTTCTTCGGCGCGGAAGCGGCCTCCCTCGATCTCAATCACTTCACGTCGGCTCAAACCGTCATCGCGACCGGGCTTCTGCTCCTGAAGAAGGCGGGACTGAAGGGGACGAGCGGGCAACTCATCGAATACGACCCCAATGTCGAAGACGAGACGCGCCGTCGGTTCGCTCTTTCGCAGCAGCTTTACAAGGCGCTGCTCAACCGGGAAATCAGCGTCGTATTCCAGCCGCAGATCGACCTCGCCGACAATCGGATCGTCGGCGCCGAAATCCTAGCGCGCTGGACGCGTCCGGACGGTTCGGTCGTATTTCCGGCAGATTTCATTCCGCTCGCAGAGGCGAACGGGCTGATCGTGCCCCTGGGTCAGCAAATCCTGGAACAGGCATGCAGCGCGCTACGGTCCATGAGCGAAGCAGGATTCCCAAGCGTCACGATCGCCGTCAATGTCTCGCCGATACAGCTTGGGCGAAAGGAATTCATAGACGAACTGATCGCCACCACGCGCCGTTATGGCCTGTCCCCGGATCGGCTGGAACTGGAAATTACTGAGACTGTCGCGATGGAAGAGCACCAGCACGCCAACAACATGCTCTCCATTCTCAGAAGCGAAGGTTTCGCGATCGCCATCGACGATTTCGGCACCGGCTATTCTTCGCTGACGAAGCTCCGGTCGTTCGAGGCAGCCACGCTCAAGATCGACCCGTCGTTCATTGCCGGTCTCGGAGAGTCCAGCCAGAGTGACCTGATCGTCGAGATGATCATTCGGCTTGGCGAGCGCATGAACATGCGTGTCCTCGCCGAAGGTGTCGAGACCAAGCAGCAGGCGGAATGGCTGCGGGCAAGAAAATGCATCCTGGCGCAGGGTTATTTCTACGCTCGCCCGGAGCCCTTCGAGAAATTCCTGGCGCGGTTGCAAAACTCGCCGGTCAAGGCGGTGTAGCGACCGATGATCCCCGCGTCTCCACTCCGCATGTTTCCGTCTCTCCGGGCCATTTATCGCCATCGCAGGCGACTTGCCGTCTTCGTGATACCCTGGATGGTGGGACTTGGCATCGGCGTTCCATTGCTCTGGCATCAGATCGGCGCGAACGCGCGGGAACCCCAGATCCGCAACAGGGAGGAGACCCTGTCGCAGGGTTACGACATTCTCGGTCGGGCCCTGGACCGGCTTGGCCGCGACGCCCTGTTTCTCGCCGACCTGCAATCGCGCTTCGGTGAAACGACCACTCGGCCTGCTCCGCTGAGCGCCGAGATCTTCCAGAGTTTCGCCGCCAGCTCGCCGGATTACGATCAGGTACGGTGGCTGGATAATGACGGCAATGAACGGCTGCGCGTCAACCGCCGCAGCGGCGCGGAACCGGTCGTCGTGAGCAGCGAGCAGCTGCAGAACAAGGCGGACCAACCCTATTTTCGCGATACGATTCCGCTGCCGCTGAACGGCCTCTATTTCTCTACCCTCGATCTGAATATCGACAACGGCGTGGTCGAGGTCCCCCATCTGCCGACATTGCGCGTTGCAAGCCCTGTCTTCCGCAACGGGGTCAAGCAGGGCATCATCGTCATCAACTACCGCGCCACGCGATTGCTTGAACGCCTGAAGCGGCTCGACAGGAGCGTCGAGCTCTATCTGATGAACCAGGCCGGATACTGGCTCCAAGGTCCAAATGCGGATGCGAACTGGGGCTGGCAGCTTGGGGCCTCAACGCCCGGCCCGGCTGAGGCGGAGATGTTGCGGGCTATCGGCAAGGGGGACAGAGGGCTTTTCGGCAGCAGGGACGGCGTTTGGAACTACCGTCGCTTCCAGCCCGTTGCGAGCTTGCTGGCAACAGGCGAAGTCGCGGAAAGACGTGCCGCGGGTGCCGACCTCTATCTGCTCGCCCGTGACTCGGCGGCCGCGATCAACGACCAGGAAACGAGGGGGAAACTCATTCTCGGCGCGGTCGCGGCAATCCTCGCCATGGTGGCGCTTGCGGTAACCGGCCGCCTGGCCAACGGCATGGAGGCCGAGGCGGAATGGGCGCGGCAAATGGAGGACACGAACAAGGCGCTGCGCGAGACCAATGAAAAACTGAACGTGACCCAACGGGAACTTGCGCGAGCCGAACGGCTGTCGTCGCTGGGCCTGATGGTTGCCGGCGTCGCCCATGAGATGAACACGCCGCTGGGAAGTGCGGCACTCGTGCTCAGCAAGGCCGCCAAGGATCTCAGGCTTTTCAAGGAACGGATTTCAGCCGGGCTGCGCCGCTCGGATCTCGACCTCTATGTCGCAGACAGCGATACCAGCCTCGATCTGGTCCGCGATGCCATCCACCGGTGCACCGCGCTGGTTCAACGTTTCAAACAGGTTGCGGTCGACCGGGCGACGCTGGAGCGACGGGATATCGATCTCGCCGCATTCATTCCCGATGCCGATCCGCGCCTGCGCAAATGGGACGCCAGCGCCGGCATCAGCCTGACGCTGAACGTGCCCGCTGATCTGGCGATCACCACCTATCCGGGACCGTTTGCCCAGGTCCTGTCGAACCTCCTCAACAATTCGCTGCTGCATGCCTTCGATGCCGGCAAACCCGGCATGATCAGCATCGATGTCCGCAGACTGGCAGACCAGGTCCTCATCGAATTCACCGACGACGGTCGCGGGATAAACGAGACGGACATCCAGAAGATATTCGAACCCTTCTTTTCCACGGCCCGTCACAGCGGCGGTACGGGTCTCGGGCTGCATATCGTCCACCAGATCGTCACCGAAGTTCTCGGCGGATCGATCGCTGTCGGGAGCCCGCCCGCCGGCAAGGCCCGCGGCACCCGGTTCACCATCCGGCTCCCGAGAGTTGCTCCGGCACAAGCGGGAACGTAAAGCCTCTTCAGATCCCGGCATACCATTCGTAGCCGCGATCCTCCCAGAAACCGCCGTTGCCGCCATAAAGGCGACCGAGATCGGCCACCGCCTCGATGCGGGTCAGATATTTTGCGTGCTTGTAGCCGAGCTGGCGCTCGACACGCAGCCGCAGCGGCGCGCCATGCGCGACTTCGAGGTCCCGGCCGTTCATCGTGTGGGCGAGAATGGTCTGGGGATGGAAGGCATCCACCAGGTCGATGCTCTCGTAGTACCAGCCGCTGCCATCGAGCGACTTTTCGTATTCGTCGGCGCAATGGAAGACGATGTAGCGGGCTTCGGGCTTCAGGCCGACCGTCTTGAGCAGAGCGCCGAGCGGCACGCCGGTCCATTTGCCGATGGCGCTCCAGCCTTCGACGCAGTCGTGCCGGGTAATCTGGGTGCGGGCCGGCAGGGCCCTCAATTCGGCAAGCGACAGCTGCATCGGCTTTTCGACCAGGCCGCCGACCTCCAGCTTCCACGTCGAGAACTGCCGGCTCATCCAGTCGAGATATTGCGGATTGTCCGGCATGCTGGTGCCGTTGGCGCGGAATACCGGGGACAGGTCCGCCTCCGTGAACTCGCGCGCCAGCGCGTTGTCGCCGAGCAGGAAGCGCTGGGTTTTCATCGAAAGCCCCTCGGCGATCTTGAGGACCGATTTCGTCCGGTCGCTTTCGACAAGCGCGTCGCAGCCGTTCAAACCGAGCGCCGAAGCCGTCATGGTCGCGCCGATCAGAAAGCGGCGGCGGGTGAGGATGCTGGTCATTGCTTGCCTCCCTTAATGTCCCCTTGGTCGATCGCGTAATAGCCGGTGATCATCGAACGCAGATTGTTGAAGACGCCCGACAGGATCACCATCGCGACGTGGACCACCACGAAGGCGACCAGCGAAAACGCGGTGAGAAAATGGATCGTGCGGGCCGACTGCCGGCCGCCGAAGACATCGAGCAGCCAGGGTGCCACGGCATTAAAGCCGGGCGACATGGTGAGCCCCGTGAGGATCATCAGCGGCAGGAGCAGGATGATCACCGCGACATAGCTGAGCTTCTGCAGCGTGTTGTAATGCCGCGCCTCCGGCCCTTTCGCAAACCGCAGCCGGGCGTGATTGACGATTTCGTGGCCGATATGGGCGGGCGTCAGTTCGTCCCGGGCCGGCAGGAGATCGCGGCGGAAATGACGGCTCACCAATCCATAGGCGAGATAGATGAAGCCGTTGATGACGAACAGCCACGCAAAGAAGAAATGCCAGCGCCGGCCGCTTGCGAGATCCTGATAGCTCGGGATCGTCAGCCAATCGGGGAACCCTCGTGCGGTCGCCTCGCCGTCCACGTCGGAAACGCCGAGAAATCCGGTCGTGTCGAAGGTGAGCGAGCCGATATGCGTGAGGCCCTTCGCCTTGTCACCATCCTCGACCGCCTCCGTGGAAATGAAGGAAGGATCGTTATTCGCACCGTACTGGCCCCAGTACAGCGCCGGATGGGCATTGAATATCTGCAGGCCGCTGAACAGCAGCACAGTCATGCAGAGCACATTCACCCAGTGCGACAAGCGCACCAGCAGGCTGTGGCGGTAGATGACCGTCCGGCCGGTCGCAGCGCCGGCATCGATCGTGGCCATGGTGTTTCCTCCGAATGCGGGAATCGGGCTCCAGAAGATAGACGCGGCCGCCGGGCAGAAAGTTTCAGCGGCCGCGGTCAAATCATTTCATCGCGTCGCAGGCCTTCATCATCTCGGACTTTTTCATCGCATCCTTTTCCATGCCGGCCTTGTGCATGCAGTCGGTCTTGGTGCTGCCCGTCGCCATCGAGTCCTTCTTCATAGCATCCGGTTTCATGGCGTCGGTCTTCATGGAGTCCTTCTTCATCGTGTCGGTGCTCGTGCTGCTCTGGGCGTTCGCCGCACCGGCGAGCGAAAGGCCGACAACAAAGGTGCAGGCTGCGAGGCTGGAAAGAAGCTTGGTCATGGGATGTCCTCCTGGGATCAATCGATGTGTCCGCCGGCTGCGTGCCGAGGCTCACAACCATCAATTCGACCCACGCAGAGAGTCGTTACAGCGTCACGGTTATGTGATAGGCCGAAAGCATCCGGATTATTTTCCATTCCGGATGTAACCGTTTATGTGCTTCTCCGAATAATCATTTGAACAGCATGACGAGCACCCATTCGGAAGAAGCCCTGAAGGCCCTGATGCTTCTGTCTCTTGATGGGGACGAGGCCGCCTATCGGCGTTTGCTCAACGCAGTGCGCGTCCTGCTTATCGGATATTACAGCCGCCGAATGGCTGTTGCGACGAAAGCGGACATGGAAGACCTCGTCCAGGAAACATTGCTGGCGCTGCATTCCCGCCGGGAAACTTACGATCGCGAGCGGCCGTTTACCGCATGGTTCTTCTCGATCGCCCGCTACAAGCTGATCGACCACCATCGCGGCCGCGGCAGCCGGATGATGGCGGAAACGGAGCTCGGCGAGGATTTCGAGAGCGACTACAACGAGGAAGGCCTGACGGCACGGATGGATGTCGAACGGCTTCTGGATGGCCTGCCGGCGAAACAGCGGGAATTGATCCGCCAGGTGAAGCTCGAGGGCCAATCCGTCGCGGATACGGCAAGCCGGACCGGCCAATCGGAATCGGCCGTCAAGGTCGGCATTCATAGAGGGATCAAGGCACTGGCGGAGAAATTGCGAGGCGGACAGTGAGAAAGACGGACGACGTCATCGACAGCCTGGTGGGCGAATTGAAGCCTGTGCCGCGCCATGCGCTGGCACGCCGCTTCGTGACCGGCGTGCTGCCGGCGCTCG
Source organism: Neorhizobium tomejilense (assembly GCA_002968845.1). Lineage (GTDB taxonomy): Bacteria > Pseudomonadota > Alphaproteobacteria > Rhizobiales > Rhizobiaceae > Neorhizobium > Neorhizobium tomejilense. The sequence goes on along the minus strand of PVBG01000014.1, from coordinate 11,772 downwards.
CCGTGTCGCTGGTGCTGATGCTGGCGGTCCTCGGCCTGCGCCTAGACATGGCGGAAGCTCTGATGTTGCCGGTGTTCTGGATCAAGTCCGCCTATAACGTGCTGCTGGCGATCGCCGCGTTCCTCGCCGCCTACCATCTGGCGCGGCCTGACGGTTCCAGGGGGCGGTTCTTCCAGTTCGCGGCGGCGATCGTCGTGATCATGGCTGTGGTTGCGGCCGGCCAGTTGATGATGTCGCCGGCTGAGACCTATCGCTCCTTGATCATCGGATCGTCAGCGCTGCATTGCCCTCTGCTGATCTTCCTCTTCGCGATGCCGGTGCTTGCCGGGAACGTGTGGGTGCTGCGCCGCGGCGCGCCGACGGACCTGAGGCTCACCGGCTTCATCGCCGGGATTGCGGCCGGTGCTGCCGGCGCCTGGGTCTATTCCTGGTTCTGCACCGAGAACGGCATGCCCTTCGTGCTCATCTGGTATTCGCTCGGCATCCTGCTGACCGGCATTCTCGGCGCGCTCCTGGGGCCCCGGCTGCTCCGCTGGTGAGCCGGCGGGAAGATGCCTTGGGTCGATAATTTATCGGGTAACCAACCCGTTCGCGACAATTCAAGGGCGGAATTCAGCGGCAGACCTGGTCGATCACGGTGCACGAGTGCCTAAACACTCGGAGTGCCATCCGTTCCGACAAAACTCTTGATCTGGAAGAAATGGTACGGTTGGGGGGTCTCGAACCTCCGACCTCAGGTGCCACAAACCTGCGCTCTAACCAACTGAGCTACAACCGCACAAACGCCCTTGGGCGCCGTTGGGGGGTCACATACGGCGATCGGACTTTTTTTGCAAGTCCTATCCCGCAAATAGAAAGTCCTATCCCGCAAATAGAAGAGGCCGGAGCATGCTCCGGCCTTCTCCTTAAAATCACGCCCTAGGAATTAGGCAGCCTTGAAGGTCGTCATGACCTTTTCAGCGGCTTCCTTGCCCGGCTTCGTCACGTCTTCAACGATCTTGCGGGCGGTGTCCTGCATGGACTTGGCCTGCTCAACCGTGATTTCAGCCTGCTTGCGGATGAAACCGGTCTGCAGTTCGATCAGTTCGGCAAAGGACTTCACGCCGAGCAGCGATTCCATATGGGTCAGCGAGGTTTCGGCGTTGGTGCGCAGAGCGTCGATCGCCTTGAGGCCGAGTTCGACAGAACCAGCCTGAGCCGACTGCATTGTGGATTCCACCGTCTTGGTGGCTTCCTCGGCAGCGGTTTTCATCTTAGCATAGGCTTCGCGAGACTGGGTGGCACCCTTTTCGGCGAAGTCGCGGAAGCCTTCGGTCATCTTGGACGGATCGAAAGCGGAGAAGGAAAAGATATCGTCGGTCTTGTATGCCATCGTTTCAGGTCCTCGTTGGCGATTTCTTCGGCAGAACCGAAGATGTCATGCCTCTTATATAGACCATCTCGTTGTGCATTGCAATATGATTGTGCGCTGCACAATAAAATGAGTCCCGGAATTAACCCTATCGGAGGTTTGGACGGCGCCGCTCTCGACCCGAAGCCAGGGGAAGGTTATTAACAATCCGTTAAACTACGTAGAAATCCGGTCACAAACGCCCTGTAGGTTTTGCCTATGTCTGCAGTTCAATACCCGTTCATCGACATTGCCGTGCACGAGCGCGTCCGCGATCGTTTTGCAGCAGGCGAAGCGATCGTGCTGTTTTCTCCGGACATGCAAAGCCCCCTCTGGGCGAATGGGCGCGGCGCCGATCTTTTCGGTTTCGGCTCCATCTACGATTTCCTCGACCAGGGTCCGAACCGCGTCGATATCGCCTTCCGTCAGATCGAAGCGGCCGCGCGCCAGCTCGGCGAAGTCGGCGACATTCGCAACCTGACGATCCGCGTCGCTTCCGGTTTCCAGCGCATTCCCGTGCAGGCGATCTGCGAGCTTGTCCAGGTCCAGGGCGAAACGGCCGTGCTGTTCAGTGCGCCGGTGGAACGAGGCAGGCTCGCGCCTCCGGCCTCTGCTGCCCGGATGATCGAAGGCTTCGACGATCCCGATACGCATATGGCGGTGATCGACGAAAATGGTGAGGTGCTTGCCGCCTCGGCCGAATTCGCAGGCCTCGGCGTTTCCGTGCAGACGGCCAAGATGATGGCGACCATGGCGGGCGCCGATCCGAGCCGCCTCGTCAAGCGCCCGATCCCGACCTCCAAGGGCTACCTGCCGGCTGCGATCGGCAAGCTCTCCAGCGAACCGGCCCTGCATCTCCTGTTCACGGTCGAGACGGAACAGGGCCGCGCCGCCGTCGCTAACGGGTATGAGCCCCGCGACGAGGCACCGACGCTCGTCGAAGACGATCAGGCGGATGCCGAGATCGGCGAGGACGCCACGGAATCCGTTGCGAGCGACGACACCGAGGACTTCACGGTCGAGGCCGAGCCGGTGGACGATTTTGCCGAGGTGATCGCCGCTGTCTCCGAAATCGAGGATACGGAAGAGCCGGAAGAAGAAATTTCGCTTGAAGCCGGCGGGGATGTTGCGCCGGTTCAGTCCGCGGACTTCGAGGAGCCGGCAGAAGAGGTCGCGCCTGAAGAGGACATGCTGGCCGCCGACGCCGAGGCCCTTTCCTCCGATGACGCGATCGAGACGGCCGAGGAGCTGGTTTCCCCAACCGCGATCGAGGAAACATCGGCTGCCCAGCTGGAGACCGTGGAGGCAGCGCCTGTAATCCAGCCTGCAGCCGAAATTACCGCGCCGGAACCGGCTGGTTTCGTCTTCCGCGGCGATGGGCGCGCTACCCGCTTCGTCTGGAAGATCGATGCGGAGGGCCGGTTCAGGGAAGTTTCGAGCGAATTTGCCGATGCCGTCGGCCCACACGCCGCCGATATCAACGGCATGGCCTTTACGGATCTCGCCGCCCTCTTCCATCTCGATCCCGAGGGCAAGATCACCGAGCTGCTCCAGAAGCGCGATACCTGGTCCGGCAAGACGATCTGGTGGCCGATCGAGGGCACGTCGCTGATGGTGCCGGTCGATCTCGCCGCGCTGCCGACCTATACCCGCACCCGCGAGTTCGACGGTTTTCGCGGCTTCGGCATCGTGCGCATCGGCGATGCAGCCGAGGATCCGAATGCCGTCGGCCTGACCCTGACCCGGGCGGTGCCGGAGGATGTGGCCGAACCGGAAGCTGAGACTGTTTTCGAAAGCTACGAGGTTCCCGTCGATACATCGGAATTGGTGGCAGAAGACGGTCTGCAGGGCGAAGCCGAGGATGCCATCGCGGGAAGTTCCGAGTATGGCGAACCGGCTGCCGAGGCTTCGGTGACCGAAGAGCTGGAAGTCGCGGAAGATGCCGAGCAGCCGGCTGCCGCGGAAGATATATCCGCCGATGCGGCGCCATCCGAAGACCTGCTGCCGGAGCCGGCACAAGAGGACGCGCCGCAGCCGTCCAAGTCGGGGCGGCAGATCCCTTCGCTGCTCGACTGGCCGGCCGGCGAACGCCCGGCACTGCGGATCGTCGACAATGCCGGACGCCGCCATTCCGACAAGGTCATCCAGCTGGAAGAGCGCCGCTCCAACCGCCGCGACGGACTGACCCCCGTCGAACAGGCGGCTTTTCGCGAAATCGCCCGACAGCTCGACAATTTCGTCGGTCGCCGCAACGAGGAAAAGACGCCGGAGGCCTCGACAGAGGCAGAGGCGCCTGCCATCGAACAGAACGAGCCGAGCGCGATAGAGCCGGCTCAGTTCGAGCATGAGGCGGTGCACAAGGAACCTGTCGCCCCCGTTTCGGAAGAGATTTCCGAGGAAGAGGCGATCGCCTTCGCCGAAGACGCGAACCAGGCTTTTGCCGACGGGCCGATCGAGCCCACCGAAGACACGGAAACCGCTGTGGAGGCTCCGGCCGACCCGCATCCGGAGCTTTCCGACCGCGAACTGTTGAGCCAGATGATACCGGTTCGCGAACGTATCGGCCTTTCCGCGGAGATCGTCGACCAGATGCCGGTGGCGCTTCTCGTCCACAGCGGCGACACCTTGATCTACGGCAATCCGGAATTCCTGCGGCTGACCGGCTATGCCTCGATCGACGAGTTGGCGGAAGTCGGCGGTCTCGATGCGCTGCTGCAGCGCCAGGACCTAGAAGGCAAGACAACGGAAGCCGGCGGCATGGTCGTGGTGCGCGCCGACGATGTGCTGGTGCCGGTGACGGCGCGTCTGCAGTCCGTCCGCTGGGACAATTCGACCGTTCTGATGTTGGCGCTGATGCCGGTCGTGGCCGAGACCCAGAGCTCCACCGAGGACGGAGAAGCGGCGGCGGTCATTTCCCTGCGCGCGCCTCGCGCCGCCGACCAGCTCGCCAAGCTGCAGGTCGAGGTAACCGAACTGCGCGCCATCCTGGAAACGGCCACCGACGGCGTGGTGATCATCGGCGCCGATGGCGACATCCGCTCCCTGAATCGGGCGGCGAGCGCGCTCTTCAACTACGACAATGAAGAGATCAACGGCAAACCTTTCGTCACCCTGTTCGCCCATGAGAGCCAGCGGGCGATCCTTGATTATCTCGCCGGGCTTGCCGGCCATGGCGTGGCGAGCGTTCTCAACGACGGCCGCGAGGTCATCGGCCGCGAGGCTTCCGGCGGATTTCTGCCGCTGTTCATGACGATCGGCAAATTGACCTCATCGAACGGCTATTGCGCTGTCATCCGCGACATCACCCAGTGGAAGCGCACCGAAGACGAGCTGCGCACCGCCAAGCGTGCTGCCGAGACGGCGAACGCCCACAAGAGCGAGTTCCTCGCCCATGTGAGCCACGAAATCCGCACACCGCTCAACGCGATCATCGGCTTTGCCGACATGATGGCGAGCGAACGTTTCGGCCAGATCGGCCATGCACGTTATGTGGAATATGCCAATGACATCAGCCGCTCCGGCCGGCATGTGCTCGATATCGTCAACGACCTCCTCGACATTTCCAAGATCGAGGCCGGCGAGATGGAGCTTGATTTCGTCGCGGTCGGCCTGAACGAGGCGGTGTCGGAAGCCGTCTCGCTGGTGCAGCCGCAGGCAAACGGCCAGCGGGTAATCATCCGCACGGCCCTCTCGCATGCCGTGCCGCAGGTGGTTGCCGATCCGCGCTCGATCAAGCAGATCGTGCTGAACATCCTGTCGAACGCCATCCGCTTCACGCCCTCCGGCGGTCAGATCGTCGTGTCCACGGCCTACGAGACCAACGGCAACGTGGTTCTTCGCGTCCGCGATACCGGCATCGGCATGACCCGCTCGGAGCTGGAACTTGCGATGAAGCCGTTCCGCCAGGTTGCGAGCGCCTCCCGCAAACGCGGCGACGGCACGGGCCTTGGTCTGCCGCTGACCAAGGCGATGGTCGATGCAAACCGCGCCGCCTTCGCGATCACCTCTGCACCGAACGAAGGCACCCTGGTGGAAATCACCTTCCCCTCGCCGCGGGTGCTGGCGAACTGATCCGGGAGACTGCGATTGGTTTTCGCATCCTTGTGGCTCGGCTTGTGATAGTAGCGGGCACACTGATGGTTGCGGCGAAACTTACGGCGCCCCTGGGTTGCTTCAGACATTAAAAGAAAGGCAGCCGAAGCTGCCTTTGAAGTTTAATGCTGTCCAACGAGGGTCGGTGGAGACGTCATGTCTATGAAAGCTCGCGGCTAGGCGTAGTTCATACACGAGACGAAACCATGTTGCTCCACTTTTGATCAAAGCGGCTTAATGGGTCGTTAACGGCGACCCATTTCTGGAATTTATGCCGAAGATGTGCCGTATCGATACATCTCGCCTCGTTGGTGATACCCGGCGCTTCAGCTTTTCAACTCGACAAGGCCGTCGAACAGATCGAGCGCTTCCGGGTTGGCGAGCGTCTCCTTGTTCCTGACCGCCCGGCCATGCACGACGTCGCGGACCGCCAGTTCGACGATCTTGCCGGACTTGGTGCGGGGGATATCGGCGACCTGGATGATCTTTGCCGGTACGTGGCGCGGCGAAGCGCCGGTGCGGATGCGGGCCTTGATCGCCTTGGTAAGATCGTCGTCGAGCTTGAGATCGCCGGTGAGGCGGACGAACAGGATGACGCGGACGTCGTCGTCCCAGTCCTGGCCGATGCAGATGGCTTCCGCGACCTCCTCCATCTGCTCCACCTGATTGTAGATCTCGGCGGTGCCGATCCGCACGCCACCCGGATTGAGCGTGGCGTCGGAACGGCCATGGATGACGATGCCGTCATGTTCGGTCCATTCGGCGAAATCGCCATGGCACCAGACATTCTCGAAGCGCTCGAAATAGGCCGCCCGGTATTTCTGACCTTCGGGATCGTTCCAGAACATGAGCGGCATGCACGGGAAGGCCTTGGGGCAGACGAGTTCACCCTTTTCCCGGCGCACCGGCTTGCCGTCGTCGTTCCAGACGTCGACGGCAAGCCCCAGACCCGGCCCCTGGATCTCGCCACGCCAGACCGGCTTCAGCGGATTGCCGAGCACGAAGGTGGAAACGATGTCGGTGCCGCCTGAAATCGAGGCGAGATGCACGTCGGATTTGATGCCTTCGTAGACGAAGGAAAAACCTTCCGGCGAGAGCGGCGAACCGGTGGAGATGACGAGCCTGAGCGCCGCCAGATCGTGGCTCTCCTTCGGCACGATGCCGCCCTTGCGGAGCGCGTCGATATATTTCGCCGAGGTGCCGAACACCGCGAACTTTTCAGCTTCGGCATAATCGAACAGGACATTGCCGTCCGGCGCGAAGGGCGACCCGTCGAACAGGCAGAGCGTGGCGCCGACCGCGAGGCCTGACGCCAGCCAATTCCACATCATCCAGCCGCAGGTGGTGAAATAGAACATCCTTTCGCCGGGCTCTAGGCTGCAATGGAAGCGATGTTCCTTGAGATGCTGCAGCAGCGTGCCGCCGGCCGAATGGACGATGCATTTCGGCACCCCGGTCGTGCCGGACGAGAAGAGAATGTAGAGCGGATGGGAGAACGGCAGGGGCGCGAACTCGATCGCCTGCGCCTCGTAAGGCGCCGTGAAATCGGCAAGTGTACGACCATCGGCAAGCGATGCGGCGAGTGCGGGAGCGTCGCCGGCATAAGGCACCACCAGAACCGGCATCTTCAGCACCGAGGAAACCGCCCTCACCTTGGCGACGACGTCCTGGAGCTTGCCGTTGTACCAGTAGCCGTCGCAGGTGATGAACAGCTTTGGGTCGATCTGGCTGAAACGGTCGAGCACGCCCTGTTCGCCAAAATCAGGTGAACAGGAAGACCAGATGGCGCCGATCGAGGCGGCGGCCAGCATGCAGGCAATGGTTTCCGGCATATTCGGCATCATCGCAGCAATGCGGTCGCCCTTCCCGATACTGAGCACCCTGAAGGCCTGCTGCAGACGTGAGACTTCGGCGCGAAGTTTATCCCAGGACCAGCGATAGCTCACCTTGTCCTCGCCGCGGAAGATCAGCGCGTCTCCGGCGCCTGTTCCGGAGAGTAGATTTTCGGCGAAATTCAGCGTCGCATCAGGGAAGAAACGGGCGGCGAGCATGTCTTCGCCGTTGATCAGCGCGCGCTCGCCGCGCTCGCCCTTGACGCCGCAGAAATCCCAGACCGCCGACCAGAATTCGGCGCGCTCGCTGATCGACCACGCGTAGAACGCATCATAGTCGGGAAAGCTCTTGCCAAAGCGCTCGGCGCACCAATTGATGAAATGATAAAGCGGGGTTTTCTGCTGTACTTCCTTCGAGGGCTCCCAGAGCGGCTGTTCATTGCCCATTCCCATTCCTCCACCCTCGGAGAACCCCGCCCCGACATTGGAAACCAGGGTTCTGCCTCGTCTCCATCATGCCAGACCCTGCGAGCTCGCAGCGTATCGGCTTTTATAGCATGTTGCACCGCATTATAAAGGAGACAGCCGGGGATGTTTCCCGGATTTGCACGGGGCCGGCATTTCCTATATGCGCGTGATGATCATGCTCACCAATCCGATCGGAAATCTGCGGAAGAACCTGGGCCGCCCGCTGGGCCGGCGGTCGCGCCGCGTTCTGATCGGCGCTATCATCGCCCTCTGCCTGTTCGCGCTTTTCCAGGTTGTCGCACCGTTCCTCGTTTCATCGGCCGTCGTGCGCGAAAGCATGGAGCGGGCGGTCGCCGAATGGACCGGCCATGACGTGGAGATCGAGGGAACACCGGATATCCGCTTCTGGCCCGAGCCTCGGGTCACGCTCAGGGACATCACCATCCGCAAGCAGGCGGAAGACGGCGAGCGCGTGCTCGGCCGGGTCTCGCGGCTTTCAGCCTCCTTCGATCTCGTGCAGGCCCTGGTCGGCCAGCCCGAGTTCAAGGATTTTCGGCTCACGGATCCGGAAATCTACGTCATCCGGGAGGCCGACGGCAGGCTCGACTGGGCGAATGACGGGCTGCTCAGCCGTGCAGTGCGCGGTGCGCGGCCGGACGGCAGCGGCCAGGCGCTGACGGCGGATGACGATGCACGCATGGGCGATGTCGGCATCACCAACGGAATACTCGAAATCTCCGACCTTGCCAGCGGCCGCGTCACACGGTTCCAGTCGATCGACGGAACGCTCGACTGGCCCTGGCTTTCTCGCGGCCTGGAGCTGAAGGCGGATGCCGAGCTCAACGGCCGGGCGCTGACGCTGGACATAAGCTCGACCCAACCCCTACTGCTGCTCTCGGGCAAAAGCGGCGATATCTCGGGCACGATGGCGTCCTCCCTCTTTCGGGGCCAGTTCCGAGGCGTCGCCGACCTTGCGGCGCAGGCATTTCTTTCCGGCGATGCCGAACTGACGGTCCCCGACCTTGCGGCGGCGATGAGCTGGGCCGGCCTGAACTTTTCCGGCACGGAACGCTTGAAAAGCTTCTCTTTGACGACCCACCTCGTTACCAACGACAACGTCCTGCGCTTCGACAACCTCTCCCTCAGCCTGAACGACGCCAAGGCGACGGGCGTACTCGATCTGCTGCTGCCCGCGGACAAACCGCCGAGACTGACCGGCACGCTCGCCTTCGACCAGATGGATTTTTCCGCCGCACTTGCCGCCATTGCGCCGCGCACCATGGGAGACGCCAGCGAGAGCGATGGCCAGCTCGCCGATCTGGAACTCGACCTGAGGCTTTCCGCCCAGCAGGCGACACTCGGACCTTTCCAGCTTTCGGAGGCCGCCGTGAGCGTCATGAACACCGGCGAGCAATCCCGTATCGACATTGCCGACAGCGATTTCGAGACGGGCCGGCTGACCGGCCGGGTCGCCACCGTAAAAGGCGGCGTGGCCGGGGCCGTCGCCCTGCGCCTTGCTGTGCAGGACGCCGATTTCGGAAATATCGTCAGGGAACTCGGCCTCGCCGGGCCACTTCCGGCGGCACGCGGATCGTTGGACCTGGCGCTCGACGTCGACCGGCCGCTGGAGCCGGAAGCCTGGCGCAACGCCAAGGGTACCTTGCGCTTCCGCGCGGACCGCGGTTCGTTTTCAGGCGTCAATATTGCCGGCATCCGGCAGCTCGCGGCACAAAAACCCTATTTTCCCCTGAGCGATGCCGGCACCGGCAGCCTGGAATTCGACCATATCGACATATCCGCCAGTCTTGCGGACGGTTCGGCCGATATCCGCGAGGGGAAGATAACCGGCACCGCAGAAACGCTGACGCTTTCGGGCGTCATTCCTTACATCAACAACAGCCTCGCGCTCTCGGCGATCGTCGAAACGATCCCGCAGGGTGCCAATACCGCGCCGCTGATGGTCTTCATTGGCGGGTCCTGGCCCAACCCGGTCATCTGGCCTGTTTCGCAAACTCCGGCGAAACCCCTACAATGAGCCGAATCAACCGGATGGGGGTAATCTGGTGGCGCGGTTCCTGATCAATCTATGCAAGGCGCTGCTCGCCTGTCTCATCATGGGCGCGGTCTTGAGCTTCTTCGGCATCACCATGCCGTCGCTGCTGGCGCTCCTGCACCTGACCCCGGACGATATCCGGATCGGGCTCGAGAACGCCTATGTCTGGTCGGTGCCGCGCATCGTGCTCGGCGCCGTCATCGTGCTGCCGGCCTGGCTGCTCATCTACATCTTCTTGCCGCCGCGCGGAGGCGAGTGAGCCTCAGGTCGTACCACGGGCTGCGACGTGCTCGTCGCGGATACGCCGCATCTCGGCCTGCTTGGTGGTGATCGAGGTGATGATGACGCCGATTGTGACAAGCCCGATCAGGATGGTGCAGATCGCGTTGATTTCCGGCGTGACGCCGAGGCGAACCTGGCTGTAGATCTTGATCGGCAGCGTGGTAGCGCCAGGACCTGTGGTGAAGCTCGCAATCACCAGGTCGTCCAGCGACAGCGTGAACGCCAGCATCCAGCCGGCGATGACCGCCGGAAAGATCAGCGGCAGGGTGATCTTGAAGAAGGTCTTGACAGGCGGGCAGCCGAGATCGAGGGCCGCCTCCTCCAGGCTCCGGTCGAAGGTCAGCAGCCGCGACTGCACGACGATCGCCACATAGCACATCGTGAAGGTCGTATGCGCAATGATGACAGTCCAGAAACCGCGATCGATGCCGACGGCGACGAACAGGAGCAGCATCGACAGGCCGGTGATCACTTCCGGCATGACGAGTGGCGCATAGATCATCCCGGAAAACAGCATCCGGCCCGGAAAGCGCGTGAAGCGCACGAGTGAAAGGGCAGCGAGCGTGCCGAGCACCGTGCCGATCGTGGCACTGATGATGCCGACGCGTGCCGTTACCCAGGCGGCGTCCATGAGGCCCTGGTTCGACCACATGGTCTTGTACCATTGCAGCGAAAAGCCGCCCCAAACCGTGACGAGCTTGGAGGCATTGAACGAATAGACCACCAGGATGATGATCGGGATGTAGAGGAAGGCGAAACCGAGGGTCAGGACGGTGGCATCGAAGCGGGATGATTTCATCTCAAGCCACCTTCTTCTGCTGGTTCTGGAAAATCATGATCGGCACGACCAGCATGATCAGCAGGATGACCGCCACGGCCGATGCCAGCGGCCAGTCACGGTTGCCGAAAAACTCCGTCCACAGCGTCTTGCCGATCATCAGCGTGTCGGCACCGCCGAGCAGATCCGGGATGACAAATTCACCGGTGATCGGGATGAAGCAGATCATCGAACCGGCGATCACGCCCGGCAGCGACAAGGGGAAGGTGATCTTCCAGAATGCCTTCCAGGGCGGGCAGCCGAGATCGCTCGCGGCCTCCAGCAGAGTGTTGTCCATCTTTTCCAGAGCCGCATAGAGCGGCAGGACCATGAATGGCAGATAGGAATAGACGATGCCGACGAAGACCGCGTAGTCGGTGCGGAATATCTGCACCTGATCGTCGGCGCCGAGAAGGCCGGCCGACTGGAACAGCAGCGTCAGCAGGCCGTCGGGCTTCAGGATGCCTATCCAGGCGTAGACGCGGATCAGGAATGACGTCCAGAACGGCAGGATGACCAGCATCACGAGCGTCGGCCGCAGCATGGTCGGGGCACGGGCCATGGCGAGCGCCATGGGATACCCGATCAGCAGCAGCAGGAAGGTGGAGATCACCGCGATGCGCAGCGAAGAGAGATAGGCCTCGATGTAGAGGGGATCGTCGGTCAGGAAGAGATAGTTGTCGAGGTCGAGTTCGGAAACGAAATCGCCGAATGCACCGAACCCTTCAAAGAGCGGCGTGTAGGGCGGCATGGCGATCGCCGTCTCGGAGAGCGAGATCTTGAAGATGATCAGGAAAGGGGCGACGAAGAATAGCAGCAGCCAGAGATAGGGCACCGC
>PVBG01000013.1 GCA_002968845.1 Neorhizobium tomejilense | reverse complement strand
CGGTCCCAACCAGCATGCGCCAATCAATCAGTGATTTCTGTAGAACGAAAGTCGTCGTCGCCAGCAGCGCCGCCGCCCTCGTTCAGTGAGCGGGTTATAGTGCCGACCCCAGTTTGAAGTCAACAGCATTGATTCAGAAATCTTGAGAAATCGTACAAATTACTGTTTTCACAGGGTAATCTCCGATTTTGGAGAATCCTGAGGCGTTAATATTCGTTAACTGCACTCTATATAGGGCTCATCATCGACCGCGGGACCGATTCACCCGTGAAGGCGGCCATTCCTTCCATTCTTGTGCCGCTGCGGCAAAACATGCGATAGCAGGATGCCCCCGAAACTCTCTGGAAAGTGGTCCCCCGTGCGCGTTCTCTCCGATGCCTTCATTCCCGAATTGCCGAACCCCTATCGCGGCAAGGTACGCGAGAACTACGATCTGCCGGACGGCAGCCGCATCATCATCGCAACCGATCGCCTCAGCGCTTTCGATCGCATCCTGACCGCGATCCCCGACAAGGGGCATGTCCTGACCCAGACCGCGCGTTACTGGTTCGAGGCAACAAAGGACATCTGCCCCAACCATGTGATCGCCTATCCGGATCCGAATGTGGTGATCGGCAAGCGGCTCGACATCCTGCCGGTCGAGATCGTCGTGCGCGGTTATCTTGCCGGCACGACAGGCACGTCGCTGCTCACCCTATATAAGAGAGGAGAGCGGACCATGTACGGGCTCGATCTCCCGGACGGCCTCAAGGACAACGAAATCCTCCCCGCCCCGGTCATCACGCCGACCAGCAAGGCCTTCGACGGCGGTCACGACGAACCCCTGACGCCGAGCGAGATCGTCGAGCAGGGGCTTCTGACCGCCGAACAATGGACGACCCTCTCCCGTTATGCGCTGGCGCTTTTTGCGCGCGGGCAGCAGCTGGCGGCGCAACGCGGCCTGATTCTCGTCGATACCAAATACGAGTTCGGCACGGATGCCGAGGGCACCATCATCCTTGCCGACGAGATCCATACGCCGGACAGCAGCCGCTACTGGATCGCCGACAGTTATGGTGAGGCCTTCCGCAACGGCACGCGGCCGAAGAGTTTCGACAAGGATTTCATCCGGGCCTGGGTGGTCGAGCGTTGCGACCCCTATAAGGATGAGATCCCTGCGATCCCGGCCGAGCTCGTCGAGGAGACCGCCAAAGTCTACCGCACGGCTTACGAGACGATCACCGGCGAGACTTTCGTGCCCGATACCAGCGGCGCGACCGTGCTCGACCGTATCCGCCGGAACCTGGCGCCCTATTTTACCGTGGATTGAACCGCCGCCCCGAAATCCCATCCGGCGTTTTTGAAGAGGCCGGCGTTTGGAAGAGGCCGGCTTTTAAAAAAGGCCAACGTTCAGAAGAGGACAGAGTGCGCAGACCGAGACGCAAGGCGGAAGAAACCCGGGGCGATATCCTCAACACGGCAGAGACGCTCTTCCGTGAACGGGGGATTGCCAAGTGTTCGATCGCCGACGTCGCCCATGCGCTGCACATGTCGCCCGCCAACATCTTCAAGCATTTCCATTCCAAGGCATCCCTGGCGGATGCCATCTGCGACCGGCATATCAGCCGCATGATCGGCCGGTTCGAGACACTCGACGAGCCGGCGCCGGCGCCCGAACGGCTGGCGATCGTCGTCCGCAAGCTGATGGAGGCGCATCTCCAGGACCTCCGCGACAATCCCTTCCTGTTCGAGATGATCTTCCTGATGTCGGAGGCGGATCTGCCGAGCGGCCAGCATTACAAGCGGCTGATCGAGAACCTGTTCAGCGATCTGATACGGCAGGGCGTCGAAAGCGGTGCCTATAGATGTACCGATCCGCAGGCGATCAGCCAGCACGTGGCGGCCGCCTTTGCGAGCGTGCTGCATCCGGTCCTTCTGGCCAAGGCCGGTGAGGCGGAATTGCATGACCGCTGTAATGGCCTTGCCAGACTTGTGAATGCTGCGCTGCAAAATCCGCTTGCCAAGTGACGGTTTTATATTTACGTCACTTTCGCGAACCTGGAACGCCGGTTGAACTTACGTTTTCGACCACTACTGTTCCGACCGCCTAAGACGGGTTAATCTCCCCGCCTTCCGCCCCGGCACATCCCGCCTGCCGAGGCGATCGCCCAGATGTTTTGCCTTGGATGACGCCATGACCGGACGCAAACTGATACTTCCCCTGCTTTTTTCCGTGGCGCTCGCTGCCTGCAGCGATTCGGGCCAGACGCCGGCCGGCAACGGTGCGGCAGGCGGTGCCCCGCAGCGTCCGCCTCAGCCGGTCAGCGTGGTGATCATGAAGAAGTCCGAGCAGCCGATCACGGCCGTCCTGCCGGGCCGGGCGGCACCCTTCCAGATCGCCGACATCCGCCCGCGCGTCACCGGGGAGATCAAGCAGATCGCCTTCAAGCAGGGCAACGAGGTCAAGGCCGGAGACCTTCTCTACAAGATCGAGGACAGCACCTATGCGGCCGAGGTCGCCCAGGCGAAGGCGACCGTCTCGAAGGCGGAAGCCAGTATCCCGAGCGCCCAGGCGAACCTCTCCCGCTATGAGCGGCTGGTCAACAGCGGTGCGACGCAGATCGAATATGAGAGCGCGCGGGTAACACTTCTCCAGGCGCAGGCGGATGTCGAACAGGCCAATGCCGCGCTCAATGCCGCCCAGATCAATCTCGACCTGACCGAGATCCGGGCGCCCTTCGACGGCGTCACGTCGATCTCCAATGTCAGCATCGGCAATATCGTCACCGCCAACCAGACGACGGCACTGACGACGCTCCGCCGCCTCGATCCGATCTACATCGACCTGATCGATTCCAGCACCAATCTTCTGGAACTGCGCTCGGCCATGGCTTCCGGCCGCCTGAGCGGCGATCCGCGCAAGGCCGATATCCGCCTGACACTTGAAGACGGTACGGACTACCCGCTGACCGGCAAGCTGGACATGGCCGACATGGCCGTCAGCGAAACGACCGGCACCTACCAGATCCGCGCACTGTTCGATAATCCGAGCGACATGATCCTGCCGGGCACCTATATGCGCGCCACCGTCACCCTCGGCAACGAGAACGGTTACCTGATCCCGCAGCGTGCCGCGACGCGCAATGCCCGCGGGGAGCTTTCCGCCAAGTTCGTCACGGCGGACGGCAAGGTCGAGACCCGCATCTTCCCGACCAGCGGCGTTTCCGGCAGCAACTGGCTGGTCACGCAGGGCGTAACCGATGGCGACCGCTTGGTGGTCGACGGCTTCCAGTGGATCGCCGATGGCGCCACGGTTCAACCGGTCGAGGCGACCGTCGACGACAAGGGTTTCGTCGTCGAGGCGCCGAAACCAGCCGCTGCAAAGCCGTGAGGCCCCGAGCGGAACCGATCATGACGAAACGCGGCAAGGAATAATCTGAATGGCCAAGTTCTTTATCCGGCGACCGGTATTCGCCTGGGTCATCGCGATCGTCATCATGCTCGGCGGCGCGCTCGCCATTGCGACGCTCTCGATCTCGCAATATCCCGACATCGCGCCGACCACGGTCAGGATCACGGCAAGCTACAACGGTGCAAGCGCGGAAACCGTCGAGAAATCGGTGACGACGATCATCGAGGACGGCATGACCGGCCTTGACGACCTCACTTATATGACGTCGTCCTCCTCGACCGGCCGCGCCAACGTCACACTCACTTTCGGCAGCAGCGTTCTTCCGGACATCGCCCAGGTGCAGGTGCAGAACAAGCTGCAGCTCGTACAGTCGCAGCTCCCCGATGTGGTGCAGCAGGCGGGCATCGAGGTCGCCCGTTCGACCTCGAGCATTCTGATGGTCGGCGCGCTGGTTTCCACTGACAAGAAGCGAAGCTCCGTAGATCTCGGCGACCTGTTTTCCACGCAGATCGAGGACCAGGTCAAGCGTCTGGAAGGTGTCGGCAGCATCGACATCTTCGGGTCCGGTTACGCAATGCGCGTCTGGCTCGATCCTTACAAGCTGCAGAAATACCAGCTGACGCCCGCCGACGTGACGTCCGCGATCCAGTCCCAGAACACCCAGGTTTCGGTCGGCGCCCTCGGCGGCCTTCCGGCCAAGGCGGAGCAGCAGCTGACGGTCACCATGACCGCGCAAAGCCAGCTGACGACCGTCGACGATTTCGAGCGGATCATCCTCAAGGTCGAACAGGACGGCGCGACGGTGCGCCTCAGCGATGTTGCCCGCGTCGAGATCGGCGAAGAGAGTTATGGCGGCGGTTCCCGCCAGAACGGCCTGCCGTCCACCGGTTTTGCCGTGAACCTCGCGACCGGCGCCAACGCTCTCGATACCGCCGCACGCGTCAGGGAGGCGCTGACCGCCATCGGACCCAATCTTCCGGACGGCGTCGAGATCACCTATCCCTATGACACGACGCCCTTCGTGCAGCTTTCGATCGAGAAGGTCGTCCACACGCTCATCGAAGCGATCATCCTGGTTTTCGTGGTCCTGCTCGTCTTCCTGCAAAATCTGCGTGCGACGCTGATCCCGATGATTGCGGTGCCCGTCGTCCTGCTCGGCACGTTCGGGGTGCTGGCGATGACCGGATATTCCATCAACACCCTGACGATGTTCGCCATGGTTCTGGCCATCGGCCTTCTGGTCGACGACGCCATCGTCGTCGTCGAGAACGTCGAGCGCATCATGGACGAGGAGGGCTTGAGTCCGCTCGAAGCGACCGAAAAGTCCATGGGCGAGATCACCGGGGCCATCATCGGCATCGCGCTCGTCCTGACGGCTGTGTTTATCCCGATGGCCTTTTTCGGTGGCTCGACCGGCATCATTTACCGGCAGTTCTCGATCACCATCGTGTCCGCCATGCTGCTTTCGGCGCTGGTCGCCATCGTGCTGACACCGGCGCTTTGCGCCACCATGCTGAAGCCGATCGATCATCACAAGAAACGTCGCGGCATCGGCGCCATGTTCAATCGCGGTTTCGAGCGGTCTACGAGCGGATATGTCAGCACCATCGGCTATCTCCTGAAGCGCCCGTTCCGTGTGATGCTGGTGTTCCTGCTGGTGATCGGCGGCTGCGCCTGGCTTTTCACCAGGCTGCCGAATTCCTTCCTTCCGCAGGAAGACCAGGGCGTTCTGCTGACCATTATCCAGACGCCCGTCGGCGCCACCACCCCGCGCACCGACGAGGCGGTCAAGAAGGTCGAGGCCTATTTCCTCGAAAAGGAAAAGGACAATGTGGATGCTGTATTCGGCGTCCTCGGCTTCAGCTTCAGCGGAAGCGGCCAGAACAACGCGATCGTCTTCACCAAGCTCAAGGATTTCGCCGAGCGAACCAGGCCGGAGCAGTCTGCCGCAGCTATCGTCCAGCGGGCGAGCGGGTATTTCTTCAGCATCCGCGATGCGCAGGTCTTTGCGCTTCTGCCGCCGGCCATCCAGGGACTGGGCACGTCGAGCGGCTTCTCGATGTATCTGGTCGACAGCGGCAATAACGGCAACGCGGCGCTGACCACGGCGTCGCAGCAGCTCATCCAGGCCGGCACCGGCAATCCGAACATCAGTTCGCTGCGCAGCAGCACCCAGCGGTCCGAAACCCAGCTCAAGATCCTGCTCGACCAGGAAAAGCTGGGCGCGATGGGCGTTGACCTCGCTTCGGTCAACTCGATGCTGGCGACCATCTTCGCTGGGCGCGACGTCAACGACTTCACCCTCAACAACGAGCTGAAGCCGGTCTATGTCCAGGGCGATGCGCCCTACCGTATGCAGCCGGATGACCTGAAACACTGGTTCGCCCGCAACACTAGCGGCGAGATGGTTCCCTTCTCCTCCTTCAGCACCGTCCAGTGGATCAATGGCACGCCGCAGCTTGCGCGCTTCAACGGCACCAGCGCCATTCCCTTCGACGGCGCGGCGGGTCCTGGCGTCAGTACCGGCCAGGCCATGGACGAGATGCAGAGGCTGACCTCCGCACTGCCTGGCGGTTATTCGGTGGCCTGGCAGGGCATTTCCTACCAGGAACGGCTGTCCGGCTCGCAGGCGCCGATGCTCTACGCGCTATCGGTCCTGATCGTCTTCCTCTGCCTTGCGGCGCTCTATGAAAGCTGGTCGATCCCGTTCTCGGTCATATTGGCCGTGCCGATCGGCGTGCTCGGTGCGCTCTCCGCCGCGTATTTCTTCGGCCAGTCGAACGACGTCTACTTCAAGGTCGGGCTCCTGACGACGATCGGCCTGGCGGCGAAGAACGCCATTCTGATTGTCGAGTTCGCCAAGGATCGTCAGGCCGGCGGGATGAAAATGATCGAGGCCACCCTCGAGGCCGCGCGCCTGCGACTGAGGCCGATCGTCATGACATCGCTCGCTTTCATCCTCGGCGTCGTGCCGCTGGCGATCGCGACCGGCGCCGGATCCGCGGCCCAGAACGCCATCGGCGTCGGCGTGCTGGGTGGTATGCTTTCTGCAACACTTCTCGGAATTTTCTTCGTTCCGTCCTTCTTTGTTGTCGTTAGACGGTTATCAAAGCGTGAAAAAGAGTAGGATGACGATTACGTTCGTTAACGTATTCGACCTTTAATGCCGTCAGAAGCTATGCGAATCGCTGCTGACGGGACAATCGGAAGAGGCATGAGTGCTGACCTTCCACGCGTTATAGGGCACTGGGACAGAAAAATGTTATCCATTCGTGTTGTTGCTCCTCTCACTATGCTGCTGCTTTCGGGCTGCGTCGTCGGTCCAGATCACAAGGCGCCGGAAATTGCTCTTCCGGGTAAATTTGCCGAAGCCGGCAAGACCAGCAACGGCGATGTTTCGCAGGTTGCCTGGTGGACCGCATTTAATGACAGCCGTCTGAACGGCTATGTAAATCAGGGGATCGGTCAGAACCTCGATATCCTCCAGGCTCTGGAGCGGATCACGTCTGCCGAGGCCAACGTTACCGTCGCCGGCGCGGGCGCTCTCCCGTCGCTGGATCTCTCGGCCGCCAGCACGACCACCGGCACTCGTACCAGCCCCGGTTCGTTCTCGCGGACGACCGTGACGGCGGGTACTGCCGATGCGTCCTGGTTCCTCGATCTTTTCGGCCTCTACAGGCGTTCCAAGGAAAGTGCGCTCGCAAGCCTCGATGCTGCCTATGCCAGCGAGGACGTCGCACGTCTCTCGTTCCTGTCTCAGATCGCCGCGGCCTATATCGACGTACGCTACTATCAGGAGCGTATTGCGATTGCCCGCCGGAACCTCGATTCGCGGCGCGAAACACTGAGCCTCACCAAGCTCCAGCTTGATGCCGGCGCGGCGTCCCGCCTCGATGTCGTCCAGTCGGAAGGCTTGGTCAATTCGACGATCGCGGAAATTCCGGGCCTGGAAACGAGTTTCCGGGGTGCGGCGCACCGTGTCGCCACGCTTCTCGCAATGCCTGCGTCGTCGCTCGTTCCCGAACTGCAGAAAGGCGCCCGCCAGCCGGTCGCCCGCTTCAGCACCAAGGCCGGCGTCCCGGCGGACCTGATCCGCAACCGTCCGGACATCCGTGCCGCGGAACGCCAACTCGCATCGGCAGTCGCCGAAATCGGCGTCGCCGAGGCCCAGCTCTATCCGGCCATTACGCTCGGCGGCTCCATTTCTCCGAGATACAACGCACTTACCCCCGGCCTCGATAGCCGGGCCTTGACCTGGTCCTTCGGGCCGCAGCTGAGCCTGCCGATCTTCGACGGCGGCCGTCTGCGCGGCAACGTCAAGATCGCCGAATCCAGCGCCCGCGGACAGTATCTCGCCTGGAAGCAGACGGTTCTGAACGCGGTCGAGGAAGTGGAAAATGCACTGGCCGCAGTCGCCCGCGACAGCCGCACGGTTTCCGCACTTCAGGCAACTGTGAAGTCCTACGAAGAAGCCCTGCAGCTCGGCACCGCCAGCTATCGTGACGGCGCTTCCTCGCTGCTCGACGTTCTCGACGCCCAGCGTGAGGTCTCGACCGCTCAGTCGAACCTCGCAGCCGCAGTGCGTCAGATGGCGCAGGACTACGTCTCGCTCAACGTGGCGATCGGCGGCGGTTACGCCTTCGGCAAGACCGATACCAAGGTCGCGTCGGTGGTCGTCAAGAAGTAGGCTCCGCCTCAACATAGCCGACAACAAAAAACCTCCGAAGCCAGCGCTTCGGAGGTTTTTTTATCACCCCCGGAAAGGCCGGAGACGATCAATTCGACGATCAGTTCTTGGCGCGCTCGACGTAGGAATTGTCTTCGGTGGCGATCACGACGCGGGTGCCGGCATCGACATGCGGCGGAACCGCCGTGCGGATGCCGTTCGACAGCATGGCCGGCTTGTAGGACGAGGAAGCCGTCTGGCCCTTGACGACCGGTTCGGTCTCGACGATCTCCAGCGTCACGTGGCGCGGCAGCTGAAGAGCCAGCGCAATGCCTTCATGCATGGACAGAACGCAGGTCATGCCTTCCTGAAGATAGGCCTTCTGGTCGCCCATCGTATCCACGTCCACCACGACCTGGTCGTAGTTTTCCGGGTTCATGAAGTGGAAGCCTTCGCCGTCTTGATAGAGGAACTGGTGGTTGACGTCCTCGACGAAGGCGCGCTCGACCTGCTCGGTCGTCCGCCAGCGCTCGGACACCTTCACGCCGTCGACGATGCGGCGCATATTGACCTGCGTGACAGGCGTGCCCTTGCCGGGATGGAAGTTCTCGGCGGTGAGAACGACATAAAGCTTGCCGTCCACATCGATGACGTTGCCCTTGCGGACAGAAGAGGCGATGACCTTGACCATAGGATTCCTTGTGGTGCGAACCGGCTTGTAACTGCCGAAAATGCGTCGTAGAGGACCGGGCGATAACCGGCCCGAAGGACGGATCGTCTGTTTTCCGGCCGGAACTACTCCAAAACCGCGCAAAGTGGAAGCCTTGCCGGGGAGAACCGGCGAAGAAAGCCGTAAATGAGCTCGTCGCGACCTGCCATATCCCGCTCGCCCTGGTGGACGCCGGCAAACCACGCCGACCGCCGGCCCTTCCTGATGGGCCGCAACGCGGTCCAGACGACGTTGCGCGACTTCTTCTCACAGCGCGATTTCATCGAGGTCGATACGGCGACGCTCCAGGTTTCCCCAGGCAACGAGACCCATCTGCATGCCTTCGCAACCGAAGCGATCGCCATCGATGGCGGCAGGGCACCGCTCTATCTGCACACGTCGCCGGAATTCGCCGCCAAGAAGCTGCTGGCCGCCGGCGAGGAGCGCATCTTCACCTTCGCGCATGTCTACCGCAACCGGGAACGCGGGCCGCTGCACCATCCGGAATTCACCATGCTGGAATGGTACCGCGTCGGCGAAAGTTACGAGCAGCTGATGGCCGATTGCGCCGAGATGCTGGCGCTGGCCGCCGATACCACCAGGACCGGACGCTTTGCCTTCCGCGGGCTGGAAGTCGATCCTTTCGCCGAACCGGAACGCCTGACGCTCGCTGAAGCCTTCGACCGGTTCGCCGGCATCGACCTGCTCGCTTCCGTCGCGACGAACGGCGATACCGACCGGGACCTTCTGGCGGCCGGCCTGAAAAACGCCGATATCCGCTTTGCCGAAGACGACACCTGGGCAGACCTTTTCAGCAGGGTTCTGGTCGAGAAGGTCGAGCCGCATCTCGGCCAGGACCGCGCGACGATCCTCCACGAATACCCCGTTTCCGAGGCAGCGCTTGCCCGGCCCTCCGCCCGTGATCCGCGCGTCGCCGAACGTTTCGAGCTTTATGCCTGCGGCGTCGAGCTTGCCAATGCCTTCGGCGAACTGACCGACGCCGGCGAGCAACGCCGCCGTTTCGAGCACGAGATGGCCGAAAAATCCCGCATCTACGGCGAACGTTATCCGCTCGACGAAGACTTTCTCGACGCGCTTTCGATCATGCCCGACGCGAGCGGCGCCGCACTCGGCTTCGACCGGCTCGCCATGCTGGCAACGGGCGCGACCCGCATCGAACAGGTCATGTGGGCGCCGGTCACGGAGGTGTTTTCGTGACCGCAGTCCGTTCATTGAAAACCCCGGAAGATCTCGCGGCCGCCGGCCTGATCGAGCCCCAAAAGCTCGACGGCATCCGAGCCGTCGCAGACCGCTACGCGATCGCGCTGACGCCAACCGTGGTTTCGCTCATCGACAGAACCGATCAAAACGATCCGATCGCCCGGCAGTTCGTGCCAGATCCGAACGAATTGCTGACGACGCCGGAAGAGCGTGCCGACCCGATCGGCGATCAGGCGCACAGCCCGGTCAAGGGCATCGTTCACCGCTATCCGGACCGGGTGCTGCTGAAGGCCGTGCATATCTGCCCGGTCTATTGCCGCTTCTGCTTCCGCCGCGAGATGGTCGGGCCTCAGGGCGACGGGACGCTGGCGCCCGAGGAGCTGTCGGCGGCACTCGCCTATATCCGCGAGCACCCGGAGATTTGGGAAGTGATCCTCACCGGCGGCGATCCGCTGGTCCTTTCGCCGAGACGGCTTGCTGCCATCATGCGCGGCCTTGCCGAGATCCCCCATGTAAAGATCGTCCGCTTCCACACGCGGGTGCCGGTCGTCGAACCGGAGCGCATCGACGCGGCAATGATTGCGGCACTGAAGGAAAGCGGCAAGGTCGTCTACATCGCGCTGCACGCCAACCACCCGCGCGAAATGACCGACGCCGCCCGGACCGCCTGCGCCCGCCTGGTCGATGCCGGTTTTCCGATGGTGAGCCAGACGGTGCTTTTGCGCGGCGTCAACGACGATCCGGCGGTGATTGGCGACCTGATGAAGGCTTTCGTCGCGACCCGGATCAAGCCCTATTACCTTCATCATCCGGATCTCGCACCCGGCACCAGCCACTTCCGGCTGGATATCGCCGAAGGCCAGAAGATCGTCTCGGCGCTGCGCGGCACCATCTCCGGCCTCTGCCAGCCGACCTATGTCCTGGATATCCCCGGCGGCCACGGCAAGGCGGTGATCGGCGAAAGCGCCGTGCGCGGCGAAGGCGGCTGTTATTCCGTCAGCGATTTCCGCGGCGGGGAGCATGCGTATCCTCCGAAATGACACGGTTCTTGTTCACGCGGCGAAATGCGCCCGTGGCTTGGCCTGGAATTGGAGAGCCCGCACGAATGCGGAACCTCGATTGATTTTTAATGGTGGCTCCGCATTCGCGTGGCCTTCGGCGTCTTTTCGGGGCTTCCGGCCTCTACAGGTGATCATCTCGCCTCGCTGCGTGGCTTCATTTGCGATCTCCTTTCGGGAAATCCTGCCACTTGCACGGCTCAACCGAACCGGACATGGCTGTCCGGGGGAGGCTTGATAGGAATGGTCGTCTTGCGACGAGCACTCCATGGCTTTCACCTCTTCCACCTTTTCCGCACGTTACGGTTCCGATGAAAGCGCCGGCCTCCGCCTGCCCGCGAACGTCTCGCGAAACACTCCGGCGACGGAAGCACTGGGATTGTAGGCATGGGTTAAAAGGGCGAGGATGAGTGAGGGGTTAAGTCGTTGGAGATGCTGGAGAGCAGCGTCTTTTGATTCTCAGATCATCCTCGGGTTTAACCCGAGGATCCACATGCGCAAACGGGAGAACAGGCGCGCCCTCACGCCGCCACTGCCCGCAGCGCGGTCACATCGCGGCGCGGCGGGGTGCCGAACATGCGGGCGTATTCGCGGCTGAACTGCGACGGGCTTTCGTAGCCGACGAGAAACGCCGCCGTTTCCACATTCGCCGCTTCCGCGACCATCAGGCGCCGCGCCTCCAGGAGCCGGAGCTGTTTCTGGTATTGGAGCGGCGTCATCGAGGTGATCGCCTTGAATTTTCGGTGGAAGGCGGACGGGCTCAAACCGGCCTTGTCCGCCAGATCCTCGATGCGGACCGACTCGGCGAAATGATCGCGCAGGCTGTGAATGACACTGACAATACGCTGGGTGTGGTCGTTGCCGAGCGTCATCCTCACGACATCGCCGCCATGCGGACCAGTGAGCAGCCAATAGGAAATCTCCCGCATGATCGCGGGATGAAGCAGGGGGATCGCAGTCGGCGTATCGAGCAGCCGCACCATACGCAGTGCGCAATCGGCAAGCGGGCCATCGAAATCGCTGACGAAGATGCCCGAGGACACGTCGCCGCTCGCCTCCGGCAGAGCAGGCAAAATCTCCATCACCTCGCGCATGATGCCGAGATCGAATTCGATGATCAGTCCGAGATAGGGCTCGGTCGGGCTCGCCTCCGCGACCCGTCCGAAGGCCGGCATTTCGACGCTGACCACCAGCGCCTGGCCCGCCCGGTAATCCACATGGCGGTCGCCGAACACCGCCCATTTCGCGCCTTGCAGAACGACGCAGAGCGCCGGCTTGAAGATCAGATGATCCGGCCGCTTTTCGTGGTCCGACCGCAGGATTGTCAGCCCTTCGATCGCCGTCGCGAACGGGCTCGCGCCGGTTTGCACATCCGTGAACCGTCTGACGGCCTCGAGCAAAGCTGCCGGCATGTCGCGCTCTCCAAGGGTTTCAAAACCCAAAATAGGCCCGCGAGCAGGATTAGGCAAGAAGTGTGAGAGTTCCGGCATTCAAACGACAGGGCCACGAGGC
The DNA here is from genome assembly GCA_002968845.1 of Neorhizobium tomejilense. Classification (GTDB taxonomy): domain Bacteria; phylum Pseudomonadota; class Alphaproteobacteria; order Rhizobiales; family Rhizobiaceae; genus Neorhizobium; species Neorhizobium tomejilense. The sequence continues at coordinate 185,510 of PVBG01000013.1, read as the reverse complement.
GTATTTCTGGTCCATCCAATCCAGCCAAAGGAACTTCACCATGACCGAACAGACATCCACCAAATCGGCAACCAAGATCGCCATCGTCACCGGCGGCAGCCGCGGCCTCGGACGCAATACCGCCCTCAACCTCGCCAGACGCGGCACCGACGTGATCTTCACCTACCACTCCAATCAGGCAGAGGCCGAAGCAACGGCTTCTGCCATCAGGAAACTCGGACGCAAGGCGATCGCCCTGCAGCTCGACACTGGCAACGTGGCGACGTTCGACACCTTCGTCGGCCGTGTGCGAAAAGCCTTGGCTGAGCTCGGCGCAGAGAAATTCGACTATCTCGTCAACAATGCCGGCATCGCGCACCACAACGATTTCGAAAAGACCATCGAAGCGGAACTGGACGGCCTCTTCAACGTCCACTTCAAGGGCGTGTTCTTCCTGACCCAGAAGCTCCTGCCGTTGATCAGGGACGGCGGCCGGATCGTCAACTTCTCCACCGGGCTTACCCGCATCACCGTTCCGGGCAGCGGCGCCTATGCGGCGATCAAGGGGGCGGTCGAGGTGCTGACCCGGTATCTGGCCAAGGAGCTTGGCGCACGCGGCATCGCCGTCAATACGGTGGCGCCCGGTGCGATCATGACCGATTTCAGCGGCGGCATGGTCCGCGACAATCCCGAGATCAACAGGCGCGTCGCCGAGATGACGGCACTCGGCCGTGCCGGCGAGCCGGATGACATCGGCCCGATGGTCGCCTCGCTGCTGTCCGAGGACAACCGCTGGGTCAACGCCCAGCGCATCGAGGTGTCGGGCGGCATGGCGCTCTGACGTTCGAACGACCCCTGCCGGGTGCGACCGGCAGGGGTCGTGAAGTTGATCACTCCTTCTCGACCGGCATATAAAGATCGCCACCGTCGCGATATTTCGCAGCCATGGCTTCCAGGCCCTCCTTCTGCGCTTCGGCGCGGATGTCGTGGGAAATCCGCATCGAGCAGAATTTCGGGCCGCACATGGAGCAGAAATGCGCCACCTTGTGCGCCTCCTTCGGCAAGGTCTCGTCATGCATCGAGCGGGCCGTTTCCGGATCGAGCGACAGGTTGAACTGGTCCTCCCAGCGGAATTCGAAGCGGGCGCGCGACAGCGCGTCGTCGCGCACCTGCGCCGCCGGATGGCCTTTGGCGAGATCGGCAGCATGTGCGGCGATCTTGTAGGTGATGACGCCCACCTTGACGTCGTTGCGGTCCGGCAGGCCGAGATGTTCCTTGGGCGTCACGTAGCAGAGCATGGCGGTGCCGAACCAGCCGATCATCGCCGCCCCGATACCCGACGTGATGTGGTCGTAGCCCGGCGCGATATCGGTGGTCAGCGGCCCGAGCGTGTAGAACGGCGCCTCGCCGCAGACCGCGAGCTGCTTGTCCATGTTGGCCTTGATCTTGTGCATCGGCACATGGCCGGGGCCTTCGATCATCACCTGGCAATCCTTCGCCCGGGCGATCTTCGTCAGCTCCCCGAGGGTCTCCAGTTCCGCGAACTGCGCCGCGTCATTGGCATCGGCGATCGAACCCGGGCGAAGACCGTCGCCGAGCGAGAACGACACGTCGTAGGCCCGGGCGATGTCGCAGATTTCCTCGAAATGTTCGTAGAGGAAACTTTCCTTGTGGTGGTGCAGACACCACTTGGCCATGATCGAGCCGCCGCGGGAAACGATGCCGGTGACGCGGTTGACGGTGAGCGGGATATAGGCGAGCCGCACGCCGGCATGGATGGTGAAGTAGTCGACACCCTGCTCCGCCTGCTCGATCAGCGTGTCGCGATAGACCTCCCAGGTCAGGTCTTCGGCAACGCCGTTCACCTTTTCGAGCGCCTGGTAGAGCGGCACGGTGCCGATCGGCACCGGCGAATTGCGGATGATCCAGTCGCGGATATTGTGGATGTTGCGGCCGGTCGACAGGTCCATGACCGTATCGGCGCCCCAGCGGATCGCCCAGACCATCTTCTCGACTTCCTCGGCCATCGACGAGGTGACGGCCGAATTGCCGATATTGGCATTGATCTTCACCAGGAAGTTCCGGCCGATGATCATCGGTTCGGATTCGGGATGGTTGATGTTGGCAGGAATGATCGCCCTGCCTTCCGCGACTTCGCGCCGAACGAATTCCGGCGTCACGAAGTCCGGCACATGGGCGCCGAAACTTTCGCCGTCGCGGATGAGCGGCTCGCTGGCCGCCTGCCGGCCGAGGTTCTCGCGGATGGCGACGAATTCCATCTCCGGCGTGACGATGCCGGCCCGCGCATAGGCGATCTGGGTGACGGCCCTGCCCGTCTTCGCCTTGAACGGTTGGTTGCGGATCGGGAATTCCGGCGTCAGGTGGCTGCCGGACACGAAGCCGTTGTCCTCCGGCCTGACGATCCGCCCCTCATAAGCCTCTACATCGCCGCGGGCCGAGATCCAGCTTTCGCGCAGCCGCGGCAGGCCGGCATCGATGCTGATCGCGGCGCCTTCGGCGGTATAGGGACCGGAGGAATCGTAGACGGTGACCGGCGGTTCGCCGGAGGTCGGATGCAACGCGATCTGGCGCATCGGCACGCGGATGTCCGGATGGACCGTTCCTGCTTTCAGGACCTTCGTGGAGGCGGGAAGCGGGCCGGTGGTGACGACCGGGGTGAGCTTGGTGGTGGCGATATTCATGGCTCGAGGCTCCAAGGTTTGACGTTTGGAGACCCAGTTCCAGTGTTGGAATGATGGAAAAACACCTCGGAATCCGAAGGACGGTTTCCCGCCCTTGTTACCGCAGCGCCCGCACCGTCCCTACGCCAGTATGAACTGGATCAGGTTCAACGGGTCACTGCGCCTCGGCCGGCCAAAGCCGGTCCGACCAGCAGTATCTCAGCCCCTTGGCGGGACCCCCCTGGTGAATGGCGCCATCAGAAACCCGCGGGCCGTTGATGTCAAGCCGGGGCATGCGGATGGCGATCGATCGGATTTTATGGAATCCCGCAGCCCTAACTTCACGACGTTTATTACCGGAATCTTATGCTTTCCTGCGTAGTAACATCCCCAGCGATGAACGCAGATTTGAACGATCCGGAGATGTCGAGATGAACGAGACCATTCGCGAATTGCTCACACGGGTAGGCGGCCTTCCGGTCGCGGTGACCGAGCTGGAAGACGGCGCCGATCTTTATGCGGCCGGCCTCTCCTCATTTGCATCCGTACAATTGATGCTGGGCCTGGAAGAGGCTTTCGACATCGAGTTTCCCGACAGCCTTTTGAACCGCAAGTCCTTCGCCAGCATAGCCGCTATCGAGCAGACGGTTTCGCATATCCTGAAAGCGCGCGAGGCCGCTTGAGATGAGCCTCCCCGCCTTTGCCGCCGACATGAGCCTGAGCGCCCGCGCTCACCGCGTGGCAACCGTAGCGGCCGAATTTGCCGACCGCGTCGATCATGACGGCCGCTTCCCACGCGAGGCGGTCGATGCCATGAAGGCCGAGCGCCTGATCGGCATCCAGATCCCGGCCGCGTTCGGCGGCGAGGGTGCTTCGATCACCGAGATCGCCGAGGTCTGCTCCATCCTGGGACAGGCCTGCGCCGCAAGCGCCATGGTTTTCGCCATGCACCAGATCAAGGTTTCGAGCCTCGTGGAGCACGGTGGCGACAGCGAATGGCATCGGGACTTCATGCGCGAGCTTGCCGGCCGCCAGCTTCTCGTCGCTTCCGCGACGACCGAGGGCGGCATCGGCGGCAATATGCGCAACTCCATCTGCGCGATCGAGGTCGACGGCGACGTCTGCCGCCTGACGAAGGATGCGACGGTGATTTCCTACGGCGCCCACGCCGATGCGATCATGGTCACCTCGCGCTCCAACGACAAGGCCGCACCGACCGACCAGGTCATGACCGTCTTCAAGCAAGGCCAGTATACCCTGCAGAAGACCGTCGACTGGGATACGCTCGGCATGCGCGGCACCTGCTCCGACGGCTTCCTCTTCAGGGGCGAGGCGCCGTCCGTCCAGATCTTTCCAAAGCCGTTCGCCGAGATCGCAGCACAATCGATGCTCGCCACCTCGCATCTCCTCTGGAGCGCGGTCTGGTACGGGATCGCCGCCGATGCGGTACTGCGCGCCCAGGCTTTCGTGCGTGCCGCCGCCCGCAAGGCCGGCGGCACCCAGCCGCCCGGCGCGCTGAGGCTCGCCGAAGCCTCGAACCTGCTGCAGCTCCTCAAGGCCGGCATCCTCTCCGGCCTCAGGATCTACGCGGATGCCAAGGCGGATCACGACCAGCTGTCGTCCATGGCGTTTTCGATCGCCATGAACAACGTCAAGCTGGCTTCCTCCGAGACGATCCTGACCATCATCAACCAGGCGATGATCATCTGCGGCATCATGGGCTACAAGAACGGCACGCCCTACAGTCTCGGCCGGCATCTGCGCGACGCGCATTCCGCCCAGCTGATGATTTCCAACGACCGCATCCTCGGCAACACGTCGACCATGCTGCTCGTTCAGAAACCGGACACCAGCCTGCTCGGCTGACGCCCCGATCATTTCATATGTAAACTATTGAAAAGAATGAGGTAAAGCCATGGATATGCAAGTTTCATTTCTCGATCGCCTGTTCGATGCAGGCCTGCTGATCGAGACGGGCGTCGACGGACTGTATGGCCGCAGCGGCCAGTTCGAAGACGTCATCGCCGCCTTCGAGCGGCTGATTGACAAGGTCGGCGGCGACGACGGTGCCGAGGCGATGCGCTTCCCGCCGGGCATGAACCGCGCCTTCTTCGAGACCAGCGGCTATATGAAGAGCTTCCCGCAGCTCGCCGGCACGGTGCATTCGTTCTGCGGCAACGAACTCGACCATATGAGCCTGCTGAAATGCATGGAAGTCGGCGAGGAGGACTGGACCAAGGACCAGGAAGCGACCGACATCGTGCTGACGCCGGCGGCCTGCTATCCGCTCTATCCGACCGTTGCTCGGCGCGGCAGCCTGCCAGCCGGCGGCGCTCTCTTCGACCTGCAGAGCTACTGCTTCCGCCACGAGCCCTCCAAGGATCCGGCCCGCCAGCAGCTTTTCCGCATGCGCGAATATGTCTGCATGGGCACGGAGAGCCACGTCACCGACTTCCGACAGCTGTGGATGGATCGCGGCGTCGAGATGATGAAGTCGCTCGGCCTCGAGGTGGAGATTGACATCGCCAACGACCCGTTCTTCGGCCGCGCCGGCAAGATGCTGGTCAACAACCAGCGCGACCAGAACCTGAAGTTCGAGCTCCTGATCCCGATCACCTCCGTCGCCAAGCCGACCGCCTGCATGAGCTTCAACTATCATCAGGACAGTTTCGGCCTGAAATGGGGCCTCAACCTGGAGGACGGCAGCGTCGCTCACACGGCCTGCGTTGGTTTCGGCCTTGAACGCATCGCGCTTGCGCTCTTCCACACCCATGGTCTGGACGTAAAAGAGTGGCCGGGCTCCGTCCGCGCCACGCTCTGGGGCTGATCCAATGACGGCGGTATTTCCGGCGCTCGATCCGGCAAACTACAGGACGCATGCGCTGCATTCGGCCGAGCGCATGTGGCCGGAGACGAATTGTTACGTCGATCTGTGGATAGAGGTGCTTTCGGCGCAGGGCCTGCCGCCGGAAGCCATGCTCGGTTTCACCCTGACCCAGGATTTCGAGGGCGACCAGTTCACCTTCTTCAAGGTGCCGCTCGAAGACCTCGAGACCCTGTTCGGTATTCGCGTAACCGAACTGGCGATCTTCGACCGGCCGGAATGGCATGTTACGGAGCAAATCCGCCGCGGCCGGCTGACGCTGCTCGAACTCGACAGCTTTTATCTGCCCGATACGCGCGGCGTCGCCTATCGCCAGGAACACGGCAAGACGACGGTCGCGATCAACCGGCTGGACCTCGAACGCCGCGAGCTCGACTATTTCCACAATGGCGGCTTCTTCACCCTTTCCGGCGAGGATTTCGATGGCCTGTTCCAGTTGAACGCCGGCCCGACGGCGCTGCCCTTCCTGCCCTATACCGAATTCGCCAAGTTCCCCGCCGCCTATCCGGATGCGAGGGAAATTCGCGAAACCGCCTGGAAGCTGCTCAGGCATCATTTTCCCCGGCGGCCGGAGGACAATCCCATCCGTGCGTTCGGCAAAGTCTTCCCGGCGCAGGTGGAGCGGATCGCCGAGAGGGATTTCGGCTTCTTTCACAAATACGCGTTCAACACGCTCCGGCAGATCGGCGCCAATTTCGAGCTGCTGGCGAGCCATCTCGCCTGGCTGAACCACAAGGCGTTCGCCCAGCCTGAACGGCAGGCGCTGAGGATTTCGGAAGTGGCAAAATCCACCCAGTTCCAGCTTGCCCGCGCCCTGACCCGCAAGAAGTTCGAACCGCTGGCAACAGCGCTCGATCCGGCCGCCGACGCCTGGGACCTGCTGATGGGAGACCTGGCATCGACGCTGAGCCACGCCCGCGAGGCCGCGTGAGCCTTCTTATCCCGATCGAATCAAAGACCAGCCTTCTTGCCGAGGGCTGGTCTTTGGCGTTGACGGAGCATGGCGCCTACTCCCTGCCGTCCGATCTTCCTCCGGACCTGGAATTCCTCCCGGCCATGGTACCCGGCACGGTCGCCGCCGCCCTGGAGGCTGCAGGCCGCTTCGACCGCCACAATCCCGAGCCGCTGATCGGCAGGGATGCCTGGTATCGCTGCCTGCTGGCCGGTGAAGCGCCCGGACCGGCGATCCTGCGGTTTGCCGGGCTTGCGACTGTCGCCGATGTGTTTCTCGGCGAGACGCTGATCCTGTCCTCGACAAGCATGTTCGAAAGCCACGATGTCGCCGTGGAACTGACCGGCACCGAAACCCTGTCGATCTGCTTTCGAGCCCTGAAACCGCATCTGGAAAAGACCGGGCCTCGTGCCCGCTGGCGTCCGCGGCTGATGAACAGCCAAGGTCTCCGCCTGATCCGCACGACCGCACTTGGCTTCATGCCGGGATGGTGTCCGGAGGTTCATGCGGTGGGACCCTGGCGGCCGGTTTCGGTGATGCGCATCGCCGATAACCGCTTGGCTTCGCCCCCCTCATCCGGCCCTGCGGGCCACCTTCTCCCCGCCGGGGAGAAGAGGGAGCTCACCATCTCCGCCGAGCTCGATGAAAGCGAAGCAGGCCTTCTCAAGGTCAGCTTTGCCTTTGACGGACCGTCCCACGATCTCCGTCTCGTCTGCAATGGCAGAGAGACCCATTTTACAAATGACGGCGGCCGATATTCGGCCGAGCTTCACCTGCCGGGAATAGAACCCTGGTGGCCGCATACCCATGGCGCGCCAGCGCTTTACGACGTGGCGCTCAAGGTCGATGACGAAGAATTCCCGCTCGTCCGGACCGGCTTCCGCAGCCTGAAGGTCGATCGCGGCACGGACGGCGACGATTTCGCCATCATCGTCAACGGCGAGAAGATATTCTGCCGCGGTGCCGTCTGGACCTCCGCCGATGTCGTCAATCTGCCGGGCGATCGCGCCGGCTATGAGCCTTGGCTCAGGCTCGCGAAAGACGCGGGCATGAACATGATCCGCATTCCGGGCATCGCCACCTATGAAAGCCCGGCGTTCTTCGCGCTGTGCGACGAGCTCGGCCTGCTGGTCTGGCAGGACCTGATGCTTGCCAATTTCGACTATCCGGCGGGCGATCCGGATTTCGTGATTCACGTGAAAACGGAAGTCGGGCAGTTCCTGGCGGCGACGCAGGCTTCGCCGTCGCTTGCGGTCCTTTGCGGCGGCAGCGAAATCTATCAGCAGGGCGCCATGTTGGGCCTGCCGGAACGGATCTGGAAAGGTCCGCTCTGCGAGGAAATCCTTCCGGCCTTGGCTGCCGATTGGCGGCCGGACCTGCCCTATGTGGCGAACTCGCCTTCCGGCGGCGCCCTGCCTTTCTACCCGAATGCCGGCGTCGCCCATTATTACGGGGTCGGCGCCTACAAGCGGCCGCTCGAGGATGCGCGGCGGGCAAACATCCGTTTCGCAGCCGAATGCCTGGCGTTCTCAAACCTCTCCGATTCGGAAACGCTGGCCGGCGGCAAATCCGGAATCCCGCGTGATGCCGGCGTGGACTGGGATTTCGAGGACGTTCGCGATCACTACCTCGGCGCGCTTTACGATGCCGATCCGCAGACGTTGCGTGCGCAGCAGCCGGAACGATATCTCGTCCTCTCCCGCGCCGTGACCGGAGAGGTGATCGAAACCGCCTTCGCCGAATGGCGCCGGCCCGGCTCGACCTGCAACGGCGCGCTGACCTTCACCTTCCAGGATGTCATGCCAGGTCCCGGCTGGGGCGTGGTTGGCGTCAACTGCGTGCCGAAACCTGCCTGGTTCGCGCTGAAGCGGGCCTTCCGCCCGGTCCAGGCCGTATTTGCCGACGAAGGCACCAACGGGCTGGATATCCACCTTCTCAATGAAACGCCCACCGACCTGCCGGTGGTTCTCGAACTCGCCTGCCTGCGGGACGGCAGGATGGCAGTGGTTTCAGGCCGCCGAGAACTGACGCTTACCTCTCGCAGCAGCGAGAGCATCGCCTCGACCGATCTGTTCGGCGCCTTCTTCGACACCAACTACGCCTACCGTTTCGGCCCGCCCTCCCACGACGTGACGGTCGCGCGGCTGAAACATGCGCAAACGGGGGAGATTGTCGCGGAGGCTTTCCATTTCCCGCTCGGACGCGCCCACGCTTTCCACGATGCGGAGATTGCGGTTTCGGTCGCAGAGGGCGACGGAGAGTTCTGGCTGGAGCTTTCGACGGATAGTTTTGCGCAGTCGGTCAGCATCGAATGTGCCGGTTATCGCCCCTCCGACAATGGCTTTCACCTGGCGCCCGGCGCAATCAGGCGCATCCGCCTTGCCGTACTCCCAGAGGCCGCCGGCAGACCCGGCGGCACGATCCGTTCACTCGGCGGCGATCGAATCCTGCGTTTTTGAATAGGCGAGTTCTTCCAGCGGAAAGCGGAAGGCCATTTGCCTGAGAGCCTTGAGATAGGCAGCTCGGGCATGCTCCGGCGTCAGATTGTGGTCGGCATCCGGAATGATTTCCGCCGAGACATTGGGGAAACGGCTCAAGCCGACCCCGTCATGGCCAAAATAGAAGTCGTATTGTTCGAGACCGAGATCGTTTTCGCTATAGATCAGCGAGATGGAGGTGCCGCGCTGGTGGAGGGTGCGGAAAGCGCCGTAGATCGCCCGACCCTCGGGCAGGAAACCACGAAAGGCATGCAGGATCTTGTGCTTGGCCCGATTGCCGAGGCTCTTCGCGATATTGCGGGCCGCGGCAATGGTATCGACCTCGCCTCGGATGATGCGCTTGAACGTTTCGGCTCGCAGGGCCCGTCTGCGATAGTCCTGCAGGCTGCGCGTGCCGTTGACGATCGCATCCTCGACCGAGCGCCCCGGCGACCAGCGAAACACCGCGGGATTGACGGATACATTGCCGGCGATGCGCAGTTCGGCGACCGAGGCCTGGAAGCCGAGATAGGCACCGCTGCAGCGGCCCGCGGTCACGACCGGCGTTAGGCGGCGGCTTTGGAGAAAATCGATCGCCTCCGATACGTCGGCATTTTGGGTGGAATGATAAAGGACCTGTTCCGGCCGGCCCGGCACCGGCGGGCTATCGCCTGCATTGGCCGTATCGAAACGCAGCGAAGGAATGCCGGAGCGTGCCAGCGACCGGGCCAGCGCCACCGTCGAGCGGCCCCAGCCGGCATGCCTGTCGTACGCCGATGTCAGGAAAAGCACCGTGGCGCCCGCGCGGCCGTGGTTCGGCTCGCAGAGGACCCCGAACAGCCGTTCGTCGAGCCCGAAACGAACCGGGGTTTCCGTGAAACCGTCACCGACGAGCGGCTCCGCCTGCACCGGCGGGCGGTGCGCCGCGGAGATTGCCTCCGCGGGTAACGCAGCGATCCAGTCCGCCAGCTTGTCCGCCACCGGAAGCGGCAATCTTGCAATCGCCGGGTTGGAGACCAGCTGATCGTAACCTTCGAAAGCCTGCTCGGTCACATCCGCCCCGAGCGCCCGGAGCCGCGCGGCGAATTGCATATCGGCCGGCCGGTCAGCCCGTCCGACGACCAGAACGCGCGGCGCGGCCTGCCGATCGATCATCAGCAGATCGACCTTGCGAACCTCGTCGGCGATCTGGCCGGGCATGGTGAGGGAAGCGATGGACACACCGGTCTTGTCGCGCTGCTCGTCGGCAAGGCCCAGATTTTCATCTACCACCCTGGACCAGACCGCAAGCTCGCGAATATGCAGGCGACCGGAAACGACCGGCGCCATATAGGCGATGCCGGCCAGATCTTCGAGCCTGTCGGCGGCCTTGGTCGCGACGACGGCCCCCAGGCCTTGGGAAACGAGGACGATCCGCTCGCAGCCGGAAAGCGCCTTGAGATGGGTGGCAGCGGAAACGAGGCTGTCGGACCAGACGGAAAGCCCGCCCTCGAAGTCGAGGTCGTCAAGCGCATCGCCGGTCCCGGGATAATCGAACCGCAGGCTGGCAATGCCGCGATCGGCAAGCTTTTCCGAAATGATGCGCCAGAACTTGCGCGTGCACATTTCCTCCAGTCCCCAGGGACTGACAAACAGCACGGCAACGCCAGACGGCGCGGTTCCCGCGGACGATGGCGTGAAAAGCCCGACGGTGCCGTCGAACGTCAGCGGTTGCGAAGCCGCGCGTTGAGGCAGGGGCGAGGTTTCCCCGGCGGCCGGGGATCTATGTCGAGCGTCCATCATGGTCGTGCCGGCAGTTTTTTGATCACTGCCCCAGCAATACGTCCGACCTTGCTTCCAGGCGCTTAAACTATCTGGCGCAATTTTACCGATCGCAGCTGGATTGTTCCGAAAAGACGCGGGAGAGAACCTGCATCTGCGGCCGGTCGCCGCTTTTGGTCGGCTGGATGTTGAGCGGCTCGTTTTCCGGCCACCATTCGCCGCCGGCACAATAGGACCAGCCGCAACCTGCCACCATAACCTTTAGCAAATGCGAATCGTTGCCGAAGCGCTCCCGCGGCGGTGATGCGCGCGCCGACGGCGCAAAAGGAACGGAATTTTGGGTGGCTGGCTTTAAGGTCGGCAGGTAAGAAGCTCATCTGGACAGACAAACAAGACGGGCTGTACACATTCCAGAACCAAGACTGGGCCTCGCCGGGCATTTTCCCGTCCTACGTGGGGTCGGATATTGTCCGGCACCAATTTTATGTATACACGGAGTGGCCGACCGATGGCAGAGGAGGGAGAATTTGCATGAATAACTATGTCCTGACCGTATCCTGCAAGACGACACGCGGCATTGTCGCGGCGATTTCCGGCTTTCTGGCGGAAAAGGGTTGCAACATCATCGACAGTTCGCAGTTCGATGACCTCGACACGGGCAAGTTCTTCATGCGCGTCAGCTTCCTCTCCGAAGAAGGCGCCGAACGTCCGGCACTGCTCGAAGGCTTTAAGCCGATTGCCGACCGGTTCGAGATGGAATGGGAGATCTTCGACACCGAAGAGCGCATGAAAGTGCTGCTGATGGTGTCGCGTTTCGGCCATTGCCTGAACGACCTGCTCTACCGCTGGAAGATCGGCGCACTGCCGATCAACATCGTCGGCGTGGTCTCCAACCATTTCGACTACCAGAAGCTCGTGGTCAACAACGACATTCCTTTCCACCACATCAAGGTGACGAAGGAAAACAAGCCGCAGGCCGAAGCTCAGCTTCTCGATCTGGTCGAGCAGAGCGGCACCGAACTCATCGTGCTGGCCCGCTACATGCAGGTCCTGTCCGACAGCCTCTGCAAGAAGATGTCCGGCAAGATCATCAACATCCACCATTCGTTCCTTCCGAGCTTCAAGGGCGCCAACCCCTACAAGCAGGCCTATACCCGCGGCGTGAAGCTGATCGGCGCGACGGCCCACTACGTCACCGCCGACCTCGACGAAGGCCCGATCCTCGAGCAGGACACGGTGCGCATCACCCATGCGCAGTCGGCCGACGACTATGTTTCGCTCGGCCGCGACGTGGAAAGCCAGGTCCTGGCGCGTGCCATCCACGCCCATATCCATCACCGCACCTTCATCAACGGCAACCGCACCGTCGTCTTCCCGCCGAGCCCCGGGTCCTACGCTTCGGAGCGCATGGGCTGAGCCTCATCCAAAGTCGGTAGAAAGGCCTATGGACGCAGGCCTTTAACGCTCTATCCTCTTCGGAAGCGCCCTTCCGGAGAGGTTCATGTCCGACATACTGCCAGAACTCATCGAGCCTCCTGCAAATGACCTTCCGATCGAAGCGATCGAGGACGTTCTACGTGACCATTACGGGCTTTCCGGGCAGATCTTCCCGATCGAGGGCCGGCAAAACCCCTATTTCCTGATCGACAACGGCCACATGCGTTACCTGCTCAAGGTGGCGCCCGCCGAAGGACCTCTCGAGGAGATCGAGGCTGAACACGCCCTGATGCGCCATATCCTGCGCAGCCCGGACGGGCCGCGGGTTCCCGAGCCGGTGGTAACCAAAGATGGCGGCGACACGCTCGTCCTGCCGCTCGGCGGCGAAGACCGGCGCATCCGGCTCCTCACCTTTCTCGACGGTACGGCCCCGCCGAGTGGCGAGAAACTGCCGGACCAGGCCGTGGCAGCCTTCGGGGCGATCTCCGCAGCACTTGCAAAAAGCCTGCTGGATTTCGAACATCCGGTCCTGCAGCGCGAGCCGGAAGGGGACCTGCGCAAGGCCGGCCCGCAGACGGTCACGCTCCTCTCCGCCGTAGCCGACCAGGAAATCCGCGACGTGATCGCCAAGGCGATGGTGACGGCGCTGCGGCGCATCCAGCCGCTCGGTCCCAGCCTGAGGATCGCGGCGGCGCACCAGAACATCAACGGCGAAACCGTCGTCGGCGAGGATACGGACGGCGCATGGCTGCCGACCGGCGTGACCGACTTCACGGGCATTTCCAGCGGCTGGCTGGTCGCCGGTTTCGCCAATACCTGCGCCTACCTGCTCGCGGACGGTGACGGCGATCCCTTCGCGCTGCTGCCGGCAATCCGCGCCTATCACGACATCTACCCGTTCACCCTGAACGAACTCGAGGCGCTGTGGCCGCTGGTCGTCGCCCGCACCGGCATCCTCGCCGCCGAAGCCGAAAGCCGTCAGACCGGGTCACCCGACGACCCGCAAGCCAGGGAAGGCGCGGAGAAACGCCGCGCCGTCCTGAACGCCGCAGCCTCCGTTGCGCCGGCACAGGTACTTGCGGCCATCCTTGATACGACGGGCATGGAAAAACCGCTGCCGGAGATCGGCCGCCTCCTGCCCGATATCGACCCGGAAACTTTCCGGCTGGTGGATTTGAGCGTCACCAGCCCGCTTCTCTACGGCGGGAACTGGACGGATGCCGACAACGACTGGAAGCTGCTTGCCCACATCGCCCGGGAGACCGGCCGGGCCAGTACCCGCTACGGCGAATACCGGCTTTCGAAAAGCAGCACCGACCCGCAGCAGGAACCGGAAAGTTTCGCGCTTCACATCGATGCCTGCATACCCGCCCGGATGCCGGCGGTGGCGCCCTTTGCGGGTACGCTGAAGGCCGCCGGACCCCACCTCGTCCTCGTCGGCCGCGACCTGACCCTGCATGTCGAAGGCCTCGAATGCGCGCTGGCCGAAGAGACCGAGCTCGCCGCGGGTGACCCGCTTGGCGTCATCGCGGGGACCGAAAATTCCGTCGGCGGCCTGCGCCTCAGGTTCTGCCTCGATCCGGATCTCGTGCCGCCGCTCTTCTGCAAGCCGACCGAGGTGGGCACGTGGGCGAGATTATGCCCTTCGCCGTCGGCGCTGCTCGGTATCGACGCGAATGCCCCGGCGCCGAAATATCCTGACCAGCCCGCCCGCGGCTGGAGGGAATACCTCTTCGACGCGACGGGTCGCAGCGCCCTCGATCTTACCGGCCAAGCGCCGCTGATCGGCTACGGACATCCGCGCCTTGCTGCCGCGATCTACCGCCAGACCATCCTCCTCAACCGCGCCCCAGGCCATCCGTCTGAATCGGAAGAGGCTCTGCGCGCGCAACTGACCGAGCTTGCGCCCGAAGGGCTGAGCCATGTCTTTTTTGTCTCTGGCCGCGCGGAGGCGCTGGATCTCGCCTTCAGGCTTGCCCGCAGCCATACCAACAAGCGTGGCATCATCGGCCTGCCGGGGCTGCGGACGGACCGGCGGGATCCGGATTTCTTCGCTGTTCCGTCCGTGCGAACGGCAACCGACATGATCCACGATCTCGACGATGTCGCGGCTGTGCTGGCGCAAGGTCATGGCGAGGCCGCGAATCTGGACGAGCCCTTGACGGAGCTTCGGCAGAAGGCCGGCCTGCTGATCGTCGACGAAACCGGAACCGGTTATGGCCGCCTCGGCCACCACACCTGGGGCTTTTCGCACCGGGGGCTGGCTCCGGACATCGTGTTTGTGGACGGCCCGGACGGCGGCGCTCCGTCGTTTCTCATGACACGGCCCGAGATCGCCGCAAACCTCCCCTCGGACCAACACCCGCCGGCGATCTGCCCCGTCAGGGCGGCCTCAGCCATCGCGGCGCTCGACGTTATCCGGGAGGAACAAATGCGCGAAAATACGCGCGAGATCGGCAGCCATCTGAAGACACGGCTCGAAAGCCTGGCCGAACGTTTTCCCGCGATCTCCGCCGTATCGGGAAGCGGGCTGCTGCTCGTCATCGATCTCACCAACGAAGCGGCGGACCTCGGCGAACGGCTGCGACCCGGCATTGTCGCGGATATCGGCACTCCCAGACGCCTCGTCCTGCGTCCGCCGCTGTGCTTCAGCCGCCAAAGCGCGGACGGGCTGGTGGATCGGATCGAGACCCTGCTCTCGGAAATTTGAGGTGGCCGATCCGGTCTTTGCCGGAAATTTTCCACCGTCGATCCTTGCTTGAGTGGAAAAGCGACCTATCTCTGGGCTGACGGGCGGTAGCCAAGAATCGCGAATGAAATTTCACAATTCGGCCTTCTTCCTGTCATCAGTCGGAAAAAAATTCTAGGTAGACTGATTTTCGTTGATCATTTTGTGGGATTCGCCTACAGATGATTTTCGTTCGGCCTGCTGAGTCTGGCTGATTTTCGCGCAACACCGTGAAGGGAGAGTGACATGTTTAAATTCATCCGCGTCGCCGCCTTTGGTGAGGCCGCGTTCAAAATGAATGGCACGGATCGCCGCTCCCTTCCGTGCTGTCGAATGTAACGCTTCAGTTCAATCGTTCCTGAAAATTTTCATTCGCCAGAGCTGCGTCGCAAGCAGCCAAAGCGGGAGTCTGCCATGCAGAAGCAAGTAATCGAATTCGGCGGCGAGCCCGTCGGTATTGTCATTCCTGACGCGGACCGGCTGAAGTTCATCGCCGTGAAATTCCATGTCATCGATCTGGACGAGCAGCGTTTCGGTTCTGCCGACGAAGTGCGTCTTGCCATCCGCGAGCTGGTTCGCTCGCGCAACAGCGCCTCCGCGGCGCATGTCTGATATTTTTTAAGTTCAATTTCAAAAGCCGCCCCTGTGGCGGCTTTTTTATTGCGCTCAGAACGCAGTGAAGGTCATCGTCGTCAGCGAACGTTCGATGCCCGGGATCGACGCGATCTTCTCGTTCACGAAGCGGCCGATCTCGTCGTTGTCCTTGATATAGACCTTCAACAGCAGGTCCCAGTCGCCGCTGGTCGAATACAGTTCGGACGCGAGCTCGGTCTTGTAGATGGCGTCGGCAACCTCGTAGGTCTTGCCGGGCTTGCAGCGGAGCTGGACGAAAATAGGTTTCATGGACGTCTTCCCGTCGGTCGGATCGCCTGAGCGATCATGATGGACATGTCCGACTATTGGCCGATGCCGCCGCCGTTCGCAAGCATATCCTGGCGATTCTCGTCGTGATGAATTTCGTCGGTGATCCAGTCCCGGAAGGCGGCAAGCGGCGGGTAGGTGGCCCGGTCGGGCGGATAGGCGAGATGATATTGCCCGGTCTCCATTCTCTCGGCCTCCACGGCGGGCACCAGCAGGCCCTGTTCCAGCTCCCGGCCGATCAGGAACCGCGGCAGCAGAGCCGCACCGAGGCCGGCGGTCGCCGCCTCCACCATGGTCATGAACTGGTCGAACAGCATGCCGTGCAGCGCATCGAAGCCTATCCGGTTCCTGGAAAACCACAGTTCCCAGGCATCCGGCCTCGTGTTGAGATGCAGGAGAGGCGCCCGAAGCACGTCCGCCGGCGTTTGAAGATGATGCTCGGACTTGAAGGCCGGGCTGCAGGCCGGCACGACTTCCTCATCCATGAGAAAGGTGAGCGTGGCGCCCGGCCAGCGGGCAGAGCCGAAATGGATCGCGGCATCCAGCGTATCGAACCGGAAGTCGAACGGCTCAAGCCGCGTGATGAGATTTACCACCATGCCCGGATGCGCTTCCAGGAAGCGGCCGATACGCGGGGTCAGCCATCGCGTGCCGAAAAACGGCAAGACCGCGAGGTTCAGCGTGCCGCCGGAGGGATTGGCCCTGAGATTGAGCGACGCATGCGAAATGCGCCTGAGCGCCTCCCGCACCTCGCGGGCATAACCGTCGCCGGCAAGCGTCAACCGGATCGTCTGCCGCTCGCGTAAGAACAAAGCCACGCCGAGCTGTCTTTCGAGCGCCGAAATCTGGCGGCTGACGGCGCTCTGGGTCAGGCCGAGCTCGTTTGCTGCAGCGGTGACGCTGCCGGTGCGGGCCGCCGCCTCGAAAGCGGAGAGCAGCGAGAATGACGGGAGAAAGCGCCGGGGCGGCAGCATGTCATTCCTCCAGCGAATGATCTGTTGAGAACATGTCGATATTCATCGATAACTGCTCCCTGTAAAGAGTTGGCGATCAACGCTCCCGGACAATCATCATGCTGAACGATCCCCGCTCTCACGGCCTCTGGGAAAAGACCGCCCCCGCCCCGCCGCTCACCACCCGGCTGGAGCAAGCGATATCTGCCGATGTGGTGGTTGTCGGCGGCGGATATACCGGTCTCTCGGCCGCGCTGCATCTTGCGCAAGCGGGGACCAATGTCGTGCTGCTCGAGGCAGCCGAGATCGGTTTCGGCGGCGCCGGCCGCAATGTCGGCCTCATCAATGCCGGCATGTGGGTGATGCCCGACGATTTTCCCAAGGAACTCGGCCCTGTCTACGGTGAACGCCTGCTCGACCTGCTCGGCAACGGCCCCGCCCTCGTCCGCGAGCTGATCGACAAACACGCCATCGCCTGCGAGCTCGAAAAGAACGGCACGCTGCATTGCGCAGTCGGCCCGGAAGGGCTGAAGGAACTGGAGGAGCGCGCTCGGCAATGGCAGGCGCGCGGCGCCCCCGTGACTTTGCTCGACGCCGCCGAGACGGAAAGGCGTGTCGGTTCCACCGCCTATTCCGGCTCACTGCTCGACATGCGTGCCGGCACGCTTCAGCCGCTCGCTTATGCACGTGGTCTTGCCTATGCGGCGGTGAAGGCCGGTGCCAAGCTTTATACCGGTAGCGCCGTCACCGGTACCGGTGAGATCGACGGCCGAAAATTCGTCAAGACCGCCTACGGTCAGGTTACCGCCGACTGGGTGATCGTCGCAACCGATGCCTACAGCACAGGCCCCTGGGAACAGGTACGCCGCGAGCAGGTGCACCTGCCCTATTTCAATCTCGCCACCACGCCGCTCAGCGACAACCTGCGCCGCTCCATCCTTGCCGGGCGAGAGGGTTGCTGGGACACGAAGGAAATCCTCTCTTCCTTCCGCATGGATCAGGCAGGCCGGCTGGTCTTCGGCTCGGTCGGCGCCCTGCGCGGAACAGGTACGGCGATCCACAAGAGCTGGGCTCGGCGCTCGCTGAAGCGCATCTTCCCGCAGCTCGGCGAGGTGGAATTCGAGGCCGAGTGGTACGGCAAGATCGGCATGACCGACAATGCTTTGCCCCGCCTCCACAAATTCGGCCGCAACACGATCGGTTTTTCGGGCTATAACGGCCGGGGCATCGCGCCCGGCACGACGTTCGGCAAGCTGCTTGCAAGACATATCCTCGGGGAGGTCTCCGAGGCCGACCTGCCGCTGCCGCTTTCTAACCCACAGGAACCGGCCTTCCGCGCCATCAAGGAAGCCTATTACGAGGCGGGCGCACAGGTCGCCCATTTCGCCGGCGAGCGGTTCTGATTGCGAAACCGCCACCGATTTGTAGATTGACGAAAATTACACATCCGGAGACTGACATGACGCTCGCCACACTCGATCTCGCCGCTGAGGTGAAAAACATTCTGGGCGGTCTCGGCGTAAAGGCCGAAAGTTATACCGGCGGCACGCTCGCCGTCCGTTCGCCGATCACAGGAAAAGAGATCGGCAAACTGCCCGAAGAAACCGCCGCCGGCGCCGCAAAGGCGATCGACGCAGCCCACGCGGCCTTCCTCGAATGGCGGCTGGTACCGGCTCCCAAGCGCGGTGAGCTGATCCGCCTGCTCGGCGAGGAATTGCGCGCAGCCAAGACCGCACTCGGCCGGCTGGTGTCGATCGAAGTCGGCAAGGTAACCTCCGAAGGCCTCGGTGAAGTGCAGGAAATGATCGACATCTGCGATTTCGCGGTCGGCTTGTCCCGCCAGCTCTACGGCCTGACCATCGCCACCGAACGCTCCGAACACCGGATGATGGAAACCTGGCATCCGCTCGGCGCCATCGGCATCATCTCCGCCTTCAATTTCCCGGTCGCGGTCTGGTCCTGGAATGCGGCGCTCGCGATCGTCTGCGGCAATTCCACCGTCTGGAAGCCGTCCGAAAAGACGCCGCTGACCGCGCTCGCCACCCAGGCGATCTTCGAAAAGGCGCTCGCCCGTTTCATCGCCGACGGCGGAAAGGCCCCGAAGAACCTTTCGACCGTCCTGATCGGCGGCCGCGATATCGGCGAAGTGCTGGTCGACCACGACAAGATCCCGCTGGTTTCCGCAACCGGCTCCACGGCCATGGGCCGGGCCGTCGGCCCGCGGCTGGCGTCGCGCTTCGCCCGCTCGCTGCTGGAGCTCGGCGGCAACAATGCCGCGATCGTCGCCCCGACAGCCGATCTCGACCTGACGCTCCGCGGTGTCGCCTTCGCCGCCATGGGCACTGCCGGCCAGCGCTGCACCTCGCTGCGCCGCCTCTTCGTGCATGACAGCGTTTATGAGACGCTGGTGCCACGCCTCGCCAAGGCCTACCAGTCGGTGACGATCGGCAGCCCGCTCGAAAACGGCAATCTCGTCGGCCCGCTGATAGACAAGGCAGCCTATGACAAGATGCAAAAGGCGCTGGAAGCAGCCAGGGCCGAAGGCGGCAAGGTGACCGGCGGCGAGCGCGTTCACCAGAACGAGGCGTCCGACGCCTATTACGTCCGCCCCGCGATCGTCGAAATGCCGGCCCAGTCCGGTCCGGTCAAGGACGAGACCTTCGCCCCGATCCTCTACGTGATGAAATATTCGAGCTTCGACGAGGCGCTCGCCCTGCACAATGACGTGCCGCAGGGCCTTTCCTCCTCGATCTTCACCAACGACATGCGCGAGGCGGAAACCTTCGTCTCCGCCCGCGGCTCGGATTGCGGCATCGCCAACGTCAATATCGGCCCTTCGGGCGCCGAAATCGGCGGTGCGTTCGGCGGCGAGAAGGAAACCGGCGGCGGCCGCGAATCCGGCTCCGACGCATGGCGGGTCTACATGCGCCGCGCCACCAATACGCTGAACTACGGCCGCACCCTGCCGCTCGCGCAGGGCGTCAAGTTCGACATCGAATAACCGATGACGGGATTGCTGAACCTGTTGACCGATATCGAAGGCGTGGCCGTCGGCCATGCCACCGATCTAGCCTTGGGTTCAGGCGTCACCGCGATCGTCTTCGACGAACCGGCGATCGCCTCCGGCTCCGTGCTCGGCGGCGCGCCGGGCGGGCGGGATACTGCCCTGCTCGATCCTTCTATGACTGTACAGACGGTCGATGCCTTCGTGCTGTCCGGTGGTTCCGCCTTCGGTCTCGATGCGGCCGGCGGCGTGCAATCGGGCCTGCGCGAAATCGGCCGCGGTTTCCAGGTCGGCAGCGTCCGCGTGCCGATCGTGCCACAGGCGATCCTGATGGATCTCCTGAACGGCGGCGACAAGGACTGGGGCCTGCATTCGCCCTATCGCGACATGGGTTACGAGGCCTTCCGGGTCGCCGCCAAGGGTGAATTCGGGCTCGGAACCATCGGCGCCGGAACAGGCGCCACGACGGCAACGTTCAAGGGTGGCATCGGCTCGGCAAGCGCCCGGACTTCGACAGGCCATACCGTCGCGGCCCTGGTTGCCGCCAATGCCCTTGGCTCGGCGACGATAGGCGAAGGCCCGCATTTCTGGGCCGCTCCCTTTGAAGAAGACAAGGAGTTCGGCGGGCTTGGGCTGCCTCCGACCTTTGACAACCGCATGCGCCTCAAGGGCCGCAATGTGACGTCGACGACGATAGGCGTCATCGTCACCGATGCCGTGCTGACCAAGGCACAGGCGCACCGGCTTTCCATCCTCGCCCATGACGGGCTTGCCAGGGCAATCTTGCCGGCCCACCTGCCCTTCGACGGCGACACGATCTTTTCGGCGGCGACCGGTGCGAAACCTTTAAGCGAGCCATCGGATTTCATGGAAATCTGCCATCTGGCAACGCTTGTGACCGCGCGTGCTGTGGCCCGCGGCGTCTACGAGGCGACGGCTTTGCCCAATGCAAGCGCCCAGATCGCGCGGCGTGACAAATTCACTTCGCCGGCTAAATAGTTTTCAAGGCTTCTTCGAGCCGCGGCCTGTCATTCTCGCATGGAAGGCCGATCCTCAGATCCTCGGGCCGTTCCTCGAACCGGCGCACCAGAATGCCCCGCTCTCCAAGATGCCGGAAAATTGCCTGCGCGCGTGGATCGCGGATGAACCGGAACAGCGACGTCCCACCCGTGACAGGTATTCCCGCAGCGCCGAGCAGGGCATCCATCCGCGCCGCATCCTCCTTCAACCTCAGCCGCATCGCGCCCTGCCATCCGGCATCGGCGAGTGCCTCGTTCGCCACGTGCAATGCCGGACCGGACACCGCCCAGGGACCCAGCCGGTTCTCGATTCTCGCCACGGTTTCCGGATGCGAAATCACGAAGCCGAGCCGCAGGCCGGCCATGCCGTAGAACTTGCCGAAGGAGCGCAGCACCGCCAGCCCGCCGGCGTCCACTGCGTCGGTGACGCTCGATGCTTCCGAGACGTCCATGAACGCTTCGTCGACGACCAGCAGCCCACCCTTCGCGCGCATGACTGCTGCGAGCGCCAAAAGGTCGCCACGCGGGACGATCCGTCCGGTCGGGTTGTTGGGATTGACGATGACGGCGAGGTCCGCTTCCGCCAAGCGATCCAGATCGTCGGTTTCGGTGACCTCGAAGCCGGAAAGCCGCGCCGCGCGGGCATGCTCCGCATAGGTGGGCGAAAGAACCGCGGCGCGGCCTTTCCGGGTGATGAGATCCGCAGCCATCGGCAGCAGGATCTGCGTCCCCGGCCCCGCCGCGACATGTGCGGCCGATGGCGCGCCGTAAGCAGCAGCGGCAAGGGCCTTCAGCCTTTCCGCCGATGCGACATCGGGCAGTCGCGTGAAAGCATTGTCGGGCAGGGGCGAATACGGATAGGAATGCGGGCTGATACCGGTGGAAAGATCGACCCAGTGTTCCGGCGCATATGGAAACAGCGCCCGGGCACGGGAAAGATTGCCGCCGTGCTGTATCGGATCGCCAATTTCACCGCCAATCTCAGGGCCTGCCAACTTCATGTTCCTTCTCGCATTTTTCGCCCTGATTACGGAGCGCATCGTGGGTTATCCGGATTGGCTGTTCCGGCGCATCGGCCATCCGGTCACCTGGATCGGCGCATTGATATCCCG
The DNA here is from genome assembly GCA_002968845.1 of Neorhizobium tomejilense. Taxonomy (GTDB): domain Bacteria; phylum Pseudomonadota; class Alphaproteobacteria; order Rhizobiales; family Rhizobiaceae; genus Neorhizobium; species Neorhizobium tomejilense. The sequence continues at coordinate 163,602 of PVBG01000013.1, read as the reverse complement.
GCTCGACCGCGATCTGAACCGCGAAAGCGACGACTTCTCCACGCGCAAGCGAAAGGGCGTGTTCGCGCTTCTGGCACTTCTCGGGATCACCATCCTGCTCGGCCTGGTGATCGAATACGACCTGAGAATGATCCCCCTCGGGCCGATCCTGCTGGTCCTCATCGCTGCGAGCCTGCCGGCGCAGAAGAGCCTTGAAACCCATGTCGAGGCCGTGGCGACGGCGCTGCGATACGGAGGCCTGGATGCCGGGCGGAAAGCGGTCTCGAAAATCGTTGGGCGCGATCCGGAAAAGCTCGACGAAGCCGGCGTCTGCCGGGCAGCGATCGAGAGCCTGGCCGAGAATTTTTCGGACGGCGTCGTGGCGCCGGCCTTCTGGATGGGGATCGGCGGTCTTGCGGGGGGCGTCGGCTACAAGGCGGCCAATACCGCCGACAGCATGATCGGCCACAAGCTGCCGCGTTACGAGGCCTTCGGCTGGGCGGCCGCGCGTTTCGACGATCTCATCAACCTGCCCGCCTCGCGCCTGAGCGCCCTTCTTTTCGTGGTAGCAGCAGGTTTCATCGATCGCGCCTCGCCGGGCAACGCCATCCGCGCCATCAGGCGGGATGCCCGCCATCACCGCTCGCCGAATGCCGGCTGGCCGGAAGCGGCGATGGCCGGCGCGCTCGGCATTGCGCTCGCCGGGCCGCGCAGCTATGGCGGACAGATGATCGAGGCACGATTCATGGGCGAGGGCGGTCGCTCCGAGCTCACCTACGACGACATTCGCCGCGCGCTGAAACTCGCCCGCGTCGCCGACGCTCTGCTGATCGGCCTTTTCGGCCTCCTGGCGTGGATCATCTGGCAAGTTTGAGCAGCCCATCGAGATCGAGATGCTTTTCCATATGGGCGGCCAGCCGGTCCAGCACCGCGTCCACGCCTGCCTCGTAATCGAGGCCGGAGGTAGAACCTCCGAGCCGCGTCAGCCAGGCCGACCGCTGCCGATCGTCGGAAAACAGACCGTGAAGATAGGTGCCCCAGACCCGGCCATCCGCCGATATCGCGCCTTCCGGGTTGCCGTCGATGATCGAGAATGGGCATCGGCAATCCGTGCCGGACGTCCGTCCGATATGCATTTCATAACCGGACAGAGAAATTCCGTCGAAGCTTTCACCCGAGACGGCCTCCAGCCGTTTATCCCCGGAAAGAACCGTCTCCACATCCAGCAAGCTCAACCCTTCGATCGATCCGGGTGGCCCTTCGGTTCCTTCCGGATCGGAAACGGTTTTTCCAAGCATCTGATACCCGCCGCAGAGACCGAGCACCCGCCCGCCACGGCGGACATGCGCTGCAATATCCACCTCGAAACCGGCCGCCTTCAGCGCCCGCAGATCGGATATCGTCGCCTTCGAACCGGTGAGCAGCACGAGATCGCAATCGCCGGGAATGGCCTGTCCCGGCCGGACCCGGATGAGATCGACATCCGGCTCCGCTTCCAGCGGATCGAGATCGTCGAAATTGGAGATATGCGGCAGGATCGGCACCGCGATCCTGATCTTCGCGCCAGCCTTCCGCACTGACGGTGCATTGAGGCCAAGCGCATCTTCGGCCGGCAGCCGGGCCGCGTCGGCAAAATGCGGCAACAGCCCGACCGAATGCCAGCCCGTGAGTTCCCCGATCATCCGCATGCCGTCGGCGAACAGGGCCGGATCGCCCCGAAAACGATTGACGATAAAGCCCCGGATCATCGCCGCATCTTCGGGATCGAGCACCAGACGAGTACCGGCGAGGCTGGCAATCACCCCGCCGCGGTCGATATCGCCGATCAGCACCACCGGCACGTCCGCCGCCCGCGCAAATCCCATATTGGCGATGTCGTTGTGGCGAAGATTGATTTCCGAGGCGCTGCCGGCACCTTCAACCAGGACGAGATCGGCCTGGTTGCGAAGGATGTCGAAACTTTCCAGGACACGCGGCATCAGTGTCCGCTTGAGCATCTGATACTCGGCGGCCTTGGCATTGCCTTCGACCCTGCCTTGCACCACCACCTGCGCCCCGACCTCGCTCTGCGGCTTCAGGAGCACCGGGTTCATGTGGACGCTGAGCGGCGCGCCGGCGGCGCGCGCCTGCAACGCCTGCGCCCGGCCGATTTCGCCGCCATCCGCGGTGACCGCGGCATTGTTCGACATGTTCTGCGGCTTGAACGGCATGATCTTCAGGCCGCGCAGCGTAAAGGCCCGGGCAAGTCCGGCGACGACCAGCGACTTGCCCACATCCGAGCCCGTTCCCTGAAACATCAGCGCCCGAGCTGGCTTGACCCGAACCATGGCTAAAACTCGATGCCGGCCTGGGCCTTCACGCCCGCCTTGAAGTGGTGTTTGACCAGCGACATCTCGGTCACCATGTCGGCGGCCTCGATCAGCGCCGGCTTGGCGTTACGGCCGGTAGCGACCACATGCAGATCCGGCCGCCGTGCCTGTAGCGCGGCGACGATCTTGTCGAGATCGAGATAGTCATAACGAAGCGCTATGTTGAGTTCGTCGAGGATGACGAGCCCGATCGTCTCGTCCGCCATCAACTCGAGTGCCTTTTCCCAGGCCTTTTCCGCCGCGGCGACGTCGCGCTTCAGGTCCTGGGTCTCCCAGGTAAAACCTTCGCCCATCGTGTGCCAGACGACGCGGTCGCCGAAGACGGCGAGCGCCGGCTGCTCCCCGGTCGACCATGCGCCCTTGATGAACTGTACGACGCCGACCCGGCGGTTGTTGCCGAGCATGCGCAGCGCCAAGCCGAAGGCGGCTGTGGATTTGCCCTTGCCAGGCCCGGTATGGACGATGAGAAGACCCTTTTCCTGGGTCTTCTCGGCCACTTCCGCATCCTGAACCGCCTTGCGGTTCGCCATCTTGGCGCGGTGACGCTCGACGGACGCCTCGTCGATCTCCTTCACCGGGAAGCAAGCTTCGCCGGAGATCCGGCAGAAGCTTCCTCGCCAGCGCGGAACTTTTCGCGGACGACCCCGGCCAGCGCACCGAGCACCGCCCAGAACACCAGGTTGGTGGCGTAGACGGCGTTGACGAAGCGGGCATGGGGATCCATCGGGACCGCCGTTTCATGGCTTGGCGGCAGCGGCGCGCCGACCAGATGCGGGGCGATCAGCAGCACGATCGCAAGGGCTGCAAACACAGCCGAGCGGGTATAGGCGAGCAGGCCGAGACCCACTGCCGTGCAGACCGCCGTCGAGACCCACCAGATCTGGCGCGGGCCGAGTTCCGCAGCCGGCATGCCGGGCAGTTCCGGCGGCAGGCCGAGGCCGGGCGCAAGGATGACGGCGAGGAAGCCGGCAATGCCGAACATCAGGCCGCCGCGCCAGCCCTTGAAGCCGCCGAACGCTTCCGAGGCGGCAACCAGGACAAGGGCAAAACCGATAGCCGACAGCATGTCTGCGGCAGCAGTATAGATGAAACGCTCGAAGCCATCGGCGGGAGCCCACGCTTCGTCGCCGTGGTGATGCTCGGCGGCCGATGCCGTGGCACCTGCGGCCGGCGCAGCATCATGGCTGTGGCCTGCCTCGGGCGCGGCATTCTCGAACACTTCCGCCTGCAGGATCAGCGGCACGGTGGAGAAGCTCTGCATCACGGTAAGCAGCAGTCCGGACAAAAGCCCGGCGATCACCGCCGTGAAGACGATGTTGCGAAACAACGACATTGGGGAGAACTCCTCAGTGGCAGGGGAAGGCGAGCGAGTGGCGCGTGTCATGCGCGGCGTTATGGACGACTTCCAGATGAGAGAAGCCGACAAAGCCGACGATGAACAGGCCGAGCAGGGCCGTCATGCTGAGGGGAATGATCTTCGAAGCGGAAATGCCGACTGCAGTTGCAGCAGAATTCGTAACCATGGTCTCGTCCTTTCGCCCTCCACCCGAGGGCCGTTCACGTTCTTTGCCGCCTCTGGCAGGTCTCCTGGCTCGCGGATCGGACGCCTTCTCCCGCCTTCCCAGGATACCGTTGGCCGGATTTCCCAGTGGCTTGACGGCCGGACGGCCGTTTTGGGTAAAGACTTTCCGCTTACAGTTGCGGGGGCAGCCGCGGGTTGGACGGCAGAATTCCGTCGCACCGCATTCCCTCTAAAACCCTTTCGGGCACCATAGGCTCGGTCACTATAGACGAATTCGGCGTCACGGCAATCGCCTTTGCGACGCATTGACATGGGCCTGCGACCGGGCTTACTTGAAAGGAGATGGTCCCTTTCCGGCAACGGGGAGGGCTAAGAGAGAATGCGGTGCGACCCCTTTTTCCGGGATCAATGCCGCGGCTGCCCCCGCAACTGTAGGCGGCGAGCCATTGCCTAAAACGGCCGTCCGGCCGTCAAGCCACTGGGAAATCCGGCCAACGGTATCCTGGGAAGGCAGGCAAATGGCGACGACCCGCGAGCCAGGAGACCTGCCGTCCGATTAGTTTTGCTTCACCGGGCGGGGTGCTCCGGAGGAAGTTTCTCGATCACCGCAGAGGATTTCGACCTTCTGCTCCGCGCCCCGATTTTTCGACCCCGGCGGGAACGCGGCTGACCGATGAGTGACCACCGACCAGATGATCCGGCAACCGCCGGCCCGGCAGATGTGACGATTTTCGTCTGCACCAATTGCCGTGACGCGTCCGACGGCGAAATCCGGCCGGGCATTGCACTGATCGCGGCGCTGCGCGAGGCCGCAAGCGGCAAGCCGCTCGCTGTTAAGCCGGTCACCTGCCTTGCCAATTGCGAAAAAAGCCCGAGCGCCGCCTTCAACCACAAGAGCGGCTGGTCCTATGTCTTCGGCCACCTGTCGCTCGACAATGTCGAGGACATCGTCACCGGCGCGATGATGCTGGCCGAGGACGAGCGCGGCTTCCTTCCCCTTCGCGGCCGCCCGACCTGCCTGCGCGGCAAGGGCATGACGGCCCGTATTCCACCCTTTCATCACCACGAGGACATGCCATCATGAGCGTTTCGTTCGACCGCGTTCCCTGCACCGTCGTTACCGGGTTTCTGGGAGCCGGCAAGACCACGCTGATCCGCAACCTGATCGAAAACCTGAAGGGCAAGCGGCTGGCGATCATCGTCAACGAATTCGGCGATGTCGGCATCGACGGCGACGTGCTGAAGGGCTGCGGCATCGAAAGCTGCCCGGAAGACAACATCATCGAGCTTGCCAACGGCTGCATCTGCTGCACCGTGGCGGACGATTTCGTGCCGGCGATCGACCGGATCCTGGCCATCGAACCCCGCGTCGATCACATCCTCATCGAGACCTCGGGCCTCGCGCTGCCGAAGCCCCTCGTCCAGGCCTTCCAGTGGCCTGACGTCAAGGCGCGAGTGACGGTCGACGCGGTGATTGCCGTCGTCGACGGACTGGCGCTTGCCGAAGGTCGCGTAGCCGACGATCACGAGGCGCTGGAAGCGCAGCGCGACGCGGACGGCTCGATCGACCATGACGACCCGGTCGAGGAAGTGTTCGAGGACCAGGTGGCGTGCGCCGACATGATCGTGCTCACCAAGAGCGACCTCCTGGATGCCGCCGGCCTCGCGACCGCCAGGGATCGCGTGTCCGCCCATCTGCCGCGCGCCGTGAAAATCGTCTCGGCCGCCAACGGCGCCATCGATCCGGCTGTGCTGATCGGTCTGGGCCTCGCCGTCGAGGACGATATCGAAAACCGCAAGACCCATCACGACGACGAACTCGACCATGATCACGACGATTTCGACAGCTTCGTCGTCGATCTGGCCGCAGTCATCGATGCCGAACAGCTCGCCGCACGCATTTCCGCGACGGCGGAGGCGGAAAACGTGCTGCGCATAAAAGGCTTCGTGGAAGTCGCGAACAAGCCGATGCGCCTGCAGGTTCAGGCGGTAGGATCGCGCGTGAACCACTATTTCGACCGCGCCTGGGCACCCGGCGAAGCGCGGACAAGCCGCCTTGTCGTGATCGGCGAAAAAGGCATCGACCGCGCCGCGATCGAAAGGATGCTGGCCGCATAAGTAGGCCCGAGGGAAGGATGCACATACTCGCCACCACATCGTCGTCGCTTGACGACCTCATCGAACCGGTCGACCTCAATCAGTCGCCGGCCGACGTGGTGGTGCTGTCCTTTTCCGGCAGCGACCTGAACGGCCTTTCCGCCATCTGGGGTTCGAATTTGCCGAGCCTGCGGCTGACCAGTCTTTCCGACCTGCGCCATCCGATGTCCGTCGATCTGTGGGTCGAGAAGACGGCGGCCCACGCCAAGATCATCCTCGTGCGCATTCTCGGCGGTTTCGATCGCTGGTCCTACGGCGTTGAGGAGCTTTCGCGCATGGCGAAGCGGAAAAAGATCGCGCTGGCGCTGCTGCCCGGCGAATGCAGCATCCGCGACGAACGGCTGATCGCGGCCTCGACCGTTTCGGAAGACCGGATCGCCGGCATCTTGAGCTGCTTCCGCGAGGGCGGCCCGGCCAATATGCGGCTTCTGGCGACGCTGCTGACGACGCTGGCCGAGGGCAAAACCGAAACGCTGCCGCAGGCGGCCCCAGTGCCGAAGGCTGGCTACTACGCGCCCGGAACAGGCATCGCCGAGGCCAGCGACCTGCTGGCGGGTTTTACGCCGGATGCGCCGCGCTTGCCGATCCTGTTCTACCGCTCCATGCTGCTTGCGAATGACGCAGCGCCGATCGACGCACTGTTCGAAGCGCTCAAAAAGCGCGGTTTTGCACCTGTGCCGATCTTCGTCGGCGGACTGAAGGAGCCGGATGCACTGGCCTTCGTCGAACAGGCGGTCTCGGACCTGAAATCTGCGGCCATCCTTTCTACCACCGCCTTTGCCAGCGGCACGGACGGCAACGGCGAAACGATTTTCGACCGCACCGGCGTGCCGGTCTTCCAGATCGTCGTTGCCACGACCCGCCGCGATGGCTGGGCGGAGAACCGGCGCGGCCTCAACCCCGCCGACCTTGCCATGCACGTGGTCCTGCCGGAGCTCGACGGGCGCATTCTTGCCGGCGCGATTTCCTTCAAGACCGGCGAAAGCTCCGCCAACCTCGTCAACCGGCCGGAACCCGACCGGGTCGAACAGGTCGTCGACCGTATCGCTGCCTTCCTCCGGCTCAAAACCACGCCACGACCCGAGCGCAAGATCGTCATTCTCATGCCGGACTATCCGAGCGCGCCCGGACGCACCGGTTATGCCGTCGGCCTGGATGTGCCGCAAAGCGTGCTCGGCATGCTGCACGAATTATCGGTAGCCGGCTATGATGTTTCGGATATCCCTGAGACTCCGCGTGATCTCCTCGACCGCCTGAGTGCCAAATCCGCAGGCTACGCACGCTCCGCCTACGATCCCCTGACCGTTGCAGAGGCTGCGTGGGGCGGGGCCGAAGCCGATGAAGATCTCAGGGACGGCACTTTCCGTTTCCGCGCCGCGAGCTTCGGCAACATCACCGTCGCGCTCGCGCCCGACCGCGGCCGCAACGCTGATCGCCGCGCCGATTATCACAGCCCGGACCTCCCCCCGCGCCACGCGCTGGTCGCCTTCGGCCAATGGATGCGCGAAACGCTCGGCGCGCATGCGATCGTCCATGTCGGCGCGCATGGGACACTCGAATGGCTGCCAGGCAAGACCGTGGCGCTGTCGAAGGATTGTTTTCCGGAGATCGTCACCGGCGGCCTGCCGGTCGTCTATCCCTTCATCGTGTCCAATCCGGGCGAGGCCGCCGTCGCCAAACGGCGGATCGCAGCCGTCACCATCGGCCACCTGCCCCCGGTTCTGGCCGGCGCTGGTCTTTCCGACGAACAGAAGAAGCTGGAACTGCTGGTCGACGAATATGCGCAGGCCGACGGGCTCGATCGCCGCCGTCGCGACCGGCTGGCCAAGCTGATCGTCGAGACCGCCCGCAATACCGGACTGGCGGGCGAGGCCGGCGTCTCGAACAGCGACGATCCGGATACGGCGCTCACCCGCATCGACGCATTTCTCTGCGATCTCAAGGATTTTTCGATCAAGGACGGCCAGCACGTTTTCGGGCAGGTGGCGCCCGGCGATGACGATACGCTGCGTGTCCAAAGCGCCGAGACCGAACGACAGGCCTTGCTCGACGCACTCGACGGCAAGCACATCCGCCCGGGCCCATCCGGTGCCCCGGCCCGCGGCCGCCGCGACGTGATGCCGACCGGCCGCAACCTCTTTGCCAGCGATCCGCGCACGCTGCCGACGCCGACCGCCTTCGAACTCGGCAAACGTGCGGCCGACGAAATCCTGCGGCGTTATCTCCAGGATCACGGCGACTGGCCGAAAAGCCTCGTCTTCGATCTGTGGGGCAGCGCGTCCCTGCGCAGCGGCGGCGAGGAAGTGGCCCAGGTCCTGGCGCTGATGGGGGCGAGACCCGTGCAGGATACGGCGACGGGCCGCGTCACCGGCATCGAAGTCCTGCCGCCGGCAGCGCTCGGCCGCCCGCGCGTCGACGTGACGCTGAGGATTTCCGGCCTGTTCCGCGACATGTTTCCGGCTCTCATCGCCCTGCTCGACGCCGCGATGCGCGCCATCGCCAGCCGCGAGGAAGCACCGGGCGACAATCCCCTGGCCGAAGAGACACAAGCGCTCGGGCACGTACCGTCGCGCATCTTCGGTTCGGCACCAGGCACCTATGGCTCCGGCATCGAGGAAAAGCTCGCCGACGGCACTTGGGGCGAACGCGAGGAGCTGGGCCGTATCTATCTCGACGCGACGAGCCATTCCTTCGGCGGCGCGGACGGCGACGCCAGCCACGTGCCCGGCCAGTTCGCAAACCGCATCGGCACCGCCGATCTGCTGGTCCATACGGGCGACGATCCGGGCCGCGACCTGCTGGACGGCTCGGCCGATGTCGCCTTCATCGGCGGATTTGCGGCGGCAGTCGCGGCACTCGGCGGCAAGGCGGATGTGATCGCGCTCGACACGACCGATCCTCAAAAACCTCGTGCCCGTTCGATTTCCGAAGCGGTAACCCGCGTGGTGCGCGCCCGCGCCGTCAATCCGCGCTTCATCGCCGGCCAGATGCGCCACGGCCCGCGCGGCGCTGCGGAACTGGTGGAGACGGTCGACCGCCTGATCGGTTTTGCCGAAACCACCCACGCCATTCCGCAATCGCTGATCGAAGCGACCTACGACGCCTATCTCGGCGATGAAACGGTCCGCGACTTCCTGCTAAACCAGAATCCCGAAGGCGCCCGCTTCATGGCCGCGCGGTTCCGCTCGGCACTCCGCCGCGGCCTCTGGCATCCCCGTCGCAATGCGGTGGATGCCGAACTCGAAATGCTCACCCGGGAGAAGGTCGCATGACGACGCTTTCCCTCGACCGAAACACGCTGGATATGCGCCGTGGCGCCTGCCCCGCCCTGTCCGCCCCGATGCAGACGGGCGACGGGCTCCTCGCCCGCGTCGCGCTGACCGACGCGATCACCCCGGCAAAACTGGTCGAGCTCTGCCGATTGGCGCGGCGGTATGGCAACGGCATTCTCGATATTTCCGCCCGCGGCAACCTGCAGGTCCGGGGACTGAGCGAGGCCTCGGCTCCCCTCCTCGATGCCGATGTCCGCGCGCTGAACCTGCCGCTTCGCGAGGGACTTGCTGTCGAAACTCCGCCGCTGGCGGGGTTGGACGACACCGAGATCGCCGATCCGCGCCCGATAGCCGAGGCGATCCGCCACGGTGCGCCCGATATCCTCGGCCTTGCTCCAAAGATGTCGGTGGTGGTTGACGGTGGCGGGCGGCTCAGGCTTTCCGACCTCCTGGCCGATATCCGGCTCACCGCCGTTTCCAGCGATGAAGGCATCCACTGGACCCTGCTTTTGGGCGGGACCGAAGCAACCGGCCGTGTTTTCAATGTTTTACGTGAAACAGAGGCCGTCTCCGCCACTCTGGCGCTGCTTCGAAAGCTCGGCGAAAAGGGACAGAAGGCGAGGGGACGCGATCTCGCCGCCGGGTTGCCCACGAACGATGTGCCCAGCCGGCCAGCCTCGCCTTTCGGCACCTTCCGCCTCTCCGAAGATCTTTTCGCGGCAGGCATCGGCCCGGCCTTCGGTCAGGCAAAAGCCGAGGACCTGATCGCTCTTTGCGACGAAGCCGAGCGGCTGGGAATACGGTCCCTGAAACCGGCCTTCGACCATTCGCTCCTGTTTTTTGGCACTCGAACCGCCTGCGAAGCTCTGACCGCTTTTGCCGGCAGCAACGGCTTCGTCACCTCGCCGAGCGATCCGCGTTCGGCGATTGCCGCTTGTCCCGGGAGCCCCGCCTGCAATTCCGCGGCCATCGCCACCCACGAACTCGCTGCCAAAGCGGCGGAAGACTGCGGCAATCTGCTGGACGGTTCGTTCAAGCTGCACGTGACCGGCTGCCCCAAGGGTTGCGCCCATCCGCAGCCATCAGCGCTTGCACTCTGCGGAACGGCCGCCGGCCTTTCGCTGATCGCCGGAGGAAAAGCGGCCGACGTGCCCTTTGCCTCGGTCGCTTTTGCCGATACCAACAACTCCCTTCGCCGCATCGCCGATCTTGTCCGAGACGAAAGGCGCGCCGGCGAAAATTCCGCCGCCTGCCTCGCCCGTCTGGGACCGCGCCGGCTTGCTGCGGCCGTTACGTCAGGAAGATCATGAACAGTTACGATTACATTCGCGAAGGCGACGCGATCTATGAAAAATCCTTCGCGATCATCCGCGAGGAAGCGGATCTCTCGCCTTTTTCGTCGGAACAGGCCGAGATCGCGGTGCGCATGATCCATGCTTGCGGGCTGGTCGAGGCGGCTCAGCATTTCCGGTTTTCCAAGGATTTCGTCGCGCAGGCGCGCGGCGCGCTGCATGCCGGCAAGCCAATCTATTGCGATGCCGAGATGGTGGCGCATGGCATTACCCGCGCCCGCCTGCCGGCCCATAACCAGGTGATCTGCACGCTGCGCGACGGCCGCACGATCGAGCTGGCAAAAACCATCGGCAACACCCGCTCAGCTGCCGCGCTGGATCTCTGGGACGATCTCGAAGGCGCAGTCGTTGCGATCGGCAATGCGCCGACCGCGCTCTTCCGCCTGCTGGAAATGCTCGACGCCGGCGCGCCGCGCCCGGCTGCCATCATCGGCATGCCGGTCGGTTTCGTCGGCGCGGCGGAATCCAAGGAGGCGCTGATGGAAGCGACGCTCGGCATTCCCTATGCGATCGTGCGCGGCCGCATGGGCGGCTCGGCGATGACGGCCGCCTGCGTCAACGCGCTGGCGAGGGCCGGACTGTGAACGCCGCGCTCATCAAGGGCAGGCTCACGGGCGTCGGCACCGGACCCGGCGACCCCGAACTGCTGACGCTGAAGGCGGTGCGTGCCATCCACGAAGCGGACGTGATCGCCTTCTTCTGCAAGAAGGGCTCGAGCGGCAATGGCCGCGCCATCGTCGAGGCGCATATCCGGCCGGGTACGCTAGAATTGCCGCTGGTCTATCCGGTCACGGTCGAGACCCACAAGGACGAAGCCGATTATCGCGGCCCGATCGCCGATTTCTTCGACCGCTCCGCGGAAGACATCGCCGCGCATCTCGATGCGGGCAGGCACGTCGCCGTGCTGAGCGAAGGCGACCCGCTGTTCTACGGATCCTACATGCACCTGCATGTGCGGCTGGCCGGCCGCTACCACGCGGAAGTCATCGCCGGCGTCACCGCCATGTCCGGCTGCTGGTCGATGACCGGCATGCCGCTCGTCCAGGGCGACGATATTCTAAGCGTGTTGCCGGGAACCCTGTCCGAAGAGAAGCTTGCGGAGCGGCTTGAAAACACCGACGGCGCGGTGATCATGAAGGTCGGCCGCAACCTGCCAAAAATCCGCCGGGCGCTGGCCTCCGTCGGCAAACTGTCCGGAGCGCTCTATGTCGAGCGCGGCACGATGGCGAACGGCGCCGCGCAGCGTCTGGAAGAGCGCGACGAGAGCCCTGCCCCGTATTTCTCGATCGTCCTCGTGCCCGGCTGGAAGACACGGCCATGACAACCGGTTCGTTGACCGTCGTCGGCCTCGGCCCCGGCAATCCCGACCAGATGACGCCGGAAGCGGCCGCCGCAGTTACGGTAGCGGAAGACTTTTTCGGCTATTTTCCGTATATCGACCGGCTGAATCTCCGGCCCGGCCAACGCCGCCACGCATCGGATAACCGGGAGGAACTGGCGCGTGCCCGCGCCGCGCTCGAAATGGCGGCGGGCGGAGGCAAGGTCTGTGTCGTCTCGGGCGGCGACCCCGGCGTGTTCGCCATGGCAGCCGCGGTCTGCGAGGCGATCGACGACGGTCCGGCCTTGTGGCGCGAGATCGATTTTTCGGTCGTTCCCGGCATCACCGCCATGCTGGCGGTCGCGGCCAAGGCCGGTGCGCCGCTCGGTCATGATTTCTGCGCCATCTCGCTTTCAAACAATCTGAAGCCTTGGGACGTGATCGAGAAACGCCTGATCGCCGCGGCGACAGCCGGTTTCGTGATGGCCTTCTACAACCCGGTCAGCAAGGCGCGCCCGCATCAGCTCGGCGAGGCCTTTAACATTCTGCGCGACCATCTCCCCGGCACCGTGCCCGTGATCTTCGGCAGAGCAGCCGGTCGGCCGGATGAAGCTATCCGCATCGTGCCGCTCGCCGAAGCGGCAGGCGACATGGCCGACATGGCGACATGCGTGATCGTCGGCACCGCGGAAACGCGGGTGATCGAGCGGGAGAACCAGCGCCCGATCGTCTATTCGCCGCGTTATTTCAGGGGCACCGGCGCATGATCGAGCCAGGCGAGCATCTCCTCCACGGTCTCGACGCACGGCACTTCCGGCAGGTCCGGGCGGCGGATCAGGACGACATCGATACCAAGTTTGCGCGCAGCGGCGATCTTGCCGTAGCTCGCCGGCCCGCCGCTGTTCTTGGCGACGATCGCCTCGATGCCGTGGTCCCGCAGGAGCCGGGCCTCGTCCGCCTGTTCGAAGGGGCCACGCGCGGTCAGATAGACGGCGTTCGGAACGGAAAGCGGCGGCTCAACCGGATCGACGCTGCGGATCAGGTAGTGATGCCGGGGCGCGGCCTCGAAGGGCAGAAGTTCCTGCCGGCCGAGCGTCAGGAATACTTTTCGGGGGACATCTCCCAGGGCATTGACCGCATCGGCGGCACTGGCGACTTCGATCCAGCGGTCACCGGGCTGCCTCTGCCAGGCCGACCGTCGCAGGGCGACAAGCGGGACGCCGGAAATCTCGGCGGCTTTGGCCGCATTGCGGGAAATCTGAGCTGCATGGGGATGCGTCGCATCGATCAGGATCGAGATGCCTTTCTGCCTGAGATAGGTGGCAAGCCCTTCGGCACCGCCAAAACCGCCGACACGCACCGGCACGGGTTGCTCGGCCGGCGCGCGCGTGCGCCCGGCAAGCGACAGCTCCAGAGCAAACCGGGGATCGCCGGCGAGCTTTCCGGCCAGCGCGCGGGCTTCCGCCGTGCCGCCGAGAATGAGAATGGAGCGTTGCAAGATGCCTCCTGAATCAGTTCGGAAACCTTTAAACCAAAGCCGCTGGCTGTCCATCGTCGGCATCGGCGAGGATGGCGTCCCGGGCCTCGGCGACAATGCCCGCTCGGCAATTGCATCCGCCGTCGTTGTCTTCGGCGGCAGGCGGCATCTGGAGCTGGCGGCCTCCGTTATCACCGGCGAAGCCCGGCCATGGCCGACACCGTTTGATGCAACAATGCGCGACGTCGTGGCGCTGCGCGGCCAAAAGGTCTGCGTGCTGGCCTCCGGAGACCCCTTCTTCTTCGGCGTCGGCGCAACGCTGTCCCGCCATGTCGCGCCTGAAGAATATACCGCCTATCCTGCCCCCTCGGCCTTTTCTCTGGCCGCCTCAAGGCTCGGCTGGCCGCTGCAGGACATCGAAACGGTGTCATTGCATGGCCGTCCGCTCGAACACATCCGACCGCTGCTGCATCCTGGCCGGCGGATCATCGCGCTGACATCCGATGAGAACGGGCCGGCGGCGCTGGCGGAGCTTTTGTCTCGCACCGGTTTCGGGCCTTCTCGGATAACTGTTCTGGAATCTTTGGGCGGCGCGGCGGAACGTATCCGTTCGCAGCAGGCGGATGAGTTTGCGCTACCGGATATCGATGTGCTGAATGTCGTCGCCATCGATGTGAAGGCCGAAGCCGGAGCCTTTGTGCTTCCGCGCGCTTTCGGACTGGACGATACGCTGTTCGAACATGACGGGCAGATCACCAAGCGTGAAATCCGGGCGCTGACACTCTCGGCACTGGCTCCGCACCGCGGCGAGTTGCTGTGGGATATCGGCGCCGGATCGGGTTCGATCGGCATCGAATGGATGCTGGCCGATCCTTCCCTCAAAGCCATTGCGATCGAAGCCAACGCCAATCGGTCAGCACGGATCGGGCGGAATGCTTTGGCATTCGGCGTGCCTGGCCTGCGCATCGTCGAAGGTGAGGCGCCAGCAGTTCTGGCTGGCCTACCGCAGCCGGATGCGATCTTCATCGGCGGCGGCGGCAGCGAGCCTGGCGTTTTCGATCATGCCCTGGATGCGCTGAAGCCCGGCGGGCGGCTGGTCGCCAATGCCGTGACGCTGGAAATGGAAGCGGTTCTCCTGGCAGCGCATGCGAAACTCGGCGGTGAACTGGTCCGCATGGAGGTTTCGCGCGCAGCGCCGATCGGCGGCATGTCGGGCTGGAAGCCGGCCATGCCGGTCACCCAATGGAGCTGGACGAAACCCGGAGTAAAGCCATGATTGCCGCGGGTCTCGGCTGTCGCAAGGGGACGTCTGCGGAGGCGCTGCTTTCGGCGCTTTCTGCCGCCTGCGCCGCGGCGAATATTTCACGTGAATCCGTCTCCGTTCTGGCGACCAGCGAGATCAAACGGCATGAGCCGGGGATGATCGAGCTTGCGGAGCGGCTGCGCCTGCCCCTGCAGATTGTCGATGAGGCGGCGCTGAAGCAGGCAGAAACCCGCACCAGAACAGTTTCGAAACACAGTCTTGCGCAAACAGCCACGCCAAGCCTTTCCGAAGCCGCGGCACTGGCCGCCGCCGGCGAGGCTTCCGAACTGATTGCCGCGCGGCTGATCGCCGATGGCGCCACCTGCGCCCTGGCACGCTCGAAGGACCATTTATGACCGTGCATTTCATCGGCGCCGGACCGGGCGCCGCCGACCTCATCACCGTGCGCGGCCGCGATATTCTCGCCCGCTCGCCGGTCTGCCTTTATGCCGGCTCGATCATGCCGAAGGAACTGCTCGACTATTGCCCGCAAGATGCACGGATCGTCGACACCGGGTCGCTGTCGCTGGACGATATCGAGGCGGAATACGTGGCGGCACATCAGGCCGGCCAGGATGTCGCGCGGCTACATTCTGGCGACCTTTCCGTCTGGAGTGCCGTCGCAGAACAGATCCGCCGGCTGGGGAAGCACGGTATCGACTACACGCTGACCCCCGGCGTACCCTCCTTCGCTGCCGCCGCCGCGGCTCTGAGGCGGGAGCTGACCATCCCGGAAGTGGCGCAGAGCCTTGTGCTCACCCGCGTGTCCGGCCGCGCTTCGAAAATGCCGGAAGGCGAGACGCTGGCGGCCTTCGGTGCCACCGGTGCGACGCTGGCAATCCACCTCGCCATCCACGCGCTCGACCGGATCGTCGCGGAATTGACACCGCTTTATGGCGCCGATTGCCCGGTCGCAATCGTCGTTCGGGCCTCCTGGCCGGAAGAACGGATCATCCGCGGCACGCTTGCCGATATCGAGGCGAAGCTGGCGGCGGAGCCAGCCGAACGCACGGCGCTGATTTTCGTGGGCAAAGGCCTGGGCGCTGCCGATTTCGTCGAGAGCCAACTCTACAATGCGGATTATGTGCGCCGCTTCCGTCCCGGCTGGCCTCAGGCCGGCGATAAGGAATCCGAATGATCGGACGGGGTAAACGCGGTCCGGCCGACCAACCGGCCCTCGCGATCGAAGACGAGGATTTCCAGCGCGATCTCGGGCTGTTTGAGCGCCTTGGCGGCGGTCTTCCAGGCGAGCGCGGCAATCCTGTCGCCCAGCGCCAGGCCGTTTTCGCCAGCAAGCGCGAACGCCTGGGATACGGTGTTGGCAGCGGCAATCTGCGCCGCAAGCTCGTCGCTCGCCCCGGCTTCACCGGCGAGTTTCGCCAGAGCTTCGAGATCGGCCAGTCCGCGCTTGGAGTGGACGTCGAGCATACCCTGCGCGAGCTTGGTCATCTTGGCGACGCCGCCGGCGATTGTCACTTTCGGCACCGGATGATCGCGCAGATATTTCAGCATGCCGCCGACGAAATCGCCCATGTCGATCAGCGCGATCTCGTGCAATCCATGATGCGCCTGCACCGCCTTTTCGGACGTGTTGCCGGTGGCGCCTGCCACATGGTCGAGCCCGGCAGCGCGCGCCACGTCGATGCCGCGCCAGATCGAATGGATCCAGGCCGAGCAGGAAAAGGGAATGACGATCCCCGTTGTGCCGAGGATCGATATGCCGCCCACGATTCCGAGCCGACCGTTGAGCGTCTTTTCGGCAATTTTTTCCCCATCGGCGACGGAAATCTCGACCTCGAAATCTGCCTCGCCGCCGGCGACCTCGGCGATCGCCTGGGTGATCATCTTGCGCGGCACCGGATTGATGGCGGGTTCACCGACGGGCAGCGGCAGGCCGGCGCGGGTGACGGTGCCAACGCCTTCGCCGGCCTTGAAGGTGATGCCGCTGCCGGCCGCGCCGCGCCGCACGGTGCTCTTGATCAGAGCCCCATGCGTGACGTCCGGGTCATCGCCGGCATCCTTGATGATCCCGGCTCTCGCAAATCCCTCGCCGGCTTCTTCGACGGCGAGGGAGAAGGACGGCGTCTGCCCGCCGGGCAAAGTCACCATGACCGGATCGGGAAATTTTCCGGAAAGGAGGGCAAGACAAGCCGCCTTGCTCGCCGCCGCCGCACAGGTTCCCGTGGTCCAGCCACGACGAAGGTTCTTGCCATCCACTTCCATGGCCGTTTCTATAGCCCGACCGGGCCCGAGCGTCACCGGTCAAAGGTCCGCATATGAATGAAAGCATCGAAACTATCGTCGCAGCACCCGTCTTCGAGCCCGGCCATGTCTGGCTCGCCGGCGCCGGCCCCGGCCATCCGCGTTACCTGACGCTGGAAGTCGCCGATGCGATCGGCAAAGCGGACGTGATCGTCCATGACGCGCTGGTCTCCGACGGCGTGCTGTCGCTCGCGACGACCGCCGAACTTGTCTTCGTCGGAAAACGCGGCGGCAAACCCTCCGTCGCCCAGGACGACATTACCGGCCTGCTGATCGAACTCGCCCGCAAGGGCAAGCGCGTGCTGCGGCTGAAGGGCGGCGATCCCTTTGTGTTCGGACGCGGCGGCGAGGAGGCGGAAGCACTTGCCCGGGAAAACATTCCGTTCCGCGTACTGCCCGGCATGACCTCGGCCCTGGCAGCTCTCGCTTCCGCCAATATTCCCGCGACGATGCGGGGGATGAGCCGCGCGATCACCCTTGCGACCGGCCATGCGGCCGGCAGTCCCGGCGACCTGGACTGGAAGGCGCTGGCGAAAACCGGCGAGCCGATCGTCGTTTATATGGGCGTCAGCACGATCGGCACGATCGCCAGGCTGCTGATCGAAGGCGGGCTGTCGCCGGAAACGCCGGTCGCTGTGCTGATGGCGGCGACGACACCGGACGAACGCTCGCTGACTGCAACGCTTGCAACGGTCGAGGCCGAGGTGGTGCGGCAGAAATTCGCCGCTCCTGCCCTGATCGTCATCGGCCGGATCGTCTCCATGCAGGCCGTATTGTCGGGTAGCAAGCCATGACCGCCCGCGCGCTCATCATCGGTGCCCCGCGCTCCGGCTCCGGCAAGACCAGCGTCACGATCGGCCTCTTGCGCGCCTTTGCCCGCCGCGGCGTCAAGGTGCGCGGCATCAAGACAGGCCCAGATTATATCGATCCCGGTTTCCACGAGGCCGCGACGCATCGGCCGGGCCTCAACCTCGACAGCTGGGCGATGGCGCCCGACCTGCTGCGGCACCTGGCGCGCGGACAGGCGGAAGATGCCGAGCTGCTTCTGATCGAAAGCGCCATGGGCCTTTTCGACGGCATCGTCAGCGAAGAGAACCGTTCTGGCGCGGCCTCCGATCTCGCCCGGCTGTTCCGCCTGCCCGTGCTGCTGGTGCTGGACGTCTCCGGCCAGTCCCAGACCGCGGGCGTGATCGCCTATGGCTTTGCTCATTACGATCCGACCGTGAAGATCGCCGCCTGCGTGCTCAACCGGGCCGGCAGCGAGCGGCACAAGAAACTGTGCGGCGATGCCATCCAGGCGGCCGGGATTCCCGTCGTCGGCACCGTCCTGCGTGATCCCTCGCTGGTTCTGCCCGAACGGCATCTCGGCCTGGTGCAGGCGAGCGAACATCCGGAAATGGACGCGCATATCGAACGGTTGGCCGACGCCATGGAGGCTTCGCTCGACCTCGATGCTATCTACGCCGCCGCAAAACCCTTCAATATTCCCAGCGGTTCGGCGGAAAAATCCCTGCGTCCGCCCGGCCAGCGGATCGCGCTGGCGCAGGATGCCGCCTTTACCTTTCTCTACCCGCATCTGATGCGCGAATGGCGCTCCGCCGGCGCGGAGGTTGTTCCCTTCTCCCCACTGGCCGATCAAGCGCCGGCCGTCGGCTGCGACGTCTGCTGGCTGCCGGGTGGATACCCCGAACTGCATGCCGGACGGCTTGCGGCGGCCGAGAATTTCAAGACCGGCCTAGCGCGATTTGCGGAAACGAAACCGGTTCACGGAGAGTGCGGCGGCTACATGGTGCTCGGAGAAACGCTGGAGGATGCCGATGGCGTGACGCACGCCATGACCGGTCTCCTGTCCCACCGCACCAGTTTCGCCAAACGCCGGATGAACCTCGGTTACCGCCAGGCGGAGATCGCCGAGAACAGCCCGCTCGGCGGCAAGGGCGATACGATCCGCGGTCATGAGTTCCACTATGCCAGCGTTGTTTCGCCGGGCACAGACGCCGCCTTTGCAACGATCGCCGATGGTGGCGGCAAGCTGATCGGTCCGACAGGCGGCCGCCGAGGCCTGGTCAGCGGCGCCTTTTTCCACGCGATTGCACGCGGCTAACCGGCAGCGGCTGAAAGCGCCCGAAGCGCCGCAACCGCACGTTCGGCGTCCGCCGCCGGCACGAAGATATGGTCGTGGTAATAGGCCGCGACGACATTCGCGCTGACGCCCTCTTTGGTGAGTGCCGCCGCCATCGCCGCAGTCATGCCGACCGCTTCCAATGAAGAATGCACCATCATGGTGATGCAGCGAAGCGGCGCGCTTGAGGCAAGCTCGGCCTTTTCGGCAGCCTCTCTCGGCAGGATCAGCGTCAGGCCTTCCTTCTCGAAGAACAGTCCGATCGGCTTCAGCGCCAGATAGTCGTGCATTGTCTCGGGCGGCACGGTCGCATAGACGAATTCACCATCGACAAGAACCGGCTCAAGGCTCGCAAGCAAGGTGGAAAGGTCGGTGATTCCGCTCATGAGGCCTCCAAAGATCGCTCCATAACCGAGGTTAAGACGGCGATCTACGACCCGCAAGACCCGATATCGCCTCCAAAATAATCGCCCGCGGCGCAAATCCGTCTTGCACGTCCCTCGCCAGCTTCTAGTCTGCGCTGCTACGAGGCTAAGCCCTCGAACCATTGGTTTCGAACAGCAAGGTGTTCCGGTGACGGATTTCGAAAAGACCCGCTCGCTCTTCTATCTGCCGGAAGGCATGATCTATCTCGACGGCAATTCACTCGGACCGCTGCCGCTTGCAGCCAGGGAACGCGTGGCGCGGCTGATGACCGACGAATGGGGCGAGCTGCTGATCAAGGGCTGGAACAAGGCCGGCTGGATGGCGATGCCGCGGCGGATCGGCGACCGGGTGGCCAAGCTGGTCGGGGCGGTAGAAGGCACGGTCGTCATGGGCGACACCCTGTCGATCAAGGTCTACCAGGCGCTCGCTTCGGCATTGGAACTGGTGCCGGAACGCAAGGTCGTATTGTCAGACAGCGGCAATTTTCCGTCCGACCTTTATATGGCGCAGGGCCTGATCGGCTCGCTCGGCAATGGTCTTGAGCTGAAGATCGTCGAGCCGGAAGGGGTCGAAGCCGCGATCGACGAAACCGTCGCCGTGGTAATGCTGACAGAAGTGGACTACCGCACCGGGCGGCTGCACGACATGAAGGCGCTGACCGAAAAGGCGCATGCCGCCGGCGCGATCACCGTCTGGGATCTTGCCCATACGGCCGGTGCCCTGCCGGTCGATCTTTCCGGTGCAAACGCGGATTTCGCGGTCGGCTGCACCTACAAGTACCTGAACGGCGGGCCTGGCGCGCCGGCCTTCATCTATGTCGCGCCGCGCCATGCGGACAAGGTGCGGCCGGCGCTGTCCGGCTGGCTGGGGCACGAACAGCCCTTCGCCTTCGATCTCGGTTATCGTCCGGGCGGCGGCATCGACCGCATGCGGGTCGGCACGCCGCCGATCATCGGGCTTGCGGCGCTCGACGCAGCACTCGATGCCTGGGACGGCGTCGACATGGCGGACCTGCGGCGGCAATCGATAAAACTCTGCGATCTGTTCGTCGCGGAAGTCGAAAGGCGCTGCCCGATGCTGAAGCTCGGTTCTCCCCGCGATGGGACGAAGCGCGGCAGCCAGATTTCCTTCCTGCACGAGGAAGGCTATGCGATCATGCAGGCCCTGATCGCGCGTGGCGTGATCGGCGATTTCCGCGCTCCGAACGCCATTCGTTTCGGCTTCACACCCCTCTATATCGGCGAGGCCGAGGTGTTGGGAGCCGTGGATATCCTCGAAGACATCATGATCAATCACCTCTGGGACACCACCGAATATAGACAGCGCGCGCTGGTGACCTGATCGGATGACGGAAGAACGGCCAACGTCCCCCCGAAAGCTCTCCAAGGTAGTGCCCTACCGGCTCGCGCGCAGCAACGCGGAAATGATGAAGCTCGTCAGCCTGCTTTGCGAGGCCAACGGTTTCAAGCTGAACATCTGGCGGGTCATGTCGGCGATCGGCACCTATCAATCGATCTCGCCGATGGAAATCGGCAAGCTTACGACGATCGACAAGGCGATGGTGTCGCGCGCCATCCGCGAACTGGTAGACCGCGACCTGATCGACCGGCGCGCCGACGCACGTGATGCGCGATGGGCCCAGATCCAGCTGACGGCGGCAGGAACGGCCGTCTACGAAAAGATGGTTGCCGGCATCGATGCTCTCGAGAAACACATGTTCGGCGATCTGCCGCCCGAAAAGACCGCAGCATTCATGGAGATGCTCGAACTGATCGAACGTCGCGCCAGGCTGGCCCGGGATATGGTGGAATTGAACGGTAAAGCCGGTTTGGCGCGGCTGTTGGGACACGATGCCGAGTAAGGCTTGCGGACCCCGGCCGCATCCGAACCGGCCTTCGTAAGCTTTACATAACCATTATCAGAATTGTTTACAAAGAAACAATCTCCCTGTAAACAAATGGCAGGGCGGGAGGAGATCGCCCGCTTTTGTCCTGGGAGGATCCTATGAAGAACCGGTTTTTTGCTGGAATGGCGCCTGTTGCCGTCCTGTCCTTGTCCTTGTCCTTGTTTGCAAGCTCTGCACTGGCCGACATCACGATCGGCGTGACCATATCGTCGACCGGCCCGGGTGCGGCGCTCGGTATTCCGCTGAAGAACTCCGTCGAATTGTGGCCGGCCGAAGTGGGCGGCGAAAAGCTGAAGGTCATCGTTCTCGATGATGCCGGCGACCCCTCGGTTGCCACCACCAATGCTCGCCGTTTCGTCAACGACGATAAGGTCGATGTCATCGTCGGTTCCGCGCTGACGCCCGCCTCGATCGCTGTTGCCGGTGTTGCCGGTGAAACCAGCACGCCGCACCTCTCCTGCTCGCCGGTTCCGCCGACCATTTCCAAAGGCAAGTGGACCTTCGTGATGCCGCAGGATGCCGGCCTGATCGCTAGGAACCTGTTTGCCAAGATGAAGGCCGATGGCGTCAAGACGGTCGGTTATATCGGCTTCTCGGACAGCTACGGCGATCTTTGGATGGGCCAGTTCAAGGCGATCGGCGAACAGTATGGCCTGAAGGTCGTCGCCGACGAGCGTTATGCCCGTCCCGACACCTCCGTTTCCGGCCAGGTGCTGAAACTCGTGGCCGCGCGTCCGGACGCCGTCTTCGTCGGCGCCTCCGGCACCGGTGCCGCGCTGCCGCAGATCGGCCTGCGCGAACGTGGCTTCGCCGGCAAGATCTACCAGACCCATGGCGCCGTGACCTTCGACTTCCTGCGCATCGCCGGCAAGGCTGCCGACAACACGATCTTCGCCTCCGGCCCGGCCATGGCGCCGGAAGCCCTGCCCGATACCGCCGAGACCAAGGCCGAAGGCATGGCCTACGTCACGGCCTACGAAAAGAGGTTCGGTCCCGGCACCCGCACCCAGTTCGGCCCGCATATCAACGATGCCATGGCCATCCTGAAGAAGGCCATCCCGGTCGCGCTCAAGAAGGCAAAGCCCGGTACGCCGGAATTCCGCGCGGCTCTGCGTGACGCCATCGAAACCGGCGGCCCGTTCCCGGCGAGCCAGGGCGTCTTCAACTTCAAGGCCGACGATCACCTCGGCCTCGACGACCGCGCCGTCGTGCTGTTCACAGCCAAGAACGGCAAGTTCGAGATCACCAAGTAAGCGGGCAAGTAAACGAGGCCCGGCGTCCACGCCGGGCCTTTTTGCAGCGTCTTTTCTGTTATCGGGGGAAATTCTTTGGACGCGATGATTGCGACCTTCCTGATCCAGGATGGTGTCACCAATGGCGCGATCTATGCGCTCCTCGGTCTGGCGCTGGTCCTGCTCTTTTCGGTCACGCGGGTGATCTTCATTCCCCAGGGCGAGTTCGTCGCCTATGGCGCGCTGACGCTGGCGCTTCTCGACGGCGGGAAGGTGCCCGCCACCACCTCGCTTCTCGTCTGCTTCGGGGCGATTGCTTTCCTGTTCGACCTCTGGAGCATGCGCCGCGGCACCGATATCCGCACCTTTCTGCGCAGCCTCGCGCTCAACCTGGTGCTCCCCGGCGTGATCTACGGCATCACGATCGTGCTTGCGCCGCTCGATCTTCCGTCTGTCGCGAAGGCCCTGCTCACCATTCTGATCATCACGCCCATGGGCGTGTACGTCTATCGGATCGCCTACCGGCCGCTTGCCGATGCGTCCGTGCTCGTCCTGCTGATTGCCTCGGTTGGCGTGCATCTCGCCATGATGGGGCTTGGCCTCGTCTTCTTCGGCGCCGAGGGCCTGCGCGCCGAGCCGCTCGCCGACGACAACTACACGATCGGAGCCTTGATGGTGAGCGCCCAGAGCCTCTGCATCTACGGAGCGACGATCGCGATCATCGTCGGCCTCTACATGTTCTTCGAGCGAACCCTGCTCGGCAAGGCGCTGCGTGCGACCGCCGTCAACCGGCTCGGCGCGCGGCTGGTCGGGGTCCGCACCCATCTGACCGGCGTCACCGCCTTCACGCTGGCAGCCGCCATCGGGGCCGTTTCCGGGGTACTGATCGGCCCGATCACCACGATCTATTACGACACCGGCTTCCTGATCGGCCTCAAGGGCTTCGTGGCGGCGATCATCGGCGGGCTTGCGAGCTTCCCGATCACCGCGATCGCGGCGATCGGCGTCGGCCTGGTCGAATCCTTCTCTTCCTTCTTCGCCAGCAGCTACAAGGAGGTCATCGTCTTCGGTCTCATCATTCCCGTTCTGATCTGGCTGTCGCTGAGCGGCGGCTTTCACGAGGAGGAATGAGCGATGAAGATCGAACGTTTGCTTCCCGGCCTCGCCGGCATCGTTTTCCTGGCGATCATACCGCTCCTGCCGGTGCCGCCTTTCTGGCTGACGATCCTCAACAATATCGGCCTCGCCTCGCTGGTGACGATCGGCCTCGTGCTGTTGACCGGCGTCGGCGGTCTCACCTCGTTCGGCCAGGCCGCCTTCTGTGGTTTCGGCGCCTATACGACGGCCGTGCTGAGCACGAACTACGGCTTGTCGCCCTGGCTGACCCTGCCGTTGTCGCTGATCGTCGGCGCGGCGACCGCCCTGCCGCTCGGCCTCATCACCGTGCGCCTTTCCGGCCACTTCCTGCCGCTCGGCACGATCGCCTGGGGCCTGGCGCTTTATTATCTGTTCGGCAAGATCGACCTTCTCGGCCGTTACGACGGCATTTCCGGCATCCCGCCGATTGAATTCGCCGGCTATCGCTTCATGAGCGACGGGTCGATCTATTACCTCATCTGGTTTTTCGTGATTGCGGTTGCGATCGGCGCGAAAAACCTGCTCGACTCGCGGATCGGCCGTGGCATCCGGGCACTGCGTGGCGGCGGTCAGGCAGCGGAAGCCTTCGGCGTCAACATCGTCCGCGCCAAGCTCACCGTCTTCGTGTTCGCCGGCGTGGTCGCGGCCCTTTCCGGCTGGCTCTACGCCCATATGCAGCGCTCGGTGAACCCGACGCCGTTCGGGCTCAGCATGGGCATAGAATATCTGCTGATGGCCGTGGTCGGCGGCTCCGGCCATGTCTGGGGGGCAATCTTCGGTGCCAGCATCGTGCTGATCATGAAGGACGTGCTGCAGCGTTTCCTGCCGGACCTGATCGGCACGACCGCCAATCTGGAAATGGTCGTTTTCGGCATCCTGCTGGTGGTGATCCTGCAGCTCGCCCGGGACGGCCTCTGGCCATTCGTCTTGAAGCTCCTGCCGAAGCGGTCCGCGCGGTCTCTTCCGACTTCCGACGACAGGCTTGCCAAGCGAACGCTTGCGCCGGCCGGCTCGTCGCTGATCAAGGTGGAAAAGGCGCGAAAAGCCTTTGGCGGCCTGGTGGCCGTCAACGATGTCAGTTTCGAAGTGCGCGCCGGCCAGGTCGTCGGCCTGATCGGGCCGAACGGCGCCGGCAAGAGCACGACCTTCAACCTCATCACCGGCCTCGCTTCATTGACCAGCGGATCGGTTTTCTACGAAGGCCAGCCGATGACCGGCGACAGCCCGCGCGAAGTCGCCAAACACGGCATCGCCCGCACCTTCCAGCACGCGAAGATCCTGCCGGATATGTCGGTGCTGGAAAACGTCGCGCTGGGTGCGCATCTGCGTGGCTCGGCCGGTGTCTTCAGGAGCTTTCTGCGGCTGGAGCGCAGGCAGGAGGCGACGCTGCTCGCCGAAGCTGCCTTCCAGCTCGAACGCGTCGGGCTCGGCGCCTATCGCGACCGACCGGCCGGCGATCTGGCGCTCGGCCAGATCCGCATCCTGGAGATCGCCCGGGCCCTCTCCGCCGACCCGGCCGTGCTGCTGCTCGACGAACCCGCGGCGGGCCTGCGTCACGGTGAAAAACAGGAGCTTGCCAACCTCTTGAAGAAGCTGCGCGAGGAGGGCGTCAGCGTGCTCCTCGTCGAACACGACATGGGCTTCGTCATGGGCCTCGTCGACCATCTCGTGGTGCTCGATTTCGGCACCCTGATCGCCGAAGGCAAGCCGGCGGACGTGCGCAAACATCCGGCGGTCGTCGCCGCCTATCTGGGAGGTGTCGCATGAGCGGAAACCTGCTCGAACTCTCCGACCTTCACGTCTCTTACGGCCGCGCCGAGGTGCTGCACGGCATATCGATGAGCATGAAGCCCGGCAGCATCGTCACGGTGATCGGCGCAAACGGCGCCGGCAAGTCGACGCTGCTCAACGCCATCATGGGCATCGTCCCCTCCTCCGGCACGATCGTCTACGACGGCGCGCCCGTGCCCCGCTCGGTCGAAGGCCGCGTCGCCGGCGGCCTCTGCCTGGTGCCGGAAAAGCGCGAACTGTTCGCCACCATGTCGGTCGAGGACAATGTCGAGCTCGGCGGATTCCTGCGCAGCGCCGCCGAGCGCGCCGAGACGCGCGAGGACGTCTACGCCCGTTTCCCGCGCCTGGCCGAACGCCGCAAGCAGCTGGCCGGCACGCTTTCCGGCGGCGAGCGGCAGATGCTGGCTCTCGCCCGCGCCCTGATGAGCCGGCCGCGCCTGCTGCTGCTCGACGAACCTAGCCTCGGCCTCGCGCCGAAGATCGTCATCGACATCCTCAACATCGTCTCGGAACTGCGAAAGACCGGCGTCTCGATCCTGCTTGTCGAGCAGAATGCCCGCGCCGCGCTCGAAATCGCCGACGAAGGCTACCTGGTCGAACTGGGCGAAGTCCGCCTTTCCGGCCCGGCAAGCGAAATGGCGGTCAATCCGGCACTGATGGAAAGCTATCTCGGCACCCATTCCTGATGAGACAATTCGGCCGGGCCAAGGTCGATCAATCGAAGCTCTCGACCAGCTTCCGGCGGAATTCGTCCATGCGATAGACCGGCGTAGACGGCAGCGGGATCATGCCCTTCTGCCAGTTCCAGCCGTCGAGACGCTTCAGGAGGGCCGGGTTGCCGGTGACGATATGCATCGGCACGTCGCGCGAGGCGCCTTCGCCGGTAACGATAGACGCCGGCTGGTGGTCGCCGAGCAGGATGAACAGCGTGTTCTTGCCGTAACGCGCCATGTAGGAGCCGAGCGTCTCGAGCGTGTAGTCGATCGAGGTGAGGTATTGCGCCCGAACGCGATCGGGATCGGCCCAGACGACCGAAGGCGGATCGCCGCTTTCCGCCTGCGCGTTGAAGACGGCACCGTCCCCGACCTTATCCCAGGGAACCAGCGACGGGAGTGGCGTCCAGGGAGCGTGGCTGGAGATCAACGCCATTTCCGCCATGACCGGTTTATGGCCGGGCTCGTTCCGGACCTGCCGTTCCAGCCTCTCGAACGCCTCGAGCGTGAACTGATCCGGCATCGTCACCCAATTGAAGGGTTTTCCGCGATACCCGAGCCCCGCGGCGGCATGGATGCTATCGTAACCGAAATAACCGGCTTCCGGCCAGTCGAGCGTGATCGCCGGCATGACCGCCGTGGTGCGCCAGCCGGAGGAACGGAAGAGGTTGTTGAGGCTCGTCCGCTCGCTGGTGATCATCCGGTCGTAACGACCCTGATTGTCGACCCAGAGGCCGGAGAGCAGCGTGCCATGCGCCAGCCAGCTGATGCCGCCGACCGTCGGCGAAGTCAGCCACCCGCTGCGCGCCTCCAGCCCCGCCGCCTTGAGCTCCTTCTCCACCGAGGTCAGCCGGCTGCCGATGCGCACCGCATAACGCGGATCCTCGATCGCGCTGCGGCCATAGGATTCGATGAAGATCAGCACGACGTCCGTGCCGGCAAGCGCCGAGAAATGCGGTCCGCCGGAAACCGGATCCTGCTTCAGCTCATCCTCGAACCGGGCGAGATCGGCAATCGACCCCTTCACCATGGTGACGCGGTTGACGAAATAGGAGGCGGCATGCGCCTCGACGCCAAAGTTGCGGCGATCGGGGTCCTGAGCCACTAGCGCCGCCAACCCGATCAACAGGATTGCGCCGCTGACGCGAACGGACATGCGCCGGGCCCCACGCGAAAGTCCCCGGAAGCCGCCAAGCGACCAATAAAGGACGGCCGCGACAACCAGCCAGGCCAGAAGGCCCGCACAGATGATCCCCACCGCCTCGGTGACGCCGACCGCCCCGCTCAGGAGGTTCCAGCCATCGGTGAGTATCTTGAGGTCGAGATAGGGATTGAACGGCCGCTGGAACGCGGTGCCGGTGCCGATGTCCGCAAGTTTCAGAAACAGCATCGCGGCCAGCGCCAAGGTGACCGTCCACCGCAGAAGGGAAAAGCCTGGACCGGCCAGCACCGAAGCCAGCAACGCAACCCCCGCCACCTCCAGCGGAAATCTGAGCTCGGAAACATCGGTGAAATGGGAAGGAACGGCGAGGATGGCCGCAACGATCGCCAGCGCAATCGTGATCCTCAGAAATGCCGATCCATTTGCCTTGCGCTGCGCGATATGCCCTATTCTGGCGGCGTCACTCTGGCGAAAAGGCCGAAATTCGTTCATGCGCTGTTCCTGCAAAACCTTCGGCCTATGCGTTTTCTGAAGCTTATAGGCTTATCTGCGGCCTTCGCACTTCTCATTGCCGTGATCCTGCGCTTCGATCCGCAACGGATTGCCGCAAGCCTGGCATCGGCCGATCCGACCTATATAAGCGCCGGCCTCATCCTCGTGCAGGTGCAGATCGTACTCTCGGCGCTCCGCTGGCGGTTCACGGCAGCCAGGCTTGGCCAGCACCTGGGTATCGGGAAGGCGATAGGCGACTATTATCTCGGAACGCTGCTCAACCAGCTTCTGCCGGGCGGAGTGGCGGGCGATGCCGTTCGCGCCGTTCGCAATAGGGCCGATGGCAACGGCGGCTGGAAAGTGCCAACCCAGGCCGTGCTCTTCGAGCGGGTCTCCGGCCAGGGGGTATTTTTCGTCATAGCGACCTTCGGCGTGATGTTGTGGCCGCTTCTGGGTGGGGCAGCGATCCCCGAAAACCTGCGCCATCTTCTCTCCGGTTTCGCGCTTTTCGCCGCCGGCCTCGCCATCGTGTTCCTGCTGCTGCTCCGCCTGCCCCCGCGCCGCGTTCAGCCTCTGCTTGCAGCGCTGAAGACAGCGCTGGCGCAGGTCTTCCTGCGGAACCGGGCCTGGATCGCGCAGACGCTGTTCAGCCTCGTCATCGTCGCAAGCTATATCGCGATGTTCATGCTCGCCTCGGCAGCTGTCGGGGCACCCTTACCGGCACTCGCGGCTGTCACCGCTATCCCGCTGTGTCTGCTGATGATGCTGATCCCCGCCACGATTGCCGGCTGGGGCGCCAGGGAGGCGGCGGCGGCGGCCCTCTGGCCGCTCTTCGGTTATGCCGCGTCCGACGGCGTCGCCGCCAGCATCCTCTACGGCATTCTGGCGCTCGTCGGCGCAGCACCCGGCATGGTGTTCATCCTGGCGGCGCTGTTCAGCAGACGGAGCCGCTGAACCGTCAAACCTCCAGGCGACCGTAGATGTCGCCGGAGGACACCCGATCGGCAAGGCCCGCAATCTCGGCCAGCATCGCATCGGCGGTTATCCATTCGTCATGGACGAACCGATGCCGCTCGCCCTCGACCCGGTTGAAGCGATAGGGGCCGAGTTTGCGCAGATGGTCGATCGCTTCCTCGGCGATTTCCATCGTCGCCGGGATATATTCGAAGGCAATCAGCGGGATGGGGTGACGCAGGCCGGCGATGATATCGGCCTCGGCGCCCTCCACGTCGATCTTGCAGAAGACCGGCAACCCGTATTCTTCGATCAGCGCATCGAGCGTCGTCATCTCCACGCGCTCGACCCTATCCCAGGTGACGTTGCGGAAACCGGAGGTCTTTTCGACTTTCGAGATCCAGGACGAGGATATGCTGGTCACGGTCGGATGGCGGCTGGAAATATGCAGATCGACGCTGCCGGGCTCCTTGCCGACCGCCTTGCGCAGCAGCGTCAACTCTTCGCCGGCGAAGGATCTGGCAATGAAATCGGCAAACAGCGGCTGCGGCTCCAGCGCGACGATCCTGGCGCCGAGCGACAGAAGCGTTCGGCTGCGGCTGCCGGCATGCGCACCGATATCGAATACGAGATCGCCTTTGCAGACGAGGCCCGCATAGAACCGCTTCAGCGAAGAACGCCGCCAGGGCTGTCCGTAATAGATCAGCAGCGAACGTGTAAGGCCCAGGGAAGCGGAAAAATCAGGCCGCGGCATGATGGCTCCTGCTCGCACTCACCAGGAAGATCACATCGACGGCGAAGGAATAGGTGAGCGAGGCGAGGGCCGCAGCCGCAAGGAGGGTGGAGACCGGCGAGGTAACGACCGGGAACAACATCAGACAGAGCGCCACGCCCTGAACGACGCAGATCGCCTTGCGGCGCATCGAATGACGCAGTTCGCCCCTCAGCGCCGGAAAGACCGCCTGCGCGCCAACATAAGCATAGCGCATCAGGCCGATCAGCAGGACCCAAAGTCCCGCCTTGCCGAGCAACACGGCCGCGAGCGACAGGAAGAGGATCAGCAGCGCGTCGATCTCCATGTCGAATCGCGCGCCGAACCGGGAAGACGTCCCCGCCTGCCGTGCGACGAAGCCGTCGACACCATCCAGGACAAGCGCGAAAGCGACTGCGAAGCCGAGCATCCATAAGGCCCCCTGGTCGAAGCCCACGCCGAATTGCGGCGACGCCAGCACCATCCCGCCTAAAACCGACGTAAGCGCGGCACGGATTGTCGTGACGATATTGGCCGCGCCGAAACGCCCATGCCCATGCGCGCGCAGATTGCCAAGAGCTATGGCGGAAATCGCCGCATAGATGATGAAGGCGCAGCAGGCCGCAGCCGTATCGATGCCGAGCCAGTCGCCGAGGAAATGCATGGCCGCAACCAGTGCGGCCGCGACGGTCATGGTGACCGCATAGGCATCGAGTGAGAGCAACCGGTGAGCCCTGCGTGCCGCCTGGCGATCCAGCGGCCCGGCATTCATCCAGTCAGCCATCGGACGTGCCTTCCTCGTCCAAGGGATGATATGAAATATTCATGACACTCTCCTCACAGGCACTACATGGAGAACAATACGATGGGCAGCAAAGGCCGGATCCGCGAAACCGCCGTCAAATAAACGTGATGGCCATATCGCTCTCTCGCCGGACGGCTCCCTTGCCGTCATCGTCGAAGCCTCTAGGTCTGGATTGTTATGGCGTGAAAGGTGTGAGGCGTGACAAGGCGTGAGACAGCCCCGCGTGCGGCGGTGCAGAAGGAGGGACGAGCCCTCTGGATCGAGGAGACGGGCCGTTGCGCGCTTCGCCAGGAGAAGCTGCCGGCGGCATGCGAGGGCGAGGTTGTCGTCCGAACGCTCTATAGCGGCATCAGCCGGGGTACCGAATCGCTCGTTTTTGCAGGACAGGTACCGGAAAGCGAATACGAGCGCATGCGTGCCCCGCACCAGGCCGGCCAATTCCCCTTCCCGGTGAAATACGGTTATGCCGCCGTCGGCGTGGTCGAAGAAGGGCCTGAACATCTCGTCGGCAAAACGGTCTTCTGCCTGCATCCCCATCAGGACCGTTTTCGCATGCCGGTCTCCGCCGCCCACCCGCTCGTCGACGGCTTGTCCCCGCAGCGCGCCGTGCTGGCCGCCAATATGGAAACCGCGCTCAACATCACCTGGGACGCAGGCATTCAGCCAGGCGACCGGGTAGCGGTGTTCGGGGCCGGCGTGATCGGACTCCTGGTCGCCTACCTTGCCTCGCGGATCATCGGCACCGAAGTGGTGATTTCCGATATCGAGCCGGAGCGCGCCGGACCTGCCGAGGCTCTCGGCCTCCGTTTTTCATCTGCCGGTCATCTGCCCCATGATTGCGACGTGCTGATCAATGCCTCCGCCTCGGCGGACGCCCTGGCGACGGCGCTCGATCACGCCGGTCTCGAGGCGCGCATCGTCGAGGCCAGCTGGTATGGCGAAAAGCATGTGGAGATCCCTCTCGGCGGCGCTTTCCATGCCAAGCGGCTTTCCATCGTCAGCTCGCAGGTGGCCTCCCTGCCGCCGGGACGGCGCGCCCGCTGGGACAACAGGCGACGCATGGGCAAGGCGCTCCAGCTTCTCGCCGACGACCGGCTCGACCACCTGATTTCGGGCGAAACGCCGTTCGAGACCATCGCCGCCGATTATGCGGAGATTATCGGTTCGGCCGCCACGCTCTGTCATCGCATCAAGTATTGAAGGAAATCCCGCATGTTCGCCGTCGAAGTCCGCGATCACATCATGATCGCGCATAGTCTTGACCGCCCGGTTTTCGGCCCCGCCCAAGGCATGCACGGAGCGACCTTCGTGGTCGACGCCGCCTTCTTCACCAGCGATCTGGACGAGAACGGCCTTGCGGTGGATATCGGGCTAGCCACGGACGTGCTGAAGGAAGTGCTGGCCCCGCTCAACTACCAGAACCTCGATACGCTGGAGATTTTCGCCGGCAAGGTGACGACGACGGAATTCCTCGCCAAGCACATATTCGACCGCATCGCCGATGCCGTCCGGAACGGCCGGCTCGGTGCGGGTGGTAGCCGCATCCGCAAACTGCGGGTCATGCTGCACGAATCGCACACCGCCCGCGGCTGGTTCGAGGCCGAGCTGTGAGCCGCGATCTCGTCTTCGCCTATCCGGGCGAGCTGGAAACCCGCACGGGCGGTTACGGCTACGATCGCCGTGCCGTTGCGGCCCTGCGCGATCTCGGCTGGAATGTCGAACTGATCTCCCTCGGCAACGGCTTTCCGAACCCGGACGCAAAACAGCTCGGCGATGCCGGGCGGAGGCTCTCCGGGCTAGCCGATGACAGTCTCGTGCTGGTCGACGGACTAGCCTTCGGCGTGATGGACGAATGGGCCGGGCGCGAAGCGAAACGCCTGAAGATCGTGGCGCTCGTGCACCACCCGCTGGCGCTGGAGACGGGGCTCGACAGCAAGCAGCAACAGGCTGCGGCCGCCCGGGAGAAGGCGGCTCTGGCGCACACCCGCGGCGTTATCGTCACATCGCATGCCACCGCCGCCGAACTCGCCGCCAATTACGCCATTCCCGCGGAAAAGATCACGGTCGCCATCCCGGGCATGGATCCGGCACCGCTGGCTGTTGGTGGCGGCGATCCGCCTCTGATCCTCAGCGTCGGCACGCTGACCCACCGCAAAGGCCACGACATACTGATCTCTTCGCTCGAAAAGCTGCGCGATCTGCCATGGATCTGCCGCATCGTCGGCAGCAAGGTGCTCGATCCCGGCATCGCAGCAGAGCTCGAACGCCAGGTTGCCCAATCCGGGCTCGGCAACCGCATCGAACTTGCCGGCCAGATCGACGACACCCGCTCCGAATTCGCCAAGGCCGACATCTTTGCGTTGGCGAGCCGTTATGAAGGTTACGGCATGGTGTTCGCCGAGGCGCTCGCCCAGGGGCTGCCGATCGTCGGCTGTGCGGCGGGGGCCGTGCCGGACGTCGTGCCCGAAAGCGCCGGCTTTCTCGTGCCGCCGGACGACCCGGACGCCTTTGCTGCCGCTTTGCGACGGCTGCTGGAGGAGCCCGAAACCCGCATTTCCATGGCCGACGCCGCAGCGATCGCCGGTGCCGGGCTTCCCTCCTGGCGGGACACCGCCGTTACCATCTCCGGTTTGCTGGAAACGGCTCCATGAGCGGCTTCGACAGGGACTGGCTGGCGCTGCGCGAGCCCGTGGATGTTCTCGCACGGGACGCAGACCTGCTGGCAGCGGCTGTACAATCCCTCGAAAGCGCCTCGGCCCCAACCGTCCTCGATATCGGCTGCGGCACCGGCTCGACCTTCCGTGTGCTCTCGCAGAGACTTCGAAAGCCGGCTCACTTTCGGTTTTTCGACCATGACCACCGGCTGCTGGACGAAGCCCGCCGCTTGCACGGCGATGCTGTCGACCTCATCCACGGGGATCTCAACGACATCGGAGCGCTGCCACTCGCCGAAGTCAGCCTCGTGACCGCGTCTGCGCTCTTCGATCTCTGTTCGGAGCAGTTCATTCGCCGTTTCGTCGCCCATATCGCGCAGAGCGACGCCAGTCTCTACGCGGCGCTCAACTATGACGGCCGGATGCGCTGGTCGAAGCCGCATCCGCTGGACGAGGCCGTGCTTGCGAGCTTCAACGCCCATCAGCTGAGCGACAAGGGTTTTGGATTTTCGCTGGGGCCGGGGGCGTGGGAGACGCTGGCCGATTGCCTGAGGGAGAGCGGTTATACGGTGAGGACCGCCGAAAGCCCATGGACGATGACTGCAGACCATCGCGAGCTGCAGCGTCTGTTCCTCGACGGAGTGGTGCGCGCAGTCTATGAATACGGCCAGCTCGACGAGAACGAAATCCGCGATTGGGCCGATTTCCGGCGGAAAATGGTCGATCGCGAAGGCAGCCTATGCCAGGTCGGCCATCAGGACATCCTCGCAATCCGCTGAGACAGTCGCCTGCTGCGCTTCCATGCGGAAATTGCAGTCGAATACGATATC
Organism: Neorhizobium tomejilense; assembly: GCA_002968845.1. Lineage (GTDB taxonomy): Bacteria > Pseudomonadota > Alphaproteobacteria > Rhizobiales > Rhizobiaceae > Neorhizobium > Neorhizobium tomejilense. The sequence continues at coordinate 129,616 of PVBG01000013.1, read as the reverse complement.
CGTGCCGATATTGTAGACCTGAACCTCCGGGCGGCGGGCTTCCGACAAACGGTCGATCGGCGAAAGGCGGATGCCGGCGGGACCCGAACCGATGATGATCGGCGCGACCGAGATATGCAGCCGGTCGACCATCTGGGCGTCGACAAAGCGGGAAATGGTGGTTGCGCCTCCCTCGACGAGCACCGTGGTGAGGCCGCGTTCGGCGAGCGCCTCGACAATATCCCGCGGCGCGAGCCCCCCATCCGCCTGGCGCGGCAGCCGGATGATCGTGTGCCGGACGTTGCGGCGCGGAATGTCATCGGCCTGCAGAACGAGCACCGGCGCGCCCCCGTCATGCAGCATCTTGGCCCGCTCCGGCATGCGGCCATTGCAATCCACCACGACGCGCACGGGGCTTCTGCCGCTGACGGCACGAACCGAAAGACTGGGGTTGTCGGCAGCGACCGTCCCGACCCCGACGATCACTGCATCCACCAGCGCCCGGCACCGGTGCAGATGGGCAATCCCGTCGCAGCCCGACACATCCTGGGCATCGCCGGTCGGCGTTGCGACGCGGCCATCCAGAGACTGGCCGACCTGGGCCAGAACCAGAGGCTCGCCGCGGATTGCGATCGGCCTGTAGAGCGAGAGACCGGAACCATCGACATCGGCGGAGAGCGCCGTCGGGCGCAAGGAGCCTTCGCGAAGCGAAAGCAGATGCTGCCACAGCTCTTCGGTCATCCTCACTGATCGCATGTCCCGCCTCGTCTTCCGGCCGAAAAAGATGAATGCCGGCACCCGCAAAAGGTTCCTCGCCCGGTGCATTCTCCGATAGCTGTAATACGCGCGGGAAATTTCAACAGATCAACATTCCGTCAACCACCAGACGGAGAGAGTTCCGGCTCGGTCGCCGACTTCCACCGCCGCGAGAAGCTCATGAAGCGCGGCAATATCCAGCACTTGCTCACGAAAGCCATGCCCCCGACGGCTTCGGATAGTCGCGATGCGATCTCCATGGGTATCCTCAAGGCCATGCAAATGTAATAGATGAAGCCCGGCCAATCGAGTGCAGCTTGTGATGAGAGATATCCAGGAACAGAGTATTATCGAAAGCCTGTCCCAGCGGCACGGGTTCAGCCCTGGTGTGGTCGAGCATCTTGCGATGGCCTTGATCGCCGGGCATGCCAGTCAGGCACAGTTCAACCACGTCGAGCTTGGCGGCATGGGGCAATGGTCAAGCGGTGGCATGATCATGATCGGTGACATGTTCAACAATGGGTTGAAGCACCGGGTGGATATGCTTTGCTCGGAGATTGCCGCTTATATCCGGTCTGGGGAACTCTCCGGCCCGAAGGTAGATCGGCCCTATCAATCTCAGAGCCAGGGAGACGGAAACAGCTTCTTTTACCAGTCGAGTTCGCATAGCGGCTCGTGGCCGCAAAATCTCGGCCAGCCCTCATCGACTGGCGCGCAGAATAACCTTCGCTATGCCTTCTTCCCGGCAAGCCGCCGCCTGGCCATTGATGTAAACGGGCAGATCACGGTATACGACACAAAAGACCATAACATCGGCGGTTTTTCGCAGCAGCAGAGCGGCGACCAGTCGTTGACCTTCACCTCACAGCACGGGCTCGTGCGCGTATCGGAACTGGAAATCGTACCGTCCGCTGACAACACGCCGGCGCCGAACGCAGAACAGGAAACGCCGTCAGGCCCGAGCCCGAGCGTCGATATTCCATCGATAGCGGTTCTGACCCCAGATATTCGCTCCTCGCCGGCTGGCGTCGATCCAGACGATATCATCAGCAAGATTGAACGACTTGCTGGTCTGCATTCCAAAGGAATACTCTCAGACGACGAATTCACGGCGAAAAAGACGGAGCTGCTTAAACGACTGTAACACTGGCAGCCCAGGTTCGTCATGGCGGAGAGGGTGGGATTCGAACCCACGGTGCCCTCGCAGGCACGCCGCATTTCGAGTGCGGTGCTTTCGACCACTCAGCCACCTCTCCGCTTAAGACGTGATGACGCGTTGGTCAGCGCGGGCGTTCTCATAGCGGGCAAACATGGGGCTGGCAAGGGGCGAATATCAAGTCTTTACATCCTTTCGTCTTGACAGTTTTTTGTCGCTCGCGTATGTCCGCTCGCGATCAGGCGTGGAAAAGTATCCATGCCTCTTTGTTTGTGTGGAGGTTGTTGGAACAGCCACGCGAATTCCACCGGCAGCAAGTTCCAGAAGATCGTCTCTTTCGAAACCCTGCTAGAGCCCGACTGATAAAAAGACGGCCGCCTTTTTAGTAAGGCAGAGCCGGAACGAACATGAAAGGATAAAAAATGTTCGCAGTCATCAAGACCGGCGGTAAACAGTACCGCGTGGCAGCCAACGACGTGCTCACCATCGAAAAGCTGGAAGCCGAAGCTGGTTCTGTCGTAGAATTCAATGAAATCCTGGTTGTCGGCGTTGGTGCCGATGCCAAGTTCGGCGCTCCCTTTGTTGCGGGTGCGACGGTCAAGGCCGAAGTGGTCGAGCATAATCGCGGCAAGAAGGTTCTTTCCTTCAAGAAGCGTCGCCGTCAGAATTCCAAGCGGATTCGCGGCCATCGCCAGCATCACACGGTCGTCCGCATCACGGACATCTTGGCTTAACAACGGGTTTCGAAGGGTAAAGGAGAACTCCAATGGCACATAAAAAAGCTGGCGGTTCGTCGCGCAACGGTCGCGATTCGAATTCCAAGCGCCTTGGCGTGAAGAAGTTCGGCGGCGAAGCTGTCATTCCGGGCAACATTATCGTGCGTCAGCGCGGCACGCAGTGGCATCCGGGTCAGAACGTCGGCCTCGGCAAGGACCACACGATTTTTGCGCTTACCGAAGGCAATGTGAATTACCGAACCAAGGCCAATGGTCGTGTGTTCGTGTCCGTAATGCCGAAAGCCGAAGCAGCAGAATAAAGCCGGCAAGCGTTTTAAGCAGCCGGTGTCACATCGACCCGGCTGAACGCCCAAAGGTTCAGTCAGAAAAAAGGGAAGATGGGACACCACCATCTTCCCTTTTTCTTTGCCCCCAACAGGAGGACTGAACATGCAAGGCGAATTACTGAGGGCGAGCCAATCCCGGCCGCCAGAGGATCGGTTAAGACCCGACCGGTCGAGAAGCGATTGCCCCGTCTTATTGTCGCAGAGGTTAGTTCTGCGCACGCCCCACGAAGAAGACATCGACGCACTTGCCCATCTCGCCAACAATGCGAATATCGCGACCATGGTGTCGCGTATGCCGCATCCCTATACGGCTAAAGACGCAGCCGATTTCGTGCGACGCACGAAGGCCGGCGAGATTGGCAAATGCGTCTACGCCATCACGCGAGGAGACAACGGCGCCTTTCTCGGTTGCTGCGCACTCGAACCGCAACAGGACGAGAGAACGCTCGAGCTCGGCTATTGGCTAGGCGAACCCCATTGGAACAGGGGTTATGCCACGGAAGCCGCCCATGCCCTGATCGACATGGCCTTCCGCACCCGCAACAACATCGACCATATCGATGCCCGTTGCAGGGTGACCAACATCGCCTCCCGGCGGGTGATCCAGAAATGCGGTTTCCAGTTCCAGGGCACCGGCATGATCGATTGCCTGGCGCTTGGCGGCATGGTCGCCGTCGAGTGGTTCCGGCTCGATCGCAAGACCTGGATGTCCTTGAGAAGCTGGGGAGAACTGCGATGAACGCCGCCGTCCTCCAGAAGACGAGTTCGACTGTCACGATGCCCGGCCCCTGCCCGGTCATCACCACGGAAAGGCTGGTTCTTCGCCCGCACAAGATCACCGATGCGACGGCGATTGCCGAATCGCTTGGCGATTTCAAGGTCGCCCGCATGCTGGCGCGGGTGCCGCAGCCCTATGACCGCCAGGACGCGCTGGACTGGCTCGTCCCGCATGCATCCGGCATCCTGCCGGACTGGACGCTGGCGATTACCACCGGTGACGACACCCATATCGGCGCCGTCTGCCTGGAGCCGCGACGCGGTCAATGGCGTCTAGGCTACTGGCTGAACCGGCTCTACTGGGATCGGGGCTACATGACCGAAGCGGTGGCCGGGGCGCTGGAACGTTTCTTCCGGCGGATGCCGGAAGCGCAAGTCTTTTCCGGCGCCTTTGCGGACAATCTGGCCTCGCTGAACGTCCAGAAGAAGCTCGGCTTCACCATCGTCGATGCGAACCAGCTCTTCAGCCTGTCCCGCAACCGCCTGGTCCCGCATATCGAGACCATGCTTTTGCCCGAGGATTTCCGGCGTCCGGCCCGACCGTGACGCTCAGGTAAAACAAAGGTCCGGCGAAGGAAACTCCGCCGGATCACTCACTCGACCTCGACCCAGACCGGGAAATGGTCGGAACCAGGCGCCTCGTTGTCGATCCAGGCGTTTTTCAGCCGCGGCACCAGCCCGGCATTCACGAAGCAATGATCGAGATGCATCTTTATCGGCCCGTCGCCCGGCGGCTTCGCCCAGGTATAGGTCTCCGGCGTTATCGACCCAAGGCGGTCCAGCACGTCGACGGGTTCGTTGGCGCGCAGGATGCGGCCGTAATAACGGTCTCGCTGGCCGGCCAGGGCGATATATTCCGTCGATTCCGGCTCCATGTTGAAATCCCCCATCAGCAGGAAATCCTCCGGCAGCGGCAGATCGGGGAACCCCTCTTCGGCGCCGCCGGTGAGCGAGCCGCCCTCGGAGACGAAGTTCAGCACCCGCTCCTTGAGATAACGGATCTGGCCGAGCCGTTCATCGCCAGAAACATGATCGAGGTGGACGGAATAGACCCGAAGCGGCCCACCGGGTGCAACGATGACCGCTTCCAGCGCGCCGCGCTGCAGGTTGAGCATCTCGACGGTGCGGCTGCGGGGCAGCAGAAGATGGCGGGTGGCAAGGATCGGCCAGCGCGAAAGGATCATGTTGCCGAACTGGGAGCGGCGCTCGATGCGGCGGCCGTTCTCGACCGAGACGTCGAGCAGCAGGTCGCAAGGTGCGCCATAGACATGGAAATGGTCCGGAAACAGATCCGAGAAGCGGGCGACAAGATCCACATGGCCATTCCTGGGGAAACCGCGGGTCACTTCCTGAAGCGCGATCACATCCGCTCCCTCGATACTCGCGGCGATGCGTTCGGGATCGAACACGCCATCCATGCCGACCCCGTATTGAATGTTATAGCTGACGAACTTCATGATATTCTTTGACCTCCGCCCCAACCGACGATATCGAAACCCCTATCGACATGCACTGAGCGCCCTACCTAAAGCGACAGGCATCCCGACTAACACAAGACTGACGGCGACAAGATGAAATTTCTCGACGAGGCAAAAGTCTATATCCGCTCCGGCGACGGCGGCGCGGGCGCGGTCTCGTTCCGGCGAGAAAAGTTCGTCGAGTTCGGCGGACCCGATGGCGGTGACGGCGGGCGCGGCGGCGACGTCTGGGTGGAGGCCGTCAACGGCCTCAACACCCTGATCGATTTCCGCTTCCAGCAGCATTTCAAGGGGCAGACCGGCACCCACGGCATGGGCCGCAACCGCACCGGCGCCAATGGCGGCGAAGTGACGTTGAAAGTGCCCGTCGGCACCCAGATCTTCGAGGAAGACAACGAGACTCTGATCATCGACCTCACCCGCGAAGGCCAAAGGTTCCGGCTCGCCAAGGGCGGAAATGGCGGCTTCGGCAATACCCATTTCAAGAGCGCGACCAACCAGGCACCGAACTGGGCCAATCCTGGCCTTGAGGGCGAGGAAAAAACCATCTGGCTGCGGCTGAAGCTGATCGCCGATGCCGGCCTCGTCGGAATGCCGAATGCCGGCAAGTCGACATTCCTTGCCAGCGTCACCCGCGCCCGTCCGAAGATCGCCAACTACCCGTTCACGACGCTGCATCCCAATCTCGGCGTCGCCACCATCGACGGCCGCGAATTCGTGCTTGCCGATATTCCGGGCCTGATCGAAGGCGCCCATGAGGGTGTCGGGATCGGCGACCGGTTCCTGGGCCATGTCGAGCGCACCCGGGTGCTCCTGCATCTGGTCTCCTCCGTCGAGGAAAAGGTCGGCAAGGCCTACAAGACCGTAAAGCATGAACTGGAAGCCTATGGCGGTGGCCTGATCGACAAGCCGGTCATCGTGGCGCTCTCGCAGATCGACGTGCTCGACGACAAGGAACTGAAGAAGAAGGCGAAGGAACTGGAAAAGGCCTGCGGCCAGACGCCGTTCCTGATCTCCGCCGTCACCGGCAAGGGGATGACCGAGGTCCTGCGCGCCCTGCGCGACGTGATCGTCGAGGCGAGCGGCGTCAACGAAACCGCGCTGCCCGATCGCTCGACCCCCATCCAGGATCTCGATGAGGACGAGGACGAATGACGGCAGTCCGCAAGCCTCTCGCCGGCCATCGCCGTATCGTCATCAAGATCGGCTCGGCACTGCTCGTCGACCGCAAGACGGGCCTGAAATCGCAATGGCTCAACGCCATCTGCGCCGATATCGCCGCGTTGAAGGCGAGAGGCATCGACGTTCTGGTCGTCTCTTCGGGTGCCATCGCCATGGGCCGCACCGTGCTCGACCTGCCCTCCGGCGCGCTGAAGCTCGAAGAGAGCCAGGCGGCGGCGGCGGTTGGCCAGATCGCGCTTGCCCGCGCCTGGTCGGAAAGCCTGTCGCGCGATGGCATCGTGGCTGGCCAGATCCTGCTGACACTGGGTGACACGGAGGAGCGTCGCCGTTACCTCAACGCCCGTGCCACCATCAACCAGCTTCTGAAGATCGGCGCCGTGCCGATCATCAACGAGAACGATACGGTCGCCACGACCGAAATCCGTTACGGCGACAACGATCGCCTCGCCGCCCGCGTCGCCACCATGACCAGCGCCGACCTGCTCGTGCTCCTATCCGATATCGACGGCCTTTACACTGCTCCGCCGCATCTCGACCCCGACGCCAAATTCCTGGAACTCGTGCCCGCGATCACGCCGGAGATCGAAGCCATGGCCGGCGGCGCTGCGTCCGAACTGTCGCGCGGCGGAATGCGCACCAAGATCGACGCTGGCAAGATCGCCACCGGCGCCGGCTGCGCCATGATTATCGCATCCGGCAAGATGGAGCATCCGCTGCGCGCGATTGAACAGGGTGCCCGCTCCTCCTGGTTCGCGCCCTCCGGGACCCCAGTGACTGCACGGAAAACCTGGATCGCGGGCCAGCTTCAACCGGCCGGCGAACTTTTCGTCGACGAAGGCGCTGAAACCGCGCTCGGCACCGGCAAAAGCCTGCTGCCCGCCGGCGTACGCCGCATCAACGGCCATTTCCATCGCGGCGACACGGTCGCGATCATCGGCGTCGACGGTCGCGAGATCGCCCGAGGGCTCGTGAGCTACGACGCAGAAGAGGCCCGCCAGATCACCGGGCGGAAGTCCGGCGAGATCGAAGCGATCCTCGGTTATGCCGGCCGCGCCGCCATGGTCCATCGCGACGACCTGGTGATGACCGGGCCGGCGAAACGTAAAGCCAAAAAAGAAGACCGCAAGGAGGATGCCGCCCATGCTTGATATGGTTGCAAAGGCAGGCGACGTCGCCGCCGTGATGGGCGAGATAGGTCGCAATGCGAAGGCTGCGACCCGCGAGCTCGCAACGGCTTCGACCGAAGCAAAGAATAAGGCGCTCCAGGCCATGGCGGACGCGATCCTTGGCAACAGGGACAAGATCCTCGCCGCCAATGCCGCGGATCTGAAACAGGTCGAGGGCAAGGATCTTCTGCCGTCGTTCATCGATCGGCTGACGCTGACCGAAAAGTCGATCGCCGGCATGGCGCAGGCGCTGCGCGAGATCGCCGAGTTCAAGGATCCGGTCGGTGAAGTCATCGCCGCCTGGGACCGTCCGAACGGGCTCCATATCGAGCGTGTCCGCACACCGCTCGGCGTCATCGGCGTGATCTATGAAAGCCGGCCGAACGTCACCGCCGATGCCGGCGCGCTCTGCCTCAAGGCCGGCAATGCCGTGATCCTGCGCGGCGGTTCCGATTCGGCCCGGTCCTCGGAGGCGATCCACGATTGCCTCGTCGCCGGCCTGAAGGCGGCGGGCCTTCCGGAACACGCGATCCAGATCGTGCCGACCACCGACCGCGCCGCCGTCGGCGCCATGCTGTCGGGCCTCGATGGCGCGATCGACGTGATTGTGCCGCGTGGGGGCAAGAGCCTCGTCGCCCGCGTCCAGAACGAGGCGCGTGTGCCGGTCTTCGCCCATCTTGAAGGCCTCTGCCATATCTACTTGGACGCCTCCGCGGACCTGGAAATGGCCAAGAAGATCATCGTCAACGCCAAGATGCGCCGCACCGGCGTCTGCGGAGCGGCTGAGACCTTGCTGGTCGACAGTGCCGGGATCGGCACGCATCTGATGCCGGTCCTTGAAGCACTGACGGAGGCCGGCTGCGAAATTCGCGCCTCGGCGGCCGTCCTCAAGGTGTTTCCGGGCTTCAAGCCTGCGACGGAAGAGGACTGGCGCACCGAATATCTCGACGCGGTCATCTCGGTTGCGATCGTCGACGGCATTTCCGGCGCCATCCGCCACATCAACGCCTATTCCTCGAACCATACGGAGGCGGTAATCGCCGAGGATCCTGAAGTCGTCTCCCGTTTCTTCAACGAACTCGACTCAGCGATCCTGCTGCACAATGCCTCCACCCAGTTCGCCGATGGCGGCGAGTTCGGCATGGGCGGCGAGATCGGCATTTCGACCGGCAAGATGCATGCGCGCGGCCCGGTCGGCGTTGAGCAGCTGACCTCGTTCAAATACCGGGTGCACGGCACCGGCCAGATCCGGCCCTGACCGCGCGTGTCCGAAGAGACGATCGACCGCCGATATCTGGTCATGCCGCATGCCGAACGGGGCATGGCCGTCGGCCTGTTCGGCGGTTCGTTCAATCCGCCGCATGAGGGTCACCTCCTGGTCGCCGAGATCGCGCTTCGCCGGCTCGGCCTCGACCAGCTCTGGTGGATGGTGACCCCGGGCAACCCGCTGAAAAGCCGCTCCGAGCTTGCTTCGCTGGACGATCGGTTGACGATGAGCGAAAAGCTGATCGACGACCCGCGCATCAAGATTACCGCCTTTGAGAAGACGCTCGGCGGATCCTATACCGCCGATACGCTCTCCTTCGTGAAGGCCAGGAACCCGCTCGTGCATTTTGTCTGGGTGATGGGCGCCGACAGCCTGAAAACCTTCCATCTCTGGCAGAAATGGCAGACGATCGCCTCGACCTTCCCGATCGCCGTCATCGACCGGCCGGGAGCGACGCTGTCGTTCCTGTCGTCGAAAATGGCCCGCACCTTCGATTATGCCCGGGTGGACGAGGATGACGCGGGCACGCTCTGGAAGCGGCGCGCGCCGGCCTGGACCTTCATCCACGGCCCGCGTTCGGCGCTGAGCTCCACGGCGATCCGCGCCGCAAACGACCAGAAATCGGACTAGCATCGGCCGAGCTGCTGCGACGAAAGGGGTCTACATCTTTCTATCACCTTTTCGGACGCTCTCTTGAAAGATTAAGAATTCGATGCCACCTTTAATACAGCGGCCGAGCGTGAATCGGATTCGCTTCAAGTGCCTGTTGCTGTTACCCGGATGAAAGGACAAACCCTGACAACAGTACACGCCAAGGGCAGGACGGCCTCCGTTCTCCCGCAGAGCCTGGAACGTGGCGCCGATGCTGCCGCCCGCGCTCTCGAACTGGTCCTCGCAAGTCTCGAGGACTCCAAAGCTGAAGAGATTGTCACCATCAACATTGCTGGAAAATCAGCGCTCGGGGACTACATGGTCGTTGTCTCCGGACGATCGAACCGGCATGTCATGGCCATCAGCGATCACCTGATTTCCGACCTGAAGGACGAGGGGCTGGGAACCGCCCGCGTCGAAGGACAGGAGACCGGTGACTGGGTGCTCATTGACACCGGCGACATCATCGTCCACGTGTTCCGGCCTGAAATCCGCGCGTTCTACAACATCGAAAAGATGTGGGCGACGCCGGATATCCAGGAAGGCACGCTGCTGCACTGACGGGTTCGGGCATGTCCTGAACCGGTCGGACTGAGGTCGAAATCACGCGGCTGGGTGCGAACTCGCCGCAAGGTGGAATTTTCGGCCCCAAAATCAACGGATCAGGACATGCGAATAAGCCTTTTCGCCGTGGGACGGCTAAAGACCGGACCGGAGAAGGAGCTTGCGTCCCGATATCTCGACCGCTTCGCCAAGGCCGGCCCCGCGGTGGGTCTGGAATTGTCGAAACAGATCGAGATCCAGGAAAGCCGGGCGGCGAATGCCGATACCCGCAAGCGCGAGGAAGCCGGTGCGCTCGAAAAGGCGCTTCCCGAAGGCGCGGTTCTCATTCTTCTCGACGAACGCGGCAAGACACTCGACAGCGAGGCTTTTGCGGGCACGATCGGCCGATATCGCGACAGCGGCAAACGCGACCTGATGCTGGCGATCGGCGGCGCCGACGGGCTCAACCCGGACTTGCGCGAACGGGCCGACATGGTGCTCAACCTCGGCTCGATGACATGGCCTCATCAACTGGTCCGCATTCTGATCGCCGAACAGCTCTACCGCGCCGTCACCATTCTTTCGGGCCATCCCTATCACAGGGTTTAAACGATCGTTTACCTTCAAACACGATGTTGTTTGTGGCCTCGCCGGGCAAATCAGCTTAGGCTTTCTCGATCCGGCGAATAGCGGAGCGGGAATGCGGACAATCAGGATCACATCGTACCGGCGCGCGCTGCTTCTGGCGGCGGGTCTCGGTTTCGCGCTGGTCCCGCCCCTTCAGATCCCCAATACCGCCCGCGCGCAGAACGTGGCCTCGCCGACGGCGCCGCAGGCGGCACCGGCTGCAGCAGTCGATCCCACCGCCGATCTTCAGCGCCGCCGCAACGAAACCCGCGGCGAGCTCGAAGTCCTGACCAAGAGCATGAAGATTTCGGGCGACAGGGCTGCCGCGATCGAAAAGACCATCGCCGATATCAGGAAGAACACCGCCGATGTCCGCCAGGCGCTGATTGATTCGGCAGCACGCCGCAAGAGCCTGGAAACCAAGATCCTCGACAGCGGAAAGAAGATCACCGAACTGAAGCTCAAGGAGGACGGTATCCGCACCTCCCTGCGCGGCCGCCGCGCGGTACTCGCCGAAGTGCTCGCCGCCCTGCAGCGCATGGGCCGCAATCCTCCTCCGGCACTTCTGGTGACGCCGGATGATGCGCTCGCCTCCGTTCGCAGCGCAATCCTCCTTGGCGCCGTCGTTCCCGGCATGCGCCACGAGGCGGACAAGCTCGTTGCCGACCTTCAGTCCCTGGCTTCTCTCCAGGCCTTGGCGATGACCGAGAAGACCACCGTTTCCACCACCATTGCCGCGAGCCTCGAAGAGGACCGGCGCATGGCCCTGCTGCTTGCAGAAAACGAAAAGTTGAACAAGCGCAACACGGCCGATCTCGACGCCGAGCGCCGCCGCTCCGAGGAGCTCGCCGGCCGCGCCACCACGCTCGAGAACCTCATCCAGTCGTTCGAAGGCGAAATCGCCTCAGTGCGCGAGGCGATCGACCAGGCACGCGCCGAGGAGGAACGCCAGCGCATGATGTCGGACGCCGAGCGCGAAAGGGCAAAGCAGCTTGCCCAAAGCGGCGTGCCTGACAAAAACCGCATTGCGCCCGCATACGCGTTTTCGAGCCTCAAGCAGAAGCTGGAGCTTCCGGTCGCCGGAGATGTATTGCGGTGGTTCGGCGACGCCGACGGGACAGGGCACACGGCGAGAGGCATGACTGTTGCTTCGAACGCGGGTGCAGTGGTGACGGCGCCGGCTGACGGCCTGGTGGTTTTCGCCGGAGCCTTCCGGAGTTACGGACAGATGATCATCCTCAATGCCGGAGATGGATACCATCTGGTTCTGACCGGCATGGACGTTGTGAATGCACGGCAGGGCAAGTTCGTTTTCGCAGGTGAACCCATTGCCGTGATGGGTGAGAAAAGAGTGGCAAGCGCAACCGCATTGGCGCTGGAAACAGATCGTCCAACGCTTTACATTGAATTCCGAAAAGATGGCACACCGCTCGATTCCAAGCCGTGGTGGACCTCGAAAGAAACTGGAAGGGCACGAAATGATTCGTAGGGCTTCTCTTGTCATCGTCGGTGCACTCTTGGGTGCGACCGCGATGAGCGTGATTTATTCGGCCGGTGTGCCGGCGCAGGCCGCCGGCCCTTCGACCTACCGGGAATTGTCAATCTTCGGCGACGTGTTCGAACGGGTCCGCGCTCAGTATGTGACGCCGCCGGATGAGGAAAAGCTGGTCGAGAACGCCATCAACGGCATGCTGACCTCGCTCGACCCCCATTCGAGCTTCATGAATGCCAAGGATGCCGAAGACATGCGCACGCAGACGCGTGGCGAGTTCGGCGGCCTCGGCATCGAGGTGACGATGGAGAACGAACTCGTCAAGGTCATCGCGCCGATCGACGATACGCCCGCTTCCAAGGCTGGTATTCTGGCAGGCGACTTCATCTCCGAGATCGATGGCGCGCCGGTGCGCGGCCTGAAGCTCGAAGAAGCCGTCGAGAAGATGCGCGGCGGCATCAACACCCCCATCAAACTGACGATCATTCGTCAGGGCGCCGACAAGCCGCTCGACATCACCGTGGTACGCGACATCATCGCGGTCCGCGCCGTGAAGTCGCGTGTCGAAGGCGGCGATGTCGGTTATGTCCGCGTCATCTCCTTCACCGAGAAGACCTATGACGACCTCGAAAAGGCGATCAAGAAGATCAAGGCGGATGTCCCGGCCGACAAGCTGAAGGGCTACGTGCTCGATCTCCGCCTCAACCCGGGCGGTCTGCTCGATCAGGCGATCAACGTTTCCGACGCCTTCCTTGAACGTGGCGAAGTGGTTTCGACCCGCGGCCGCAATGCCGACGAGACCCGCCGCTTCAACGCCGGCCCAGGCGATCTGACCGACGGCAAGCCGGTCATCGTGCTTGTCAACGGCGGCTCGGCTTCCGCTTCGGAAATCGTCGCCGGTGCGCTCCAGGATCTGCGCCGTGCCACGGTTCTCGGCACGCGCTCCTTCGGCAAGGGTTCGGTTCAGACGATCATCCCGCTCGGCGATGCCGGCGCGCTGCGTCTGACCACCGCGCTCTATTACACGCCGTCGGGCAAGTCGATCCAGGGCACCGGCATCCAGCCGGATATCAAGGTCGATCAGCCGCTGCCGGCGGAACTGCAAGGCAAGATCCGGGCTGAGGGCGAATCCAGCCTGCGCGGCCACATCCAGGGTGCAGCCGAGACCGACGAGGGTTCCGGTTCCGCAGCCTACGTGCCGCCGGAAGCCAAGGACGACATCCAGCTCAACTATGCACTCGACCTCTTCCGCGGCGCCAAGAAGGATCCGTCCTTCCCGCCAAGCCCGGATAAGGCGGCGGCAGCCACGATCAAGAAGTAAAGACATCATCGGGCCGGCCAGCGTGACGCGTCGAAAACGTCTCGCTGGCCGGTTCTTCGTATCTGCAGAAGAAACGCGGAACAGACCTTGGGCACCGATCTCCATGCACCGCTCGGACAGAACCGGCCGGCCGCTCGGCGACGGAACCGAAGGTTTTCTCTCGCAGTCGTTTTCGCGATGCTGGCGGTTGCTGGTGTCCTGGGGCTTTCGCTCTACGCCATGCGCGGCGATGATGCCCTGAAGCAAACCGCTTCCAACATTCCGCCTGCTTCCAAGCCCGAACCGACCCAGCCTTCCGCCAAACCCGACCCGAACGCGGCGCCCCAGCCATCCGCCGGCATGCCTCGTTCCGATCCCGGTTCCGGCGCCAATATCGAGCGGACGCTCACCGATGACGGTTCGGTGGTGACCAAGTATACCCCCCGTCCGCGCGACGGCAGCGGAGCGGTGATGATCGGCACCCAGCGGATCGGCCAGGACCCCCGCGTGGCTGCCCAACCCAACGACGCGCTTCTGGAGGATTCGCCCCATGGCCGGCTGCCTGTTGTCGGACCTGGCGGGCAGCGGCCGATGGATCAATATGCGCGCCCCTGGTCGGGCGCGCGCGGAACCCGCGTCGCGATCGTCGTCGGCGGTCTTGGCCTCAGCCAGACGGGCACACAGCGGGCGATCCGCGACCTGCCGCCGACAGTGACGCTCGCCTTTGCCGTCAGCGGCAACAGCCTGCAGCGCTGGATGCAGGAAGCCCGGCGCGCCGGCCACGAAATCCTGATCCAGGTGCCGTTTGAACCGTTCGATTACCCGGCAAACGATCCCGGCCCTGGGACGCTGCTGACCAAGATGTCAGCGAAGGATAATCTCGGCCGCCTTCACCGGGCCATGGGCGAGATTACCAACTATACCGGCGTGATGAACTATCTCGGCGGCCGCTATCTCTCGGATGCCGGCGCGCTCGAGCCGGTCCTGCGCGATATTTCCAAGCGGGGACTGCTTTTCCTCGACGACGGGACATCCGCGCAGTCGAAGACGGCGATCGTTGCCAAGGCGATCGAACTGCCCCATGCCTTTGGCGATCTGACGCTTGACGGGCAGTTGCAGAAGGACGCCATCCTCAAGAAGCTCGACGAACTGGAGCGCATAGCCGGCCGCAAGGGCACGGCGATTGGCATCGCCTCGGCTTTCGACGAGAGCATCGATGCGATAAGGCAATGGATCGAGGAAGCCTCGCAGCGCGGTATCGAGATTGTCGGCGTCTCGTCGCTCGCGAGCGAAAGCGTCGGACCGTAATCGATCGGAGTTATCCATGAGCAAAAAAGACAAACGTTCGGTCGTCGCCGAGGAGCTTCCCTATCGCCCCTGCGTCGGCATCATGGTTCTGAACCACGCAGGCCTCGTCTGGGCCGGCCGGCGCATCAGCCAGGGCAACAGCGAATATGACGGCTCGCCGCAGCTCTGGCAGATGCCGCAGGGCGGCATCGACAAGGGTGAAGACCCGCTTCCCGCCGCCTATCGCGAGCTTTACGAGGAAACGGGGATGCGCTCCGTCACCCTGCTTGCCGAGGCGCAGGATTGGATCAATTACGATCTGCCCGCACATCTGATCGGCATCGGGCTGAAAGGAAAATATCGCGGCCAGACCCAGCGCTGGTTCGCCTTCCGCTTCGACGGCGACGAAAGCGAGATTGCCATCAACCCGCCGCCTGGCGGACATGCGCCGGAGTTCGATGCCTGGGAATGGAAGCCGATGGCGGACCTTCCCGGCCTGATCGTGCCCTTCAAGCGCGCTGTCTACGATCGGGTCGTCGCGGAGTTCACCCATCTGGCCAAAGTGGCGACCGAACGGCTCTGACCCGCGGAGCGGGCCTCCGTTTCGGTCGGCTTCCATGTGAACCAGCTTCGTGGGCGAAATGAAAAACCCGGCGAAGCGGATGCTTCGCCGGGTTTTTATGTTCAGGTGCAGCTGATTATTCGGCAGAATCCGCGGATTCCGCGTTGAGGAGGCCGTAGCGCTCCTCGCCGATTTTTGCCAGCAGATCGAGTTGGGTTTCGAGGAAGTCGATATGGCCTTCCTCGTCCATCAGAAGCTCTTCGAAGAGCTTCATCGAGACGTAGTCGCCGGCCGCGTGACAGATATCGCGGGAAGCCTTGTAGGCCGTGCGGGCATCATATTCGCCGGCAAGATCGGCCTCCAGGACTTCCTTGACGTTCTGGCCGATGCGCAGCGGGGCAAGCGTCTGCAGGTTGGGGTGGCCTTCGAGAAAGATGATGCGATCGATGAGACGATCGGCATGATGCATTTCTTCGATCGATTCCGCCCGCTCTTTTTTCGCGAGCTTCTTGAAGCCCCAATCGTCCAGCAGGCGATAATGCAGCCAATACTGGTTGACTGCGCCTAGCTCGAGAAAAAGTGCCTCGTTAAGCCGCTCGATGACCTTTGAGTCGCCTTTCAATGTCCGCTCTCCTGTTTTCCTCATGGAATTGTCTCAAGCGGGACATATATACGACCACCTCGTCTTCCGTCGAGTGGTGCGCGGCGTGATATTCCTCGGTTGTGCGGATGATCAGGTCGACAACGCCCGGGAAGCAGCCGCAGCAGCGGCCGCGTTTCGCCATGGCGTGATAGACCTTTGACGGTACGATGAGCTGCCAACAGTCGTCGTCAAGGAGCTGCGTGATGACGTCCTTGATTTCCCTGTCGGTGATGTAATTGCAACTGCAAACCAGCATTCTCGGTCGACCTGCCAAACATGACCTGTATCATCTTCTTTTTGCGAAAGCGGACAGGAGATGTCAAGAAAGAATCGACATATATGAGTCACTTCTTAAGGGAGGCTGCCATGCCCACGGCTTCTTCCTTTGTATCATTGCATCGGTAATTAGTGGAAATTGCGGCCTTTCGGCATGACGCTCCCTGGTCCGGCTTCGTAGGAATCGCGAGGCACCGCCTCCTTTGCACTCCCCCCGCGTGCCTCCTCCATTCCATTCGAACGCCTCTTCTGCCGGTGGTCGCCGCTCGATTGCAGCGTCTCGTCCGAGCGGGCCGATACGCCGAGCCGCTTCGCCTCCTTCTGCAGCAGACCCAGCATCGGGGTAATATCCTCGATATGCTCGACCACGGTATGGATGACACCACTCTGGCTTTGCAGCCTCCCCCGGATCTTCACCAGCCGCGCGCCCATCACGACCGGCCGGTAACGTTCGAAAATCTTTGACCAGACGATCGCATTGGCAACACCGGTCTCGTCTTCCAGCGTCATGAAGATAACGCCCTTGGCCGAACCCGGCCGCTGCCGGACGAGAACGATCCCGCCGATCGTCACCCTCTGCCCGTTCGGGACAGTCAAGAGATCGACGCTCCGGGTAATCCCCATCGCCTTGAATTCCTCCCGCAGGAAAGAGACCGGATGCGCCTTCAGCGAAAGCGAGAGATAGCGGTAATCCTCGACCACCTGTTCCCCGGGCAGCATTTCCGGAAGCGCCACTCTCGCCTCGGGCCTCAAATCCGTGCGATCGGCCACCTCGAACAGAGGCAGTTTCTCGGCAGCCCTCCTGGCATCGAGCCCCCTGACCGCCCAGAGCGCCTCACGACGATTGAGCCCTACGGAGTTGAAGGCATCGGCATCCGCGAGCCGCTCGATATCCGACTTGTCGAGGCCGGACCGCTGCCAGAGATCATGGATCGCGGTATAGCCCTCTCCGCGGTTGGCGATGAGCTTCTCGATCATGTCCTTTCCGGCAAGGCCTTTGACCTGGCGAAACCCAAGCCGCACGGCCCGTCGGGTCTTGATGACGTCCCGCATGGATCCATGGCGCTTATCGATCGCATTCCGGTCGAAGGCAGCCGCTTCCAAAGTGCAATCCCAATCCGAGCGATTGATATCGACGGGAAGAATTTTGACGCCATGTTCCCGCGCATCGCGAACGAGCTGCGCCGGCGCATAAAAGCCCATTGGCTGGGAATTCAACATCGCCGTACAGAAGACATCCGGGTAATAGGCCTTGATCCAGGAAGAGGCGTAGACAAGCAAAGCGAACGAAGCCGCATGGCTTTCCGGAAACCCGTATTCGGCAAAACCTTCGATCTGACTGAAGCAGCTTTCTGCGAATTCTCTTGGGTACTTGTTCTTCTGCATGCCAGCAATGAAATCACGCCTGAATTCATCCACTCTTCCGGAACGCTTGAACGTCGCCATCGACCGACGCAATTTGTCCGCTTTCGCCGCCGAAAAGCCAGCTCCGGTGATTGCGATCTGCATTGCCTGCTCCTGGAAAAGCGGGACCCCCAGTGTCCGTTCAAGAACCTTTTCCAATTCAGGGCCGGGGTATTCGATAGGCTGATTGTTCCGTAAGGCTTCCCGCCGCTTCAGATATGGATGGACCATGTTCCCCTGGATCGGTCCTGGTCGAACGATCGCCACCTCGACGACAAGATCATAGAATTCCCGAGGCCTTAGCCGCGGCAGCATGCTCATCTGAGCCCGGCTTTCGATCTGGAATACGCCGATCGTGTCGGCACGGCAGATCATGTCATAAACATCATCCTGCTTATCCTGAAGAAGACCAGCCAGCGTCTCCTCTCGATTGTAATGCTGCGTCATCAGCTCGAATGCCTTCTTGAGGCAGGTCAGCATGCCAAGCGCCAGCACGTCGATCTTCAAAAGCTTCAGCGTATCGAGGTCGTCCTTGTCCCATTCGACCATGTAACGGCCGGGCATCGCCGTTTTCATGATCGGCACGACTTCATCCAGCCGGTCGCGGGTTATCAGGAACCCGCCGACATGCTGGGTAAGATGGCGTGGAAAGCCCATGAGTTCCTTCGCATGGGCTATCACCTTGAGTGTCGTCCTGTCCGTCACATCCAGGCCGGCGACTTTGGCGTCCCGCTCCGAAAGCCCATCCTCCGACCAGCCCCAGACGGTACTGGAAAGCGCCGATTGAACATCTTCGGAAAGGCCGAAAGCCTTTGCGACTTCGCGGCCTGCCATGCGGGTCCGGTAACTGGTGACCGCCGCCGTCAAACCGGCATGGCGATAGCCGTAATGCTGGTAGATATACTGGATAATGTCCTCGCGTCGCGCATGCTCGAAATCCACGTCGATATCCGGCGGCTCGTTCCGCTCCGTCGAAATGAACCGTTCGAAGAGAAGCGTCGTGAATGTGGGATCGACCTCGGTGATGCCGAGGCAGAAACAGACGGTGGAATTGGCGGCGGATCCACGCCCTTGGCAGAGGATTTTGAGAACATATCTGGCATGCCAGACAATGTGGCGCACCGTCAGGAAATAGGGCTCGTATTCCATCTCCTTGATCAGATCGAGTTCGTACCTGATCTGGTTGGAGACCTTTTCCTCGATGCCGTTGGGATATCGGCGCTTTGCGCCTTCCCAGGTTAACCGTTCCAGGGTTTCGGACACGGTCTCGCTAGGCACGCTCTCGTCGGGATAGTTATGGCTGAGTTCATCGAGCGAAAACTTCAGCCGGCTGAAGAACTTTTCCGTATTGGCGATCGCGTCCGGATAGCCGCGGAAGAGCCGCACCATTTCGGCAGCCTGCTTGATGTACCTTTCTCCATTCGGCGCGAGCCGGAATCCAGCTTCTTGGATCGTCACATGTTCGCGGATCGCCGTCACCACATCCGACAGGGAACGCCGATAAGGGAGATGGAAAAGGGGCAGGTTGGTTGCAATCAAAGGCACCCGGCTGCCCGCCGCAATCTGGGCAAGCGCGCTGAAGACAAAGGCATCTCGTCCATCATAGGTCGGTGATAGAACCAGATAGATGTTCTTTCTGAACCGCTCCCGGTATCTACCGAGGCAGCCTTCCAGGTAATGTCGATAGGACATCTCTTCCACGCGGGAAAAATCCGGCACGATCGCCAGCATCATCTCGTCGCACCATTCCAGAAGATCCCATTCTTCCAGAATGCAGGCCCCCTTGTCCGCCCTGAGTTTCCCCCGACTCAGCAGGCGGCAGAGATTGGCCCAACCCTTCCGGTTCTGCGGATAGGCGAGGATATCCGGCGTCTTGTCGGAAAAAACGAGCCGCGCTCCCGGATAAAACGCGCAAGGGAGGATGGCCGCTTCCTCGTCTTTCTTTCTGCCCTGCTTCTGCTGAAGCTCATAGGTTTCCTTCATGTTTCTGACTTGGCTATGCGCCCTCACCACGCCGGCAACGGAATTCCTGTCGGCGATACCGAGACCGGACAAGCCGGACACGCTGGCCGCGATGATCATCTCCTCGGGTTTGGCCGCCCCTTCCAGGAAGGAAAAGTTCGTCTTGGCACCGATCTCGAAAAAAGCCGGGACGCTCGTCATGCGAAAATCCCGTGCACCCGCCAGGTCGGTGCAGCCTTGCCGGCAACGTAATGGCCTGCGCGGAAAATCCAGAAGCGGCGGCCGGCTTCACTTTCAAGCCTGAAATAATCGCGTTCCTCAACATCCTCCTCGTCATGCCACCATTCCGGCGAGATCCGCTCCGGCCCTTCGGCGCGGATGACTTCATGGACGATGCGGCGCCAGCGGAAACGCCGGGGAGGCCCATCCGGCACCGTTGCCGCAAAGGCTTCCACGAGCTCCGGATGCCTGAAAAGTCGCAAGGGCCGATCGCTTCTCGGCACGAAGGCGGAAAGCTCCCGGGTTCCTTCCCGGACGATCCGTGCCGCGATCGCCGGCACAAATATTTCGGCGCGCTCCGGCATATGGCTTTGTTTGGGGTCGGCGATCTGCAGACAGTCGGCCCCGAGCCGGGCCGAGACCCGGTCGATAAAATCGGCGAGTGAGATTTCGCTGTCGCCATTGCCGGTGAAATCGCCCTGCGAGATCCTGAAGACGTCGTGCTGCAGCACGTTGAGACGCAGGAGTTCGAAACCGAAGCCGGCGTCGAGATCATCATGCACCGCGTTCAGGCGCTCGGAAAACAACGAGGAGATCCGTTTCGGATCCTGCAACGGCTGCGAGGCGCCGGCCGCGATGCGAAACACCCGGCCATCGACACGGAAAAGCACCAGTTCGAAAACCCGCCCTCCGACACCGCGAGCCTCCAGTTCCGATTTCAACGAAATCGCAATCTGGCCGGTGAGCTGGAGAATATGCTCTTCCGCCTGGATCGGTTCGGGCAGCCTCCGCTCGGCGGAAAGGGCCGCCACCGGACGACGAGGCGAGATGGCTTCCTCATTGTGCCCGAGCGCCTGATCCAGTCGAAGCAAGAGGTGCATGCCGAAACGGCGAGCCAACGGCGCACGCGGCATGGGCAGAAGGTCGCCGATCCTTTTCAGCCCGAGCTTGTAGAGCGATGCGACGGTGGCCTCATCGATGCGCAGAGCGTTGACCGGCAGAGGCGCCAGCACCTCCTCCGTCGCCTGATCGGCGATCACGCCGCCGCGGCCGAAACGACAGGCCGCCCAGGACAGGCCCGGCGACGAGGAGATCGCCCCTTTGACGTCGAAGCCCATCTGCAAAAGCCGGCCCAGAATATCCTTCAACAGGGTTTCTTCGCCACCGAAGAGATGGGCGCAGCCGGTGATGTCGAGAAACAGGCCTTCGCGGCCGTCCAGCGCCACCAGCGGGGTATAACGATCGCACCAATCGGCGATCGCCTCGAGAAGGCCGTGGTCCGCAGCGTCATCTTCGTCCACCACGTCGATCTTCGGAAACATGGCGCGCGCCTCCGCCAGCCCCTGCCCGCGCTTCAGCCCAAGACGTTCGGAAACCTCGTCTAGCGCTGTGAGCCGCATGGCGTTTTCGCGCCGGCCGGCGCAGAGGATCGGCGGATGATGCTCAGGACGCCCTTTCGAACGCCACGACAGTCCCCAGAGCCGGCGCGCGATTCTGTCGGTCGGCAGATGCGGGAAGACGAGCGCCAGGATGCGCTGGCGGGTTGCGGAAAGAAAAAGCCTCTCCTGCGTCTTGGCCAAGGGAAAATTGACGGTCATGGGGGTTCCACTCCAGAAGTAGGGACAGAGGAGCCGGGTTACGGCTCTTCTCCAGGGTCAGCCTGAAAACGGGATGACCGATGCTGTCGCCAAGCACGGATCCATCCGGAAGATGCCGGTGAGCCGCCGGCGCCGGTTCGACAAGAAAGCGGAACGAGGCGCTACTCGCCTCCTCCTCTCCCGCATGGCGCAATAGAAAAAGCGGCCGCCCCGCCGCCTTTGCCCTGAGACCCAGCCTGCGGCTTTCGGTAAGCCCGAAATGCTTGGGATTTCCCCGGATTTCGAGAATGACGGCGACAAGAGCCCCACTTGCCAATGCGGTCTCTGCAAGCCACAGGGCATCGTCCAGCTTGCGTGGCGAGGCATAAAGAATATCCCGGCGGCTCAATCCGAACTGTTTGAGGCCGATGGAATAGGGAATTCCGGCCTCCTGCATGGAGACGACATCACAGATCCAGAGAAGCGGCGCCTCGCTCGGCTGTCTCGCCTTGAGGTGGGACGCCAGCGAGAGAGCAAGGCCGCTTGCTGCCCCGGCATCCCCCATCAAATGGGAACGGATTTCCGTGATGCCATCGAGCGGCAGGCCACCTTCCAAGGCGATATCCATCGGCGGTACGCCGAATGGCAGACGGGGTGTGTTGTTCTTGGATTTCCTGCCCTCCGGATCGGCAGCCGAGTCCGCCTGTTCCGCCGCGGCAAGCGCCGGCAGAGATTTTCCTTCCAATCTGGCGATCTGTTCGCGCAGGGCAAAAAGCGTCTCCTGCGCCGTGGCGTGCTCGGCCATGGCGTCAGCTCCATCTGCACATGTTCTCTTTATGTTCTTATGGATTCCAGAGCTGTCCGAAAGAGTCAACAGCCAAATCTTGGGAATCTTTTCCTTGGATCCTAGGCCGATGATTCTTCACTCGAAAAATATCGCTGGAGGTACTATATGGGCCTGATCAGAAGGAGAACCTATGGCCCGCATCGACCAGACCGACGATTGGCAGGATCGCCACGCACCGACGATCAGCACGTTCGAGTCGCTGGCAATCGAGGCCTATGGTCATTTACCGGAGGAATTCCGGGCTCTCACCGTCAACCTGACGATCGAGATCGAGGATTTTCCGGACGACGACGTTTTCGAGGACATGGCGCTCGAGACACCCTTCGACCTGCTCGGCCTTTTCGAAGGCCGAGGCATTTCCGAGCGGTTCAACATGGAAACGGGCGAATTGCCGAACCGCATCCGGCTTTATCGCCGGCCGATCCTGGACTACTGGGCGGAAAACGAGGAAACCCTGGGCGATATCATCACCCATGTGCTGATCCACGAGATCGGCCACCATTTCGGCCTCAGCGACGACGACATGGAGCGCATCGAGGCCAGCGCCGACGAAGCTGCACAGCGTTGATCCTCTGACGGGAGCCTATTGCTCGCCGAGCTTCATTTCCGGGTCATATTCCTTGCCGTGAACGGTTTTCGTCACCGCCTGGCCGCACTGCATCTCGCCGGTCGTGGCGTTGAAGGCATAGGTCGGCGAGCCGGAAAGTTCCCACCCCTTGTTCAGCGCCGCCGTCACCTTGTGGCAGAAGGAGGAATCGTCGGGGCCGCTGAGGAAGCGATACAGCTTCATGGCGTTTTCTTTCTTTCAGCGATGATCCGGGCCGTGGCGGCAAGTTTTTGGGCCTCCGCCAGATGCAGCCTTTCGACCATCTTGCCGTTCAGGTTGATGATGTTGAGATGTTGCGCTCCCGGTTCCGCAAAGGCGGCGATTACCGCTTCCGCCTCTTCCACGGCCTGTGGATCCGGTCCGAAATGCCGGTTGGCAGGTTCGATCTGGGCCGGATGGATCAGCATCTTGCCGGAAAAACCCATAGCGCGGCCCTGGGCACATTCCGCTTCGAAGGCTTCCGCATCGCTGAAGTCGTTAAAGACGCTGTCGATCACATCGATGCCATGGGCGCGGCCGGCGAGCACGATCTGCATCAGCCAGGGCACCAGATAGGCCCGGCCCAGCTGGGGCAGCACGCCTGTTTCCTTGCGCAGGTCGTTGAGGCCGACCACGAAACACTGGAGCCGCTCGTCGACAGGGGCAATCGCCGGCGCATTCAGGACGCCCTTCGGCGTTTCGATCATCGCCCAGATGGCGAGATCGTCCGGAGCACCGGCCTCGGAAAGGATATCCGCCACCGCCTGGACCTGCGACATATGCTCGACCTTCGGGATCAGCACGATGTCCGGAGAGACTTCGGTCACGAGATCCATGTCCGCCTTGCCGAACTCGGTTTCGAGCGGGTTGATGCGGATGATCGCTTCCCTGCCCTTGAGCAGGTTTTCCTTAAACAGCCGGCGCAGGTTGTCGCGGGCCTCGCCCTTCTTTTCCGGCGCGACGGAATCTTCGAGGTCGAAGATCGCCGCGTCGCAATCGAGGCCATGCACCTTTTCCAATGCCCTCGTGTTTCCGGCCGGCACGCTCAGAATCGACCGGCGAATATGAAAGGAGGCGGATTTGATATCGGTCAAGGCGATCATCGGCGCTTTGTGCCAATCTTTTTGGTCTGCGGCAATACTGCATGCCCAAAGCCCCTTGCAAGAAAGGGCGCAAGGCTCCACATTCCTTGGTGAGAAAGGTATATACCATGCAAAATATTCGCATCTTCTTCGTCATCATATCGGCCATCGCCGTGCTCGCCATGGCAGCACTTCTGACGGCTTCGCTGACCGTCGCCTTTGCCGGCATTCTCGCAGTTCTGTCCATCGGGCGTGCGCTTTCGGCGCGGCTGAAGCCGGTTCCGGTGCGGGCCAAGACAAGCAAGCGCGAGATGCGCGTCTGGAACGACGGCCGCGGCACGATCATCGATCTTTGATCGCGCCGAAGCGGTAAAGAGACGAATGCGCCGGTTTCCGGCGCCTCGGCGTACCGGTTCACGCCAAACAGGCCTTCAAATCTGCGTCGATTTGCTTTATGGCAGCTTCCGCAGATAAGTCCATCTGGAGGCAGATCATGGAAAAGTTCACGAAACTCACCGGCGTTGCAGCGCCGCTTCCGGTCATCAATATCGACACGGACATGATCATTCCGAAGGATTACCTCAAGACTATCAAGCGTACCGGTCTTGGCAAGGGTCTCTTCTCGGAAGCCCGCTACAAGGACGACGGTTCTGAAAATCCCGATTTCGTGCTGAACAAGCCGGCCTATCGCAACGCCAAGATCCTGGTCGCCGGTGACAATTTCGGCTGCGGTTCCTCGCGCGAACACGCGCCGTGGGCGCTTCTCGATTTCGGCATCCGCTGCGTTATCTCGACGAGCTTCGCCGACATTTTCTACAACAACTGTTTCAAGAACGGCATCCTGCCGATCGTCGTTTCCCCGGAAGATCTTGAAAAGCTGATGGACGATGCCGAACGCGGCTCGAACGCCATCCTCTCGATCGACCTGGAAGCCCAGGAAATCACCGGCCCGGATGGCGGCTCCATCCGTTTCGACATCGATCCAGGCCGCCGCCATATCATGCTCGAGGGCCTCGACGACATCGCCTCGACGCTGAAGAGCGACGCCGCGATCAGCACTTTCGAGAACAACAACCGAGCCGCTCGCCCCTGGCTCTGATTTCCGGAGCATCCTGATGGTCAAGCGGATTTCCTCCGGATCGCCCTTCGAAGCGCGGATCGGCTATTCGCGCGCCGTGGTGGACCGCGACATGGTCTATGTCTCCGGTACCACCGGCTACGACTATGCCAGGATGGAAATGCCCGAAGACGCTGCCGCCCAGACGCGCAACACGCTCGGCACGATCGAAAAAGCGCTGAAAGAGGCCGGCAGCGGCCTCCAGGATATCGTCCGGGTGCGCTACTACCTCACCGACATAGCCGATTACGATGCCATCGTGCAGGTTCTCGGCGAGACCTTCTCCGAGATCCGGCCTGCGGCCACCATGGTCGTGTGCGGCCTCACCACGCCAGAAATGAAGATCGAGATCGAGGTGACCGCCCGCATCGGCGCCGGCAGTCCCTGAAACCTTTCCAGCCTCGTCCTTTGGCAGGCTCGGACGAGGTTATGCCAGGCGCGGAGAACCCGCGCGGGAGGACGCGAGCCTGCGAAACCCGCAAGGACACCAAACGATATGGCAAAGAACCTCTTCCTCCTTCCCGGCGACGGCATCGGCCCCGAGGCCATGGGCGAAGTCCGCAAGATCATCGCCTATATGAACAGCGCCATGAAGGCCGATTTCGTCCTCGACGAAGGGCTGGTCGGCGGCTGCGCTTATGATGCCCATGGCACCGCCATTTCCGAAGAGGATATGAGCAAGGCCATGAATGCGGATGCCGTGCTTTTCGGCGCCGTCGGCGGCCCGAAATGGGACCAGGTTCCCTATGAAGTGCGCCCGGAAGCCGGCCTCCTGCGGCTGCGCAAGGACATGGAACTGTTCGCCAACCTGCGCCCCGCCATCTGCTATCCGGCGCTTGCCTCGGCCTCCTCCCTGAAGCCGGAACTGGTCGAAGGTCTCGACATCCTGATCGTCCGCGAATTGACCGGCGGCGTCTATTTCGGCGAGCCGAAGGAAATCGTCGACCTCGGCAACGGCCAGAAGCGCGGCATCGATACCCAGGTCTACGATACCTACGAGATCGAGCGCATCGCAGGCGTCGCCTTCGAGCTTGCCCGCACCCGCAAGAACACCGTCTGCTCCATGGAAAAGCGCAACGTCATGAAGTCGGGCGTGCTCTGGAACCAGGTGGTCACCGAGACGCACAAGGCGAAATATTCCGACGTCAAGCTCGACCACATGCTGGCCGATGCCGGCGGCATGCAGCTGGTCCGCGCTCCGAAACAGTTCGACGTGATCGTTACCGACAACCTGTTCGGCGACATGCTCTCCGACGTCGCGGCCATGCTGACCGGCTCGCTCGGCATGCTGCCGTCCGCATCGCTCGGCGCACCCGACGCCAAGACCGGCAAGCGCAAGGCGCTTTACGAGCCGGTCCACGGTTCGGCGCCAGACATCGCCGGCACCGGCGTTGCCAACCCGATCGCCATGATCGCCTCGTTTGCGATGTGCCTGCGTTACTCGTTCAACATGGTCACGGAAGCCGACAATCTCGAAAAGGCGATTGCCAACGTGCTCGATCAGGGCATCCGCACCGGCGACATCATGGCCGAAGGCGCCCGCAAGGTCGGCACCGCCGAGATGGGCGATGCGATCCTCAAGGAATTCGTAAGCCTCTCCGCCTGACACACCGATCGAGGTGCCTTTCCGTCGCGGCGGAAAGGCACCTCGACGTTGGCGCTCGGCATCCCGCTACCCATATTGCGGAATCTATGGGAAGAAGCGGCGCGGGATCGGTCCCGCGCCACGGAAGAGGCCGATGAAACGAACAATCGAAAAACTGAAACATCGGCGGTATCGCCATCCATCCGGACCACCGTCGCCGCGATGGCTTTCCTACGCGCTGGTCACGGTCAACCTGATCCTGATCGCCTTTTTCCTGCTCGATGCCCCGGTTGGCTCCTATGCCGCCCATACGCCCAACGTGCTGCTGCCGATCGGCAAGGCGATTACCGATTTCGGCACGTCCGGCTGGATCCTTTTTGCGGCAGCGCTCCTCTTCTTCGAAGCGCTCGCGGTCATCCGGCTCGCGCCCGGCCTGAAAGCCCGCTTCCAGGCGATGCTGGTCAGCCACATTGCGGCTTACATCTTTGTGGCCGTTGCCGGCTCAGGCCTTCTCGTCAACCTGGTGAAGCGCATCATCGGCCGCGCCCGCCCGGTTCTTTACGAGCAATGGAGCTTTTACGGGCTCAGCCCCTTTTCCGGCTCCCGGTTCGAAAGCTTTCCTTCCGGTCACGCAACTACGGTCGGGGCATTCCTGATGGCGCTGGCGCTGCTCGCTCCGCGCTACCGCCTGTTCTTTCTGATCATGAGCTTCTGGCTCGGTTTTTCGCGCGTCATCGTGGCGGCGCATTATCCGAGCGACGTGATTGCCGGTCTCTCCTTCGGCGCCTGGTTCTCGGTTATCATGGCAATCGTCTTTTCCCGCTACGGGCTGCTCTTCCGGCAGGAGCCTGACGGTTGGCCGGTTCCGCGCCGGCCCATTCCTCTCCTCCTGCGCCCCAATCGAGCGACAGTGCCATTCCCGCTCCGCGGCATTCCGCCGAAGCGGAGAGACTAAATACTCAAGGCGTGTCGCGCAAAACGGCAAGGATTCCGGAGCATCATTAAGCCGAAGCGTAGGTGCCGGATCAAAGATACCGGCTCGAATTCCATAAGAACCTTCAAAAGCATAAGGGCCCGGCACATTGTACCAGGCCCCTTTTTTATCTGCTGATCTTGCCTCAGTGAGCGAGATCGACGTCCCGTTTCTCGCGGACGAACAGCACGCCGATTACGACCGTCAAAAGCGCGAAGATGACGGGATACCAGAGTCCTGCGAAAATATCGCCGGTGGAGGCGACGATTGCGAAGGAGGTGGCCGGCAGGAGGCCGCCGAACCAGCCGTTACCGATGTGGTAGGGCAGGGACATGGCCGTATAGCGAATGCGGGTCGGGAAGAACTCGACCAGGGCAGCAGCGATCGGGCCGTATACGATGGTGACGTAGATCACCATGATCGTCAGGATCGCGATGACCGTCAACGACTGACCGTTAGCCAAGGCGGAGAAAAAGCCGCTGACCTTGACCTTGCCCGGATCGTTTGCCGCCGGATAACCAGCCGCAACCATAGCCGGGCCGAGCGCTGCATTGAAGGCTGGGGCATCGGTGAAGGATATCGGCGCTCCGCCATTGACGACGAGTTGGGCCGGAGAGCCCGCAGGCGCGTCCACCAGCGTGTAGCGGAAAGCCTGAGTTGACATGGTGCGGCGCATCACATCGCAAGGCGTCGTGAAGGTGCGGATGCCGACCGGGTCGAACAGGGAACCGCAGGTGGCGGGATCGGCCCTGACTTCAGCCTTCACGGCTTCGATCGCCTTGGAATAGGTCGGGTTGGCCGCCGTTGTCAGGGCGCTGAACAGAGGGAAGTAAGTTACTGCCGCGAGAAGGCAGCCCGCCAGGATCACCGGCTTCCTTCCGATCCGGTCAGAAAGAGAGCCAAACACCAGGAAGAAGGGTGTTGCGATAATCAACGCCCAGGCGATCAGCACGTTGGCTGTCAGAAGGTCGATCTTCAGCACAGTCTGCAGGAAGAACAGGGCGTAGAACTGTCCCGTATACCAGACGACCGCCTGGCCGACCACGAGGCCGAACAACGCGATCAGCACGATCTTGCCATTCCCCCAGTTACCGAAAGCTTCCGACAGCGGGGCCTTGGACTGGGTGCCCTCTTCCTTCATCTTTTTGAAGAGCGGTGATTCGTTCATCTGCAAGCGAATGTAGATCGATATGATGAGCAGGATGATCGACAGAAGGAAGGGAATGCGCCATCCACCCTGAAGCCCGAAGAGAATCGGCTGCGAGGTCGCGAAGGCTTCCTCGCCCATGTTGAGGCGCAAGGTCACGATCACGAACAGCGACAGGAGCAGACCCATGGTGGCCGTGGTCTGGATCCAGGCGGTATAGAAACCTCGCCGGTTCCGCGGCGAATGCTCGGCAACATAAACCACCGCGCCCCCATATTCACCGCCGAGCGCCAGGCCTTGAGCCATGCGCAGCGCCACGAGAATGATGGGCGCAGCAACACCAATCTGGTCATAGCTTGGCAGAAGACCGACCGCAAAGGTCGACAGGCCCATGATCAGGATGGTGAGAAGGAACGTGTATTTGCGGCCGACGAGATCGCCAAGACGACCGAAAACCAGAGCGCCGAAGGGGCGGACAAGGAAGCCGGCGGCAAAGGTCAGCAGGGCGAAAATCGCCTGCGTTGCCGGCGGGAACTGCGAGAAGAACTGCTTGCCGATGATCGCGGCCAGCGTTCCGTAGAGATAGAAATCGTACCATTCAAAAACGGTGCCGAGCGAGGAAGCGATGATCACCTTCCTCTCCTCGGCCGTCATCGGCTTCGTTCTGGCGTCGACCGCCGTTGCGACATTTGCCATTGTCGTCCTCCCAACAAGTGAAACTGAGGCGCCGGACTTCCCTGTCTTTTCCCTCCTGAACAAGGACGTGGCGACGCATTGTCGCAGATTGCCAGAATTCAAGGGCTAAGGAGAGCGATGCTTTGGGATTATGACTTTCGTCTAATATCGCGCCTGCCGTGCACAGCGAATGCTGCGGCGCGGCATAATGGCAATGCGGTGCATCACCTGCGTCAGCCATCGCTTGACTCGTTGCGAAAATCTTTTAAACAGCTTCGCGAACGGGAAGACACCCACATGCGCGCCTGCGAATTCCATATCGCTGCTTCCGCACTGCCGGCCATCCAGGCTGCGCAGCGGGCATGTTTTGCCGCTTTCTCCAAAACCAAGGCCAAAACGACGACGAAAACCGTCTGACGTCTCTGGCCGCCGCTCTCTCCCCGGATGGCCGGGGACAAGGAATTCCGCGAGTTGATCGCGGCTTCCCCCTCACCAGATCGAGGAGAGACAGAAAGAGAGCACAAAATGGGTTTCAAGATCGCAGTCGCCGGTGCAACCGGCAATGTCGGCAGGGAAATGCTGACGATCCTTTCCGAGCGCGGCTTCCCGGTCGACGAAGTCGTGGCGCTGGCATCCGCCCGTAGCCAGGGAACCGAAGTTTCGTTCGGCGACCGGACGCTGAAGGTTTCCAACCTGGAAAACTACGATTTTTCCGACACCGATATCTGCCTGATGTCAGCGGGAGGCGAGGTTTCCAAGAAGTGGTCGCCGAAGATCGGCGCCCAGGGCTGCGTCGTCATCGATAACTCGTCCGCCTGGCGTTACGACCAGGACGTTCCGCTGATCGTTCCGGAAGTGAACCCCGATGCGATCTCCGGCTTTACCAAGCGCAACATCATCGCCAATCCGAATTGCTCGACCGCTCAGCTCGTCGTTGCCCTGAAGCCGCTGCACGACTTCGCCAAGATCAAGCGCGTCGTCGTCTCGACCTACCAGTCGGTCTCCGGCGCCGGCAAGGAAGGCATGGACGAGCTCTTCACCCAGACCCGCGCCGTCTTCGTCGCCGATCCGGTCGAATCCAAGAAGTTCACCAAGCGCATCGCCTTCAACGTCATCCCGCATATCGATAGCTTCATGGAAGACGGCTATACGAAGGAAGAGTGGAAGGTTCTCGCCGAAACCAAGAAGATGCTCGACCCGAAGATCAAGGTGACCTGCACCGCCGTGCGCGTTCCGGTCTTCATCGGCCATTCGGAATCGGTGAATATCGAGTTCGAAAACGAGATCAGCGCGGACCAGGCCCGCGATATCCTGCGCGAAGCTCCGGGCTGCCTCGTCATCGACAAGCATGAGAACGGCGGCTACATCACGCCTTACGAATGCGCCGGCGAGGATGCCACCTACATTTCCCGTATCCGTGAGGATGCGACGGTGGAAAACGGCCTCAATATCTGGGTCGTTTCCGACAACCTGCGCAAGGGTGCCGCGCTCAACGCCATCCAGATCGCCGAATTGCTCGTCAATCGCGGCCTGATCAAGCCGCGCAAGGCTGCTGCCTGATAAATAATAAATTTATTAAGCATGTTCCGATAGAAACCCCGACAGAAATGGCGGGGTTTTTCTTTCGAATCACCCATATCACGAACTATTCATGAACGGGTGAGTTGCGATTGTTTGCAACCGCCGCCATAAGGCCGAAACAATGCACATTATCCGGACGCTTCCGACTTAGGCGATCCGGCTCCTGGGGACGGGTTTGACCGCATGAAGAAGATTTTGCTGGCAGGATTGATCGCAACCGGTTTCATGACCGCTAGTCCGGCGCTTGCCGCACTCCAATGCGGCAACGATTCATCCGGCTTCGCCCGCTGGGTCGAAGAGTTCAAGCGGGTTGCCCCTTCGAGCGGCATCAACCCTTCCGTCGTCGAAAAGGCCTTCTCGAACGTCTCCTACAACCGTCCGACCATCAGCGCCGATCGCGGCCAGAAAAGCTTCAAGCTCTCCTTCGAAGACTTCATGAAAAAACGCGGCGGGGCCGCCATCATCTCCCGCGGCAAGGGCATGAAATCGGGCAACGCTTCGCTGTTTGCGCAGATCGAACGCCGCTACGGTGTGCCGGCCGGTCCGATCATCGCCATCTGGGGCATGGAAACCGGTTTCGGCAGCTTCATGGGTGATCAGCACACGCTTTCCGCCGTCGCGACGCTCGCTTACGATTGCCGCCGCTCCGCCTATTTCACCGAGCAGCTCTATGCGGCCCTTCAGCTCGTCGGCCGAGGTGATCTGAGCATCACCGCCCGCGGTGCTGCTCATGGCGAGATCGGCCAGACCCAGTTCCTGCCGCTCAACGTCGTCCGCTACGGCGCCGACGGCGACGGCGACGGCCATATCGACATGGTTCGGTCGCGTGCCGACGCGCTTGCCTCGACCGCCAACTTCCTGAAGGGCCACGGCTGGAGGCCAGGTGCCGGTTACCAGCCGGGCGAGCCGAATTTCACTGCTATCCAAGGCTGGAACGCCGCGACCGTCTATCAGAAGGCCATCGCTTATATGGGCGCGCAGATCGACGGCCAATAAGCCTGCCGGCCATCAGACTTCGCTACACCTGAAAAACTCAGGCCGACGCCTGTTCGGCCTGCTCCGGCGGTTCGGTGAGATCCGGGCGAACGAAATCGCCCTTGCTGTCCATGATCCAGAGCTCGCCGGTCGAAATGTCGAACCAGGCGCCGTGAATGCCGAGTTTCCCCTCTTCGTCGAGTTTGCGAACAAAGGGAAAGGTCTGCAGATTGGCGATCGAATTGCGGATCGAGACCCGCTCCAGCGCCGTCTGGCGTTCGGCCTGCGTCATGAACTCGTTGTTCTGGATCTGCTCGGCGGCGGGCTTCACCAGCCCCATCCACTTGCCGATGAAGTCGCCCGGCGACAACGGCTCCATGGCAGGATCGAGAGCTGCCCGGATGCCGCCGCAACGGCCATGGCCCATCACCACGATATTGTCGATCTCCAGCACCTGAACGGCATATTCGAGCGCTGCCGAGGTGGCGTGAAACTGGCTGTCGGGCTCGTAGGGCGGCACCATGTTGGCAACGTTGCGCACGACAAAAAGTTCGCCCGGCCCGCAATCGAAAATGGTCTCCGGCGCAGAACGGGAGTCACAACAGGCAATCAGCAGTGTGTGGGGCTTCTGCCCGCTATCCGCCAGCACCCGGTAACGCTCGCGTTCGTCACTATAGCGACCGCTCATGAAATTGCGGTAGCCCGCCAGAAGTCTGTCAGGAAAATCCGTCATGGAGCAACGATTATAGCGCCGTCGAGCGAAGATCAACGGCCATTGTGCATCTGCGAACTTCCGATGCCGATTACCGCTTGATCCGCTGCAAGGGATGCACGAGCCGGCGCATCTGAACCATCGCCATCGGCGTGGAAAGGCTCGACGCGTCCGTCTCCAGCGTCAGCTCGTCGCCGCCGCGCTTGGCCGTGCGCGCAAGGACTTCGAAAACGCTCGCGGTTGCCAGCTGCAGCGCCTTTTCCTCGTCCATGCCGGCCAGAATTCGCCCAAGGAACAGGGCACCCAACAGGTCGCCGAGCCCGTTCGGCGGATTGTCGATCAGCCGGTGTTCGGCAAGCAGCGCATGTTTGCCGGTCAGGTAGAGATTGCCGGTACCGCCCGCCATCATCGGCACGGCCGAGGTCACCAGGATGCGCGGCGGCCCGAGCGCGATTGCGGCATCCATGATATCGTTGTTGGTTTCGAGCGGTGCACCGGAAAGCCAGGCGAGCTCGTAGCGGTTCGGGGTGGCGATCGTCGCCAGCGGAATGAGTTCGTCACGGATCGCTTCCGCCGTCGGCTGCGGAATGTAGAGCCCGCCGAGATCGCCCATGACAGGGTCGCAGACATAGAGAAGGCCCGGGTTTTTCTCCTTCAGCGCCCTTATCAGCCGCGCCACCGAACGCGGCTGGGCGGCATTGCCGAAATAGCCGGTCAGCACCGCCTTCACTTCTCCGAGCCATGGCGCGCGAATAAGATCGTCTATAGCCTTGTCGAAATCTGATTCGGGAAAGGTCAGCCGTGTAGAAGGCCCATGACCGGGATGCCAGGGGAGGACGACGGTCGGCATTGCCCAGACGGGAAATCCCAGCGTCTCGAGCGCGAAGACGGCGGCGCGATTGCCGACCGAGCCGCGCACGACATGGCTGGAGATGACGAGGACGGCACTGCTGGTATCCTGCATGAAATTGCTTTCCGGCTACGATGGCCCTGTTGATCGTTTCTTCGTCGCCGCATGTCAACAAGCCTTCACGGAACAATGAAACGTGTAGTGCCGACGGACATGGATCAGCCACGTTGCTGCACGATGACACAAATCTAATTATTCCGTCCGGGGATGGAAAAAGGGGAGAGGGACATGGCCGTCAGGCAGAATCCGAAACGGGAAAAACAGATCGAAAGCGCGCGCAAGATCGTCGCTGCAAGCAAGGGGCCGCATCTCGACCCGCTCATCCTGTTTGCCCGGGCCAGCACTGACGACATCGAAAGCTATACGCCGGAAATGCTGGCGCTTTCCGCCAATCATGCAGCCGAGCGGCTGATGGCCTGGACGCGGATCCGGGCCGACATCACGGTCGAACCGATCGCCGGTGTCGAGCCGGACGGAATTCCGGTCTCGGTGCTGACCGTCGTCGACCGCAACATGCCCTTTTTGTTCGACTCGGTCATGGGCGAGGTGACCGCCACCCACCGCGACCTCACCATGGCGGTTCATCCGATCCTGGTCGTTGAACCGGGCAAGGAACCGGCGCTCCGTTCCAACGAACAGCCCAGCAACCCGGCTCATCATGTGAGCCTCATCCAGATCCATCTTTCGCCGCTCAACGAGGAACAGGCCGCTTCGCTCACCGAGCGCATCCGCTACATCCTAGACCAGGTTCATCTGTCGATCACCGACTGGGGCTCCATGCTGGAAGTCCTCGACGGCGCCGCCAAGCAACTCAACAATTCGACAAGCCGCCGCAAGGCCGATCGCGACGAGGCGCTGGCCTTCCTGGACTGGCTGCGCGACGACAACTTCACCTTCCTCGGCATGCGCGAATACGTCTATTCCGGCAAGGGCACTGAGGCCAAGGTTGAACGCGGCAAGGGCCGCGGTCTCGGCATCCTCTCCGATCCGGATGTGCTGGTGCTGCGCCAGGGCAAGGACGCGGTGACGACCACCCCCGAAATCCTCGAGTTCCTCGACGGCCCCGATTTCCTGATCGTCACCAAGGCGAACGTGAAATCCGTGGTGCACCGCCGCGCCTACATGGATTATGTCGGCGTCAAGCGCTTCGACGAAAAGGGCGAAGTGGTCGGCGAGCTGCGCGTCGTCGGTCTTTTCACGGCAACCGCCTATACCCATTCCGTGCGCGACATCCCTCTCCTGCGCGCCAAGACCGGTCGGGTGGAAGAGCAGTTCGGCTTTGACCCCGACAGCCATTCCGGCCGCATGCTGGAAAACACGCTCGAATCCTATCCGCGTGACGACCTCTTCCAGATCGATGCCGATCTGCTGGCCCGCTTCTGCGAGCAGATCATGGAACTGAGCGAGCGTCCGCGCGTCCGGGTCCTGCCGCGCATCGACCATTTCGACCGTTTCGTCTCGGTGATCGTCTATGTGCCTCGCGAGGACTACAATTCCCTGGTCCGCGAGAAGGTCGGCGACTACCTGACCAAGGTCTATGACGGCCACGTCTCCGCCTATTACCCGGCTTTCCCGGAAGGCGGCGTCGCCCGCGTCCACATGATCATCGGCCGGCGCGGCGGCAAGACGCCGAGGATCGCGCAGGGCAAGCTCGAGGAAGCGATCCGGCTCATCGCCACCCCCTGGGAGGACCGCTTCGCAGCGCTTGCGGAGGAGGGACCGCGGCTCACCGTCACCCAGGCCTTCCAGGAAGCCTTTTCGCCCGACGAAACCTTCGCCGACCTGCCGGACATCGCCGCCTGTGCAGCCGGCGAAACGATCCGCATCGCCTTCTATCGCCGCCCCGGCGACGCCGCCAACACCGTGTCGCTGAAGATCTTCCACAAGGACCGGCACCTGTCGCTCTCCCGCCGCGTGCCGCTTCTCGAAAACCTTGGCTTCCACGCCGTCAGCGAGCAGACGTTCGAGATCGAGGTCGGGCCGGAAAACGACCGCAAGCTGATCGTCCTCCACGACATGGAACTGCAGCTCGGCGACGGGCGCGAGGTCGACCTGTCCCGCGAAGGCCTGGCTCTGGAAGAGGCCTTCCTCTCCGCCTTCGAAGGCCTGATCGACAATGACACCTTCAACCGGCTGGTTCTGCTGGCCGGCCTGTCCGCCCGCGAAGTCACGGTGCTGCGCGCATATTCCCGTTATCTGCGCCAGACCGGCATCGTTTACTCGCAGGCCTATATCGCCGACACCCTGGTGAAATACCCGGCCATATCCGCCGCCATCTTCCGCCTCTTCCGCGACGGCTTCGACCCGAAGATCACTGAGAAGGCCCGCGTCAAGAAACTCACCGACCATCACGCCGAAATCGAAGAAGCGCTCGGCAACGTGCCCAATCTCGACGAGGACCGCACGCTTCGCCGTTTCGTCAATGCGGTCGATGCCACGCTCCGGACCAACTACTTCCAGCGCGACGCCAATGGCGCCCCGCACCGGATGTTCGCCTTCAAGCTCGATCCGAAGCTGCTGGACGGCCTGCCGGAACCCCGACCCTTCCGCGAAATCTTCGTCTACGGCACCGAGGTTGAAGGCGTGCACCTGCGCTTCGGCAAGGTTGCGCGCGGCGGCCTGCGCTGGTCGGACCGCGGCGAGGACTATCGGACGGAAATCCTCGGCCTCGTGAAGGCGCAGCAGGTCAAGAACGCCGTGATCGTGCCGGTCGGCGCCAAGGGCGGCTTCTTCCCGAAAATGCTGCCGCCGGCGAGCTCCCGCGACGCATTCTTCAATGCCGGCCGAGAAGCCTACAAGACCTTCATCCGCACCCTCCTGTCGATCACCGACAATATCGTCGGCGCCGACATCGTCGGGCCGCCGGACACGATCCGCCTCGATGGCGACGACCCGTATTTCGTGGTTGCCGCCGACAAGGGTACGGCGACCTTCTCCGACACCGCCAACGGCTTGGCGCAGGAAGCCGGCTTCTGGCTGGACGATGCCTTCGCCTCCGGCGGTTCGGTCGGTTACGACCATAAGAAGATGGGCATCACCGCTCGCGGCGCCTGGGAAGCCGTGAAACGGCATTTCCGCGAGAAGGATATCGACATCCAGACGACGCCGTTCACAGTCGTCGGCGTCGGCGACATGTCCGGCGACGTCTTCGGCAACGGCATGCTGCTGTCGCGCAAGATCCGTCTCATCGCGGCCTTCGACCATCGCGATATCGTCATCGATCCGGATCCGGATCTCGAAAAGTCCTTCACCGAACGCGAACGCATGTTCGCCCTGCCCCGGTCGAGCTGGCAGGATTACGACAAATCAACCCTTTCCGAAGGGGCGATGGTCATTTCCCGCTCGGAGAAGTCGGTAAAGCTCACCAGGCAGGCCGCTGCCGCAATCGGTATCGACAAGACGACGGCGACGCCCTTCGAGATCATGACCGCGATCCTGAAGAGCCCGGTCGACCTCCTCTGGTTCGGCGGCATCGGCACCTATATCAAGGCAACCTCCGAAACCGATGCGGAAGTCGGCGACCGCGCCAATGATCCCATCCGCATCACCGCGGCCGAGGTGCGCGCCAGCGTCATCGGCGAAGGCGCCAATCTCGGCATGACCCAGAAGGGCCGCATCGCCTATTCGCTGAATGGCGGGCGCTGCAATTCCGATGCGATCGACAATTCCGCCGGCGTCAACTGCTCCGACGTCGAGGTCAATATCAAGATCGCCCTCAATTCGGCCATGCAGGATGGGCGGCTTGCCCGCGACAAACGGAACCAGCTTCTCGCCTCGATGACCGAAGAAGTCGGCCATCTCGTGCTGCGCAACAACTATCTGCAGCCGCTGTCGATCTCGCTGACCGAACGCAAGGGTACCGGCAACCGCGAAGAACTTTCACGGCTGATGTCCGTGCTGGAATCGCAAGGCCAGCTCAATCGCAAGGTCGAAACTCTGCCCGATGATGCGGAGCTTGCGGAGCGTTATTCCTCCGGCAGACCGCTGACCCGGCCAGAAATCGGCGTGTTGCTCTCCTATTCGAAGATCGTTCTCTTCGATGCCCTGCTCGACAGCAGCCTGCCGGACGACCCCTATTTCTCGGCCGTCCTGAAGGCCTATTTCCCGGCCAAGATGCAGAAGGCTTACGCGGCGGACATCCAGTCCCACCGCCTGCATCGCGAAATCGTCGCCACCACGCTCGCCAACGAGGCGATCAACCGCGGCGGCCCGGGTTTTGTGCAGCAGATGAGCGATATGACCGGCGCTACGGCAGCAAATGTCGTCAAGGCTGCCTTCCTTGCCCGCGACGGCTTCGAACTTCCCAAGCTCTGGGCCGAGATCGATGCGCTGGATGGAAAAATCCCCGGCCAGCTGCAGAACGATCTCTACGCCCGCACCACCGAGACCTTCGCGGAAGCAACCCGCCTCATCCTGCAGACGCAGGTCGGCACCGGCGACATGGACGGCGCGATGAGCCGGCTCAAGGCCGCGATCAAAGGGCTGCGCTCGTCACTGGCGGGCGGAGATTTCGTGGAAACCGCAGCCCGCGCCTCGGAACTCGAAGCGCAGGGCATACCGGCATCGCTTGCCCGTGAAATCCTGTTGCTGTCGACGCTGGTCCTGGTGCCGGAGATCATGCTGATCGCCGACCGCACCGGCGAGACCATGGCGCGCGCCACCGAGAGCTATTTCACTGTTACCGAAACCTTCCGCATCAACCGACTGATCGGCGCTGGCGAACGCATCAGCACCTCGGAGCACTATGAAAGCCTGGCGCTCTCCCGTAGCCTGCAGCAGCTCGCCTCGGCGCGCCGCGATATCGTCATCGCCGCGATGACTGCCCATCCGAAGGACAAGAAGCCGCTGGAAGCTTGGGTCGGCGGCGACCGGGTGCGGGTGAACCGCATCGGTGCCGAACTGGTGATCTTGAGCGAAAGCGGCGAGTTGACGCTTCCGAAGATCACCGTCGCGGCCGGTCTCCTCAGCGATCTTGCGCACGGTCGGGCGATGTAGGACAACGGACCGAACTGGCTGATCCGGGGGAAAAATGGCCGTTATTGATGTGGACGATGCGCCGGTGAAAACGAGCCGGCGCGGCATCTGGGGCTGGATGTTCTTCGACTGGGCGGCCCAGCCGTTCTTCACCGTCGTCACCACCTTCATCTTCGGCCCCTATTTCGTCTCGAGGCTGACCGAGGATCCCGTCTCGGCGCAGGCGGCGTGGAGCAACATGGCGACGGTCTCGTCGCTGGTCATCGCCGTATTCTCCCCCATCCTCGGCTCGATCGCCGACCAGGCCGGCCCCCGCAAACCGTGGATCGCCTTTTTTGCGATGATCAAGATCGCCTGCGTCTCGGCCCTCTGGTTTGCAGCGCCCGGTTCTCCGATCATCTGGCCGATGATCTTCATGATCTTCGCATCGATCGCCGCGGAGTTCTCAACCGTCTTCAATGATTCGATGATGCCGCGCCTGGTTTCCAAGGAGGATGTCGGCCGCATTTCCAACGTCGCCTGGGGTCTCGGTTATCTCGGCGGCATGATCGTGCTGATCGCCGTCGTGGCGCTGCTTGCCGCCAATCCCGAAAGCGGCAAAACGCTGATCGGCATCCCTCCGCTTTTTGGCCTCGACCCGCAT
Organism: Neorhizobium tomejilense; assembly: GCA_002968845.1. Lineage (GTDB taxonomy): Bacteria > Pseudomonadota > Alphaproteobacteria > Rhizobiales > Rhizobiaceae > Neorhizobium > Neorhizobium tomejilense. The sequence goes on along the minus strand of PVBG01000013.1, from coordinate 90,442 downwards.
CTCGGCGAGGACGCGCGGATCACCGGTCCGATCTCCGCCCTCTGGTATTTCCTGTTCATCCTGCCGATGTTCTTCTTCACGCCGGACGCCAAAAAGGGCCTGCCGCTCGCCGCGGCGGTCCGCTCCGGTATAAGGGAACTTGGCGGCACGCTGCGGGACCTGAGGCAGCGTACAGGTATCGCGAAATTCCTGGTCGCCCGCATGCTCTACCAGGACGGCGTCAACGGCCTGCTGATCCTCGGCGGCACGTTTGCGGCCGGGATGTTCGGCTGGGCGACGATCGAGATCGGCATCTACGGCATCATCCTGAATGTCGTGGCGATTTTCGGCTGCATCGTCGCCGGGTGGCTCGACCGCCTGCTCGGCTCGAAGATCGTCGTGATCATCAGCCTCGTCCTGTTGCTGGTGGCCACTCTCGGCATCATCTCCACCGGCCCTGGCTTCGTCTTCTTCGGCCTTCTGCCTCTTTCGGCAGAGGATAGCGGCGGCCTGTTCGGCACCGCGGCGGAAAAAGCCTATATCCTGTTCGGATTGCTGATCGGCATCGCCTTCGGCCCCGTCCAGGCCTCGTCCAGATCCTATCTCGCGCGCAGCGTCAGCCTTTCCGAGACCGGCCGCTATTTCGGCATCTACGCGCTCTCCGGGCGGGCGACGAGCTTCCTCGCCACGCTGTTCTTCTCGCTCATGACCTATGCCAGCGGCTCAGCCCGGCTCGGCATGGCCACGCTGCTGATCTTCCTCGTGGCGGGGTTGCTGCTGCTGCTTGCGACGCCTTATCCGGCAAACAGGAAATAGGCGGGTAGCTATTTGGCCGGGACGTGGATCCTCGGGGCGAACCCGAGGATGACGGAATGCGTGGATCGCCTGACGAAAGAAAGAAGGCAGAAGCGCCCTCGAATATCTCTTTTGGCATGCGCAAAAAACTCTGCGTCGCCATCCTCGGGCTTGACCCGAGGATCCATGCCACACGCTCAGTGCCTCAGCACCATCAATGCCGGAAATGCCGCATTCCCGTGAACACCATCGCAACACCATGCTCGTCGGCAGCGGCGATCACTTCGTCGTCGCGCATCGAGCCGCCGGGCTGGATGACCGCCGTGGCACCGGCGGCAATGGCCGAAAGCAGGCCGTCGGCAAACGGGAAAAACGCTTCCGAGGCGACCGCGGAACCCTTGGTCATCGGCTCGGCCCAGCCCATGGCCCTGGCCGCCTCTTCCGCCTTGATGCCGGCAATGCGGGCGGAATCGATGCGGCTCATCTGGCCGGCGCCGATACCGGCCGTCTGGCCGTTCTTGGCGTAGACGACCGCATTCGACTTCACGTGCTTGGCGACCTTGAAGGCGAACTTCATGTCTTCGAGTTCGGTCGGCGTCGGCGCGCGTTTTGTGACGACGCGCAGGTCGATGTCCTCGACCATGCCGTTGTCGCGGGTCTGGACCAGTAGGCCGCCCGAAACGGTCTTCGCCGTCAGGCCGCGCGAACGCGGGTCCGGCAAGCCGCCGGTGACCAGCAGGCGCAGGTTCTTCTTGGCAGCGATGATCGCCTGGGCCTCGTCGGAAACCGCCGGCGCAATGATCACTTCCGTGAACAACTTGACGATCTCTTCGGCCGTCTCCGCGTCGAGAAGCTGATTGACCGCAATGATGCCACCGAAGGCCGAGGTGGAATCGCAGGCGAGCGCCCTGAGATAAGCGTCTTTGAGGCTCGGACCGGTCGCCACACCGCAAGGGTTGGCATGCTTGATGATCGCGCAGGCCGGCGCCTTTTCCGGCGAGAATTCGGCGATCAGCTCGAAGGCGCCGTCCGTATCGTTGATATTGTTGTAGGAAAGCTGCTTGCCCTGAAGCAGTTTTGCGGTCGCCACGCCCGGGCGGTTTTCGCCGGTCACGTAGAAGCCGGCGCTCTGGTGCGGGTTCTCGCCGTAGCGCATCTCTTCTTTCAGCACGCCGCCGATCGTCCGGTAGCGCGGGATTTCAATGTCGAGCGCTTCCGCAAACCAGTTCGAGATCGCCGTGTCATAGGCGGCCGTGCGGGCATAGGCCTTGGCGGCGAGCTTCTGGCGGAAGGCATAGACGGTCTGCCCGTCATTCGAGCGCAGCGCCTCGATCAGTGCCGGATAGTCGGAAGGATCGGTGACGGTGGTCACATAGGCATGGTTCTTGGCGGACGCGCGGATCATCGCCGGCCCGCCGATATCGATATTCTCGACCGTCGTCGGATAGTCGCCGCCGGCGGCGCGCACTTCCTCGAACGGGTAGAGGTTGATGACGGCAAGATCGATGCCTTCGATATCGTGTTCCTTCATCGCGGCGACATGTTCCGCGTCGTCGCGGATCGCCAGCAGGCCGCCGTGCACGGTCGGGTGCAGCGTCTTCACCCGCCCGTCCATGATTTCCGGAAAACCGGTGACTTCCGACACGTCGGTCACGGCAAGGCCCGCGGCGGCGATCGCCTTGTGCGTACCGCCCGTCGACAGCAGCTTCACGCCCCGCTCGGTGAGGGCCTTGGCAAGCTCGATGATACCGGTCTTGTCGGAGACCGAGAGCAGCGCGGTGCGGATCCTGATGCGGTCGGGAGCGGGGATTTTCTTGGAAACGACGGCCATCGGTCTCTCCTGGAAAGGCGCCGCGGTACCCGGCGCGAAGGTAAGATGGCCGCCCGTTAGCACAGCTTGGCGGAAGAAGAAACGGCCTATTCGCCGCGTCTCAGCATCCAGCGTATTTCCGAAGTCTCCGGCGGAGAAAACTCGATGACGAGCTGCTGGCTCGGCCGCACGCCGGAGACGTCGGCAAAGAAGATGTCCTCGTCGATCATCACCTGCAGCCCCGGTGCCGCAAAGATCCAGGTCTCTCCATCCGGCGCACGCATACTGACGCTCTCCTCGTCCCGGCGCGACAGCGTGATGACCGGATGGATGTGGAAACGCGCCACCGCCAGGAACGGCCCGCTTTCGGCCACCTCGCCCTCCGGCAGGAAGAGCCTATCGTGGCCCTTGATCTTGTTGCCCTTCACATTGAGGCCGATCTCGCGTTCGTGGAAATAACCGAACTGGTGGACGTAGCCGTCGTGGCTGGCCCGCAGCCAGTCATTGCCATGCAAGTCGTCCCAGCGCTCGACCTCCACTTCCGACACGCCGCCGAGCAGCATCGAGCCTGCGAACCGGGACCGGATGATGCGGCTGGACGACGTTTCGTTCAGCGTCACCGTCGAATGGGCGGGCGTCGAGCGTGCCATGTGCCGGTAGTTCCGCCCTGCATATTTCGGCGAACCGCAATTGACGATGAAGCGGTGCCGGCCGGCCGACATCTCGAAGGACAGGCAGCCCGCATGCGCCCCACGAGAAAGCCCTGGAGAGAGCGGGCGGCCGGTATCGACGATTAGCGTCGTGCCGTCCGCCGAGAGGCGATGATAGTTCATGTGCGGCAGCGCCTTGAACGGCTTGCCGGCTGTCTCGTCATAACGCAGCACCGACATCAGCTCGCTCGCGGGCGTCGAGCTCGCGCCGTTGAACAGCGCCAGATCCCCATCCTGATGCCGGAAGAAGCGGAGCGCCGGATACATGCGATCGATCGTCGGAATGAGTTTTTGTGGCAGGTCATGGCCAAGATTGATATAGGTCTGACGAAGCGGCAGGAGATCGATCAGCAGGTCGAGCACCGCACGTGGATTGCGCGACACATGACCGCCATCGGCAAGGATCTGACGTTCCAGCTCCCGATCCAGGCGCCTGCCCTCGCGACGGATATAGGCGGCCCGTGTCGGCATCGAGATCGAGGCCATGGCAAGCGCGATCCTGAGCCTCAGCCGCGTATCGCCCTCCGGCGTGCAGCCGGCTATCTTCCTCAGATACCGGACCTGATAGGCGAGGCTTTTCATGAAGCGGCGGTAGAAGCCGGCTTCTGCGCCCTGCAGCACGACGGTGGAATGCGAAAGCCAGGCGATCACCCGCTCCGCTGCGACATGCGCTTCCCACGCAATGCCCTGCGGCCGTCGACCATAAAGCGCGATCCAGTCTGCGACCACCTGGCGGGCGCTGGCACAGGCGGCTTCCGTCTTGTTGGTACGGATATGGCGGAGCCAGGCGAAAGAATGCAGCCGCTCTGCTGCCGCCCGCGACGGCAGCTCGACGGAGAACGGCGATTGACCGTAGGTTTCGAGTATCCGTCCCGCGAGCGGGAACCGCCCTTCCAGGATTTCCTCCGCCACGAACGGGTCGAGCGCCCGCAGATCCGTGGGCGCGACGATCAGCCGATCCGGCACCTGCATGGAAAACGAGATCGCGGCCAGGCGGAATCCCGCGGAACGCCGGCAAAGGCGCCGCCAGATTTCCCGCAAGCCGAAGGACATCAGCCTTCGGCGATCCGCGAGCCGCATCTTCAATCTGGAATACTCCGCAGGAATCAGCCTCCGCCCTGCCGGCGGGAATCAACTATTAGATTGTTCGAAAGTATCAGTCCGTATGGTGAAGAAAACCTTACCGCACCTGAAGGACGCTCGCGAAGAAGCCATCCATGCCGCCAACAAAATTTTCGCTGGCGGGCAGCATGGCCGGCGTGGTGCGGAATTCGCCGAGCGGCGAGATCGCCCCTTCCAGCCCCGGCCAGTCCTCAGGGTTGACGGCCACGCGTTTCAATTCGGGATGGTCCTTGAGCACGCGCACGACCAGTTCCTCCCCCTCCAGCGAATCGAGCGAGCAATTGGAGAAAACGATAATGCCGCCGGGCTTCACCAGCGTGACGGCGTGGCGCAGCATCTTTTCCTGCAGAGCCGCAAGCTTCGTCACGTCCTCCGGTCCCTTGGTCCAGAATACATCCGGATGCCGGCGCGTCGTGCCGGTCGAGGAACAGGGCGCATCGAGCAGCACGCCGTCCAGCGGCTCCGCCGGCTTGAAATCGAAAAGGTCGCCGCCGACCAGTTCCGCCTCGTAACCGAGCCGCCCGAGGTTTTCTTTCAGCCGTGCCAGCCGGTTGCCGGATTGCTCGACTGCGATCACCTCGGCACCGGCCGCGATCAGTTGTGCCGTCTTGCCGCCGGGAGCGGCGCAGAGGTCGGCGACCTTCTTGCCCTTCAGGTCGCCGAACAGCTTTGCGGGAATGCTGGCGGCGACATCCTGCACCCACCAGACACCTTCATCGAACCCTTCGAGCGCGGAAACCGCGCCATTGAAGGCCGCAAGGCGGATGCTGCCGGTCGGCAGAACCGTGCCGCCGAGCTTTTCGGCCCAGGCTGCGGGATCGGATTTGACCGTCAGGTCGATGGCCGCCGGAACGAGTTGGGCTTCGGCGATACGATCCGCCTTCGCCTCGCCATAGAGGGCGACCAGGCGCTTGCGGAACCAGGCCGGCACCGGAGAGATGCTGGCGGTCGTGGCAAGGATTTCGTCCTTTTCACGGTCCAGCCGGCGCAGGACCGCATTCACCAGCTTGGCGAAACGGCGGTTGCGCGGGTCGCGATTGGCCTGTTCGACCGCAAGGTCGACGGCCGCATGTGGCGGCACGTCGAGATGCAGGATCTGCGCTGCGGCGATCACCAGCACGTGGTGAAGCGCCCGAGCGCCTTCCGGCAGCGGCGTGTCGATCAACGAAGCGATCGCCGCCTCGATGCGCGGCAGATGACGAAGCGCGGTATTGAGGATGGCGCGCGTCAGCGCCCGATCGGCATCGCTGAGCGCCCTATAGGCCGGATTGCCATGGACGAGGTCGAGCATGCCGTCGAGCGAGATTTTCCGGTCGACAACGGCCGCCAGAAGCTTTGCGGCCGTGACCCGAACCTCGAGGCCTGCCTTGAAGGGACCGCTTTCCTTCTCCGAGTGAGCCGGTTTCCTGCGCTGTTCCGCAGGTTTGCCTGCTGGCTTGTAAGGCTTCTTGTTCTTCTTGGCTTCGTTCAAGACCAGGGACCTTTGCGCGGTTCATCCGAGCCGCGACGACCCCAACCGGTATTCGGAACGGAGCGCGCGGTGCGCTGCGGTCTATCAGCCTGGAACCCGGCCGTCGAGGCACTGGCCCGAGAACCACCGGGGAACTGGCCGGCCATCTGCTGCAGCGCGGCGATCCGGTTGCCGGTGTCCGGGTGGGTAGAGAACAGGCTGTCCATACGCTCGCCCGACAGCGGGTTGATGATGAACATATGCGCCGTCGCCGGGTTGCGCTCGGCCTCGTAGTTCGGGATCTGATGCGCCGCACCGGCGATCTTGCCGAGTGCCGAGGCGAGCCACAAAGGATTGCCGCAGATCTCGGCGCCGCGCCGGTCGGCCGAATATTCGCGCGTCCGGCTGATCGCCATCTGCACCAGCATCGCCGCGAACGGAGCGACGATCATTGCCACCAGCACGCCGACGAAACCGAGCGGATTGTTGTTTTCGCGGTTGCCGCCGAAGAAGAAGGCGAAATTGCCGAGCATCGAGATCGCGCCGGCCAGCGTCGCGGTGATCGTCATCGTCAGCGTATCGCGGTTCTGGATATGCGCGAGCTCATGCGCCATCACGCCCGCCACTTCCTCATGCGTCAGCTGCTGCATCAGCCCGGTGGAGGCCGCGACGGCGGCGTTCTGCGGATTGCGGCCGGTCGCAAAGGCGTTCGGCTGCGGATTGTCGTAGACATAGACTTTCGGCATCGGCAGGCCGGCATTGGCCGAAAGATCGCGGATCATGTTGTAGAATTCCGGCGCGCTACGCGCATCGACCTCCTGCGCATGGTAGGCCGACAGAACCATCTTGTCGGAATTCCAGTAGGAAAACAGGTTCATCCCGGCAGCGATCACCAACGCGATCATCATGCCGCCCGTGCCGCCGATCAGGAAGCCGATCCCCATGAAGAGGGCCGTCATGAAGGCCAGAAGCATGGCGGTGCGCATTACATTCATCGTCATCTCTCCCGTTGCCGATATCGTCCCAGGGCGGTTAAAGGGTTTTCCACTGGGCGCGAACGCCTTATGATGTGGTCAATTCGACCAGAGTTTTCAATAATCCACCCGGCGAAGGCCACGATGCAGAGCGCAGACAACGACAATTCAGAAATCATACCGGAAGAAGGTGCGCCTAAGAAGCCACTTTCCCCAGCCGCCGAGCGCGCGCTCAAGGAAGCCGAGGAACGCCGCCAGGCGGCCGCCAAGGCCGAAACGCCGCAAGAATTCGGCGGCCGCGGCGGTGCCGACCCCGCCCGCTTCGGCGACTGGGAGATCAACGGCCGGGCGATCGATTTCTAAGCAAATATTCCTATTGACTTCCCTCGTGGATCGGAATTTATTCCTTTCCATGATCAAGTCGCTTCTGATTCTCACTGGCATCGTCGCGGTGTTCGCCACCGAAGCGGAAGCGCGTGACGAGATTTCCGGGCCGGTGGCAGCCGAAATCCTGCGGGTCATCGACGGCGATACGCTGCTGGTCGAAGCGCAGCCCTGGCCGCAGCAGAAGATGGAAGTTTATGTGCGTATTCGGGGCATCGATGCGCCGGAGCTGAAATCGAAATGCGAGCGGCTTCGCGAGGCGGGCATCGACGCCCAACGGGCGCTCGAAGCGCTGACCGCCCAATCACGCAAAATTCAGCTCACCCATATTTCCGGCGACAAATATTTCGGCCGCATTGTCGCAGACGTGGTGCTCTCCGATGGCCGCAGCGCCGGCGGCGATCTGCTGCTCGCCGGCCTCGTGCAGACCTATGACGGCGGACGCAAGCCGCGCAAGACCTGCGACCTCAACTGAAAAGGCCGCCAGGTTTCCCGAGCGGCCTTTGGGTTCGATCAGCCCGCCTTGTTCTGGCGGTTGGCGATCAGGTCGTCGACCACGCCGGGATCGGCAAGCGTCGAGATATCCCCGAGCGCGCCGAAATCATCCTCTGCGATCTTGCGCAGGATGCGGCGCATGATCTTGCCGGAGCGGGTTTTCGGCAGGCCGGGTGCGAACTGGATCTTGTCGGGTTGCGCGATCGGGCCGATCTCCTGGCGCACATGCTTCACCAGTTCCTGGCGTAGCGCGTCATTGCCTTCGTGACCCGACATCAGGGTGACGTAGCAATAGATGCCCTGGCCCTTGATGTTGTGCGGATAACCGACGACGGCGGCTTCGGACACGAGACTGTGGGAGACGAGTGCCGATTCCACCTCTGCCGTGCCGAGACGGTGGCCGGAAACGTTCAGCACGTCGTCGACGCGGCCGGTGATCCAGTAATAACCGTCTTCGTCGCGCCGGCAGCCGTCACCGGTGAAATATTTACCCTTGTAGGTGGAGAAATAGGTCTGGATGAACCGCTCGTGGTCGCCATAGACCGTGCGCATCATGCCCGGCCAGCTGTCTGCGATGCAGAGATTGCCGTCGGCCGCCCCTTCCAGCACCTTGCCCTCGTTGTCGACCAGTTCCGGTTTCACGCCGAAGAACGGTACGGTCGCCGAACCCGGCTTCAGGTCGGTGGCCCCAGGCAGCGGCGTGATCATGTGGCCGCCGGTTTCCGTCTGCCACCAGGTATCGACCACCGGGCAGCGTTTGTCGCCGACCACGTTGTAGTACCATTCCCAGGCTTCCGGGTTGATCGGCTCGCCGACCGTGCCGAGCAGGCGCAGGCTTGCCCGGGAAGAACGCTTCACGAATTCGTCGCCGGCACCCATCAGCGAACGGATCGCCGTCGGGGCGGTGTAGAAGATGTTGACCTTGTGCTTGTCGATAATTTCCCAGAAGCGGCCCTGGTCCGGGAAGTTCGGCACGCCTTCGAACATCAGCGAGGTGGCGCAGTTCGCCAGCGGCCCGTAGACGATGTAGGAATGGCCGGTCACCCAGCCCACGTCCGCCGTGCACCAGTAGATGTCGCCGTCATGGTAGTCGAACGTATATTCGTGGGTCATCGCCGCGAAGACGAGGTAACCGCCGGTCGTGTGCAGCACGCCTTTCGGCTTGCCGGTCGAACCCGAGGTGTAGAGGATGAACAGCGGATCTTCCGCCTTCATCTTCGCGGGTTCGCAATGCTCCTTCACGGTGGCGATTTCCTGGTGGTACCAGAGGTCGCGGCCAGGCGCCCAGCCGGTCTTGCCGCCGGTGCGGCGCACCACCACGACCTTGTTGACGATCACGTGCTGGCGCGCCGCGATATGGATCGCTGTATCGGTATTGTCCTTGAGCGGCACCGGCTTGCCGCCGCGCACGCCCTCGTCGCAGGTGATCACGAAAGTGGACTGGCAGTCGATGATGCGGCCGGCCAGCGCTTCCGGCGAGAACCCGCCGAACACGACCGAATGCACCGCGCCGATACGGGCGCAGGCGAGCATCGCATAGGCCGCTTCGGGGATCATCGGCATGTAGATGGTGACACGGTCGCCCTTCTTGACGCCGTGCTTCTTCAGGACGTTGGCCAGCCGGCAGACCTGATCGTAAAGCTGGTTATAGGTGATCTTCTTGTCGATATAGGGATTGTCGCCTTCCCAGATCAGCGCCGTGCGCTCCCCATGGGTTTTCAGGTGGCGGTCGATGCAATTGTAGGAAACGTTGGTCAGGCCATCCTCGAACCACTTGATCGAGACCTTGCCCTTGAAGGAGGTGTTCTTGACCTTGGTATAGGGCTTGAACCAGTCGATGCGCCTTCCATGTTTGCCCCAGAACTTGTCCGGGTCCTCAACGCTCTCCTCGTACCACTTTTCGTATTTATCCTTGTCGATGAGCGCCTTCGCTTTGGCAGACTTGAGGACCGGGTAGACTTTTTCCGACATGAACACCTCCCTGAATTGGCACGCATGACGACGCATCGAGCCGTCAGCGATATGTGCCGCATTCATAACAGGTGAGGCAAGGGCGGCAATTAGACAAACGGTTCATCTCGGTGCGACGATCTCGCTTCAAAGATTTGCAATTCTGTCCCAATTCGATTATAGGGCGGTAAATTCCCGGAAATTGTGGTTGATACCCACGGCCCGCGACACCGGCGCGGACGGACAGAGGACCTATACCCATGGCTCAACAATTGCTCATGCCGAAGGCGACCGCTGTATGGCTGGTCGACAATACCGCGCTTTCCTTCGATCAGATCGCCAATTTCTGCAAGCTCCACCCGCTCGAGGTGAAGGCGATTGCAGATGGCGAAGCGGCGCAGGGCATCAAGGGCCTGGACCCGATCGCCACCGGCCAGCTTTCGCGCGATGAAATCGAACGCGGCGAAAAAGACGTCAATCACAAGCTGAAGCTTTCGGAGCCGAAGGTTCGCGTGCCGGAATCGAAACGCCGCGGCCCGCGCTACACGCCGGTCTCCAAGCGTCAGGATCGACCGAACGCCATTCTCTGGCTGGTTCGCAACCATCCGGAACTGAAAGACGCACAGATTTCCCGTCTCGTCGGCACCACCAAGTCGACGATCGAGCAGATCCGCGAGCGCACCCACTGGAACTCGACCAACCTGACGCCGATGGATCCGGTGACGCTAGGCCTCTGCAGCCAGATCGACCTCGACCTCGAAGTCGAACGCGCTTCCAAAGGCCGTCCCCTGCCGACGGCTGCCGAACTCGGCGCTTCCCTGCAGCCTGCGGCTGAAACCGAAAACCTCGGCTTCAGCTATCGCAACGAGCGCGAGGAAGAGAAGGAAAAGGAGATCGACGCGGACGCCGTTTTCGCCAAGCTCTCGTCGCTCAAGTCCACCCGTCGCGACGACGACGAGGAAGACGAGCGCTTCTGATCGAACCATTTCGACAGCATGAAAAAGCCCCGGAGACGATCCGGGGCTCTTTTCGTTCAGGCGCTCTGTTTCAGGCCGCTGCCCTCGCGGGCATAACCGTTCGCCTTCAAGATCGCGGTGATTTCGTCCAGCACCGCTGCGTCCTCGATCGTCGCCGGCATTTTCCATGGCATGTCGTCGGCGATCTTCTGCATCGTGCCGCGCAATATCTTGCCCGATCGGGTCTTCGGCAGCTTGTGAACCACCATGACCGTCTTGAACGCCGCGACGGGTCCGATCTCGTTGCGCACGAGTTCGGCCACTTCTCTCGCGATATCAGCGGTTTCCCGTGAAACATGGTTCTTCAGCACCATAAAGCCGCAGGGAATCTGCCCCTTCGTCGCATCGTGCACGCCGATCACCGCGCATTCGGCGACGTCCGGATGTTTGGCGCAGGCTTCCTCCATTGCCCCTGTCGAAAGCCGATGGCCGGCGCAGTTGATGATGTCGTCGGTGCGCGCCATCACAAAGATATAACCGTCCTCGTCCATCACCCCGGCATCGGCCGTCTTGTAATACCCCGGGAACTCGTCGAGGCAGGTCTCGCGGAACCGCTGGTCGGCATTCCAGAAGCTGACGAGGCAGCCGGGCGGCAGCGGCAGCTTGATGACGATATTGCCGAGCGTGCCGCGCGGCACCGGATGGCCGGCATCGTCCAGCACGTCGAGCGCATAACCGGGCATCGGCCGCGTCGGCGAACCGTGCTTGACCGGCATCAACCCTAGTCCCACCGTATTGGCGGCGACAGGCCAGCCCGTCTCCGTCTGCCACCAGTGATCGATCACCGGGATCCTCAACTTCTGCTCGGCCCATTTCAGCGTTTCCGAATCGGCACGCTCGCCGGCAAGGAACAGGGCGCGCATGCCGGTCAGATCGTATTTTCCAACCAACTCGCCCTCCGGATCGTCACGGCGGATCGCCCGAAAAGCCGTCGGCGCGGTGAACAGCACTTTCACGTCGTGATCGGCGACGACCCGCCAGAACGTGCCGGCATCCGGCGTGCCGACCGGCTTGCCCTCGAAGATCACGCTTGTATTGCCGGTCAGGAGCGGCCCGTAGACGATATAGGAATGGCCGACGACCCAGCCTATATCGGATGCGGTCCAGAACACCTCCCCCGGCTTGACGCCAAAAATGTTCTCCATGCTCCAATGCAGCGCCACCATGTGCCCGCCATTGTCGCGCACGACACCCTTCGGCTGGCCGGTCGTCCCGGACGTATAGAGGATGTAGAGCGGATCGGTGGCCTTGACCGGCACGCACGGCACATCCCTGCCCCGCGCCTTTTCGACGGCCTCGGCGAAATCCAACTCTCGACGCCCCGGCCGCAGTTCCGCCCGGAGCTGCTCGCGCTGCAGGATGAGGCAATGCTCGGGTTTCACGCGGGCGAGCTCGATCGCCTGGTCGAGCAACGGCTTATAGGCAACGGTGCGACCGGGTTCGAGGCCGCAGCTCGCGCTGACTACTAGTTTCGCTTCCGAATCGTTCAGCCGGGCCGCCAGTTCCTGCGCCGCGAAGCCGCCGAACACCACCGAATGCACCGCTCCCAGCCGGGCACAGGCCAGCATCGAGAAGATCGCTTCCGGCACCATCGGCATGTAGATAACGACGCGATCGCCCTTTCCGATGCCGAGATCACCCATAACCGCTGCGATCGCCTTCACCTCGTCGAGCACCTCGGCATAGGTGAAGCTCTTCTGCTTTCCCGTCATGGCGCTGTCGTGGATGAAGGCGCGCTGCCCACCTCGGCCGGCCGCAACATGCCGGTCGAGGCAGTTGTGGCAGGTATTGGTCTCGCCGCCGGTAAACCAGCGCCCGTAGACGCCTTCGTCCTTGTCGAAGATCTTCTCCGGTTCCTTGAACCAGTCGATGGCAGCGGACGCGCCTCTCCAGAATCCCTCCGGATCCTTTTGCCAGCCTTCATAGATGTCGAAATAGCGGCTTTGCATCTGCACCTCCCGTCACATGAGCACAGCCCGGAATGGTCAATCTAGGGTGCGGGAGAGGTGCGGGAAAGCCCGACGAAAGCGCTAGGTCCTTGGCGAAAGCCTGTTTTCAGCGTGAGCCGAAGATGGCCGAGCCGACCCGAACGCTAGTCGCCCCGAATTCAACGGCGGTCTCAAAATCGCCGGACATGCCCATGGAAAGCTTTTCGACGCCACATTCCCTGGCGAGCTTGGCAAGCAGCGCAAAATGCGGCCCCGGATTTTCCTCGGCCGGCGGAATGCACATCAGCCCCTCGATCGAAAGCCCGAGCTCCTTGCGGCAAAGCTCCACGAAGGCAACGGTCTGCTTCGGCTCGATCCCCGCCTTCTGCGGCTCGAGCCCAATATTGACCTGCACATAGAGTTTTGGCGCCTTGCCCTGCTTCCTGATCTCGTCGGCAAGCGCGCGGGCGATCTTTTCCCGGTCCACCGTCTCGATGACATCGAACAGCGCCACGGCATCGGCGGTCTTGTTGGATTGCAGCGGCCCGATCAGATGCAGTTCGATCTCAGGCGTCTCGGCCTTCAGTTCCGGCCACTTGCCCTGGCTTTCCTGCACGCGGTTTTCGCCGAATATCCGTTGTCCGGCTGATATCACCGGTCGAATGTCCTGCACGTCGAACGTCTTCGAAACCGCCACGAGCGTCACCGACCCAGCAGGTCGCTTCGAGAGGCGCTCTACCTTCCCGATCCGTGCCTTCACATCCTGCAGCCGTTCTTCGACGCTCATGACCCATGCCTTCCGCTTTTCTTGCAAGCTCAGCGCTTAGCCCTCATATAAGGCTCTGCCAAGGGTGTTTCGCCCTGAACTTGGCCTTTCACGCCCCTGTAAAACTTGACGCTTGCAGGGTTTCATGGTGAAGGTCTCGCCCGACTCTTGATCCTGTTTTCCCGGATATCATTGAAATGGCGACTGAACGTTATAATCCGCGCGATGCCGAGCCTCGTTGGCAGCAGACCTGGAACGATGCCAAGGTTTTCGAGACCGACAACAGCGATCCGCGCGAAAAATACTACGTTCTCGAGATGTTTCCCTATCCGTCGGGCCGCATCCACATGGGCCACGTGCGCAACTATGCCATGGGCGACGTGGTAGCCCGCTACAAGCGCGCCCGCGGCTTCAACGTCCTGCATCCCATGGGCTGGGACGCTTTCGGCATGCCGGCTGAAAACGCCGCCCGCGACAACAAGGTGCATCCGAAGACCTGGACCTATCAGAACATCGAATCCATGAAGGCGCAGCTGAAGGCCATGGGCCTGTCGCTCGACTGGTCCCGCGAATTCGCCACCTGCGATGTCGAGTATTACCAGCAGCAGCAGCACCTCTTCCTCGACATGATGGAAAAGGGTCTGGTCTACCGTAAGCAGTCCAAGGTCAATTGGGACCCTGTCGACCAGACGGTTCTGGCCAACGAGCAGGTTATCGACGGCCGCGGCTGGCGCTCGGGTGCGCTGGTGGAGCAGCGCGACCTGGTGCAGTGGTTCTTCAAGATCACCGATTTCAGCCAGGACCTCCTGGACTCGCTCGATACGCTCGACCAATGGCCTGAAAAGGTCCGGCTGATGCAGAAGAACTGGATCGGTCGATCCGAGGGCCTGACGGTTCGTTGGGAAATCGTGGGTTCGACGGCACCCGCCGGCGAAAGCGAAGTCGTGGTCTACACGACCCGTCCCGACACGCTGTTCGGTGCGTCGTTCCTGGCCATCGCCGCCGACCATCCGCTGGCCAAGGCCGCAGCCGCGCAGAATCCGGCTATCGAAGCCTTCGCCGAGGAATGCCGCCATCACGGAACCTCGCTCGCAGCGCTGGAAACGGCCGAAAAGAAGGGCATCGACACCGGCGTCCGGGTCAGGCATCCGCTCGACCCATCCTGGGAACTGCCGGTCTATGTCGCGAACTTCGTGCTGATGGATTACGGTACCGGCGCCATCTTCGGCTGCCCGTCCGGCGATCAGCGCGACCTGGATTTCGCCCGCAAATACGGTCTGCCCGTCGTACCGGTCGTCATGCCGAAGGACGGCGATGCCGCAACCTTCGAGGTCGGCGACACCGCTTACGTCGATGACGGCGTGATGATCAATTCCCGTTTCCTCGACGGCAAGACGACCGAGGAAGCCTTCGGGATCGTGGCCAATCGCCTGTCGGAAACGATAGTCGGCAACATGCCGCAGGGTGAGCGCAAGGTGAATTTCCGCCTGCGCGACTGGGGCATCTCGCGCCAGCGCTACTGGGGCTGCCCGATCCCGGTCGTCCATTGCGATGACTGCGGCGTCGTGCCGGTGCCGAAAGCGGACCTGCCGGTCAAACTGCCGGACGACGTCACCTTCGACCTGCCGGGCAACCCGCTCGACCGCCATCCGACCTGGCGCCATGTCGCCTGCCCGCAATGTGGCAAGCAAGCCCGCCGTGAGACGGACACGATGGATACGTTCGTCGATTCGAGCTGGTATTTCACCCGCTTTACCGCGCCATGGGAAAAGGATCCGACAGACCCGGCCGTCGCCAACCGATGGCTGCCGGTCGACCAGTATATCGGCGGCATCGAGCATGCGATCCTCCACCTGCTCTATTCCCGTTTCTTCACCCGCGCCATGCGCGAAACCGGCCATGTCGAGGTCAAGGAGCCTTTCAAGGGCCTCTTCACGCAAGGCATGGTCGTGCACGAAACCTATCGTCGTGGCACCGGCCCCAATGGCGAATGGGTGGCCCCGGCCGACATTCGCATCGAGGAAGTGGACGGCAAACGCCGCGCCACCATGCTCGATGGTGGCGAAGAAGTCACCATCGGCTCGATCGAGAAGATGTCGAAATCGAAGAAGAATGTTGTCGATCCGGACGATATCATCGCCTCCTACGGGGCCGATACGGCCCGCTTCTTCGTACTTTCTGACTCTCCGCCGGACCGCGACGTGATCTGGTCCGAGGCCGGTGTCGAAGGTGCCCACCGCTTTACCCAGCGCCTGTGGCGGCTGATTTCGGAGGCCTCCGAAAACTTGGCTGGCGTCGATCCGGTGCCGGCTAAGGACGGCGAAGCTTTGGCGATCTCGCAGCTCGCCCACAAGACGCTGAAGGCGGTTCAGGGCGATTACGACAAGCTCTCCTTCAACAAGGCCGTCGCGCGCATCTATGAGCTCGTGAACACACTTGCAGCACCGCTCGCCCGGGTCGCAGGCGGCGAGGGCGATACGGCCTATCGGGGAGCCGTCCGCAACGCGTCGGAGATCCTGATCCAGCTTGTCGCCCCCATGACGCCGCATCTGGCCGAAGAGTGCTGGGCGGTCCTCGGCAACAAGGAACTGCTCTCCCTGGCCGCCTGGCCGCAATATGACGAAACCCTGGTCGTCGAGAACGAGGTCACACTGCCGGTCCAAATCAACGGCAAGAAGCGCGGCGAATTGACAATCGCGCGCGACGCGGATCAAAGTGCGGTCGAAGCTGCGGTTCTGGCACTGGATACGGTCAAAGCGGCTCTTGAAGGCCGGGCGCCGAAGAAAGTCATCGTCGTCCCACAGAGGATCGTAAACATTGTCGTCTGACCGCTCTCTTCGTCGTTTCGGGTTCATATCCGGCCTGGTAATGCTGACAGTGCTTGCCGGCTGCCAGGTCCGGCCGCTCTATTCCGAGGCTTCCGGCACGGGCGAGCGCCTTGCGTCGGTCGGCTTCGAGCAACCCCACACCCGCCTTGACCAGGTTGTCCGCAACCATCTGGTCTTCCTCACCTCCGGCGGTGCCGGCGAGTCGACCCGTCCTGCTTACGACGTGAAGCTGGTAACCAAGAGCACGGCCTCGACCATTATTGACGACGAGGACGACGAAGACGATGACAACGTCTCTCCGACCGGCGTACCGGTCCCCGGCCGCGTTCAGGTGGACGGCACCTACACGATTAGCCGCATCAGCGACGGGCAGGTGCTGAAGTCCGGCAAACGTCAGGTCGTTGCGCTCATCGACATTTCGGGCCAGGGCTATGCAGGCCTCCGCGCCGTTCGCGACGCCGAAAACCGCGCCGCGAGAGAACTTGCCGAGTTTATCCGCGCCGAGATCGCGATTGTGCTTTCGCGCGAACCTCAGCCGCAGACGGTATGGCAGAAGTAAAATCCCACGAATTTGATCAGTTTGCCGAAAAGAGCGCGGAACTCTACAAGATTTTCGTGGTTTACGGCCCCGATCGTGGCCTCGTTTCCGAACGGGCAGCACTGATCGCGGGCAAGACGGGCATCTCCCAGGATGATCCGTTTGCGATGCTCAAGCTCGACGTTTCGGACCTGCAGGGCGATCCCGGGCGGCTTCTCGATGAAGTGAATTCAATGGGCCTTTTCGGCGGCTCGAAGCTCGTCTGGCTGCGTGGTGCTGCCAACGAAAAGCCGCTTCTGGACGCAATGCAGGTTCTGGCTGACGGCCCGGCTCCAGCCAACATACTGATCGTCGAGGCCGGCGACCTCAAGAAAGGGAGCGGGCTGCGGAAGATCGCAGAACCCTCCCGATCCATCGCTGTCATCCCCTGCTACGCGGACGATATCAAGGCTTTGAACAGCCTCATCGATTCGGAACTGGGGAGCGAAGGTCTCAGGATCAGCCCTGGCGCCCGCCAGAGGCTCCTGGAGCTGCTTGGGGGAGACCGCGTGGCCTCCCGGAACGAGATCCGTAAACTCGCACTATACTGCCGTGGCACAGGTATGGTCGAAGAGGCGCAGATCGATGAAATCATCGGCGACGCGAGCGCGGTTTCAGCCGATGAAGCCGTCGATGCGATCCTTGGCGGCAATTTGCCCGCTCTGCATCGCGCCATCCAGAAGATCGTCTCGTCTAAGACGCCGGTCTTTCTCGTCCTGCAATCCTGCCTGAAACAATTCCAGCTGCTGGATCTGATGAAGGCGGAGATGGAGGAGAAGAAACTCCAGACCTCCCAGGTCATGATGACGCTCGGCAGGCATATTCACTTCAAGCGGAAGCCGATCATCGAAAAAGCGCTGAGAACTTGGAGCTCGCCGGCGCTCGCCCGTGAAACGGAAAGATTGCAGGCCGCAATTCTGATGTCGCGACAGAGGCAGAGCCTCGAACCCAATATTGCGTTCCACACGCTGATGGCCACAGCTATTCAGTCAAGTCGTTGAACAGACTAGGTTATCGCCGCTCAAGAAGGCGGCATATCTCCTCGAGCTGCTCAAGCGTGCGGTAACCGATCCTGATCTGCCCACCACCGTTCTTGTGGTTGATCTTCACGTCCAGGCCCAGTGAATCAGAAAGGGTGCGTTCCAGCGCAAGAGTATCAGAGTCCTTTTGTTCCGCTTTCGAAACGTTTGAGGGTTCGGATTGGGCCTTGATGTCGTTTTGAGCCAGCTTCTCAGCATCTCGAACCGACATGCCTTTAGCGATAATCGTACGTGCCAGCGAAACCGGATCCGATGTCGTGATAAGCGCACGGGCGTGACCCGCGGAAAGGCTACCTCCTGCCAGCATGTCCCGAACCGGCTCCGGCAGTTTCAGCAGACGGAGGCTATTGGCCACATGGCTTCGGCTTTTGCCGATAATTTCGCCAAGATCGTTCTGGGTGTAACCATGCTCGGCAATCAGCTGATCATAACCCAGCGCCTCTTCCAAGGGGTTGAGGTCTGAGCGCTGGACGTTCTCGACGATAGCAATCTCGAGCGCCGTCCGATCATCCACATCGCGAACGATGACAGGGATTTCGACCAGGCCGGCAAGCTGGGCCGCACGCCAGCGGCGTTCGCCGGCGATGATCTCAAATTGATCGGCCCCGCGCGGCCGAACGACGACCGGCTGAACGATACCATGCTGGCGAATGGAGCTTGCGAGATCTTGCAGCTCACCCTCATCAAAGCTCCGGCGCGGATTCTTCGGATTGCGCGACACGTGCTCGATCGGCACCATGCGATCCGGGTTGACGCTGCGGGCACCACTGTTGACAGGTGCCGGCTGGTCCATCTCACCGATAAGAGCGGCAAGGCCGCGCCCGAGGCGCCGTTTCGAGAGGTCGTCGTTCATTCTCACTACTCACTTATCTGCAAAGCGTCAGGCAGCCTTGCGCCTGCGTTCCCGCTGGATGACTTCAGAAGCCAGCTGCAAATAGGCCTGGCTGCCGGCGCATTTCAAGTCATAAAGGATTGCCGGCTTCCCGTAGGAGGGCGCTTCCGAAACCCGAACGTTGCGCGGAATCAACGTATGGTAGACCTTCTCCCCCAGATGCGTCCGAACATCGTTGACGACTTGCTGGGCGAGGTTATTTCGGGCGTCGAACATGGTCAGGACAATTCCCTGAATGTCGAGCGAGGGATTGACGCTGCGACGCACCTGGTCGACGGTTTCCAGCAGCTGACTCAGACCCTCCAGGGCGAAAAACTCGCACTGTAGGGGCACCAGAATAGAATGAGCCGCCGCCATGGCATTCATCGTCAAAAGGTTGAACGATGGGGGGCAATCCAGCAGAATATAGGAATAGGCCAAGGCGTCATCGCCATTCAGGGCGCTTCGAAGCTTGAACGCCCGATCGGGAGCCTGGGAGATTTCCATCTCGAACCCGAGTAGATCCATTGTCGAAGGGACGATGTGAAGGTTCGGAACCGCCGTTGCCAGCGCAGTCTCGGCGATGGAGTTGTAACCCATCAACAGGTCATAGGAGGAGATCTTGCGATCACGGCGCTCAATGCCCAGCCCGGTGCTGGCATTGCCCTGGGGATCGAGGTCCACGATCAGCACACTCTCGCCGATGGCGGCGAGCGCCGTGGCCAGGTTGATCGCCGTCGTTGTCTTGCCGACGCCACCTTTTTGGTTGGCGATCGTGATAACCCGATTTCTTTCAAACATGCGGCACCTGAAAATCTAGGGTTCTTTGTGCCTCAAATTGCTTATCTCAAGGATAACTGAATCCGGCTCGACGGCACTCTGGTGTTTTATCAGATCGAATACCCAACGACCACGGGCTTTCTCGACTTCCGCCGCGTAATCCCGGCCTTTATGAAAAAAAGCTCTTGTTTCTCTGCCGATCATCCACGCCGACGTGTAGGAAAGAAGCGGATCAAGCTCTGCAAGCGCCCTGGCTGAGATGCGCTCGCAATCTGGAAGAGCCTTCGAAGCCGATTCGATTCGCAGTGGATGAACAGAGCCTCTCGCGCCCGTCTCGCTAAGCGCCACTCGAAGAAACGCTGCCTTCTTCTGATTGCTCTCCACCAGATGAACCCACCCCTCTTGCACCTCGGCCAGAAAGATCGCGGTTATGATCCCGGGGAAACCACCTCCAGAACCAAGGTCAAGCCACTTGCATGGCTGCGGGGAAAGCTGAAAGATTTGAGCGCTGTCGGCTATATGGCGCCGCCACAGTTCGTCTAGCGTCGACGGCGCCACAAGGTTGATGGCCTTGGCCCACTTCTGGAAAAGCGCGGAAAAATGCTCAAGCTTCTCTTGCGTTTCACGTGAAACACTCTTGCCGTTCAGAAGCATTTACAGGACTCGCTTGAGGCGATCTGGTGCAGTTTCTTCTTTACGAAGTAGCGCCAGGATAAGAGCAAGGGCGGCTGGCGTCATCCCATCAACCTTGCCAGCCTGTGCAAGATTCCCCGGGTTTGCCGCCGTCAGCTTCAGTTTAAGTTCATTGGAAAGACCAGGAAGACCTGTAAAATCAAAGCCTTGCGGGATAATTCGGGCCTCGTCCCGATGGGTAGCGTGAATATCGGCTGCCTGCCGGTTCATGTAAACCGCATAGGACGCTTCAATTTCCAGGGCTTCCGCAACCTTGGGGGACAACTGCGCGAATTCAGGCCATATAGCGGTGAGGCCTCCCAACGATTGATCAGGATAAGCCAGCAGCTCATAGGCGGTTCGTCGCTGTCCGTCCTTGTTCAACTTCAGGCCATGACTATTGGCCTCGTTGGGGGTCAAATTGCGGGATCGGAGCAACTCCCGGCCTGCATCCAGCGCCTGCGTATAGGCTCGCAGCTTCGCCGCCCGCGCAGGTCCGACACAACCCAGCTCGATCGCTTTCTCCGTCAGCCGAACATCCGCGTTGTCCGCCCTGAGAGACAGCCGGTATTCGGCACGGGACGTAAACATTCGATAGGGTTCAGTCACCCCGCGAGACGTGAGATCGTCAATCATGACGCCGATATAGGAGTCGGCGCGGCTGAAATGATAGGGCTCACCGCCGGACGCTTTTTGCGTCGCATTTAATCCGGCCACCAGACCCTGCGCCGCCGCTTCTTCATAACCCGTTGTGCCATTGATCTGCCCGGCAAGGAAAAGGCCCGGAATCTTCTTCACTTCCAAGCCCGCGGTCAGTTCGCGGGGGTCCACGTGATCATATTCGATCGCGTAACCGGGCTGCATGATCGTCACTGCCTCCAGACCCGGAATTGTTCGAATGAACGCCTCCTGGACCTCGGCGGGGAGGGATGTCGAAATACCATTCGGATAGACCGTCGGATCGTCCAAGCCTTCCGGCTCCAGAAAGATCTGATGCCCGTCGCGCTCGCCGAAACGGACGATCTTGTCCTCGATCGACGGGCAATACCGCGGGCCTACCCCTTCGATCTGGCCGGAATACATCGCGGAGCGATGGATATTGTCCGAGATGATCTTGTGGGTCGCATCGGTTGTGCGCGTGACGCCGCACGCAATCTGCCTTGTGGTGATCTTGTCGGTCATGAAGGAAAAAGGAACCGGCTGTTCGTCGGCCTCCTGCAAACCGACACGGCTCCAGTCGATCGTATTTCCATCCAACCGCGCCGGAGTACCGGTCTTCAGCCGACCCAGCTGCAAGCCAAATCGCGCCAGGGTTTCAGACAATCCCAGGGAAGGGGCTTCACCGACGCGGCCGGCAGGAATCTTCTGGTCGCCGATATGAATCAGGCCGCGAAGAAAAGTTCCGGTCGTCAGAACAATTGTTACGCATCCGAATCGACGTCCGTCTTTCAATTCAACCGAGTTGACTAGCCCGTCCTCGATCCCGATATCGAAGGCATCTCCCTCGATCACAGTGAGGTTAGGGTGGTCGAAAATTTCACGCTGCATCGCAAGCCGGTAAAGCTTGCGATCGGCCTGGGTCCGAGGCCCGCGCACAGCAGGTCCCTTCTTACGATTGAGAAGCCGGAACTGGATACCGGAGGCATCCGCGACGCGGCCCATCAAACCGTCGAAGGCATCAACCTCACGCACGAGATGGCCCTTGCCGAGACCGCCGATCGCAGGGTTACAGGACATCACGCCGATGGTCTGCCGGTTATGGGTAATCAGCGCGGTGCTGGCTCCCACACGCGCGGCCGCACTCGCTGCCTCGCAGCCAGCATGTCCCCCGCCGATGACGATGACGTCGAATGTCGTTTCCATTTGCCTACCTTATGAAACAGCGCGGCTCGCCCTGTTTCACGTGAATCACTTGCCGATGCAGAACTGCGAAAAAATCACGTCAAGAAGCTGTTCCACATCGACCCGGCCGGTGATGCGGCCGAGCGACGATGCTGCGGCCCGAAGGCTCTCGGCCCGAAGATCGAGCTCTCGGCCGTTTAACGCTTCTTCGATGAAAATGGAAGCCTCTTTCAGGTACTGAAGATGTCGCTGCCGGTTGGGAACCAGCGATCCGGACCAGGTCTCGCGGAGTTTTTCCAAGATCACGGAACGAAGCTCATCCAGTCCATCCCCCGTTTCGCTGGAAATATTCAGATCGTACGCGGCCGAAGGGCGGCGTATGTCTGCCTTGGTTCCAACGCGCAGGGTCTCCGCAGTTATCCCGTCGAGGATCTGTTTCGAGTCCGAATCGATTTCCTCGAGCTGCAGGACAAGATCCGCCTGTTCGATCGCTATGTGTGCCCTTCGAACACCTTCCTGCTCAACGCGATCCTCGCTCTCACGAAGCCCGGCGGTATCGAAGAACCGTACGAGATAACCATCCATGTCGACGTCGACATGCAGAATATCCCTCGTGGTGCCGGCAATCTCCGTGACGATCGCAACATCTCGTTTCGCCAGCGCGTTGAGAAGACTGGACTTGCCGGCATTCGGAGGGCCTGCGATGACCACCTTGTATCCGTCCCGAATGATCTCCCCCGCTTTCGCAGAGGCGATATGATTCTGGATCTCGAGATAAAGATCCGCCACCTCGGTCCAGACCCTGTCCGAAACCGATCCGGGAACGTCGTCCTCATCCGCGAAGTCGAGTTCCGCTTCAATCAAGGCCCGCGCACGCGTCAATCTCTCGGCCCATTCCATATAGAGCGCCGACTGCCCGCCGAAACCCTGCTCGACCGCCAGCCGCCGTTGCATCTCGGTCTCAGCGGCAATCAGATCCGCGAGGCCCTCGACCTCCACCAGATCCAGCTTTCCGTTTTCGAACGAGCGGCGGGAAAACTCGCCCGCTTCGGCCAGACGAAGCCCGATCGCCTCCAGTTCCCGATAGACGGCGGAAACGACGGCGCGGCTGCCATGCAGGTGTATTTCAACACAGTCCTCGCCGGTAAAGGAATTCGGGCCCGGAAAGGCCAGGACCAGAGCTTGATCGATTATCGAACCGTTGCGGCTCCGAATCGTCCTGAGCGCAGACTTCCTGGCGGCCGGCAACTCCCCCACCAAAACCTGGGCAGCGTCGAATGCCAGCGTCCCGCTTATCCGGATGACCGCGACGCCCGCGGGGAGGGTGCCGCTGGAATGGGCGTAGATCGTATCGTTGACTGCCTGGATCATGGTATCAATCTATCAGAGACTGCTCCAAACTGAAAAGCGCCCGGCTAGAACCGAGCGCTCGTCGTATCCGTGAATCCGGCTAAGGATCAGGTGTTCATAGAGTCGAAGAAATCGCCGTTGGTCTTCGTCTGCTTCAGCTTGTCGATCAGGAACTCGATCGCATCCGTGGTGCCCATCGGGGCGAGGATACGGCGAAGCACGAAGATCTTCTGGAGATCCTGACGCGGCACGAGCAGGTCTTCCTTACGCGTACCGGACTTGAGGATGTCCATCGACGGGAAGATGCGCTTGTCGGCGACCTTGCGGTCGAGCACGATTTCCGAGTTGCCGGTGCCCTTGAACTCTTCGAAGATGACTTCGTCCATGCGGCTGCCGGTGTCGATCAGCGCAGTCGCAATGATCGTCAGCGAACCGCCTTCCTCGATGTTACGGGCGGCACCGAAGAAACGCTTCGGGCGTTGCAGGGCGTTGGCGTCCACGCCGCCCGTCAGCACCTTGCCGGAGGAGGGTACGACGGTGTTGTAGGCGCGGCCGAGGCGGGTGATGGAATCGAGCAGGATGACGACGTCACGGCCGTGTTCGACCAGGCGCTTTGCCTTCTCGATCACCATTTCGGCAACCTGCACGTGGCGCACGGCCGGTTCGTCGAAGGTCGAGGAAACGACCTCGCCCTTGACCGAACGCTGCATGTCCGTGACTTCTTCCGGCCGTTCGTCGATCAGCAGGACGATCAGATAACATTCCGGATGGTTGGCAGTGATCGAGTGGGCGATGTTCTGCAGGAGAACGGTCTTACCGGTGCGCGGCGGCGCGACGATCAGGCCACGCTGGCCCTTGCCGAGCGGTGCCACCAGGTCGATCACTCGGGCCGAGAGATCCTTAGAGGTCGGAACTTCCAGCTCCATCTTGAACCGCTCGTTCGGGTAAAGCGGCGTCAGGTTGTCGAAGTGAACCTTGTGACGGATCTTTTCCGGATCGTCGAAATTGATCGTATTGACCTTGAGAAGGGCAAAATAACGCTCGCCTTCCTTGGGACCGCGGATCGGGCCCTCGACCGTGTCGCCGGTCTTCAGCGAGAAGCGGCGGATCTGGGAGGGGGAGATATAGATATCATCGGGGCCGGGCAGGTAGTTTGCGTTCGCGGAACGCAGGAAACCAAACCCGTCCTGCAAGACCTCGACCACGCCTTCGCCGATGATTTCGACGTCCTGGCTCGCCAGAACCTTGAGAATCGCGAACATCAGCTCCTGCTTGCGCATCGTGCTGGCGTTCTCGACCTCGAGTGATTCGGCGAAGGTCAGCAAATCGGTAGGGGATTTGCTTTTGAGTTCTTGAAGCTTCATTTCAGCCATGAAGAGGGGACCATATTGAGAATTTCGGGGGAATTAGGCGTGTCGGTGAAATTCGCTACCGCGGAAGATGATCCGGGGACGACGGGAAATTACACGCATGCCACGAGATGAGATGGCGACGAAAATAGCGATTCACGTGGA
Source organism: Neorhizobium tomejilense (assembly GCA_002968845.1). Taxonomy (GTDB): domain Bacteria; phylum Pseudomonadota; class Alphaproteobacteria; order Rhizobiales; family Rhizobiaceae; genus Neorhizobium; species Neorhizobium tomejilense. Next base: position 65,589 of record PVBG01000013.1, on the reverse strand, counting down.
ACGCCGCAAGGGGCAAGACCGAAATCTTGCCAAAGAAAGATCAAGCCGGCATCAGAACGGTTTCACGATCACCAGAATGACGATCCCGATCATCAGAACGGTCGGGAGTTCATTCATCAAGCGCCAGTAACGCGGCGTTCTTCGCGGACCATCGACCGCGAAGTTACGCACCGCGCGGCTGAACAGCACATGCACCATTGTGAGCACCACGACAAGCCCGATCTTCGCATGCAGCCATCCGCCGCGAAATTCGTAGACGTCCCAGGCGAGAAAAAGACCGAGAACCCAGGTAATCATCATCGCCGGGTTCATGATGATCTTCAGGAGCCGCTGCTCCATCATCTTGAAGGTTTCGGACTGCGCCGAACCCGGTTCCGCGTCGCTGTGATAAATGAACAGCCGCGGCATGTACAGCAATCCGGCCATCCAGGACATCACGGCGATGACATGGAAAGCCTTGACGTAGAGAAGAAAATCACCCGGCTGAGCCAGGTAGACCGCAACCAGGATGGCGACGAAGACGGCAAGCGCGACCAGGGCCCGCAATGCCGACCGCCGGCCGGCTGTCTTGCCTGTCTGCAGCTCCTCCCCGCTCACGCCTTCGCTCCGCGCACCCGTTCGATCAGTGTCGTCACATGGTCGGGATTGGCCTCCGGCGTAATGCCATGGCCAAGGTTGAAGATCAGCGGCCCTTGCCCGAGTTTCTCGAGAATAGCATCGATGCCGTCTTCGAGCGGCCTGCCGCCGGCGACGACCCGCATCGGATCGAGGTTGCCCTGGACCGGGCCGTCCTTCTGCAGCTCGGCGGCAAACGAAAGCGGCACCGACCAGTCGAGGCCGATCGCATCCGCCCCGGTCTTCTGACGATAGGATTTCAGGTTCAGGCCGGCGCCCTTGGCGAACGCGATGATCTTCGCCTGCGGCCGCTGGCGGCGAACGATCTCGATCATCCGCGCGACGGGTTTCACCGCATAGGCTTCGAATTCCTTTTCGCCAAGCACGCCCGCCCAGGAATCGAAGATCTGCACGGCATCCGCCCCGGCATCGATCTGGGCGACCAGATATTCCGCGGAAATTTCCGCAAGAGCTGAGAGGAGCTTTTCGAAAGCCTCGGGATGTCGATAGGCAAACAACCGGGCAGGGGCCTGATCAGGCGTCCCATGGCCGGCGATCATGTAGGTGGCAACCGTCCAGGGAGCGCCACAGAAACCGAGCAGCGCAGTTTCGTCAGGGAGTTCCCGTCTCAGCCGGCGAACCGTTTCCATGACGGGAGCAAGATGGGCAAGAACGCCTTCGCCCCTCAGAGCCTGAATGCCGGCAACATCGATCGGATCCATCTGGGGACCTTCGCCCTGCACGAACCGCACGTTTCGATGAAGAGCATCCGGAATGACCAGGATATCGGAAAACAGGATCGCCGCATCGAAGCCGTAACGCCGGATCGGCTGCAAGGTCACCTCGACAGCCAGATCCGGCGTATAACAGAGATCGAGAAAACTTCCCGCTGTCGCCCGCGTTTCCCGGTATTCGGGCAGGTAACGTCCTGCCTGCCTCATCAGCCAGACAGGCGGTGGAGTGACGGTCTTGCCTTCCAGCACCTCGACGATCTTCCGGTATGAGCCGGTCAATGGGTTCTCCCTAAAAACAAAGAAATGAATCTTAAAAGGTTTTCTATTTCTTAGAGTCGGTGGGTAGCAAGGATTAAAGTCAAATCACAGCCGACGCGACGATCCGCCGCTTTGTGCTCACGTCAGGGATAAAAAATCGCATCTCGGGCAAGTTCGCTGGGACAGCATGAATTTCGCCAGTCAATTCAGAGGCATGGCGCTCTGACGGATTAGGCGCTATCTGTGGATAAGCTGGGGAGGAAAAAGCGGGGCGGAAAGCTTGTCCCCGCAACACACAAGACCACCTGATCCGCCTCCGCAAGATCTGCGAATGTGGAAAACTAGGCGGTTTTCCCGAGGCCGGGTCCGGGTCCGGGAGAACCTGATGGTCTCTCCCGAGTTATCAACAAAGGGTTAAGTTTAGCGTGGAGAACAGAAAAAACTTCTTCCATCTGCACCTCATATCTGACTCCACGGGCGAAACCCTCATTTCCGCGGGCCGCGCCGCCTCGGCTCAGTTCCAGTCGTCGCTGGCGGTGGAACATGTCTATCCGCTGATCCGTAACCGCAAACAGCTGCTGGCGGTGCTCGAGGCGCTCGACCGTGAACCGGGCATCGTCCTTTATACGATTGTCGATCAGGAACTGGCCGAGCTCATCGATCAGCGATGCCGGGAAATGGGCCTGCCCTGTGTCAACGTCCTTGAACCGGTCATGGCGACCTTCCAGGCCTATCTTGGGGCGCCGTCCCGTCGCCGTGTCGGCGCCCAGCACGCGCTCAACGCAGATTATTTCAAGCGTATCGAGGCACTCAATTTCACCATGGATCACGACGACGGCCAGATGCCGGAGGACTACGACGAGGCGGATGTCGTGCTGATCGGCATCAGCCGCACCTCGAAAACCCCGACCAGCATCTATCTCGCCAACCGCGGCATCAAGACCGCCAACATCCCGATCGTGCCGGGCGTCGATCTGCCCGACAGCCTCTATCGCGCAACCCACCCGCTGATCGTCGGCCTCGTCGCCACGACCGACCGGATCAGCCAGGTGCGTGAACACCGCGAGCTTGGTGTCACTCAAGGGTTCGACCGGCGCGATTATACCGACCGCGCGACGATCAACGAGGAGCTGAAATACGCCCGCGCACTTTGCGCCCGCCAGAATTGGCCTGTCATCGACGTAACCCGCCGGTCGATAGAGGAGACGGCAGCCGCAATCGTTGCGCTACGCCCGAAGCTGCGTTAAGCGAATCCGCTCGCAGCCTTTGGGAGATTTCCGTGACAGTGCCGCTCGTACTCGCCTCCTCCAGCCCCTTCCGCAGGATGCTGCTGGAAAATGCCGGCCTCGCTTTTGAAAGCAGGGCCGCGGATATCGACGAGCGGAAAATCGAGGCGGGGCTGGAGGGCGCAAGCCCCGACCAGGTGGCGCTGACGCTTGCCAGGGCAAAGGCGGTGGATGTGAGCCGCCATTTTCCAGGCGCGCTGGTGATCGGCTCCGACCAGACCATGTCGCTCGGAAGCCGCGTCTATCATAAGCCGAAAACTCTTGCCGAAGCGAAAGAGAACCTGCTTTCCCTGTCGGACAGAACCCATCGTCTCAACAGCGCGATCGCTTTTGTGCGTGACGATGAGATCGTTTGGGAACATGTCGCCCATGCGGACCTGACCGTCCGGAAACTGAACGAAACCTTCGTTGACCGCTACCTGTCGCGGGTCGGGGAAAAGGTCTACGGCAGTGTCGGGGCCTATCAGCTGGAAGGAGAGGGTATCCAGTTGTTTTCAAGGATAGAGGGCGACTATTTCACCATCCTCGGCCTGCCCATGCTGCCGCTTCTCGAAAAGCTGCGCGAACTGGGAGCGATCGATGGCTGATTCACGTGAAACATTTTTGGTTAATGCTTTCGTAACCGGCTGGCCGGTGAAACATTCCCGTTCCCCGTTGATCCACGGTTATTGGCTGAAGAAGTTCGAAATTGCCGGGACCTACAGGCCCGAGGCCGTGACCGAGGCGGACTTCCCCGCCTTCATCCAATCGCTGAAAGACGGAAGCTCCGGTTTTCGCGGCGGCAATGTCACCATTCCCCACAAGGAGCTTGCCTTCAAGCTGGCCGACCGGCCGGATGATCTGGCGGAAGAGCTCGGCGCGTCGAACACGCTCTGGATGGAAGACGGCCTGTTGCACGCCACCAATACCGACGGCCACGGGTTCACTGCCAATCTCGACGACCGCCATTCGGGCTGGGACAAGATCGGCCGCGCCGTGATTTTGGGCGCCGGCGGCGCAAGCCGCGCCGTCATCCAGGCGATACGGGATCGCGGCATCGGTGAGATCCATGTTGTCAATCGGACGGTTTCACGCGCCCAGGAACTCGCCGATCGGTTCGGCCCGAAAGTTCATGCCCATCCTGTCGAGGCGCTGCACGAGGTCATGTCCGGCGCAGGCCTTTTTGTGAACACGACATCGCTCGGCATGGACGGCGGCGAAGCGCTGAAGATCGATTTTTCGCCGTTGGCGTCCGGCGCGGTCGTCACCGATATCGTCTACGTCCCTTTGAAAACGCCGCTGCTCGTCCAGGCCGTAGAACAAGGTCTCGCGACCGTCGATGGGCTCGGCATGCTGTTGCACCAAGCTGTGCCCGGCTTCGAAAAATGGTTCGGCCGCCGCCCGGTTGTCGACAATATTCTTCGGGATCTCGTCATCGCCGATATGGAAAGCCACGGATGATTGTCATCGGCCTCACCGGCTCCATCGGAATGGGAAAATCCACAACCGCGAAGATGTTCGCGGAAGAGGGCGTCGCGGTGAATGACGCCGATGCCGTCGTCCATGATCTCTACCGCACCGATGCGGTGGCACCCGTCGATGAGGCATTTCCCGGCACGGTCAAGGGTGGCGTCATCGACCGTCAGGAACTGTCCCACCAGCTTTCGGCGTCGCCTGAAAAATTCTCGGTCCTCGAAGCGATCGTCCATCCGCTGGTCCGCAAGCGTGAAGGCGATTTCCTGACCCACCACAGAGAAGCCGGAACTGACCTCGTGCTCCTCGATATTCCGCTTCTCTTTGAAGTGAAGGGCGAGGATCGCGTCGATGTTATTGTCGTTGTCACCTGCGATCCACAGATACAGCGCGACAGGGTGCTTGCGCGTCCCGGCATGACGGAGGAAAAATTGGCGATGATTCTCGCGCGCCAGATGCCCGACGCGGAAAAACGCAAAAGAGCCGATTTCCTTGTCGATACGGGCCTTGGACTGGACGTGGCGAGAGAACGGGTTCGCGAGATCATCGCATCTCTGAAGGCCGGGAAGACGAGCGAGAAAAAGCCACATGCGTGAGATCATCTTCGATACGGAAACCACGGGCCTCGAATCGAAGGTCGATCGGGTGATCGAAATCGGCGGCATTGAACTGATCAACAATTTCCCGACCGGCAGGACGCTTCATCTTTACATCAATCCGGGCGACCGCAAGGTTCACCCGGACGCGCTTGCGGTCCATGGCATTACCGACGAGTTCCTGAAGGACAAGCCGAGCTTCGGCGATGTCGTCCAGCAGATCATCGAATTTTTCGACGGTGCCAAGTGGATCGCCCATAACGCCACCTTCGACATGGGCTTCATGAATGCGGAATTCGGCCGCCTCGGCCTGCCGCCGGTGATGTCCGACCAGGTCATCGACACCCTGGCCATGGCCCGCCGCAAACATCCGATGGGTCCGAATTCGCTCGATGCGCTCTGCCGCCGTTACGGCATCGACAATGCCCACCGGACCAAGCACGGCGCGCTGCTCGACTCCGAACTGCTCGCCGAAGTCTATATCGAGATGACCGGCGGCCGTCAGACCGCGCTCGGCCTGATGGGCAACGAACGGTCTGCGACGGTGATCGAGGTCGATGAAGTCGTGGTGGCGGTGGCCGGCCGTCCGCGGCCTCTTGGCCGTCGGCTGACGGAGGCCGAGATCGAAGCGCACGCGGCCATGGTCACGTCCCTGAAGGACAAGGCGGTCTGGCTGAAGTACAAGCCGGCCGAATAAAAAAGCCCGGGTCGAAGCCCGGGCTCTTATCGTCAAATCCAAAACTCGATCTCAGCTGTCGAGTGCCTGAACCTTGGAACGGGCCTGTTCCTCGGCCATGCGCTGCGTGAACATCTGCGCGAAATCGATCGGGTCGATCATCAGCGGCGGGAAGCCGCCATTGCGCGTCACGTCCGCAATGATCTGGCGGGCGAAGGGGAACAGGAGACGCGGGCACTCGATGAAGAGCAGCGGCAGCATGTGTTCCTGCGGGAAACCGGTGATGCGGAAGACGCCGCCATAGACCAGTTCGGCCGCGAAGACGATCTTGTCGCCTTCCTTGGCTTCGGCGTTCAGAGTCAGGATAACGTCGAAATCGGCGTCCGAAAGCGGATTGGCGTTGACGTTGACATTGATGTTGATCGCCGGCGCCTTGTCGCGCGCCTGCAGCGAACGCGGAGCGCCCGGGTTCTCGAAGGAGAGATCCTTGGTGTACTGCGCCAGGATGTTGAGGGACGGCGTTGCGGCCTGGTTGTTATCGTCTGCCATTGGGATTTCCTCGAGGCTTTGGAGCGTTGAGGCCCTCTAACATTTCGTCTGGGGGCTTACAACCCTGGCCAACCCGCAGGACCTCTCAAGGTTCCTTGCTTTTGGGGCCGGCCCAGGGCGAAGAGGGGTCGGGGTCGCGATGGTAATCCTGCTCGTCGAGATCGACCACCGGCCCGGTTTTCTTGGCTTCCGGCGGAGGCTTCGGGCTTTCGTAGCGATAGCTTTCGCTGCGCGGCGAACGGACGACGACGATGCGGCGGCCGACCACAGACCAGATCAGGCTGCGCACGAAGGGAATGAACAGCGCCAGCCCGATGATGTCGGTGAGGAAGCCAGGCAGCAGCAGAAGGATTCCGGCGACCACGATCATCGCGCCGTCGATCAGGGCGCGGCCGGGTGCGCGGCCGTCCCGGCTCTCGGTCGAAATCTTCCTCAGGATCTGGGTCCCCTGGCTGCGCAGCAGAATGGCTCCGAGCACTGCGGTACCGATGACCAGACCGAGTGTCGCCCAGAGGCCGAGTGCTTTGCCGACCAGCACGAAGCCGGCGATTTCGGCGAGCGGCCAGCCGATCAGAAGAAGCGGCACGAGAAAGAAGCGCATGATATTCCCTGTGTCGTGATATCCGGTTGCGCGCAAAGCGCTAACGTCTTCATCATTTGAATGATAGGCGTATGCAGACTATATGAGAGACTGCACCGAATATTTAAACGCCAAATGCGGGTTAAGATGGGCTCCAACGACTTTATAACACTCTTTTTCCTTGTCGCAGCGGTTCTGATCTTCCTGCAACTGCGCAGTGTGCTCGGACGCCGGACGGGAAGCGAGAAGCCGCCGTTCGATCCTTACAGCCCCCGCGACGTCGCGAAAAACCCGGGTGGCGATGACAGCAAGGTCGTGACTCTGCCACGTCGCGACGCCACGGATGACGAGCAGCGTTATGCGGATGTCGACGCTGTCGCCAAGCCCGATACGCCGCTCAACACCGCGCTGCGCGAACTGGTGAAGTCGGATCCTTCCTTCCGCCCCCGCGAGTTCCTGAACGGTGCCCGCATGGCCTACGAGATGATCGTCATGGCTTTTGCCGACGGCGACCGGAAGACGCTGAAGGGCCTCCTCTCGAAAGAGGTTTTTGACGGTTTCGACACGGCGATCACCGACCGGGAATCCCGCGGCGAGGTGGTGAAGTCCACATTCGTCGGTATCGACAAGGCGGATATCACCCATGCCGCCGTCAAGGATGCAGAGGAACAGATCACCGTCCGCATCGTCAGCCAGCTGATTTCCGCCACCTATGATAAGGCCGGCGCGCTGATCGACGGCGATCAGGAAACCGTGGCCGAAGTCACCGACATCTGGACCTTTGCCCGTGACATCCACTCCCGCGATCCGAACTGGAGATTGGTCGCCACCGAATCCGAACAATGACCTTGAGCTCTGCGGATTATACCCTTCGGCCGGTATCCTTCCCCGATCTTGCGGGGTGGGGTGATGACGATCCGACCGCGCTTTTTGCCGGCATGCGCGCGTCGCTGGAGCATATCCGCAAGGTCAAGCCATATCGCACCGGTTCCCTTGGCCTGACGGCCGAGGAACTCGCCACCTTCATCGAAGCCGCCCGGGATATCCCGGGCGATCCCGTTTCTGCCCGGGCCTTCTTCGAGACCCATTGCACGCCCTTCCTGATCACCCGCAACGACGGCCGGCGCGGTTTCGTCACTGCTTTCTACGAGCCTGAGATAGAGGTCTCGGAAACGCGGGACGACGTCTGGATCCACCCCTTCTATTATCGCCCGGACGATCTGATTGATCTCGACGACGGCAACCGTCCGGCGGGATTGGACTCCGGCTACATGTTCGGAAGACAGACGCCCGGTGGCATCGCGCCCTATCCGGACCGTGGCGAGATCGACCGAGGTTTTCTCGAAGGCCGCGGCCTGGAGATCGCCTATGCGAAGTCCAAGGTCGATGTCTTCTTCATTCATGTCCAGGGCGCGGCCAGGTTGAGATATCCCGATGGAAACATCCGCCGGATCACCTATGCCGCCAAGGCGGGTCATCCGTTCTCGCCGATCGGCAAGCTGCTGATCGACCGCGGCGAGATCGATCCCGCCAAGATTTCCATGCAGAGCATCCGAACCTGGCTGGCTGAGAATCCGGCTAAGGTTGACGAGGTGCTTTGGCACAATCATTCCTACATCTTCTTCCGGGAAGCGGATGTCTCCGATCCGTCGCTCGGGCCGGTGGCGGCCGCCAAGGTGCCTCTGATCCCCGGACGCTCGCTGGCGGTCGATCGCCAGATCCACACATTCGGTTTCCCCTTCTTCATCCGTTCCGAGACGCTGACCCATATGGATGGTGGCAAACCCTTCGCGCGGCTGATGCTGGCGCTCGATACCGGATCCGCGATCGTTGGCCCGGCGCGCGGCGACATTTTTACCGGCTCCGGCTTCGAGGCGGGCGAACTTGCTGGAACCGTGCGCAACGATGCGGACTTCTACATCCTCATCCCCAAGGCAGCGTCCGTCAGGTACGGCGGATGAAGGGCGGTCGCAAACTCGATCCGGAAGAGCGGATATTGTGGGGAAGGGTCGCGAAGTCGGCTCGCGCTTTGCCCGGCCGCATGAAGGAGATCTTGCAGTTCGAGGAAGCGGAGGCCGCAAAGATCGCCGCGGAGGAAGCGGCCGTCGAAGCGAAAAAGCCAAAACCGGCGCCGCGGCAGCAGAGTTATGCGGTCGAGCTTCCGGCGCCCGTCCCGGCCAGGCGCCCTGTAGGTTCTCATCAGCCGCTCGAAAAGCCCGTCAAGAAAAAGCTCGCCAAGGGTCGGCTGCCGATCGATGCCCGTCTCGATCTGCACGGACTATTCCAGGGCGAGGCTCACGACCTGCTTCTCGATTTTCTGCTGCGGGCCCATGAGCGCGGTCTTCGCCATGTGCTGGTGATCACCGGCAAGGGCAGCTCGATGGGCAGCGAAGGCGCGTTGCGCCGCGCCGTGCCTCTGTGGTTTTCGAAAGCGGAGTTCCGTTTCCTGATCTCGTCTTACGAATGGGCGGCGCGCCATCATGGCGGTGAAGGCGCCATGTATGTGCGGCTTTCCCGCAGCAGAGGGGACAATCGCGGAGATCGGGAATGACCCCCTTCGGCCATGCACTGAGAGAACTGCGCCGCCGCAAGGGCATCACCCAGCGCGAGCTTGCCGAGGCGATCGGCGTCACGCCCGCCTATCTTTCGGCCCTGGAGCATGGAAAGCGCGGCCGGCCCACTTTCGAACTGCTGCAGCGGATCGCCGGTTATTTCAACGTCATTTGGGACGAGGCGGAAGAACTTTTCCGCCTTGCCGAAGCGTCGCATCCGAAAGTCGTGCTTGATACCGCGGGTCTGCCGCCATCATACACCGGCTTTGCCAACAGGCTGGCGCAGCGGATTCGCTCTTTGCCGCCCGACGTGATAGAGGAAATGGACACGCTCCTCAAAAAAGCCGAGATGCGAGGCTGAATTCGCTACGCATCCACGGCTTTCATGCCGTATTGGCGAGGCTCAACCTTTAGAAACCGCCCCGATTTCCCTATATTCTGAGGGTGGAATGGCCGGTGATTCGCTTAACCGGCATCTCAAACGAATTGGAAGATACTTGATGACCGATACACCCGTCAGCGATAATGGCGCGAGTGCCGAATATGGTGCCGACTCGATCAAGGTTCTGAAGGGCCTCGATGCAGTGCGCAAGCGGCCCGGCATGTATATCGGCGATACGGACGACGGCTCCGGCCTGCATCACATGGTCTACGAAGTCGTGGACAACGCGATCGACGAGGCGCTGGCTGGCCATGCCGACCTGGTGACCGTTACGCTCAACGCGGATGGCTCCGTGACTGTGACGGATAACGGCCGCGGCATCCCGACCGACATTCACACCGGCGAGGGCGTATCGGCTGCCGAAGTGATCATGACCCAGCTCCATGCTGGCGGCAAGTTCGACCAGAACTCCTACAAGGTCTCGGGTGGTCTGCACGGCGTCGGCGTCTCCGTCGTCAACGCGCTGTCCGTCTGGCTGAAGCTGCGCATCCGCCGCAACGGCAAGCTCCACGAGATTTCCTTCACCCACGGCGTTGCCGACGGCCCGCTCAAGGTCATCGGCGAATACGAAGGTCGCTCCGGAACCGAGGTTACCTTCCTCGTAAGCTCCGAAACCTTCACGATGACCGAATATGACTACGGCACGCTCGAGCATCGTCTGCGCGAACTGGCGTTCCTGAATTCCGGCGTTAGAATCCGGCTAACGGACAAGCGCAAGCCGGACGTCAAGGAAGAGGAGATGCTGTATGATGGCGGTCTCGAAGCCTTCGTCCGTTATCTCGATCGCTCCAAGAAGCCGCTGGTCGAAAAGCCGGTCAGCATTAAGGGCGAAAAGGACGGCATGACGGTCGAAGTGGCCATGTGGTGGAACGACAGCTACCACGAAAACATGCTCTGCTTCACCAACAACATTCCCCAGCGCGATGGTGGCACCCATATGGCCGGCTTCCGCGGCGCTCTGACGCGCCAGGTGACGTCCTATGCGGATAGTTCCGGCATCACCAAGAAGGAAAAGGTCACGCTGCAGGGAGAAGACTGCCGCGAAGGCCTGACAGCCGTACTCTCCGTCAAGGTGCCAGATCCCAAGTTTTCATCGCAGACCAAGGACAAGCTCGTTTCCTCGGAAGTTCGGCCGGTGGTCGAAAGCCTGATGAACGAAGCCCTGAGCACCTGGTTCGAGGAACATCCGACCGAAGCGAAGATTCTCGTCGGCAAGGTGGTCGAAGCGGCCGTTGCCCGCGAAGCCGCCCGCAAGGCCCGCGAATTGACCCGCCGCAAGGGCGTACTCGACATCGCCTCGCTGCCCGGCAAGCTTGCCGATTGCTCCGAGCGCGACCCGGCCAAGTCCGAACTGTTCCTCGTCGAGGGCGATTCCGCCGGCGGTTCCGCCAAGCAGGGCCGTTCGCGTGAGAACCAGGCGATCCTCCCGCTCCGCGGCAAGATTCTCAACGTCGAACGTGCCCGTTTCGACAAGATGCTCGGAAGCCAGGAAATCGGCACGCTGATCACCGCGCTCGGCACATCGATCGGCAAGGACGAGTTCAACGCCGACAAGCTGCGTTACCACAAGATCATCATCATGACGGACGCCGACGTCGACGGCGCCCATATCCGCACCCTGCTTCTGACCTTCTTCTTCCGCCAGATGCCGGAATTGATCGAGCGCGGCCATATCTACATCGCCCAGCCGCCGCTCTATAAGGTCAGCCGCGGCAAGTCGATCCAGTACCTGAAGAACGAAGTCGCCCTGGAAGAATACCTGATTACCATGGGCCTCGAAGAGGCGACGCTGACGCTCGGTTCCGGCGAAGTACGTGCCGGCCAGGATATGCGGGAAGTCATCCAGGACGCGCTGCGCCTGCGCAGCCTGGTCGAAGGCCTGCATTCCCGCTACAGCCGCTCGATCATCGAACAGGCCGCGATCGCGGGTGCCCTCAATCCGGAACTGACCGATAACCGCGAACGGGCCCAGCAGACAGCCGATGAAGTCGCCCGCCGGCTGGACATGATCGCCGAAGAGACCGAACGCGGCTGGTCCGGCCATGTGACGGACGAGGGCGGCCTGCGTTTCGAGCGCATGGTGCGCGGCGTCAAGGAAGTCGCCTCCGTAGACGTGGCGCTGATCGGCTCGGCCGATGCCCGCCATATCGACCAGATGACGGCGCGCCTGCAGGAAATCTATCGCACCCCGCCGGTCCTCACCCGCAAGGATGGTCAGCAGGAAATGTCCGGCCCCCGCGCGCTGCTGGAAGCGATTTTCGCGACGGGCCGCAAGGGTCTCTCCATGCAGCGTTACAAGGGCCTCGGCGAGATGAATGCCGAGCAGCTCTGGGAAACGACGCTCGATCCGAACGTCCGCTCGCTGCTGCAGGTCAGGGTCAACGATGCGACCGATGCCGACGGCCTCTTCTCGCGCCTGATGGGCGACGAAGTCGAACCGCGCCGCGAGTTCATTCAGGAAAACGCGCTGAGCGTTGCCAACCTCGACATCTGACGTTGAAGCTTCACAACAAGAAAGCGGCGGTCCTCGCGCCGCCGCTTTTTGTTTGTCCAGTTCGAAAGTGTTTCACGTGAATCTTTCCTGTGGACAGGGATTCACGTGAAACAATTTTCGAGGCATCGCCGGCGCTCAGGGCTCTCCGGTGAATTTTCCTTCGAAGGCGATCTCCGAAACCGGCTTGCGCTTGCTTGGAAACTCCCGTTCGGCAAGATCGTCGGGAAGCGTGCTCCGGTCCGCGATGCGGCCGATCGCAGCCGCTGCCTCGGCCCGGTAACCTTCCGGAATGCCAAGCACTTCGACGGCCTTTTCCTTGTCGAAACCCTCCATGCCGTGCGCGTGATAACCGAGTTTCATCGCCTGGCAGATCACCGAGAACCAGGCAGCACCCGTATCGTAGGAATGGGTGTAGGCCACCCGATGCTCGCCATTGCTCGCGACGCGATAGGTTTTTGAGACGACGATCATCAGGGCTGCCGCGTTCTGCGCCCAGCGCTGGTTACCCGGCGAAAGAATGTCGACGAGCACCGGAAAAGAAGGCGTTCCGCGCAGCGCATAGATGAAACGCCAGGGCTGGTTGTTGCCGGAGGAGGGCGCCCAATGGGCAGCATCGAGGATCGTCAGCATGGTCGCCTGATCGATCGTTTCCTCGGTAAACGCCCGCGGCGACCAGCGGTCGAGGAAGAAGGTATCGATCGGAAACTCCGAGTCGCGGGTGTTGCTGCTGGTCATGAGCATTCTCCGAAATTGCAGGCCGGGAGTAGATTTAACATTAACAATAGGCCCGTCGACCTGCTTGGCAACAGACTTCTGGTTGGCTGAAAACGGGCGTGACAAGCCGGGACGCATGTTCCATAAACCTCCTCGCTTAAATGGAGGATCATGTTTTGAAACTGATGCGCATTGGTGAGCCGGGCCATGAAACGCCGGCACTTTTTGACAACAAGGGCAAGATTCGCGATCTGTCCGGCCATGTCGCCGATATTGCCGGGCCTGCCATTTCCCCGGAGGGCCTTGCCAAGATCGCCGCTCTTGATCCGGAAAGCCTGCCCGAATTGCCGCCGACCCGCATCGGCGCCTGCGTCGCCGGCACCGGAAAGTTCATCTGCATCGGCCTCAACTATTCCGACCACGCGGCCGAAACCGGCGCGACCGTACCGCCGGAGCCGATCATCTTCATGAAGGCGACTTCCGCCATCGTCGGCCCGAACGACGACGTGGTCATCCCGCGGGGTTCCCAGAAGACCGACTGGGAAGTCGAACTCGGGGTGGTCATCGGCAAGACGGCGAAATATGTCTCGGAAGCCGATGCGATGGATTATGTCGCCGGCTACTGCCTGACCAACGACGTCTCCGAACGCGCCTTCCAGAGCGAACGCTCCGGCCAGTGGACCAAGGGCAAGTCCTGCGACACCTTCGGCCCGATCGGCCCCTGGCTCGTCACCAAGGACGAAATTGCCGACCCGCAGAACCTCGGCATGTGGCTCACGGTCAATGGCGAGAAGATGCAGAACGGTTCCACCAAGACCATGGTCTACGGCGTCCGTTATCTGGTCTCCTATCTCAGCCAGTTCATGTCGCTGCATCCGGGCGACATCATCTCCACCGGTACGCCTCCGGGCGTCGGCCTCGGCATGAAGCCGCAGCGTTTCCTGAAGCCCGGCGAAGTCGTCGAGCTCGGCATCGATGGCCTCGGCACCCAGCGCCAGACCTTCGTCGCCGACGTCTAAATGACCGGAGGACTCATACCCGCCGGCGGGGATGAGTCCTTAACCAGGCTTGGAAGGTGGAACTTTAAGGCTTACATGTCATTCTCAAGACAGCAGAATGATCTGCGGTTCCGCCTTCCTCTTGGCCAATTCAGCCGGTATCCCCATAATGTTGCACCGCAATAGAAAAGTGCTAGCCTATCCCCACGCTGCTCCTGAACCGATCGGTTCGATGCCCCTGTCGAATGCGCTGTCGGAAATCACGAAAGGTAGCACCTCGATGTTCTATCAGTTCTACGAGATGAACCACGCCGCGATGGCTCCTGTCCGCGCTGCCGCGGATGCCATGCACTTCTTCTATTCCAACCCGCTCAATCCGTTTTCCCATACGACGATGGGCCGGACGCTGTCCGCCGGCCTTGAAGTCTTCGAGCGCGTGACGCGCCGATACGGTAAGCCGGCCTTCGATCTCCCGTTCGCGATCGTCGACGGCGAGACCGTCGCGGTGACGGAAGAGATCGTCTGGAACAAACCGTTCTGCAATCTCCTGCATTTCCGCCGTGACTTGCCGGCCGGCCGTGCAGCGGACCAGAAGATCCTGATCGTCGCGCCGATGTCCGGCCATTATGCGACCCTGTTGCGCGGCACCGTGGAAGCGCTGCTGCCAAGCGCCGATGTCTATATCACGGACTGGATCGACGCCCGCATGGTGCCTATCACCGATGGCCGCTTCGATCTCGACGACTATATCGACTACATCATCGAGATGCTGCACGCGATCGGCCCTGGCGCCCATGTCATCGGTGTCTGCCAGCCCTCGGTCCCGGTGCTTGCTGCCGTGGCGGTGATGGAATCGCAGCGCGATTCGATGGTTCCGGCCTCGATGATCCTGATGGGCGGCCCGATCGACACCCGCATCAACCCGACCGCCGTCAACAAGCTCGCGGAAAAACATCCGATCGAATGGTTCCGCGACAACGTCATCATGAACGTGCCGTGGCCGCATTCCGGTTTCATGCGCCGCGTCTATCCAGGCTTCCTGCAATTGTCCGGCTTCATGTCGATGAACCTCGACCGGCACGTGACCGCCCACAAGGAATTCTTCCAGCACCTCGTCAAGAACGACGGCGAGTCCGCCGAGAAGCACCGCGAGTTCTACGACGAATATCTGGCGGTCATGGACCTCACCGAGGAGTTTTACCTCCAGACGGTCGACACGGTCTTCATCAAGCATTCGCTGCCGAAGGGCGAGATGATGCACCGGAATGTACCGGTCGATACCAAGCTCATCCATCAGGTGGCGCTTCTGACCGTCGAGGGCGAGAACGACGATATTTCCGGTCTCGGCCAGACCAATGCGGCGCAGACCATCTGCCCCAATATCCCCGATGACATGCGCCTGCATTACATGCAGCCGGATGTGGGCCATTACGGTGTGTTCAACGGCTCGCGTTTCCGCCGCGAGATCGCGCCTCGCATCGTTGCCTTCACCCAGAAACATGCCAAGTCCGCACCGAAGAAGACTCCGGTCAAGCGTGTGATAAAGGGCGGCAAGGTCGGTTAAGCTCGGCGGGGTTCTTCGAATTCCGGTTTATATTTCAGCATCTTCTTGAATTTAATGATCCGTCTTCTTGAAGGCGGATCATGGGCTCACCAAATCGGAATGAGACGGGCTGGCATGTGGCCACCCGCTGAAACATCAGGGTGTGACCAATGAACCAGTCAGCATTGATTCGTCCGGATTGGACGCCGGCCACCATCGCGCTCATGGTGCTCGGTTTCGTCGTTTTCTGGCCTCTCGGCCTTGCCATGCTCGCCTATATTCTCTTCGGGGACAGGCTCCGCGGCTTCAAGCGCGATGCCAACGACCGCGCCGATCGTATGTTCGCCGGCTGCCGCCGGGCGAAGTCCCGCTACAACACGCATTTCACCACCGGCAACATCGCCTTCGACGATTGGCGCAAGACCGAGATCGACCGGATCGAGGAAGAACGCCGCAAGCTGGACGAAATGCGCGAAGAATTCGACAACTATGTGCGCGAGCTTCGCCGTGCCAAGGACCAGGAAGAGTTCGATCGCTTCATGCGCGAGCGGCAGAACCGCTCTCCCGGCCAGAACCCGGTTGTCGATCTCTGATCCTCCCAAGGATTCACGTGAAACGTGATGGAAAGCCGGCGTCTGTGAGGCGCCGGCTTTTTTATGTAAGGGAATCGGCTAGAAAGGGTCCATGTTCGCGCTTCTGAAAAAGCCAGTCCGCTCCAAACCGAAACCGCTCGAAACGGTGAAGCGGACCCTTGATGTCGGCGATCGGGCGATGCCGCTGACGATCAGGGAAAACCGCCGCGCCACCCGCATCACGCTCAGGATCGAACCCGGCGGCCGCGCGCTCAATCTTACCGTGCCGGCGGGCCTGCTGAAGCGCGAGATCGACGATTTCCTCGACCGCCATCAGGGCTGGCTGCTGACCAAGCTGGCGAAGTTCTCTGCGGACAACGCGATTCGCCCCGGCGGCCGCATCGCCTTTCGCGGCGTGCCTCACCGGATCGAACATACCCGCACGCTCCGCGGCCTCACCGAGGCGGTGCTGATCGACGGCGAACCGGTGCTGAGGGTGAGCGGCCTTGAAGATCACATGGGCCGCAGGCTCTCCGCTTTCTTCAAGAAGGAGGCGCGCAAGGATCTCGAAGTGCTGGTCGCCCGCCACGCAGCCGCCATCCGAAAGCCGATCAAGTCGGTCTCCATGAAGGACACCCGCAGCCGGTGGGGGTCCTGCTCGTGGGATGGAAATCTCAGCTTTTCCTGGCGCATCGTCATGGCTCCGCCTCTGATCATCGACTATCTCGCCGCCCATGAAGTGGCGCACCTGAAGGAGATGAACCACGGTCCGAAATTCTGGGCCCTGTGCAGGGAGCTCTGCCCGCGCATGGAAGAAGCGCGCAAATGGCTGAAACAGCACGGCTCGCAGCTGCACGCGATCGACTTCGAGTAGGAGACCGCGTGTGGGTCCTCGGGTTAAGCCCGAGGATGACGAGCTTGGATGTTATCGCCCGTTGGCGATCACCAGCCGTCCACTCCTTAGCCATCCACCGCCTTCTCCGTCGTCATCCTCGGGCACGACCCGAGGACCCATGCCCCAAACGCGGTGCTCTCGGCTATGATTTGCCTCGACTCCGGCGGAATTTCATGCCAATCCGCACCTCATGAAACCTGATATCAAGATCTGCGGGTTGAAGACCCCCGAGGCTGTCGATCGCGCCGTGGCGCGGGGTGCCTCGCATATCGGCTTCATCTTTTTTGCCAAGAGCCCGCGCTATGTGGAACCGGACCTTGCTGGAGACCTTGCCGATCGAGTCCGCGGACGGGTGAAGCTCGTCGCGGTGACGGTCGATGCCGATGACGAGGAACTGGACGACATCGTATCGATGGTGCGGCCGGATATCCTGCAGCTGCATGGCAACGAGAGCCCGGAACGGGTTCTGCAGGTCAAGGCGCTCTTCGGCCTGCCGGTCATGAAGGCATTTTCCGTGAAGGAAGCGGTCGATCTTGACCGGGTCGATGCGTATATCGGCGTCGCCGACCGTTTTCTCTTCGATGCCAAAGCTCCCGCCGGATCTGAATTGCCGGGCGGCAACGGCATTTCCTTTGACTGGAGCCTGATGGCTTCCCTTGACGAGGGCGTGGATTACATGCTTTCGGGAGGATTGAACAAGGATAATGCCGCCATCGCCCTCAAATCGACGCGGGCGACCGGTATCGATCTATCGTCCGGCGTCGAAAGTGCGCCGGGTATCAAGGACCTTGGAATGATCGATGCGTTTTTCGATGCCGTTGCAGATGCGGGCCGGAAAAGCGCGTGAGGGAGTAGACAGTGAACGAGACGCCAAAACCCAATTCGTTCCGTTCCGGCCCCGATGAGGATGGCCGCTTCGGTATTTTCGGCGGGCGCTTCGTCGCTGAAACGCTGATGCCACTGATCCTGGTTCTCCAGGGGGAATGGGAAAAGGCGAAGAACGATCCGGCCTTCCAGAAGGAACTGGCCGATCTCGGCGCCCATTATATCGGCCGTCCGAGCCCGCTCTATTTCGCCGAGCGCCTGACCGAACATCTCGGTGGCGCCAAGATCTATTTCAAGCGTGAAGAGCTGAACCATACCGGCTCGCACAAGATCAACAACTGCATCGGCCAGATCCTGCTCGCCAAGCGCATGGGCAAGACCCGTATCATCGCCGAAACCGGCGCCGGCCAGCATGGCGTTGCCTCCGCGACCGTTGCCGCCCGTTTCGGCTTCCCCTGCGTCGTGTACATGGGCGCAACCGACGTTCAGCGCCAGGCGCCGAACGTCTTCCGCATGAAGCTCCTCGGTGCTGAAGTCCGTCCGGTCACCGCCGGTCACGGCACGCTGAAGGACGCCATGAACGAGGCGCTGCGCGACTGGGTCACCAATGTCGACGACACCTATTACCTGATCGGCACCGCCGCCGGCCCGCATCCCTATCCGGAAATGGTCCGCGACTTCCAATCGGTCATCGGCACCGAAGCCCGCGCCCAGCTGCTGGAAGCCGAAGGCAGGCTGCCTGACGTGGTCATTGCCGCCGTTGGCGGAGGGTCGAACGCGATCGGCATCTTCCATCCTTTCCTCGATGACGACAGCGTCCGGATCGTCGGCGTCGAAGCCGGTGGCCGTGGCCTCCAGGGCGTCGAACACTGCGCCTCGATCACCGCCGGAACGCCTGGCGTCCTGCATGGCAACCGCACCTATCTGCTGCAGGACGGCGACGGCCAGATCCTCGAAGGCCATTCGATTTCGGCCGGCCTCGACTATCCCGGCATCGGTCCGGAGCACAGCTGGCTGCATTCCATCGGCCGTGCCGAATACGTGCCGATCATGGACGACGAAGCGCTCGACGCTTTCCAGATGCTGACCCGTCTCGAAGGCATCATCCCGGCGCTGGAGCCGAGCCATGCGCTCGCCGAAGTGATCAAGCGCGCCCCGAAGATGGGCAAGGACGAAATCATCCTGATGAATCTGTCGGGCCGTGGAGACAAGGACATCTTCACCGTCGGCAAGATTCTCGGCATGGAGCTTTGATATGACCGCTCGTATGGACAAACGTTTCGCGGCCCTGAAGGCCGAGGGTCGCCCAGCGCTAATCACCTACATCATGGGCGGCGATCCGGATTTCGAGACCTCGCTCGGCATCATGAAGGCACTGCCCGATGCCGGGGCCGATCTGATCGAGCTCGGCATGCCGTTTTCCGATCCGATGGCCGATGGCCCGGCGGTCCAGATGGCCGGTCAGCGCGCCCTGAAGGACGGCCAGACCCTCGCAAAGACGCTCGAGCTCGCGAGCAGGTTCCGCGAAGGCGACACCGAAACGCCGATCGTCATGATGGGGTACTACAACCCGATCTATGTCTATGGCGTCGAAAGATTCCTCGATGACGTGATCGCCTCTGGCATCGACGGCCTGATCGTCGTCGATCTTCCGCCGGAAATGGATGACGAGCTCTGCATCCCGGCCCTGGCCAAGGGTGTCAACTTCATCCGCCTGGCGACCCCAACCACCGACGACAAGCGTCTTCCGGCCGTTCTCAAGAACACGTCGGGTTTCGTCTATTACGTCTCGATGAACGGCATCACCGGCTCGGCGCTTCCGGATCCGTCACTGATCGGCGGAGCCGTCAAGCGCATCAAGGGCCACACGGCTCTGCCAGTCTGCGTCGGTTTCGGCGTCAAGACCGCGGATCACGCCAAGGCAATCGGCGCTGCTGCGGATGGCGTTGTCGTCGGTTCGGCAATCGTCAGCCAGATCGCCGGCAGCCTCACCAAGGACGGCAAGGCCGGTCCGGATACCGTTGCTGCGGTCGCAACCCTGGTTCGGGGCCTTGCAACCGGCGTGCGCGCTGCCCGCCTTGTTGCCGCCGAATAGTTTCCCACATTAGGCTTGAGTTAATCGGGAGTACGCCAAGTGAACTGGATCACCAATTACGTCCGGCCGCGCATCAACTCCATGCTCGGTCGTCCCAACCGGGACGTTCCGGAAAATCTCTGGATCAAATGCCCGGAAACCGGGGAAATGGTCTTTCATAAGGACCTGGAAGAAAACAAGTGGGTCATCCCCGCGTCCGGCTTCCACATGAAGATGCCCGCCAAGGCGCGCCTTGTCGATCTTTTCGACGGCGGTGTCTTCGAGGCGTTCCCGCAGCCGAAGGTCGCCCAGGATCCCCTGAAATTCCGCGATTCGAAGCGGTATGCCGACCGCCTGAAGGACAGCCGCATCAAGACCGAGCAGGAAGACACGATTCTTGCCGGCCTCGGCGAGGTCCAGGGCTTGAAGCTCGTCGCCATCGTGCATGAATTCAACTTCATCGGCGGCTCGCTCGGCATGGCGGCCGGCGAGGCGATCGTCCGGGCCTGCGAACGGGCTCTCACCGAAAAATGCCCGCTGGTGATCTTCCCGGCCTCCGGCGGCGCCCGCATGCAGGAAGGCATCCTGTCGCTGATGCAACTTCCGCGCACCACGGTTGCGGTCGACATGCTGAAGGAAGCGGGCCTGCCTTATATCGTTGTGCTCACCAACCCGACGACCGGCGGCGTCACGGCCTCCTACGCCATGCTGGGCGACGTCCACATCGCCGAACCGGGCGCCGAAATCGGCTTTGCCGGCAAGCGGGTGATCGAGCAGACGCTGCGCGAAAAGCTGCCCGAGGGCTTCCAGACCTCGGAATACCTGCTTGAGCACGGCATGGTCGACATGGTGGTGAAGCGCCACGACATTCCGTCGACGCTGGCCAAAATCCTGAAGATGCTGACAAAGCAGCCTATCCAGGAAGCGCTTCCGGCCCCCATCGCGCTCAGCGCCTGACCGAAAGAGAGCATCGAGAGCCGGAGCGGCGGGATGACCACCATGAACGAGCCCGTTGTGAGCGAGGCGGAACGGGAAATCAATAGGCTGATGACCCTTCATCCGAAGGGTTTCGATCTTTCGCTCGACAGGATCACCCGCCTGCTCGAACTCCTCGGCAATCCGCACAGGAAACTGCCGCGCGTCATCCATGTGGCCGGCACCAACGGCAAGGGCTCCGTGACCGCCTTCTGCCGCGCCCTGCTCGAAGCAGGCGGTTACGCCACGCATGTCCACACGTCTCCGCATCTCGTCAACTGGCACGAACGCTACCGAATCGGCGTCAAAGGCGGCCGCAGCCAGATCGTCGGCGACGAGATGCTGGCGGATGCCCTGCGGCGCATCGCGGCGGCCAATAATGGCCAGATGATCACCGTCTTCGAGATCCTGACCGCAGCGACCTTCCTTCTGTTCTCCGAACAACCCGGCGATGCGGTGATCCTCGAAGTCGGCCTCGGCGGCCGTTTCGATGCCACCAACGTCATTTCCGATCCGGCGGTTTCGGTCATCATGCCGATCTCGCTCGACCATCAGGCCTATCTCGGCGATCGGGTCGAGCTGATTGCCGCCGAAAAGGCGGGGATCATGAAGCGCGGCCGCCCGGTGGTCATCGGCCAGCAGGAATTTGAGGCGGCCCGCGACGTGCTGGTTTCGACTGCCGAACGGCTCGGCTGTCCGACCGCCGTCTATGGCCAGGAATTTTCGGCCCACGAGGAATTTGGCCGGCTGATTTATCAAGACGAGTACGGCCTTGCCGACCTGCCTTTGCCGCGCCTGCCGGGGCGTCACCAATACGCCAACGCCGCTGCCGCCATCCGCGCCGTCAAGGCAGCTGGCTTCACCGTCACCGAAGCGATGATGGAAAAGGCGATGGCGACGGTCGAATGGCCCGCCCGCCTCCAGAAGCTGACCGAAGGTAAACTGCTGCAATATGCGCCCGAGGGTTCTGAAATCTGGCTGGATGGCGGGCACAACCCCGGCGCCGGCGAGGTAATCGCCGAGGCAATGGCATCCTTCGAGGAACGCCAGGCCCGGCCGCTTTACATCATTGCCGGCATGATCAACACCAAGGATCCGATCGGCTATTTCCGCGCTTTTGCCGACATCGCCGAACACGTCTTCACCGTGCGCATCCGCGGCAGCGAATCGGGGCTCGACCCGGTGGTTCTCGCCCATGCCGCATTCGACGCGGGCCTGGTGGCCGAACCCGCCGGCTCCACGGCCGAGGCGCTGCAGGAAATCGCCCGCCGCCAGGTGCCGGGGGGCCCGCCGCCGCGTATCCTGATCGGCGGCTCGCTTTATTTCGCCGGCAACGTACTTGCCGACAACGGCACCCCGCCGACCTGACCGGAAGGGCCGGGACCGACATAGAAAAAGCCCGGCTGCAGGGATCAGCCGGGCTTTTTTACGCGGGCATGCGACTGGAAGTTAGGCGGCGCTGGAAATCCAGGCCGAAAGGGCGGTCTTCGGAGCGGCGCCAACCTTGATGTCGGCGACTTCGCCACCCTTGAACATGGCAAGCGTCGGGATCGAGCGCACGCCGAACTGGGCAGCAAGCTCGGGATTTTCGTCGATATTCAGCTTGACGACCTTCACCTTGCCGGCGAGTTCGTTCGAAATTTCTTCGAGGCTCGGGCCAATCATTTTGCAAGGGCCGCACCATTCGGCCCAGAAATCCACGATCACCGGCTCGGCGGCGTCGAGGACTTCGGCCTGGAAGTTGCTGTTATCGACTTTTACGGTAGCCATAGGGCTCTCCTTCACGATTCTCTGTTGGTGTAAATGTGAGCTTCCCGCTCAAAGTTTTCAATGGCCGCTATCTCACTTTGTTTTGAGTTCCGCAAGCGAGCGTGACAGCAGTTCCGCCGGCAGCGTAACCACTTGCGCCGACTCGGTATAGACCAGCACGCAGTCGAAATTCTTTGCCGGATAAAGCGGCCTCAGGATTTCGCGATAGATGGCGAGCTGGGCGCGATGCGAGAGCGGTATCGCGTCAAGGCTCGTTGGCGGCACTCGATTGGTCTTGTAGTCGAGGATGATCACCCGATCCTCGGTCACCACCAGCCGGTCGATGCGGCCGGAAATCGCATAGTCGCGGCCTTCCAGCGCCAGCGTGCCCATGATCGAGACTTCCGATTGGCTGCGCTGCGAAAACACCGGCCCGAGTTCGGCGTGCGACAGCACCGACATGACGCTGGCGACGAGCTTTTCGCGCTCCGCTGCCGACCAGAAACGGGCCGCACGGTCCGCATAACGACGGGCGGCGGAGGCACGTTCAGGCTCTGGAAAATCCGTCAGCATCTGCAGCATGCGGTGGACCAGCTTGCCCTTCTGCAGCGCCAGTCCCGCGCTGTCCTTCTGATCGGCAAACAGCGGCGAAGTGACGATCAGATCATCCGCGTCGTCATCGATCATCGTGCCGGCGCCGGAAGGGCTGAGCGGCCGCGGCAGGATTTTTTGTGCAGGCAGGGGACGGGAAAGCGCTGGCGGAAGCGGCCTTCTGTCCGCTGCCGCCGCCTCCTTGTGCGCCGCCTTCGGCGCCTGTCCGGGAGCGGCCGGAAGCCGCCATTTGAAACCGCCCCATTCGCCATCCGAGCCGCGAAACTCCGCCGGGCTGCAATGCTGTTCGTCGGCGGCGAGCGCCTTCGAGATCATCGACTGCCAGGTATCGGGATTGTCGATCTTGCCGCGATAACCGCAGACGATCAGCCGGTCGGCCGCCCGTGTCATCCCCACATAGAGCAGCCGGCGATATTCTTCCTCGGTCGAAGTCCTGATCCGATCGTCGTCGGCTGATGTCATCGCATTGGTCAGCATCTTGCCGGGCACCCAGGCGGGTACATTCTCGCCGGCGATCCGAAGCAGCCGGAATTTCGGCACATGCGAGGAAATGAAGGCCTTCGAGCCGCTGTCGACTAGGAACACCACCGGCGCTTCCAGGCCCTTGGAAGCGTGCACGGTCATGATCCGCACCTCGTTGCGGCCGCCGTCCTGTTCGCGCTTCACCTCCGGCGATTCGATTTCCAGCGTCGAGATGAAGGCCTGCAGGCCCGGCAATCCGTTTGTCTCGTGGTCGAGCGCAAAAGTCAGGAACTCGTCGAGAATGTCGCCCGCCTCGGTACCGAGCCGGCCAAGGAATTTCCGTCGTCCGCCCTGCGCCCCGAGAATCCGGGCAAACAGATCGTGCGGGCTGAGCTGCCGCGAGAGGCTGAGAAGATGCTGAAGCCGGTCGGCCGCATCGCGGAACCGGAGCGGTTGCTCATCGCTCAAACGGTTGAGCTGAGCCCAGGCGCTGGTATTCTCCACACGCAGCGCCGCGACTTCGAAGACATCCTCTTCCAAGAGATTGAAGAGCGGGCTTTTGAGCAGCGCCGCCAGCGAAAGGTCGTCCTGCGGCAAAAGCAGAAAGCGGCCAAGCGCCAGGAGATCCTGTACGGCGATATGGCTCGTCAGCCGCAGCCGGTCGGCGCCGGCGACGGGAATATTGTCGCGGCGTTTCAGTGCCCGGGTCAGCGCATTGACGAAAGCGTCGCGCTTTCGGACCAGAACGAGGATGTCACCGGCCTCGATCGGCCGTTCGACGCCCTTTTCGATGATAGTTTCCTTGCCGATCATCTCCTCGATCCGGTTGGCGATCCGGCCCGCGAGAATGGCGGAGGGCGCCTTGTCGGGCGTCGAATCGAATGGTGCGGTCCAGTCTTCCTCCTGCTCGGCGACTTCCGGCACCACGACGTCCCAGAGATCGA
Source organism: Neorhizobium tomejilense (assembly GCA_002968845.1). GTDB lineage: Bacteria > Pseudomonadota > Alphaproteobacteria > Rhizobiales > Rhizobiaceae > Neorhizobium > Neorhizobium tomejilense. The sequence continues at coordinate 40,992 of PVBG01000013.1, read as the reverse complement.
CGGCGCCCGGGTGGCCGATCCGGTTGGAACGGTGCTGCACTGGTTCGCCGAGCGCGCTGAGGCCTCGAAAGTTCTCCTCTAGGGAAAACACCTGGTCGACGGCAGCGAGCACATCGGCCGTGGAGCGGAAGGAGAGCGGCAGCCGCACCGAGTGGAAGGCCTGGTCGCTGGCCCGCACCCGCTTCTCGGTCTCGCTGCGTTCTTCCGCAAACCGTTCCGGCCGGGCGCCCTGGAAGGAATAGATCGACTGTTTTTCGTCGCCGACGGCAAAGATGGTGCGGCGGGTCTCGCGGGCGCTCGCGCCGGAATAGAAATCCTCCGCGAGCGACTTTATCACCGTCCACTGGATCGGGCTGGTATCCTGCGCCTCGTCGACGAGAATGTGGTCTATGCCCTGGTCGAGCTTGTAATGCACCCACGCGCCGACGCCGTCGCGGGTCAGAAGATCGGCGGTCCGGGCGATGAGGTCCTCGAAGTCGAGCAGGCTGCGCTGTTTCTTCAGGTCCTCGTAATCGTCGTTGAGGCGTTGCGCGAGCGTCAGCGCCGCCTTGGTGGCGAGGAACATCCGGATCAGCCGCAGCCGGTCGCGACAAGCGACGACGTGGGCACGAGCAGCGGCGATCGCATCGGCAAGTTCCGGCGCCGTCGTTGTCATCGCCTTGGCGATCAGCGAACTGTCGGCCTTCGGCTTGCCCTCGCGGGTAAGGAAAATCTGGTCGAGATGCTGGGCCCGCTTCAGGACATCCGGCTCCTTGGCGACCAGCCGGAGGCCGTAAGCGACTTCCGTGACCTTCTGCCCGCCGTTCTGGTCGGCAAGCGCCAGATAAAGATCGAGCGTCAGGCCGGAGAGACCGGGCAGGGGCCAATAGGCTGCTGCTATACTGTCTTCCGTGTCCGCCGGCCCCAACCCCAGCGCGCGCTTCAGTTCGACGCCGATGCCGCCGTGGCGCTCCGCATAGGCAATGAAACGGCGGATAGCGGTGCGGTTGGCGATGATATCGCCGAGCAGGGTTTCGAGCCCGAATTCGTCGCCGAGATCCAGCACATGCGCAAAGGCTTCTGCCAGCACCGGGTCTTCTTCCGCCGAGGTCGCCGTCAGCAGCGAGCGCCGCGCATCGGCGAGCAGGGCGGAGGCGGCGCGGTCGTCGAGCACCGAAAAATGCCCGGCGACATTGGCTTCGAGCGGAAACTGGTGCAGCAGCGCTTCGCAGAAGGCGTGGATGGTCTGGATCTTCAGCCCGCCCGGCGTTTCCAGAGCCTTGGCGAACAGCCGCCGCGCCTCGGCGAGCTTAAAAACATCCGGCTCAGCGCCTTCGATGCCGGCGATCCGCTTGCGCAGCTCGTCGTCCGAAAGCACCGTCCATTCCGAAAGCCGCTGGAAGACGCGGTTCGACATTTCCGATGCGGCCGCCTTGGTATAGGTGAGGCAGAGGATCGATGAAGGCCGGCAACCGGCGAGCAGCAGGCGGATAACCCGCTGGGTCAGCACATGCGTCTTGCCGGAGCCGGCATTGGCCGAAACCCAGGCGGAACTTATGGGATCGGAGGCGAGCGATTGCTGCACCGTCGTCCAGTCGATCCACTTGATCGGGTCGTCGCCCTCCGGAGCCAGATCACTCATCGACTTCCGCCTCCTCGTCGTCGGCCGTCGACCATTCGGCCACACGGGCGAGGTGGTCGTATTCGCCGCCGAAATCATTCTGCGCCATCGGGACGAGGCGGGATGCGAAGCCGGCTTCGCCATTGCGCAGCGTGATCACGAACCGGGTCAGCTGTTCGAGCGATTCGTCCGCCAGATCGATCGCCGATTTCGGCTGCCGTTTGGCCGTCGCGCTCGTACCCTCGTTGTTGACCTTGTCTTCGCGGAACCGGTCGCCGGGACGCAGCCGGACATAGAGCAGCTGGTCGGGCGTCAACGGACCCGCATCCTTGAATGCTCCGGCTCTGAGCGCCGCCGCCTCAAGCCCGAGCTGCGGATCGAGCAGTGCCCGAGCCTGGGAAACGGAAGGGCTGAGGCCCGTCTTGTAGTCGACAATGTCCGCAAGGCCGGAACCTTTGATGTCGATCCGATCGGCTATACCGGTGACGCGGATGCCGGCGGGCTGGAGCTCCCAGCCAGCCCCGACTTCCGTCATCGTCCTGTGGATATCCGGCGCCCGCTCGACTTCCCAGTCCAGGAAGGCGCGGGCGACTTCGACAAAACGGGGCCGCCAGACGCGGTCGATATGGGTTGGTAGCTGTTCGGCGTCGAACAGTTCCCCGGTGATCCGGCGCATCGCCTCTTTGGCCGCAGGCGTGCCGGGCTTGTGGGCCTCGCGCGTGTAGCGGTCGATGATCGCGTGATAGAGCGTGCCGCGTTCGGAAGCGCCGGGATCGCGGTTGAACGGGTCGAGCGGATCGAGTTTGAGGATGCGGCGGGCATAGATCGAATAGGGGTCGCGGCGCAGGCGCCCGACCTCGCTGAAGGAATATTTTACAGGCTGCAGGTCCGCCGGCGGCTTCGGGGCCGGGCGCTTGGCGACCGTCTGGTTTTCGCCGGCGTCGATCATCGAAGCCCAATCGCGATATTGGTGGCCGCGCGCCCTGAGCTCGTCCGCAAACTGCCGTCCACCCAAGGCCAGCAGCCGCTGCAGCCAGCGCGAGGCCACGGTCGGCGTCGATCCCTGCCGCGTCGAGCGCGACAGGATCAGATGCCGGGTGCCGCAGGCCATTTCGAAATCGTGGGCAAGCTGGCCGATCCGGCGTTCCGGCGGTTCCAGCCCCATGTCGGTCTTCATGGTGCGGGACAGGAAAGGGTTGTTGACCGTCTGGCCCGGCCAGGACCCTTCGTTGAGCCCGCCGAGGATCATCGTATCGACGCTCTGCAGCCGGGCTTCCAGCGTGCCGAAGATGAAGATGCGCGGATGGCTGAGCGAACGCGGCTTTACCGCCTCGCCTGTTGTCAGCGCCATGACGATATCGATCCATTGCGGACCGTCCGCCTCCATCTGTCCGTCGGTGTCGATGACTTCGGAGAGCAACCCCGCCAGCCGCTCGCCAGCTTCGCCGGACCAGAGCGCCGCGAGGTTTTTCCCTTCATCCACGCAGATTGCTTCCAGCGCGCGGCCCGTGCGTTCGGCCCAGTCGGAGAGCGTCAGCTTGGCGGTGAGGCCGCGCCCGTCCGGCCGGCGGCGGATGAGGGCCGAGGCGAGCGGCTCGACCGCCTTCGCCAGCCGCCGGGCGAGGTCGCGGGCCTTGTCGATGGCGTCGGCAGGCAGCGACAGCCGCCAGTGAGGCGTATGCCGGTCTTTAAGCTGGGCAGCAAGCTGGGTTTCGAGCAGCGGCTCCAGCGCCGAAATGTCCATGTCGCCGAGACCGCCGCGCAGCGCCAAGATTTCGAGCGCTTCGACGGAAGACCGCAGATCGGCGGTGGACAGGCCGAGCCGCATCAGCGGGTGTTTGATCAGCGCCACGATCGCCACCGGGTCGCCCGGCCGAAGCGTCGCTTCGAGGAGAAGCTGGGTCAGCGTGCCCTGCGGCGTGCCGGAAAGCGGCGAACCGGCGGAATCGTCGGCGAGCAGGCCGAAACGGGAAAGTTCGGCGGTGACCCGGCGGGCCAGTGCACGATCGGGGGTGATCAGCGCCGCCTGACTCTCGCCGCCATTTTTGCCCGGCTGTTCGAGTGCCAGCCGGAGCGCGATGGCGATCGCCACAGCCTCCTCGCGTTCGTTCGAGGCTTCGATCAGCGAGACGTCGGCAAAGGCCTGGGCCAGGAGGCCGGGATCGGCGCTGTCCCGCCAGATGCTCCAGCGGTCGGTCGCCTTGGCAGGCACCAGCGCCTGGGAAAGCGCTTCGGCGCGGAAGGCGAGATCGCCCGGAACTTCGCCGAGCACCGCCACGTCTTCCCGCGTCACGCCGAGCTTCCTGAGCAGCCGTGACAGGCCGAATTGCGAATGGCTGCGGCTGGCGGGTTCGGGTTTACCGTCAAAGGCCTGTTCGCCGATCATCGCCCACTGATCCGCCGGCATCGAGAGGTCGAGCCCCGGCAGAACGACGGTGCCGTTCGGAAGGTTGGAGATCGCGGCGATCAGGTCGGCAGCGGCCGGCACGGAGCCGGTCGAGCCCGCGACGATCACCGGTCCCTTGTGATCCCTTGACGAAATCCGCCTTGCCTCGCCGCGCAGGATCGCCGCCTGGTGTTTCGCTGGCGAAGAACGGCGCAACTCTTCGAGCCGAAGCGGCCAGAAGGCGCTGGCGATCGACAGGAACTCGGCGGTCAGCTGCCACCAGAGCGCATGTTCGCCGGTGTCGAGTTTTTTGAGATCCGCCCAGTCGCGCTCCTCGGTTTCGACCGCGTCGATGAGCTCCGCAAGCGCCCGGGCGAGCCAGATGGCATCGGCGGGGCTGGCCGGTGCGACGAGCGGTGATTCCGAATGCACGTCGAGCACGATCTTCGGAAGCTGGTTGCGCCAGGCAAGGATCAGCCGGCCGAGTTCGAGCAGGCGCGCGGTGCCGCCGATCGGCAGCGCCAGGTCCATCTCCTCAGGCGCTACGAGGTCGAAATAGCCGCTGTCGTCATCGGTTTCGCCAAGCGGCCGGATGACCGGCAGGATTGCCGAGCGGCCGCCGAGCAAATCGACGAATTCCGAGCGCAGCACGCGGGCCGAACGGCGCGTCGGCACATAGATGGTCACGTCGGCGAGCGAAAGCGGGTCGGCCGGGTCGTAGCGGAAGGTCTCGTCGAGCCGGCCGTCGCAGAGTGCCGCTGCCACGGTCTTGAGGAACGGCGCTCCGGCGGGGATCGAAAAGACCCGCTTCTTGCCGGATAGCGTGGTCATGCCTCCACCGGATAGCGGGCGATCACCGCTTCGGCTTCCGGCAGCGCTTCCGGCGTGCCGACGGTGATCCAGTGGCCGTCGAGCATGGTGCCAAAGAGCCGGCCGCGAGCGATGGCCTTGTCGAAATAGATATTGATGTTGAAGGCATCGGACGGCGCGTCATCCAGAAAAGACGGGCTCATCGCGAAGGCGCCGGCATAGACGACCGGATTGGTCGGATCGTCCCGGTAACGCCTCAACAGGCCATCCGCATCCATGCCGAAATCGTTGATACCATTGTGCCCGGTCGTGTTGTCGATATCGACGCAGAGCATCGCGATGTCCATGCGCTCGGGGTCGAAGAAATTTGCCAGGTGCTGCAGGTTGGTCGGTTTGCCGGGTGCCTCGCCGATCCAGAAGAGGTCGGCATTCATGATGAAAACCGTGCCGCGATCGAGGAGCTTCAGCCCCTTTACGATACCGCCGCCATTGTTCATCAGCGCGTCGCGCTCGTCGGAGATCAGGATTTCGAGGCCCTTGTAAGCTTCAAGATGCCCTGCCATCTGGTCGGCGAAGTGGTGCACATTGACCACCGCACGCTCGACGCCAGCTTCCTTTAGCGAATCCAGCACGTAATCGATCATCGGCTTGCCGGCGACCGGCACCAGCGGCTTCGGCATTGTGTTGGTGATCGGCCGCATGCGAGTGCCGAGCCCTGCGGCAAGCACCATGGCCTGTTTGATGGGGGCTCGTTGAATGGTCATCGGCAACCGTAATTATGATTCGGGCAGTTCTATTCCAGCCCGGCGACACCAATCGCGCAAGGGGGTGAGCACATCATGCTTCAGCGCCGTCGCGAGATGGCGTAGCGTCCGCGGCATGTGCTTCAGATAGCCCGGCTTGCCATCCCGCTGCAAGAGCCTCACCCAAAGGCCGGCGAGTTTGCAGTTGCGCTGCGCCGCCATGATCGCCCAGGCCTTCAGGAACGTCGGCTCGTCGAAGGCTCCGAGTGCGCGGCGAAGCGTCACGTAATCCAGCATCAGCTGATCGGCAAGCGCCTTCGGAATGTCCACCCGTGCGTCTTGAACGACAGAGGCGAGATCATAGGCGGTCGGGCCGATCATCGCATCCTGGAAGTCGATCAGGCCGACGCGTCGCACGCCCGATTCATGCGGCCGCCAGATGATATTGGGCGAATGGAAATCGCGCAGCAGCAGGTTCTTCTCGACACCGTCGAGTTCGCGGATGAGATTGTCCCAGATCGCCAGATATTCCCGGCGTTCCTCGTCGGTCGCCGCTGTGCCGCGCTTCCAGGGTAGGTGCCAATCGATCAGAAGCCGGGCTTCCATCTTCATCGCGGTCGGATCGAAGTCGGGAATGTGGTGGATATGGCCGTCCCCGACCGGCAGGTCCTGGCGCATCTCGTGGCTGTGCAGGAAGGCGAGGCACACGACGCTTTCGCGGTAGCGTTCTTCGATGGGGTTGCCGTCTTCGTCGACGGCACCTTCTACGCCGAGATTTTCGATCAGCAGGATGCCCTGGTCGTAATCCACATGCAGCACTTCCGGCGCCGCCAGGCCCAGTTCGCGCAGGTATTCGTCGATCGCAACGAAGGGATAGGGGTCCTCGGCCAGATGCGCGACCTTGGGATAGGGTTTGCCGTCAAGAACCGGCGGCCCTTCCGCCGGGCGCGGCCAGTCCATCAGGATCAGCGTTTCGCCGTTTGCGATCGTCACACTCTCATAGGCGCGCGTCGAAGCGTCGCCGGTGAGGAAACGCCGCCGGGCGCCGGGGTAACCATGGGTGTCGAGAAATTCTCGGATCGCCAGCACACGGCGGATACGCTGCATCTGCGCGTCGGGGGCCGTGATCGTCGCCGTCCGGCCGCTGCCGCTCTGTTCGAGCCTGAGCTGGATGCGGGCCTGCGGCAGCAGGTCGTCGGCAACCTCGGGCCATTCCACCAGGCAGATGCCGTTGGAAAGCGCCTCGTCGAAACCAAGTTCGTCCAACTCGGAAGAATCACCAAGCCGATAGAGATCGAAATGCGCCACCGGAATACGCAGCTCGTAGCTCTGCACCAGGGTGAAGGTCGGGCTCGGCACTTCGAGCTCGTCTTCATCGCCAAGCGCGCGCAAAAAAGCCCGGGCGAAGGTCGATTTGCCGGCGCCGAGATCGCCGGAAAGGGCGATCCAGTTGCCTTTCTTCAGCGCCAGCGCCAGGTCTTCGCCGAGGCGGATCGTTTCGGCCTCGTCGGCAAGCGTCAGGGTAAGGGCCGTCTCACCACTCATTCGGCGGCGACGGACCGCGCCGTCGTGCCGCTTGGAATGCGGCACGTAACCGTGGTTCCCTGGCCGGGCTTGCTGTCGATCGCGACATCGCCGTGATGCAGCGTCACGAAGCTTTCGACGATCGAAAGGCCGAGGCCCGCGCCCGAGCGCTTGCCGCCCTTGGCATTGGCCGAGAAGCGGTCGAACACTGTTTTCAGGATATCTTCCGGAATCCCCGGGCCCTTGTCGGTCACCGAGAAGAACACGTCGCTATGGGTGCGCCAGCAGTTGAGCGTGATGGCTGAGCCGTCCGGCGCAAAGTTGGTGGCGTTGGTCAGCAGCTTGATGAGGATCTGCTTCAGCCGCTGCTGGTCGGCGACGATGGTGCCGAGACCGGCCGGCGCGGTGATCGCCAGCGTCACGCCGTTTTCGTGCAGCCGGTCGGCGATCTGCATGGCCACGTCGTCGAGCAGGTCGTCGATCGCCATTTCAGAATAGTTGAGCTGCATGATCCCGGCATCGACGGTCGCCAGATCGAGGATGTCGTTGACGATCGTCAGGAGAACCGACGATGACGTCGAGATATGATCGATATATTCCGACTGCCGCTCGTTCAACGGGCCGATGCCGGGCGTCTTCAGGAGATCGGTGAAACCGATGATATTGGTCAGCGGCGAACGCAGTTCGTAGGAGACGTGCTGGACGAAATCGTTTTTGAGCTCGTCGGCCTTCTGCAGCGCCTCGTTCTTTTCCTTGAGCGCCCGTTCCGCCCTGGCGCTCGCCGTCATGTCGACGAAGGTGAGCATCGTCTGGGCGTTCGGCAGCGGCGTCACGGCATAGTCGAGGATCAGGCCGGAATAGAGTTCGAACGTGCCCTGCAGCGAGGGGCGCTCGTCGTCGAAATTGGTCAGCATCTGGCCGAAGCGGCGCCAGCCATCCTGCTTGTCGTAGGACGGCGCGCAGGCGGTCTCGATCGCCTTGATATGCGTGCCCGGCTTGGATTCCTCGGCGGTGATGCCCCAGAGCGCCCGGAAGGCGGGGTTGGACAGGCGGATGCGCCCGTCCGGGCCGAAGACGGCGACGCCTTCGGACAGATGGTCGATCGTTTCGCCCTGGACCTGGACCAGCGTGTTGTAACGGGTCTCGAGATCCACCTGTTCGGTAAGGTTCTCGAACACCCAGGTGGCGCCGCCCTGCGGGTGGGCGGTGGCGATTACGCGCAGTGTCTGGCCGTTCGGCAGGTGCCAGAGGTCGGTCTGGGTGTTGGGAGATTGATAGACGGACAAGGCCGCGTCCTTCCAGCTCCGCCAGCTGAGCTGCTCCGGCAGCTTGCCTTCGCTGCGCAATTTATCGAGCAGCTCGCTATTGTCCGGCCTGGAATCGAGGAAGGGCAGGGTGAACCCCCAGAGCTGCACGAAAGCCTGGTTGTAGAACTGCAGCCGGCGCTCGCCGTCGAAGATGGCGACAGGCGTTGCCAGATGGTCGAGCGTTTCGGCGTGGCTCTTCAGCGTCCGCTTCAGTTCCTCGCGCACGGCTTCCACCTCGGAAACGTCGACCGCCAAGCCTGCCGAACCGCCGGGTATGACGACGTCGACGACGTCGAACATTGTCCGGTTTCCGTGCACGACCGTGGATATCCGGTCATGGAAAGGCGAGGTGGAGGTTGCCGCCGACCTGATCTTTTCGCGTGCGATCGAGCCCAGAAATTCGCGGCCGTCCTCAAGGGCTTGCGCAGGCGTCGGAGCCTCCACGGCATCGCCATAGGCGTGGTTCACCCAGGTGAGCCTGCCCTGCGAATCGCGGCGCCAGACCGGGTGCTCGATGGCGTCGAGCAGCGAATGGAACATCATGATCGAGTTCGTCAGCCGCTCGCGCTCGATCTTGAGCTCGGCCAGTTCGGCGCGCAGGTTGTTGAGTGCGATGAAGCGGACGAAGGCCTTGCCGCCTGAAACGCGGCCCTGCACTTCCAGAATCTCGTCGCGGTTGGTCTCGACGACCATGTCGAAGGAGCGGGCTTCGACCCGCAGCAGTTCGACGGATTTTTCCAGTTCGCTGGCCGAACTGCCGCGCATCCAGCGGCCGAAGGCGAGAAATTCGCGGTCCTGCTGCGGTGCGCCGGTTTCCACCGGCAGCTGGCCGAGGAATTCAGGCTTCGAGGAACCGCTTTCCCACACGACGATCCGGCGGTTCTTGTCGGCGATCAGGGCTTCGAACTTGGAAATCCGCTGCTGCGCATCGGAAAGGGCGCTGCGCATTTCCTGGGTTTCGGCTTCCATGTTGCCGCGCTGACGCACCAGCCAGATGGCGGAAAACAGGGCGGCACCAAGCGCGCCCATCACCAGCGATGAAACGATGACTTCCGTCGAGGAAAACAGGCGGACGGCTGAATCGCCTGACTGCTGCGCAAGCGCTGCGGTCGCGAGCCCTGAAAGGGCGGTGCCCGAAAGGAAAGCGCTGCCGAATAGCGCCAAGCGGCGAAGTCTTCCAACGGTCGCATTATCGTCCGGTGTCCCCGAAACGAAACGCAAAGCCGGAGCGTCCGCTCCGCCGCAAAGGGGATCGGCCCGTTCTGACGAGCTCATTTTTTTTACCGACATATCCGGTCTGTCTCCGTCCAATTGCCGCTCATCGACAAGACATACCACTCCGCGCCTTGCCCGTAGCCGGACGGCTCCCAATCACATGGTGGGAACGTGACGATGGCCGAAAACCGCTGGTGGCTTTCGGCATCACGCTCCAGGGAAGGCGCGAATCAAGTTCTAGAACAATACTTGCTTAGGGAATCGCCGGGAAGGGATGCGCCCAAAAAAGAAACCGCGACCTTTGTCAAGGCCGCGGCTACCATATCTTGTGGATTGACCGGCTATTGATTAGTACCGGTAGTGTTCAGCCTTGAACGGGCCCGTCTGCGAGACGCCGATATAGGCTGCCTGCTCGTCGGAGAGTTCCGTCAGCTTCACGCCGAGCTTGGCGAGATGCAGGCGGGCGACCTTCTCGTCGAGGTGCTTCGGCAGGATGTAGACGTCGTTCTTGTACTCGCCCTGCTTGGTGAAGAGTTCGATCTGGGCCAGCGTCTGGTTGGTGAACGATGCCGACATCACGAAGGACGGATGGCCGGTGGCGTTGCCGAGGTTGAGCAGGCGGCCTTCCGACAGAAGGATGATGCGGTTGCCCTTCGGGAACTCGATCATGTCGACCTGCGGCTTGACGTTCGTCCACTTGAGGTTCTTGAGTGCCGCGACCTGGATCTCGTTGTCGAAGTGGCCGATATTGCCGACGATCGCCATGTCCTTCATCGCACGCATGTGGTCGATGCGGATGACGTCCTTGTTGCCGGTCGTGGTGATGAAGATGTCGGCGCTGTCGACGACGTCTTCGAGGACGACGACTTCAAAGCCATCCATGGCGGCCTGCAGGGCGCAGATCGGATCGACTTCGGTGACCTTGACGCGGGCGCCGGCGCCGGCGAGCGAAGCGGCCGAACCCTTGCCGACGTCGCCGTAACCGCAGACGACGGCAACTTTGCCGGCCATCATCACGTCGGTGCCGCGGCGGATGCCGTCGACCAGCGATTCCTTGCAGCCGTATTTGTTGTCGAACTTCGACTTGGTGACCGAATCGTTGACGTTGATCGCCGGGAAGGGCAGGAGGCCCTTCTTGGACAGTTCGTAGAGCCGGTGCACGCCCGTCGTGGTTTCTTCGGTAACGCCCTTGATCGCGTCGCGCTGCTTGGTGAACCAGCCCGGCGATGCCTTGAGGCGCTTCTTGATCTGCGCGATGAGAATTTCTTCTTCTTCCGAGGTCGGGTTCGAAAGAACGTCTTCGCCGGCTTCGGCGCGGGCGCCGAGCAGGATGTACATGGTGGCGTCGCCGCCGTCATCGAGGATCATGTTGGAGAGGCCGCCATCGGCCCACTGGAAGATCTTGTCGGTGTAATCCCAGTATTCCGTCAGGGACTCGCCCTTGACGGCGAAGACCGGGATGCCGGCGGCAGCGATCGCCGCAGCAGCATGGTCCTGGGTCGAGAAGATGTTGCAGGACGCCCAGCGGATTTCTGCACCGAGGTGCTGAAGTGTCTCGATCAGAACGGCCGTCTGGATGGTCATGTGGAGCGAGCCGGAGATACGGGCGCCCTTCAGCGGCTTGGTGGTGCCGAATTCTTCGCGGCACGACATCAGGCCCGGCATTTCGGTCTCTGCGATGTCGAGCTCCTTGCGGCCGTAGGCGGCAAGATTGATATCCGCGACGACGTAATCCTTCTCAGTGCTCATAAAGCTCTCCATGTTCGGTGGTGCCCTTTCCGGTGGGGGTACCGCCGGACGTGGCAAGACCCGCTTTGGCCAAGCGGAAACTGGCCAGCGGTTTAGCAGGCTTCCGGCAAGCTGGCAACGGGATATAAAGAAGTCTTTATATGTTTATGTCAGTGAAAGGTTAAGCCGCGGGCGCGTCAGGCTTCTTCGCCGAACTTGTTGGCGACGAGCTGTTCCAGCGCGTTCAACGCTTCCTCGGCCTGATGGCCTTCGGCTGAGACCTCGATCGAGCATCCCGTGCTGGCGGCGAGCATCATCAGGCCCATGATCGACGTACCGCCGACGGTCGTTCCGTCTTTGGAAACGGTAATCCGCGCATCGAAGGTTTCCACCATCTGCACGAATTTGGCGGAGGCGCGCGCATGCAGTCCACGCTTGTTGACGATCAGGAATTCACGGGAAGAGGGGGATGACATCCGGTCTGGGTTCTCATTTGCCGCTGAGGACGCGGCTTGCGACATTGATGTATTTGCGGCCGGCTTCGGAGGCTTCGGCGAGCGCCTTGTCCATGTTGTTGTCGCTGCGCACGCCGGCAAGCTTGATCAGCATCGGTAGATTCATGCCGGCAATGACTTCGATCCTGCCGCTTTCCATGACGGAAATGGAAAGATTGGAGGGCGTGCCGCCGAACATGTCCGTCAGGATGATGACGCCATGGCCTTCATCGGCATTGGTGACGGCATCGACGATATCCTGCCGCCGCTGATCCATGTCGTCCTCGGGACCGATCGATACGGTTTCGATGAATTTCTGAGGCCCGACGACATGCTCCACCGCATGACGAAATTCCTCAGCCAGCTTGCCATGGGTGACAAGCACTAGTCCGATCATGAAAACTGCCCCCTGCTATGGAAACTCGGCGCCAATATCGCATTGCAATAAGGCGGTCCAGCGGTGGGATGCCATCTTCTCCAAGTAGACTCGAAGTTCAAGTTAAAAAATCAGGCTTCAGGATGATCAAAACGGCATCTCGGCGTGAAAATCGGACGCGAACGCCGTCAGAACCGCCAAAGGGTCCGCTGCGCCGCGCCATATCCGGACAAGCGGAAGGTCGCCGAGACCGGGGATCCGGAAGCGTTCGTTTTCCGGCGGAAGCCTTTCGTCCTCGGGCAGGGAGATGATCTCGACCGCAAGGTCCAGCGCCGCCGCGGAGAGGCTTTCGACATGGGCGATGCCGCTGCCGCGCAGTTCGATGAGGCCGGCGATCGGTTCCGGCCGGGTGGCGAGCAGATGATCGCCGTGGCGTGAGACGAGCACCTGATCGTCGGCCAGCAGGGCCGCAAAAGTGCCCTGGCGCCGGGCCGCAGCAATACAGGTGAAGGCGAGCATGGATTTGCCGCTGCCGGACGGGCCGGTGAAGAGGAGGCCCTTGGTGCCGATGACGATCGCGGTCGCATGGATATTGACCGGCGTCGTGCTCATTGGTCTTCGCCGCCCGGCAGCGACAGCGTGAAGCGCGCCCCGGTCACAGCATCCGTCTTGGCGTCGTGCACGTTTTCCGCCTTCAGCGAGCCGCCATGGGCCTCGGCGATCTGCCGGCTGATAGACAGGCCGAGGCCGGAATTCTGGCCGAAGCTCTCGCCGTCGGGCCGGTCCGTATAAAAGCGTTCGAAGATGCGGTCGATATCCTCCGCCTGGATGCCGGGACCGTTGTCCTCCACCGTCACGATCACGCGGTCCCTGGTGTGGGAGAGCCGGATGGTGATGCGGCCGCCCTTCTCAGGCACGAAGGATCGGGCGTTCTCGATGAGGTTGGTGATGATCTGCCCGAGGCGAAGATCATGGCCGTTGACCAGGAAGGCCGACCGGTTGCCGGCCTTGTTGTCCACGGTGAGACTGATCTCCACCGGCTTGCGGCCGCTGCGGATCTGCCTCGAAATATCGACGAGATTGCCGAGCAGGTTTTCCATGTCGACGGGCGTCGAATCCGAGCGGGCAAGCTCGGCGTCCAGCCGCGAAGCATCGGAAATGTCGCTGATCAGGCGGTCGAGGCGGCGCACATCATGGAAGATGATTTCCGTCAGGCGCTGCTTCGACTCCTCCGACTTCGCCAGCGGCAGGGTCTCGACGGCGCTGCGAAGCGAAGTCAGCGGGTTCTTGAGCTCGTGGCTGACATCGGCCGCGAAACTCTCGATGGCATCGATGCGGTCGTAGAGCGCGTTGGTCATTTCGCGAAGCGCGATCGAAAGGTTGCCGATTTCGTCCTGGCGATAGGAGAAGTCGGGGATTTCCTCGCGCTGCTTGGCGCCGCGCCGCACGCGGATTGCGGCTGCCGCCAGCCGCCGGAGCGGATTGGCGATGGTCGACGACAGCAGCAGCGACAAGAGGATGTTGACCAGCGTCGCGACGCCGAAGACGCGCATGATCGCCAGCCGTTCCGCATGCACGATCTTGTCGATGTCGCCGGCCTGGGTCGACAGAAGAAGCACGCCGAGCACGGCGCGGAAGCGCTGGACCGGCACGGCGACGGAAACGATCAGCTCGCCGCGGTCAGTGACGCGCACCAGCGCCCCCCGAACGCCGGTCAGCGCGTTCATCACCTCCGGATAGATCGAACCGTCGCCGCCCGGCGCTTCCTTGTAGACTGGCAGGTTGCCCGGCTGCAGCAGGCGGTTGATGAGGCCTGCAAACCATTCGCTCCAGGTCTGCGCTTCGTTTTCCACCGGCGGCAGGTCGAAACGCAGCACCTGTCCGCGCGAATAGAGATGGCGGGAATCGAGCAGCAGGTTTGCGTCGGCATCGAAAATCCGGGCGCGGGTGCGGGTCGGCGAGATCAGCCGCCTCAGAACCGGCGCGACGCGCTCGGGATCGATCGGAAAATCGAGGTCCTCGTCGTTCGGCACCGGCGTAATGCTCTGGCCGGCCTGCAGTTCGAGGAGTTTCTGGGGGTCGATGGTGATCGAGTTGGTATCGACCGAGGCTGAGGCGGAAATCGCGCCGGCGATGATCTCGCCCTGGGTCAGCAGGCTCTCGACGCGGGCGTCGATCAGCCCCTCGCGGAACTGGTTGAGGTAGAGAATGCCGGCGACCAGCACCACCGTCGCGGCGATATTGAAGAACAGGATGCGGCGGGTGAGGCTCGAAAAGACCGCGTGGCCGAACACCCGCCGAATGAGCGTGAAGGGACGCGACCAGAACTTCCGCGGCGCGCGGCGTGTCCCAGCCTTCTCCATTCGGGCGATATTGCTGTCGAATGTTTGATCTGCCACTGCAGTCCTTCCACCGGGCCAGCTTAGCGCTGGTCCGGCCGTGGCCTCAAGTTAACCTTTCGCAAGGGTCAAGCCGACTCGCGGAATCGATAACCCACGCCATAAAGCGTTTCGATCATATCGAAGTCGTTGTCGACCATCTTGAACTTCTTGCGCAGCCGCTTGATGTGGCTGTCGATGGTGCGATCGTCCACATAGACCTGCTCGTCATAGGCGGCGTCCATCAGCGCATCGCGGCTTTTGACGACGCCGGGCCGCTGGGCCAGGGAATGCAGGATCAGGAACTCGGTCACCGTCAGCGTCACCGGCTCGCCCTTCCAGGTGCAGGTATGGCGCTCCTGATCCATGGCAAGCTGACCGCGTTCGAGGGTGCGGGCCGCCTGCTGATCGGCTGCCATCTTGGCCCCGGCACCGCCGGCGGCTTGTGCCTCGCGGCTGCCGGCGCGTCGCAGGATCGCCTTGACGCGCTCCACCAGAAGACGCTGCGAGAACGGCTTGGTGATGAAGTCATCGGCGCCCATCTTCAGCCCGAACAGTTCGTCGATCTCTTCATCCTTGGAGGTGAGGAAGATCACCGGCAGGTCGGACTTCTGCCGCAGGCGGCGCAGAAGCTCCATGCCGTCCATGCGCGGCATCTTGATATCGAAGATCGCCAACTGCGGAGGGCGGGCGATCAGCCCGTCGAGCGCGGAAGCACCATCCGTATAGGTCTCGACCTTGTATCCTTCTGCCTCGAGTGCAATCGACACCGACGTCAGGATATTGCGGTCGTCGTCTACGAGCGCGATTGTCTGCATGCTCTCCATCTCCGTCATCATCTATGCGCATCTCCTGGAAATCACCCCAGCCAGGCGGCATCAGCCGACGCGCTTCTTGAGTATAAAGGTGGAACAAATTGTGGCAAAGATAAAGGGGCCGCTGACGATCGTGCGTTTTGGCAATGGAGTTTAAGATAGTGCGGATGCGGATTGAAACAGTTATTAAACCGATTTAAAGAGGAATAAAATTTTTTAAATCGATTAAATAATTGATATTATTAAAGAATTTGCAAAGGGCCTCTTGCCCTTTTAGAAATCTGTCATTAATTTCGCGTCAGTCCCCACGGCAAGCTGAAGGAGTGCGCGCATGGAGGAGTTTGGACTTCACAACCCGTCCAAGGGTTTAGCGGCGATCGGTCTCGGCGGTGTATCGCGTGTTTATTACAATTCGTCCGAGGTTGAACTTTACGAAGAAGCAATCCGCCGCGGTGAAGCCGATCTGACGATCGACGGCGCCCTCCGCGCCGTTACCGGCCAGCACACCGGCCGCTCCCCCAAGGACAAGTTCATCGTCCGCGATGCCGGCACCGAGAAGCGTGTCTGGTGGGGCAGCGACAACAAGCCCATGAAGCCTGAACACTTCGAACTCCTTAAGCAGGACATGCTCGCCCATGCGGCCGGCAAGACGCTGTTCGTCCAGGATCTGGTCGGCGGCGCCGATGCCGAATATGCGCTTCCGACCCGTGTGGTCAGCGAATTCGCCTGGCACGCCCTCTTCATCCGCAATCTTCTGATCCGTCCGGATCGTGCCACGCTCGAAAGCTTCGAAGAAAAGCTGACGATCATCAACCTGCCGAGCTTCAAGGCGGATCCCGCCCGCCACGGCTGCCGCACCGAGACCGTGATCGCCTGCGATTTCACCAATGGCCTCATCCTGGTCGGCGGCACCTCCTATGCCGGCGAAAACAAGAAGTCGGTCTTCTCCGTGCTCAACTACTTCCTGCCGGAACAAGGCGTCATGCCGATGCACTGCTCGGCCAATGTCGGCCCGGACGGCGATACCGCGGTGTTCTTCGGCCTGTCCGGCACCGGCAAGACCACGCTGTCGGCCGATCCGAACCGCACGCTCATCGGCGACGACGAGCATGGCTGGGGTGAAAACGGCGTCTTCAATTTCGAAGGCGGTTGCTATGCCAAGGCCATCAACCTTTCGGCCGAAGCCGAGCCGGAAATCTATGCCGCGACCCGTCGTTTCGGCACCGTGATCGAAAACGTCGTGCTCGACCAGAACCGGGCTCCGGATTTCAACGACGATTCGCTGACCGAGAACACCCGCAGCGCCTACCCGCTGCATTTCATCCCGAATGCATCGAAGACCGGCATGGCACCGCAGCCGAAGTCGATCATCATGCTGACCGCCGATGCCTTCGGCGTCATGCCGCCGATCGCCAAGCTGACGCCGGAACAGGCGATGTACCACTTCCTCTCCGGTTACACCGCCAAGGTCGCCGGCACGGAAAAGGGTGTCACAGAGCCGGAAGCGACGTTCTCGACCTGCTTCGGCGGTCCGTTCATGCCGCGTCACCCGGCCGAATACGGCAACCTGCTCAAGGAACTGATCGCCCGCCACGGGGTCGATTGCTGGCTCGTCAACACCGGCTGGACCGGCGGCGCTTACGGCGTCGGCCGCCGCATGCCGATCAAGGCGACACGCGCTCTTCTGAGTGCGGCGCTCGATGGCAGCCTCAAGAACGCCGAGTTCCGGACCGACCCGAATTTCGGTTTCGCAGTGCCGGTCGCCGTTGAAGGCGTCGACAATGCGATCCTCGATCCCCGCTCGACCTGGGCGGACGGCGCCGCGTTCGACGCCTATGCCAAGAAACTCGTCTCGATGTTCATCCAGAACTTCGGGCAGTACGAAGACCACGTCGACAGCAAGGTGAGAAGCGCTGCTCCGGTCATGCTTGCCGCCGCCGAGTAATCTTTGAAGGATTCACGTGAAACCGCCGGCCCGGGATAACACCTTGGGCCGGCGGTTTTCTTTTTGCCGGCTTTGTGGGAAAGATGCGGGCCTGCCGCATGTCGCCCGAACGTGGGTGCCGGTTCCGGACAACGGCATGCGCCCAAGAACAAAGACCAGAGACCCATGGCCAGCAATCCCCTTGTCATCAACAACCGCATCACCATCGCCGGATGGGAACTGACGGAACAATTCGTGCTGGCGGGCGGGCCGGGCGGCCAGAACGTCAACAAGGTCTCGACGGCGGTCCAGCTTTTCTATGACATCGTCAACACGCCGTCCTTGCCGGAGCGGGTGAAGGAAAACGCCATCAAGCTCGCCGGAAAACGGGTGTCGAAGGATGGCGTGCTGATGATAGAGGCGAACCGGTTCCGCAGCCAGGAGCGCAACCGGGAAGACGCACGCGAGCGGCTGAAGGAACTGATCCTCAAGGCCGCCGAACCGCCGCCGCCGCCGCGCAAGAAGACCAAGCCGACCAAGGGTTCGGTGGAGCGGCGGCTGAAGGAAAAATCCGGCCGCTCGGACGTCAAGAAGATGCGCGGCCGGCCAAGCGGCGACTAACAGCGGAGACTGATCTTTGGCGACGCTTGCGAATGGCATCAGGCACCTTCCCGACTATCTGGATCGACCGGCACAGGAGCATCTGGTCGAACTGATACGAGACGTCGTGGCCGAGGCGCCGCTCTACACGCCCGAAATGCCCGGCACCGGCAAACCCATGTCGGTGCGCATGACCAATTGCGGCCCGCTCGGCTGGGTAACGGACAAGGACCAAGGGTATCGCTACCAGTCCTTTCACCCGGTCACGAAAAAGCCGTGGCCCGCGATGCCACGGGAGCTGCTCGATCTCTGGGAAAAACTCGGCGATCATCCAAAACCGCCGGAAGCCTGCCTGATCAACTTCTATTCCGACGATGCCAAGATGGGCCTGCATCAGGACCGGGACGAGAAGGATCTGTCCGCCCCTGTTCTCTCCGTCTCGCTGGGCAACAGCTGCCTGTTCCGGGTCGGTGGCCGCAACCGGAAGGACCAGACCGGCTCTTTCCGGCTGGCGAGTGGAGATGTCGTCGTGCTGGGCGGAGAGGGGCGTCTCGCCTTCCACGGCGTCGATCGCATCTATCCGGGTACGTCGACGCTGCTGAAGAACGGCGGGCGCATCAACCTGACGCTCCGCCGCGTGAACAGCTGACGATTTAATTCAATAGCCGACGATCGATCGCCTACAGTTTCCGCAGTTCGACTGTTTCGACCAGATGATTGCGACCCTTGCGCAGGATGAGGTCCGCCCGGGGCCTGGTCGGCAGAATGTTCTGGCGCAGGTTCTTCAGGTTGATGTTTTCCCACAATCCTTCGGCAACGGCGCGGGCCGCATCCGCATCGATTGCCGCGTATTTCTTGAAGAACGAGGTCGGATCGCGGAAGGCGGTCTGGCGCAGCTTCATGAAGCGCTGGACGTACCAGTTGTGGATCTGCTCTTCGTCGGCATCGATATAGATCGAGAAGTCGAAGAAGTCCGAGACAATCGGCACGATCTTGCCGTCGGCCGGCAGCGCCCGCGACTGGAGGACGTTGATGCCTTCGAAGATCAGGATGTCCGGCCGGTCGACCAGCGTGTATTCGTCAGGGAGGACGTCGTAGGTGAGATGCGAGTAACGCGGCGCCTTGACGTTCGGTTCGCCGGCCTTGATCGCCGACAGGAACCGCAGGATGGTGCCGATATCGTAGCTCTCCGGAAATCCCTTGCGCTCCATCAGGTTTTCCCGGCTCAGCACCGCGTTCGGATAGAGGAAACCGTCGGTGGTGATGAGGTCCACTTTCGGGCTCGACGGCCAGCGGGCGAGCAGTTCCTTCAGGATACGTGCGGTGGTCGATTTGCCGACCGCGACCGACCCGGCAATGCCGATGATGAACGGTGTCTTGGTGATGTCGGAAAGGCTCAGGAAACGGTTTCGCTGCTGGAAGAGGCGTTGCGTCGCCTCCACATGCGTCGACAGCAGGCGCGACAGCGATAGATAGATGCGCCTGACTTCATCGAGATCGATCGGGTCGTCCAGCGAACGCAGCCTCTGCACCTCGTCCGCGGTGAGCGTCAGGGGCGTGTCTGCGCGGAACTTCGCCCATTCCTCCGCACTGAAGCGGTGATAGGGCGAATAATATTCCGCATTCGAGCCGGTTTCGAGCTCAGGCGTCTCGGCGGGCTGGGAAACGATGTTCATGATGTCGGCCGGCTTGCCTTTTCTTGAAGGCCCG
The DNA here is from genome assembly GCA_002968845.1 of Neorhizobium tomejilense. Classification (GTDB taxonomy): domain Bacteria; phylum Pseudomonadota; class Alphaproteobacteria; order Rhizobiales; family Rhizobiaceae; genus Neorhizobium; species Neorhizobium tomejilense. Next base: position 21,382 of record PVBG01000013.1, on the reverse strand, counting down.
ACTGGCCGGTCCTTCGCTGGAGTTCGTCGAGCACATCCTGCAACGGCACCGCTGCAATATTCAAGACAACTAAAAGATGATAGAGGAGATCGGCGCTCTCTGCGGTGAGATTGTTCCTATCCTGCTTGATGGCAGCGATCACCGTTTCGACCGCTTCCTCGCCAAGCTTCTTGGCGGCCTTTTCCTGGCCGGCGGCAAAAAGCTTGGCCGTCCAGGATTCGTCCGGCGAAGCCTTGGCCCGCTCGGCGACGATCTTTTCGAGATCGATCAGGGAAAATTCACTCATAACATTCTTCCCGATGGCTCAGTCGAGCCGCATGGCAATGCCGTGCTCAGCCATATAGTGCTTTGCCTGACCGACCGTATAGGTCCCGAAGTGGAAAATCGACGCGGCCAGCACTGCCGTTGCGTGGCCCTGCTTGATGCCGGCGACCATGTCGTCCAGGTTTCCGACTCCGCCCGACGCGATGACCGGTGCCCGGACGCTGTCGGCGATCATCCGCGTCAGCTCCAGATCGTAGCCGCTCTTGGTGCCGTCCCGGTCCATGGAGGTGACGAGCAGCTCGCCGGCGCCGCGCTCGACCATCTTGACGGCGAACTCGACGGCATCGATGCCGGTCGCGTTGCGGCCGCCATGGGTGTAAATCTCCCAGGCGCTGAGATTGTCGCCACCGATCGCCTGGCTGCGCCGCCGCTTGGCGTCGATCGACACCACAATGCACTGGTTGCCGAACTTGTCGGCGGCCTCAGCCACGAAGTCCGGATTGTTGACCGCTGCCGAGTTAATCGAGACTTTGTCGGCACCGGCCAGCAGCAGCTTGCGGATGTCGCCAACGGCGCGCACACCGCCGCCGACGGTGAGCGGCATGAAGCAATGATCGGCGGTACGGGCGACGACGTCGAAAATCGTCTCGCGATTGTCGGAGGAGGCGGTGATGTCGAGGAAGCAGAGCTCGTCGGCACCAGCAGCGTCGTAGGCTTTCGCGGCCTCGACGGGATCGCCGGCGTCGATGAGATCGACGAAGTTGACGCCTTTCACGACGCGGCCGTCCTTGACGTCCAGGCAGGGGATGACGCGGGCTTTGAGGGTCATGCGGCACGTCCTTGTCTGGAGCGGATCAGGGCCAGCGCTTCGTGGGGATCGATGCGGCCGTCATACAGCGCGCGGCCGGAAATGGCGCCTTCGAGCCGGGCCGCATCCGGCTCCAGCATGCGGCTGATGTCGTCGAGCGAGGCAAGCCCGCCTGATGCGATCACCGGAATGGAAACGGCATCGGCGAGTTCCAGCGTCGAGGCCCAGTTGATACCGGCCAGAATGCCGTCGCGGTCGATGTCAGTATAGATGATCGCCGAAACGCCGGCGCCTTCGAATTTCTTGGCCAGCTCGATCACCCCAAGCTCGGACGCTTCCGCCCAGCCTTCGACGGCGACCTTGCCGCCCTTGGCGTCGATGCCGACCGCGACCTTGCCGGGAAACTGCTTGCAGGCCTCGATGACCAGCGCCGGATCGCGCACGGCGACGGTGCCGAGGATGACGCGGGCAAGCCCCCGCGACAGCCAGTTTTCGATATGGTCGAGCGTGCGGATGCCGCCGCCGAGCTGCACCGGGTTCTTCGTGGCCTTCAGGATCGCGTCAACGGCAGCGCCGTTGACGCTCGTCCCCGCGAAGGCGCCATTCAGGTCGACCACATGCAGCCACTCGAACCCCTGGTCCTCAAAGGCCTTGGCCTGGGCTGCGGGATCGGGATTGTAGACGGTGGCCTGGTCCATGTCGCCGAGCTTGAGGCGCACGCACTGGCCGTCCTTCAGGTCGATTGCAGGAAAGAGGATCATGTCTTCGGTCCTTGAGAGTTCGCGCGAGCTCAGGGCTTCCAGCGCAGGAAATTGGAGATGAGGGCGAGCCCTAGTGTCTGGCTTTTCTCAGGGTGAAACTGAGAACCCGCCACATTGTCGCGGCCGACGAACGCGGTCATCGAACCGCCGTACTCGGTGGTTGCGATCACGTCGCTGCGGTGCTTGGCCGCCAGATGGTAGGAATGCACGAAATAGGCGTGCAGGCCGTCCGACCCGGTCGGGATGCCATCGAACAGCGGGTGGGAGTGATGGATATCGAGCGTGTTCCAGCCGATCTGCGGGATCTTGAGGTTGGGATCGCTCGGGGTCATCCCGACGACGTCGCCCTCGATCCAGCCGAATCCGTCGGTGGTCGTCTTTTCAAGCCCCCGCGACGACATCAGCTGCATGCCGACGCAGATGCCGAGGAAAGGGCGGCCCTTGTGTTCGACGACGTCGAGGATGGCTTCCCGCATGCCCGGCACGGCGGCGAGGCCGGCGCTGCAGTCCGCATAGGCGCCGACGCCCGGCAGCACGATACGGTCGGCGCTGGCGACGGCCTCGGCCTTGTCGGTCAGGTCGATGACCGCGTCGATGCCGGCTTCCCGGGCGGCCCGCTCAAAGGCCTTGGTCGCGGAACGCAAATTGCCGGACCCGTAGTCGATGATTGCGACGCGCATCAGCGTCCTCCATGTTCGAAAAGGCCCATGTGTGGGGCCTGCCATCCGGCGGCGGGCGGCTTTGCCTGTTTCGCCCACTCGGCCGAGACCGGCATTGGTTGTCTTTCCGGCTGCGGCAGGGCGGAGAAATAGATTTCCTCGGCGGTGCGCAGATCGTGGGCGGAGATCACCGTTTCCAGTGTCCAGCCGCGACGGATCAGAGCTTCGGAGCGATAATGTCGGCCCTCGAGTGCCGTGAGCAGGCTGGTGGCGAAACCAAGCAGCAGGCCGGCGGTCCAGAAGCCAGGAACCTGCATCAGGATGCCGCTGCCGATCTGGACCAGCAGAACCACGATCCCGGCAATCCACAGCCTATGCCAGAACAGCCATATCCACGGAAACAACAGCGCCAGCCAGGAAAACCCATCTCGCAGAACGAGGGTCGACTGGAAATCCCTGTCGGGTCCGCTTCGCGGGTCATTGGGCGGTGTCAGAACGAGATAGCTTCTCAAGGATTGTCTCCTCAAGCAGTCAGACCAGCATTCCCTTGGTCGAAGGAACGCGATTGGCCTGCCGCGGGTCGATTTCAATGGCGGCGCGAAGTGTCCGTGCCACGGCTTTGAAGCAGGTCTCGGCGATATGATGGTTGTTGGCGCCGTAATGGTTCAGGACATGCAGCGTGATGCCGGCATTCTGGGCAAGCGCCTGAAAAAATTCCCGCACCAGTTCCGTGTCGAACGTGCCGATCTTCGGCGCGCTGAACGCGACGTTCCAGACCAGGAAAGGCCGGCCGGACACGTCGATGGCCGCCTTGGTCATCGTCTCGTCCATGGCAAGGTCGAGCGAGGCGTAACGGGTGATGCCGCGACGGTCGCCGAGCGCCTTGGAGATCGCTTGGCCGATCGCGATACCGGTGTCTTCCACGGTATGGTGGTCGTCGATATGTAGGTCGCCGGTAACCTCGATGTCCATGTCGATCAGCGAATGTCGCGAAAGTTGGTCCAGCATATGGTCGAAAAAGCCGACGCCCGTGGAAATCCTGGCCGCGCCGGCGCCGTCGAGATTGACGGAAACGGAAACGGAGGTTTCGTTGGTCTTGCGGACGATGTTGCCCACGCGTGCGGTAGTCGTCTCACCCATCTGGGTCTGCTCCATGCGATCGATCTGCGCTCCTTATCAGGCACTACGTCAAATATCCAGCAAAAGCAGGGCAGTGGCGGCGGCATCGCGTCATGAGATTGCATTCGCCCTGGACCGTCTTACATAAATGTCCAACGGGGCCGGAATGCTCTGAAACCAATGCCCGCAGGACGGGCCAACAGGTGGCTTATGACAACCATTATTACTGTTCGGAAAGGCGGCAAGGTCATCATGGCCGGTGACGGCCAGGTGAGCCTTGGCCAGACCGTGATGAAGGGCAATGCCCGCAAGGTGCGCCGCATCGGCAAGGGCGAAGTGATCGCCGGTTTCGCCGGCGCGACCGCCGATGCCTTCACGCTGCTCGACCGGCTTGAAAAGAAGCTCGAACAATATCCGGGCCAGCTCATGCGCGCCGCCGTCGAGCTCGCCAAGGACTGGCGTACGGACAAGTACCTGCGCAATCTCGAAGCGATGATGCTGGTCGCCGACAAATCGACGACGCTGGCGATTACCGGCAATGGCGACGTCCTGGAGCCAGAGCACGGAACGATCGCGATCGGGTCGGGCGGCAACTATGCCTATGCCGCTGCCCGCGCCATGATGGATACGGACAAGTCGGCCGAAGAGATCGCCAGGAAAGCGCTCGATATCGCCGCCGATATCTGCGTCTATACCAACCACAACCTGGTCATCGAAACGCTGGATGCCGATGACTGACGGCGCGCCCCGCTATTCGTTCCGTGATGTCGCGGCAGAGGATTTTCCTCTGCTCGCGCAGTGGCTCGCCGAGCCGCATATCGCGAAATGGTGGGGGAATGTCGACGAGGAACTGGCCAGCATCGAATATTCGATGACGAGCGTCGAGACCCGGCCGATGATCGCGGAACTGGACGGCAGGCCGATCGCCTATCTCCAGTATTACGACCCGCATCTCGAAGAGGATCATCCCTATCAGGATCAGCCGAAGGGCACGCTTGGCATCGACATCTCGATCGGCAATGCTGAGCTTGTCGGCATCGGCCATGGCAGCGCGATCATCCGCCAGCTGACCTCTGAACTTTTCGAAAGCGGCGCGAAAAGGATCGTCATCGATCCGGATCCGGAGAACGCCCAGGCGATCCGCGCCTATGAAAAGGCCGGCTTCCGCTATGTCGACACCAGGACGTCCATTTACGGTCCGGCCCATTTCATGGCGCTGGATGCACCAGAAGAAACGGATTTGACATGAGTAACTTTTCACCCCGGGAAATCGTCTCCGAGCTGGATCGGCACATCATCGGCCAGCACGACGCCAAGCGCGCGGTGGCGATCGCGCTGCGCAACCGCTGGCGCCGTCACCAGCTCGACGAGAGCCTGCGCGACGAAGTGATGCCCAAGAACATCCTGATGATCGGCCCGACCGGCGTCGGCAAGACGGAGATCTCGCGTCGCCTGGCGAAGCTCGCCGGCGCGCCCTTCATCAAGGTCGAAGCGACCAAATTCACCGAAGTCGGTTATGTCGGCCGCGATGTCGAGCAGATCATCCGCGATCTCGTCGAGATCGGCATCGGCCTGGTGCGCGACAAGATGCGCGCCGACGTGCAGGCGAAGGCCCATATGAGCGCCGAGGAACGGGTGCTGGACGCGCTGGTCGGCGCGACATCCTCGCCCGCTACCCGCGAAAGCTTCCGCAAGAAGCTGCGCGCCGGCGAGCTCGACGACAAGGAAATCGACATCGAGGTCACTGACACCGGCGCCGGCATGCCCGGCTTCGAGATCCCCGGCATGCCGGGCGCCAACATCGGCGTCTTGAACCTGTCGGAAATGTTCGGCAAGGCGATGGGCGGCCGCACCAAGAAGGTCCGTACCACCGTCAAGAAATCCTATGGCGAGCTGATCCGCGACGAATCCGACAAGCTGATCGACAACGAGGTCATCCAGCGCGAGGCCGTCCGCTCGGTTGAAAACGACGGCATCGTCTTCCTCGACGAGATCGACAAGATCGCCGCTCGCGACGGCGGCATGGGCGCCGGCGTGTCCCGCGAAGGGGTGCAGCGCGACCTGCTGCCGCTGGTCGAAGGCACGACTGTCTCGACCAAATACGGACCGGTGAAGACCGACCACATCCTGTTCATCGCCTCGGGTGCCTTCCACGTGTCCAAGCCTTCCGACCTTCTGCCGGAACTCCAGGGCCGCCTGCCGATCCGGGTCGAGCTGAGGCCGCTCACCAAGGAGGATTTCCGCCGTATCCTGACGGAAACCGAGGCAAGCCTCATCCGCCAGTACAAGGCACTGATGGAAACCGAAGAGCTGACGCTCGATTTTACAGCCGACGCGATCGATGCGCTGGCGGATGTCGCCGTGCATCTCAATTCTTCGGTCGAGAATATCGGTGCTCGCCGGCTGCAGACCGTGATGGAGCGGGTGCTCGACGAAATCTCGTTCAATGCCCCGGATCAGGGCGGCACGGCCGTCACGATCGATGCGGAATACGTCAAGAAGCATGTCGGCGATCTTGCGGCCGACACGGATCTGTCGCGCTACATTCTCTGAGCGGGCAATCGTGGCAGCCGGGCAACGTCCGGCTGCTCATTTGCCGGCACTGACGGGATTTTGAACGCCCGCGTCTCGACACGGTCCTTGCGCCTCGCGTAAGGGAAGCGCGTTTTCATGGAAATATCCGGCGCTTGAGTGAGTCGGTCTGGAATGGCTTTTAGCATTCGGTGCCGGAGATCGGCATAGTCGAAGTCCTGGGACACGCAAATCTTGAAACGCATCCTTCTGGCATTGATCCTTGTCGTCGCCACGTCCGCGGCCTCTTCCGCGTTCGCAGGCGGCCTCACGATGGTTCCCGAAGGAAATCGTCACGCGGAACAGCCGAAGATTCCCGGCGCCTCGGTGCGCCGGACCCGGGCCGGCCGCACAACCTTCGATGACAAATACGAAAAGATCCGCGACCTGCTGGCTTCCGACAAGAAGCTGATCGCCAAGGTCAGGTCGACGGCCGCCGATTACGGTATCGATCCGATCCACATGATCGGCGCGATCGTCGGCGAGCACACCTACAATGTCGATGCCTACGACCGGCTGCAGACCTATTACGTCAAGGCCGCCGCCTATGCGGGCAACAGTTTCCGTTTCGGCTACGGCGACGAGAGCATCCAGCAGTTCCTCGACCGGCCGGAATTCAGCAAATGCGGCGATTTCGCCGATTCCTACAAGCTCTGGACCTGCCGCGAAGGCGTCTGGGACAAGAGCTTTCGCGGCCGTTCGGTCGGCGGCACGTCGTTTCCCGACAACCGCTTCAGTGCGGTCTTCTTCCAGCCGTTCTATGCCGGCCAGACTTTTGGCCTCGGCCAAGTCAATCCGCTGACGGCGCTGATGCTCTCGGACATGGTGGCCAGAACCTCCGGTTATCCGAAGCTCGACGAGAATAAAGCGGCCGCGGTCTATGATGCGATCATGGATCCGGACAAGTCGCTCGCCTATATGGCAGCCAGCATCCGCCGCTCCATCGACGACTACAAGACGATCGCCGGCATGGATATCTCACGCAATCCCGGCATCACCGCGACGCTCTACAATACTGGCGGTTCGACGCAGCGCGCCGCGGCCTTGGCTGCCCGCGGCGGCCTGCCGGAGGAGAATTATTATGGCTGGCTGGTCAACGACAAGCTCGCCGAGTTGAAATCTCTCCTCTGACGGCTGATATTCCCTCCATAGGAAACCCCTGAGGAGGGCTGTCCGTGGACATCCGCCCCGAACCCTTCGTTCCGCCGGCACCTCCGCTTCGAGATCGGTTGCTGAACCCGATCGAGGTCATCTGGACTGCGCTGCGCAATCCGCTGGAGCTCTGGGGCAAGGTTTCCTACACGCTGCCCTGGTTCGAGACGAAGTTCTTCAAGGAACGGACGCTGATCGTCAATCATCCCGGGCTTATCCGGCATGTCCTGGTGGACAATGTCAGCAACTACGAGATGTCGGAAATCCGCCAGCTCGTCCTTCGCCCGATCCTCCGGGACGGCCTGCTGACGGCGGAAGGCGAGGTCTGGAAACGCTGCCGCAAGGCAATGGCACCGGTTTTCACGCCAAAGCATTCCCGCGGTTTTGCCGGCCAGATGCTGAGCCAGACCGAGGAGTTCTCAAGGAAATATGACGAGGCCGGCGCCGAGGGCTCGGTCCGGGATATTTCCGTCGACATGACGGAACTGACCTATGCCATCCTCGCCGAAACCCTGTTTTCCGGCGAGATCGCCGGGAACAAGCAGACCGTTGCCGACGATGTCGATCAGCTTCTGCATCGCATGGGCCGGATCGACCCGATGGATATGCTACGTGCGCCGCCGTGGGTGCCACGCGTCACCCGCATCGGCGGCAGGCGGATCCTCGACAAGTTCCGGCGCGTGGTCGCAGAAACGATGCTTATGCGGCAGGAGCGGATGCGCAACCATCCGGGCGACGTGCCGCAGGATTTCCTGACGCTGCTGCTTCAGCTTGCCGGTCCGGACGGGCTGACGATGGGCGAGATCGAGGACAATATCCTCACCTTCATCGGCGCGGGGCACGAGACCACGGCACGGGCGCTGGCCTGGACGCTCTATTGCGTCGCGGAATCGCCATCGGTACGGCAGAACATGGAGGAAGAAATCGATCGTGTTCTGGCGACCGGCGCCGATCCAGTGGAATGGCTGGAACTGATGCCCTGGGTGCGGGCGGCGTTCGAGGAGGCATTGCGGCTCTATCCGCCGGCGCCTTCGATCAACCGCGAGGCGATCAGCGACGACAGCTGGACGAGCCCGGAAGGCAAGACGGTCAGGATCGACGCCGGCGTGACCGTGCTGGTCATGCCCTGGACGCTGCACCGCCACGAACTTTATTGGGAAAAGCCGCGGGCCTTCATGCCCGAGCGGTTTCTGCCCGAGAACCGCGGCAAGCTGAACCGGTTCCAGTATCTGCCTTTCGGTGCGGGGCCTCGCACCTGCATCGGCGCCACCTTCGCCCTGCAGGAAGCGGTGATCGCGCTTGCAGTGCTGATGGCTCGCTATCGTTTCGACGTTACGCCCGAAACAAAAGTCTGGCCGGTCCAGAAGCTGACCACCCAGCCGCGCGATGGTCTGCTGATGCGGGTCAGTCCGCGACATCAGAGGTCTCCGCTGGTGAATTGATCTTGGCGGCCTATGCGCTATTGATCCCTAGACCCGATCTTCAGGATTTTCGCGTGGCCTCTTCCTTTCCTCCCGGTCCTCTCCTTCTCGGAATCGATACCGGCGGCACCTATACGGATGCGGTGCTGTTCCGCGATGGCGAAGGCGTTATCGCCAAGGCGAAATCGCTGACGACCCGGCATGATCTGGCGGTTGGCATTGCCGGCGCCGTCGATTCGGTACTGGAAAAGAGCGCGGTTTCCGCTTCGGCTATCGGCCTCGTTTCGCTGTCGACCACGCTTGCCACCAATGCGCTGGTCGAGGGGCAGGGCGGCCGGGCCGCCCTGATCATGATCGGCTTTGCCGCGGAGGATCTGACCCGCGGCGGACTTGCGGAGGCGCTAGGAAATGACCCGGTGATCTTCCTGCCCGGAGGCCATGACGTGCACGGCAACGAAACGCCGCTCGACATGGGGGCTCTGGAGGCGGCCATGCCCGCGCTTGGCGGAACGGTGTCTTCCTTTGCTGTCGCTGGTTATTTCGCTGTCCGGAATCCGGCTCATGAAATCCGGGTGAGGGACCGCATTCGCGCGCTTTCGCATCCGCCCGTCACCTGCAGCCACGAGCTTTCGTCGAAACTCGGCGGTCCCCGCCGTGCGCTGACCACGCTTCTGAACGCCCGGCTGGTGTCGATCATCGACCGGCTGGTCGGCTCCTGCGAGGGCTTTCTGACCGCGCGCGGCATCACGGCGCCGATGATGGTGGTGCGCGGCGATGGTGCGCTGATCTCGGCCGCCGAGGCTCGGCTGAGACCGATCGAGACCATCCTCTCCGGCCCCGCGGCAAGCCTCGTCGGTGCGCATTTTCTCACTGGGCTCGATCAGGCGGTCGTTTCCGATATCGGCGGCACGACCACGGATGTTGCGGTTCTCGATGGGGGGCGGCCGAAGTTGGCGGAAGAAGGCGCCGTCGTCGGCGGTCATCGCACCATGGTGGAGGCCGTGGCGCTGCGCACCTACGGGCTCGGCGGCGATTCCGAAGTCCATATCGACGACCGCGGCCTCGAAGTCCGGCTCACGCTCGGTCCGCGCCGGCTTCTGCCGCTCAGCCTTGCCGCGATGGCGCATGGAGAGATCATCCTGTCGACGCTGGAAAAGCAGCTGCGTGCCAGCCATGCCGGACGGCACGACGGGCGCTTTGCGGTGCGAACCGGCGTGCCGGATATGATGGCCCAAGGCCTGCAGCAGCCGGAACAGGCGCTTTTTGCCCGCATCGGCGTTGCGCCGGTTTCGCTCAACGATCTTCTGACCATGAACTCGCAAAGGGCGGTTCTCGACCGGCTGGTTGCGAGAGGGCTGGTGCATCTCTGCGGCATCACCCCGTCCGATGCCCTGCACGTGCTTGGCCGCCAGAACCAATGGCACGGAGAGGCTGCAAGGCTTGGGTTGGAACTTGCCGCCCGGCGCAAGGATGGCGCAGGACGCGGGATCGCCGCTTCCCCGGAAGACTTGGCCGAGAAGATCGTGAGCCGGCTGACGCGCCAGTCGGCCGAAGCGGTGCTCGCAGCCTGCCTCGCCGAAGATGGCGCCGAGGCCATCGATCCTGCGGTTTCGCTTGCCGTGGATCGGGCTCTGAGACGGGTTCCCGGTATCGCGCGGTTCTCCGTCTCGCTGGATCGTCCGCTGATCGGGCTCGGCGCTTCGGCACCCGTCTATTATCCGGCGGTCGCGGATATGCTGGGCGCGCAGTCGGTCATTCCGGCCGATGCCGATGTCGCAAACGCCGTTGGGGCGGTGGTCGGCCAGGTCCGTGCCAGCGTCACCATTGTTGTCACTTCCCCGGAAGAGGGCCGCTTCATCCTCTCTGGAGCAGGCGAGCGGCTCTCGGTCGCCGGCGAAACGCAGGCGGTGGCGATGGCCCGCGAACGTGCAATCACAGCCGCTCTGGCGCAGGCGAGTGCGGATGGTGCCAAGGACGCCGCCGTGACCGTCTCGGAAGAACTGGATGCGCCGGAAATTGAGGGCTCGCGAAAGCTCATCGAGGCGCGGATTACTGCCGTGGCTGTCGGCCGGCCGAGGATAGCAGTTTTCCAGGTGGCTTAGTCGGCCCATGCTCCTCGACGCTGGGCGTGTACGACCTTTAAGCTCTATTCAAAAGGGCGTAAGTTGGCCGGCATTTATTCCAGCCGGGAAAAATTGCAGTGATCACCAATCTCGCCGATCTGGAAATCTTCGTCAAAGTGGCGGCCACCGGAAACATGTCGGCGGCTGCAAAGAGCCTTGGCATTTCCCCGGCAGTGGTTTCGAAGCGTATCAAGCGGCTTGAGGAGCAGCTGGGGACGCGTCTCCTGCAGCGGACCACCCGCCAAGTCGGGATGACCGACGCAGGCAAGGGTTTTTACGACAGGATCGCCAACGTCCTGACCGAGATCGAGGATGCCGAGCAGTTTGTCTCCGGTCGGTCGACGGAGATCGCCGGCAACCTGCGGATCTCCGCGCCGACCTCGTTCGGGCGAATGCATATCGCGCCTCATCTGCCGGCATTCATGCAGGCAAACCCGCTTCTGTCGATCGACCTGATGTTGTCGGACGAGTTCACGGATATCATCGCCCAGGGTTTTGACGTGGCGATCCGCATATCCGAGCTGAAAGATTCGAGCCTTGTCGCCCGCAAGCTTGTGCAGGTCCGGCGCATTCTCTGCGCCTCTCCCTCCTACATCGAACGGCACGGCGTCCCGACAAGCATTGAGGAACTGGCCAACCATCACTGTCTGACGGCCCATAATGGCGAACCCTGGAGATTGGAAGGCCCTAAAGGCCCGCTGATTTACCGACCGGCTGGAAGGCTGAGTACAAATTCGAGCGAAGTCATCCGCGAAGCGGTAATCGCCGGCCTCGGCATCGCGCTGAGATCCACCTGGGACATCGGCAACGAACTCCAGGACGGGCGTTTGGTGAGTGTAATGCCCGGATATGAAGGCTCAAAAAATGTCTCGGTCTCGGCGGTCTATCCCAGCCGGCAGCATCTTCCCTCCAAGGTCCGGGCGTTCATCGAGTATCTGGCGGACCTCTATGGGCCAATGCCTTATTGGGAGCGGCATTCGCCGGAGAGAGCCCGGAAGTAACGCGATCGGCAGGGATTATTTCCAACATGGCATAAGTCATTCAATATTTGTGCAATTGCAATTTCGCTCGCTAACAAAGACAGTCGCGGCATGAAAAATTCGGAGGAACCGATGGCCCGTATCGAAAAAAATGGTCTCGCAATCGACGAGAAGCTCCACGACTTCCTGGTGAAGGAAGTGCTGCCGGGCACCGGTGTCGATGCCGGCCGCTTCTTCTCCGAGTTTTCGAAGATCGTCCACGATCTGGCGCCGAAGAACCGCGAACTTCTCACCAAGCGCGATGCCTTCCAGGCCAAGCTCGACGACTGGTACCGCAAGAACGGCGCCCCCAGCGATCTGGCAGTTTACGAAGCCTTCCTGCGCGACATCGGCTACCTGCTGCCGGAAGGGCCGGACTTTACGGTTTCGACCGACAAGGTCGATCCGGAAATCGCCGAAATCGCCGGTCCGCAGCTGGTCGTACCGGTCATGAATGCCCGTTATGCGCTGAATGCCGCCAATACCCGCTGGGGTTCGCTCTACGATGCGCTCTATGGAACCGACGCTATTCCCGAAACCGACGGCGCCGAAAAGGACAAGGGCTACAACCCGGTCCGCGGCGCCAAGGTCATCGCCTGGGCGCGGGATTTTCTCGATCAGTCGGTGCCGCTTTCCGGCGCAAGCTGGACGGACGTCACCTCGTTTGTCGTGACGGGCGGAACGCTTGCGGCGGCAGCCCAGGATGGCAAGACGGTCAACCTTACCGATCCGGCGCAGTTTGCCGGCTATCTCGGCGAACCCGCCGAGCCAACCCATCTGCTGTTGACGAAGAACGGCCTGCACATCGAGATCCTGATCGACGCCACGACGGCGATCGGCAGGGATGATCCGGCCAAGATTTCCGATGTCTGGCTGGAATCGGCACTGACCGCCATCATGGATTGCGAGGATTCGATCGCCGCCGTCGATGCCGAGGACAAGGTCGTCGTCTACCGCAACTGGCTCGGCCTGATGAACGGCGACCTTCAGGAGGAGGTGGCCAAGGGCGGCAAGTCCTTCATCCGCAAGCTCAATCCGGACACCACCTTCAAGTCGCCTGCGGGCGGCGAGATCACCGTGAAGCGCCGCTCGCTGATGCTGATCCGCAATGTCGGTCACCTGATGACCAATCCGGGAGTGTTGGATAGCGAGGGCAGGGAGGTGCCGGAAGGCATCATGGACGCCATGGTGACGGCGCTGATCGCCATCAACGATATCGGCCCCAACGGTCGGCGCCAGAACTCGCGGGCCGGCTCCATGTATGTGGTGAAGCCGAAGATGCACGGGCCGGAAGAAGTTGCCTTCGCCTGCGAGATCTTTGCCCGTGTCGAACAGGCGCTCGGTCTTCCCACCAATTCCATGAAAATGGGCATCATGGACGAGGAGCGCCGCACCACCATCAACCTCAAGGCCTGCATCCGAGAGGCGCGCGAGCGCGTCGTGTTCATCAATACCGGCTTCCTCGACCGTACCGGCGACGAGATCCACACCTCGATGGAAGCAGGCCCGATGATCCGCAAGGGCGACATGAAACAGGCGGCGTGGATCGCGGCCTACGAGAACTGGAATGTCGATATCGGCCTCGAATGCGGCCTGTCCGGCCATGCGCAGATCGGCAAGGGCATGTGGGCCATGCCGGACTTGATGGCGGCGATGCTGGAGCAGAAGATCGCCCACCCGAAAGCCGGCGCCAACACCGCCTGGGTTCCGTCGCCGACCGCAGCCACGCTGCATGCCACCCACTATCACAAGGTCGACGTTACCGCCGTTCAGGCCGGCCTGAAGAGCCGCCCCCGCGCCAAACTGTCGGATATCCTCTCCGTGCCGGTCGCCGTTCGGCCGAACTGGACCGCGGAGGAAATCCAGCGCGAGCTCGACAATAATGCGCAAGGGATTCTCGGCTATGTCGTCCGCTGGATCGATCAGGGCGTCGGTTGCTCGAAGGTGCCGGACATCAACAATGTCGGCCTGATGGAAGACCGCGCGACGCTGCGCATCTCGGCCCAGCACGTGGCGAACTGGCTCCATCACAAGCTGGTCAGCGAGGAACAGATCGTCGAGACGATGAAACGCATGGCCGGCGTCGTCGACGGCCAGAATGCCGGAGACCCGCTCTACACACCGATGGCCAGGGATTTCGACGGTTCCGTCGCCTTCCAGGCCGCGCTTGAACTCGTGCTCAAGGGCCGCGAGCAGCCGAACGGTTATACCGAGCCGGTCCTGCACCGCCGCCGGCTCGAGCTGAAAGCAAAGCTCGCCGGCTGACCGGAGAGCAGAGAGCTGGACAAAGAAAAAGGCCGCCGGAGACATCTCTCGGCGGCCTTTTCGTATTCTCGTCGAATTTAGTGATTACTGGATCACCACGACCTTGGTTTCGCGGCCCGGACGGACGCGGCTGTAAAGGTCGATGACATCCTGGTTGATCAGGCGGATGCAGCCAGACGAAGCCGCGGTGCCGATCGAGTTCCATTCCGGCGTGCCGTGCAGACGGAAGAGCGTATCCTGGCCCTTTTCGTTGAACAGGTACATGGCGCGGGCGCCGAGCGGGTTGCTGAGGCCGGGGCCCATGCCGTCTTCGACGTATTTTGCAACGTCCGGACGACGGCCGGCCATTTCCTTCGGCGGGTGCCAGGTCGGCCATTCCTGCTTCCAGGCGACATAGGCCGTGCCGGACCAGGCAAAACCCTGCTTGCCGACGCCGATGCCGTAGCGCATCGCCTTGCCGTTCGGCATGATGTAGTAGAGATGGCGTTCACGCGTGTTGACGACGATCGTGCCCGGCTTTTCGCTGGTCTGATAGCTGACGATCTGGCGGACGTACTGCTTGTCCACCTTGTTGATCGGGATTGCCGGAAGCGTATAGCCGGCGTCTCTCACCGAACCGTAGGAGTCGGTAAAGATCTGTTCGGTGTAGGAGGCCGTGGCCACCTGGGTGCCGCCGCCGGGAATCGTGGAGGCGCAACCGGCCAAGGCGGCAGTTGCCAACAAGCCGAGTGCGAGCATGCTAGTGCGAAAGCGCATGGAGATCTCTTGGATAAACGAATCGATTTAGACGGGCCTTTGGCCCACCTTTGATGACGGGTTATTTTCGATTAGACTACGCTTGGCAAGCGCTGCAGCGCATCAAAACAGAGCCGGCGCATGATTGAAAAAAGCCATGGCGTTTTTGCAACATCATGGAAGCGGTTTTTCGGGATTCTATGACTATACTCAACCTTGCCAGTAATAATCCGTTAATAGATGGCCGCCAGTCGGCTCGCGCCATGCTGGTCCGCAAGGGCGTCCAGATTCTGCTCCACGACATGCGACATGCGATATTGCCGGAACTCGTGCTGTCGAGCGGAAGGCGCGCCGACCTGGTGACCATTTCTGAAAAGGGCGAGATCTGGATCGTCGAGATCAAGACGTCGATCGAGGATTTTCGCGTTGACCGCAAGTGGCCGGAATACCGGTACTTCTGCGACCGCCTGTTTTTCGCGACGCACAAGGACGTGCCTCTCGACATCTTCCCGGAGGATTGCGGCCTTTTCCTCTCGGACGGTTATGGCGGGCATCTACTACGTGACGCACCGGAACACAGACTGCCGCCCGCCACCCGCAAGGCGATGACGCTGAACTTCTCGCGCGCCGCCGCCCAGCGCCTGATGTTGGCGGAATGGGCGACCGGCAAGACGTTCGACGATGCCGGGAGCGATGGCGGCTGATTATTTCGGCGCGCGCTTGGCGAGGATGCGCTGCAGCGTGCGGCGATGCATGTTGAGCCGGCGCGCCGTCTCGGACACGTTACGCTCGCACATCTCGTAGACCCGCTGGATGTGTTCCCAGCGCACGCGATCCGCCGACATCGGGTTTTCCGGTACGTCCGCCCGCTCGCCCGGCCGCTGCGTCAGCGCGCCAAAAATGTCGTCCGCATCGGCGGGCTTGGCGAGATAATCGAGCGCCCCGAGCTTTACCGCGGTCACGGCCGTTGCGATATTGCCGTAGCCGGTCAGCACGATCACCTTGGTATCCTCGCGGCTCTGACGGATCGCTTCGATCACATCCAGCCCGTTGCCGTCGCCGAGGCGCAAATCCACCACCGCATATTTCGGCGGCCGCGCCTTCGTCTTGGCGATGCCTTCCGCGACGGACTCCGCCGTGTCGACCAGGAAGCCGCGGGTCTCCATGGCGCGGGCCAGCCGGCGCAGGAACGGCCCGTCGTCATCGACGATCAGCAGCGAAGGATCAGGTCCGAGTTCTGGGTCGGCATGAGCCTTGGTCGGTTCCGGGTGTGTTTCCATCTCTTTTTCTCCGCGGGTTTCAAAGGCCCGCTTGCCTTTTCATGATGATCGGCCGGCTGGCCGGCCTATTTCAAGTCCATCGCGTCCATCACCGAGCGCGGCCATTCGATATGAATGCGGGCGCCCGGTTCACCGCTGTCACGGTTGCCGAAACGGATCGAGGCGCCGGACCGTTCGAGCAGCGTCTTGGCGATGAAGAGACCGAGGCCAAGGCCACCGGCCCGTTCGTCTTCCTTGGGCCTCTTCGTCATATAGGGTTCGCCGATCCGCGAAAGAATATCCGGCGCATAACCCTGGCCGTCGTCCTCGATGGTGATCGCCACCCGCTCGGCGTCGTGCTCCACCGTGACGATCACCTTGCTCTTGGCATAATCGACGGCGTTTTCGATCAGGTTGCCGAGCCCGTATATAATGCCGGCATTGCGGTTGCCGACCGGTTCGTCGGTTCGGTCGTTCTTCTCCACGAGCTCGATCTCGATGCCGAATTGCCGATGCGGCGCCACCACCTCCTCGACCAGGGAGGAAAGCGGCAACCGGCGCATATGTTCCTCGCTCTCGGCGGAAAGCGAGGTGAGCCGGCGAAGGATGTCGCGACAGCGCTCGCTCTGGCTTCGCAGCAGCAGCACATCCTCGCGGAACTTGTCGTCCGGAGCCAGCTCGCGCTCCATCTCCTTGGCAACGACGCTGATGGTTGCGAGCGGCGTGCCGAGTTCATGGGCGGCGGCGGCGGCCAGCCCGTCGAGCTGCGAAAGATGCTTCTCCCGCTCCAGGACCAGTTCGGTCGCCGCCAGCGCATCGGCAAGCAGCGTCGCCTCATGGCTGACGCGATAGGCATAGAAGGCCGCGAACATCATCATGGAGGCGATCGAACACCAGACCCCGAGCTGCATGACCGGCTGGATCCGGAGCGGCTCACCTTCGTACCAAGGCACCGGATAGGGCGAAAAGGCCAGCACCGTGGTGCAGACCAGCGCGAAAACGATCAGCACAAGCGAATGGCGCAGCGGCTGAGAAGCGAAAGCGATGATCACCGGAACGCAGATCAGCGGTGCAAACGGATTGGCAAGCCCGCCGGTGATGAACAGCAGCGCCGCCATCTGCAGCAGGTCGAAACCGAGCAGCGCCAGCGCCGATTTCGGGCCAAGCCGATGGGTCGGCGGAAACCAGGCCGACAGGGTGAGGTTTGCGACCGCGAGCGCGCCGACCAGGATGCCCGCTTCCTGAAGAGGCAGGGGAAACTGCAGCAGCAGCCCGACGACGACCACGGTGATCGTCTGGCCCGCGACCGCAAGCCAGCGCAGCCGCACCAGCGTCTGAAGCCGGATCCGCCGACTCGAAGGGCCGAATTGCGCAAAACGCACTGAAGGACTGTCTACGCTCACCGTCTGCTCTTTACCTTGCCTTATACAAGTGACTTGCGGCCGCCTTCATAAACCGGCTCGACTTCAGGTCGCAGGCGGCATTCTGTCACGTCCCGCGCGGTTTGGCACGTGTCGTCGGCGCAGCCTCGGCCGGGTCCTCCGGCCAGGGATGTTTGGGATAGCGGCCGCGCATTTCGGCCCGCACATCCTTCCAGGAGCCGGCCCAGAAGCCGGGCAGGTCCCGCGTCGTCTGGATCGGCCGATGCGCCGGCGAGTTGAGTTCGAGCAGCAGCGGCAGCTTGCCGCCGGCAATCGCCGGATGTTTCTTCAGCCCGAACAGTTCCTGCACCCGGATCGCCAGGACCGGTTCCTCGCCATCGTAACGGATCGGATGCCGCTCGCCTGTAGGCGCCTCGAAATGCGTCGGTGCCAGCTTGTTGAGATCCTGGGAGACCTCATGCGGAATGAGCGAACGCAGCCCTTCCGAAAGACTGCCGGGAGCGATGGAATCGATGTCCGACGTACTGCTCTGGAACGGGACGAACCAGTCGTCGAGCCGGGCGAGCAGCGCCTCGTCGCTCATATCAGGCCAAGGCACGCCGATCGAGCGGTTGAGGAAACCGATCCGGTCGCGCAATTGGGCACCTTCCTTGGAGAACGGCAGGACCTGAAGCCCCAGTTCCCGCACGCCGTCCGCAAGCGCCTGTGCGGCCCGTTCGCCACTCGGCCGGGGCATCGGTCTTTCCTCGAAGATGATGGCGCCGAGCCGCGTCACCTTGCGGGCGCGCACCTGCCGGCTCGCCCGGTCGAAGAAACATTCCTCGCTCTCGCGGATTGCGCCGGCAAGCTCCACTTCCACGTCAGCCCGGCTGATCTCCGCTGCTGCAAGAATACGCGCCTGCGCCGCCCGGCCGGTCAGGTCGGCGATGACAAGCATCTGCGACGCCGCCAGCCGCTCGGTCTCCTGCAGTTCCGCGCCGCGGCCGTTCGCCATCACGAAACGTCCGCGTCCGCCGCGCTGGAGCGCGATCCGGTCCGGATAGGCATGCAGGAGAAGCCTGCCGGCAAGTATCGTTTCCGTCGATTGCGATCGCCTCGGCAGGTTCGAAGCGATCCTGTCCGCAAGCTTCTTTGCAGCGTCGGCCCTGTCGCCGCGTTCGTTGCGGAACCGCCGCAACCGTTCGTCGAGATCGATGTCGCTGCCGCCGAGCCCCTGTTCGGTCAGAAGCACTGCAAGCAGGCTCGCCTGCCTGCCCAAACCCTCCTCCGCCGCCGAGATAGCCATGGCCGATAACCTGGGCGGAAGTGCCAGTTCCCGCATCAGCCGGCCCTTTTCCGTCAGCCCGCCCTGGGGGTCGAGCGCGCCGAGCTGGGCCAGCAGCACCTTTGCCTCGTTGAAAGCCGGTCCGGGAGGCGGATCGAGAAAGGCAAGCCCCTTCGGATCCTGGACGCCCCAATGGGCAAGATCGAGAACCAGGCCGGAAAGGTCGCTCGCCAGTATCTGCGGCGGCGTGAACGCCTGCAGCGCTGCCGTCTGTCCCGGATGCCAGAGGCGCATCGCGATGCCCGGTTCGGTACGGCCGGCACGACCCGCCCGCTGATCTGCCGAGGCGCGGGAAACGCGCACCGTCTCCAGCCGGGTGATCCCGGTCGAGGGTTCGAACACCGGCAGGCGCTGCAGCCCGCTGTCGATGACGATCCTCACACCGTCTATAGTAATGGAGGTTTCGGCGATCGACGTCGCCAGCACGATCTTGCGCTGCCCGGCGGGCGCCGGCCGGATCGCCAGATCCTGCTCCTTCTGGGAAAGATTGCCGTAAAGCGGCACGATCACGGTCTCCGGCCCGAACCGGTTCGCGAGCCGCTCGGCCGTGCGCAGGATTTCCGCCTGGCCTGGCAGGAAAGCGAGGACGGAACCCGTGTCATTCGCGTGCGCCTCGACGATCGCCCGCGTCATCGCGTCTTCGATCCTTTCGTTCGGTGGGCGGTCGCGATGCTGGATGTCGATCGGAAAGGTCCGGCCTTCGCTTTTGATGACAGGAGGCTCGTCAAGCAGGCCCGCCACCCGCTCCACATCCAGTGTCGCCGACATAACAAGGATCTTCAGATCGTCGCGCAGTGCCGATTGCACATCCAGCGCCAGCGCCAGACCGAAATCCGCGTCGAGCGACCGCTCGTGGAACTCGTCGAAGATCACCGCTGAGACACCGGTCAGTTCCGGATCGTCAAGAATCATCCGGGCGAAAACGCCCTCCGTCACCACTTCGACCCGCGTCTTCGCCGAGACCTTGTTGTCAAGCCGCATTCGGTATCCGACCCTCTCGCCGACCTGTTCGCCGAGCAGCGACGCCATACGGGACGCGGCTGCACGCGCCGCCAGCCGCCGCGGTTCGAGCAGGATGATCTTTCCCGTGCACCAGGCCTGGTCGAGCAGCGCCAGCGGCACCAGCGTCGTCTTGCCGGCGCCCGGTGGGGCGGAAAGCACGGCGCGCGTGCCATCGGCGAGCGCCTGCATGATATCGCCGAGAACCTCGGTGACGGGAAGCCTTGGCAGGTTCTTCGTGATCGGACCTGCCTCATGCGCTGAAGCCATCAGTGCGAAACCTGTCCGCTGACATGACGATAGGCAAGGATTGCTCCGGCAAGATCCTCGAGCGCTGCGCCCACCGACTTGAAGAGCGTGATCTCGTCCGCGCTTGTGCGGCCGGGATGTTTTCCATACGCGAGTTCGGCGAGTTCCGCCTTGATCCCCTCCTTCGACAGCGCGCCGCTTGCAAGCGGCAGAACGATGTCGCCACCTTCCTTCATGGCGCCGGCACGCGTATCGACGAAAACAGACGCGCGCCGCACCGCCTCGTCGTCGCTCTCGCGCATGCTTGGCTTGAAGGCGCCGACGAGATCCAGATGCGCGCCCGGCTTCAGCCATTCGCCGCGGATCAGCGGCTCGCTCGATAGCGTCGCGCAGGAAATGATGTCCGCCCGTCCGGCCGCGACGGCCAGATCCTCGACGGCCACCGCGTCGAGCCCGAGCATCCGTGCTTCGTGCGCGGTCTCTTCGGCCTTCTCTATATTGCGCCCCCAGATGCGGAAATGTTTGAGCGGCCGTGTGATCGCATGGGCCTGCATGAGGTTGAGCGAAAGCCGGCCGGTTCCGACCATCAGCATGACCTCTGCATCTTCCTGCGCGAGATATCGGGCGGCGAGCGCCGAGGTCGCGGCAGTGCGCCGGGCGGTCAGCTCGCCTCCCTCGACGATCGCCAGCATCTCGCCGGTCTTGCCCGACGAAAGAAGATAGCTGCCGAAGATGGTCGACAGGGACCGGAGATGATTGTCCGGAAACAGGTTGAGGATCTTAACGCCGATATGGTCGCCCGGCACCCAGGCGGGCATCAGCAGCATGACCGCATTTGCCTCACCCGGCACCTCCATCTCATGATGGTGGCGCACCGGCATGACGCAGTCGCTTTTGAACATCGCCTCGATCGCCGCGATGAGTTCCGCAAAGGGGAGTGCATCCCGGGTCTGCACTTCATTCAATACCAGCATGTCATACTCCAGCCGCCAGAAATCGGTTTTACCCTAACAACGCGACATCGCCGCGTAAAATGGGTTTTTCGGCGCTCCGGAGCTGCCCTTTCGTTAAGCGCTGCTCATTTTATGGCCGGAAATCGAGTGTTTTGGGCAGGTCCCGAGAAAAATGACAGTTTTTTGAAAATGGCTGTTGACTTCAAACTGGGGTCGGCACTATAACCCGCTCACTGAACGAGGGCGGCGGCGCTGCTGGCGACGACGACTTTCGTTCTACAGAAATCACTGATTGATTGGCGCATGCTGGTTGGGACCG
>PVBG01000012.1 GCA_002968845.1 Neorhizobium tomejilense | reverse complement strand
GCCAATCCCTTCTGGCCGACGATCGCGTTGATCAGCGACGACTTGCCGACGTTTGAGCGACCGGCAAAGGCGACTTCGAGCGGGCCTTCCGGTGGCAGGAACTTCATCGAGGGCACGCCGCGGATGAAAATCCAGGGGCGGCCGAAAAGCGGCTTGTCGTCCGTGCTCATGTCTGCGGGCATCGGTTCTGGTCGTCCTGTTCTGTCGAAGGGCACGGCTTCAAGGTTTTGGCCGGCAATGTCAAGCTTTCGGGCTTCCCAGCCCTATTCCAAAAGAAAAACCCCGGACCAGCCGGGGTTCCTCATCGGTGTGTTGGGGGATGCTATTTTGTCGGCGCTTCTTTTCGTCGGAAGAAGCCCTTCAGATTGTCAAAGAGTTCGATCTTGGCGCCATGACGCTTCATGATGATCGCCTGCTGCGTCACCGACAGGGTGTTGTTCCAGGCCCAGTAGATGACGAGACCGGCCGGGAAGGACGCCAGCATGAAGGTGAACACCAGCGGCATCCAGGTGAAGATCATCGCCTGGGTCGGATCCGGCGGCGTCGGGTTCATGCGCATCTGCACGAACATTGTGACGCCCATCACCAGCGGCCAGACGCCGATCATCAGCGCGCTCGGCACGTCGAAGGGCAGCAGGCCGAAGAGGTTGAAGAGCGACGTCGGGTCGGGAGCCGAGAGATCCTGGATCCAGCCGAAGAACGGCGCGTGCCGCATTTCGATGGTGACGTAGATGACCTTGTAGAGCGCGAAGAAGACCGGGATCTGCAACAGCACCGGCCAGCAGCCGGCGATCGGATTGATCTTTTCTTCCTTGTAGAGCGCCATCATCGCCTGCTGCAGGCCCATCCGGTCGTCGCCGAACTTGGCCTTCAGCTCTTCCATCTTCGGCTGCATGCGCTTCATGTTGGCCATGGAAGCGTATTGCTTGCTGGCGAGCGGGAAGAACAGCGCCTTGACGACAATGGTGGTGAGCAGGATTGCCACGCCGAAATTGCCCACGTGACGGAAGAAGAAGTCCATCAGCTGGAACATCGGCTTGGTGATGAAGTAGAACCATCCCCAGTCGATCAGGCGGTTGAACTGCGGAATACCGAACTCCGTCTCGTAGCGCGAGATCAAGGGCACTTCCTTGGCGCCGGCGAAGACGAGGTTCTTGAGCTCGGTGGATTGACCCGGCTGAACCGTCAGGTCGTCGCCCTTGTAGTCCGCCTGATAGCTCGCCTGAGCACCGGCGAAATGTGAGAAGCGTGCAACATAGGGCAGCGTCTGCGGCGGCACGATGGTGGCAGCCCAGTACTTGTCGGTGATGCCCATCCAGCCGGTCGTGGATTTCTCGTTGGTGAACTGCTCTTTTTCAATATTGGAGTAGGTGTGTTCGTCGAGGCTGCCGCTCTCACCCATCACGCCGATGAAGCCTTCGTGGATGACCCAGACGGACGGCGTCGCCGGCTTGTTGTTACGCAGCACGCGGCCATAGGGCGTCAGCGTCACCGGGGCGGCGGTCTTGTTGTCGACCTTGTCTGCGACGGTCAGCATGTAGTGATCGTCGATCGAAATCGTGCGCGTGAAGGTCACGCCCTTCTCGTTGGTGAAGGTCAGCGTCACCGGCGTCTGCTGGGTCAGCTTGTCGCCGCTTGCGAGCGTCCATTGCGTGCCGGTGCCGGGGGCGGCGCCGATCGATTCATTGGGGATATAGCCGATTTCCGTGAAATAGCCGTCGGTCGTATCGGACGGCGAAAACAGCGTGATGATCGGGCTCTTGTCGTCGACGGTCTCGTGATATTCGCGCAGCTTCAGGTCGTCGAAACGGGCGCCGGTCAGATTGATGGAGCCGATCAGGGCCGGCGTCTCGATCTGCACGCGCCGCGACCGTGCGAGCGCCTGGTCGCGGGAGAGCGCGGCAGCTGCCGGGTTGGCGCCGGGCAGATTGCCGAGTACGCCACCACTCTGAGCGCCGGGGCTCTCCGGGGAAACAGGCTGAGCGCTTTCGCCCTGAAGCGCACGGCTGGCTTCTTCGGCACGCTGCTGGGCTTCCATCCTCGGGTTCATATAGAGGAACTGCCAGGCAAGAACGATCAGCACCGAGAGCGCGATCGCGATGAAGTAATTGCGGTTCTTTTCCATCATGCTTTCCTGGAACGGGTCTCCTCGGACCGCTTTGGTCTCGGCTTGCTTTCGATACGCTCGATAAGCTGGGCCGTCATATCCGCAAAGGGAGCCTTAAGCACCTCCCGCCGCGCGACAATCACATAGTCGTGTCCGTTCTTCATTGCAAATCCGGCAGATTGCCTCACCGCCTCGCGGAGACGGCGGCGCATGCGGTTGCGTTCGACCGCGTTGCCATGTTTTTTGGTAACGGTGAAACCGACGCGCGGCGCTTCGTCCGGCTGGTTTCGATCAAGCACTTCCAGAAGGAAGTTCCGGCCCCGGCGGGCTTCGCCTGCCCGGACGGCAAGGAACTGCGGCCGGCTTTTAAGCCGCCCGACAGTTTTCTCGTTCTTTGTCTCAGTCGTCATCGCCCGGTCGTCTCGGGCATCTCAGGCCTTAGGCCGAGAGACGCTTGCGGCCACGGGCGCGACGTGCGGAGAGAACCAGACGACCACCTTTGGTGGCCATACGGGTACGGAATCCGTGGCGGCGCTTGCGAACAAGCTTAGACGGTTGATAGGTACGCTTCATTTATTTTAATACCGCGGTGTGCGGCCCTTCTTGGAGTTTGCCGTCATCACGACGGCAAGAGCGCTTCGGAAAAACGATCTGCGCAAGCGGCTGCATGCGTGCAAGCCCGCCGGAGCTGAACGTGGGCGGCTTATAAGAGGACTCCGCCGCAAAAGTCAATCGCTGCCGGGATTTTTGGGCCTTTAGGCCGAGAGCCTGCCGATCTTGATCGGTCCCGCCTGCCGGGCGACGTCGCAGGTGCCGCTCCACTAATATTTCCCCATGAATTTAGGGGTGAGAAATAGTAGGTAAGGGCCATCTTCCCTGTCAAACGTCAAATATCTCAACCGAGGCGCGCGCCCGTGAAAACCATGCCCGCCGGGGCTGCGCAAACACTTTTTCTCTAAGCGTTTCTTTAATTTCTAAAGGCTAATTTTAGCAGTTGAATGGAAGAGAATTGGGTTACGGGCCTGCCTTCCGCGCATGACAAGTCCCGTCTGGAAGGGAAAGAAATGAAAATTCGAGGGAAAATCAACCTCCTCGTCGGCCTCATGAGCCTCGTCGCCTGCTTTATCGGCGGCATGGCTCTGTTTGCCATGGCCGAATATCGCCAGATGATGGTTCAATATGAATTGGCCGCAGACCGGGCGCACAAGGGCGAACACCTGAACCGGCTCGTCACCGCCGTCGTGATGGAATCCCGCGGCGTCTACATGTCGAAGGATACCAAGGAGGCTGCAAAATTCGCCGACGGCATCCTCGTGTATCTCGATGAAATGGGCAAGCTTCTCAAGGAATGGGACAAGATCGTCCCGGCCGACGAGCGTGCCGTATTCGATAAGCTGCTTGCCCGTTCCAAGGAGTTCAACGGCTTCCGGACCGAGACCGCCCGCCTGGGTCGGGAAGTGAGCCCGGCTGCCGCCAACGAGCAGGGTAACAACGACGCCAACCGCAGCAACCGCAAGGCCTATCAGGTCGAGATCGATGCTATCGTCGGCACCGACAAGGCCGTCCTCGCCGCGGTCAATGAAGAGCTCAACAGCTTCACGCGGACCCTTTTTATTCTTGTCTCCGCAGTAACCCTTGCAGGCGTTGCCGCAGGTGCTGGTTTCGGCCTCTATCTGGGGCGTCGCCAGCTCAGCCATCCGATCACGGCTCTGACCAAAGCGATGAAACATATCGCCGACGGCAAATTTGATACGGTGGTCCACGGGGCCGACCGCGCCGACGAGATTGGCGACATGGCCGCCGCGATCGAGATCTTCCGCAGGAACGGCATCGAAGTCGCGCGCATGAATGCTTCCGAATCGACCATGCGTGGCAAGAACGACGACCTCCAGGCGCGTATGGCCACCGTCGTCGCCGCCGCCGCCGAGGGGGATTTTACCCGCCGCATCGACAAGCAATGGGGCGAGGAGAGCCTCGACCGCTTCGCTCGTGACGTCGACATGCTCGTTGCGAGCGTCGATGCCGGTGTGTCGGAAACCCGGCGCGTCGTCAAAAGCCTTGCCGAAGGCGACCTTACCGACAGCATGCGGGGCAACTTCAAGGGCGCCTTCGCCGAGCTGCAGCACAATGTCAACGGGACCATGGATACGCTGCGCGGCACGATGCGGAATGTCCGTACCGCCACCGGCTCTATCAACGGTAGCGCCGCCGAGCTGAGCCGGGCGACCAATGATCTGTCCCGCCGCACCGAACAGCAGGCTGCCGCGCTGGAAGAAACGTCCGCTGCGCTGGAAGAGATCACCGCCGTCGTCAAGACGTCGACCGAACGCGCCCATGAGGCAACCGTCATGGTCAGCGAGGCCAAGCAGAGCGCGGTCCAATCGGGCGAGGTGGTGCGGAGCGCCGTCGACGCGATGGGCCGGATAGAGCAGGCCTCCCGCGAGATCGCCCAGATCACCAATGTCATCGACGAAATCGCCTTCCAGACCAATCTTCTGGCGCTCAATGCCGGCGTCGAGGCCGCCCGTGCAGGCGAAGCCGGCAAGGGTTTTGCCGTCGTCGCTCAGGAGGTCCGCGAACTCGCCCAACGCTCGGCAAGTGCCGCAAAGGGCATCAAGGCGTTGATCAGCAAGTCCGGCGAGGAAGTGGCCGGAGGCGTGATGCTGGTCCAGAAGACCGGCGAGGCATTGTCGGAAATCGAAAGCCGCGTGTTGCGCATCAACGACCATATCCATTCGATCGCCGTCGCTTCCCGCGAGCAGGCGACGGGGCTTGCCGAGGTCAATACCGCCGTCAACCAGATGGACCAGGTGACGCAGCAGAATGCCGCCATGGTCGAGGAGACGTCCGCGGCGACGCAGACATTGTCTTCCGAGGCCGACAGCCTGTTTGCACTTGTCTCCAATTTCGACATCGGCCAGGAGGGCGAGCGCGCCGCCGAGCCGGTCAAGACCACGCGGTCGGTTGCGGCAGCTGCCGTGCGGCCGGTTGCGGCAGCTCCCGTCCATCGGCCGCGCGTCTCTCCGGTTAAGGCGATGACGGGTGCGCTCTCGCGGGCCTTCGGCGGAGCGGCCGTCGCAACGGCAGCGGTTGCCGGAGAATGGGAAGAATTCTGATCCAAGTTCGCACATCGGCCGAATAAGAAAGCGGAGAGGGGCAACCCTCTCCGCTTTCTCTTTTGCACTGCGGCAAAGGGGACTGGTAAAAAACCGCCGAACCTCTAAAATAAGCGATCATCCGTAGGCTCGCATCAATCCGGCGGGCCGGGTATTCGGAAATGGAGATCCGCATGGACGACGAGGTTCATACCTCGGGGCGCTCGGGGTCCTCGCCGGTAGGCGTAGGTCCGGAAACCATGCCGCGCCTTTTCCGCGGCCTTTCCGGCAGGCTTCTCTGGCTTACCGTCATTTTCGTGATGATGGCCGAAGTGCTGATCTTCGTCCCCTCCGTCGCCACCATGCGGATGAACTGGCTGCGCGATCGGCTGGATACCGCCGCCGCCGCCGGCATCGTCATCGACGGGCTGCAACCTGCCGAGCTTCCCCGCGCCGTGCAGGACGATACGCTGCTTGCGACCGGCACCAAGGTGATCGCCCTGCGCAAGGACGGCACCTCGCGGCTGCTGGCTGCAACGGACACGCAGCCGCAGATCGACGAAGTGTTCGATCTTGCCAATGTCCCGATAGCATCCTCGATGCGTGACGCACTCGACACGCTCATCTTTGGCGGCGGCCGCGTGATGCGCGTTTATGGCCCGATCGGCGACAGCGACATGGTCATCGAACTGGTCATGACCGATGACGCATTGCGCAAGGACATGCTGAAATATTCGAAGACGATGTTTCTCCTGTCGCTGCTGATCTCCCTGATTACCGCCGTACTGATCTTCCTCGCCATCAACCGGATGATGATCATGCCGATCCGGCGGCTCACCCATAGCATGCAGTTTTTCTCGGAGCAGCCGGACGACCCCGCCCGCGTCTTTAGCGCCGATCGCTCTCGGGGCGAACTTGCAGTCGCCGGCCGGCACCTTACAGCCATGCAGGCGCAATTGCAGCGAACGCTGAAGCAGCAGAAGAACCTGGTCGATCTTGGCCTCGCCGTTTCGAAGATCAACCACGACATGCGCAACATCCTGGCATCGGCGCAGCTGATGTCGGACCGCCTGACGGACGTCGACGATCCGATGGTGAGGAGTTTCGCGCCGAAACTGTTGCGCACGATCGACCGGGCGGTAGGTTACACGAACGAGGTGCTGGCTTACGGTCAGGCCTCCGAGGCAGCGCCCCGCCGCCGCCGCATCCGCTTTGCAGCGCTCGCCCAGGAGGTGCGCGACATGCTGGCGATCGATCCGGAGATCGGCATCGAATTCCTGGATCAGATCGCCGCCGATCTCGAAGTGGATTGCGACAGCGAGCAGATTTTCCGTGTCATCCACAATCTCTGCCGAAATGCCGTCCAGGCGCTGCTGAATTTCGATCCGCAGGATACGTCTATCGTTCGTCGGGTCACGGTCTCCGCACACCGGGTGGGCAGCGTCGTCAGCATCACCATCGACGACACCGGCCCCGGCATGCCGCGAAAAGCCCGTGAGAACCTGTTCTCCGCTTTCCGCGGCTCGGCGCGGTCGGGCGGCACCGGCCTCGGCCTGGTCATCGCCCGTGAGCTTGTCCTGGCCCATGGCGGCACCATCGCTCTTGTCGAGAAACCAGGCCCCGGCACGCAGTTTAGAATAGAAATTCCCGACCGTCCGGTCTCTCTGGAGGACTACCGGGTTCGGGCTTGACGCAAATAAATGTTTCTTCTCAACGGTTTGAGCGAGAAGTGACAGCAAAATGACGTTGCCTTCGGTAAAATCGCTTGCAATCGGAATGCGGACGTTTTAGAGGATCGCCACGCAAGCGGTGACGCACTGCTTGCAGACGCACCCGTAGCTCAGCTGGATAGAGCACCAGACTACGAATCTGGGGGTCAGGAGTTCGAATCTCTTCGGGTGCGCCATTTTTCCTAGACGACGCCATTGGCGTCACTCTCCATCGTCTAGCGTGTCCTGAAGGACAATCTTCCTCGAAATGTTGAATTGGCGACCGTGTCTAGCTGCTTTCGATTGCAGTCGCGGAACCTCTCAGGCGGCGGAGCCGATCCTGCCGAGCGCCTGCCGCAGCCTCGGCGCGGCAAAATCGAGGAAACTGCGCATCTTGAGCGGCATCTGGCCACGCGCGGCGTGAACGAGATGGACGGGGGCGGGCTCCGGCTCGAAAGATTCCAGGATGATCCGGAGCGCTCCGGCTTTGATTGCTTCCGCCGCCTGGTAGTGGAGCAGCCGCGTTACCCCGACATTGTTTATCGCGGCCTCCGCAGCGGCCTCGGCAGTCGAGACGGAAAGGCGCGATGCAGCCGCGGTCGCACTCAATCCTGCCGGCAGCATTTGCCGAATTGACGATGGAGCCGGCCCTTCGAACGTCACCCACGGCATTCTTCGAAGATCCTCCGGTATCTGCGGAACACCATGAGCCGCAAGCAGGGCCGGGCTGGCGCAGGTCACCATCCGCATCGACCCGACCCGCGTCGCAACCATCGTGCTGTCCGGCAGCTGGCCGATCCGGACTGCCATATCGACATGATCGTCGACGAGGTGAACGTTGCGGTCCGCCAGCTGCAAGCGGATGTTGATCTCGGGAAACAGGGCCAGGAAATCGATGACGATGGGCAGGACATGGAGCCGGCCGAACATGATCGGCGCTGTGATGACCAATTCGCCCTTTGGTGTTGTGAACTCACCGGCGGCCTCCCGTTCCGCATCCTCGACCTGTTCGAGAATGCGTCGCGCCGCCGCTACATAGGTGGCGCCGACATCGGTCAGAGTGAGTTTGCGGGTCGTGCGGATCAGCAGACGCGTGCCGAGCGATGCCTCGAGCTCCGAGATTTTCCGGCTGAGCGTCGGTACGGGCACCCGGAGCGCCCGACCCGCGGCAGACAGACTACCCTTGTCCACCACCTCCAGCAGCATCGACATGGCTTCGAAGCGATCCATCCATCTTTCCATTTTTTAACAAGATGAGTTCCAGCAATACTATATTATGCTGGATTATGGAAAAGGCTATGCATCCTCTTCAACGGCGCCGATAGCGGCTCTGCCGGGAAGGAGCTCCTTCATGCCCTATGGCTTTCTAGACATCGCCATCACACCGAGCGTTCGGGCCGCACAGAAGGCTATGGGTGCCGATCACATCTGGCAGAATTTCGCTGGTGATCGTGACTTCGATCGCCTGACGGAAAATGAAGCGGCCTTCATCGCCGACCGGGACAGCTTCTACATAGCGACGGTCTCGGAGACCGGTTGGCCTTATCTCCAGCACCGCGGCGGCCCGCGCGGCTTCCTGAAGGTGATCGACGACCGGACATTGGCCTTCGCGGACTATCGCGGCAATCGCCAGTATATCAGCACCGGCAATGTTGCGGCGAACGACAGGGCATGCCTCTTCCTGATGGATTACGCCCGTCGTGCCCGGCTGAAGATCTATGTACATGTGGAGGAGGTGGCGCTTGATGCGGATCCTGCCCTGGCTGCGCTTGTCATCGATGCGGACTATCGGGCGAAGCTCGAACGGATTTTCCGGCTGCGGCTCGAGAGCTTCGACTGGAACTGTCCGCAGCACATCACCCCCCGCTTCACCGAGGAACAGGTCGGCGAGGCGGTCTGTCCCCTTCGGGACCGACTAGCCGAGCTCGAATCCGAAAACGCTGAATTGCGCGCCCGCCTTGCCATCCATGGAGATACCCAATGAGCGACCAACGTCCGCCCCTGCCGCCGTTCACGCCGGAAACGGCAGTCGAGAAAGTCCGACTTGCGGAGGATGGCTGGAACAGCCGGGACCCGGCGCGTGTGGCGGTCGCCTACACGGTCGATAGCTACTGGCGCAACCGGGCCGAATTCCTCGAAGGGCGTGAGGCGATCGTCGGCTTCCTCACCCGCAAATGGCAGCGCGAGCAGGATTACCGTCTCGTCAAGGAGCTGTGGAGTTTCCGGGAGAACCGCATCGCGGTCCGCTTCGCCTATGAGTGGCACGACGACGGCGGCAACTGGTTCCGCTCCTACGGCAACGAGAATTGGGAGTTTGACGAATATGGCCTGATGCGCCGGCGGCTCGCCTCCATCAACGACGCGCCCATCCGCGAGGCGGAGCGGCGTTTCCATTGGCCGGTCGGACGGAGGCCCGACAATCATCCAAGCCTTAGCGCTCTCGGCTTTTGACCTGTAAGGGGCATTGGTAGGAAATCCACACGCGTTCAATTTGGCGCAAGTTATCAAACGGCGAGCGCGGGGTTTCTATTGATCCGCGCCGCAGGCTGTGCCATCCGCTTCGTATGATAACTTTCTTATAAGGCGAAAATGAATCGCGAGAGCGTGGGCGCGGTGCGTTCCGAAGAGTTGATCAAACCCGGTGGGCTGGCAGGGCTTCTGGCTGGCGGCCTTTGGCCCGCGGCCCTTTTTCTGGGCGCTTATTTCCTGCTGAGCATCGCTGTCCGCCTGATGCTGCCCAACGCACTGACGCTGGACGAGGCCGAGCAGGCGCTGTTTTCACAATACTGGCTTGCCGGGTACGGGCCGCAGCCGCCTTTCTACAACTGGGTTCAGAATGCCTTTGTCAGCGTGATCGGCATTTCGCTCTTTTCGCTGACCTTGCCGAAATTCCTGCTGCTGCTGTTGTGCTACCTATTTTTTGGCATGGCGGCGCGAGAGGTTGACGCCCGACCCGCCTTTGCGGCAATGGCGATGCTGAGCCTGCTTACCCTGCCGCAACTCTCCTACATGCCGCAGCAGGATCTGACGCACACCGTTGCGGTGCTGATGGCGACGTCGCTGTTCCTTTACGGGCTCTTCCGAACCCTTGCCCGGGCGGATTGGCAGGGCTACCTGATCGTTGGGGTCGCGATCGGCATCGGCATGATCTCGAAATACAATTTCGGGCTGCTGCCTGCCTCCGCCCTCATTGCAGTATTCTGCGACAGAGAATGGCGTGCCCGTCTTCTTGACCCGCGCATCCTGCTGACCGCGATCGTCGGGCTGGTAATCGTCCTCCCGCATGCCCTCTGGCTTCGCGGCAATCTCGATCTCGCGACATCCGGCACGATCGGCAAGATGGTCGAGGCGAACGCACCGCATGGCATTGTTCGTATTGTACGCGCACTCGGCTCCCTGGTGCTTGCCTGCATCGCGTTCGGCGCACTGACGGTCGCCATCTTCGCGATAGCTTTCAAAAAGGACTTCAGGCGATCGCTGACCGCTGGCGACCGCTGGACGCGCCTGCTGGGCCTGATGATGGCAGTAGGCCTGCTGGGTGTCGTATTGGTGATCCTTTTCACGGGCACGACCAAGATCACCGAACGCTGGCTGGATCCCTATCTGCTGCCTCTGCCACTCTATCTTCTGCTGAAGCTGGAACGAGCGGGCATCGATACCACGCTCCATTTCAAGCGCCTCGTCCCCGTCTTCATCGTCATCATGGCTGTGACATCGGTCCCGCTGGCGGGCAAGACTTTCACGGGTGGGCTCACCGGCGCCTATACCCGGATCAACTATCCGCTTGCCTCCGTCGCGGAAGCGTTGAAAGCGGAAGGCCGGCCGGCGGTGATCGTTGCAGCCGGCATGCATCTTGCCGGCAACATGCGGCTACAGTTTCCCGATGTGCCGGTCGTCAATTCCGAGCAGCCGATCGCCGGCTTCCCGGCTCCAAATGACATGAAGGGGCCGGTTCTGGCGATCTGGGCCGATGGCGGGCGTGCGGCGGGTTCGCCGCCGATCGATCTTTCCTCCGTCGCTACGCTCCGATTGACCGCATCGCCTGCCAAATCTCTCTCGCTACCCTATTATTACGGCGACGGCAGAATGCAGCTCAACCTCGGTTATCTCTGGCTTCGCTGAAGACGGTAGGCAAACCGGCGAGGCTGATATATCTGTTCGGGGAAGCCTGCTCGAGGCGGATAAAGACCCAAGGAGATTCCTATGGCTGAGACGGAAAAGGTCGCGCTGATTACCGGCGGCGGGCGTGGCATGGGTGAGGCGATCGCCCGCGAACTGCACGCCGAGGGTTACAAGCTCGCGCTGATGTCGCCCTCGGAAAGCTGCGAGAAGCTGGCAGCCGAACTCGGTGGCGTGGCCTCGCGGGGTGTCGCGGAAAAGGCCGAGGACATTCAGGCGATTTTCGACCTCACCATGAAGACCTACGGCCGCATCGACGCCGTGGTCAATCATACCGGCCATCCGCCGAAGGGCGACCTGCTCGACATCAGCGACGAGGACTGGACGCTCGGTTCGGACATGATGATCCTGTCGCTGGTGCGCATGGCGCGCCTGGTGACGCCGGTCATGCTGAAACAGGGCAAGGGCGCCTTCGTCAACATCACCACCTTCGCCGCCTACGAGCCCTCGCTCGTCTTCCCGGTTTCCTGCACTTACCGTGCAGCTGCGGGTGCCTTCACAAAGCTCTACTCGGATCGCTATGCGGCCGACAATATCCGCATGAACTGCATCCTGCCGGGGTTCATCGACAGTCTCGATCACAAGCCCGGAACGGCGGAAAAGGTACCGATGAAGCGTGTCGGCCAGGTAGAAGAAATAGCGAAGACCGCCTCTTTCCTCCTGTCGGACGGCGCCGGCTACATCACCGGCCAGAACATCCGCGTCGATGGCGGCGCCACCCGTCACGTCTGATCGGAGTATTCGAGATGAGATGGAAGCGCACGATCCAGCTGCTGGACGTTCATTGCGAGGGTGAGATTGGCAAGGTCGCGATCGGCGGCGTGCCGAAGATTCCGGGGGAGACGGTTGCCGCCCAGCTTCACTGGCTGAACACCGATCCGAAGGGCAACGAGCTTCGCCGTTTCCTCTGCCTCGAGCCGCGCGGCGCGCCGATCGGCTCGGTCAACCTGCTGCTGCCGCCGAAACATCCCGATGCGGACGCCGCCTTCATCATCCTGCAGCCGGACCAGGCGCATGCGAGTTCCGGGTCGAACTCGATCTGCGTGACAACCGCGCTTCTGGAATCCGGCATCGTCGAAATGCAGGAGCCTGAAACCGTCGTTGTTCTGGAAACCGCGGCCGGCCTCGTGCGCGCGACCGCCACTTGCCGCGATGGACGTTGCGAAAAGGTGAAGCTCACCATGGTGCCGTCCTTCGTGCATCAGCTTGATGTCAGGGTTCAGACCCCATCATGGGGCGAGATCACGCTCGACCTTTGTTATGGCGGGATCTTTTACGGGCTGGTGGACGTCGGCCAGATCGGCTTGACCATCGAGAAGGGCAATGCGGCGGCACTTGTCCAGGCCGGCATGGTGCTGAAGGACCTCATCAACAGGCAGATCGAGGTCGTTCACCCGGAAATCCCCGCGATCTCCGGCGTCGCGTACGTGATGTTCCGGGATACGGAAGCCGACGGCACGGTACGGACCTGCACGACGATGTGGCCGGGCAGGGCAGATCGTTCCCCCTGCGGCACCGGCAATTCCGCCAATCTGGCAGCGCTCCATGCGCGCGGCAAGGTCAAGGCGGGGGACGTCTTCAAGTCGCGCTCGATCATCGGTTCTGAGTTCGAGGTGGGACTGGCGTCCGAAACGGAGGTCGCAGGAAAGCCGGCGATCGTTCCGACGATCACCGGCCGTGGTTTCACTTTCGGTCTGCATCAGATTGCCCTTGATCCGTTCGATCCGCTGTCGGACGGATTTGCGATGACCGACGTATGGGGGCCATCCGCTGGGGAAATCTGAGTTTCAGATTTTCTTGCCGTTGCCGCCCGACTGTTCCATGTCGCCCGGCTTCAGCACGAGCGAATTGACACCTTCGGTCGTCGCGGGGTCGCTCGGACCCGGGACAATGCCCAGTTCCTGCATCTGCATGAATTTATAAGCGCCGAAGACATCGCCTTTCTCGGCAGCCTTGCCGTACATTTCGGCAGCCTTCAGAGCATTGGCTTCGATGCCTTCGCCAGCCTCGTACATCAGCCCGAGATTGATCATCGCATCGGTATTGCCGCGCTGAGCCGCAAGGTCGTACCAGGCGATCGCCGTCTGGTCGTCCTGCTCGACGAGTTGGCCTTCGTCATAGATCGCGCCGATATTGAAGGCAGCCGTGTCGTCGCCTTCCGCCGCCGCCTTTTCGAACCACGTGAGCGCCCGCTTGACATCCGGCTGCGTGCCGAGGCCATCGCGATAGGCGACGCCGAGATTGTAGGCGGCCAGCACGTTGCCGCCATTGGCAGCCTCGGTATAGAGCTGGAATTCCGACCGTTCGTCGCCGAGCCGGCCCATCAGCATGCCGAAATTCACCTTGGCGGCGGCATATCCCGCCTGGACTGCAACATCGTAGGCGTTCATCGCCTGGTCGGCCTGCTGGGTGTTGTTGAGAGCCCGGCCGAGCTGATAGGCGAAACGCGGGTTGCCGGTTGCGTCATAGGCCATGCGGCAGGCGTTTACCGCGGTGCCGTCGATATCCGAAATGCCGACAGGTGCAAACTTTCCGTTGCGCTGCTGATCGTAGGGGCTGCCGGCCAACCGGTCACATTCCGTCTGCACCGCAGAGGTGAGCTGCAGTTTGGCGCGTTCCTCGGCGCCCAGTGAAACCGTCAGGGCGCAGAGCGCGACGGCGGTACCTGTGGCAATTGCAAAACCCCTGTTGACTTTCGAGAGGCGGGATTTCATCTTGCGCTCCGATTTAACTGATCATTCAGATTGCTTAACGAACGCCGGAAGCAGGCACCGGTTCCGCGTGCCTTTCAGGTTTCGTGCGCGAGAAGCCTTTGCATCCCGCACATTCGCGTGAGAAGTAACCTGGATCGGGCCTGCTGGATTGCAGGTTCCTCGCATGATCGGATTGTTTTGTCCGAACCATTGATGTTATGGCGGACTGATCGACCATGTCCGGAAGCTCTCCCATGAAAATGCTCACGCTCCGCCGCCCTGACGACTGGCACCTTCATCTTCGCGACGGGGACGTCCTGCAAGCGGTGATCGGCGATACGAGCCGGCATTTCGCACGCGCAATCATCATGCCCAACCTGGTGCCGCCGGTGGTAACGACCTCGGATGCCAGGGCCTATCGCGAGCGCATTCTCGCCGCCCTTCCGGCAGGCGATCGCTTCGAGCCGCTGATGACGCTCTACCTGACGGAAAATACCGATCCGGACGATGTGGAAGAGGGCAAGAGGAGCGGCCTGATCTCGGCTGTGAAGCTTTATCCCGCCGGGGCCACGACCAATTCCCATGGCGGCGTGCGCGACTTCAACAAGGCGATGCCGGTTCTGGAGCGCATGGCGAAGATCGGCCTGCCGCTCTGCGTGCATGGCGAGGTGACCACCCCGGAAGTGGACATCTTCGATCGCGAAGCCGTCTTCATCGAAACGGTGCTCGATCCGCTGCGCCAGCGCCTGCCGGAACTGAAAGTCACGATGGAGCACGTGACGACCGCCGACGGCATCGACTACATCAAGTCGTCGAAGGGCAATCTCGCCGGCTCGATCACCACCCACCACCTGATCATCAATCGCAACGCCATCCTGGTCGGCGGCATCCGCCCCCACTATTACTGCCTGCCAGTCGCCAAGCGCGAAAACCATCGCCTCGCACTACGCGCGGCAGCGACATCCGGTGATGCGCGCTTCTTCCTTGGCACCGATTCTGCCCCCCATGTCGACCCGCTGAAGGAATGCGGCTGCGGTTGCGCCGGCATCTATACGTCGGTCAACACCATGAGCTGCCTTGCGCATGTGTTTGAGGACGACAATGCGCTCGACAGGCTGGAGGCTTTCACCTCGCTCAACGGCCCTGCCTGGTATGACCTGAAGCCGAACGAAGAAAAGATCACGCTTGAAAAGCGTGACGAGCCGGTGACGTTTCCAGCCAAGCGCGACAGCGGCGCCGGGCCGATTACGGTCTTCGATCCGATGTTCCCGCTTCATTGGCAAGTGATTGATTAGTAAATTCTAATGGTCGTCGATTGATGGAATTTGGATCGATCCGGTAACCTTTTGGATAGAATCCGGGCTTAGCTTGGCGCCCAAGATTTTCCGGCGGGGATGTACCCGAAGAGAAAGCTAGGCATGATGCTCGACTACCATTCTCTTCTGCTCGCGCTGGGCGTCTCAGCGGCGTGCCTGATGGTGACGCTGTTCGGCACATGGTATTCGCGTCGCACCGATTCCTTCCTTCTCACCCTCGTCATCGCGCTCTGCCTCACGGTTTCGGGCATTTTCGCCTATAGTTCCTATACCGTTGAGGCCGACGTCATGGGTGCCTCGATCGCCTACACGTTCCTGATGGCGGGGTTCGGCACGATCTATGCGGCATCGGTGCAGTTCCGCAGCGGGACGCGGCCCTGGGTCATGGCCGGTGCCATTACCGCTGCTTCCGTCACTTTCGGCCTGCCATTGATGATTGCCGGCCTCGATGGCCTCGGGTTCATCGTCATGAACCTTGCCACGGCGGGGCTGCTCCTCGAAACCGCCAGGCAATATTGGTGCGCACGCCGGGAGGCGCCGGGACCGCTCATCGGAATGGCGGTGCTCTACGCCGCCACCGCGGTGTCTTTCGCGCTATGTGCTGTCGTCCTGATCGACGGGCAACAATGGGTGCTGGGCCACGCGCCCGACAACTGGGCCGAAAACCTCAATATCGCTGTCTGCATCGCCGGCATGACTGGTATCGGTGCACTGTCGCTGGCGCTGCATCAGTGGCGCATGGCGGCCCACCATCGCCACGAAGCGATCACCGATGCGCTGACGGGACTTCTCAACCGCCGCGCTCTCTTCGAGCAGCATGGCCATCGCACGCTCGGTCCGTCGACCGCCGTCGTCGTTTTCGATATCGATCGGTTCAAGGCCATCAACGACCAGCACGGCCATGCCGCCGGCGACGAAGTGCTGAGGCTTTTCGCCGACGATCTCAGAAGCGGCACTAAAATTCGCAACACCGTGGCTCGGCTTGGCGGCGAGGAGTTCGTGATGATCCTCGTCAATGCCCTTCCCGGACGGGCCGAACGGATCGCCAATGACATCTCCCGCCGTTTCGCCGCTCGCGAGATCATCATCGGCGACGCGGTGCTCAAGTGCACGGTCAGCGCCGGTGTCGCGGTCGGTGCCCCGACCGGCCAGCCTTTCGAAACCGTACTGGGCCTTGCCGATAACGCGCTCTACGAAGCAAAGCGGGCCGGCCGCGACCGCGTGCATGTCGCAGGTTATCTCCGCCCGGTGGACTTGAACGAAACGCGTACCACCGCCTGACTCCCTCCTTATTTTTCGCATCGTCTGGCATACTCTGCCGCATGCTGCTATTGCGGCGCGTGGTTTTGACAAAAGGAGCGGGCGCATGATTCAAACCACATTTCCGGACCGCGGCGTAATGGCCGAGTTGATGGCGAAGATGCTCTGGGAGATCGGAGCGGTCCATTTCAGCGCCGACAAGCCCTATAAATTTGCCTCCGGCCTGATGAGCCCGGTCTATATCGACTGCCGCAAGCTGATTTCCTATCCGCGCATCCGCTCGGCGATCATGGATTTCGCGGCCGCGACCGTCATGCGCGACGCCGGTTTCGAGAAGTTCGACTGTGTTGCCGGCGGCGAGACCGCAGGCATTCCGTTCGCGGCTTTCCTCGCCGAACGTTTGGGCCTGCCGATGATCTACGTTCGCAAGGCGCCGAAGGGCCACGGGCGCAATGCCCAGATCGAGGGCCATCTGCCGGAGGGCGCGCGCGTGCTGGTCATCGAGGACCTGACGACTGCCGGCGGCAGCATGTTCAAGTTCATCGATGCGATCCGGGCCGCCGGCGCTACCGTCGATCACGGCATCGCGCTCTTCTTCTACGATATCTTCCCGGAAGCCCACGAACGTTTCTCGAACGGCCAAGTGAAGCTTCATCACATCGCCACCTGGCGCAACGTCCTGGCGGCAGCCAGGGAAGGCAAGCTTTTCGATGACAACACGCTCTCGGAAGTCGAGGCCTTTCTCGACGCGCCGCTGGCCTGGTCGGGACGCAACGGCGGCGTCAGCGAGATCGCGCTCTGAATTTTTGCTCTGGCCTTTTGGCAAAAGCTCGCTTAATCGATTGAAAAACAGCTGAGAAAGCGCGCGGGAGGATTTTTATGATTTTGTGCTGCGGCGAAGCCCTGATCGATATGCTTCCGCGTGACACCACGCTCGGTGAAAAAGGCTTTGCGCCTTACGCCGGCGGTGCGATCTTCAACACCGCGATTGCGCTCGGGCGGCTTGGGCAGCCGACCGCGTTTTTCACCGGCATTTCCGATGACCTGATGGGTGACGTCCTGCGGGACACGCTGGCAAAGAGCGGCGTGGATTACAGCCTTGCGGCTGTCTCTTCCCGTCCGACAACGATTGCCTTCGTGAAACTCGTCAACGGCCAGGCGACCTATGCTTTCTACGACGAAGGCACTGCCGGCCGGATGATCACCGAGGCCGACCTGCCGGTGCTCGGCGATGACTGCGAGGCCATGCATTTCGGCGCGATCAGCCTGATCCCCGAACCCTGCGGCGGCACTTACGAGGCGTTGATGGCCCGCGAGTACCGCAAGCGGGTGATCTCCTTCGATCCGAACATCCGCCCGGGCTTCATCAAGGACAAGCCGAAGCACATGGACCGCGTCCGCCGGATGGCCGCCATGTCCGACATCATCAAGTTTTCCGATGAGGACCTAGACTGGTTCGGCATGCAGGGCGACCATGATACGCTGGCTGCGCACTGGCTGGATCAGGGCGCCAAGCTGGTGGTCCTCACCCGCGGCGCGGATGGGGCGACCGGCTATACCAAAAACTTCAAGGTTTCGGTACCGAGCGAGCGCGTCACCGTGGTCGACACGGTGGGCGCCGGCGACACCTTCGATGCGGGCATTCTGGCCTCGCTGAAGATGCAGGACCTGCTGACCAAGGAAAAGGTCGCGCGTCTGACCGAGGATGCCGTGAGCAAGGCTCTGGCACTCGGCGCAAAGGCTGCTGCCGTCACCGTATCGCGGGCGGGCGCCAACCCGCCTTTCGCCCATGAAATAGGTCTCTGAGGTTCTGCCCTCGGTCTTCAAAGGAAAATAGTTCGGCCCCCTGATGAGGGCCGAAACGTCATTTCCGGGCCGCCAGCAGCGCCTTCACCAGCCCCTGCGTCGAGGCGTCGTGGCCGGCAGCACTTTCCTTGCCTTCCACGACGGGCAGCAGGCCGGTTGCCAGTTCCTTGCCGAGCTCGACGCCCCATTGGTCGAACGAGTTGATACGGAACAGCACCCCTTCGACGAAGACACGATGTTCGTAGAGCGCGATCAGCCGACCGAGGGCGAATGGCGTCAGCTTGTCGTAGACGAAGGTGATCGAGGGGCGGTTGCCGGTGAAGACGCGGTGCGGCGCGATGAAATCGGCCTGTTTGTCGTCCATGCCCTTCGAAGTGAGCTGCGCCTTGGCCTCCGCCACGGTGCGGCCCTTCATCAGCGCTTCCGACTGCGCCAGGCAATTGGCGATCAGCAACTCGTGCTGGTGGCGTAGATGCGGCTCGAAACTGTTGGCGGCGATCATGAACTCGGCCGGGATGACGGTCGTGCCCTGGTGGATGAGCTGATAGAAGGCGTGCTGGCCATTGGTGCCGGGTTCGCCCCAGACCACCGGGCCGGAATTGCCCTCGACCGGGGTGCCGTCGATCGTCACGCCCTTGCCGTTCGATTCCATGTCGAGCTGCTGCAGATAGGCCGGGAAGCGCAGCAGCCGCTGGTCATAGGGCAGGATGGCGCGCGACGGATAGCCGAGAACGTTGCGGTGATAGAAGCCGATCAGGCCGAGCAGCATCGGCAGGTTCTGGCGCACCGGCGCAGTGCGGAAATGGGTGTCCATCGCATGCGCGCCGTCCAGGAACTTGCCAAAGTTCTCAGGGCCGACGGCGATCATCAGCGGCAGGCCGATTGCCGACCAGATCGAATACCGTCCGCCGACCCAGTCCCAGAACCCGAAGATGCGGTCGCTGTTGATGCCGAAGGCGGCGACCTTGTCGAGCGCGGTGGAGACGGCGCAGAAGTGATGCCCGACGGCTGCCTCCCCGAGCTTGTCGGCAATGAAGGCGCGCGCCGAGGCTGCATTGGTCATCGTCTCTATGGTCGTGAAGGTCTTGGAAGCGACGATGAACAGCGTCGTTTCCGCATCGAGCAGCTTCAGCGTGTCGGCGATATGGGCGCCATCGACATTGGAGACGAAATGCGCCCGCGGGCCGTCGTGGAACGGTGCCAGTGCCAGGGTGACCATGACCGGGCCGAGATCGGAACCGCCGATGCCGATATTGACGATATCGGTGATCTTTTTGCCCGTCGCGCCCTTCAGCGCGCCCGAGCGGATGCCGTCGGCGAACTTGCCCATGGCGGCGAGCACGCCGTTGACATCCGGCATCACGTCCTTGCCGTCGACCAGAACAGGCGTATTGGAGCGGTTGCGCAGTGCCGTATGCAGGACAGCGCGGCCTTCGGTGAAGTTGATCGCAACGCCCGAGAACATCTCCTCGCGCTTGGCCGCAATCCCGCTGGCATCTGCCAGCTTTTCGAGCAGCACCATGGTCTCCTCGTTCACGGCCGTCTTGGAATAGTCCATCAGGAGATCGTCGAAAACGGCGCTGAACTTGGCGAAACGGCCGGAATCGGCCGCGAAGGCGGCGCGGATGTCCGTGGCATTGGTTTTCGCGACGGTGGACTTCAGGTCTTGGACGATGGCCTGCATGGGTGATTCCTCGGCACTCTGAATGGGATGATCGGGAACCTATTCCGTTTCCATGTCAAATCAAGCACGGCCGAAAGCGATGGCGTGTTTATTGCCCGACAGCAGTCGTCACCGTGTTGCCGACAGCATTGCCGAGCCGGTCGACTTGGTCGTTGTAGGTGCGTCGCGTCGCCGGATCGAAGATCGCGATCGGCGTGCTGACGGCGACGCTCGCCGCCCCGCCGACTGTCTGGGCGGCACCCAACGCCACGGCACCGAGCCGGTCGCCGAGCCCGACATCGCTATCGGTTACCGTCTGGCCGGCAATCAGCCGGTTGCCGATCAGCTTCACCACTTCCGGGCTCTCGGCGAACTTGCCGTGGTTCAACCTGTCGCCGGTCTTGAGCGCCGTGAGGTCGAGGACGACAATGCCTGCCTTCTCGAATTCGCTGCGATAGGGCTCGACGGTCGGATCCACCTGGCCGAGCCGGTCGATATTGCCGGAAATCCGTCGCGACAGGCTGAGCGCCCGATCGTCGCGGGAAACGAACAGCGTGAAATGCGGCCGCTTTTCGCCGATTTCGGCAAGCTGCTGGCCGAACACGTCGACATCGAGATCGGGGGAGGCGAGGATGACGTTCTGGATCTTCGGCGCCACCCGACCGTCGCGGATCGCCATCTGCCGGAGCGCCTCGACGGTCAGCCACGATCCCATGGAATGGGCCATGACGGTGATTTCCCCGACATTCGGCTCTTTCGCCAGCCGGCGCAGCATCTCCTCCAGCGCATCGCGGGAATAGTTGGTGCTTTCCTTGTCGTAGTTATAGGCGAAGATGCTGCCGCGCGACGGCCAGGTGAACAGGACCGGAGCCACGTCGGCGTTGGAGTCATGGACGATCTGGGCAAAGCGGTAGACGGCGTCCTCGTAGCGGTTGTTGAAGCCGTGCACGAAGACGAAGACCCGCCGGCTCTTGCCCAGGTGGCCCTTGAGCCAGGATTCAGCAGCCGGGGTGGCAAGCGGCGTCACGGAAACCGTCGCGAACTCCTTTGCAGGATTGGCAGGCAGCTTCGACGGCCACTGCACCTGCCCGATCTCTCGGGCCTTGTCCGGCGGGATGGAGACCGCAATCTCGGTAACGACGGGCTCCTTGCCGCGCTCGCCGGAAAACAGCACACCGGGCGTCTCGGTCGGGCGTCGCGTGGTTGCCACCAGCACATCGACCGTCGAGGTCCCGGCTGCCTGCGTCTGGGTTGGAATGAGCACGCCTTCTGGGCGCCCCGCACAGCCTGCAAGGACGCTCAGCACCGTGACGACGGCAATCACACGAAACGAAACTCCGGCGCGGCTTTCCAAGCGAACTCCAACATGCTTTGACCAGCCCCCGCGGAAAGGGCTAATCAAGGACTGCCGCATCGTCCACCGCTAACGGAGGGATTCCGGCTTTACGACACACGCTTGGTCGTCATCTGTCGCAGCGTTGCAACGGTAGGTTAGCCGCGCAGCTCCCGACGCAGGATCTTGCCGACATTGGATTTCGGCAGTTCGGTGCGGAATTCGATGAAGCGCGGGCGCTTGTAGCCGGTCAGGCTTTCCACGCAATGGGCCTTGACGTCCGCCTCCGTCAGGTTGGGATCCTTCTTGACCACGAAGAGCTTCACTGCCTCGCCGGAATGTTCGTCCGGCACGCCGATCGCCGCACATTCCAGCACGCCGGGATGGGTTGCGACGACCTCCTCGACTTCGTTCGGATAGACGTTGAAGCCGGAGACGAGGATCATGTCCTTCTTTCGGTCGACGATCTTGGTGTAGCCCTGGCGGTCCATATAACCCATGTCGCCGGTCCGGAAATAACCGTCCCCCGTCATGACCTTGGCGGTTTCGTCCGGGCGGTTCCAGTAACCGGCCATCACCTGCGGGCCACGGATGCAGATCTCGCCGACATCGCCGAGTTCCACCTCGGAATCGTCGTCGTTACGGATCGAGATTTCCGTGGAGGAGATGGGAAGCCCGATCATACCGCTGAATTCGGTGGCGTCGAGCCGGTTGGCGGTGGCGACCGGCGAGGTTTCCGACAGGCCGTAACCCTCGGTGATCTGGCTATGGGTCATCTTCAGCCAGCGCTCGGCGACCGGCCGCTGCACCGACATGCCGCCCCCGAACACGAGCAATAGCGACGAGAAATCGAGCTTCTGGAAATCCGGGTTGTTCATCAGCGCATTGAACAGCGTGTTGAGCCCAGGGAAGATGTGGATCTTGTATTTCTGCAGTTCCTTGACGAAGGCCGGAATGTCGCGCGGGTTGGCGATCAGGATATTGTGGCTGCCGGTCGCAACCCCCATCAGCGAATTCACCGTCAGCGCAAAGATATGATAGAGCGGCAGGGCGCAGACGAACTGAATTTGCTCCGGCCGCGGTTTGTTGAGGAAGGCGGTTTCCAGCCACAGGGCCATCTGCTCCTTGTTGGCGAGCAGGTTGGCATGCGTGAGGATCGCTCCCTTGGAAACGCCGGTCGTGCCGCCGGTATATTGCAGGAAGGCGATATCGTGAGGCGAGACCTCGACCGGTTTCATCGTTTGCCGGGCGCCTTCGGCAATCACCTGCTTGAAGCTTCGGCTCGATGGCAGCGACCATTCCGGCACCAGCTTCTTCACCTTGCGCACGACCAGATTGACGATATGGCCCTTCAGGCCGAGCATGTCGCCCATCGTGGCGACGACCACTTGGCTGATCTCCGTCTGCGGCAAGGCCTGCTGCACGGTATGGGCAAAGTTTTCGAGAACGAAAATCATCTTGGCGCCGGCATCTTTCAGCTGGTAGGCCAGTTCGCGCGGAGTGTAGAGCGGGTTGACGTTGACGACCACCATGCCGACGCGAAGGATGCCGTATACGATCACCGGGTTCTGGAGAATATTGGGCAGCATCACCGCAACGCGGTCGCCCTTGACGAGGCCCTGGGCCTGC
The DNA here is from genome assembly GCA_002968845.1 of Neorhizobium tomejilense. Classification (GTDB taxonomy): domain Bacteria; phylum Pseudomonadota; class Alphaproteobacteria; order Rhizobiales; family Rhizobiaceae; genus Neorhizobium; species Neorhizobium tomejilense. The sequence goes on along the minus strand of PVBG01000012.1, from coordinate 181,014 downwards.
AGCCAGGCGCCGATCTTGCGGCTTTCCGCTTCGAGCTGACGGTAGGTCAGCGACTTGCCCATGCTCGAAAAGGCGGGACGGTCCGCATACCGGGCGCAGCTGTCCTCGAAGAGGTCTCCAAGTGAATGATGGTGCAGCGGCGGAATCTCGGCCGGCACCGTCGGCGGATAGGAGGCGAGCCAGATCTTGGGTGGATTGGCACCGGTACGTGCGGTGACTTCGTTCATGCCGACCTCCTCTATCGTTCTTGTTGTTGTCCCGCGCTTTCCCGGCGCGTGCGGGTCAGGTCCTCCACCTTCCCGCGAACAACAGATTATGCCATGCCGCGACAGCATCAAGCCATCCGCACAGATTTAAACAGCTATCTGCCTTTGACGTAAACGTCAACGAGGGGCCTGATGTTCGTATCCAGGTGCAATTGAACCGACAGCGGAACATCCCAAGGGATCGGGCGTTTTCCATCCGGTGCGAAATGCACGAGGAATCACGAAAAGGAGGTGCGCAATGTTGCATCAAGAACCACGAGCCGGACAGGACCCCTATGTCAAGGACAGCCCATCGCTGATCGCCAGCGACAAGGTTGAAGGGACAAAGGTTTATGGCGCCGACGGCAAGCATATCGGCTCCATCGTCCGCGTACTTCTCGAAAAGCGCGGCGGTCGCGTCGGTTATGCGGTGCTCAGCTTCGGCGGCTTTCTGGGTATCGGCGACGACTACTACCCGCTGCCCTGGGAAAAGCTTCGTTACGACGAACAACTCGATGGCTACCGCATCGACCTGACCAAGGAGCAGATCACCGGCGCCCCGCGTTACCGCGATCTGGATGACGATACCTGGTACAACGACAAGGGCCGGACGATCTACGACTATTACGGCATTCCGCCGTACTGGATGTAAGCGTTCCGCCAATGGAACTCCGGAGGCTCCGCGTTGCGGGGCCTCTTTTCGTTTATTTAATTCCTCCTGATGCAAGGTCCTCGCGACAAGGGGACGGCGATGACGGGAAAGACGGAAGCGGGCACGGTCCGCGATTTCGAGCGCGGTGATATCGAGGCTGTAGCGCAGCTTTTCCAGGAGACGTTCCGCAAAACGAATGCGCCGTCGCCCTCATTGATCGCCTATCTGGAAGAAGCCTTTTTCGATCATCCCTGGGCGGAGCCCGATATCCGTTCGAAGGTTTTTGCCGGCACTGGTGGAAGGGTCTCCGGTTTTATCGGCGTCTTTCCGTCGCGGCTGGAACTTGAAGGCCGGCCGCTTCGGGCAGCCTTTGCCGGTTCGATGATGGTCCAGAACCCGAAGGAAAATCCACTTGCCGGCGCACGGCTGCTCCGCTCCTTCCTCGCTGGCCCGCAGGATATCTCGCTGACAGAGACCGCCAATTCCACGGCGCTCGGCATGTGGCAGAAGGCTGGCCATCCGCTCGATCCCGGCTACAGCATGAACTGGCTGCGCATCTTGCGTCCGGCTTCCGCAGCGGTCGAGGTCCTGGCCAGGCGGTTGCGTCCCGCCGCCCTCCTGCGTCCCCTCGGCCGGATCGCCGACCGTGGCTCGGCTCTGATCCGTATGACGCCTCTTCGGCCGGCCGAACGCAGCGCCTCGAAGATCACGTTCCGCGATGTCACCCGCGCGGAGTTCGGCACGGCGCTTCTGACGCTTGCCTCGAACTACCCCCTTCGCCCGCGCTGGGATGATCGCTCATTGGGGTGGTTCCTGGATCAGGCGGAAAACAAGCGGAATTTCGGCTATCCGGAATGGCGCGTCGGCTTTGCTCCCGACGGGCGACCGGTTGCGGCCTATGTCTATTTCGCCGGTCCCGGCGAGATCGGCTGGCTGCTGCAGGCATTGTCGGTGCCGAATGCGGCAGCGGAAATGGTCGACGACCTGTTTGCCCACGCTTACGAAATGGGATGCTCCGGCATACGCGGCGGCGGGCATCCATGGCTGATCCCGACGCTGATGAGCCGCAAGACAATTTTCTACGGCCGCTCGTTCTTTGTCGCGCAGGCGCGCGACAAGAGCCTGCTGGAGCCGATCAGGTCCGGCCAGGCGCTGATCAGCGGCCTCGCCGGGGAAAGCTGGACGCGCCTGATCGGCGACCGGTTCGACTGAGGCTTCTCAGCCGAGCCCACTTAACCGAGCATAGTCACCGGTTCGGCATGCAGATATTCCGCCACCTTGCGCTTCGAGGCGATATTGCGCCAGACGGCATCGACCTCGTCCGGTGTAAGCCCGGCAGCCTCGCCGACCTCTTCCCGCGCGATCCCGTTGTCGAGAGCGTAGAGGCAGAGATCCATGCGATCATAGGGCAGGGAGAAATAATATTCGTCCTGGCCCTGCGGCAGCGACCATGTGTCCGTCGTCGGCGGGCGCCGGCGAATGTCAGCGGGCACGCCGAGCGCTTCGGCAAGCTGATAGACCTGGCTCTTGTAGAGATGCGCGATCGGCTTGAAGTCGGCTGCGCCATCGCCGTTCTTCACGAAGAAGCCCTGATCGTATTCGAGCCGGTTCGGCGTGCCGGCGACGGCAAAGTTCAGCCGGTCGGCATGATAATATTCGATCTGCTTGCGGGTGCGCTGTTTCATGTTGGCCGCCGCGATCATGCCGAGATAGACTTCCAGCGGCATGCGGTGACGGCTCTGTTCGCCGGCCGGATTGGCGACCACCAGCCAGGAAATATTGTAGCCGCGGCCGGTCAGCGCATTCTCCAGCACCACCTTGCAGCCCCAGCCTTCGGAAAATTCCGGGACGACCTGGCGGATGAAGCCGTCGCGGCGGGTGTAGCAGCCGGCCGCGGCAAGCGCCGGTCCGATATCTTCGAGCACGGTCTCCACGCCGACGGCTTCGGCCAGCGCCTTGCCGAGCTTCAGGCTGTCCGGATCGGAATCATGTTCCGGCATGAAGATGCCCGTCACCTTGCCCGGACCGAGCGCGCGGGCGCAAAGGGCCGCGGTGACGCTGGAATCGATGCCGCCGGACAGGCCGAGCACCGCGCCGCGCTTGCGCAAATCCTTCAGCACGGTCTCGCGCAGCCAGCCGCAGATGCGCTCGATCTCGGCCTCCGCATCGAGCTTCAGCGTCTCGGCCGAGAATTTTCCCGCCTTCTGGGCCTGCTTCAGGCTCTGGATCATGCGACATTCCCCCGTGTGACTGTGTTTGTTTCGTCCGCGCCGAGCCGGATCTTGCCGGTCGTCGTGCGCGGCAGCGCGTCGCGGAACTCGACGCTTTTCGGCACCATGTAATCTTCAAGCAACTGAGCGCAGTGGCGGATGATTTCCCGCTCGGTCAGCGTCACGCCGTCCTCCACCACCACATAGGCGCGGACGACCTGGCCGAAGATCGGATCGTCGATGCCGCCAACCGCCGCTTCCTTGATGCCGGGCAGCGCATAGAGCGCGCGCTCGACTTCCTGCGGGCTGACTTTTTCGCCGCGCGTCTTGATGATGTCGTCGCGCCGGCTGACGAAATAGAGAAAGCCGTCCGCATCCGCCTGGAAGAGATCTCCGGTGTGCAGCCGCTTACCGCCCGCAACCGGCGAAAGTGCCCTTACCGAGGTCAGGCCGTTGCCCCAGTAACCGGACATTACATGCGGTCCCTCGACGACAAGTTCACCGATCGTGCCCGGAGGAGCGGGACGTCCGTCCTCGCCGATCACGAAAGCGCTGGTGCCGGGAATGGCGCGGCCGACCGAAAGCGGCCGACGGGAAACCTCTTCAGGCGGCAGGTAGGTGGCACGCAGACATTCCGTCTGGCCGTACATCAGGAAAAGCCGGATATCCGGGAAAAGCTGCTGAAGCCGCTCGGCAAGGGCCGGCGGCATGGCCGCGGCGGCGCTGGTGATGGTGCGCAGATGTGGCAGGAAACCCGGCTCCAGATCCTTCATGCCGGTAATCAGAGCGGCCATCGGCGGCACGAGCGGGAAACCCGTCGCCTTTACCTCTGTCAGCCGTTCGAGGATCTTCCGCGGAAAGGCGAAGCTCTTTTCGAGAACCAGCGTACCGCCGGCCATCACCATCGTCACCACCTGCGTGATGCCATAGCCGAAGGACAGCGGCAGGACGCTGAGCACGATGTCCTCGGACGTATTGCCGAGATAGGCAACGATCGCTTCGCAGGCGGCGCCGACATTGGCGTGGGTCAGCATGACGCCCTTCGGCTGGCCGGTGGAGCCCGAGGTGTGAAGCAGCAGCGCCAGCGCTTCGGTGTTGTCGAATTTCCCGAGTGGTACCGAAACCTCGTCGCGGACCAGATCTTCGAACCGCAATCCATGACCGAGATCGTCGCCGGTATCCGCCTGGGCGACGATCGTCAGCGGCTGCATCTTCGCCATGGCGATGGCCGAATTCATGGTTGCCCGCTGACGGGCATGGGTGATGACCGCGGAAGCCTCGGTGCTGGTGAGAATGACAGAGAGCTTTTCCGCCTTGATCGACGGATAAAGTGGGCAGGGCACGGCACCCGCCTTCCAGAGGCCAAAAAAGCTGACCACCGCCTCATGGCTGTTGTCCAGCACCATCAGCACCCGGTCACCGGGCTTGATGCCGCCGCTGGCAAGGTTTGCAGCGAGGCGATCGGACAACGCATCGAGTTCTGCATAGGCCAGCCGGACGTCGCCCGCGATAAGCGCGAGCTTTGTCCCGAAACGTCTGGCACTATCGCGGAGCCTGGCCTCTATGCGCACCGGCGCAGCCTCAGGCCGCTGCCAGCTTGATCGACAGGTAGCTCGTCATGTTGTCGATACTGTCGAGGTTTTCCGGAACGATTTCATCGTCGGCGACGGTGATGCCGTAGGTCTGTTCCAGGAAGGCGATCAGCTCGAGCACGCCGGTGGAATCGATCACGCCGCTTTCAAGCAATGACTGGGTGTTGGAAACCTGCGCGTCGGCCCGGAAAAGAAAATTTTCCGCGATGAACTCGCGCACGCTGTTTTCGATTGCTTCCGCCATCGACGGCCCTCTCCACAAATGGTTTTTGCCGCGCGGATGCGGCGCGGTCGATTGAAAAGGCATCTTCCAGACTATCCCTGAACGTTTTGCTAATTTGTAAAACGCTTTTCTCCACAAGCTTAACCGCATCCAAATGCCGCCCTCGACGTTGATGCATCCATGAAGATCGCGACCTTCAATGTGAACGGCGTCAACGGTCGCCTCGGCCTGCTCCTCGAATGGCTTGAGGAGGCGGCGCCGGACGTGGTCTGTCTGCAGGAGCTGAAGGCGCCGCAGGAGAAGTTTCCGGCAAAGGCGATCGAGAAGGCGGGCTACGGCGCAGCATGGCACGGCCAGAAAAGCTGGAACGGCGTCGCAATCCTTGCCTGCGGTGCCGATCCGATCGAGACGCGCCGCGGCCTGCCGGGCGATCCGGAGGACCTTCACAGCCGCTATATCGAAGCCGCGGTGCAGGGCGTGCTGATCGCGTGCCTCTATGCTCCGAACGGCAATCCCGCCCCGGGGCCAAAATTCGCCTACAAGCTTGCCTGGTACGAGCGGTTTCTGGTGCATGCTCAGGCGCTGCTGGAAACAAGTGCGCCCATCGTCCTTGCCGGCGACTACAACGTCATGCCGACGGATCTCGATGTCTACAAACCGGAACGCTGGCGGGATGACGCACTGTTCCGGCCGGAGGTACGAGAGGCTTTCTCCCGGCTGCTGGAACAAGGCTGGACCGACGCGATCCGCAAGCTGCACCCGGGCGAGCGCATCTATACGTTCTGGGATTATTTCAGGAACGCCTGGGGCCGAGATGCCGGCCTGCGGCTCGACCACCTGTTGCTCAGCCCCTCGATCGCGGACCGGTTGCAGGCAGCCGGCGTCGACCGCCACATACGCGGCCGCGACCACGCGAGCGACCACGCGCCGGCCTGGATCGAACTCGGCGACTAGGTGAGATCGATGGCCATCTCGGACTGGGTGAGGCTACTTTTCCGCCAGCCGATCCGCCGCATGAAGCGGTCGAGCAGGCCCTCCGGCACGTTTTCGATGATGAAGAGCCTGCGGCCCGGATAACGGGAGGCAAGGGCATCGGTCAGCGACCGGCCAAACCCCTGTCGGCGATGGGCGGGATCGACCGCGAGGCCGAGGAGCCGGATATCCTTGCCCGAGTCATCCAGAAGTACGGCCGCCTTGTCGCCGAGCACAAAACCTTTCAGCGGCGCGCCGGCTCTCTCGAAACTCCGGGGATCCGTCTGCCAGGAGAGACCGGCATCGGCGAGTTTTACGAGCATCGCTGCGGCCGTCTTCAGGTCGCTTTCCTTGGCCGGCGCCACATCCGGCGCGGCAAGCTTGCGGCTGCGGCCGAAGCCCACAAGTTTGCGGGTAATCACGAAGCCGAGCGACAGATAGAGATCGCGCGCCCGCTCATTGGTGTTGATCACCTCGAGGATGAGCTTTCGGTCGCCGCGCGCCTTCGCGGCCTCGATGGCATCCAGCATAACGCTGCGTCCGAAACCGCGGCCGCGGATCGTCGGCCCCATGCCGACCGCGCCGACCCGCGAAAGATCACCCCGCCGGCCGATCAGCAGAATGCCCGCCGGTTTTTCGCCGTCGAAATAGACGAAGCTCTCGTCGAGATCGACATGATCGCGTTCGATGCGCAACCGCAACGACGGGACCGTCACATTCATTGGCACCACATAGCCCGAAAAGCCGGCGGTAAAACCTTCGGCCGCCTCTTGCAGGCTGCAATCCGACAAGCGGCGATGGGAAATGGCGGATGTCATGACCTCTCCTCCGAGCGTGTTGCCTCAGAGCGCGTTGGACGGCGAGCCCTTCTCAAAATTCTCGACATGGGTGATGACCTGCGCCCAGAGCGTCTGCATCGCCTCGTCGCTCGCCCAGGCCACATGCGGCGTGAGGATGAAGTTCGGCCGCTCCAGGATCGTCAGCAGCGGATTGTCCGGCGCCGGCGGCTCCTTGGTCAGCACGTCGAAACCGGCGCCGCCGATCAGGCCCTCGTCGAGCGCAGTCACCAGATCGGCCTCGTTCACCAGGCCGCCGCGGGCGGTATTGATGATCAGCGGATGCCGCTTCATCTTTCGGAACTCGGCCAGGCTGATGAGGTCGCGGGTCGCCGGCGTCAGCGGCATGTGAAAGGTGATGATATCAGATGTTTCCAGCACCTCGTCGAAGGCAGTGTAGCCAGGCTCGACCTTTTCGGCAGCTTTCCGGGCCGCGAAGATGACCTTCATGCCGAATGCCTCGGCGATCTTCGCCACCGACCTGCCGAGCGTGCCGCGCCCAAAAATGCCGAGCGTCGAACCGGCCAGATCCTTGATCGGATGGTTGAAGAAGCAGAACTGGTTGGCGCGCTGCCATTCGCCGGCGATCACGTCCTCACGAAAACCGACGATCGAACGGCGCAGCGCGAAGATCAGGCCGAATGTATGCTCCGGCACGGTATTGACCGCGTAACCGCGCACGTTGGAGACGGTGATACCGCGCTCCTTGGCGAAGGCGAGGTCGATCACGTCATAGCCGGTCGCGGCGACCGCGATCATTTTCAGCTTCGGGGCATTTGCGATCGATTGCTCGTGCACCGGCGCCTTGTTGGTGATGACAATATCGGCATCCGCGATACGGGAAGCCACGTCCTCCGGCGCCGTCTTGCCATACTCTACCCATTCATGAGCGAACGCGGGCCGGGTGATCGTCACCGAAGGGCCGATCGTGTCGCGATCCAGAAATACGACCTTCATCGCGGAAATTCCTGCATGATTTGAAACTCCTCCCAATCGAACCATGGCGGCCGAAGCGCTGGCCGCAATGGATTTCTCGTATATCATCCCGCCCGCCGACCGGAAGGCAAAAGTGCGGAGAATGGCATGGGTGAAGTGTTGACGCTCGATTGCGTCGTCATCGGCGGCGGCGTGGTGGGGCTGGCGGTGGCCCGCGAACTGGCAATTGCCGGCCGCGAGGTCGTGCTCCTGGAAGCTGAGCCGATGACAGGCAGCATTACCTCTTCCCGCAACAGCGAAGTCATCCACGCTGGACTCTATTACCCGACCGGCGGCCTCAAGGCCGAACTCAGCGTCGCCGGCAAGGTGAAGCTCTACGACTATTGCCGCGACCGGCATATTCCGCACAAGAGATGTGGCAAACTGGTCGTCGCCTCGAACGAGGCCGAAGTCGCCTATCTCGAAAAACTGCTGAAACAGGCGCAAGCCAATGGCGTCGACGATTGCCGGCTGATCGACGGCGCCGAACTTGCCCGCCTCGAGCCGCAGATCACGGGCTTTGCAGCACTTGTCTCCCCCTCGACCGGCATCATCGACAGCCACCGCCTGATGGAAGCCTATATCGCCGATATCGAAGCGCATGGCGGCAGCATCGTGCTGAACTCTCCCGTCCTTGGCGGCGAGTTTCTGGCCGATGCGGTACGGCTTTCGGTCGGCGGCCGCGATCCCGTGGAGATCGAGGCGAACCTGGTGGTGAACTCGGCCGGCCTAAGCGCCTGGGCGATCTCCGAAGGCATGATCGGCCTCGACAGGAAAACGGTGCCCGAGCGCCATTATGCAAAGGGTTGCTATTTCTCATTGGCCGCCCGTGCGCCGGCGGAACGGCTGATCTACCCGGTGCCGGAGACCGGCGGGCTCGGCGTCCACCTGACGCTTGATCTCGCCGGCCAGGCGCGGTTCGGCCCGGATGTCGAATGGGTCGAGACGATCGACTACGACGTCGATCCCCGCCGCGCCGACAAGTTCTATGCAGCGATCCGCCGCTATTGGCCAAATCTGCCGGATGGCGCCCTGCAGCCTGCCTATGCGGGCATGCGGTCGAAGGTAGCCGGTCCGAACGGGGGAGGGGCCGGCGACTTTATCATTCAGGGACCTGAAACGACCGGCCACCCGGCCTATGCCGCCCTTTACGGCATAGAAAGCCCTGGCCTCACCGCCTCCATGGCGATCGCGGAGAGGGTGAAGAGCTTGAGCTTGGGTTGAGGTAGAAGTCCGAAGACCCCCTCATCCGCCTGCCGGCACCTTCTCCCCGCCGGGGAGAAGAGATATGCCGCGCCGTCTCTCGACCTCTTTGCCTCAGTTGTTGGGTGCGCAGGCGCCGCCGCTCATCCTCTCCGCTCGGGGAGAGGTCCGCCGAGTAAAGCGGAGGCGGGGTGAGGTGGTGACACTTGTCCGGCTTCACTAATGAGGGGCTCTCAAAGCGCCGCGCGCCTGTCGTGTTTGGCGAGACGGGTGAGCAGATAGTCAACTTCCGCCTTGGCGGTCGCAGAAAGCATCTGGGCCGGTTTGCGCTGGGCATCCGAGGTGATGACGCCGCGCCGTCTCAGCACGTGTTTGCGGATCGCCAGACCGATGCCGGCCTGCTGCTCGTAGCGGATCAATGGCAGATGCGCATCGAACAGGTCATGCGCCTCGTCGCGTTTGCCGGCGGCGAATAGGCCAACCAGTTCCGTCAGCATGTCGGGGAAACCGTAGCCGGTCATTGCGCCGTCGGCGCCGCGTTCCGGTTCGAAATCGAGGAACATGCCGCCATTGCCGCAAAGGATCGAGAACGGGCGCAGCTCGCCCGCCTTCTGCATGGCGCGCAGCTTCGACACTTTTTCGAGACCCGGCCAGTCCTCGTGCTTCAGCATCAGGCAGGACGGGTGGTTGGTGATGATCCTAGCGATCACGCCCGGCGACATGACGACGGTCAGTGTCAGCGGATAATCCTGCAGCACCCACGGCACGTCGTCGCCGACCGCTTCGACGGCGCCGGCAAAATAGCTGACGATCTGGTCGTCGGTGCGCAGTGCGGGGGTCGGGGCGATCATCACGCCGGCAGCGCCCATGTCCATCGCATCGCGTGCCAGCGACCGCATGCCCGCAAAGCCCGGAGCCGAGACGCCGACGATGATCGGAATTTTGGCGCGAGAGACGACACGTTTGATGATGGCGCGGCTTTCCTCCGGCTCCATCTTCGGCGCTTCGCCCATGATCCCGAGAATGGTGATGCCGGTGCAGCCGCTCTCTTCATAAAAATCCGTCAGCCGGTCGATCGAGACAAAATCGATCGATCCGTCTTCGAAGAACGGCGTGGTGGCGATGGCGTAGACGCCTTTGGTGTCGATCCCGAAGGTCATTATTGGGCGTCCTTCCAGGCCTGATAGCGGGCTTTCGTTTCGGCGTTCATCGGATAGAGGCCGGGCAGCGGCACGCCCCGGTCGACCTCGGTCATGATCCAGCCTTCCATGCGTTCCTGTTCCGGCGCCTCGGCGACGACCGCGTCGAGCAGCTTGGCGGGGATCAGCACCGCGCCGTCATCATCCACGACGACGATATCATCCGGGAAAACGGCAACCCCACCGCAGGAGATCGGCTCCTGCCAGCCGACGAAAGTGAGGCCCGCGACGGAAGGCGGAGCAGCGATACCGTCGCACCAGACCTTCATGCCGCTGCCGAGCACGCCTTCGGCGTCACGCATCACGCCGTCGGTGACAAGCCCTGCCACGCCACGCTTCGCCATCCGCGAGCAGAGAATATCGCCAAAAATGCCGGCATCGGTGACGCCGAGCGCGTCAGCCACTGCAACGCAGCCTTCCGGCATCGCCTCGATCGCCGCGCGGGTGGAGATCGGCGAAGCCCAGCTTTCCGGCGTCGCCAGATCCTCGCGGGCAGGCACGAAGCGCAGTGTGAAGGCCGGCCCCACAACGCGGCCCTGGCCCGGCTTCAGCGGCTTGGTGCCGCGCATCCAGACATTGCGCAGGCCCTTTTTCAAAAGCACCGTGGTCAGCGTGGCGGTGGAGACACCCTTCAGCGTCTCGATGATCTTGGGGTCCAGCGGCATGAATTCTCCTTGGGAATCTTGAATGCCGCCTTCGCAGGCGGCGGGCGATATTCGGTCGCGACTTCTCGTTCGTCAAGGAACTAACGCCTCCGTCGTCATTGACACGACCGCCGTCTGTCGAGGTATAACGTCTTTCAACACTGACACATGGGAGGATGAGACAGTGCTTTTTCCAACGACACTCGTAGGCAGTTATCCGCAGCCGGAATGGCTGATCGACCGCGCCAAGCTCGCGGGCCGTTTCCCGCCCCGCGTCCGCGCCAGGGAACTCTGGCGCATCCCCCAGGAATACCTCGCCGAAGCCCAGAACGACGCGACGATCATGGCGATCAAGGCTCAGGAGGAAGCCGGCCTCGACATCATCACCGATGGTGAAATCCGCCGCGAGAGCTATTCGAACCGCTTCGCGACCGCGCTCGAAGGCGTCGATCTCGATAATCCGGGCTCGGCGCTCGATCGCTCCGGCCACCCGAACCCGGTGCCGCGCATTACCGGCAAGATCCGCCGCAAACACGCGGTCGAGGCGGAGGACGTGAAATTCCTGCGCAGCCACACGAACCGCAAGATCAAGATCACCGTTCCCGGCCCCTTCACCATGTCGCAGCAGGCCCAGAACGATTTCTACAAGTCGGAAGAAGAAGCCGCCTACGACTATGCCGACGCGGTGAACGCCGAGATCCGCGATCTCTTCGCCGCCGGCGCCGACGTGGTGCAGATCGACGAACCTTACATGCAGGCCCGGCCGCAGAAGGCGGAACAGTATGGACTCGCGGCGCTTAATCGCGCGCTGGACGGCGTCCAGGGCACGACGGCCGTGCATATCTGCTTCGGTTATGCGGCCATCATCCACGAGCGGCCGTCAGGATATTCCTTCCTGACCCAGCTTTCGGACTGCTCCTGCCATCAGGTGTCGCTCGAAACCGCGCAGTCGAACCTCGATTGCTCGACGCTGACCGGCCTTTCCGGCAAGACGCTGATGCTCGGTGTCATCGACCTGTCGGACATGAATATCGAGACTCCCGAAACCGTCGCCGACCGCATCCGCCGGGCGCTGCCTTACGTCGAGGCGAAGAACATCATCGTCGCGCCCGATTGCGGCATGAAATACCTGCCCCGCGAGGTCGCCTTCGGCAAGATGAAGGCGATGGTCGAGGGCGCCAAGATCATGCGCCGGGAACTCGGCGAGGCTGCCTGATCTTCCAGTTGAGTGCGTGGATAACAGGGGCGATTGCCACGGCAATCGCCCTTTTGTTTTGCGGCCTCGGCGTTTGAGCACGCGCTATTCGGAAATATGTATCCCAAATATGTAAATTGTGATCATAATTGGCTTGTAGTCCGGTATATTGTATCCCAAATAAAATCGATGTATACATTGCACCAGCGGATTTTCGGCTGGCGGTTGGGCGATCTGCCCCACACAGGCTGGTCCGATAGGAAGATCATGACGACCCTTGTTCTCATACCCGGACTTGTATCGGACGCCATCGTCTGGGCGCCCTTGGCCGAAGCGGCGTCTGGCGCCATGCCAGTTCATCACGCCGATCTCTCCGACGGCGCATCGATCACCGGTATGGCTCGAACGCTTCTCGATGAGATGGATGGCGATGTCGTTGCTGTCGGCCACTCGATGGGCGGGCGTGTCGCCCTGGAGATGGCTCGCATGGCGCCGGATCGGGTTCGCGGTCTTGTGCTGGCCAATACGGGGCATCATCCAAAGCGCGAAGGCGAGGAAATCAAGCGTCAGCAGATGATCGATCTCGGCAACCGCAGCATCGAGGACCTGGCGCAGCAATGGTTGCCGCCGATGCTCGATCCGGCCCGCGTGGGTGACAAGGACCTGATCGGACGCCTCCACGCCATGGTCCTCAGGGCAGGCCCGCAAGTTCATGAGCGCCAAATCCGCGCCCTTATCGGCCGCCCGGACGCCAGCGCCTATATCGCCGATCTTCGTTGTCCCATCCTGCTTGTCGCTGCTCGCCAGGACGGCTGGAGCCCGATCGCCCAGCACCAGGAAATCGCCGACGCAGCGCCGGATGCCGAGCTCGTCATCATCGAAAATGCCGGGCACTTCGCTCCCGTGGAGCGACCCGTGGAAACCGCCGCCGCCATCACCGAATGGCTGGCGCGCAGATTTGGAGAATCCCAATGAGTGAAGCAGCAGCTACGATACCGGATACCCCGCTCTTCGACCGGGCAGGCTCGATCCGCGGCTACCGGATCAACAAGATGGCGATGGCGCTTGGCCAGCCCGCCAACCGCGCAGCCTTCAAGGCTGATGAAGAGGCCTATCTCGACAGTTTCGGCCTGAGCGCCCACGAAAAGTCGGCGGTCATGGCCCGCGACTGGCATGAGATGGTGCGCCTCGGCGGCAATCTCTTCTTCATCCTGAAGATTTCCGCGGTCGATCCGACCCCGATCACCAGGATCGGTGCGGCCCAGGCCAGCATGGAACACGAAGACTTCCTGCATCTGAGGCTGGGAAAAAAGCGCAATGGCTAAGATCATCGGTGGGCTTGGAACGAGCCACGTTCCCTCGATTGGTGCCGCGCTCGACAAGGGGCTGCGCGACACGCCGGACTGGAAGCCGTTCTTCGACGGTTACGAAGTCGGCAAGCAGTGGATGCGGGACGCCAAGCCCGACATCGCCGTCGTCGTCTTCAACGATCATGGCAATACCTTCTTCCTCGACCGCGTTCCGACCTTCGCCGTCGGCGTCGCCGAGACCTACAATCCGGTTGATGAAGGCTGGGGACCGCGCGCCATTCCGGCATTCGAAGGGGCAGTCGATTTCTCCTGGCATTTCGTCGACAAGCTGGTTGAGCGTCATTTCGACCCGATGGTCTGCCGCGAGATCGAGGTGGATCACGGCCTGCAGGTGCCGATGGAACTGTTCTTCGGCCGGCCGGAAGCCTGGCCGGTGAAGGTCCTGCCGATCTGGGTCAACACCATCCAATATCCGATCCCCACCCCGCAACGCTGCTGGGAAATGGGCAAGGTCCTGCGCGAAGCGATCGAGAGCTGGCCGGGCGACGAACGCGTCGTCATCCTCGGCACCGGTGGCCTGTCGCATCAGTTGCAGGGCGCCCGCGCCGGCTTCATCAACCAGGCAGCCGATCGCGCCTGGCTGGACGGCATCGCCAGCAATCCGGAACCCTATCGCGCCATGACCCGCGAAGACTACGTCGAACAATTCGGCTCCGAAGGCGCCGAGTTGATCATGTGGCTCGTCATGCGTGCCGCGATGAACAGCGACGTCAATCTCATCCACAAGCACTACCATGCCCCGGCGTCGATGACCGGCGCCGGTATGGTCGTGCTGGAAAATGCGGCCTGACCCGATGTTTTTCCTGATGCGCTGCCTGCACCATGAAGGCCAGGATGCCGCCCGCGATACCCACCGCCCGTCACACCGGGCCTGGGTCCAGTCGGGCGGAGAGGGCCTTGCCGCTGTCCTGATCGGCTCGGCTCTTGTCGATGAGGGCGGTTCGTCGCTCGGCAATTTCGGCATTCTGGAAGCCGCGAGCCTCGAAGAGGCGCAGGCTTTTGCGCAAGGCGATCCCTTCAATCGCGCCGGGATCGTTTCGGCGATCGAGCTGACGCAGCTGCCGGATACGTTCCAGGCGACTCGGATCAGCGATCCGATGACCCCGCGCAAGCACGGCTGATCCCATTTCGGCCGATAAAAAGCCCGCCATCCTGCCAGGATGGCGGGCTTTTCGTCATGTCTTTCAGTCTCCGATCGTCTCATGGGCATCCGCCTTGCCCTCGGCCCAATATCCGGCGGCCTTGACCCAGGCGAGCGGATATCCGCGCTTTTCGACCAGATAGGCTCGAACCGCACGGGCAACCGAGGCTTCGGCGGCGACCCAGACGAAGGTCTCGGGCTCAAGCGTGATCGTATCGAGTACCGAGATCAGCCCGGAGGCGTCCGTGGCGTGGGAAAGAGGGCGGTGCACCCAGAGTGTCTCCAGCGACGCCGGCGTCTCGAAGACCTGTTCCTCTTCAGGCCCGGTGACCAGCCCGATACTCGTGATCACGGCGTCTTCGCCGGCCTCTTCGATACGGCGGCCCATCGCCGGAAGCCCGGTCTCGTCGCCGATAAGCAGCCAGCGGTTCACGCCCGAGATGACGGCTGAACCTCGCGGACCGCCGATCGACAACGTGCTGCCCGGCACGGCATCCAGCGCCCATCGCGTGGCGGGACCGGCATCGTGGACGGCGAAATCGAGCACCAGGGACTTGGCCCCTTGATCGTAGCGACGAGGCGTATAATCGCGGCGCTCCGGTTCACCGGCAGCTGTCGGCAGGAATATCTTGACATGGTCGTCCGGCGCAGCGCTGACGAAATCCGAAAGATCATCGCCGGTCAGTGTGATGCGCAGCATCTGTGGCGTGATACGTTCGACGGTTTCAACCGTCAGCACGCGACGCTTGAGTTCGTGACGAATGCGCTCGATCTTGGGGGCGGAGGAGGTCTGGTCCTGGATCGTAAGGTCGTTCATCTAAATCCTTTCACGGGATGTCGATATCGACCTGCCGGACACAGCCGCGCAGACCGAAACCGGCAATGCCCGGTCGATCAGCGCGTTGAGTGACGTTAACGCTTACGTGCGAAGCCTTACGGCAATCGCAGTGTGAGCTTTAGGTAGGCGGGCAAAGCCCCGACGGCAAGGGTTGGCGAGCGGCAATTTTGCCAGTTAGAAAACTGCAAACAGCTGTCTTCGAGGTCATCGTCTTCGCAGCGCTGGTCTCGACATCCACCTTCCCTGCACCAGATACCTCCGATCGTTCAGCCTTTGTGAAGGACTGGCGGCCAATGTGCTGCAATCCCTGGGCGATTCGCCCGACAATATGGAGATGGCATGACGCTGCTGCAATTCCCTGCCGATCGGCGTACCACTGACGTAAAACGTTGCGCCGAAGCGCTTCTGCGGCTTCACGGCGAACAAGCGAACCGTTTCTGGAGATCGGAAATGGCCAGTTTTGCGGCAGCTCTCAGAGCCCAGGGTGTGGCAGACGAGGAAATCTCCCGCCAGGCAGGTCTCTTCATGCACGCCGTCCAGATGCAGCTCCAAAACGATTGCCTCAACGACGAAACGAGCCTTGTGGCGGGTTGACGCTCGCCGGCCTTCGCGCCGAGATATGGGCGACGCTGGCGCTGCGGAAGAATTGGAAGAAAACTGGTGCCGCTTGCAGGACTCGAACCTGCGACCCCATCATTACGAATGATGTGCTCTACCACCTGAGCTAAAGCGGCACGGGCAGCGGCCGGTTTTGCCGGGGGCTGCGAGTGATGCGGCTGATACAGGCAATGACCCGCGATTTCAAGCCGGGTTTTGGGCTTCTCGACGATTTTCCTGAAATGACGGTTATTATCCAGCCGTTAGTTCAGATCGTAAGGCGCTCGCGCGCCGCCCGGTATTCGCTTTCCAGCCGGTCGACGAGTTCCGCGACCGGAACCACCGCCTTGACCGCGCCGACGCCCTGGCCTGCCCCCCAGATCTCCTTCCAGGCCTTCGGCCCGCTGACCGCCTGGTCGAAATCCATCTTGGACGGATCGGCGACCGGAAGGGCATCCGGGTCCATGCCGGTGGCAGCGATCGAACCCTTGAGGTAGTTGCCGTGTATGCCGGTGAAATAGTTGGAATAGACGACGTCGGCAGCATTCGAATCGACGATCATCTGCTTGTAGCCATCGGCGGCGCGCGCCTCCTTCGTGGCGATGAAGGGCGAGCCGATATAAGCCATGTCGGCGCCCATGGCTTGGGCGGCAAGGATGCCGCCGCCGGTGGCGATCGCCCCGGCGAGCAGCAGCGGCCCGTCGAACCATTCCCGGATTTCCTGCACCAGTGCGAAAGGAGACAGCGTGCCGGCATGCCCGCCGGCGCCGGCAGCGACCGCGATCAGCCCGTCAGCGCCCTTGCGGATCGCCGAATTGGCGTGGCGGTTGTTGATAATGTCGTGCAGCACGATGCCGCCATAGGAGTGTACGGCGGCATTCACCTCCGGCACGGCGCCGAGCGAGGAGATGACGATCGGCACCTTGTATTTCACGCACATCATGAGGTCGTGCTCCAGGCGCTTGTTGGAGGTATGGACGATCTGGTTGACGGCAAAGGGTGCGGCAGGCCTCTCGGGATTGACGGCGTTATAGGTGGCGAGATCCTCGGTGATCATGGCCAGCCACTCGTCGAGCTGGCTTTCCGGCCGCGCATTGAGCGCCGGGAAGGCGCCGACGACGCCCGCCTTGCATTGCGCCAGTGTCAGTTCCGGATGAGAAATGATGAACAGCGGCGACGCGACCACGGGCAGGCGGAGCCTGTCCTTGAGGACTGCTGGAAGCATGGATCAAAAACCTCCCGATTGACCTTTACGCAAACGTAAATCCATCTACCAGATCGCGGGAGGCTCGAAAAGCCGGTGGAAAGATTTTCGAAGCAGATCTCCGCAACGCCGGGCAGGGGCTCCCGACATATCCTGTCCTTATTTTTCGCCATGGTGCAGTCGAAGGCGGTGCTTGCAGTTCCGCGGCGGAGGGGTTACCGAAACGTAAACTCCCGCGCGGTGGGAATGACGATGAAGAAGGACCGGCAGTGAGCGGTTTGGAAACGGCCATCAGAAACGCACTGGATCGCTCGAACCGGGCGGACCGGGAGATCAGAGCGCGTATTTATCAGTCGGCGCGCCAGGCACTGGACGCCGGCCTTCGCAAGCAAGGCGTTACCGACCGGTTGATCATCATGCAGCAGCATGAACTCCTGGAGCGGAAGATCCACGAGATCGAAATGGCGGAAGTCGAGCGCCTGGTGGAACCCGCGCCGGGACCCGCCGTGGAACTCGAACCGGAACTGCCATACGCCGCGGAACCCATGGCGGTCGAGTCTCCGGTCATGCCAGCCAGCCCGCGGCCGGAAGCGCCGCAACGGCCGGCGGCACCTTCGCCTGTCGCGCCGTCCATCGATACCGCTTCGAGCGAGGTGCGTGCTCCATCTGCTGCTGCGACGATATCCTCCGGCGATCTCGGCGGCGTCAGCCCCGCGCGCGGCGAGCGGATCGAAGCCGAGGCATTTCAACCGGAACCTCCGGCGAAAGCGGCAAAGCCGGGCAAGCCGAACAAGAACGCCCGCCCGTCCCCCGATAGCGGGCTGGACGTTCCCCCGGAACGGGCCGCCAAACCGCGAAAGCGTCGGGGTTTCCTGTCGCATCTCCTGACCTGGGTTATCACCCTTGGCGTGGTCGGCGGCGCCTGCTGGTGGTTCTATCAATCCGGTCTGGTGCAGTCGATCGTCGAGGAAGCGATGAAGTCGGCCGACCGCTCGGTCGCCGGCCAAGCGGCGGGAGGCCCGGTCGCCTTCGATCCGCGCCGCGGTTTTTCCGACGAGTGGGTAGAAATCTTCGTGCCCGCCAAGGCGGCGGAAATGAAAGCCGGCGGTCAGGCGAAAGTCGAGGCGGTGGCCGCATCGGAAGGGCAGGCCGTGCGCATCGCGTCGGCAACGTCAGGCGACGGCGGCGATGTCTCGGTCGAAGTGCCGCCGGAAGTGCTGCGCGAAATGGCAGGCAAGAGCTCGACGGTGGCCCTGACCCTGCAGTCGGGGCAGAACAGTTCCGTGCAGCTGTCGGTCCGCTGCGATTTCGGAAGCCTCGGCAATTGCAGTCGTCATCGTTTTACGGCAACGCAGGAGAAGCTGGAGGCACTCTTCCGGGTAACCTTCGAGCGGTCGCTTGCCCCCAACCGGCCCGGCCGCCTGATCTTCAACAGCGGTATCGACGGCGCGGACCGGGCGGTTCTGCTTTATTCGGTGCGCATCCTGCCCGGCCAATGATCCTTTATCTCAGGAACTTCGGGCCGAAACCGAAGATCTTGTCGTCGATCTCGCCGACAGCGTCCTTGTCCTTGCCCTCATAGTCGAGCGACAGCAGGATATGGCGAATGACGTTGAGGCGGGCGCGGCGCTTGTCGTTGGCCCGCACGACCGCCCATGGCGTCTCCTTGTTGTGAGTCCTTTCGAGCATCGCGTCGCGCTTCTCGGTGTAGTCGTCCCACTTGTTGAACGCTGCGATATCCATCGGCGACAGTTTCCAGATCTTGAGCGGGTCGTGCCGCCGGTCATGGAAACGCTTGAGCTGCATCTCGCGGCCGATATCCAGCCAGAACTTGAAGAAGATGATGCCTTCGTCGGAAATCGTGTCCTCGAAGCGCGGAACCGCCTTCATGAAATCCTTGTACTGTTCCGGCGTGCAGAAGCCCATCACCGGCTCGACCCCGGCCCGGTTGTACCAGGAGCGGTCGAACAACACGATCTCCCCAGATGTCGGGAAATGCGAGATGTAGCGCTGGAAATACCACTGGCCGGCCTCGGTCTCCGTCGGTTTGTTGAGCGCCACCACGCGGGCCGAACGCGGATTGAGATAGGCATTGATCGAAAAGATCGTGCCGCCCTTGCCGGCCGCGTCGCGGCCCTCGAACAGCGCCATCATCCGCTTGCCGGTCGCCTTCAGCCAGAACTGCACCTTGACGAGTTCGACCTGCAGCTTTTCGAGCTGCTTTGCGTATTTGTCCTTGTCGAGCTTGTCGTCATGGGGATATCCGCCGGAGCTAAGCGCATGCTCCTCGATCCACGCCGGCAGCACCGGGTCGTCGATATCGAACTGCTTGAGCTTGCCGTTGATGTCGATGCTGACTGCCCGGCTTTCGGTTTTATCCGCCATGATAGTGCTTCCTCCGATCGATCCGCCGTACGGGGCGGTAGCCGATATGTAACGCAAGTTCGAAATTCCGCTACTCTCCGGATAGCGCCAATTTTCCAATATCCCAACGGAAGCGATGTATATCTGTCATGCAAGGGATATATGAGCGCGTGTTCAACCTGTGAAAGCTGCGAGTCTGTCTGTGGAGTCGGTACTGGAGAAATGGCGTCGGGGTCTGGGCACGCTCGTTGCGAGAGGCCGCCAGGAACGCGCTCTGCTGCTGCT
This sequence comes from Neorhizobium tomejilense, assembly GCA_002968845.1. Classification (GTDB taxonomy): domain Bacteria; phylum Pseudomonadota; class Alphaproteobacteria; order Rhizobiales; family Rhizobiaceae; genus Neorhizobium; species Neorhizobium tomejilense. Next base: position 161,269 of record PVBG01000012.1, on the reverse strand, counting down.
TCTGACCCTGCTGGCGATGATCGCGTTCCTGATCGGTATGGACTGGGTGGGCGTCCTGGTGGGCTGGCTGCTCTTGGTGCTGGTCGTTGTTGGTCGCAAGCCTGCCGTCCTTCCGCCGCCGGCCCCGGTGATCGTCGAGGAAGAGCGATCTGGCTTCCAGCCGCTGCCCCAAGTGGCAGCGACGCTCAGCGCGCTGGACATTCCGGCTTTCGTGCTGGGCGATGATATAACCGTCCTCTACCAGAACAAGGCGGCCGAGAAGGCCTTCGGCATCCTTTCTCCAGGTTCGCATCTTTCGGCCCGGCTGCGGTCCCCCGGCATTCTCGACATGGTGCGGGAAACCATCGCGACTGATGAGCCCAACCAGATCGAGCATTCCGAGCGGTTGCCTTCCGAGCGCGTCTATACCCTGCGCATCGCGCCGATCGATCTCGGCCAACCGGTCCAGCAAAGCTCCGACGGAGTGGCGCAGAAGCTCTATCTCCTCTCTTTCAGGGACATTTCGGAACTGCGCCGCATCGATCGGATGCGTTCGGATTTTGTCGCCAATGCCAGCCATGAGCTGCGTACCCCGCTTGCCTCGTTGCGAGGCTTCATCGAGACCCTGCAGGGGCCGGCGCGCTCCGACGCTGCCGCGCACGAGCGGTTCCTCGCCATCATGTTCGACCAGGCGACACGCATGAGCCGCCTTGTCGACGATCTCATGTCGCTGTCGCGTCTGGAGCTCAAATCCCATATCGCACCGGACCAGACGATCGACCTGAAGCCGCTGATCGGTCATGTGCGGGACGCGCTGGTACCGCTCGCCGACGACCTCGGGGTGGAAATCCGCACGCATCTGCCGGAAGGCAAGGTGGAAGTGCTGGGCGACCGCGACGAGCTAGTTCAGGTTTTCGAAAATCTGATCGAGAACGCCTGCAAATACGGCCAGGAAGGCAAGTTCGTCGACGTTTACCTCAGGAACGGCGCTTCCGATCCGGTGGAAGTGACCGTTGTCGACCAGGGGCCGGGCATTCCGGCCGAACACGTTCCGCGGCTGACCGAGCGCTTCTACCGGGTCAGCGTGGCCGACAGCCGTTCCAAGAAAGGCACCGGCCTCGGCCTTGCAATCGTCAAGCACATCCTGACCCGCCACAGAGCCCGCCTGATCGTGAAGTCGGAAGTCGGCAAGGGAAGCGAGTTCACCGTCAGGTTCTGACAAAAGGGAGTGCTATCGACGTCCCATGTCCGGCGCCTCGGGGAGGCGCTCAATTTCTCCAAACATGCAGGGTGTCATCCGCACCGTTCGCGGCGCGGATTATTCGATAGAAACCTCGAGGAGCGGCGTCAGGCCGCCTCTGTCTGCCGTTGCCATTCCGGCAGCGGAAAGATGCGGTCATAGGCCCAGTTGAACACGAAGGCATAGACCACGTAGAAGACCGCGAACGACACGTCCATCGTCAGCGCATGGACGAGGCTGATGCCGAGATACCAGGCGATCAGCGGCAGAAGCGCGATCAGCAGGCCAAGTTCGAACAGCACCGCATGCGCCACGCGTATTGCGGTGTTTTTCTGCGTGCCGCCGGTAAAGCGCTGCATCAGGTGGTCGAAGCCGAGATTGTAGAGATAGTTCCAGCCGGTGGCGATCGTCGCACTGCCGATGCCGACCACGCCGATATCGGCGGCCGGCATGTCGAAGGCAAAGGCGCCGAGCGGTGTGATGAGAGCGAGCCCGATCAGTTCGAAGCTGATGGCATGGCGGATACGGTCGCGAGTCGAGCGCATGATGACCTCCTGGGTGCTTTCCGGGTCGTCCCGGAGTTTTTGCCCGAATGGGGGAGGTCGTCCTCACCGTCTTTCAGATAGGTGCAATGCCGATCCGGAGCAAGGCTTGGCCGGCATATCTGCCATGCGCAACAAAAAAGCGGGCCTGAGCCCGCCTTCGATCTTGTCCTCGTGTCGCGCCGCCGCTCAGACCCGAGCAGCAACCTTGCGGCGCTCGTTGACCGGCTGGTAGGCGAGCTTTGCGTGATAGCCGCAATAGGGCGATGCATCCGGGGATTCACAGCCGCAGAAGTGGAAATCGTCCTTGAGCGGATCGCCGACCGGCCACTTGCAGGTGCGCTCGGTAAGTTCGGTCAATGCAAGGCGACGGGAGATCGGCACCACCACGTTGGAGGCGGGACGATATTCCATCTCCTGATAGGGTTCGATTTCGACCTCTTCCTTGACCATCGTCGCACCGACGGCGCGGGTAACGGTCCGGGTCGTGACGCGCGACGCATAGTTCGGAGCCCGCGGCGCCGATGTCGTGCGCTTGGCCGCAGCTGAACGGCCCGTCGCTACCGTGCCGCCGGCTTTCGCCCGGCCCGGCAGGCTGAGACGGTGCACCTTGCCGATAACGGCATTTCGGCTTACGCCTCCAAGTTGCGCTGCGATCTGGCTGGCGCTGAGGCCCTCCGACCATAATCTTTTGAGCTTCTCGACACGCTCGTCTGTCCAGTTCATGCCCGTTCTCCGCCTTTGAACGTTGCTGGCATGCAGAATCCTTCCACCTTTGCTGCGAATTCATTTCGCAGCACCCACTATATCTATGCTTGAGGTGACTAGTTCCGCCGCATGCAGTCTAGTAATTGATCTTTAACCTAGTGTGAGGCTGACTCCGTGGCAAGAGTCGGGGGAATCTGCGGGAATCGATTTCGTGGTTTTCCCCAACTTGCTGTCCGGGAGAGTCATTTTTGTCACATTGGCCGGCGCCTGCCGCTTTCCGGCCCGGGCCTGCCCAAAACGCCGAGCTTTGTTGACATTGATGGCCTAAACCCCGATAGTGCCCCCGCCGCCCAGTGGGCGGCATTTTTGATTTTTTCGGCCCCTTCCATGGGCCTTTCTGGACTGCCTAGAGGAGTGATGTCGCCATGGCTGAAGCCGCGCTTTTCGACACTTTTGCCCGGGCTCCGCTGCGTTTCGAGCGCGGCGAGGGCGTATGGCTTGTGACGGAAAGTGGGGAGCGATATCTCGATTTCGGCTCCGGCGTCGCCGTCAATTCGCTTGGTCACGGCCACCCGCACCTCGTCGGCGCGCTGAAGGCGCAGGCCGACAAGGTCTGGCACACGTCCAACATCTTCGAACAGCCGGGCCAGGAGACGCTGTCGCGTCGTCTCGCCGACAATTCCTTCGCGGACAAGGTGTTCTTCACCAATTCCGGCGCCGAGGCGCTCGAATGTGCCATCAAGACCGCGCGCCGCTATCAGTTCGTGAAGGGTCATCCGGAGCGCTTCCATATCATTACCTTCGAAGGCGCCTTCCACGGCCGTACGCTGGCGACCATCGCCGCCGGCGGCCAGGCAAAGTATCTCGAAGGTTTCGGCCCGAAGGTCGAAGGCTTCGATCAGGTGCCGTTCGGCGACATGGACGCTCTGAAGGCCGCGATCACCGATGCGACCGCGGCTATTTTGATCGAGCCGATCCAGGGCGAGGGCGGTGTTCGGCCGGTTCCGAAGGAATTCCTCCAGGCGTTGCGCCAGGTCTGCGACGACAACGGCCTGCTGCTGATCTTCGACGAGGTGCAGACCGGCGTTGGCCGTTCCGGCAGGCTGTTCGCCTATGAATGGGCGGGTGTGGCGCCCGACATCATGGCGCTTGCCAAGGGCATCGGCGGCGGCTTCCCGCTTGGCGCCTGCCTTGCCACCGCGGACGCCGCGTCCGGCATGACCGCTGGCACCCATGGCACGACCTACGGCGGCAATCCGCTCGCCACGGCGGTCGGCAATGCCGTGCTCGACGTGATCCTGGGCGACGGCTTCCTGGAAAACGTCCGCGACGTCGCCTTGGTGTTGCGGCAGGGGCTCGCGAGCCTCAAGGACCGCTTCCCCGACGTCATCGAGGACATCCGTGGCGAAGGCCTGCTGCTCGGCGTGAAGGCGAAGGTGCCCGCGGGTGATCTGGTTGCCGCCATACGCGGCGAATACATGCTGACCATTCCGGCCGGCGACAATGTGGTGCGTCTCCTGCCACCGCTCACAGTCACAGCGGAGGAAGCCCGAGAAGGGCTTGCCCGTATCGAGAGGGCGGCGGAAAAGCTTTCCGCTTCCGAGATGAAAAAATCGGCCTGAGCGGGCAAAAGGGGGACGCCGTTGCTGGTTTCCCGCTTCACAGGGAACATCACATGGCATCTCCCAAGCATTTTCTCGATCTTTCCGCCGTTTCCCCGGCTGATCTCAGGGCTATCCTCGACGACGCGAAAGTCCGCAAGCAGGCGACCAAGGCCGGTACCGCGGAAAAGCCGCTCGCCGGCAAGATGCTGGCGATGATCTTCGAAAAGCCCTCCACGCGCACCCGCGTATCCTTCGATGTCGGCATGCGCCAGCTCGGTGGCGAAACGCTGTTTCTGTCGGGTACCGAAATGCAGCTTGGCCGCGCCGAGACGATCGGCGATACGGCCAAGGTCCTGTCGCGTTACGTCGATGCGATCATGATCCGCACCACGGATCACGCCCGCATGCTGGAGCTTGCCGAACACGCGACCGTGCCGGTCATCAACGCCCTGACCGACGACACGCATCCCTGCCAGATCATGGCCGATATCATGACCTTCGAGGAGCATCGCGGGCCGATCGCCGGCAAGACGGTCGCCTGGACCGGCGACGGCAACAACGTGCTGCATTCCTTCGTGGAAGGTGCTGCTCGTTTCGGCTATCGCATGAACATGGCGGTACCGATGGGCTCGGAACCTGCCGACAAGTTCCTCAACTGGGCGCGCAACAACGGTGGCAACATCATGCTTTGCCATGATGCCGAAAAGGCGGTTGCCGGCGCCGATTGCATCGTCACCGACACGTGGGTGTCGATGAACCAGGAGCACAAGGCACGCGGCCACAACGTCTTCCAGCCGTTCCAGGTCAATGCCGACCTGATGAAGCGTGCCGACAAGGATGCGCTGTTCATGCACTGCCTGCCGGCCCACCGCGGCGAGGAAGTCACCGACGAGGTGATCGACGGGCCGCAGTCGGTCGTCTTCGACGAGGCCGAAAACCGCCTGCACGCGCAGAAGTCCATTCTCGCCTGGTGCTTCGGCGCCGTCTGAGTTCAACGTCCCGGATGGAGGACGCGGAGAGCCGGCGGCGGCAATCAACCTTGATTTCCGCCCCGCAATCCCCCATTTGTCGGCTTTCAACAATACGCCGTCTTCTGGACTGGCGTTTTAACACACATCGTCGACGTCTTTTCCTCCGGCCAGCGGTTCCGCTTGGGCTGGCGCTTGTGTAAAGGTTTGGGTCGGCGCGAAGGAGTGAAGTCATGGCGGAAGCGACTGTGGAACTCAACGAACTCGACTTTGCCGGAGACGATCGGGTCGTTCCCTTCCAGGTGGAAGGTCTCGACGTGCGCGGCCGTGCGGTCCAGCTCGGGCCGCTGCTCAACTCCATCCTCAGCCGTCACGAATATCCAGGCCCGGTCGCGCGGCTGCTTGCCGAGGCGATCGTGCTGACGGCCCTGCTCGGCACCTCGCTGAAATTCGATGGCAAGTTCACGGTGCAGACCAAGGGAGACGGCCCGGTCGATCTGCTGGTCGCGGATTTCTCGACGCCCGACAGCCTTCGTGCCTATGCCCGTTATGATGAAGAGGCGCTGGCCGCTGCTGTCGAGGAAGGCAAAACTTCGCCGCCCGATCTTCTCGGGCAGGGGGTGCTGGCGTTCACCATCGACCAGGGCCGCGGCATGCAGCCGTATCAAGGCATCGTGCCGATGGACGGCTCATCGCTCGAGGAGATTGCCGGCGTCTATTTCCGTCAGTCGGAGCAGATCCCGACCAGGGTCCGCCTGGGCGTTGCCGAACTCTTCGACCGCGATGCCGATGGCAAGCCGCGTCACAACTGGCGGGCAGGCGGGCTTGTCGCGCAGTTCCTGCCGCACGCGCCTGAGCGCATGCGCCAGCCGGACCTGCATGGCGGCGATGGTGACGAGCGCGATTTCGAGTTCACCGAGGACGATTCCTGGGCCGAAGCCCGCACGCTGGTGGAAACGATAGACACCGACGAGCTGACAGACCCGCGGGTTGCAATCGAACGGCTGCTGTTTCGCCTGTTCCATGAGCGCGGCGTGCGGGTCTATGCGCCGCACCCGGTGTTCGATCGCTGCAGCTGCTCGCGCGACAAGATCAAGGGTGTTCTCTCGGGGTTCTCTGCCGAGGAGATCGAGGCGAGCGAGGAAGACGGGGAGATCGCCGTCACCTGCGAGTTCTGCTCGACCACCTATCGCTACAAGGCGGATGAATTCGCCGCAGCCTGATCATCGAACGGGGGGAGTTTCCTCCCGCCGTTTTCACGTCAAGGCATCTTGCATTCAAAGTTTGCGCCGTCTTTCAGATCGCCGCTGCTGGAATATCTGGCTGATTGAGGATAGGGGCAGAGCGGCCGCGTCATCGCCGGCTTGTTTTCCTTGATCTGCTTCGCCTGGATTACCGTCGGTGCCTTGCCGTTCTCCACCCAGTCCATCAGCGGCGTGAAGGCATCGAAGACATCCGTGCCGTAGCCCATGGTGCAGTGGAACATGCCGGGCACCATGAACAGGCGGTAGAACTCCGCCGTCCGCTCGGCGCCCATCTGTTTGCGGACGGCTTCATAATAGTTGACGCCCATCATTGGGTTGAGCGCCGGGTCGGACCAGCCGAAATAGGTGATCATCCGACCGCCACGCTTTTGGAATTCGCTGAGATCCGGGTTGGTGGCATCGACGATCTCGCGGATCGCGCCGATCTTCGGATATTCGCTGTCGAAGTCGAACGTCTTCCAGTCGATCGCCTTTCCCGAGGCGGGCAGCATCGCCATGTTCTTGACGAAGGTCTCGCCATAGGCCAGCTGCCGGCTCGGTCCCTGCTCGGATACCATCCACATGTCCCAGCCACTCACACCGGTCGGATCGACACCCTCGGTGCCGAACTGTACGCCGGGGAAAATCGTCTCCCCCTTGATCTTCACCCCGCCAGCGAGCGTCTTCAGCGTTTCCACCTGCGCCGCCGTAAAGCAGTCGGAACCGCCTGCCTCGCAGGTTTTCAGGTCCTTGGCCGGATCGAAATTGCATTGGCGAGGATCGGCGATCAGCCCGTCCTTGGCACCGTCGATCGCATCGCATTTGTCCATCACCGCCTTGGCGAGCACCGGAAGCTGAGCCCGGCTGATCGGCGCCTTGAGCAGAGCCCGCGCATTCCAGACACCCCAGATCTGCGTATTGGTGAGATCGAGAACCGGAGCTCCGGCGAGGATGCCGTCGAAATCGGCCGGATAGCGCTGCGCCGCCATCAGGCCCTGGCGTCCGCCGGTCGAGCAGCCATCCCAGTAGGAGAAGGCGGGATGCCGGTCGTAATAACGCGCGGCAATCGCCTTGGCGGTGTCGACCGTCACATGCACCGCGCGTGAACCGTAGTCGATCAAGAGGCCAAGGTCCTGCGCAAAATCCCCGAGCTTGTAGGTGGCCGCATCATGGCCGGTATTCTGCTGGACGGTGAGGAAGCCTTTCGAAAGCGCCGCATTGCGGGTGGCGACCCGTGAAGGTGCCGCAAGGTCCTCGCCCGCGTAGCCGCCATTGCCGAACATATAGAGCCGCCGGTTCCAGTTGTCCGGCAGGGTGATCTCGAAGCGAACCTGCGGCCGGATATAGCCGGTTACCTGGCAATGGCCAGGGACCGTTCCCACGCCGGCTACATGCGCGGCCTTCAGCGTTGTGACCTCGGCAAAGGATTGGCCGTTCAGCATGCCGCAGGCGATCTGCGGCGACACGGTGGCGGAAGCGAAATCCGGCCTGTCCTTCTGATCGATGAAACTGCTCTTGTTTTGTGCGAGTGCCGGGGTGAAGGCCGCAAGCGCCAGAAATGCGCAGGGCGCCAGCAGAAAGGCCCGCTGAAGCGATCGTGTCATCAAGTTCTCCTCCCAAAGACCGGTTGACCACGTCAAGATGCCGCAGGAGGGGAGGGGTAACAAATAGAAAAACCGACGTCACCCATAACCTGTAGGTTGTTGTCGGTAGCGCGGTTTAGTTGAGGACGCGCATCAGGCCCGGCGAATCCAGGGAGAAAGCCGGGATCGTCACCTCGAAGGTCTCGCCTTCATCGGTCTGCATGTCGTAGTGGCCGAACATCAGTCCGGATGGTGTGTCGAGAGGACAGCCCGAGGAATATTCGTAGCTGTCGCCCGGCTTCAGCCGCGGCTGCTCGCCGACGACCCCCGGCCCGTCCACTTCGTCGACGATGCCGTTCTGGTCGGTGATGTGCCAGTAGCGATGCACCAGCTGCACGGTGAGCGTCGAATGGTTTTCGATGACGATGCGATAGCCCCAGACATAGCGGCTCTCTTCCGGATTGGATTGCTCCTCCAGATAGTAGGGTTCGACGGCGACATCGATATCTCTTGTCCGGGCGCGATACATGCGACACCTCAACAAATCTAACTTGGTTCGATATTGTACAGAGGCGCCGCAACGTCAAGAAATCTCGCGGTTTGAACAACCGAGTGTGAGCATTTGTTGAAGTTAAGGATAACCGGGATGGTGAATTTCTGGTCGATCCACCACCCCGGCCACTATCTTGAAAAGCGAACGCTTACACGCCGGCCTTGGAAAGCGCCCGGGCGAAATCCTCGATCAGGTCGTCTGTATCTTCGATACCGGCCGACAGGCGCACGGTGCCGGGCGAGATGCCGAGTTCGGCACGGGCCTCGTCCGTGAGGTTCTTGTGCGTCGTGGTCGCCGGATGGGTAATCAGGCTCTTGGAATCGCCGAGATTGTTGGAAATCTTGACGATTTCCAACGCGTTCTGCAGCTTGAAGGCAGCTTCCTTGCCGCCCTTCAGCTCGAAGCAGACGAGCGTCGAGCCGGCTTTCATCTGCCTGGCGATGATATCGGCCTGCGGATGGTCCTTGCGGCCGGGATAGATGACCCGGGCCACCTGCTTCTGGTCGGCGAGGAAATCGGCGATCTTCGAGGCGCTCTCCGTCTGCTGCTTGACGCGCAGCGGCAGGGTCTCGATGCCCTTCAGCAGCGTCCAGGCATTGAACGGCGACATCGCCGGGCCGGTGTGACGGAAATAGTCGTGCAGGTTCTCGTCGATCCAGGCCTTGTCGGACAGCACGACGCCGCCGAGGCAGCGGCCCTGGCCGTCGATATGCTTGGTGGCCGAATAGACGACGATATGGGCGCCGAGTTCCAATGGCTTCTGGTAGAGCGGGGTCGCAAACACGTTGTCGACGACGACCTTGGCGCCGATCTGGTTGGCGAGCCTGGCGACGCCGGCAATATCGACCACTTCGAGCGTCGGATTGGTCGGGCTTTCCAGGAAGAACACCTTGGTCTTCGGCGTGATCGCCTTTTCCCAGTTTTCAAGGAAGCGGCCGTCGACCAGCGTGCATTCGATGCCGTATTTCGGAGCGAGCGTCTCGACCACCCAGCGGCAGGAGCCGAACAGGGCGCGGGCCGCGACGATATGGTCGCCGGCCTTCAGCTGGCAGAGGATCGCGGCGGTGACGGCGGCCATGCCCGAGGCGGTGGCGCGTGCGTCTTCGGCGCCTTCCAGCATGCACATGCGCTTTTCGAACATGTCGTTGGTGGGGCTGCCGTAACGCGCGTAGATGAAGCCGTCCGTCTCGCCCTTGAAGCGGGCTTCCGCCGCTTCCGACGTATCATAGACGAAGCCCTGGGTCAGGAAGATCGCTTCCGAGGTTTCGCCATATTGCGAACGCAACGTGCCGCCGTGTACGAGCTGGGTTGCCGGGCGCCATTTGTTAGTCATGCGTGTCCTCTTTCAGAACAAAAAAACCGGTCGCATAAGCAGACCGGTTTCGCACCCGGTCTTTTTAGCCACTTATTTAACGTGGCTGCAAGCCGACCGGCCAAATCACCACGGGATAAGATTGGCATAGCGCCGCGCCCCGCTTGCGTCAATGGCTCGCATTTGGTTTTGTCGCGTCGAAAACTTTAAGAGAGACATGATGGCTCGCGAAACAGGAATCTTGGCGGACCGCGCGATCGCGGCGCTTTTCGACAGTGGACGGCTGATCTCCGAGCGGGAGCTCGACCTGGATCAGGTTCAGCCCGCCAGCCTCGACCTGCGCTTGGGCGCCAAGGCGTTTCGCGTACGCGCCAGCTTCATGCCCGGTCCGACGAGCCTGGTCTCCGACAAGCTCGATCGCCTCAAGCTGCACGTGATCGACCTCTCCGAAGCCGCGGTGCTGGAAACCGGCTGCGTCTATATCGTGCCGCTGATGGAACGGCTCGACCTGCCGGCCAATATGTCCGCCTCCGCCAATCCGAAAAGCTCCACTGGCCGGCTCGACATCTTTACCCGCGTCATCACCGATTACGCCCAGGAATTCGACAAGATCCCGGCCGGCTACTCCGGCCCGCTCTACCTTGAAATCTCGCCGCGTACTTTCCCGATCGTGGTGCGCCGCGGTTCGCGCCTGTCGCAGATACGCTTCCGCGTCGGCAACGCGCTGCTCGGCGAGCCGGACCTTCTGCAACTCCATAACGACGAAACCCTGGTCGCCTCCGCCAGGCCGAATGTCTCGGGCGGCGGCATCGCCCTGTCGATCGATCTTTCCGGCGACAGCGTCGGCCTCATCGGTTATCGCGGCAAACACCACACGGCCGTCGTCGATGTCGACAAGAAGGCGCAGCACGACATCTTCGATTTCTGGGAGCCGCTTTACAGCCGCGGCCGCAACGAGCTTATCCTCGATCCCGACGAGTTCTATATCCTCGTCTCGCGCGAGGCGGTGCATGTCCCGCCGCTCTATGCCGCCGAGATGACGCCCTTCGATCCGCTGGTCGGCGAATTCCGCGTCCATTATGCCGGTTTCTTCGATCCCGGCTTCGGCCACGAGGCGGCAGGGGGACGGGGCAGCCGCGCGGTGCTCGAAGTGCGCAGCCACGAAGTACCCTTCATCCTAGAAGACGGCCAGATCGTTGGCCGCCTGGTCTACGAACACATGCTGGAAAAACCCGAAGGCATGTACGGCGCAGGCCTCGGCTCGAACTATCAGGCACAGGGCCTGAAGCTCTCGAAGCATTTTCGCGTCTGACACCACCTCCGGCTTGACAGTCGATGCCGTCTGTTGGAAATCTGCAGACCGACGCGGGTGTAGCTCAATGGTAGAGCAGCAGCTTCCCAAGCTGAATACGAGGGTTCGATTCCCTTCACCCGCTCCAAATGTTCCGGCACTGTAAACTGCAAAGCGTTGATATCGTGGCATAATAAGAACAACAACGATGATCCGCCATTGATTTACCGTCAACATACGTGCTACATTGTGTGTCACAGAGCGTGACCCGGGTAGTGCGATGCCGAAGCGAGTGAACGCAGTCGACTTGGACAGGCATCTGTCCCAACGGAACGGATTTTACAGTTACAAGCGCCGCGTTCCATTGGCGATAGGGGAACTGGACGAACGATATCCCACTATTCGTTTGGCCCTTGGCACGCGTGATCTGGGTGAGGCAAGAGCAAAGCGGGATGCCCACGAGAGAGCTGACGATTTGCTATGGGCCTCACTCTCTGAGGGCGGGGATCAATTGCTCGCGGAGGCTCGATACAAATCGGCCGTCGCTCGCGCTACCGCTTTGGGCTTCACTTATCGGCATCTATCATCGATCTTGCTGGAAGAGAGCGGAGCTGACATCCTGAGCAGATTGAGAGCGCTGCAGGATACTAAGCCGTCGTCACCGCAGGAGGCGGCGATATTGGGTGGGCTTTCTCAACCGCCAGTCTCACTCCGCAGAGCATTTGATATTTATGTTGAGGAGATCGTTGCAGACGAGATCATTGGCAAAAGTGAAGGGCAGCGCGGGATGTGGCTACGCACCAAGAAGCGAGCTGTTACCACCTTTGAAGAAGTCTGCGGCGAGAAAAATTTGCTGGCGATTACGCGAGAGGATGCACTGAAATTCTATAATTGGTGGCGGGAAAAGATAGCGCCTAAGTCGAAAGCCAAACCAACACATTCGGCTTCGTCGGGAAATCGAGATATCGGCAATCTCAGGGTTCTCTATGACCGATACTGCCAACATGTTGGGATGGACGGTTTCAAAAATCCGTTTAATGGTCTGTCCTTTGCCGAGAAGTTGAAGAAATCTAGGCCTCCATTCCCGACGGATTGGATTATTTCCAAGATATTCAAACCTGGTGCTTTAGCAACTCTCAACGAAGAGGCGCGTGCTATCGTCCTAATGATAGCCGAGACCGGATGCAGACCATCGGAAATAGCAAACTTGACTGCGGGACAAATCTTTCTGGGAGACGCCGTTCCTCACATTCAAATCGAGCCTAGAATGGACCCGGATGATCCACGCGAAATAAAGACGGGCTCGTCGATCAGGGCGGTACCCTTAGTCGGTGTCGCCTTAGACGTGATGAAGAAATTTCCGCAAGGCTTCTCACGTTACAAAGATAAAGAGACTCACATGTCTAACACTCTGAATAAGTATTTCCGTGAAAATGGGCTGTTTCCGACGGCGAAACATGTGATCTACAGCTTACGGCATTCGTTTGAGGACCGAATGAAGGTTGCCGGATTTGATACCGAGCTGCGAATGATGCTTATGGGGCATATGATAGATCGACCCAAATATGGCGCGGGCGGCACGCTTGAATGGAAACACCGGGAAATGATTAAAATAGCGCTTCCCTTTGATAGCTCAATCGTTTGAACCGATTGAAGACGGATATTAGCGTGTCCGTTTGCTGCTCTTTCAGCGCTACTTGGTGTTCAAGCCATGCATATAGAGGCAGGTATTCTTGTCCATACGGACTTGTCGCAATCGCTAGCGCGACTCGATCAAGGTGCGCCTCAATTTCGCTTAGTGAAACAAAGCTTGGAAGCTGAGGTGATTTCTCACCAAAGGGGGAGTTGGTTGTCAGTGCTCTCGATGCCTTTTCGGTGGGCAAGACCGCAATCGTCTCCGTGAAATCGGCGAGCGGTCGAGCGACCCTTGCCTCGTCAATTCGTGTGTGATTTTTCAACTTCGGGCGCATACATATTCCCCTAATCGAGGCGTCCGCTTATCTCAGCGCGGTGCCTGAACGCAGTGGCAGTCTAGGTGTCTCAGTATTAAAGGCAGTAAAAATTCGGCGGTGAAGTAAGTGGCTGCGCAACGCCACTTTTAGTCTGCCCATCTGGATTTGAGTAAGTATAAGGAGGCGGGCGAGTGGACGATGCTTTATAAAATTCCGCTTGTAAAGACCGTATGGGTCGAGGACTTATCTAGTCGAATCAAAGCTTTAGGAAATGGCCCCGTAATCACGACGTCAGCTCTTACAATTATTTTTTGCTTGGTTTCCTTACAATCGCAGCGATCAATAAGGAAAGCGCCCAAAGTTTAAAGGAAATTTACACTATCGAGTTGGGTCAACGGCCTCAGCGCTCGCCTCCCGCCCGGAAAATTTCTTTGATTTTGGCGTTGATCACATGTTCGTGATGAATGTCGGCGCTCGCACTCGCCAAACCTTTTCGCGTCGCGACCCGCCGGGTCTTTCAAGATGGGAGCTGCGTGTGGCTAACGCTCGCCGCCTCGTCAAGGGCGTCATCAGAGCCAGCTCGACGGCTAGTGCTTTGAATTACTATCGCCCAAAGCGGACGAGGGTCAATGAACAGTGGCAACCGGAGCGAACACGCGTGTCACCAAAACGTGGAGGTTGGAAGTGACCTGCGCACGGGGAAGGCGATAGCCGCCTGCGAGCGTGTGGACGTTGAAATTCAATTTGAGGTATACGTAAGTTTTCCCGCGCTATCTTGCCCATCCGACTGCGTCGCCGCCCTGCTAGGTCGAAGCCACAAGTCTTTAGGCCGAGGTAAGCTTATCACCGTCTTGGAACGAAAATAATCTGGTGGATGCCGCCGCAGGCGATTTCGCCGCACCTTTACTTTAGATTATTTTTAAAGGTTAATTAGGAGGCTTGGAATGGGTGATTCATTTGTCAGTCACGTCTAAGAGCATCGGCTGATTTCCTGTTCTTACAGTCTCCTCGACCGGGGTTGCTGGAAAGGCAAAAGCAAAAGCGAAGACCCTGGATTTGGGTAATACCAACAGAGAGGGTCGTCGTCAGGGTGATACCCACCTCGGTTTGCTGCACAGGGACTCGGGCAGGCCTCTGTCCCTTTTACGAACAAAGGAGGCTAATATGCTTTGTGACGACGGGGCCACGCAGGGGCGCATACCGGGAAAAGTAGAACTGTCGACTATATTCGGGCTTCCGGGGCTTGTATTTTCGGTCATCTTGACATATAGTTTAATAGTGGGAGTTTGGCCTGGATCGGTCAAGGTCAGCGGCTCTTTTTCGGTCGATGATCTCGGAGCGGTCGAAGTTGCGGGTGCATTTACAGTCTCCTCGACCGGGGTTGCTGGAAAGGCAAAAGCAAAAGCGAAGACCCTGGATTTGGGTAATACCAACAGAGAGGGTCGTCGTCAGGGTGATACCCACCTCGGTTTGCTAAAGGCCGTTCCTATAGGGTTGTCGTAACGGGGAACGGCGCACAGCGCTGAAATTAATCTGTCTGAATCCGCACTGAAATCGCTTTTTACCCCCGCAAACCTAAAGCTTGCCTGGCAAAAGTTTTGCAAAGATGGGGTTCGTGGCACTGGCGCGGGAGTAGACCGTGTTACTGCCGAAATTTTTGAGTCCAAGCTGACGTCGAATTTAAGGTCCGTTGCGCTCAGAGTGTCCTCTGGCGAATACAACTTTTCTCCCCTTCGCCCGACTATCATCCCGAAGAGCAGCGGTGACTTCCGCGTCATTTGCGTCCCGACCATTTCTGACCGCTTGGTCCAGAGAATATTGGTCGATTATCTTATGTCGCTTCCCAGCGCTGAGCGTTTGAGGAATGACGCAAGTTTCGGTTTCCTTAAGTCGATGGACGGAAGTCCTAAAGGTGTAAACGCTGCACGAGACCGCGCCATTGCTTTGCGAAAGACGGGGCGCTGGGCGTACAAGTCGGACGTATCCGCCTTCTTCGATAATATTCCTCGTGACCAGCTCATCTTGCAAACGATGAAGTTGTTCAGGAAGCCAAGCTTGAAGGGCTTGATATTACGAGCTGCAGATTGTGAGATCGATTCCCGCAATGCTACGGTTCAGAGGGTAGTTTCCCAACAAGGAATTCGAACCGGACACGGCGTTAGGCAGGGCATGCCCATTTCTCCGTTTTTCTCCAACGTTATCCTGCACGAGTTCGACCAGGAAATGGTGAGACGTGGCTTTAAAATGGTCAGGTACGCCGACGATTTCATTGTTCTGGCGAATTCGGAGCGAGATTGCTTTGAAGCGGACCGTGTCGCCCGATTCCTGCTGGCCAAGCTGGGTTTGTCACTCCCGACGCTCTCGTCCAACAACAAGACGAAAATCATAGACCCTGATGGACCTGTCGACTTCTTAGGCCTCTCATTTCGGCCTACGCAGAATGGCACCTACGAACTGGCTCTAAGCGATAGCCAACTGGCCAAGATAAAAAATCGCCTGGGGACTCTCCGAGATATTGATTATTTAGTTGCAGAGCGACTGACGGTCCCGGGAATTGCAGTTAGGCTTGAAAACATGATCGCCGGGTATCGGTCAGCATACGCTTGTGCCAGCAATGCGTCCGCTCTCGAAGGCATTTTCGAGACCTCGAAACTGAGTAGCTTAACTTCGATATACAGAAGCATTTTAGGGGCCACGGTTTTCGATAGTCTTAGCCAGAAACAGCTGATGGTCTTGGGCCTCCAAAACTTTCCCCAGAAGTCTTCGAAGACAGTAGGTCGATAGTGCTTGTGGTTATTCGACCTCGAACAGTCTCAACCTGTCGATCCAAAGCGTTTCTGACCACTACGCTGGCTTTGAATTGATGCAGGAGTATAAGATATCAAAGGCTTGATATTTGAGAAGCTATCCAAGAAATCACGGCAAAGTGCGTCAGTCGATGAACTCCGAGCTTTCGCCTGCCCTCACCCTTATCAATTCCGCCAGCCACCGAGCACGGCCTATTCCCGGCACCGGTAACGGCTCAGAAGGCAGAACAGATATCCGCCATCGAGTTGTTGATGCCGTCGGATTTCCAAAATCGGCGGCCTCGGTCTGCCTCCGCCATCGCCGGACGATCAGGCCCATCGTTCCTGATCCGGCCGGATTCACGAGATGCGGCCCCAATGAAGACTCGGGATATCTATGTCCCATTATGCCGAATTCAGCATAATGGGATTCACCCCGAGCCCGACACTATGCCGAGCCCGTTCCCTAAAGCCCGAGATTTCCGGTAGGATTGAAAACTCGACATAGTGCAAGCGCGTCGGAAAGGTCGGCCGTTGGGGACGTTAGAGCCCGGTGGTATAGTGAGCGTGCCTCTCAGTAGAAATGAACTCGCGACAGCTCGATTTCGTAGGGATCGATAAGGATCGGCTTTCCATCCTCCTTATAGATTTCCAGCTCAGAGAGCTTTCCTTCGGTCACATGCAACGCGAGCCTAACAAGGGCTGCGATGCGTATCATCCCCTTGGGGTCATCAACTACGTCGTCGTAAAACCCTTCTACGGGTATGCGGTCGTTCGGCCGTGGAGATGGAGCGTCACTATCTTTCACCTCGGCCAACGGCCCTTGGCTGCGGAGCTTCAAGCTGCATCCAAAACCGACCCGCATCACTTCCAACGATTTCACTTGTTCAAGGATTTCGGCTCTTCCCGGAAACTCACGCCGGAGCAAGTGCATGATAAGGGCATGCTCGGCGACGCCGATTGGCCGCCAATTCGCGAGAGGTGCGTCAATATCAGGGGATCGGCCATTTGCCTTTGATGGACGCCGCATCCATTCTATCGCCTGTTTGGCTTCCGCCATGGCGTCGTTGGCGCTCGGGAAGATGCCCGACGCCTTGTGCCCAACCCAAAGAGGTGGGGTGTCATCCCATTCAGAGAGCGCTTCTTCGACATATTCGTATTTGCCGTCTGAACGCAGATACACGCTGACTCGCCTAGCGTAGTCGTCTCGCACAACCCTCATGGTCAAGTCGCCAAACATGATCCAACCCCTCCCTTAACGTAAGCGGTGTCTTCCTCGCACATTGACCAAGCGCGTTGGGCCGTTCCGAAGACTACCGTTCTGACAGATTGGCAAGAATCCGTCAAAAGCGGTCGTGCAGGATGTGACTGCCAGCAACTTTGATGAATAAAAATGTGCACTCATCCGCAACGAATACTGAACTGAGCGATGATAGATTTGGTCCACCAGCGAGGTTTGCCATGAGAACACCCCTCCTTCTTGCTATACTCTTAGTTGTTGGCGGTGCCGCGACATCTATCGGAAAGGCATTTTTCGTACCGAGCGACGCACACGTAAAGCAAGAAAGATTGCTTACGGCCTACCGCGTCAACCCGGATGCAACTTTGAAGAGGATTAGTGCCGCCTATCTCGCCTGCGCAGACAGCAAGTATGCCGAAGGTCCAGCAGCCGATGATATACGGCACTTAGCGGCACTGCTTATGCTGGAAGCCATCAGCCAGAGGGTCGACGATGTTGATGACGTCAGCGGCGAAAAGCGGGCACTTCAGCTTATGCAGACTCATCTTCCAGGCATCAAGGCAAAGCTACCTGTCAGTCGGGACGAGGACCAATTTCTCCTCTACCTACAAGCGCTGCGCAAAGACGGCGTACCGTCTTGTGTGATCTCGTCTTCCGCATAGGCTGGCCCGTATTGCCGCAGTGGGCCGATAGCAGACTTCAGCCGTGTGTTCGCTCCCAGTAATTCCACGGCATTAGCTCCTCAACCCGGCTCTGCTTGTGGCCGTTGACGATGGCGGTGAGTATGCTGGTGCCTACTCAATTCCTGATCTTCTAGCCTGATACGGGCGGGAGATGTCCAATATCGCACATCAGCGTCATGACGGTCGCGGGCAGGTCTGCGGACTGCAAAGGTAAGATATCAAATATAGTCAATCGATTGGCCAGGCTGAACGTAGCCGTATATCCGGAAGCCTTCGGCGGTTTCCGCTCCGGGGAGGTGTATCTGCTTCAAGGTCAGACGGATAATATTCCGTTGCGACTCTTCAACGAGAATATCCAAGTGCAGAATATCACCATAGCCACCCTCTGATAGATGATAGAACCATTCTCGATCCGGCACGGAGCTATACCCGTTTTTCGCGAAAGCGGTCCAGGCGGGTGGGAATTCCATCTTGTACATCGCCTCCCGCAGTTCATTCCACTTGGTATTATTCATCACGGGAAGCATGAGGCACCTACGCTCCGAGGTCTCTTGTTGGGAAACGCGATGAGGCGGCGCTGGGCACGATCACAAAATACACGTCCCCGCGCGGATAATTCCTCACGTAGGCTTTTGCCGCGAGGGCGCTCAACGACACTGGATTACCTTCCGGTGATGGGGAAGGCTCGAAGTGCCAGTTGTCATAGGTGTGACTGTAGCTCTCCTCCGGCCCGTTCAGGACGTCTCCGCCAAGAACAATAAAGTCGGCATCACACAAGGCGTCAAACGCGGTGAGAGCCTGATCTTTAGTCAAGGCCCAGTTACGGTGTTCTGGCCCCAGCCAGACCCCAACCGACAATATTCGATCTGCTTGATCTGACCAGACTGTCTGCAGCGTCGTTCCTCCCAATGTTCTGCACTTTGCCCACTTCCGACGTGAAAAGGGACTCTGTCAGCGTGATCTAGTTTATTCGTCTGCTGCCCATCCGCGATAAAACTCAGTGTCTCTGCGACGACGTAGTGAGGTCGAAGACCTCTGGCCGCAACTTCCCGATTTTCATCAAGTGTTGCAGCGTATACGAAAGGGAAAGGGCATCATCGAGCGCATCGTGACCGTGCAGTGGCGGGTGTTCTACGCGATAATAGTCAGCGAGCTTGTTGCTCGGCGTCTTTGCCAAATCCTCTATCGGCATACCTGCCGCCAGAAGAAGCTTGACGGCGTTATCGAAACGGTGGGCTGGAATTGAAGGCTCAATGCCAGCGACGTAGCAACTTATCGCGATCATGTTCAACTCATCCTTTCCCCATGACCAGCATCGGGCACCTGCGGAAAAGCTGTCGAAGCGGAGAAGGACATCTCGCAAAGACATGCCCTCCATGTCGATGTTCTCTTCTGAAATGCCTGTTAGCTTGGTGAAAAAAGGATCGAGTGCGTATCTGCTGCCAAATCGATCAACCGGCTGGACGTACGCCTTGTAGGTTTCCAAAAGCGGAAAATCGCCCTCTAGGCCAAGCTTAACAGCCCCGAGCTGCGCTATGACAGGATCAGGATCATGGGCCGCGCACCAGAACCTCCGCTGCGAGCCTTCGAGGCACAGAAATTCGCAATCAAATATGATGGCCGTTTTCATGTGTTGGTACCGCCTAGTCGCAATAGCGAGGACAGGAGCGACTCTGTTTTCCCGCTTTTTCGACATCGCAGAATAAGGTGTTTTACTGCGGCCGCAATGCTGGGTATCAGCCATTCCAACCGAGGCGGGTGTTGGCAGTCGTCCTGAAGAGACTCCTTTCCTGATCTGCGCCAGCTGCGACCATTGCCGCCGAACTCTTAGCTTGATATCCGTTGTGAATTCCTGGGAACCCTGCGTTGATTCCGTTCTCTATTCTGAAACTACTACAGAGGTCGTCGTCGCAGGTTATTCGCCCGGACGTCCCGTTTTTCTATGTAGGACGTGTCCTTGGACCGCCAAGTTCGTGGTCCTTTAGTGGGGACTTGGTCGCTTTTGACAGCCTTCTCGACTACCACGGAAACATTCAGGTCGCGATTTGGGTTCGCGGGGAGCAGGTAATGGTTCGTCGAGTCGGGGTTCGCATGTGGACTGCGACCACCGGCCTTCCAGAGCCGAAGCAAGGCAAATTGAAATACGCGCCCCGCCGGTATGTTAACCTTGATGGCTTCAAACCTGGGTTGTCGGTCAATGAGGCAAAGGCACTTCTTGCAAGAGCTTCGATCACGTTCACTGAAACTTCGGTCGCGGATGCTTCGGAGACTGTGGTTCTGCTTAAGCTTTCGAATAACACTGAACTTCATTTCTTCCTGATGGAGGGGAGACCTTCGTTGGCAGAGATTCAAGCGTACTCAGAACATGAAGGCTCCTAGCGCTCCTTGGGAATTGGTTCGCCTCGGCGGCAGACCGACGCCGCTGATGCGCCAATTGCAGTCATCGCAAAAAAATGCTGCTATTGAGCGGTGGAACCTTCGAACTTGTTTGAGAGCAATAGCAACATCCATGGCAGCTTGGCAGTTCGCTCTTGACCTGATCCCGTCTGCGGCAGCAGGGGTCGACGGCGTAGTAGCCGCGCGGATGACTCGCGGCCAACTCGATGAGGTCGAACTCCGCTTCTCGCCGTCAGTCACTAGCGCCATTTTCGAACGCGTCGGCATGATGTTGCTGGAAACGAAATCCTGGTCCCCTGATCTTCGCATTTGGGGTGACGAGAAGGTTGATGACGTGCAGATTTGGCTTCGTGGCACAGAGATTGAACATGTGCAGTTTCGACTGAATGTG
Organism: Neorhizobium tomejilense; assembly: GCA_002968845.1. Classification (GTDB taxonomy): domain Bacteria; phylum Pseudomonadota; class Alphaproteobacteria; order Rhizobiales; family Rhizobiaceae; genus Neorhizobium; species Neorhizobium tomejilense. Next base: position 140,796 of record PVBG01000012.1, on the reverse strand, counting down.
GCTGATCCGCGCATACCTCTAATGGAGGAAATTTGTTCTCTGGCACGTGAAGTCAGCTGTGTGTTGGCGACCCGGGCGGGTGCCATCCTTCGGCCCCACCCCGAAGTCGTTCTCAGAGCGATCACACGGTCCGAAGCTGCTCGCTTCGTAAGAGACCCGGAAGAATATCTGGAAAAGAGATGACCCGTCAGGACTTCAATCACTTGGAGCGCACGGCCAAAAAGTTGATCGATGATGGCAACGTTGTTGATGCGATCAAGATTTACCTCTTCATGTCAGATGGAGACGCTTCGCTGGATGCGGGCTATCTCGGCGAGAGATTGGGTATTTGCTACGAGCAGTTGGGCGACCTCCACGCTGCGAAATACTGGTACGGGCGAGCGGTGGATGAAAATCCTGAGGTAAGACTTGAAGCAGCTCAGGCGTATGAACGCCTGAGCAATGTCGGGATAGACCACCTCGTGTAACTCCGCTTAGGGCGGAAACGGATCAGGAGCCCCAGAGAGCAGAAAAGCTATTGGCCTGAAAGCGCATCAGGTTAGGCGACATAGTCTAGATCAAAGTTGACAAAACGTTTCTGCCAATGCGACCGTGGGTTCACGGGGGACACCATGACGACACTTAGGGTCTACGATCTCAAAGATCAGGTTCTTGCGCTTGATCTCAGAGACTTGCTGCGCCTTTTGGCCCCTCGTTCTTTCGAAGCACGTTGGGTTGTCTCGACAGTCAAGTCGTCCAAACCTGGGCACGAATGGTTTGAGGCCACCGGTGAAGGGGGCGAACGGCTTGAGGGATTGGCGCAAGACGGTGGCCAGCTTTCGGGCTCTGATTTAGCCGCCTTGGCTGAAATTACGCGGCAGGTTATCTGGGGGGAGTTTGTCGGCTCGGCACCCACGCAGTCAGACAAGCCCTGGGTGATAATCCGGGCGGTCGACAGCACGTTCTACGAGATCGTTTCGGATGACGATGCGGTGCTGAACAAGATTAGCTCGACCTATAAGGACGTCCGAACTGGGGAAACTCCGGTTACGTCATGGCTCCTGGACCGCACCGATGAATGATGGCAGGCAGACGCGAACGGCGGCCAGATCAACGAGTTCCATGAATGACGTCGCTGTTTTATGGTAGCGCGTGGCTACGCGCCGAAACTGCTTGCGGCGACGACCATCAGCGGCGATGAATATCTTCGCCAGCTTGACTTAGAGGAATAAGCGTCTGCTGAGGGCTGACTGCAGCCATCGCTCCCAAAGCCTTAAAGGTTAAAGCGGATAGCTAGCTCCGCAATCGCAGGGTCGGTGAACTCGACAACGGGATCATCAGTTTTGTCGTGTTTGCGGTGATACTCTCCCGCATCGAAGGCTTCATAGATTTCGAAGAATGGCTCCGGCACCTCGTTCTTGCCAGGTCCAAACCCTTCCTGCACCCCGGACCAAAGATCATTCATTACGCCATCACAGAAGGTGTAACTTAGCTCGCCTCGGTGGTACCCTTTCGCAATTTCCAGCGCGGCGCTATTGTAGAAGTCCCAGTGGTTGAACGCTCCTGCCCATCGGACGATGTCATCAAGCGTGAGCCGGAGCGGGCTCTTGTTGATCGCGAACTGTAGGAACTCAGACACCGCTCTCACCTTTCTGATAAGTTGCCAGAGCTTATGAATGGACGCGCGATGCAGCGTCAATGGCCGGTTTGGGCTGCTATCCGGCGACGCAGTCCTGTCCTACGGCCACCAGGTGTCAGTTGCTCCAACCAATCTGGAACCGGTCAAATCGGACTTCACTAATGGGATGTCCCGACGGGTCGAGTCTGATCGAGCGAAGCACGAGGTTCAGGCTGGCAGAGTAATATTGTTCAAAGATTATCGGAGACAGTCCTTGAAGCTCCACGCGGCTATTCACCACCCAAACCGAATACGAGCATGATCCGATTGTTTCCTCAGCCCATTTTTCGAAGGTAATGGTGGTCGTGCCCGCGACTGTTTTCTGACCATTTAGGAACAGCGTTGTATCGGATCGCCAATTTGCCTTTAGTGGCAAATCGTCGAGCGTCGTCACATCCGAGTAGGTCAGCTCTTGCAAGCCCTTCGCGCTGATCCGTTTCGTGACGAGCAAGGGGTGCAGATATTCCGCTGATATTGGCTCCAGTGAAGCGCTCCAGTTGCAGAAGCGGCTGGAACGATGCCACCCAAGCAATCGAGAGCTTGTGCGAGCTGACCTTGTCCGAGCGCAAAAAGGGCAGGGGACCACAGTTTTCGATTGGCTCATCGAAATCATCCAAAATCATGGCGCTGGCGGTGACGAGGCCGAAGACAATGTCAAACTCGTTTTGGAGTGATGTCCGCTTTTCCACCTCGCCTCCGACTTGCGCAAGCCATCCGGTAATGACCAGTTGGGCCGTCATCCGTGGATGAGCAACGTCAGTAGGGAATGGATTTCCAATGAGTTAGTCCACTGAAATGGGATTGCGGAAGAGTGGCAGCAGAGCTGCCTGTGCGCAATTCTATTTCAGCAAAGTGTGCGGGAAGCCGTTCGCCGGAGTTTTTCAACCAATATCCGCCAGAAGCGGTCATCGCGTCAGCGGCTGAAAACGCTTTTGCATGAACTGGCTGCCGAGACTTAGTCCGCTTTCGATGGTCTCGCCATCCCAGGAGAATTCCAGCAGTTCCTGATGCGAATCTCTCGTAAGGCACACCGTAATGACATTAGACTTGATTCTAGTGGAACTCCAATCATAGGCGTAGCCATCGTCCGCCACTTTGGCCGAGAACATCCCGTTGAGGTGGCGCTCCACGGTCCTGTTGATGGGTTCCCAGGTAAATCTGTGATCAGAACGCGACCTGATGGTCATAATGTTCTGCGCCGAAAACAACGGTTGTCCGGTTGTGGGACGACCACTTAAACCGAAGTCAGCGTCCGTGTCACATATACTCTGGCATCATCGCAACCCATACAACCGCAGTCGCAGCGGCCTATAGTTAGGTAACCTTCGTGTCCCTCAGTAAGCTGGCGAACCAGGTCGGGGGGATCGAGACCGAGATGGTCCTTTCCAATCCAGTCTGCATCGTCAACGATCAACCTCACTTCGTAAGTGTTGTCGTCATGATGAGGGAGGATTTCATAGGACAGGCCGCTCATAGTGACGTGACGGTACAGCCATGGTTCCATGTCTGCAATGGCCCGCTAGCGGTCGTGGGCTACCTGTGATCACTGCGGGTCTAGCAAGTCCTCAGGATCGAACTGATTATGAAGGCTGAGGTGTGTTTTCGCACATTCGGAGTGCGCGTAGAAAGTTTGCGAGGGGGCAAGGTCAGAGCCTCCCATTGCAAGCCAAAGGTTGGAGACCTCAATTGCAACCGCTTTGACGTCGATCTTCTCGACGACCCTTTTGCAAAACCAACAGCTGAAATCACTCACTCGAATTCCGTCTCCGCTCAACTACCTAGCATTGAAGTAGCGTCTTTGGGGTGGAACAGGAAGCTCCCGGCCGAGAGAGGTCACGGCCCATGAGCGCCGATGCAATCAGACCTAGTGTCCTGTCCCTGAAATAGCTTTACATAAGGTCGCAACGGGCAGAAGATTCGTTATCTGCAAGGAGAACGGATATGGCGCGTATCGGTCGACCGCAAGAACGCATTCTTTGTCTGAGTGAAGGCGAACGCGAGGAGTTGGAGCGCATTAGCCGCTCCCATTCGGTTCCTCACAGCGTGGTTCGCCGTGCGCAGATCGTGCTGGCCTCAGCCGATGGCGAAACCAACACCGCGATTGCCCACCGGTTTGGGACGACGAACCCGACGGTCTGCCATTGGCGTAAGCGATGGTTCGAACAGGGACTCGTCGGACTTTACGGGGAAGCCCGACCTGGACGACCGAGAACTCATGACGAAGAGAGGGTAGCGCTCTGCGGCGGCGGCCACAGGCCTGTCCAAGACCACTGTTGGGCGCATGTTGACATTGTTCGGCGTTCAGCCGCATCGCTCGAAAAAGTTCAAGCTCTCGACCGATCCTCTATTTGTTGACAAGGTCAAGGACATTGTCGGCCCCAACTCAATCCACCAGATCATGCGGTCGTGCTCTGCGTTGACGAGAAGACACAAATCCAGGCGCTGGAACGCACTCAACCTGTACTGCCGCTCGGTCTTGGGTATCTCGAAGGCGTCACACACGATTACGTCCGGCACGGAACGACCACATTATTCGCCGCCCTCGACATCGCGAACGGTCAGTTTCTCACCCAATGCCGGGCCCGTCACCGACACCAGGAATTCCTCGGTTTCCTCAAGCAAATCGAAGCGAACGTCCCAACTGATCTCGACGCTCATCTTGTGGTCGATAACTATGCAGCCCACAAACATCCTAAAGTCCGTGCCTCGCTTGCGGCACGTCCGCGCTTCCATATCCATTACACGCCGACCTATGCATCATGGCTCAACCAGGTCGAGCGGTGGTTTGCGCTCATCACACAACGCCAGATACGTCGCGCCTCTTTCGTTAGTGCCAAGGACTTGGTCGAAAAAATCAACGCCTTCGTCCAAGCCTATAATGCGAAGGCGAAACCTTTTGTCTGGAGCGCCACAAGCCAAGAAATCTTCGATAAGATCGAACGTTTATCTAAAGCTATTTGCGGCTAGGTGCTGTTGACAAATGGGCTTTCCGTGGAGGTAACTGCGGGAGCCGCGAAACGCATTCGGAGAAGTAGGTTGAAACAACAGGCCGACGTTTGGTTGCAGCTTTTGGATGAAAGCACGGGTTCTTCGGTCATTATCGAAGATGACGGCGACAAGGCCTATGCATACCTCATGGATGCCGCAAAGGTGATTGTAAGCGACGTGTGGTTATATAATCGCGGTTCCGCTCCTGCGACAGAAGACTGGGGCGATCCCGCGAAGTTGCCGTTTTCAAACCCGGCAGAATACGTAAGCGATGTCAACTTCGAGCCAATAACAAGTGCCTCGGAAGTTTCCATCCAGTGGAAGCGACGCGCCAATTCGCCGATTGAGGCGCACCTCTCAGTGCGAGGGCAACTTTTCGCAATACTACAACAAGGCATTGCACCGGGGTGGTCACGCCTCGCCGTCAAGGATGGCCCGCTGGCGAAAGTGCTTGAGCCTCGTGCGGTATCGGAAACTCCCTGAGCCACGAGCATTTCAAGGTGATCGTTTTTTTTCGGACTCGGGACTGACCTGAGCCCCTAATCTCACTCAGTTAATTATATCAACGCCGGGTGGTACCTCTCCAGCCCTAAACGCTTGGCGGTGAGCTTCATCGGCTAAATCCATTTTGAACTTCTTCCACTCACCCCCTTGCAATACTGCCATCCACCATTCGCCTGAGACCTTGTCGGAGAACTGCCAGAGGATATGATATCCATCCTCATTCGTGAAACCTTCTCCATCGGCCTGTATGATACCGCCAGCCATCCCAAATATCCGGTCTCGCACAGCGTTGAGTATTTCCCAATCATTCGTTGTTTCCGCATAGATTTCGAAAGCGTAGACCGTCTGAACCTTGCGAAGATATTCCTGTAGCCACCTCGAAGCCGATGCGGGCGAGCAGCTTGTAATCTCGGCCAAAAACTCGTCGATTTCATCTCGACCCGACTCCCCCAATGCAACTCCACTTTTGAGGACCCGCACGACAGGTTCCGACTGAGAGTTCACCACCTCAAGAGCTGTCCACAGATTAGCATCGATGTCACCATCGAGCTTCGCATCAAATGTAGTGATTGTTTCGGCTAACGTAGTCGCAGGAATAGTTCTCGGGCTTTGGCTAAGAATTCGTGTCAAATAAGGCATATGTTGCTCCTGGAGAAATAGGTGTTGTGGTTGGCTTAGCAGGAGAAACGACGCAGATCGACCCGTTTCAACTCTGGACCTGCAAAAGTGTACAGCACAATGATCCGGTCCCGGCCGACTGAGGTCTCCCGCTCCCCGCCAACAGCGGTCATGTCATTTCCACACTTGCCGCGATTTCTCTCCTCAACCTTGACAGCGGCGTTAGGAGAAAGGAGCATTGGAGAGTTCGAAAGGGGCGTAACGAAAAAAGATGCTTCCACGGCAGCCGGTCTCCCAAATCTTGCACGTATGTGACGTTAAAGTCCTGCTGTTTGAGGCATTGGGTAGCTCTCCTTGCACCGCTTCCCTCTGGGCCATCGATGGCAGCGACAATATTCTGTGGTGCGCCAACAAAGGCAACGGGATAGAGCGATACGTCGCAATTGATGAAGCTGACGGAAAACTTTTTGCAACAACCTTTAGCGGATGGCGGCATCAGATAGATATGCAGACCGGTTCGGTGATCGAGCAATGGTTTAGGAAATAAACTGGCGTCTCCCCATATCAAATGGCCGCTTTGGCCGAAAGGCCTCGTAGTACAGAAGCGCCAGAGACGGACTTTCGGAGCGCCTTACTTCTCGTGTGGAGCTACTACGGCAAATGCTTTCTGCGGAGATTGAGATGGAGACTGTGACCCTTTGGCGACCTGTAGGTCCGATTGAACTGGACTTGATAAAGCAGAGCGGCATGAGGACGTTTCCACCTCGACTGCCTGACCAACCTATTTTCTATCCCGTGCTTTCTGAAGATTATGCCATTCGGATCGCGAGGGATTGGAATGTCAACCGGGACGGTGCTGGGTATGTCACACGCTTCGAAGTTCTGAGCACGTTTCTGGCTGCCTACGCTCCGCAAGATGCAGGCGGCCAGGCGCTGAGGGAATACTGGATACCGGCTGAAGACCTTGAAAATTTCAACGCAGCCATTGTGGGAGAGATCGTTGTGACCAAGGCGTTCGAACAAGACCAAAATGGTGTCGAGAACCACTAACCAAAGTCCGCCTCGGGCCGAGACGCATCTTCCGCTTCGCACCAATAGGAGTGTCCGATCTGAGCGTTTTGCTGAATTGGCAAACGCGGGGGGACACCTCGATACAAGACATCACCTGCAAGAACAGTCGACTGTCGCCAAACGGAAAGATCATGCTTTGGGACTACCAGATCGAACTTGATGTGGGAGACCTTAGCTTCACCGCTACTGGCTTCACTCAGACTGTTCGAAGGCCACCCATTTTTTCAACCTCTCATGCGCTCGGTGAAAGGGATGAGTCTTCATAGACCACTTCAGAATGCACGGCCGCTGGATTTCTTGATCGGCAATCAGCCTAGCAATTCCGCATCTGCGGAGCAATTCCACGGCATCAGCTCGTCACCGGTTACGTCTCACTGATCAGACGCCTGATCAAACTCAACATCCAAAAGGCTTGGGGCCCGCCCAATTACGGGTTCCGATGACAGGAGGCTCAATTGTTTTGATGAGCCATTCATCTGGATTGCGCCAAGAAATCTCCTTAAAGTTTACCTTGAGCTTTCCGATCTCTTGCCACCAGGCCATCAGGATGTCGGGTGAGTTCATTTCTTTTGGTTGATATTGAAAAGGAACCCCGCTCGAATTGAGATCGATCAGTTTGAAGTACAGGTCCTCGTTCTCCCAAAGGTTACTTCCGTTAACAAAGGCAATTTCTTGCCTGAGTTCATGCGTACCTGATATTCGTCTACCCCCCGTGAGAACGATGCGGCCCTCTGATAGATGAGAGACATTGAGCGGAGGAGGCTCCGCGTGTTTCCCAACTTCAACCACGAAAGGAAGTTTCCGTCCTTGATATCTCATTGAGAGCAATACGTTTCCGGTGGAAAAATCTGAATTTATGAAACGGGGTGCACCATGGCAATCACCCTGGTCGCAGTTTGGCGTCGCGGAACGATATCAATCGCTACGCCGACATCTTGCCGCTAGTCTTGGACGGCAAGCACCCAGGAAATCTCAGGTTGGTCGCGAGATATGGCATCGAGGCAACTGCCCCCGGTGACAAAGCGATAGTGGGCTGATCCGGGCAACACAACTTCGAAAACCTCTCGCTGAGGTGCCCAAAAAGGGCTGCCCTCGATCCGGTACGCGAAGTGGTTGGAGACGTGGCCGACCGTTAGTCTGGCGTCCTCTTCGAGCGTGAGATGCATTTCATCTATGACGCGAAAAATATCGACATGAGGAAAGGCAATTCTGGCAAATCCGGGCTGTCCCGCAACAGAGACATATGCCGCCAGCTTGTTAGCGCCGACCTCTTCAAACTTCATCTCAAGGCGATGAATTTCTGCTGAAGTCGCTCCGATCCTTAAATCGAAGGCGAAGGGGTGATAGACGATCACATGCTCGGTCATTTTGAATCCAATTGATGGCTGTTCCAAGTGGTACACCGAACGGCCCGCGTTGCGCCACCGGCGTACAAGGCTGGTGGGGTCTACCCATCGACCACTCCGTTCCTTATGGGTCATTAGGCGGTGGACTCGTTATGGCGGAGAGTGAGACGAACACAAGCCAGCTTGGTCATAGCAAGAGAATTCATGCCGACTTTGTCGTAGCGGGTTGCAATCCGTCGGTAACATTACAGTTTACTGAAGAATCGCTCAATGTGGTTCCGCTTTTTGTGTAGCCAGGGCTGAAGACGAGCGTTCACTTCCGGTTGGATTTTGGCGGAATGTTTGCCCAAGAAGGCTTGGTTCTCACCTTCGCGCGGAGCCAACCGGCGTCGTAGGCTTTGTCTGCGGGAAGCATGTCACCCACTGGAAGATCATCGAGCAGTTCGCTGGCCGCAGTTAGATCATGGGCATGACCAGGTGCAATGGCGATCTTGATTGGCAGCCCGTTTCCATCGGTAACTGCATGGATTTTGGTGGTAAGACCACCGCGACTTCGCCCAAGGCAGCGATCCTGATCAGGTTATGCAACGACAGGAAACTCCCAGCGTCGAACGAGCGCCGATTTAGGCCGTCAGGTTGGGGATGAACGACCATTCTTCGGCCATGAACTCAAGCGTTTCATCGCGAAAATAATATAGGAAATGTCGAGAGCTAACGGTGTCTGCCCCGATCTTTTCCCAAGACACGGCATCGCGGTCGGCGTCGAGACCGACTAGCTCATAGAACTCGCCCCAACGAGGAGCCACACCGCTGTAGCGACCATGGCCGTCTACCTTATACCATTCATGGTCATTGGTGCTGTCCCAGCGCCAGCGGCTGCAACCCACAAATCTCAAAGTGCCCCATGTCTCATCAAATTTCGGAAGGGTGTTCGAAAACAGGCTCAACGTCCTGAGAATACCCGGCGGCTTTTTTTCGTGCGCGGGCCTATACGAGCGGAAACGGACGTTGACGGAGGAGCCCTCAACCGAAACCTGGGGCTCTGGCGCATTTGGTTCGGCCACCCAATCTTGGCCGAGTTGTAGTTTGACAAACTTGAGCATGGACTACGACTAGCCGCCTTGTATGACCCATTCTACTCATTTATGAGTTCACGACCTAGCTGAAGGTCATTTCCTGATAAAAAGTCCAAATACTGATGACGGCATCTGCGCGTTCAGAAGTGCTGTGGAGCGTTAGGAGAATGGGATTATCGGCAGGGTCATCTAAAGCGATCTTAGCAAAGATCAAACGGCTTCCGTCTTCGTGGACTTTCACGACCACGTCTGGTCGCATCTCCCCACTAATGCCCTTCATCAATCGCGACGTGTCCTTGAACTGTTCTTTCATGGACGCGGTATTAGAAAACGGCTGGTCTGTAAGGAACACAAACCTTTCCCAGTCCGCTGCTCGTGCCGTAGCGAGGATTTCGAACAGCCGCTGTTTTTCAAATGGGCTCAACGTATCCATTGTCGTCACTTCCATCCGTTCACGCATGGCTTTAGGCCGGTAGCCGCAATCCTTCGGTCGAGGCAGCCAGCGCAACTGCATCACGGACCGATGCGAGCTGTGGCAGGTTTTCGCTGCTCCTATACCCTGGTACTATCGAAAGGCATGCTAAATCAGGACCGCAATGAATAAACTCACTTTCATTCAACTCAATGAAGATTGGGAGGCAGCGCCAAATGCCCCTTCAGTGGACGTCAAGTTCAGCGGCAGCACTGCCGAATTATGGTTCTTGCTGAATCCGGAGCGACCGAAATCCTCTTCCAGAGAGGCAGCAACAATTCGCTTCACAAACTGTAGCCGATGGAGTGGGATGCGACAAACGATCATGCATGGTTCTCTGGCAAAGGTAGATACGCCAAACGAGCACCGAAATGGGGAGAATTCTATGAGATCGTTGGGGAAGAAAAGCTAGGAGGCTGTGTCGACTGCGAGGTCATGAACGTTGACCCTGAGGGAGCCCGCCATTTCCTATTCTACTTTCGGGATGAAACGCTGGAATTCATTGCCACCGATTGGTCGATAGAACGTGAGGTCGTCTCGCCAGCTTAGCGGTAGGCCTGTGAGCGTCCAATATCGGAGAAGCTAAGGCCGCTTCGCGCCCCATCGCCGTCGAGAAGCGAGAAGGTTCAAGGGTAAGCGAACTACTTCAGGATTGACGGCCCCATGCGTCGATCAGCATCCCACATGCGATTCAACTCTAATAGAGTGTCAGCATGAGCAAAACCTGACCTGCCGCGTTGGAAGGACGGTTCCGCGTGAAAGTGATGTAGTTTCCAAAGTTCCGCCATCAGCAATGTCAGCAACTGTTTGCGTTTCGAACGCGTCGAGAACACCGGCGTCGCCTCTGTTTTGTCCGAGGTTGCAAGCGCTCTGATTTCTAGAGTCATGACATGCTGCTGCCCTGGGTCGGGATAGATGGTCAAGCGATGCCCACCAGGCTCATCAAGGAAATCGACGCTTTCTGGTCGATTGGTCAGGATGGCGTCACAAAGCCTGAGAAGTCCCAGCGGGCCGTCGGTGAACACGTCGCTGATCTGGAGACTGAAGGATGTTCCGCCTTGGATGACGAGAAGGTCACTCCAGCCGTGCCGGTCTTGCGTAAAGCTGATGCCGATTGTGTCGCAGATTTCGTTTTTTTCTCTATCCATTTCTTTGCCCACACCGATATATTCTGCCGCATAGTATGAACGATAGCTTTAGTCCGAGCTGGCTGGGAAGTAGCGCAAACAGCAGTTATCCCCACTTCCATCATTGGTGACGGTGACGGACGAGGTGTTCTTGCTTAGCCAGCGCCTTATCGAGCAGCCAAACGTCCTTTGATCCTATGCGCCACCGCACGCTTAAGAGTAACCTGCGTATCTCCTGACTGAGCATCCAGGCCCTCGTTCCTTGGAGAGTATTGCCGGGCACTTCCGTCCAATAGCCTTGCTCAAAAGGATCGCTCGCGAAGGGCAGTTCGGAAAGTATCAGGTGCGCGAGTTGTAGGGCGCAGGAGTCGTTGTCTGACGTTTCAATTTCGACGAAGAGTTTAGTTAGATCGATGTTCAGTATAGCGAGGCTGACAAGCCACTTACCCGCAAAGTGTTTGTCCGGGTGTTGCCTGAACGCATGTCCACACGTTTCTGCAAAGATTTGTTCGACGACATGCTTCTGGTTCTGCGGCCAGGCCAGCCAGTCTGCCGCCTTCAGCTTGAGAGCGATGACTTCAGGCTCAACGACAGCAGAGTCCACTGAAAGGTCCAGCAGGCGTGGGAGGAAATGCTTATAATCTTCAACAGTCCCCACGGTCGTCAGTGCAGCCGCAGCGTATTCATGTACGTCCTCAACTTCCAGAAGCCTCAATGGCTTGGACGTCAGTCGCTTCAGTAGCTTCTCCGGGTTGCGGAGCGGCGAGGTTTCAAGAGCCGTTGGCTTGCGATAGTGGGCGAAGGCTTCATAGCCTTGATCAAGAAGTCGTCGTAGCGTAGGGGTGGGGTGCATCGAACTCAGGCGCTTGTAGTGGCGGCTTTGCCCCTGTAGCATCAATAGCCCTAAGCGGCCATGCTTGCTCAGGCGATGCGGGCCTCAATCGCACCTTTGTACCTTCCAGAACAACCAAGATGCCACCAAAGATCGAGTTCACTCGGTCCCGCGACTGTAGGCGAAATTAATCGTGACGCAGCCGGGGTGCTTTCGGCCGGTATTCTGATGGGCCTGCGGGCAGCCTATCGCTTTCGTGTCGCGCAGAATACGGGAAGCATCCAGCGCACCAGGTCCGCTGCTGGCGCTTCCGCGCAATGCCCTGGCCCCCGTCGTACGACATGGATGGGATCGTGAGATATCGCGGTTGTGCTATGTTCGAGCGAATAGTCAAGCACAGTGGGTGCCACGGCATTTGCGATCCCTACCAGGCGTCTGCAATCTTTGGTTTGTAATGGCGAGCCGGACGCGCTATCGAGACAGAGGCATTGCAGATGATCGCAGGTGGAACAATGCGCGTGGCAGTTGGCCTTTTCTTGGTGCTGACCCTTTCAGGCTGTGTTTCGCAGCAGCAGGATGCAAATCTTGCTGCCTCTATCAAGCCAGCATCGCCATCGGAGTCATCTATTAGCGGGGAACAGTTGCGATTATGCTTTGCAGCGGCCCCCAAAATACAAGAAAAACTCAAGCCGGACAGTGTTGCCCAATACAGTCAGGCTGCCACCTATAAACTTGCGTCTCTGATGAAGCGGAGCCCGGACGACATCCCTCAATATGCAAGCTTCGTTCGTGGATATGTATTTCCTTACGAGGCGACCAGTGTTTTCGGAACCAACCGGTTCAATGCACTCTGCTACTTCGGTGACCCGGGAAGTGGGACGCGGTTTGCGGCCATGATAGTCACCGATAGCTTAGGTTCGGTTAGAAAAACGGAAATGGTTGGAGCCGTCGTTGACGCATATGAGAAGCTTTCCGGGAAGGAAATCTCGAACCTCAAAAGAGCGGCGTTGGTAATGTCGATACCTTACTGACGGTTCAAATCGACGTTATTCACTCAAATACGTCATCTGATCTTTTAGCTGGTAGTGCCTATCGCGGTCTCGGGTCTGGTGTACGCTGGCGAAAACTCACTTTGCTGATCTGCCAAGTGCATGCGTAAGCACATTCAAGCTAGTCGGGGGTAGCAAGGGCAAAGGTCCCAGGCGTCGGGCGCACAAGCGCAGCGCGGAACCTCTGCCCTAGATATCCAACTTGGAAACGACTTCTATTCGCAAATTGGTTACGTTTGGACCTATTTTCAGGTCGGCCAATGAGCGGTCCTCGCGCATCAGCGCCACGACGTCATCGGCTGATCAGCGCCACCCGTAGACCTTGAAGTTATGCTAGGGCCGATAGGCTTCGCTGAGCTACGTAGGAAACGGCTTCATCTAGAGTCCCGAGGTGTCTAGAATGTCGCATCCGGCTGGGCTGTCGGCCCAAAGTCGACTTCTTTCGTTCCGCTCGACCAACCGCTATGGTCACCTCCTCGAAGAGGATGCCGAACGCCATGAAACTTGCTCACATAAACTTGGTAGCTCGTAATGCAGAAACGCTCGCAGCCTTCTACATGAATGTTTTAAAATGCGAATTGCTGCGAGCACCCAAGATGTTATCCGGCGAAAAAGTTTCGCGAGGGAATGGCCTTTTAAACTCTGAGATATACACGATCTGGCTCAAATTCCCCGAGCTTGAACGCCCATTTCTGGAAATACATGAGCATACGGTCACCCATCAACGGGATCAGCCAAAGGTAAACGAACCGGGATTCGGGCACCTATCGTTTCAGATGGAAGACATTAGCGGCACACTTTCGAAGATTATCCAAGCTGGTGGGGCGCAAATCGGGCAAATTACCGATTTTGGGACGCCGGATAAACCGTATTTGATCGCTTACGCACGCGATCCAGAGGGAAACGTGCTTGAGCTTGAGCAAAGCAGCAATGACCGCTAATGGCGCGTTCCTGCCGTCTCTGTCACAGCGGTAGCTGTCCGAAACGGCACCAAGCGCGTGGTCAAGGTGCGAAGCAAACAGCGCATACCCCTTACGGGAGATGAAACCGGCTTATGTCGACTGTATCAAGCGACGTCTCAATTGCTGACCCATCATCCTTATAAACTTCCAGCTCATGGAGCTTACCTTCTACGACATGCAGAAGGACATTCACGGCAGGACGATAGTCCAAACCTTCCGTATCGAAGTAATATCCCTCCGTGGGAACCCGCTGTTGTACATTGGCGAGTGGACCGGACACCCTAAACTGGAGGCTACCTTCTGCGTCGATAGCTGACACCCTCGCTGTTTCCAACTGGCTGCGTAGAGCTTCCGCTCCAGGAAACTCTTTTGCCAGTAACAGCTCAATGAGCTGACGTTCGCTATTGGTCAGATCACGCCATGCCTGAGACAATGCTCGTCCTCCTGCAGATTCGACCATATTACGCTCAGGAGACGCATTACCATATAGTCTGGGCCCTCAGTTCCCGCTGGTGGCGCATGATTGGCGCTGCCGAGTAACGGGTGGCTTCCGCAAGGTGTAAGCAAGACAATGCTTACTTTACTTGGCAACACACGAGCCGTTAAATTCGGCGATTGCTGGCCCGGCAACTGTTCCGACCATGAAGACGCCCGTTTCGGCATAACCAACGATGGACACCTTCAAGGGTGGTGTATCACCGAACCAAGGCCCGATTGTCTTTACTTCATCGGCTTTTATTGGTGTTGTGGCCAACGTATCCGGCTCACCTTCACCGTCGCGCGATACTGCGGATTCAAGCCATGTGAGGTCTTGCCCCTTCGCGACCAAATCCATGACCACCTTCAATTGCCGCTCGATCCCGCCGACAAAAAGCGAGACGTTTTCGTCGCGGCCTTTTTCAATCGCCCATCGCGGGCCTGGCAATCTCGTCGACAAAACCAGGTGCAATTCTTTGTTCTGCGAACAAACAATGTACAAAGACGCCTGTGCTTTCCCCTGAGCCTCTCGCGCTATTTCTAAGCCGTCTGTCACTATAAACGGCATGGCTTTGTCATGTTGCCAAGACATTGCGCGGGCCTGCCCAGTGGAAAGCAGGACGCAGAGGGGGCCGATAAAAACCCTGAGGATCGACCACGCATTCAAACGCGCCTACTCGTGCTGGCTATCATGCTGCCACGTTATGCTGCGCTGCCAGTGACCGCAATTGGTGGCCACTCCTGACATCACGTATCGCGGCTTTTTCAAAACGACAGACATCATAAAGAGGGGTGCCAACGCAACATGGCTTACGATTGCCGCGCCCCTGTCGCAAGCAAATCTCCGGTCGGCGAGGCTTTGGCCGACATCGCGAAAAACTGGGGTGGTCCAATCTCTTGCTAGCCGACGGCCGCATTGAGATCGGCAACAACAGCGTCGAGCGAACCCTCCGGCCGATTGCCCTCAGGGCTGCCTCCGATAGAAAGCGGTTGTCGCATCAACCTCAAATAAACGGAAACTACGCCAAACTCCCAGTTGGCGGACGCAATTTGGGGTCGAGTACCGTGGGTGACTTATTGCAATTTCTTGGTGACGTGCTCGGCAACATGATGTCGGGCCATCGGTCCAAGTCGAAATTTGTGCGATGGTTGGAACGAGCTGTGATGGTGATCGTAGCCGCTCTGATAGCGCTGGTGATTTACCGGGTGTACTCCTCGTGACCGCAGTTGGTGTCGTCCAGCCGACGGGCAAATCATCGACATCAGAAAGATGAAATTTGATCAATGTGCGAGCGGGACACTGCTTACGCGACGCCAACGATTGCGATGCGCCCAGATTCGGCATTCTCTCCGGCCCAATTTTTCTTTCTGAAATTCCACTTTCCGATTGCGGCCCCCTTCCGGCCAACACCGGGGTTTGTTGCCAATGACGGCAATTGGGGCGAAGTCGGAGACGGTTCTCCGCTCAAAGCGGCCTTTGATGATCCTCCTTCCTCAGTTGTGGTTGATGAAATCCTCTCGATGTAAACGGTATATCAGAGACCGTGTGTCGAAGGTTCCAGACTGCCTCAATGCAGCTTTCAATTGCTCACCCCTTGCCTTCCAGAAGCTGCGGTAGCTCTCGGAACAGCCTACCGCGCTTTGGTCAATGTGCGAGGAAAACACCGCTTAAGAGGGAGTCGTCCGGCCGCCAGTATTTCGAGGGGATACCGTTGATCTGAAACTGGTCGACACCCAACAACTGCCAGAGGCGACCCCGACAGCCCCCCTCAAGAGCAAGCAGCCTCCGATGTGATATCACGCGGTCCGATGCGTTGTTCTCTCTTCGTTCATATGGTATCCATCGCGTTCTCCGGAGCCGCTGACGCATGTCCCGCTTGTTCGCAGTCACCAAATCATTGGATGAAATCATCGACCACTTCCAGGTCGATGTCGTGCCTCCCGTGGAGGTGCCGCCCGAGACGATTGAAGGCACTTACGGCCTTATTGTCATCGAGAAAGACGGCCTCAGGCGGCTCAAGCTCCTGCCTTGGGGATTTCCGCGACGAACAAGCGAGATGCGCCGAGTCGGCGAGCCACCGGGCCGTATCGGTCTGGTCGCCGACCTCACTAATCCGATGTGGGAGCAAACGGTGGTCGATCCTCAGTACCGCTGCCTCATCCCGATCACGCACTTTGCAGACCCTGATGGCACAAAAGGTTCAAAGACACGAACCTGGTTCTCCCTCCATCGTCAACCCCTCATGGCGTGGGCTGGGTTTGCACGGAACACCCAGGAATTCGGTCCGGTCTTTGCCGGGATGACCGGCGAGGCGAACGAGATCGTACGCCCGCTGAATGACCGGATGCCGGTTCTCCTGAGACCTGACGAGTATCAGCGCTGGCTTACCGGCGGCATCGAGGAAGTCATCAGGTTCCAGTTCCGTGACCCGCCGCCAAGCGAAGATTTCGAGGTGCTGGAAACGCAAGACAGGTGGCAAAGCGGCATCCCACCGGGGCGTGCCATTCCTCGGCGAAGCGCCCGCTCTATGTTGTAGAAATCAAGCGATAAGGTCCCGCATGTGCAACCTGTACACAGTCCGCAAATCAGCCGCTGAAGTCGCCGCGCATTTCCGGGTGCCGAACCCGATGGCGTCAAATGCGCCCGAGGAAATCTATCCGGGCACGCCTGGTATGGTTGTCATCGAGCAGGATGGTGGCCGCGAACTGCGCTCGATGACGTGGGGCTTCCCGATGAAGTTCCAAGGTATGAAGCCGGACGCAAAGCCGAAGCCGGTGAACAATATCGCCGATCTTGCCAAGGGTTTCTGGATCGGGCTCAGCCGCAACCCGAAAGCCAGGTGTCTCATACCGCTGACCGCCTTTGCAGAGCCGGAGGGTCCAAAGGGTGCAAAGACCCGGACATGGTTTTCGCTGAAGGACGAACCAATCTTTGCGTGGGCCGGACTGTGGCGCGTGTCCGATGAATGGGGGCCCGTCTATAGCGGCGCTATGAGCGACGCGAACGAGTTCGTCGGCCCTGTCCATGACCGCATGCCTGTTCTGTTGCACAAGGACGAGTACGAACAATGGCTGCACGGAAAGTTTGAAGACGCGCTAGCGTTTCAAAAGAGGAAATTTCCAGCTGACCTGCTGTCAATGGACAGAACCGACCAGCCGTGGGTGGCAAAGAAAAACCCGGATGCCCAAGCGGTCCTGCTCTAAATCACGACGGGACGTCACCACGTTTGATCACTCGTCAGGGAAGTCTCTCCCGTCCATGGCAAGGTCGTGTAGTGCCTTGGTTTGTTCAGGATCATGTTCTGCGGCAAGAATAACGGTGAGAAATGCAGCCCTGGCGATCTCTTTCTTCGTCGCGGATGGATGGCGCTCCTTAACTGCATCGATCAGCGCTTTCGGTTTCATCCCGGGCCTCGCCAGCTCTCGGATCGTATGAGCTATTTCCTGGGCTGCCCTCAGCTTGTCTTCGCGCATTCAAAACTCCGAGCCTATTGCGAGAGATCGCACGCAGATGCAACGTGTTCATGACGTCGAGAGGTTTTCCAACCAAGCGCGGTAGGGCGTGTTTTTAGCCATGTGGCGATTGTAGTCCGGCGCACCGTCGGTCCACCAAACTGGGCCGCGCTCTCCTAAGCTAACCTTCGCGGTATTGACCCTCTCATGGGCTTGGGTCCTTGCTTCAGGATCATCGCCTGCGGCCCGAACTGCTCTACGGGCATCCATCAGTTCTGCGAGGAGTGTCTGGCGAATGTCGGCGGCTAGGGCGGGATTGCTCAATCGCCATAATCGGCCGCGAACCACCATGTAATGACCGTCTGAAGTCGTCGGGAACTCGCGACCCGGTGCCAAAATCAGCGGGCCGCATTCGGCCGAGTTTGAGGAGAACTCATCGAGCCTATGGTTCGTGCCGCGAGCACGTCAGCTTCACGTACCCAGACTTTGCCGTCAACGTCGTCACCTCGAAGGATGGCCGCCGCAGCGAGTTGGCAATAGAACTCTGCGTACCGCACGAGACGCTTCAGCGATTTCTCAGGCGGCTGCGCGGTTGCCTTCATCGCTTCGCAGGTGACGATTACAAGCCAGATTGATGAGCCGTCAGTGACAGCGATCTGACCATTCTCGAAATATATGAAAGGCGCAGGCTCGCACATTTCGAAGTCTCGATGGTCTTCCATTTATCCGGCCTTCCTGTTCTTCATCTCGTCAGCCAATGACTTCTTCAAAGCGTCCATGATGTTGATGACGTTCGATGCCGGAGCAGCGCCGTCCTTCGTTTTGGCGGTCTTCTTCGTCGGCTTCACGGCCTTTTTCTTCTCGGCGATGAGCTTCAACAAGCTCTCCTGTATCGGATCGCTCACCATGTCAGGCGACCAGCGTTTGGTCTTTTGCTTGATCAGTTTCTGCACCAGTGGCACTAGATCAGGATCGCCATCATCATCGATGTCCTCGAAGTAGTTTTCCTCCGGCCGAACCTCGTCGCCGAAACGCAGCGACCAAAGCACGATGCCATTGTCGCGGGGTTCGAGAACCACGGCCTTTTCTCGGCGGCCGATGACGAGCTTTGAAATCCCGACAACCCTATCGGCTTTCATTGCGTCGCGAATAACGGCAAAAGCCTCGTTGCCTACAGCGTCATCTGGCATGAGGTAGTGCGGCTTTTCCAGGTAGACCCACTCGATGGAGTCGGCTGGCACGAACTTTTCGATATCGATGGTCCTCACTGTGTCGAGGGCGACGGCATCGAGATCGTCATCAGTCAGGATCACGTAGTCATCCTCGCCGCGAGCGTAGCCCTTTGCCTCGTTTTCATCCTTAACCGGCTTGCCGGTAACCGAGTCGATGTACTGTGAGACGACGCGATTGCCAGTCTCTTTATTCAACGTGTGAAACCGGACCTTCTCGGACTCCGAGGTGGCCGGGGTCATGTTTACGGGGCAGGTGACGAGGGAAAGCTTCAGGTAGCCTTTCCAATAGGGACGCAATGCCATGACCGACCTCCTCAGCTAGCTTTGCGCTGTGGGGCAGCCTTCGAAGAGCCGGTTTTCGCTGCTGCCCCACGCGCCGCACGAGGTCGACCACTACCAGCATTGGCATTGGCGGCTGTGCGTTTCGGTAGGTCCTTGGTCGCTTTCATGAAACCAGCGCTCTCACGCAACGCGGCGAGCAGATCATTGGGTTTCGAAACCTCGACCTTCTTGCGCTTTGGAAGTGCCTTGCCCGCGATCTTGGCCTTCACCAGTTCGGCCAGAGCCGCCTCGTATCGATCATCGAAGGCGGCCGGATCGAACTCGCCCTTCTTCGTCGAAATGATGTGCTTGGCCAGATCGAGCATTTCGCCCTCGATCTTGATTTTTGGCATCTCCTGGAACGCCTTCTTCGACGACCGGACCTCGTAGTCGTAGTTCAGCGTCGTGGCGATGAGACCCTTGCCGTGCGGACGGATGAGGACGGTTCGCATCCGCCGGAACAGGACTGTCCTGGCGATGGCAGCGACCTTCGACTTCCGCATGCCGTCGCGCAGGGCTATGAAGGCATCGGACCCCATTTTGTCCGGCGTCAGATAGTACGGCTTGTCGAAGTAGACATCGTCTACGTCGCCGCAGGGAATGAACGCCTCGATCTCCAGTGTCTTGTTGCTCTCTGGGATCGTCGCGGCGACCTCATCTGGATCGATGATGATGTACTGGCCATTCTCGATCTCGAAGCCCTTGGTCTGGGCTTCCTTCGGAACTGGCTCGTCAGTCTCACTATCGACGAAGACCCGATTTACCCGGTTCCCAGTGGCGGTATTGATGGTGTTGAAGGTGATGCGGTCTGAGGTCGATGCTGCTGTATAAAGGGCGACCCCTGCAGATACCTCGCCGAACTTGATGAACCCCTTCCACTGCGCACGTTGACCGGCCATCCAACTCTCCACACTGACGCAACTTCGGCGATTCAATCGAATCAAAGGCGAATCAGTTCCAACGAGAAGCGAATCGTTTTCAATGACTTGCCTCAGGTGTCCGCTGCAATCAGTGCGGTTTGCCCAACTCGTTGGAATCGATGCGCATTTCCGAGGCCGGATTCTTTTCCACCAGTTTGGTACCGTGACCGGGGATGCTAAATTCAACGGCATCTGGCGACAGATGAACAGCGTCGCCACGTTGACTGGTGGTTGAGGCTGGCCTTGCCCCTTAAGTCCAGCCGAGCGCTGACACCACGCGCGTCACCGAAGTCGCGCAGACGACGAATAACGCGGCAGAGGCAAGGCCATATGTGATGACGGGCCAAAAAGAGTGCCGAGCGGGGATTGGCTCGGGCTCGAAGGCGTAGTTACTAGTCGGTGGTGTGTTACCTAGACCGTGATACCGTTCAAGAGCGTTCATCGCTTTGATAACGGCCCAAATGGACCCGCAAAGAGTAATGAGCCCCAAGGTAATCCATATAAAAATCATATGTTCTCCATTCTCTTGCCACCGGTCACAGCAAGGAAATCGTGAATATTTGGTATCGACGGCCGTCGCCTATTTACGACGATTTCCTTTAATCCAAACGAGTTACGAAATGCTCTCCACTTGCGTCAGCCGAGAATACAGTCGATAGCCTAAGCGCTTGCTCTGGCGTCCTTTTCTTTACAGATCAACAAGAAAATTTGGACGGAAACCGTTCAATTCCCGCTCGTGAGCATAACCCTGTGGATTGCAGATGATCCGTGTGTTGGCAAAAAAGTAATCTCGGGCGCGATGAATATGCCCATGGACCCAGATCGATGGCCGTCTGAGCGTAATCATGCTGGATAAGTCGCTCGCAAAGGCAGCATTTGTAATAGACCCGTGAAACCGCGCGTCGAAACTCTCTTTCAAGGGAGAATGATGCGTTACGACGATTGTGCGGCCGTCAAACGGTTTGGACAGTTCTTGATCGATGTACCGTCGGCTTTCCAGATGACGCTTCAAGAGTTCTTGGACGGTGATCATGCCGTTTTCACCCGGCCTACGCTCATCTGACCGAAAGATACATTGGAAATCCAGCATTTGATGGGGAACTAGACCCATCGCTCGCGTACGTCGCTCTTCCGCTGGAACATGTTCGTCATCGCCGACTTCGACCGAAAAATCTGTCCAAAGTGTCGCGCCGACGATGCGGCACCCTGCGATTTCAACTCTATTGTTCTCTAACAGGTGGATGTTAGTTCCTGCGATTTGGCGGCGGGCTTGATCAAGCGCGAAATCGATGCTGGCGCTGTAATAGTCGTGATTTCCCAGCACGAGGACGACCGGCATTTTCGCAGAAACGTTCCTTCGTAGATAGTCGATACTGGTCGAAACGTCGTCGGAAATGTCCCCAGAACAGATGCATATGTCGGCGTTCGGTACTTTCAGGTGGCCGCCAAGCGCCGTTTGCAGAATAGAAATGTGTAAATCGCTGACGATCCATGCTCGCAAAGCCATGTTCTTTCGTTATGGCAGAGCGTATGACGACTCGGCCGAGTGTGGATTTCACGGTACTTGAGAGATGCGGTGGTTTTCGAACCGGCAGCCTAGTGGCGCAATGGCGCTCTGGCTTTCTTGGCACCTGGCCAGTGCGATTCCAGCTGAGTTTTATCCAGTCGCTTTTGCTTAACGAGCGCGTCAGCAATTTCAAGCAAGTTTGGCTTGAGGCCATCGAGCAGGTCTTTTGCCCGATTGTACTGCTCCTGGAGAATGTCGCTCACCTCTTCTTTCAGTGGCAGATCATCCCAGAGCTTCGTCGCGGTCGATCTGTCGACCGAATCGGGAAGGAAATAGAGCGAATTTCCGAAGCCGTATTCGGTGATCATTTGAATTGCCAATGAGGTAGCGGAAGCGAAATCGCTTTCCTTGCTGCCGGTAGACCAATTCGCGCGATGCCCAAAAACTAGGTCTTCAGCCGCAGCGCCAGCTAATTTCATCGTTATCATTTTCATGATGTCCCAACGGGTAACAAATGGGCTGGCAGGGACGTCAACCATAGTGATGCCGTGCGACTCCAGGTGGGTGGCAAAGCTGGTGACGTTGTCATAAATCTCGACGTATTCGATCTCGCCGAGAAGCAGCGCACGGGCGCTCAGAGCGTGCCCGGCTTCATGAACAGCTATTCGATATAGTGTTTTCGCGTCGAGTGGCGGCGGCACCTGAACTCTTTCCCTCAGGTCGTCAACAGTGACATCTCGGTTCGCGTCCCTGGCTATACGACGTGCTTCGCGTGCCAATCGTTCTAGATCGGCACCGCTTTTCCCCGGAAGACGAGCCGCTATTTGTTGAAGTGCAGCGTCCTTTGCCAGCGTCGGAAGGTGGAACCCGAGAATTTGTCCCCGCGCTGTCGCATCCGGTAACGGAAACAGAACATGCTTTTCCAGGCGGCCACTACGTAGAAGCGCTGGGTCGATACGTTCTGGAAAGTTACAGGCACCGACCACGACAATGCCCTCGCGGCCGTTGATCCCGTCGACACACTCAAGCAGCGCATTTACAACGGTTGTCGAATAGGTCTCATGCCGGGAAGGAAATTTTGCTCGGTCCCCGATGGCATCGATTTCGTCAATGAACAGCAAAGACGGTGCGTTTTCCTTTGCTGATGCGAAGGACTGGAACATTGCTTTGAGGAAGTCGCCGAGGTCACCGTCTTTGGCACTCTGCCATTTCGGGATCGAAGTGGCCTCCAGGTGCATTCCGCAGTTGTCAGCTAGTGCGGCCGTAAAACGGGTTTTGCCCGTGCCGCTGGGTCCGTAAAACAGGCAGCCTCGGTCGATTTCTGACCAAGTGAGGTTACCACGTCGCCAATCTTCCAAATCTCGCTTCAGAGCGTTGGCCCATACACTGGCTTCGCCGAACCCTTTTTCGATGTCGAGATGGCGAGCTTTACTGGAGCCATCCAGCTGGATCGCGCCAGTAAGCTTTGAAGCGGTCTGAGCAGCGGGCCGTCCTCGCCGAAAGATCGCTTCCATCCGTTCCGACGGTTGCTTCGCGATAATTGCGACGTTCTCGTCCGAAAGAGCACCGCACGCGCGAAACTTGCTGAGTGCTCGAAGGTGGCTGGGACGGCAGAGCACAAGGCGGTCGAACACCGTAGCGGCCAATTCGAAATCCTCGTGAACGACCGACCCTTCCTGCCTGAAGACGATCAGCTTCTCGCCGGTCTCAAGCAACTCAGCGGCGTCGATCTCCCAGCCACGCCGATGTTTTGTTGTCGGATGGAGGCAAATTTTGACGCCCTTCTGTCCCTTAAGAATGATCTTTGCCGCCTCGTCTATATCAGCCAACGGCCAATTGGACGGAACCGAGAAAACGGCAACACATGATGGCTCAGATAAATAACCAATATTTTTGCGAAAAAGAGTGACCAAAGCGCAATAAGCCAAAAAGTCTGCTGCCGATTTTAGCGCGATAGCTGCGTTGTTGCGTTTGGCTTTGCGGAATTCATCTGTTCGGGAGGCTTTTAGGTTGTCGGATACCCGTTGGAGCTTGAAAATGAAGCTGTCGAGACTGTCGGTGAGGGCCTTGTCCATAAGTTGATCCGTTTCGCCTGGTCAGCCAATGAGCCCTTGGTCGAAATGATACCAACGACTTATTGTCCTCGCCATCTTCCGCTTTTGATCGAGATAATAGATTTCGCTGGTGATCCCCGGTCCCGCCTTGATTGTGGGATGGCCATGCATATGCCCGAGCAAGCATGGGACAGATCGGCTTGCGAGGATGCAATTCTTAATGATGACCACTTCATTGATGCCAGAAACGCTGCCGGTTTCTGCGAGGCGTTCCAAATCCTCCGTTAGAGACTTGAGCCTCGGGATAAGCAAGCTGGGTGGTGTGCCAAGCCATTTGTCCATTTGGGGTGCCTTCTGATTCGGCGGCGGAGCCGCTCTGATGGGGGCACCAAACATGATTAACGATGCAAATGCAAACAAAATGATTCATTTGCAAATATTACGACCCATTTTCTGCATTATTTTGATTAATCCCTTATTTTATTGACATTTCCTTGGGAGGCTTGCTCATCCAGATACATGGACACTCTCCCGGACCTTCTCAGAGCAGCACGTTGCCTGCTGGGACACTCCCAGACGGGCATTGAAGTCTTACTCAAGCTGAAGTTTCGGTCGGTTTATACCCTAGAAGCGAGACGCTATAAGCTATTGCCCCGCCACGCCTATCTCCTGAAGGAGAAATACGAAGAGGAAGGGATCGAGTTCACTAAAGCTGCTGACGAGTTCGGCGAAGGCATTAGATGGCGCGTCCCCGGGAAGAAGGACCCTTTCAGACGAATTATGCTTCCGGCTGCAAGAGGCCTCGCCAACCTTTCGCAAGCGCAGTTGGCCAAGATTGCTGACGTCGACCGCAGCTTTATTGCGCGATTTGAAAGAGACGAATTCGAGGCTGTCAGCGCAGAGAAGCTGAATCGCTTGGAGGCGGCACTAATGCGAGAGAACGTGCAATTTGCACCGGAAACGGCCACACACGGCGCTGGAGTTCGTTGGATCAGGCAGCCCGCGAGCGCAAGCAAATAGGGTTAAAGCTCAATTTTGATAGCTCACAATCTCCATATAGCAGATGACCTCTCTCGCAGGGGTCCAACGCGCTATTTGCGTTCACCGGTCGTGAACAGTGCTACGGCGGAAACGATCTTCTGGTCGCAGCGTCAAGTCCATTCAGAACGTCAATACCGCGTTTGATGTGCCACAAAATGCGACCCATAATGTGCTGTTATGATTTTTTATTGTAGAAATTTATATAATGGTTTCAATGCATAGTGTGCCAGATGAAGCGCTTCGACCGCTTCAGTGAGGCGCTTCACCCGCTCCATTTTCCCGCCACACGCACCAGCTGCCTTTCAGCCCAAAGGGCCATTTATCGCCCCATCAGTCGATGACGGGACTGCGAGGTTAGGGGAATTGCGTATAGTGTGGTAGCTTGGCGCAGATAGCTGCCCAGTCCCGACGACACGGAGGTAGGGTCCATGGCTGAGGGCATAGACGCACTTTTCGCGCAGGCGGCGCATCTGGCCGCCGGGTTTCGCCAGACTGATCCTCAGCTCCACCGGCCACAACTGCAATACCAGGAATGTCTGGCGACGCTCGTCGAAGATCTCCAGGAGGAGACGCTTGCGATGGAGGACGTCCTTCAACATCTCGTGGAAAAGGCCGAGCCGGGTCTCCATCGCATGACGGGCCCGCGTTTTTTCGGCTGGGTGATCGGCGGCTCACATCCGATGGGCGTGGCGGCAGACTTCCTGACAAGCGCCTGGGGGCAGAATGCGGGTAATCACACCGCGTCCCCTGCCGCCGCGTCTTTCGAGAAGGTGGCAGCCACCTGGCTCCTGGACGTTCTGGGTCTGCCTGCTCAATCTTCGGTGGGCTTCGTTACGGGAGCGACGGTGGCTAATTTCAGCTGCCTGGCCGCCGCGAGAGGCGAGGTGCTTCGCCGCGTTGGCTGGAACGTCGATGCAGACGGGCTATTCGGTGCGCCGCCGATCACCGTTGTCGTTGGTGACGATGCCCACACCACCGTTTTCTCAGCCTTGCAATTCCTGGGACTTGGGCATGATCGCGTCGTCAGGATAGCAACAGACAGGCAGGGGCGTATTCTTGCCCGGCATTTCGAAGAGGCGGTCAACAAGGCGGCTGGTCCAATGATCGCCATCCTTCAGGCCGGGCAGATCAACACCGGAGCTTTCGATCCGTTCGCGGAACTTATCCCGGTCGCCAGGAGCAGGGATGCCTGGGTACATGTGGACGGCGCATTCGGTTTATGGGCCAAGGCTTCCCCGTCGACACGACATCTTTGTCCCGGAGTAGAGCTGGCCGATAGTTGGGCCACCGACGGCCATAAGTGGCTTCAGACGCCCTATGACAGCGGCTATGCGATTGTAAGGGACGAGGTCGCTCACCGGCGGGCCATGACGATCGCTGCCAGCTACCTCCCCATTGCGGCGGAAGGAGACCGGGACCCGTCACACTACGTGCCGGAGCTTTCGAGGCGAGCGCGCGGCTTCGCGACCTGGGCAATGATGAAGCACCTCGGCCGCAACGGCATCGCCAGTCTCGTCGAAGGTTGCTGTTCCTCGGCGCGGATCATTGCCGAACATCTGTCGCGCGAACCGGGGATCGAGATTCTGAACGACGTCGACCTGAATCAGGTGATCTGCCGCTTCGGCTCGGATCTCTCGACCGCCGATGCCGACGAGGTGACGAGAAGAACCATTGCGCGGTTGCAGCGCGAGGGAACGATCTTCGTGACCGGAGCCAGGTGGAGAGGGATCGAGGTCATGCGGATTTCCGTAAGCAACTACCGGACTGACGCCAACACGGCGATGCTGGCCGCGGAGACGGTGTCGGTTGCGTTCCGGAAGGAACGGTTGGGCAGCTGATGAGCTGCGACAGGGACCTTGCGGTCGGTGGCCGCCGGGCGCGTTGAGCGCCCGGCGAACCGGCTTTACTTCTTGGTGTCAGCCCAGCTCTTTACGAGCTCGTCGTAGTTGACGGTGACTGGCTTTTCCTTCTCGTTGGCGACCTTGAGCTGGGGAGCAAGGTTGCCCTTGGCGACCGCCTCCTTGTTCCAGTATGCGAGGTCGTGTTCCTCGGCGAGCTTCGGACCCATGTCACCCTGGACCTTGGCGCGTTCCAGGCGCTGCAGGACCTTTTCCTGCTCGGCGCAAAGCGAGTCCATGGCGGCCTGAGCCGTCTTGGCGCCCGAGGACGCATCGCCGATCGCCTGCCACCAGAGCTGCGCGAGCTTCGGGTAGTCAGGCACGTTCGTGCCGGTCGGCGACCACTGGACGCGGGCCGGTGAACGATAGAACTCGATCAGGCCGCCGAGCTTCGGCGCGCGGTCCGTGAAGCTCTTGTGCCGGATGGTGCTCTCGCGGATCAAGGTGAGGCCGACATGGCTCTTCTTGACGTCCACCGTCTTCGAGGTGACGAACTGGGCATAGAGCCAGGCCGCCTTGGCGCGGTTGGTGGGCGTGGACTTCATCAGCGTCCAGGAGCCGACGTCCTGATAGCCGAGCTTCATGCCGTCCTTCCAGTAAACCCCGTGCGGAGACGGAGCAAAACGCCATTTCGGCGTGCCGTCCTGGTTCATGACAGGCAGGCCTGCCTTCACCATGTCGGCGGTGAAAGCCGTGTACATGAACATCTGCTGGGCGATTTCGCCCTGGGCCGGCACGGGTCCGGACTCCGAGAAGGTCATGCCCTGGGCGGCGGCCGGCGCATAGGCCTTCATCCAGTCGAGATATTTCTGGATGGAGTAGACGGCCGCCGGGCCGTTGGTATCGCCGCCGCGTGCGACGCAGGAGCCGACAGGCTGCGACTTTTCGTTGACCTTGATGCCCCATTCGTCGACAGGCAGGCCGTTCGGAAGGCCCTTGTCGCCGTTGCCGGCCATGGAGAGCCACGCGTCGGTGAAGCGCCAGCCGAGCGACGGGTCCTTCTTGCCGTAGTCCATGTGACCATAGACCTTCTTGCCGCCCACGTCGCGGCCGGTGAAGAACTCGGCAATATCCTCATAGGCCGACCAGTTGACCGGCACGCCGAGCTCGTAGCCATACTTGGCCTTGAAGTCGGCCTTGTTCTTGGCGTCGTTGAACCAGTCGTAGCGGAACCAGTAGAGGTTGGCGAACTGCTGGTCCGGCAACTGGTAGAGCTTCTTGTCCGGTGCCGTCGTGAACTTGAGGCCGATGAAGTCCTCGAGATCGAGGCCGGGGTTGGTAACGTCCTTGCCTTCGCCCGCCATCCAGTCGGTGAGCGAGCGGGCCTGCTGGTAACGCCAATGCGTGCCGATCAGGTCGGAATCGTTGACGTAACCGTCATAGATGTTCTCGCCGGATTGCATCTGGGTCTGCAGTTTTTCAACTACGTCGCCTTCGCCGATCAGGTCGTGGGTGACCTTGATGCCGGTGATTGCGGTGAAGGCCGGAGCCAGCACCTTCGATTCGTATTCATGCGTGGTGATTGTTTCGGAGACGACCTTGATGTCCAGGCCGGCAAGCGGTTTTGCCGCATCGACGAACCATTGCATCTCCTTTTCCTGTTCGGCGCGGGAAAGCGTCGAGAGTTCGCCGACTTCCTTGTCGAGGAATTGCTTTGCTTCCTCGGTGCCGGCATAGGCGGAACCGGTCAGAGCCAGCAGCACCGCTGCCGTCGTTGTCATAAGATGCCGTCGCATTTTATCCTCCCAGAGTTTTGCGATTGCAATTTCGTACGGAGTGGCGGTTCTCCCGCCACTTTTTCAGCTTGCCTTTCAGACGAAGCGGAAGACGCCGATTGCGTAGACCACTGCCAGGGCAAGAGCCCACCACAGGTTGGGACCGATAAGCCCCAACCATGCGAGATGAATGAATGCCGCGCCGAGCAGCGAGATGAAGAGCCGGTCTCCGCGCGTCGTTTCGAAGCGCAGGATGCCGACCCTCGGTGCCCCGCCGGGCGCGAAATATTCCCAGACGCTCATGCCGATGAGCAGGGCGAGGATCGTCAGAAAGAACAGGGCCGTCGGCAGTGTCCAGGCCATCCATGAAAAGCTCATGCGTGGTTCCTCCTTGTCAGACCCGGCCGAGGGCAAAGCCCTTGGCGATGTAGTTTCGAACGAAATAGATGACGAGTGCGCCGGGAACGATGGTCAGCACGCCGGCGGCTGCCAGCACGCCCCAGTCCATGCCCGACGCCGAAACGGTGCGCGTCATGATGGCGGAAATGGGCTTGGCGGCCGTGGTCGTCAGCGTCCGGGCAAGCAGCAGTTCCACCCAGGAAAACATGAAGCAGAAGAAGGCCGCGACACCGATGCCGGAGGCGATCAGCGGCATGAAGATCTTCACGAAGAACCGCGGGAAGGAATAGCCGTCGATATAGGCGGTCTCGTCGATTTCCTTCGGCACGCCCGACATGAAGCCTTCCAGGATCCAGACAGCAAGCGGCACGTTGAACAGGCAATGGGCGAGGGCGACTGCGATATGCGTGTCGATGAGACCGAAGGCGGAATAGAGCTGGAAGAAGGGCAGGGCGAAGACGGCGGGCGGTGCCATCCGGTTGGTGAGCAGCCAGAAGAACAGATGTTTGTCGCCGAGGAACCGATAGCGCGAAAATGCATAGGCAGCCGGCAATGCCGCCAGAACCGAGATCGTGGTGTTCAGCGCCACATAGATGATCGAATTGATATAGCCGTTGTACCAGGAAGGGTCCGTGAAGATGACCATGTAATTCCTGAGCGTCGGGTTCTGCGGCCAGAGCGAGAAGGCTCCGGTAATCTCGGAATTCTCCTTGAAGCTCATGTTGACGAGCCAGTAGATCGGCAGAAGCAGGAAGATGATGTAGATCGTCGAGACCAGCCAGGAGAGATTGCCTGCAGGCTTGTATTTGATTGTCCTTGCCATGGTTTTCCTCCCTCCTTCAATTGTCTGCATCGCTGCTGGTCATCACGGTGTAGAAGATCCATGACAGCAGCAGGATGATCAGGAAGTAGACGATCGACATGGCGGCGGCCGGACCGAGGTCGAACTGGCCGACCGCTGTCTTGACGAGATCGATCGACAGGAAGGTCGTGGAATTTCCAGGCCCCCCGCCGGTGACCACGAAAGGCTCCGTATAGATCATGAAACTATCCATGAAGCGCAGCAGGACGGCGATAAGCAGCACCCGCTTCATCTTCGGCAGCTGGATGTAGCGGAACACCGACCACCTTGATGCCCCATCGATTTTCGCCGCCTGATAATAGGCGTCCGGAATGGAGACGAGACCGGCGTAGCACAACAGCACGACGAGGCTCGTCCAGTGCCACACATCCATGACGACGACGGTGATCCAGGCGTCCAGAGGATCGCGCACATAGTTGTAGTCGATGCCGAGTGCCGCCAGCGTGTGCCCGAGCAGGCCGATATCGACCCGCCCGAAGACCTGCCAGATCGTGCCGACGACATTCCACGGGATAAGAAGCGGAAGGGCCATCAGCACCAGACAGACCGGCACGCCGATGCCCTTCTTCGGCATGTTCAGCGCGATGAAGATGCCGAGCGGAATCTCGATCGCAAGGATGATGAAGGAGAAAAGCAGATTGCGTTGCAGGGCTTCCCAGAAGCGGGCCGAATGCAGGATATCGTCGAACCAGTCGGTGCCGGCCCAGAAGAAGGCGTTGTTGCCGAACGTATCCTGGACCGAATAGTTCACCACGGTCATCAGCGGAATGGCCGCCGAGAAGGCAACCAGCAGGAGCACGGGAAGCACCAGAAACCAGGCTTTGTTGTTCCACGTCTTTTCCATGGTTCAGGCCTCCCTGCCAACGCGCCACGAATTGGCATAGATATTCAGCGCAACGGGGTCGAAGGTGACGCGAGGCTCTGCCGGAACCTCCGCATCCTCGGAAACGACGATCGCAAGCGATTGCCCCCCAAGACTTGCGCGAACGATCCTGCGCCGGCCGATGTCTTCGATGCGCGTCACCGTGACAGGCATGCCCTCCCGGCCGAGGCGGATGAATTCCGGCCGGATGCCCAGTTCGATCCGGCCACCCGCATCGATCTTCGGCGCATAATCGAGGGCGATCGTCTCGGCTCCGAGCTTGATCGTGCTCCCATGGATCTCGGCGGGTATCACGTTCATGCCGGGGGAGCCGATGAAATAACCGACGAATGTATGACTGGGCCTCTCGAAGAGTTCGGCCGGCGTTCCGATCTGGACGATCTCCCCATCGTACATCACGACCACCTTGTCGGCGAAGGTGAGCGCCTCCGTCTGGTCATGGGTCACGTAGACCATGGTGAAGCCGAACTGCTTGTGGAAGCGCTTCAGCTGGGAGCGGAGCACCCATTTCATATGCGGATCGATGACCGTCAGGGGCTCATCGAAGAGGATCGCGTTGACGTCGTTGCGGACGAGACCTCTTCCGAGCGAGATCTTCTGCTTCTGATCGGCCGTGAGCCGCTGGGCCTTGCGGTTCGACCAGTCGGAGAGATCGATGATCTCAAGCATCTCGCGGACGCGGCGATCGACATCCGGTTCCGCGATGCCTCTGTTGCGCAAGGGAAATGCCAGATTGTCGTAGACCGTCATCGTATCGTAGATGACCGGAAACTGGAAAACCTGGGCAATGTTGCGTTCCTGCGTGGAAAGATTGGTGACGTCTTTCCCATCGAAGAGGATACGCCCGTGGGACGGCTGCAGCAGGCCGGAAATGATGTTCAGCAAGGTCGTCTTGCCGCAGCCGGAAGGGCCGAGCAGGGCATAGGCGCCGCCATCGGCCCATTCGTGGTCCACCTCACGCAGCGCATAGGCGGCGTCGGATTTCGGGTTCGGACCGTAGGCGTGGCGGATGTGATCGAGCGTGATGCGTGCCATGTTCGCCGTCCTTAAGCCGCCGCCGCGATGGCGCGGCCGTCTGTTCCAAAAGCCATCAGATGGCGGGTATCCAGGAAAAGCTCGATTTCGGTATCCGGATCGATGTCGTGGATGCCGGGTGCCAGCATGACCCAGCGCACACCGTTGTAGTGCATATGCACGAAGCTTTCGGAGCCCGTGATTTCCGAAATCTGCGTCTGGGCCTTCACCCTCGCAGCATTGCCGGTCTGTGCCGCGAGCCCCAGGTGATGGGGGTGAAAGGCGATGGTCACCGGACCGTCCGGCACGCCGGACAGATGCGGCGGCACCGCAAGACTGTCTGCTTCCTGGTATCGAAACGAGCCGCCGGACTTGACCACATCGATGAAGTTGAGTGGGGGATCGGCAAATGTCTTGGCCGTCACCAGGTCAGCCGGACGACGGTAGACCTCGATCGTCGGCCCGAATTGCGTGACCCGTCCTTCGGAGAGCGTTGCCGTATTGCCGCCGAGCAACAAGGCTTCGGATGGTTCGGTCGTCGCATAAACGAAGATGGCGCCGGATTGCGCAAAGATCTTCGGCAGTTCCTCGCGCAGTTCTTCGCGTAGCTTGTAGTCGAGATTGGCGAGCGGCTCGTCCATCAGCACCAGGCTCGCATTCTTGACGAGTGCGCGGGCGAGCGCCGTACGCTGCTGCTGCCCGCCGGAAAGGTTGAGAGGCGTCCGATCGAGATAGGGGGTCAATCTCAGCAAGTCCGCAGCACGGCGGACTTCCCGGTCGATGGTCTTCCCATCCTTGCCTGCAATCCGCATCGGCGAAGCGATGTTTTCGTAGACGGTCAGGGCGGGGTAGTTGATGAACTGCTGGTAGACCATCGCGACGTTGCGTTTTTGCACCGCGACGCCGGTGACGTCGGCGCCGTCGAAATACACGGAGCCGCTGGTGGGACGGTCAAGTCCGGCCATCAGTCGCATGATCGAAGTCTTGCCCGAGAGCGTCGGGCCGAGCAATACGTTCAGCGAGCCGCGATCGAATGCAAGATTGGTCGGATGAATATGATACTCACCCCCCACCATCTTGGCGACGTTGCGCATTTCCAGCATTCGAGTTCCCGTGCCTCCTCACATCGGGAACACATGTCGCTTATCCGGCCATTTTTGCCGGTATAGCGGCCATGTACTCCTCCAGATATTGTCTTTCCGTCTCACTCAACCGCAGACCGTCCTTGGTTCTGCGCCACAACACGTCCTCCGCGCTCATGGCCCATTCACGGTGGACAAGATATTTCACTTCGGCCTCGTAGAGATCGCCGCCGAAATGGTGGCCGAGGTCCTGCATCCTGGTGGCGCCGTCGAGGATCATCGCTGCGCGGGTTCCGTACCGGCGCACCAGGCGCCGCGCATGCCGTTCTTCCAGAAACGGATAGCGGGCTTTCAGCTTTACCACTTCTTCCTCGTAACCCTGCGCAGGAAAATCGCCGCCGGGCAGATGGCTCTTCGCCGTCCAGGAATGGCCTTTTGCTCCGATCGCTTCGGCGATCTTCTCCAGCGCATGTTCCGAAAGACGGCGATAGGTAGTCAGCTTTCCGCCGAAGACGTTGAGCAGCGGTGCGCCCTGAGTGACGTCGACCTTCAGCACATAATCCCGCGTTGCTTCCTGCGCCTTTGAAGCGCCGTCGTCAAAAAGCGGGCGAACCGCCGAATAGGTCCAGACGATGTCGGCCGGTCGTACCGGCTCCCGAAAATACTCGCTCGCGGCATTGCAGAGATAGGTCGTCTCCTCCTCGGAGATTTTCACATCTTTCGGATTGCCGGAATAGTCCCGGTCGGTCGTGCCGATAAGCGTGAAGTCGTTCTCGTAAGGAATTGCGAAAATGATGCGATTGTCCCGGTTCTGAAAGAAATAGGCGCGGGATCCTTCGAATTTCCTCTTCACGACGATATGGCTGCCCTGGACGAGGCGCACATGGCGGGCGTCATTGTTGCCGAACGCCTCGCGGATCACCTGATCCACCCAGGGCCCGGCGGCATTCACAAGCATGCGGGCCTGATAGGTCTCGGTCTTGCCGGTGCGGGTATCGCACGTGCCGATCGTCCAAACACCGTTCTCCCGGCGGGCGGCAACCACCCGGGTACGCGGCAGGATCAGGGCGCCGCGATCGGCGGCATCCCGAGCGTTCAGCACGACCATCCGCGCGTCGTCGACCCAGCCGTCGGAATATTCGAACGCCTTGGTAAAAAGCGGCTTCAGAGGGTTCCCTGCCGGGTCGGTGCGCATGTCGAGCACTGCGGTCGGCGGGAGCAGCTTTCGGCCGCCGAGATGATCGTAGAGAAACAGGCCGAGGCGGATCAGCCATGCGGGGCGAACCCCTCCCTTGTGATAGGGCAGGACGAAACGCATCGGCCAGATGATGTGCGGTGCCATGGCCCAGAGGGTTTCGCGCTCCATCAGCGACTCCCGCACGAGCCTGAATTCGTAATGTTCGAGATAGCGCAGGCCGCCGTGGATGAGCTTGGTGGCACCGGAGGAGGTGCCCGAGGCAAAATCGTCCATCTCCGCGAGTGCGACCGAATAACCCCGTCCGGCCGCATCGCGTGCGATGCCGCAGCCGTTGATGCCGCCGCCGATCACGAAGATATCGTGGATTTTTTGACCCATCATTTCCCTCGCTGATCCGAAACGGCAGCAAGCCCCTAGGCATTGTGAACTTAAAATGGATTAAATCGAAAATATTCCGAATGTCAAACGAAACTGAAGGGCTAATGAACTTCAGCGTTCGTCTCCGAAGTCTCCACCAGCGCAACGCCGTTCTGCAGACAGATCTCCCGGATCGAAGGAGACGCGCAGTGGTCGGTGATAAAGGTCTGGACCTGGGAGATTTGGCCGATGCGCACGGGGGCGGTGCGCTCGAATTTCGTCGAGTCGGCAACCAGGATCACGTGCCTGGCATTGGCGATGATCGCCTGGGCAACTTTCACTTCGCGAAAGTCATAATCGAGAAGAGCCCCATCCGGGTCGATCGCCGAAACGCCGATGATCGCGTAGTCGACTTTGAACTGGCGGATGAAATCGACCGCGGCCTCACCGACAATACCACCGTCCGATTGACGGACGACGCCACCGGCAATGACCACCTCGATTTCGTCGAGAAGTCGTAACCGATTGGCAACGTTTATATTATTGGTAATCACCATGAGTTCCCGGTGATTGACCAGCGCCTCGCTGACTGCTTCGGTGGTGGTGCCGATGTTGATGAGAAGCGAGGCGTTGTCCGGAATGAGGTTGGCGGCGGCGACGCCGATCGCCTGTTTTTCCGCAGCGGCGATCTTCCGGCGTGCGTCATACCGGACATTCTCGTTGCTGCGGGGAAGAGTGGCGCCGCCATGGATCCGCGTGAGAATTTGCTTGTCGCACAGATCATTCAGATCTTTGCGGATCGTTTGCGAGGTTACCGAGAACGTCGCCGCCAGGTCGTCGACGAGCACTCGCCCCGCCGACTTCGCAAGTTCGACAATCTTCGTCTGGCGGTCCGTGATGAACACCTCACCCCTCCGTTCGCTTTTCTTTCACTTTTAGCGAAAGCGCGCGTAAAGGCAAATGCCGTGCGTCGATTTTTCGACGCACGGTGGGGAGCATCCCGGAATGTTCAGGCGGAGCGGATGCCGGCGACACCCTCCAGCTCGGCCATCACGGCGTCCGACAGCTGCAGTTCCGCCGCGGCGAGGTTTTCACGCAGGTGGCCCACGGACGAGGTTCCCGGAATGAGGAGAACGTTCGGTGCGCGACGCAGCAGCCAGGCAAGTGCGACCTGCATCGGCGTGACGGCCAGGCGCTGGGCGACGTCCGAGAGGACCGACGATTGCAGCGGGCTGAAGCCGCCGAGCGGGAAGAACGGCACATAGGCGATGCCATCACGGGCGAGATCGTCGATCATGGCATCGTCTTGCCGATGAGCGAGATTGTACTGGTTCTGTACGCAGACGATCTTGGCGATGCCCTGACCCTCGGCGACCTGTGCCGGCGTGACGTTGCTGAGCCCGATGTGGCGGACCAGGCCCTTGCGCTGCAACTCCGCCAGAACCGTCAGGGGCTCTTCGATCGAGCCCTCGGCCGGGCCGTGGACATCGAACATGATACGCAGATTGACGACGTCCATGACGTCGAGACCGAGATTGCGCAGGTTGTCGTGGACGGCCTGTGTCAGCTGCTCGGCGGAGAACGCCGGGTTCCATGAACCGTCGGTCCCGCGCATGGCGCCGATCTTGGTCACGATCATCAGGTCGTCGGGGTACGGATGAAGCGCTTCGCGGATGATCTGGTTGGTTACGTGCGGACCGTAAAAGTCGCTGGTGTCGATGTGATTGACGCCAGCCTCGACCGCCTCGCGCAGGACTGCGATTGCCGCATCGCGGTCCTTCGGCGGGCCGAACACACCCTTGCCCGCAAGCTGCATGGCGCCGTAGCCGAGCCGTTTTACGTTGCGGTCGCCGAGGACATATGTACGTGCCTGTTCGGTATTCGACATGGAATCTCTCCTTTTCAAGATGACGTGGATATAAAGCTTGAGAGATCGCACGAAAACTGGGTACAGTTGGCACGGGCTGTGCGGAATTTCGAACAATGAAGATCGATCTGAGTGATCTGAATGCCTTTGTGGCAGTGGCCCGCGCCGGCGGGTTCCGCGAGGGTGCGCGGACCACAGGCGGCAGCGCGTCAGGATTGAGCGAGGCGGTACGGCGTGTCGAGGCGCAACTCGGGGTCAGGCTTCTCAATCGGACGACACGCAGCGTGGTGCCGACGGAAGCAGGCGCCGGTCTGCTGGCTCGGTTGACCCCAGCGCTCACCGAGGTCGACGCGGCACTCGACGTGGTCAACAGGTTTCGCGACAAACCTGCGGGCGTTCTCCGTCTCAATGTACCGGTCAGCGCCGCGCGGTTGGTGCTCCCGGCGATCATCCCGCGTTTCCTCGCGGCCTATCCCGACATCCGGCTCGAAATCGTCGCCGATGACAGCTTCGTTGACGTTCTGGCTGCGGGATGCGACGCCGGCATCCGCTATGACGAGCGGTTGGAGCAGGACATGATCGCGGTACCGATCGGTCCGCGCCTGCAGCGTTTCGGGGCCGCGGCATCTCCCGCATACCTTGATCGCCATGGCCGTCCCGATCACCCGCGCGACCTGCTTGGCCATGCCTGCATTCGCGGGCGTTTCACAAGCGGCGCGATGATGCTCTGGGAATTCGAGCGGGATGGCGAGGTGGTGCGGATCGCTCCGACAGGGCCGCTGATCGTGCAGGTAGGTGCAGCAACCGATCTTGCCGTCGAAGCAGCGATTGCCGACACCGGCATCATGTTGCTGTTCGAGGACTGGTTGCGGCCCCATCTCGACAACGGCTCGCTCGAACCCGTGCTTGAGCCATGGTGGCCGCAATTTTCCGGCCCATTTCTCTATTACCCCGGCCGGCGGCTCGTACCGGCGCCGCTGCGGGCCTTCATCGATTTCGTCAAGGCGTCCAACCAATCATGAGAGCGTGACGCCGCCCTCGTGTTCGACCGAGGGGCGTCCCTCATGTCGGATGTCCGTTAGCTGCAGCCCGCCTTCTGCCGGTCCCGGCTGGAACCACGTTCCCGATGGGGCGTTCAGGAGCAGCGCGGAGCATGACATGGCTGGCAACTGGATTCATCTTTGCATCGACATGCAGCGGATCTTCGCTGAAGACACTCCTTGGCACGTCCCCTGGATGCGCCAGGTATCGCCATCGATCGAGGAGATTTCCGGCCGCCACCCGGAGAAGACGATCTTTACGAGGTTCGTCACGCCGTCGCGGCCCGAAGCGATGGAGGGCATGTGGCGGGTGTATTATGAAAAGTGGAGGATGATGACGCGAGAGCATCTCGATCCAGGCCTCGTCGATCTGATCCCGTCCTTGAAAGCGCTTGTCCCTCCTGCACGCATCTTCGACAAGATGACGTATTCTCCCTGGGTGAGCGGAGGGCTGCATGGAATGCTCTTGAAGGAGGGTATCGGAACCGTGGTCCTGACCGGCGGTGAGACCGACGTTTGCGTCCTCTCCACAGCGCTTGGCGCCATCGATCTCGGATACCATGTGATCGTGCTGAGGGATGCCGTCTGCAGCGGAGCGGATGACACACATGACGCGTCGCTCGAACTTTTGGGAGACCGCTTCTCGGTTCAGCTCCACCTCGCGACGACCGAAGAATTCCTGCGAGAACTCTAGAAAGCCCGCCCGCTCGGCGGAAGCACCAGCCTGCCCGATTTCCGAGCTAAAAGCCCGGTTTAACCCCGCGAAATAAAGCACTCCGCACGACCCTGCTCCATTTTGCTGCTCCGGGTTTGGAGGTCCCTGCCGACATATTAACGAGTCGTTGACTACGTGCTTTAGCGATTTTTAATATTCGCATATGCTAGTGGATGCGAGCAGCGCAATGCGGACATGACGTCTTCTGCAGCCTTGGGCAAAACAATAACGCAGGGATCCGCCATGCTCGCACGCCGACCGAAGGAGAGCCGTGAAGGCTACTCCGTTTTCATCGCCACCTCGCTGCTCCTTCTTGTTGCCATGATCCTGGGTGGGATAGGTGCTCACGTGGTCGATCGCATGCGCAGTTCCGCCAACGCGCTGGACGACAACAGAGCCATTCTGGCGGCAGAGGCGGCGGTCTCCTCTTTCAAGGAAAAACTTGCCGCGACCGTGCGGGACAATGCCGTCTGGGATGACGCCTACAAGGCGATAACCCAAGGGGATCGCGAGGGTTGGGTCTATGAGAATTGGGGCAAGACCAGCGAGGACTACGCGCTCTATGACGGGATAGTGCTGACCGCGCCAGCAGGCGGCAAGAGCATCGCCTATCTCAAGGCCGATATAATAGACCCGACCGAATATCTCGGCTCCAAGTTTACGGGGCAGACGGAAGCCGCCGCTCGGCCTGGCATCGACCCCATCGTCAATTTTTTCAGAAACGGCGATGATATCATTGCGGTGGCTTCGGAAGCGGTCCAGCCGTTCGGGTCGCAGGTACAGGATCAAACCTTCTATGTTCTCAGCTTCTTCAAGACCCTGACGTCTGAAGTCGTGGCCCAGATGGCCAAGGAACATCAGCTCCCGGAGCTCCACATAACTGACCGTCCGGCGGGCGATCTTCTGAATTCCCCGCTCATGGATGTGGATGGAATTGAAGTCGCGCGTTTGGCTTGGCCAAGTGCCGCTCCGGGAAACACGATTTTTGACGAGGCGCGCCCCTTTATCGCCGCGGCGGTCGCAATCCTCGGCGTTTATCTGGTTGGCGTCCTGTTTGCAGGCCTGTCAGAAACGCGGCGGCTGAAGAGCCTGGCGGATCGCGCCCAGCACGAAGCAACGCATGACAGCCTCAGCGGTCTCTTGAACAGGCTCGGCCTGATCGAAGGACTGGACCGGTTGATGCAGGCCGACAAGAGCCAGGTGCTGGTCTTGCACCTTATCGATCTCGACGGGTTCAAGGCAGTCAACGATGCCTGGGGGCATGCGATTGGAGATCAGCTGATCAGGCTGGTGGCGGAAGCCCTGCGCGACATCCACGGAGACGTATTCGGTGTCGCCCGGTTGGGCGGTGATGAATTCGCTCTGGTTCAGCGCGGCTCCGCGAACCTCGCCGAATTTGACAATCAAGTTCTCGAACGTCTCAAAAGGCCGTTTCTCATCGAAGGCCGCACGATCGAAATTGGCGCAAGCATCGGCGTCGCCTGCCGTGACGACGCAGGGAATGCGCACGAACTTCTTCGCCGGGCGGATATGGCCCTTTATGAAGCGAAGGAAATGGGCAGGGGATGCGCCGTCACCTATCATCCGGATCTTGACCGCCAGCGCGAGAAGATCGCGGGCTTGGAAAGCGACCTTCGGCGCGCCCTCCAGAACGACGAGATCCAGCCGGTTTTCCAGCCGCTGGCTTCGGCGGCCTCGGGCGAGATCACGGGCGTGGAGGCTCTGGCAAGGTGGAGACGCGCCGAAGGAGCAATCGGCCCGGACGCGTTCATACCTCTGGCGGAGAAATGCGGATTGATCGATATCCTCGGCCTCCAGATGCTTCGGAAGTCCATCGTGGCATCCCGGGCATGGTCTCCGCTCTCCCTGTCGGTCAATGTTTCTCCGATCCAGCTATGCAACCCCAATTTCGCCGGGGATGTGCTCACCGTCTTGAGAGAGGAAGGTTTTGATCCTTCGCGGCTGACATTGGAGATCACCGAAGCGGTGCTGATGTCCAATCCTGAACAGGCACGACGCTCCATCACCGCCCTGAAATTGGCAGGCATCCGTTTTGCTCTCGATGATTTTGGCGCCGGTTATGCCAGTATCGGCACGCTTCGTGAGTTCGGCTTCGACCGGATGAAGATCGACCGGTCTCTCGTTCAAGCCATAGATGACGGCAGCACCGGCCGGAACGTCCTGACGGCCACGATCTCCTTGGCCCAGGCCCTCGGGATTCCTGTCACGGCCGAAGGCATAGAATCCGCCGATCAAGCGGACGTCCTCCGAATTGCCGGTTGCGATCAGCTGCAAGGCTTTCTGGTGGGCAGACCCATGGGGCGAGACGAGCTTGCGTCCTGGTTAGCGTCATCGATCGCCGCCTGAGGGTTCTTGTGACAGCGCCGGCCTAAGCCGAATGCTGTTGTCTGACCTCGTCGAACGGCAGCTCCACCGTGAAGGTCGTACCCTTGCCCAGAAGGCTCTGGACTGAGATCGAGCCGCCGTGCAACTCCACAATTTCCTTGACGATATTGAGACCGATCCCCGTTCCCGCGATACCGGTGGCGCTGCGGGCGCGAAAGTAGGGTTCGAACAGCTTCGGCAGGTCGTCGGCATCCATGCCGATGCCGGAATCGCTGACGCTGACCAGAACCCGCTGGCCGTCCCTCCATCCGCTGACGCTGATTCTGGAACCGGCGGGCGAATATTTCACTGCGTTTGACAACAGGTTGGAAAAGACCCGCTCTATTGCGGCCCCGTCGATCATCTGCAGAGCTGGAAGCGCTTCCAGATCATGGCCGATCGTATGGCTCTTGCTGATTTCCGCCCGGCTTGAGATGCAATGGCGCAGAATCGCGCTGAGCGAACCGGCTTCCTTGTTGATCGCAATGGTCCCCGTCTCCAGCCGTCCGGCGGCGAGGATGCTTTCCATCAGCTCGACCATGCGGGCGACGGCGCCCTTGATCTGCAGAGCCTTGCCTTCCAGGAACTGGGGAGTTGCAGCCGCCTTCGTGCGCGTCAGCCGCTGAGCCGCTCCGTCGATCACGGCCAGAGGTGTCCTGAACTCGTGCGAGATCATCCCCACGAAGCGGCGCTGCAGCGCATTGATGCCCCGTTCATGCTGGAGAAGGCGATCCAGTTCGACGTTCTTCTCCTGCACTTCCGCGGTCCTCGCCAGAACGATCTTTTCGAGTTCGTCCCGATGCTGGCGCAATCTGCGCTCGCTGGACTGAAGGGCTTTGAGGGCAAGCTGGCGGTCGTGCACGTCCTCGAGGAGGCCATACCAGCGGATGACCTTGCCGTCGCCGTCGAGCCGGGGAGCAGCACGGTTCCGATACCACCGATACCGCCCTTTCGTTGTCCCGATCCTGTAGATCATGTCGAATGGCACGCCGGTGTGGACCGCGGATTCCCATTTGGCAATCACTTCAGGCAGGTCCGCCGGGTGCAGGGTCTTCTCCCACCCGCGTCCCAGCGCTTCGCCGACCTCCCGTCCGGAAGCATTCTGCCAACCCGGGCCGACTTCGATGACGTTCCCTTCTGCGTCGGCCAACCACGGTGTTTGGGGATGCAGTTCAACGAGCGAGCGATAGTGTTCCTCACTGGCCCGCAGGACCTGTTCTGCGTGACGGAGTTTGGTGATGTCGGAAATGACGACAACGACGACCGGTTTCTTTCCGCCGGGCACTGGTACGAAAGACCGCCGCTTGTGCGTGAAAAGCGTCCGGGTCGAACCATCCGGCCCGGTGAGCTCTTCCTCGAACCGCCGTTCCTCGCCGGTGGCCAGCACTCCCGCATCCACCTTCTGGATTCGATCGGCTTCGTCCGCAGGCAGGAAGTCGTGGTCCGTGTGGCCAAGCACGTCATCGAGGTTCACGCCGAACATCTCGCATGCCTTGCTGTTGAGGAACAGGAAACGCGACTCTCCATCCTTGATGATCGTAGGTCCTGGAGCGTCCTCGAACAGGTCTTCCAGAAGTTCGCGGTGAGACGTTTGCAGATCAGGTCCGATGGCGGAGCAATGGTTCATTGGCAGGCGTCCAGTTACTCGCGTAAATTGATCGATGCCTAATGTACATTCAGAGCGTTACCGAATGCTGAAACGGGACGGTGCTGCCTTACGCGGCAAGGCGCTTCTATCAGCGGGCCGGCGAGGGCCATTTCTTCAGCGCGCCTGATGGAAATTTCGTGGCGGCATCACGGTATGCGGTCGCTTATCAAGGCGTGCCCGGTGACCGTTGCGGGCATGCCGGGCAACTATTCCTCGACCCAATAGGAGGTCGTGTTCTCGATGACTTTCTTGATTTTGCGGTTGTCTCTCCACTCTCGTCCGGTGTCACGGATGACTGGTCTCTGCTGGGGAGAGAATATGTAGTTCCTGTGCGGCGCCGCCAACCGTTCAAGCTCTGCGTTGACGCCGGAATAGAATTGTTTTTCCGGATCCCGAGAAGGGTCCATCAGGCTTGAAGCCTGTCGGGCGAACGAGCCCCGAA
The DNA here is from genome assembly GCA_002968845.1 of Neorhizobium tomejilense. GTDB lineage: Bacteria > Pseudomonadota > Alphaproteobacteria > Rhizobiales > Rhizobiaceae > Neorhizobium > Neorhizobium tomejilense. The sequence goes on along the minus strand of PVBG01000012.1, from coordinate 98,584 downwards.
GAATGGAAGGGGAGGTGGTGAATTTCGGAAAAGTCTTGAACAGCGGGATTTTTATGCCGAGGAACCGGGCATATTCGTTCCTTTCGTGAAGATGGCCGTCCTTTGCGATATTCCAGTTCTGATCGGCCGTATGAAAGGAAACCTGCATCACGCCCGGATCTGAAAACGGGCCCAAAATTTCCTCGCCGAGGTCGGTCAGCGCGACCCAGTCATCCTCGAGGTGGAACACATAGTCGGAATGCGTGTTGGTCCACAGACGCTGGACCGCGGCGCCAAAACCCGGCTCGCTCGGTCTGAAGAAGGAGGCTGACGGCAGATAGTTGCCGACCACGCGCAGGCACTCGGCTTCATCCTCTTCCGTGCCGAAGATCGGATCTATGTTCACGAGGACGTTCGAGAAGGAAAGATGAGCAAAGCAGCGCTTTGAGAAACTTTCCAATGTCTGCTCAAGCAAGCCCGGCCTTCTGCCGGCCACTATACACAAATCCATACTAAAATTCGCCACGCGGCATATCTCCGGAAAACCCGGAACTCCGTATAGAGTTTCTTTCGTCCAGATACCATAGTGCCCGCGAGGTCACCACCGGCGTCGAGACATGCCGTCCCGTGACCGTGCATAGAGACGCTTGATCGGAGCTATCCGAAATCGACGGCATACGCACTCCGCCGAAGGAAGGGCCTGGCCCCGCCTTGACCTTCAGAGCACAATTCAGTTCACGGCCGCTTCCCGCGATGGCAAGCGGCAACGCCGAGACGTCGGGCAACTGCTCCGGCAGGGGACACGCCGATTGCGTTCCATCAACCGATACGGGCTACCTTCTGAAGAAGGAAGCCAGGTATGCAAGGGTACCACTGGATCTGCGGGTGGCAATCGAACGCACCTGATGGGCGACTGTACTTGCGCTCACATGGGCTCCGAAATGGCAGAAGCAGACCAGTTTATGGAGCTGTCGGTCGGACAATTCAAAAAACCGTCTGGCTTCCCCATAGGTGTCATCGCGCATCCCCGCTGCGCGCAGGACCGGATCGCCGAAGGCGACGGCAATCGCCGTCCCGTCGCCACGCATGGCGGCCCTTATTTCATCCGGCTGATATTCGGTTTCCCGAAATGTCGAAAGGGATCGATCGGGGTTGAGCTCAAGAATCTCGGCCCACCGCTCGAGCCGCTCGCTGCTGGACATCTGGAAGTCGGGATAGCTGCGATTTATCCTGGCGATAGTCCTCAGCTGGTCGACTGCACGTTGCTCCATTACGGCCTCCTATTTGAACAAAATAGATGCCCGTCGCCCAATCTGTAATGTGATCCAGACCGCTTTTGATGTCCAATCACGATTGGCCACCGGCAGGAGCTCCGGTCTTTCCTGTAATCAAAATTGATGAGCGGGGATCAACGTCGCCTTTGCGTCCCGCCGCGCCTGGAGTTGTCGGATCGGCAGAGACCTGCTCATGCACCGTCGTCAGGCGAAAAGGTCACCCTTCTGAAGGATCTCGCGGGGATGGGCGGAATGTTCCTTCACCACAGTCTCGCTGCTGTCGATTTCCTGCAGCATGACGTCGTAGCCCCAGAGATCCGCCAGATGCTGCAGAACCTGCCGGGTTTCGCTGTCTTCGAGAACCCAGTCGTTCGGCGCCCGGTGCTGCAGGAGAAGGCGACGGTCCCCGGCGAGATCGACATCGATGATGTCGATCCTCGGATCGGTCCAGCCGATATCGTATTCGCGCGCCAGCTGGCGGCGAACGCGTTTGTAGCCCCGCTCGTCGTGGATCGCCGAAACCAGTATCCCTTCGCTCATCTGCGGATCGTCGTAGAGCTGGAAAAGGCGCCACTTGCGGATCAGGTGCGGGCTCAGGAACTGGCTGATGAAGCTCTCGTCGCGGTAGTCCGCCCAGATGCCGCGCAGGACCTGCATCGGATCTCCGCGGCCGGCGATATCCGGGAACCATTCGCGGTCCTCATCGGTCGGCTTGGTCACGATCCGCTCGATATCCTGCATCATCGCAAAGCCGATGGCATAGGGGTTGAAGCCGGAGAAGCGCCGGTCGTCATAGGTCGGCTGGAACACGACATTGGTGTGGGATTTCAGGAACTCGAAATAGTTCCCGTCGCTGATCTGCCCACGGTCGTGCAACCTTTCCATGATCTGGTAATGGACATAGGTCGCAGTCCCCTCGTTCATCACCTTGGTCTGGCGCTGCGGGTGGAAATATTGCGCCACGTGGCGGACGATGCGGAGGATTTCCCTTTGCCACGGCTGCAGCCGGGGCGACGACTTTTCGAGGAAATAGAGCAGATTGTCCTGCGGCAGGCCGAGCGCCGCACGCCGTCTTTCGAAATCGACGTCGGCCGCATCGCGCTTGCGGCCCGTTGGCACCGTGCGCCAGAGGTCGTTGAACATCTGCTCTTCATGGGCGCGCCGTTCCAGCTGGCGTTTTTCCTCCTGACGCAGGTCGAGCCGCGTCTTGCCCGCGTAACGGTGCACGCCATGCGACATCAGCGCATGGGCGGCATCGAGGGTCCGTTCGACCGCCGTTTCGCCGTAACGTTCTTCGCAGCGGGCGATGTAGCCCTTGGCGAAATCGAGATAGTCGAGAATGCCCTCGGCATCCGTCCAGAGCTTGAAGAGATAGTTGTTCTTGAAGAAATGGTTATGACCGAAGGCCGCATGGGCGATCACCAGGGTCTGCATCGTCGCGGTGTTCTCCTCCATCAGGTAGGAGATGCAGGGCGACGAGTTGATGACGATCTCATAGGCGAGATCCCGCATGCCGCGGCGGTAGAAAGCCTCGTGATGGGCGAAATGTTTCCCGAACGACCAGTGCCGGTAAAACAGCGGCATGCCGGTCGATGAATAGGCGTCCAGCATCTGCTCGGCGGTGATCACCTCGATCTGGTTCGGGTAGACATCGAGCCCAAGTTCGCCGATCGCGATCTCCTCGCAGGCATCGTGGATGCGCTGCAGGGTGGTGAAATCCCAGTCGGCGCCGTCGAAGAGCAGTCGATTCTTCTGCATAGCCGCCTGGGTCATGGCACCGCCTTCGTTGGTGTCGAACGCTTCTGAAAGAGGTCGTGGAAGACCGGAAAGATCTCGTTCTTGCGGCAGACCTTGCGCATCGCAAGAGTTGCCGAGCTCGATCGGATGCTTTCATAAAGGCGCCAGAGGGGCGAATTGGAGGCGAGGGAATCCCCACCCTCCTCATCGACTTCGATATAGGCGAAATACTGGCAGAGCGGCAGGATCTCGTGTCTCAGCAGATGGCCGGTCGGAGCTTCGTCCCGGTAGGAGTTGTCGCCATCCGACGCCTGCGCAGCGTAGATGTTCCATTCGGTGGGATCGAAGCGTGCGGCGATGATGGAGCGCATCGCCACAAGCGCGCTCGATACCAGCGTGCCGCCGGTCGCCTGGCCGTAGAAGAAGGTCTCCTCGTCGACCTCCTCGGCCTTCTCGGTGTGGCGGATGAAGACGATTTCCACCTTCTCGTAACGCTGTGAAAGAAACAGATAGAGCAGCAGGTAGAAGCGCTTGGCCAGATCCTTCATATGTTCCGACATCGATCCGGAGACGTCCATCAGGCAGAACATCACCGCCTTCGCAACCGGCTTCGGTTCGTTGTCGAAGCGGCGGTAGCGCACGTCGAGCGGATCGACATAGGGAATGCGCCGGATCCTGTCGGTCAGCGACTTGAGTTCCGCCTCCAGCGCAAGGCGGGCCTCATCATCCTCGCTTTCCTCGATCTGGCGTTGCAGCGCCTCGATCTCGGCAGGCTTGGGGCGTTTGAGAGCGATGCGCCGCATCATGGCGAGCCGCGTCGTCCGGTCGATGGAGAGATTGGAAGGGGAGCCGGAAATGGAGTAGCCGGCGCGAACCGGGCTCATCTCCTCGGTCTCGCTCAGCCGCCGCTTGGCGAGTTCGGGCAGTTCGAGGTCATCCAGAAACACCGAGAGGAATTCCTCGCGCGTCAGCACGAAGCGGAAGCCGTCTTCACCGTCGCCCTGGCCGGCCTCCTTGGGCCTGCCGGCACCCTGACCCGGCGGGCGGGGAATGATATCGCCTTCAACGAACGCCCGGTTGCCGGGCAGGACATGATCCGTAATCCCACCTTCGGCTCGGCGGAAGCTCGGCTCGCCCATGCCGCCGATCGGAAGGCTGACTTCGCCGCCATCCAGTACATCACGGATGCTGCGGCTTTGCAGGGATCGCCTGACTGCCTGCTGCACGGCCTCCTTCGCGCGCCGCAGAAACCGCTGCCGATTTTCCAAACTTTTACCGCGCGGGTTCAGCCGCCGGTCGATGATGTGCATGTTGGCTCCTGCATGAGCATTAGGGTCTGTACTCAACTAGGTTTCGGACGCCGCACAACCCAGTATGCCACAATCCTACGTCCTGTCGTCACACACAATGATGGAGATGGAATCCACCTTTGTGTGTCTAAGGAACTGAACGGTTTTCCTGCATGCTGCGTTCCAAATCCTAATTGAGTACAGACGCTAACCTGCCTGTTTAACCCGCATGTACCACTCCACCAGACGGCGAACCTGTCTCTCGGTGTAGCCGCGCCCCGTCATGCGCGACACGAACTCGCTGTGTTTCTTTTCTGTTTCGCCGTCCTTCTTCGATCCGAAGGAGATGACCGGCAGAAGATCCTCCACCTGGGAGAACATTCTTTTCTCGATCACTTCCCGAATCTTCTCGTAGCTCGCCCAGGACGGGTTCTTGCCGCCGTTATTGGCGCGCGAGCGAAGGCAGAACTTGACGATCTCGTTGCGGAAATCCTTTGGATTGGCGATGCCCGCCGGTTTTTCGATCTTGGTCAGTTCCTGGTTCAGGAGTTCGCGATCGAGAAGCTGCCCGGTGTCGGGATCCTTGAAGTCGACGTCCTCGATCCAGGCGTCGGCATAGTCGACGTAGCGATCGAAAAGATTCTGGCCGTAGTCGGAATAGGATTCCAGGTAGGCCTTCTGGATCTCGTTGCCGATGAACTCCGCATACCGCGGGGCAAGGTCTGCCTTGATGAACTCGATATACCGCTTTTCGGTTTCCTCCTGAAACTGTTCGCGGCGGATGGCCTGTTCCAGCACGTACATAAGGTGGACCGGATCGGCGCCGATATCCGTCGTGTCGTGGTTGAAGGTCGAGGCGAGTACCTTGAAGGCAAAACGTGTCGATATTCCGTCCATGCCTTCATCGACGCCGGCCGCGTCACGATATTCCTGGACGCTGCGGGCGCGCGGATCGGTTTCCTTGAGGCTTTCGCCGTCATAGGCGCGCATCTTGGAGAAGAAGGTCGAGTTCTCGTGCTTGCGCAGCCGCGAAAGTACGGAAAACCGGGCCAGCATCTCAAGCGTTGCCGGCGCGCAGGAGGCATCAGCAAGCTCCGAGCCTTCGATCAGCTTCTCATAGATATGCTGTTCTTCGGTCACCCGCAGGCAATAAGGAACCTTGATGACGCAGATGCGGTCGATGAAGGCCTCGTTGTTCTTGTTCGCCTTGAAGCTCTGCCATTCCGCTTCGTTCGAATGGGCAAGGATGACGCCGGAGAAGGGAATGGCGCCGATATTCTCGGTGCCCATGTAATTGCCTTCCTGCGTCGCCGTCAGCAGCGGATGCAGCATCTTGATCGGCGCCTTGAACATCTCGACGAATTCGAGCACGCCCTGGTTGGCCCGGTTGAGCCCGCCGGAATAGCTGTAGGCGTCCGAGTCGTTCTGGGAATAGTTTTCGAGCTTGCGGATGTCGACCTTGCCGACCAGCGACGAGACGTCCTGATTGTTCTCGTCGCCCGGCTCGGTCTTGGCGATGCCGATCTGGCGCAGTCGCGAGGGCTGCAGCCTCACCACCCGGAAACGGGATATGTCGCCTCCGAATTCATCGAGCCGCTTCAGGCACCAGGGGCTCATCAGCCCGCTGAGGCGCCGGGTCGGAACGCCGTACTGCTCGAGCAGCATCGGCCCCATCGCCACCGGATCGAAGAGATTGAGCGGGCTTTCGAAGACCGGGCTGATGTCGTCGCCGGCCTTCAGCACGTAGATCGGATTGGCCTCCATCAAGAGCTTCAGCCGCTCGGCGAGCGACGACTTGCCGCCGCCGACCGGCCCGAGCAGGTAGAGGATCTGCTTTCGCTCTTCCAGTCCCTGCGCGGCATGCCGGAAGAAGGAAACGATCCGCTCGATCGTCTCTTCCATGCCGAAGAAACCGGCAAAAGCCGGATAGGCCCGGATGGTGCGGTTCATGAAAATCCGGCCGAGCCTGGCATCCTTGGCCGTGTCGACCATCTGCGGCTCGCCGATCGCCGCCAGCAGCCGCTCGGCGGCGTTGGCATAGGCCATCGGATCTTTCTTACAAAGCGCCAGATACTCGGCGACAGACATGTCTGTCTCGCGCCGGGCTTCGTAGTTCCTGGTGAAGGCATCGAACAAGGATTCACTCGGCATAGGCTACTCCAGTCAGGGTTGCGCTACTGCTCGACTGCCGCAAAGATTGAAAACGCTGCGGCAATCTATTGAGAATCAAGATGTTTCTAAACCTAATACGACACCCGGAGCGTTTTCATGGCAATGCACAAAAATGTGCGTCCACAAATCCGTGCTGACTTGGCAAACAGCAAGTGAGGGGCCCGTTGCATCCCCACGACAACGTCTGCGCAACGCTTCGGGCCTTCCAGGATGTCGCGTCGTCGGCGGGGAAGACAAGCCCTGCTTCGCCGTCTATGGATGCAACCGGCAGCGAGACGGGCATTTTTTTATGGACCAGCAATTTTTCGATAGAGGCTCCGTGGAGGTGGCGCGTGACCTGATCGGCGTCGAGCTTGATGTCTCTGGCGCGGGCGGCGTGATCGTCGAGACGGAAGCCTATGAGCCGGACGACCCGGCATCCCACAGTTTTCGCGGGCCCACGCAGAGGAACGCGGTGATGTTCGGCCCGCCCGGGCATGCCTATGTCTATCGTTCCTACGGCATTCACTGGTGCCTGAATTTCGTCTGCCGGCCCGGCAGCGCCGTGCTGATCAGGGCGCTGCAGCCGGTCAGAGGCCTTGAGGAGATGGAGAAGAGGCGCCGCCTTGCCGATCCGCTACTCCTGTGTTCCGGTCCGGGCCGACTCTGCCAGGCGCTCGACATCACCATTGAGCACAACGGCCTGCCGCTGTTCTCGCCTCCGTTCGATCTCACTTTGCCGCAAACACCGCCATTGATCGTCACCGGGCGGCGGATCGGCATCTCCCAGGCTGTCGATCTGCCATGGCGTTTCGGTCTTTCCGGCTCGCTGCATGTCAGCAGGAAATTCACCGGCAAGGGTGGCATGGCGCTTTGAGTTAAAGCTTGTCCGTTGCTGCCGCTCGCCGATATGGGAGACAAGGCGGGTTGGCCGACGTTCAAGCGGCGATTTGAGAAAAACCGTAACCACCGCGCAATGCCGAAGCGAATGCCCTGATAGCGGGTAATATGCGCCCGGTTGAAGCAAATCAGGCATCCTTGCACCTTCCATTAACCTTCAGGCAAGGAATTAACCATACATATTAGAGACCACGGCGAAATGGGACGACTGCGGTCTCCCACCAGGCATGAAGCCGCAAAGCCGTACCGGTCCAATCCGGTATCCGCTCATGAAAATCCAGCAAAGCCGTGGTGACCGCGTTGCCCATGCCCGACGGATATTGGTCCGGTTTGGCGAGCATCCCCGTTCATCAGGCGCTGGCGACAGCAGCTCGCATGCCGCCGATCCTCTCCGAGGATTGGCTTGATTAATTTGGGGACGGCTTTGGTGCAGGAAATGCCATCGGATCAGGCGCGACGTGGCCAGGCAGGCAGCCTGGGCGAGAGACTGGCATTTGCCGGCCTCGACGGCGAACTGCGCGATCTGCTGCGCCGCTGCCGCCCGCAGCTCGACCGGCATCTGAAGACCGGTCTGCGCGACCTTTTTCACCGCTTTCAATCCTTTCCGGAAGCCGCTCGCAATTTCGAAAGCGAGCAGCAGATCGAACGGCTGCACGACCTGCAGGCCTCCCATTGGGGCGTGCTGACCGATGCCCGCTTCGATGCGCTCTACGCCGAGCGGGTGAAGGTTCTCTCCGACGCCGAGAGCCGCATGGGCCTCGATCCGCGCTGGCACGTCGCCGGTCACGCCGTGATGCTCGAACATCTGATCGCCGGCGCGATCGTCGACCTCGCTCCGAAATCGCTGCTGCCCGGCGGCCGCAAGCGTGAGCAGGAGCTGCTCGACCTCGTCGGCGCGATTACCCGCCTGGTGATGGTCGATGTCGAGATTGCCGTCTCGCTCCGCTTCAACGAACAGCGCCAGAAGCACCAGCGCGCGCTCGCCGAACAGCGCGAAGCCGATCATGCGCAGGCGATCGAAACATTCACCGACGTCATCGCAGCGCTTGCCGACCGCGATCTGACGGCGTCTCTGCCGGCCGATGTGCCGGATGTCTATCGAGAGCTCGCCGATCTTCTCAATCAGGCGGTCGCCGGCATGCGCTCCTCGGTCGAGACCGCCGATGGACATGGCCAGAAGGCTGGTGCGCTCACCCAATCGCTTGCCGAAGGCGCCCGCTCGTTCGCCTCCGCTTCCGAAGAACAGTCGGCCCGCCTCAGGGAGGCGGCACGCGTGCTGCTCGACGTCACCGCCAGGGTCAAGGGAAGTGCCGCCGAGACGGCTGCCGCAGAAAAAGCCGCCGCCGAGACGCGCCGTTCGGTCGAGGCAAGCGGCGAAGTCGTCGGCCGGGCGATCAACGCCATGGCGGATATCGAATCCTCGGCCGAAAAGATTGGCGAGATCATCGGCGTCATCGACGACATCGCGTTTCAGACCAACCTGCTGGCGCTGAACGCCGGCATCGAAGCGGCCCGCGCCGGCGAAACGGGCCGTGGGTTTGCGGTCGTCGCCCAGGAAGTGCGCGCGCTTGCCCAGCGCTCCGCCGATGCGGCCCGCGAGATCAAGACGCTCGTCAACGGCACCAAGTCCCAGGTGGATGCGGGTGTACAGATGGTTCATCGCACCCAGGAGGCGATCGGCGGCATTGTCCGCCAGGTTTCCGATATCAATGACGCGATCGCCGGCATTGCCCGCGATACCGGCGAGCAGGCCGTCGGTCTCGACCGATTGACCCTCGAGATCGGTTCGGTCAGCGAACACGTCGCCTCGAATGCAAGCCTCGCGTCCCGCGCTGGCGAAGGCGCCGACGAACTCCATACCGTCATTCTGGAACTCGGACGGACGGTCCGCGAGTTCCGGATCGAACGACAGAACCGCTATGCGGATGCGCGCCGACCGGCGGCGCCAAGACCCCAGCCGACTCTCGTCCCGATCGCGCCGATGGCCTCCGAGCGTGCGGATGACGGCGAATACATCTTTCAGAAACGACAAGGAATAAGCTGATGGCAGCAAAGAAGGCTGGACCTGCAAGTTTGAAGCTGGCCGCGGTGCTGGACCTCAACGAGGCCTCGAACCTGCATGGCAAGCTGGTCTCCATGCGCGGCAGCGATCTCAGGATCGATGCGTCGGGCGTCGAGCGCGTCGGTGTCCAGTGCGCCCAGGTTCTGCTCGCCGGCGTCAAGGCTTGGGAAGAAGACAAGAAGTCCCTCCTCGTGGAGAAGGCTTCGGATGCATTTCAGAAGACGATGCAACTCATCGGCATCAATAACCAGAATTTGGTTGCTAAGGAGATCTAGCAATGAAGAAAAAAGTACTGACCGTGGATGACTCACGGACGATCCGGAACATGCTTCTGGTGACCCTTAATAACGCAGGTTTTGAAACGATTCAGGCGGAAGACGGCGTTGAAGGCCTCGAAGTCCTCGAGGGCTGCAATCCGGACGTGATCGTCACGGATATCAACATGCCACGCCTCGACGGCTTCGGTTTCATTGAAGGCGTTCGCCGCAACGAAAAATTTCGCGCCGTCCCGATCCTCGTCCTGACGACGGAAAGCGATGCCGAGAAGAAGAACCGGGCCCGGCAGGCCGGCGCGACGGGCTGGATCGTCAAGCCTTTCGATCCTGCCAAACTGATTGATGCGATCGAGCGTGTAACCGCCTGAGCCAGGAATTCCCCCGATGGATATGAACGAAATCAAAGAGATCTTCTTTCAGGAATGCGAAGAGCAGCTCGCTGAACTGGAGTCGGGTCTTCTCAAGCTGAACGACGGGGATCGCGACCCCGAAACGGTGAACGCCGTTTTCCGTGCCGTTCATTCCATCAAGGGGGGCGCCGGTGCCTTCGGTCTGGACGACCTGGTCTCCTTCGCCCACGTCTTCGAGACGACGCTCGATTGCGTGCGCTCCAATAAGCTGGAGCCGACGCAGGATGTCCTGAAGGTCATGCTGAAATCGGCCGACGTTCTCGCCGACCTCGTCACCGCGTCGCGTGATGGCGGCGGCGTCGATGAGTCGAGAAGCCGCAGCCTCGTCAAGGAACTCGAGGCGCTTGCCCATGGCGAGTTGCCGTCCTCCTCCGGCCATGACGCCCCGAAACCGGCCGCAAAGGCTGCTCCCGCCGCGGCTCCTGCGGCGAAAGCGGAGCTTCCCAAGCCGAGCGACGACAGCGGCTTCCAGCCGATCCCCTTCTCGTTCGACGGTTTCGGCGAGGACGATGAGCCGGTAGTCGAAGGTTCGCTCTACGAGGTGATCTTCAAGCCGCGCCGCGAACTCTATTCCAAGGGCAACGAGGCGGCGCTCCTGCTGCGCGACCTGTCCCGTCTGGGAGAGATGAGCATCAATTGCGACACGGATGCTCTGCCGACCCTCGACAAGATGGACCCGGAAGCGTCCTACTTCAGCTGGAAGATCTCGATCCGGACCACCCGGAGCGAAGACGACATCCGCGCCGTTTTCGAATTCGCGGAATGGGATTGCGATCTCGAAGTGAAGTTTGCCGAAGAGGCATCTTCCAACGAGGAACTGCCGATGGTCCCGGTTCCATTCGATCTCTCGATCCTCGATGACTCTTCGTCCGGCGAAGACGAAAGGACCGGCGAACGCGGTGCTTCGGAAGAAACCGTTGCCGCGGCCCTGTCCGCCGCCGAGACCGCGAGCAACGTCTCCAGGGCCGCCCGTGTCGCCGAGAAGAAGGAGTCGGCCGCCGCCAGTGCCGCCGCCCAGAACAATGCCGCAGCCGCCGCTGCTGGCGCGGGCCAGACGATCCGCGTCGATCTCGACCGCGTCGACCGCCTCATCAACCTCGTCGGCGAACTCGTCATCAACCAGGCGATGCTCTCCCAGAGCGTCGTCGAGAACGACGCGACCGGTACTTCGGCCGTCAACATGGGCCTCGAAGAGCTGCAGCAGCTCACCCGCGAGATCCAGGACTCGGTCATGGCGATCCGCGCGCAGCCGGTGAAGCCGGTCTTCCAGCGCATGTCGCGTATCGTTCGCGAAGTGGCCGACATGGTCGGCAAGTCGATCCGCCTGGTCACCGAAGGTGAAAACACCGAAGTCGACAAGACGGTCATCGACAAGATCGCCGAGCCGCTGACCCACATGATCCGCAATGCCGTCGACCACGGCATCGAGTCGCCCGAAAAGCGCGAAGCCGCAGGCAAGGACCCGGAAGGCACGATCAAGCTGACCGCGAAGCATCGTTCGGGCCGCATCCTGATCGAGCTTGCCGACGACGGCGCCGGTATCAACCGCGAGCGCGTTCGCCAGAAGGCGATCGATAACGACATCATCGCGGCCGACGCCAACTTGTCGGACGACGAGATCGACAACCTGATCTTCATGGCGGGCTTCTCCACCGCCGACAAGATCTCCGACATTTCCGGCCGCGGCGTCGGCATGGACGTGGTCAAGCGGTCGATCCAGGCGCTTGGCGGCCGTATCTCGATCTCATCGCGGCCGGGCTACGGCTCGACCTTCACCATGAGCCTGCCGCTGACGCTCGCCGTCCTCGACGGCATGGTGGTCACGGTCGCCGGCCAGACGCTGGTGGTACCGCTCACCGCCATCGTCGAGACGCTGCAGCCCGAGGCTGCCGCCATCCATTCCTTCGGCGCCAATCAACGGCTTATCTCGATCCGCAACTCGTTCTGCCCGCTGGTCGATGTCGGTCGGGTCCTCAACTACCGCGCCACCCAGGCCAATCCGGTCGAAGGCGTCGCGCTGCTGGTGGAATCGGAAGGCGGCGGACAGCGCGCACTGATGGTCGATGCCATCCAGGGCCAGCGCCAGGTCGTCATCAAGTCGCTCGAGGCGAACTACACCCACGTCCCCGGCATCGCAGCGGCCACCATCCTCGGTGACGGCCGCGTCGCGCTCATCCTCGATGTCGATGCGGTCGTCGCAGCGTCGCGAGGCCAGTCCATGAAACCTGAAATGTCGTTAGCCGCCACGGGTTGAGTTCACATGTCGTATGCCGTGAAGAATCTGGTCCAGGGAAGCAAGGAGCTGATCGCTTTTCGCATCAGCGATCAGGAATTTTGCGTGAACATCATGTCTGTCCGCGAAATTCGCGGATGGACGCAGGCAACGCCGCTGCCGCATGCGCCCGCCTACGTCATGGGTGTCATCAATCTGCGCGGCGCGGTTCTGCCGATCGTCGACCTTTCAGCCCGGCTTGGCATGAAGGATGCCGAGCCGACGGCACGCCATGTGATCATCGTGGCGCAGATGAAGACCAAAGTTGTTGGTCTGCTCGTCGAAGCCGTTTCCGATATCCTTACGATTAGCGACGAGAATATCCAGCCAGTACCGGAAGTCTCTTCCGATCTGGAGAGACAATACGCCCGGGGGATTCTCGCCATCGATAAGCGGATGATCTGCATGATCGAGTTGGACGCCCTCTTCCCCGACATGGAAAGCGAAGTTGCATGAAGCCCCTGGGCGCCATCGAAAGCCGACAGTCACCGGATGAAGTCCTCGCAAGCGGAGAATATCCGCTGACGCGTCGTGACCTCACCGACATTTCGGCGATGATCTACTCGGATGCCGGGATCTACCTCAACGATTCCAAGGCCTCGCTCGTCTATTCCCGCCTTTCCAAGCATATCCGGGCTTTGGGGCTGCGCGGGTTCAAGGACTATTGCGTTCTGGTGGCGTCGCCCGAAGGCGCCGCCGCCCGCCGCGAGATGCTGTCGCATCTGACAACCAACTTCACCCGTTTCTTCCGCGAGAACCATCACTTCGAGCACCTGCGCGACGAGGTTCTGCCGGGTCTGATCAACCGCGCCAAGAGCGGCGGTCGCGTGCGCATCTGGTCGGCCGCCTGTTCGGACGGGCAGGAGCCATATTCGATTGCGCTGACCGTACTGTCGCTGCTTCCCAACGCGGCTGATCTGGACTTTCGCATCCTGGCGACCGATATCGATCCGAAGATCCTGGCCGCGGCCCGCGCCGGCGTCTACGATGAGAACGCGCTCGAGACCATGACGCCCGCCATGCGCAAGCAGTGGTTCCGGGAGGTCGATGCCGGCGGACGTCGCAGGTTCCAGATCGATGAACGCGTCAAGAAGCTGATCACCTTCAACGAGCTGAACCTGATGGCGCAATGGCCCTTCAAGGGCAATTTCGATGTCATCTTCTGCCGCAACGTCGTCATCTATTTCGACGAGCCGACGCAGATGAAAATCTGGTCCCGCTTTGCCTCGCTCCTGCCTGAAGGCGGACATCTTTATATCGGCCATTCCGAGCGCGTCTCCGGCGACGCGAAAAACCTCTTCGATAATATCGGTATCACGACCTATCGTTATACCGGTAAGGGCGCAGGGAGGAAGGCATGAGCGCTCCGGCACGGGTCCTGGTCGTCGACGATTCCCCGACCATGCGTGGCCTGATTACGGCCATCCTGAATTCCGATCCGGAAGTCAACGTCGTCGGCCAGGCCGGCGACGCGCTGGAAGCGCGCGTCGCGATCAAGCAGCTCAATCCCGATGTCGTCACCCTCGATATCGAGATGCCCAATATGAACGGGCTGGAATTCCTCGAAAAGATCATGCGCCTGCGTCCGATGCCGGTCATCATGGTTTCGGCCATGACCCATCAGGGTGCCAACGCGACGCTCGCCGCTCTCGAAATCGGCGCCTTTGACTGTGTCGGCAAGCCGGCCCCCGGCGACGTTCGCCCTTTCATGGATCTTGCTGAAAAGGTGAAGGCTGCAGCCCGGTCAGGACCACGCCGGAACGGACCTGCGCCAGTCATCGCAGCCTCTCCCGCCGCGGAATATCGTGTCGGCAGGAAGGTTGTAGCTATAGGATCGTCAACCGGAGGCGTCGAAGCCCTCATCGCGGTACTGCAAAAGTTCCCGCAAAACTGCCCACCGACTGTAATTACTCAACATATGCCCTCCACGTTTACCAAAAGTTTTGCTGAACGGCTTAATCGTATCTGCGCTCCTGTGGTGCAGGAAGCCACCGATGGCGCGCGGCTGGAGATCGGCAAGATCTACCTCGCGCCTGGTGGCGAACGGCACTTGCAGGTGGTCAATCCGTCGGCGCCATGTTGCCGGCTGATCGAAAGGGAGCCGGTAAACGGTCACAGGCCCTCGGTGGACGTCCTTTTCGACTCGGTCGCCGATCTGGCGGGTCGCAATGCGGTCGGGGTTATCCTGACAGGCATGGGCCGCGACGGAGCTGCAGGTTTGCTCAGAATGCGTAGCGCGGGCGCACGCACGATCGGGCAGAACGAAAAGACGTGTGTGGTCTACGGCATGCCGAGGGTTGCCCATGAAATGGGGGCCGTCGAGCAGCAGCTGCCGCTAGGCGCCATTGGTGAAGAAGTGTTGAAGTTAACTGCCGCCCGAAAAGAAGGTACCGAATAAATGTCTATCGCTGAAAAAATCAAAGTTCTGATCGTTGATGATCAGGTCACCAGCCGCCTGCTGCTCAGCGACGCCCTGACACAGCTCGGCTTCAAACAGATCACGTCTGCCGGCGATGGCGAGCAGGGCATGAAGATCATGGCCGAGCAGCCGCACCATCTTGTCATCTCGGATTTCAACATGCCGAAAATGGACGGTATCGGTTTCCTTCAGGCCGTTCGCGCCAATCCGAACACCAAGAAGGCCGCATTCATCATCCTGACGGCGCAGGGCGACCGCGCTCTGGTTCAAAAGGCTGCATCGCTCGGCGCCAACAACGTTCTCGCCAAGCCGTTCACGATCGAAAAGATGAAGGCCGCTATCGAAGCGGTGTTTGGAGCATTGAAATGAATGACGCCGCTGCAGTCAGGCGTGTCCATATCATCCAGGGGGAATTTAAGGTCCTGAACGACCCGAATGCTGTTCTCTCGACGATCTTGGGCTCATGCGTGGCTGCTTGTCTTCGCGATCCTGTCGCCGGTATCGGCGGCATGAACCACTTCCTGCTTCCGGGATCCGGCGGCTCCATGACCTCGGGCGGCGATGCAACGCGTTATGGCGTGCATCTGATGGAGTTGCTGATCAACGGACTTTTGAAGCAGGGTGCCCGGCGAGACCGGTTGGAAGCGAAGATTTTCGGCGGCGCCAAGACGATTGCCAGCTTTTCGAATGTCGGCGAACAGAATGCCGCATTCGCGATGCAATTTCTAAAGGACGAAGGCATTCCGGTGGTCGGTTCCTCAACGGGCGGGGAACACGGGCGCAAGCTGGAGTTCTGGCCGGTGAGCGGCCGGGCTCGTCAGTATCCGCTGACCGGCGCCGAAACTCAACGGACGGTGGCTATGGAGGAGCGTCCGGTACGCACGCCGCCGAAGCCGGTCGAGAGCTCGATCGAGTTCTTTTAAAGAAGTCATTTCTCGGGGCGAAAGAAGCCATGAACGACACCGTCAAGACGCCAATCGCTCCCTTTGAGGAATCTCTTCCAGAAGTCCTGATGCGTCTGGTCTCGGAGCTTCACGACGTCGCATACCTGATTGAACGGGTCGAGCCGCAGCTTCTGGAGCTCGGCGGCGAAACGATCCTGCAGTCGCCGGACAGCTTGAAAGTCCTGCAGGGCATCGACCTGGCCGTCCAGAAGACGCGCGGCCTTGCAGAATTCGTCGACACGATCACCGGCGGCATTCCGAGCGACTGGATGGTCGACGTCTCGACCGCCCTCAATCTCGTCAAACTCGCCGACATGCAGAAGGCGCTCACCAACGGCATGCGCCACGGCCATTCCCAGCCTTTGAGCAAGGCAGCCGGCGATTTCGATTTTTTCTGATCGCCAGCCCTGACATGCATGCTTCGGCCATGACGGCCCAGGCCCTCGCCAGTCTCACAATCCCATCCACAATCGCCAAAACCATGCGCCCGCGAAACGCTCGCACAAGCTTCGCTTCTTAGGGTGCGATTGAGCATAGGCTCGAATACCTAGTTGGCGATGTGGGAACAGAATGAATCTGTTGGCTCAATTATCACAAGTCTTTAAAAATCTGGCCGGTTTAGGCCAGACGCGACTTATTGCTTTAGGCGCTGTCGGCGTCGTTTCAATTGCGATCGTCATTGCTGCGGCCCTCTTCGTTAACAAGCCGGCTTACGAGACGCTCTATGTCGGCCTCGATACAGCCGACCTCAACCAGGTAAGCATCGCGCTGGCCGAGGCCAACATGTCCTTCCAGGTCGGTACGGACGGTACGAGCCTTCAGGTTCCTGCCGGCTCGACGAGCAAGGCGCGGCTTCTGCTGGCTGAGCGGGGCCTGCCGAACAGCACCAACGCCGGTTATGAACTCTTCGACAATGTCGGTTCGCTCGGGCTGACCTCGTTCATGCAGGAAGTCACCCGCGTTCGTGCCCTTGAAGGTGAGATCGGCCGGTCGATCCAGCAGATCAACGGCGTCAACGCCGCCCGCGTTCATATCGTCATGCCGGATGTCGGCAACTTCCGCAGGGGTGAGCAGAAACCGACGGCATCGGTGATGATCCGGGCCAGTTCGACGACGGGGCGCAAGGCTGCTTCGTCCATTCGCCACCTTGTCGCTTCCGCAGTCCCCGGCCTCGACGTCGACGACGTGACTATTCTGGATTCCGCCGGTCAGCTGCTCGCCTCAGGCGACGAATACGGCGGCAGCGAGATGAACAAGTCGCTGAGCATCGTCCAGAACGTTCAGCAGGAAATCGAAAACAATATCGACAAGGCGCTGGCGCCTTTCCTCGGCATGGACAACTTTCGTTCCAGCGTCACGGCTGCCCTGAACACGGACAGCCAGCAGATCAATGAGACGGTGTTCGATCCGAACTCCCGCGTCGAACGTTCGGTCCGCACCACCAAGGAAGCGTCGAAATCGCAGCAGACCCAGGACGACAACGCCACGACCGTCGAGCAGAACGTGCCGCAGGCCGCTCCGCCTCCGGGTGGTGCGAACGGTCCGAAATCGTCTGATCAGTCCGATAAAAAGGAAGAGCAGACCAACTACGAAATCAACCAGAAGACCGTCGCCACGACGCGCAACAGCTACCAGATCGAGAAGGTTTCGGTCGCCGTCGTCGTCAACAAGGGTCGGATCGCGAAAATGGTCGGCGAGCCGGCTGACCAGGCCAAGGTCGATGCCTATCTCGCCGAGATGCAGAAGATCGTGGCATCCGCAGCCGGTATCAATGCCAACCGCGGCGACATCGTCACGTTGACGGCCATGGACTTCCTGGAAAACCAGCTGCTCAGCGAAGCCTCCAGCGGCCCGGGCGTGATGGACATGCTGAGCCGGAACGTTGCCGGCATCATCAACTCGCTCGCCTTCGTCCTCGTTGCTTTCCTGGTGGTCTGGCTCGGTCTTCGCCCGCTCATCCGCACCGTCAGCGGCAACAGCGTCGCCGGCGAAGCAGCGGACGGCGCAGGTCTCGAACTTCCGGATTTCTCGCCGACGACCGGCAGCCCGGCACTCATGGACGGTTTCGGCTCCGACTTCGGCTTCGACAGCTCGAACGACATGCTGGGCGGTGGCGACGACGAAGGCTTCAACCGCCGCGTCAAGGAAGGTCCCGAAAAGCGCCTTGCCCGGATGGTCGAAATCTCCGAAGAGCGCGCCGCCAAGATTCTCCGCAAGTGGGCACTCGAAAAGGCAGCCTGACCGGGTATCACGAAAATATGATCGCCATGGGCCGGACCTTGTCCGGCCCATTTCTTTTCAGCCCCGCCGCACACTTGGCGCATTTATCTATATGGCGAATCAGCATGAATATGGCGCAACTGGGGAAATCCGATGTCGAGGCGATGGTAATTCGCAACGCGTCTCCTACAATGGCTTTGATTCGTACAATCACTTCCAGAGGTCCCAAAGAGGTGGAACTGCTGAAACTCTCGGTGTCTACGACGAGGGAAGCGGCTACCGCCATTATTCTTGATGTATTTGCTTAATCCGGGATCGTTTCGGCGCTGGAGGGGTTGTATGGGAATCGCAACATGCCGCGATGCGGGCATTCATGATGAATGCGCCACGTGGCGGGGAGCAGGTACCGAATGGAGTTGTCGGGGGTAGAAAAGATGACGGAGGGGCGCTCCTATGCGGAGTCTGCCGGCTCCAGAGGACTCTCGCGTGAGCAATTGGTTCGCCGTCTTTCGGTTTTGGCGGGCTCCAACAACATTCAGGCGGTCATGCGCCTGCTCGCAGATTACGTCGGCGCTTCTCATTTTCTGCTGGCCCGCTACGACCTCATCCAGGAACAGGGCCTCGATTTCATCGTTACCTCCAACTGGCCCTTCGATCTCGTACGGCGCTTGGGCTCGGAGCTTGCAAGCGGTTACGCGCGTTCCACCGAACTGGAAAAATGCCTCTCGCTGCTGACCCCCAGCTTTGCCTTGTTGCCTGACGACATCGTGCCGCCGGACGACATCAGCCGGCAGTATTGCGCGCTGACCTTTTGCGTCGGCAGGACGCGGTTCTCGCTGATGCTGCTGTTCCTCGACGGCATCATCCTGTCGCAGGAACGATTGAGGGAGGTGGGCTTGTTCGCCGCCTACGGCGCCAGCTTCGGAGAAAACGCCGATGCCAGGACGGAACGTGATTTCGAACTTACGGAACGCGAGCTGGAATGTCTCTTCTGGATTGCGGAGGGCAAGACCAGTGACGAGATCGCCGTGATCCTCGGCATATCCCGCAATACGATCAACAACTACATTACCAGCGTGATGCGCAAGACGGCAACCAAGACTCGCTCCGAGGCGATTGCCTACGCGGTTCGCAACAACTTAGTTTAGGAAAATAATTTCAATGGGTTATTCGCGCAGCGGCACGGCAGACGGACCTGGAAGCATCCAGTATCTGCGCCTCCAGCGCGCATCGAGCCGGTCGGACATCTTTCCGAAACTCGTCGCCATGCAGAAGAACCTGAAGGCGCGGAATTTTGCGGTTTTCCGGATTGCCGGCGCCGGGCTGCCCAACAAGCGCAAGCTTGTATGCGAGCTCGAAAACTGGGGAGCCGGCGCGCTCGAAAGCAGCAACCAGCTCATCGGTGTTTATGGCGAGGCGCTGTTGGACCATATCGAGACCTCGCTTCTGCCGCTGATCTGGAACGGATCGGAGAATACCAGTTTTGCCGATGCGGGCGAATTTTCGCCATTGACGCATCGCCTGGATTCCAGCGTCGTTCCTTTTTCGGGGATCGCCTTTCCCGTGCGCCTCGGCGCCCTCGGCAACGGCTACGTCGCTTTCTTTGGGACATCGATGGATTTGGCGAGCGATGTCATTATCGACCAGCACGTCAGGAGCTGCCAGGTGGTCATGGACCTCCTGGCGCTTGACGAACGCCGCAGCGTTCCCGCGGAATCCCTGAGCGAACGCGAGATTGCCTGCCTTCAGCTGGCCGGCGACGGCCGTATCAGCGAAGAAATTGCCGAGAAGCTCGGCCTCTCCGTCCACACCGTCAACGCCTATCTCGGCTCTGCCACCATCAAGCTCGATTCGGTCAACCGCATCCAGGCGATCGCTAAGGCGATCAGGCTCGGTTATATCCACTGATCCGCTCGGAGAAGAGCCGATCTTTTTCGTCTCGGGAGTATGGCGGCTCACATCTGCGAATTACTGGTCTTGATGAACTTGGCGTCCTGGAGGCTTTTTGCCAGGAAAGCTGTGTTGTCGTGGGGATCCTCGAAGGGGGCCTGGAACGCAATGTGGTCGATTTCGAGGGCTGCCAGCTGGTCAGCCAGCGTCAGGCGCGCATAGACCGAAACACCGCGCGGCTTGATTTCGAGGTCGAGGACGACTTCCGGCTTGCCGTTCCATTCGAGCTTGTAGTCGCCGCCGGCGCCGAAACTGACGGTCCCGGGATGGAAATAGAGCTCGGCTGCTGAAGACACGAGATCGGCAAGGCTGCTGTGGCACTCTAGACGTAGAAGTGAGATGAGATCGCCGGCATCGAGCAGGCGAAGTTCCGAAGCCACCGGGCTGATTGCTTGTGCAACGATTTCTTCCCGTTCGGTGGAGTAGGTGCATTTCTTCATGACGCTCAGCGTGTCCGTTTTTTGAGCGACCGGGAAGCGTAGACCCGGTGCACGAGTTCTGCCACAGCCTTGTAGAAGACTGGCGGAATGACACTATCCGCCGAGACTTGCGCAAACATGGAGCGCGCCAGGGGCGGATCCTCGAAAATGGGGATATCGTTTTGCTCGGCGATTTCGCGAATCTTGAGGGCAATCAGGTCCTGGCCCTTGGCGACGACGACCGGGGCGTCGTTCTCCTCGCGCACGTAACGCAGCGCTACCGCAAAGTGAGTCGGGTTGGCGATCACGAGAGTGGCGCGCGGCACGTTGTTGATCATCCGCCGGCGGGCACGGTCTCGTGCGACCGATTTCTGGCGCTGCTTGACGATCGGGTCGCCCTGAGCCTGCTTGTATTCGTCCTTGACCTCCTGCTTGGTCATCTTGAGTTCGTTGTACCAGTGATAGCGCGTCCACAGCACGTCGACCACGGCAAGTATCCCCGCCGACAGGACGACCACGATCACCATTTGGCGGATGACTGAATCCAGTTTTACGAGGATGACCTGCGGATCAGAGAACATCGCGTCCAGCGAGGAGAGATATTCGCCGCGCAATGCGAAATACATGATCACTGCCACGATCAGGATCTTGAAGATCGACTTTCCGAATTCGACGAAACCCGGAACGCTGTAAATCCGCCCGAAACCCTTGGTGGGTGAAACGCGGGAAATCTGCGGCCGCACGCGCTCGAGGACCAGCGACGGCATGTTCTGTGCGAACGATGAGCCAAGGCCGAAAATGATGAAGAGCAGCATAACCGGAGTGAGGAACGCCGCGATCGCCCAGCCGAGATGGACGCTGAGCGAGACGACGTCCGTCGAATTTTCGAGCCGCCACTGATCCGGCTGTTCGAAAAGGTCCTTCAGCGTCTCGGCCATTTTTGCGATGTTCGAGGGCAGGAAGAAGACGAGAAAGACATAGAATGCCAGCATGGAGGCGAAAAGCGGCACCTCTCGGGAGACCGGGACGTTACCCTTGTCTGCCGCTTCCGACATTCGTTTTGCGGTCGGGTTTTCTGTTTTACTGTCTTTATCGTCGTCGGACACGGCTTTGAACCAATCGGTCTTCCGGTTGCGAGGACGTGGCTCAAACGAATCGGCCGCCGCCGCCCGCGATGTTACCGCATCGCCTGCTAGCCGCTAATCGAGTCAAGAAAAAGACTGTGGGTGGCCGGAAAATATCCGCGAAAGGCTGCCGAAACGAAAACGGAGCGGGAATTTCCCGCTCCGGTTCTTTCGTAGCGCCTCAATCGGCAGGTCAGGCGGCCTCGGCCGGCTTGTCGCCTTCCTTCTTTTCTTCCTTGAGCATGATCTGGCCCGAATTGGCGAGCCGGATCGCTTCCTGTGCGATCGCGCGACGGGCAATCGCCACTTCGCGCGGATTGAGGTTCATGTTCTGAACCGCGAGATCGCTTTCGATCATGCGGCGCTGGCGCGGGCTGATGGCCGCGAGAACACATTCCTTGATCTCGTTGGTCGCACCGCGCAGCGCCATCGTGAGAATGTCCCCTGCGACGTCGTTGAGCAGCATGACGCGGCTGCGCTGCGGCATGTAGAGCAGGTCTTCGAAGAGGAAAATCTTCGGGCGAACCTTGTTGACGGAGTCCTTGCTGATCGTCTCGAGGGAGTTGAGCAGGGTATCGACCTGGCTCTTTTCGAGTTCGTTCATCAGCTCGGCGACCTTGTTCGAGCCATTCGAGTTGCGTTCGGCTTCGATTGCCGCGATCAGTTCCATCACCCGGTTCTCGATGATCTGCGCGGCCTTGGGGCTGACTTCCTTCATGTTGACGGCGCGGTTCATGATATCGGCGCGGCGGCTGTCGGGAAGCTGGAGAAGGACCTTGGCGCCAAAGATCGATGGCATCTGCGAAAGAATGTAGGCGACCGTCTGAGGATGTTCGCGCGACAGGAATTTGCCCACGAATGCCGGATCGGCATCCTGCAGGCGGTCCCAGATATTGGCCTGGTAGTCGTCGAACGCGGTGCGGCGGCCGAGCAGCCCGTCGACTTCTTCGGGTGTCAGGCCCGCTTCGAGAATGCCCTCGATCGCTGCGGCATTATCCATGAGACCGGTGCCCTCGGTGAACAAGTCCTCAAACTCGTTGACGAGTTCGAGGAGTTCGTCGGGGGGGATGGCGCGCAGGCTCTGGGCACAGGCAATGATATTCTGCAGCTCGGCCTGGGTGAAATACTTGAGAAGTTTGCCAGCGACGCCCTTGCCCATAGCCAAGAGCACTGCCGCGGCCTTTTCGGCCTTGGATAACGGTTTCGTCGAGAGGGCGCTGCCACCGAAATCGTCAAAGTCCATCATGGTCTTCCTTCTCTGTCCCAAACAGGGATCAGGTTCTTCTCGTGCTCAGTACTTCCGTCAGTCGCACACCGAAACGCGTGTCATCATTTTCCAGCACGGTGATTTCACCCTTGCCGATGCGGCGTCCGTTGACCACGATTTCAACCGGCTCGCCGATCTTCTTGTCGAGTGCGATCGTCGCCCCCTCTTCGAGGGTCATCAGGCCCGACACCTGCATGCGGCTCGTACCGAGCACGATCTCGACGTCGATCGGGATATCCATGATCAGGTCGAGATTGGCGTTGAGCGCGCTGCCCGGTTCCTGGTAGGCGGCGCTGCTGGATGTCGAGCTGCCGAAATCGTTGCCGCCGAAGCTTTTTGCGCCGCCAAAATCCGAGGCACCGCCACCGAAGCCGCTGCCGAATGTATCAGCCTGTGCTTCGAAGCCGCCGCCGAAGGACGGGGCGTCGGCCGAAAAATCGGAAGTTGCGGACGAGCCGAAATCGGCATCGAAATCAGGTGCGCCGCCATCGGCATCCGTCTTCAAGACGCCGCGCAAATCGTCGATGGCCTGATCCAGATCGGCATCATTGCCGATCGGCATCAGCGAGTCGTCGTCGGTGAGAGGTGTCTTCTTCGTAGCCATGCGGTGATTATTCCTGTTGAAACTTGCGTCAGCCTGCCTTGGCGAAAAAGCCGGCAACAGGCTGGCCGCGGGTCTAGCCTATCAGGTGTTGGAGAATCTCGTCGTCCGTGCTGATGTTATCCTTTACGCGGACTGTATACCGCTCGCCGGACCGCCCGAATTCGCACGAATACATATCCCGGCCGTTTGCACTGACCTGAACCTGGACATCGCGCTTGTCCTGGAAAGCGATCACGTCGCCGGCTGCGAGCCGCGAGATCGTACCGAGGGTCAGCTTCTGCAGGCGGATACGGGCTTCGAGGGTGACATGCGAACGGCGGACCTGGTCGTTCATGCGGTCCGTCCATTCCTGCTTGGCCTTGGAAGCCTGAGCCTTCGCCTTCGGCGCGGTGACCTTGGTCTTCAGGAAAGCACGCTGAGGGATGACGAGAGCGAATTCGGAGGTGACCGAACCGAGCTCGAACGCCATGCGGATCGAGACGCCGAATTCCGGGCGTGCCAGATCGTCCGGCTTTGGGCGGTCTTCGGCGTTGTGAGGCCGTTCAAGGGCCGCTTCGAAGCTCCCCTGGGCGTTGACGCCGGAGCGCAGCACATTGGCGATCCGCTCGAAGACCACCACGGCGAGGTCGAGTTCGATATCTGAGAGGGGGCGTTCGATCGGCTGTACGATCGTTTCGAGCGCCGAGCCCAGCATCAGTTCCATGAGCGCAATCACGAAACTGTTGCCGCAGCCGAGCACGAAGTTCGGCGACCAGTTGCGCAGGGATCCGTCGGAAAGGGCAAACCCATCGCCGAGATCGGCGATGAGATCGGTCATCAGGCCGGACGTGCAACTCACGTAGGAGACGCCGATCCGGATCCCGGTTTCGCTGTGAAAGACGTCCGGCAGGAATTCTGCATAGAGCTGCGCGAATTCGCTGCTGATCTTCTCGACGGTCTTCTTGTCGCCGAGGCCTCCGGTCAGTTTTGCCAGGAGCGCCAGGTCCATGCCCGACGCCGGTGATTGGTTTGCTTGGTTCGACGTCATCATGCCGCCTTTTCTCCACCAGGATTCATCATTTCCTGCTCGACCGAGTCGATCGAGGGCCGTTCTTTGTTGGAAATCGTCTTACGTCCGTATTCGAGTGCGACCTGCGGCACGGAGCCGTTCATGTAGGCAAGCAGGGTCTGCTTGACGATGATGTACAGGCGATGCTGCTTGGTGCGGACGATCTTGATCTGCGAGGTCAGCGGGTTGCAGACCGAATAGGACAGGAAGATGCCGAGCATGGTGCCGACGAGAGCCGCACCGATGAGGCCGCCGAGAACTTCCGGCGATTCGTTGATCTTGCTCATCGCCTTGATAACCCCGAGAACGGCGGCGACGATACCGATGGCCGGGAACGAGTCCCCCATCGCAGTGATCGCGTGATAGGGCTTCATCTTGTCGGAGAACATGGTGTTGATTTCTTCATCCATCAGCGCCTCGATCTCGTGGGAGCGGGCATTGCCGATGATGATGAGGCGCACGTAGTCGCAGATGAAGGCGGTCAGTTCCTTGTTCTTCAGGACCGTCGGAGCGGTCTGGAAGATCGGCGATTCCTCCGGATTGTCGATATGCGCCTCGATTTCGTTGCGCGACTTGGTTCTGAGGTCGCGCATCAGCGAATAAAGCACGCCGAGAACGTCCAGATAGTTCCGCTCTTTCGGTACGGTGTTCTTGAAGGCCTCTCCGAGCGCCTTGCCGCTATCCTTCACGACCTTCATCGGGTTGGCCATGATGAAGCCGCCGAGGCCGGCGCCACCGATGATCAGAAGCTCATAGGGCTGGATGAGGACGTCGATGTGGCCACCCATGGCCATGAAGCCACCGAGAATACAGCCAACGGTGATGACAAAGCCGATAATAATATTCATCGCGTACCTGTGCCGGATCGTTTTCGTTTGTCTTGGGGATAAGGCGTCTGGCTTGCGTGAGGCTGGCTGTGGAGACGTCAACGAAAGCGGGTTCGGAACAGCTTCGCACAAGTCTTCGAGCCTAGTTCTGCCGACGATCGGACCGGATTGCCCGCTCCGCAGCGACGTCCGCCGCTTCCGCGGACTTAGGTAGAGCTATCGTGATCACGACCTATACCAGCTACGCAATGATCAGCCGCGACATGTCGAAGTCGCTGGAACGCGTCGCCGAAAAGCCGGAAGTTGCGCGCGAGAGCGAATATTACCTCTCCAAGATCGGCAGCATCAAAACCATCGACGACTTCATGGCCGATACGCGCATCTATAATTACGCGCTGAAGGCTCACGGTCTCGAGGACATGGCTTATGCCAAGGCCTTCATCCGCAAGGTCCTGACGGAGGGCACCGACAACAAGGCAGATTTTGCCAACCAGCTCTCCGACAGTCGCTATTCGCAGCTCGCCGAATCCCTGAATTTTGCCGCCTTCGGCACCACCGCCACCTCCTTCGACAGGGCCCAGAAGGGCGTCGTCGACAAGTTCCAGCGCCAGACGCTGGAAGAGGATGCGGGCGTCGACAACATGGGCGTCCGGCTGGCGCTCTATTTCGAGCGCACCGCCCCAACGATCAAATCCGGCATGGAAGTTCTTGCCGACGATGCGCTTTCGGAAGTCATGCGCACCGCGCTTGGCATGTCGGCTGAGATGATCGGCGCCGACCTCGACCGCCAGGCCAAATACATCGAAGACACGGTCAAGATCGCGGATTTCCAGGACCCGGCCAAGGTCAACAAATTTCTCGAGCGGTTCACGGCGATGTGGGAGATCAGCAATCCCACCGAGAGCTACGATCCGCTCGCCGTCTTCAATTCCCCATCTTCGAGCGGAATTTCCACGGATCTTCTGATCTCGATCAATAACCTGAAACTCGGAGGCAAATGATATGCAGTCCGGACTTTACGTCGGCATCTCTTCCCAGATCGCGCTCGAGCGCCGCTTGAACACGATCGCCGACAATATGGCCAACATGAACACCGTCGGCTTCCGTTCCACGGAGGTCAAGTTCGACGAGGTCTTGAGCAAGACCCAGAACGATATCGGTGCAAAGGTCGCGTTCGTCACCCAGGGCAACGACTATCTGTCGACCCGGACCGGCGAAATGCAGCGCACAGGCAACCCGCTCGATTTCGCGATCAAGGGCAATGCCTGGTTTGCGATCGATACGCCCGGTGGCCAGGTGCTGACCCGCGACGGCCGTTTCACGATGGATGAGCTCGGCCAGCTCCGTTCGATCCGCGGTTATGCGGTTCTCGATGCCGGTGGTGCCCCGATCCAGCTCAACCGCGACGGCGGCCCTCCGACTGTCGGCTCCGACGGTATCATCCGGCAGAACGAACAGCCGGTCGCCAGCCTCGGTCTGTTCACGGCTGACGTCACGAAGGGCTTCGTCCGCCACGACAACTCCGGCGTCATCACCGTCGATACCCCGCAGCCGGTGCTCGAGGGTATCGAGAACTCCGTCGTTCAGGGTTACCTCGAAGGGGCGAACGTCAACGGCATCCGTGAAATGACCCAGCTGATCCAGGTCAATCGCGCTTTCGAAAGCATCTCGTCGCTGATGCGCGACAGCGAGACCTCGCTGGACGATGCGATCAAGACACTCGGCGGCTCCAACGCTTAAACGATAGGAAAGAGGGCCCACCATGATGGAAGCGGCTATCCTCGATGCAGTCAACGGCGGCAAGCTGGCCCAGCTTGCCGGCCTTTCGGCACGTTATTCCGATCCGGCCTTCTCGGTCGCCCACGGTGGTCATGTCAGGACCATCGCCGCAGGACATTATACCGTCGCGGGCTTGTCGAAACACGTGCGGCTTGGCGAGTTCGTCGCCCATCGCAGCGCGACCGGCATCCATCTCGGCGAAGTGGTTCGCGTGGAGCCGGACATCATCTACGTCTGCCCCATCGAACCCGGCGAGCCGATCGGCATCGGCGATACGGTAATCCGCAAGGGCGCCTTCCGCGTGGCGCCGGACAATAGCTGGTGTGGACGCACGATCAATTCGCTCGGAGAACCGATCGACGGCAAGGGTCCGGTCGGGCGCGGTCTTCATCCGCGTTCGATCGCCAATACCGCTCCGCCTTCGATGACGCGCAGCCGCGTCGAAAAGGGTTTCAGGACCGGGGTCCGGGCAATCGACATCTTCTCGCCGCTCTGCCTCGGCCAGCGTCTCGGCATTTTCGCCGGCTCGGGCGTCGGCAAGTCGACGCTTCTCTCGATGCTCGCCAGAGCCGACTCCTTCGACAAGGTGGTGATCGCGCTGGTCGGCGAGCGCGGCCGCGAAGTGCGCGAATTCATCGAGGATACGCTCGGCGAGCACATGTCGAAATCGATCGCCGTCGTCGCTACCAGTGACGAAAGCCCGATGCTGCGCAAGATGGCGCCGCTGGTGGCGATTACCATCGCCGAACATTTCCGCGACCAGGGCGACAACGTCCTGTTCATCGCCGACAGCGTCACCCGTTTTGCCCACGCGATCCGCGAAGTCGCCGTTGCGGCCGGCGAACCGCCGATCGCCCGCGGTTATCCGGCGTCGGTCTTCACCGAGCTGCCGCGCCTGCTTGAACGCGCCGGCCCGGGCGTCGAAGGAACGGGTACGATCACCGCGATCATCTCGATCCTCGTTGATGGCGACAATCACAACGACCCGATCGCCGATTCGACCCGCGGCATTCTCGACGGTCACATCGTTCTCGAGCGTTCGCTTGCCGATGAGGGCCGTTACCCGCCGATCAATCCGCTCTCCTCGATCTCGCGTCTTGCCCGCAAGGCCTGGACCGAGGATCAGGAAAAGCTGGTGTCGCGCCTGAAATCGCTGGTGCACCGCTATGAGGAAACCCGCGACCTGCGCCTGATTGGCGGTTATCGCGCCGGCAGCGATCCGGATCTCGACATGGCGATCAAGCAGGTGCCTGTCATCTATGAAGTCTTGAAGCAGACGCCGGGGGAAAAGCCGGCGCTCGACGCTTACGCGGATCTGGCCAATGCGCTGCGTGCGGCGGCAGGGCAGGGCAATCCGCAGTCGGCCATAGCCAGAAGGTGATTATTCGATGAGCGAAAAGAACAACCAGGAAGCGGCAGCTCAATCGGAAGAGGCTCGCTCGCGATTGGGCGACAAGATCCTGGTCGCGACGGGCATCACGCTCGCCGCAGCCTCCGCCTTCTTTCCCTGGTACGTCTTCCTGAATGCCGACAAGTTCGGCATCCGGACGGAAGCGCTCGGCCGCACGCGCGATCTGCCACCGGGCGCCGCCCGCTCGGTCGTCACCGTGTCGCCTCTCGCCATGACCGACAGTACCAAGGACGATTGGCCGAAGCCTGTCGAACCGATGGACGCGTTGACCACGGCCACCACGTCGGCCCTCGGCGAAACGCGCAAGGACGGCAATCTGCAGGAAGAGCAGCCCTTTCCGGGCCGGGGCAATTTCCGGCTGCTTCACGTCGCCAACGGCCGCGCGCTCATCGAGGACGGCTCCGGCATGTACATGGTTCGGGTCGGCTCGGTTCTGCCCGACAACAGCAAGCTCGCCACGCTCGAACAACGCGGCGGCAAGTGGGTGATCATTACTTCCAGTGGAGAAGTTTATCAGGACACGGGCGGGAGTGCTCGCCCGTAAGTCCGACGCAAGGTTACTGGCATAGTTTCCGGACAGAAGATGGAGACAAGCCTATGCAACCGATTCAATTGTTCGAAATGGCATCCCGTCAGGCCGATTGGCTTTCGGTGCGCCAGGAAGTCGTTGCGGGCAACATCGCGAATGCCAACACGCCGAAGTTCAAGGCGAAGGACATCACGCCTTTCGATTCGGTGCTGGACCGCACGCATGTTCCGATGGCCCGCACCAATCCGGGCCATTTCGCCAGCAACGACCTCAGCGATGAGATCGACATCAAGGCATCGGAGCTGAACGAGGAAATCGGCGTCCAGGAATCCGGAAATACCGTCTCGCTGGCCGATGAGCTGACGAAGACGGGTGAAATCAAACGCCAATACGAATTGAGCACAGGACTAGTGAAATCGTTTCACAGCATGATGCTGACGTTAGTTAAGAGGTAAGCAAATGGATCCGCTTTCAGCCTCCCTGAAGATCGCTGGATCGGGAATGGAGGCGCAGTCGACACGTCTGCGCATCGTTTCCGAAAACATCGCCAACGCCCGCTCCACCGGCGACACGCCCGGTGCCGACCCCTACCGCCGCAAGACGATCACCTTCGGCTCGGAGTTGGACAAGGCAAGCGGCGTGGACGTGGTCGAGATCAAGAAGCTCGGCAACGACAGCTCCAAGTTCATCGAGGAATATGATCCGGACCACCCGGCCGCCGATGCCAAGGGCATGGTCAAGATGCCCAACGTCAACATGCTGATCGAGATGGGTGACATGCGCGAAGCCAATCGTTCCTATGACGCAAACATCCAGACCATCAAGCAGACGCGCGAACTGATCGCAGCGACGATTGACCTTCTGAAGGCCGGACAATGATCGACAAGATTCAAAACCTTAGCTCCCTCTCGCTGACCAACGGCCTCGACGAGGTCGGTTCCGCAAGCAGCTCCACGCTCGCCGGCGGCATCGCGACGACGCCGGGCCAGAACACCGGCATGGATTTCGGCAGCATCATGGCCAACATGGCGACGGACACGATGAACAGCCTGAAGGGTGCGGAATCGATGTCCTTCAAGGCCATCCAGGGCAAGGCCAATACCCGTGAAGTCGTAGACGCGGTTCTTGAAGCGCAGCAGTCGCTCCAGACCGCCATGGCGCTGCGCGACAAGATCGTCTCCGCCTATCTCGAAGTCACGAAAATGCAGATCTAGAGTTTGAGGACGAAGACATGAGAGCGCTTTCCGTCGCAGCAACGGGCATGGATGCCCAGCAGACCAATCTCGAAGTCATCGCGAACAATATCGCGAACATCAACACGACCGGTTACAAGCGCGCCCGCGCCGAGTTTTCCGATCTTCTCTATCAAAGCGAGCGCGCCCAGGGCGTGCCGAACCGCGCCAACCAGGCGATCGTGCCGGAAGGCGCGAACATCGGTCTCGGCGTGCAGACCTCGGCTGTCCGCAACATCCACACCCAGGGTGAGTTGACCCACACCGAGAACGATCTCGACGTGGCGATCGTCGGCCGCGGCTGGTATCAGATCCAGACCCCGGACGGCCAGACGCTCTACAGCCGCGCCGGCGCCTTCAACAAGAACGCCGACGGCCAGCTGGTCACGATCGACGGTTATGCCGTCGTGCCGAACATCACTTTCCCGGCAGACGTCAGCGAAACCAAGATCACCCGTACGGGTCAGGTCATGGTCCGCATCGGCAATTCCCCGGATTTCACCGAGATCGGCCAGCTCACCACCGCAAACTTCGTCAACGAGGCCGGCCTTCAGCCGCTCGGCGACAACCTGTTTGCGCAGACCGCCGCATCCGGCGAACCGATCGTGGCAGCCCCCGAGGATCCTGGTTTCGGTTATCTGAAGCAGGGTTATCTGGAGAGTTCGAACGTCGACGCCGTCCGGGAGATCACCGATCTGATCTCCGCACAGCGCGCCTACGAAATGAACTCCAAGGTCATCACCACCGCCGATGAGATGGCTACGATCGTCAGCAAGAACCTGAAATAATAACCAGGAGACGGGCAGACATGAAGTTTCGCCGGAAAAATGCGATTGGCGCCAGGCTTGGCTTGCGGCTCCTGACAGCTCTTCTTGCCGCAACCGGCTCGCCGGTGCTCGCCGGTATGGGGACGGCCGTGGTGCCGGTCCAGACCATTTATCCCGGCGAAGAGATCACCGAGGGCAGGGTCGAGGAGGTGCAGGTCACCAATCCGAATCTGGGCGGCGACTATGCCCGCAGGACCGAGGAGGTCGTGGGCATGGTGGCAAAGCGCACGCTGCTGGCTGGGCGCACCGTTCCGGTTTCGGCCCTTCGCGAAGCCTTCGCGGTCACTCGCGGCAAGTCGGTCCGCCTGACCTTCACCATCGGCGCCATGACGATTTCGGCCTCCGGCGCGCCGCTTGAGAACGCGGCTGTCGGGGATGTCATTCGTGTGCGCAACATCGATTCGGGTGTCACGGTCAGCGGTACCGTCATGGCCGATGGGACGATCCAGGTGATGGCGAAATGAGAACCCGTCTCTTCCTCACGCTTGCCGTGATCGGCTCCCTCCTGGGCGGCGCCCCGGCGTCCGCCGACGGTCCCTATGTCGTCACCGCCCGTATCAAGGACATCGCGTCCCTGCAGGCCGGCCGCGACAACCAGCTGATCGGCTACGGCCTTGTCGTCGGTCTTCAGGGCTCGGGCGACAGCCTGCGCTCGTCTCCGTTCACCGACCAGTCGATGAAGGCGATGCTGCAGAACCTCGGCATCTCAACCCAGGGCAGCCAGTCCAACGCCAAGAACGTCGCGGCCGTCATGGTCACGGCCAACCTGCCTCCCTTTGCCAGCCCCGGCAGTCGCATCGACGTCACGGTCAGCTCGCTTGGCGATGCGACCTCTCTGCGCGGCGGCACGCTGGTCATGACCTCGCTTTCCGGCGCCGACGGCCAAATCTACGCCGTGGCCCAGGGGGCGCTGGTCGTGTCCGGCTTCTCGGCCCAGGGCCAGGCGGCCACATTGACCGAAGGTGTGACGACGGCGGCCCGCGTTCCGAACGGCGCGATCGTCGAGCGTGAATTGCCCTCGAAGTTCAAGGACTCTGTGAACCTCGTCCTGCAGCTCCGCAACCCGGACTTCTCGACCGCGGTGCGTGTCTCCGACATCGTCAACAGCTTCGCGGCCCGCCGGTACGGCGGCCCGATCGCAGAACCCCGCGACAGCCAGGAAGTGATCGTTCAAAAGCCGAAGTCCGCCGATCTGACACGCCTGATGGCCGAGATCGAGAACCTCGTGGTCGAAACCGATACGCCGGCCAAGGTCGTCGTCAATGAACGAACCGGCACGATCGTCATCGGCGCGGATGTCAAGATCTCGCGCGTTGCCGTGAGCTACGGGACGCTGACGGTGCAGGTCACGGAGACCCCGCAGGTGATCCAGCCCGAACCTTTCTCACGTGGCGAGACGGCGGTTCAGCCCCAGACGGATATCATGGCGATGAAGGACGGCGGCCAGGTCGCGCTCCTCAACGGTCCGGATCTGCGGACCTTGGTCGCCGGTCTCAACAGCATCGGCGTCAAGCCGGACGGCATCATCGCCATCCTGCAAGGCATCAAGTCCGCTGGCGCCCTTCAAGCGGAGCTCGTCCTGCAATGACCGAGACGCTATTCACCATTTCCGTATCCAAAACGCTGGCGCGCCGCGTCCTCGCCGCTGCCGCTGTCCTGACGCTGGTTTCCCAGGTCGGCGCACAGCAGCCGCCGCCGGTCAACGAAGCGTCGACCAGCGACGAGATCCAGAAATTCTGCACCAATATCGCCGATGCCGCGCGCGATCAGCGTTATCTCCTGCAGAAGCAGGAGCTTGAAAAGCTGCAGGCCGAGGTCGACGACCGCATCAAGGCCCTCCAGGATCGTACCGCCGAATATCAGGACTGGCTGAAGCGCCGCAACGACTTCCTGGCGCGCGCGCAGGCCGGCCTGGTCGATATCTTCAAGACCATGAAACCGGATGCGGCAGCACCGCAGCTCGGAGAAATGAACATGGAGGTCGCAGCCGCGATCATCATGCAGCTTCCGGCCCGCCAGTCGGCCCTTTTCCTCGCGGAAATGGACCCGCAGAAGGCCGGCATGATCTCCACGATCATCTCAAGCGCTTCCGACCCCAATACGTCGAAAGCACGCGCTCCCAATGTTCCGAAAGTGCCCTCATGACGAAACGCATTCCCGCCATCATGGCCGTTCTGTTCCTGGCTGGTTGTTCGAGCCAGACGATCAAGGAGATCGGCAATGCGCCGGCCATGAGCCCGATCGGCAGCGGCCTGCAATATGCGCAGGCGCCGCAGATGTCGTCCTATCCGAAGCAGCCGCGGCAGATGGCCAGCGGCTATTCGCTCTGGAGCGACAATCAGGCCGCGCTTTTCAAGGATTCGCGCGCTTTGAATGTAGGCGACATCCTGACGGTCGATATCAAGATCAACGACAAGGCGTCGTTCGACAACGAGACGGAACGCAACCGCACGAATTCGACCAGCCTGACCTGGGGTGCCAACCTCAGCAACCTGTTCGGCTGGACTCCGAAGGCGGGCACGACCGGCGATCTCGGTACCGATTCGAGCACGGATTCGCAGGGCAAGGGAACGACCAAGCGTGCCGAAAGCCTGAAGCTGCTCGTGGCTGCCGTCGTGACCGGCATTCTCGAAAACGGCAATCTTCTGATCAGCGGCTCGCAGGAAGTACGCGTCAACCACGAAATCCGCATTCTGAACGTTGCCGGTATCGTCCGGCCGCAGGATGTCGATTCCACCAATATGATCTCCTATGACAAGATCGCCGAGGCCCGCATCTCCTACGGTGGCCGTGGCCGCCTGACGGAAGTCCAGCAGCCGCCGGTCGGTCAGCAGGTCGTCGATATGTTCTCGCCCTTCTGATGGACCTGGGCGAAGGTCTCTTGATGTGAAGGTTTGAAGACCATGGCGGATGAAGCACAGGCGGCCGACGCTAAGAAAAAGAAGAACGGCACCATCATGGTCGTCGCGGGCGTCGCGATCCTGACCGTGATCGGCGCCGGTGGCGGCTGGGTCGTCGGCGGCATGATCGCGCCGAAGGATCCGAACGCGGCGCAGAAGCACGAGACGGCGGCAGCCGGCGGCGAACACGGCAAGGCCGGCGAGAAGGAAGAGGGGCTTCCCCATATTTCCACCGCGGCCAACGGCGTCGTTCTCCTTGAGCCGATCACCACCAATCTCGCCTATCCGTCCGAAAACTGGATCCGGCTCGAAGTCGCGCTTGCGTTCACGGGGCCGCCGGAACTGGCACTCGCGGAAAATATCCACCAGGATATCCTCGCCTACATGCGCACCGTTTCGCTGCAGCAGATCGAGGGTCCGCGGGGCTTCCAGTATCTCAAGGACGATATCAAGGAACGCGTCGATCTTCGCTCGCAGGGCAAGGTTGCCAAGGTGATGTTCCGCTCCTTCGTGATCGAGTAGCGGCAGGTTTCAAAGACAACCACGAAAAAAAGCGGCCCAAATGGCCGCTTTTTTTGTTTGCTCGAATCTCTGTCCAGTCGCGACCCTCCTTCCGGTTTTGCCGGAAGGGAGGGTCTGTTCGTTCAGCGTAGGCGCTTCAGGAAGCCGTCCGGGGCGACGGTAATCAGCAGCTTGTTCTCGACCGACTTGTCGATCTCGAATTCCGGATGGGTCTTCAGATATTCGAAGACGGCCGTTTTTGGATTGTCGCCCGGTCCCCAGGGACGATCGCCGGCCAGTTCCTTCGGCAGATCCTCGACGACGGTGTCGAACACGACGCAATAGCTGCCGACGCTGGTGAGCGGGGCATAGAGCTTGAGTTCCTCGAGAACGTGCTCATGCGTGTGGTTGCTGTCGAGGCTGATGAGGATGCGCGAATAACCGGCGGCGACCTTGCGGACCTGATCCATGATCTCGGGCGCGATGCTGGAGCCCTGGATCATTTCGATCCGGGATGCCATCGGGTGAGCCTCGATCG
The DNA here is from genome assembly GCA_002968845.1 of Neorhizobium tomejilense. Lineage (GTDB taxonomy): Bacteria > Pseudomonadota > Alphaproteobacteria > Rhizobiales > Rhizobiaceae > Neorhizobium > Neorhizobium tomejilense. The sequence continues at coordinate 63,696 of PVBG01000012.1, read as the reverse complement.
CCTGCTTGTTATGGGGGCGGATGTCGATGTCGATGCCGAGAACCTTGCGCTTCGGCTTGGCCGGATCGACGACCTCGCCCTTTTCCGCGGCTTCCGACAGTTCCAGCAAAGCCAGCATCGAGGCGCTGAGGATGAGGGAGCCGCCATGGGCGATGCCGGTTTCGATGATCAGGTCGGGCTTTACCGTCCAGATCAGCTCCTGCATGGCGACCATGTCCTGCGGATACTGGATGATCGGTCGGCCGAGCCAGAAATAGTTGTAGGAATATTGCGAGGCGATCGACGTGCGCATGAACTGCGCGGCGCTGTCGTTCAGCTCCTTGTTTCCAGGGACGGCCGCGACGCGGGCTTCAACTTCCTTGGTGAAATCACTCATTGTCGATCCCCACATAGGTGTAAGCGTTGTGAGACAGCATTCGAATTTCCTCGAGATAATTGGAGTTCATGACGTAAATGGTTGAGCCGTGGGGAAGTTTCGCCAGTGCGTGCTCCGGCGATTGCACCATCAGGCCGGTTGCCGGCAGGAATTTTCCCTGCTTGGCGGGATTGATGTCGATGACCATGTCGACCGGCTGCCCCTGACGGGATTTCAGCAGCGAGAAGGTCACCCCCTTCGACGCGCCGCCCCAGATCGCCGAACTGTCGCCGGCTGCAATTCGGTCGCCCAGCGTGCGGGTGAAGTCGGCGGGAAACGCGACGCGATCGGTTTCTTCACGCACCGGCGGCCGCAACGAGTCCAGCTCGGCCACCACATAAAGGTACTGGCCGCCGAAAACCCGACCGCTTTCGATGACATTGCCAAAGATCCGATGGAAATCGGACAGGCGGAAATAATTGACGTGCTCGTAGAACACGTCGAACCAGGCGCGATGTTCCATGATCCAGTCGAAGCAAGGCACTTCGATATAGATGCGGCCCTTGCCGCCGTTCGCCTTGCAGAGCTCGACGAGAAAATCATATGGGTCCTGGATATGCTCCAGCACGTGGCGAAGGATCAACCCCTCGCCTTGGACGTCGACGCCGGCCTCGAAATAATGCCGCTTCACGCGCGGGTTCGTGCCCTCGTAGGTGGGGTCGAAGCCGGTGAGGTCGAAACCTTTTTCAAGCAGCATCTCGAGGAAGAGGCCCTTGCCGCAGCCGACCTCGACCAGGTTCTCACGGCCCATCGTCCGCTCGACGATGCCAGCCACCATTTCCAGATGCTGGTGGAAGTGCCGGCTGACACCCTGTTCGTTATTGTAGTTGCCGTCGTAGTCCATGAGCTTCGGGTCGAACGCATCGTTGTAGACGAGGCCCGTCTTCATGTCCTGCACCAGGCGGATATCGCCCTTGGCGCAGCCTTTGGCTTCCGCTGCCGTGGGATAAACGCGGTTCTGGAAGGTCGGCAACTGCGGCTGTTCGTAAAGCAGCAGGGTATCTTTCGTCGTCATGTCATCACCTCGTTAATCCCACAACGCAGGGAGGATCCACCAGATTGTCGGGACGGACGCCGAATCGCAGGAGATCGCGGCGACCATACTCGTCGGCCAATCGCTCGGCTATCTGCCGCACCGTGACCGGAATTCCGGAACAGATATTGGTGGCTCCCGTTCTGTCGCCAAGTCCGATATCGGCGATCTGCCTTCCTGCTTCCCGAACGTCCAGGAAGTCGCGAATCTGGTTGCCGCTGGTCAAATCCACCGGTTTGCCGGCGGCGAGCTGTGCGCGAAGGTAGGGAAACAGCCGTCGCTCGTCCTCGCCTTCGCCGAAAAGATAAAAGAGCCGGCACCAGGCAAAGCTGATCCGGTGCAGCGGCAGCCACTGCGACAGGGCCATAAACACCGCAGCCTTGGCGCCGGCATAGGGGCTGATCGGGCGAAGCGGCGTGTCGGTGGCGAGCATGCCCGCCGAGAGGTCGTATTCGAAACATGTGCCCACGCCAACGAACCGTTTGACGCCGGCAAGCGCTGCACCCTGCGCCATCCGCAACGTGCCTTCGAGGCAGACGATGTTTTCCGGCGACTGCAGGTATTTGCCGGGCTCGGCATACCAGGCGACATGCACGACCGTATCGACCCCTTCGAGGGTCTTCGCCCACCACTCGACCGGCTCGCGGAACAGGTCCGGCGTCCGCACGATGCTCTCGACAGCCGAGAGATCGCCAAGCCCGCTTTCCGCCGATCCTTCGCGTAAGATTACCCGGACGCGCGCACCGGATTCGGTCAGCGCCCGCAACACCTGCCGGCCGACAAAACCTGTTCCCCCGGTGAGCAGCACGAGTGGCGTCATATGATCTTCAATTCCGGCACGGCGGTTACGAACCTGGTGCCCTGATCGGCAAGTGAAGCCAGCTGCTGGCGGACTTCGGTCGCGATGTTCCAGGGCAGGATCATCACATAGTCCGGCCGGCGCGCGACGATCTCGTCAGGATGCAGGATCGGGATATGGCTGCCCGGCATGAACTTGTTCTGCTTGGCGGCTGCGGCATCGCAGACATAGGGCAGCAGGTCCGGCTTGACGCCGGCAAAATTCAGAAGCGTGTTGCCCTTGGCCGCGGCGCCATAGGCCGCCACCGACTTACCCTCGCGCTTTGCGTCCAGCAGGAAGGCGAGCGCATCGTTCTTGACCTTTTCGGCCTTGGCCTGGAAGTCGGCATAGATCGCCGGCGTCTGAAGGCCGCGGCGCTGTTCTTCGCCCAGCAACGCGGTGACGGCTTCGGTTGCCTGGCGCGAATCACCCTGATGGCAGCCATAGACGCGCAGGCTGCCGCCATGGGTCGGCAATTCCTCGACGTCGAAAACGCGCAGGCCCGCCGCTTCGAAGATTTTCCCGACCGTGAAGAGGGAGAGATAGGAGAAGTGCTCGTGATAGACCGTATCGAATTGGTTGTGCTCGATGAGCCGCATGACATGCGGAAATTCGAGCGTCACCGTGCCGCCGGCCTTCAGCACTGCCTTCAGGCCGCGCGTGAAATCGTTGATATCGGGCACATGGGCATAGACATTGTTGCCGAGGATGAGATCGGCAGCCTTGTCTTCGCCGGCCAATTGCTCGCCGAGCGCCTCCCCAAAGAACTCCCGGCGAACCGGAATGCCGAGCGCCTCGGCAGCTTCGGCAGTGCTCGCCGTCGGCTCGACGCCGAGGCAGGGTATGCCGGCCTTGACGAAATTTTTCAAGAGATAGCCGTCGTTCGAGGCGACCTCGATGACCATGCTGTCCTTGCCGAGGCCGAGACGGGAGGTGATCATCTCCACATAACGGGCTGCATGGGCGAGCCAGCTCGTCGATGCGCTGGAGAAATACGCATATTCGGCGCTGAAGAGCGATTCGGCCGAGGCATAGTCCTCGGTCTGAACCAGCCAGCATTCCTCGCAGACCTGCAGCCTCAAGGGAAAATAGACTTCCGGCCTGGAGAGATCCTCGGCGGTCAGATACGCATTGGACGGCGGCGCGAAGCCGAGGTCCAGGAAATCGCAGCGAAGTGCGGTACCGCAGTGGCGGCAGTTCATGGCGTCAGTCCCGTGAATTGTGATGTCAGGAGGGAATGACCGCGATCCCGATCCGACATTTCGGTGATCTCCAGCGGCCAGCTTATGTTGAGAACCGGATCCTGCGCGTTCAGCGCACCTTCCGAACCGGATGCGTAGGGCATCGAATGGAAATAGAGGAGTTCGCAGTCGTCGGTCAGCGCCTGGAAGCCATGCGCGAACCCTTCCGGGATCAGCAGCGAGCGGCGGTTCTCCGCGGAAAGCTCCTGGGCATGCCACTTCAGGAAGGTCGGGGAACCGGATCTGAGATCCACCACGACATCGAAGACCGCGCCGCGCAGGCAATTGACCAGTTTCATCTCCGCATGCGGCGGATGCTGAAAATGCATGCCGCGCACCGTGCCCTGGCGCGCCGTCACCGTCAGGTTGATCTGGGCGATCGGCTTTGCCCAGCCTGCCGGCGCCAGCTCGTCGTCGCAGAACATGCGCGACAGGAAGCCGCGCGAATCACCGAGGTTCTGGCGTTCGACGAGCTTCAGGCCGGTAAGCGGCAGATCGGTGACGGTGAAGCGGCTCAAGGGCGTGCCTCGTATTCGGCGATCTCGGCTTCGCAGAGGGCGCGTGCGTCGGCGCCGTCATTTTGCGCACGATACCATTTCATCGTCCGGTCGACAGCCTCCGCCAACGACCAGCGCGGTTCGATGTCGAGCATATGCCGCGCCTTGGCCGTTTCCAAGGCAAGCCAGCCCGCTTCGTGCGGTCCTTCAGTGCCGTCGCCATATTGCACCTCGCCGCGGCCGAAGGATGTGCGGGCGATCTCGATCACCTGGCGCACCGGCGCGGCCTCGTGGCTGATCGGGCCGAAATTGAAGGCATCTCCAATCGCGGGATCGCCCCACAACCGTTCGGCAAGTACGAGATAGGCAGAGAGCGGTTCGAGCACGTGCTGCCAGGGGCGCTTTGCCTCCGGCCGCCGGACACTGAGGGTATTACCGGACTGCCAGGCGCGCACCGCATCCGGGAGCAGACGGTCGGCCGACCAGTCGCCGCCGCCGATCACATTGCCGGCCCGGGCGCTGGCGACCGCCACGCCTTTTTCGCGCAGAAACGAATCGCGATAACTCGCAATGACGATCTCGGACGCCGCCTTGCTGGCACTGTAGGGATCATGCCCGCCGAGATGGTCCGTCTCCCGGTAAGGGAAGGCGTGTTCGAGGTTGCGGTAAACCTTGTCGGTGGTGATCGCGACGATCACGCGCGCCGACGGAACCGAGCGGACCGCCTCGAGCAGGTTGGCCGTTCCGAGCACGTTGGTCGCAAACGTGCCGAGCGGATCCTGATAACTCGGGCGCACCAGTGCCTGGGCGCCGAGATGCATCACGATTTCGGGCGAGGCGGAGTGTACCAGTTCGGCAAGCTTGGCGGCGTCGCGGATATCCTGGAAATGGCTTTCCTTGAGGTCAGGCCGCGCGAGTGCAAAGAGGCTGGGCTGGGTTTCGGGCGGCAGGGCAATGCCGGTGACCTCGGCGCCGAGACGTCCGAGCCAGATGGAAAGCCACGCTCCCTTGAAGCCGGTATGCCCTGTCAGAACAACGCGTTTACCCGCCCAGAAACCGTGGTCCGGACGAGCCCCGCCGCTCACGGCCAGATTTTCCATGGCGCTTTTCCGGAGGCCCAGAGGTCTTCGAGAAGGTTCTTTTCCCGCAGCGTGTCCATCGGCTGCCAGAAACCTTCGTGCTCGTAGGCCATCAATTCGCCCATCGTGGCAAGGTTCGCCATCGGCGCAGACTCCCACGGAATGTTGTCGCCCTCGATGAGGTCGATGCATTTCGGCGAAAGCACGAAGAAGCCGCCGTTGATCATCCCGCCGTCTCCGCGCGGTTTTTCCACGAAGCCGGTGACCTGGTTGCCGGAACGTTCGAGCGCGCCGTAACGGCCCGGCGGATGCACCGCGGTAACCGTCGCATTCCTGCCGTGCGAACGATGGAACTTGACGAGCTCGGTGATGTTCACGTCGCTCAAGCCGTCGCCATAGGTGAAGCAGAAGCTTTCCTCGTTGCGCAGATATTCGGAGACGCGTTTCAGGCGACCGCCGGTCATCGTCGCTTCGCCGGTATCGATCAGCGTGACTTTCCAAGGCTCGGCGCTGCGGCGATGGACCTGCTTTTCGTTATAGGCCATGTCGAAGGTGACGTCCGACATGTGCAGGAAGTAGTTCGCGAAATACTCCTTGATGACGTAGCCCTTGTATCCGCAGCAGATGATGAACTCGTTCACGCCATGGGCGGAGTAGAGCTTCATGATGTGCCAGAGGATCGGCCGTCCGCCGATTTCGATCATCGGCTTGGGCTTGAGATGCGTCTCCTCAGAGATGCGGGTTCCCAACCCACCGGCGAGAATTACAGCTTTCAATTCCGTCTCTCCGTAACTGACGGCCTATCCGTTGAACGACGACCGTCAGCAAACCATGCGAATGGGGCTTCTCCGGCGATCGGGCTAAACGCCTTCGTGCGCTAAAGCAAAATGGTTCTGATCAGATCGTCCTGGGCGAACACGAGGTTGGGCAGATAACCCATCTCGACGAAACGGGCCCGCTCTTCCGGCAGATGCACCAGGATGGCTGTGTTCCCGAGTTGCGCGGGTGTAGGTTCCACCGGCTCGTCGATGATCTCCAGTCGCGAAGGCAACCTTACCCTTTGGAGTCGTTCCTTGAGGGTTACGATGTCCGGATATCCGGAGATGACGAGGTTCTCGATGCCCGCGGTCACCCCCAACTGCCAGGAAAGGGTCTGCAGCGCCGTTGCGAGCAATCCGCCTTCCTTGAAGGACATGACTTCCGGATGTTCGTCGAATCCCCCGAAGACCATCCTCGTATAGACTTCGTACGCCTTCACATATTCGCGCATGCCGACGAGCAGTCGCATCGAGACGGCCATTCGCTGCAGCGTGAAGTTTCTGCAGAGATGCTCCTGGGTCGCGCGTTCGTCGGGCGAAGTGCCGACCTTGCCGCGCTTGGATGCGAAGTAGAGGAAGTATTCCAGGCCACCGCGATACTGGTCCCATCCTGTTGCCGCGATCTGAGCGCCCCCCTGAACACGATCGCGTTCGACGTTGGATGCGATGACCTGGCGATAGAAGGGCGTTCTCCGGAAGGCGATGTCGCCCTGGTCCAGGAAGTGGGCAAGCATGGGGAAGGGGTAGAAGCAGATATCCCTGGGAACCCATGAGGACCGGAAAGCGCTGGCGCGGTAGATGCCGATTTCAGGGAAGATGTGGCCCCGGAACATATAGTTGAAAACTTCGGCGAAGCTTTTCTGCGGGAAAACCTTGTCTTCGTTGACCGTGTAGAACAGTCCGCCCTCGACCTCGTTGATGCCGTCATACATCGCCCACGGCGCATGGCAGACCGTGATGTTCGGATTTTCGTCGAGGTAAGCGACGATATTGGCGACTTCCTGTGGGATCAGGCGATCGTCGTCGGCGAGGTAGAGGAGGTATTCGCCGCGTCCCAGCCGCAGGGAGCTGCTCATGTTGGGGATCATCCCCACATTCTCCGCGCCCCTGACGTAGCGGATCGGCATTCCCCGCTCGATGAATTCCTTGGCGACCGCGCCGGTATTGTCCGTCGAGGCGTTGTCGGAAATGACGATCTCATAGGGGAAATCGAAGCGGAAATCGCGATGGCACCGTTCCAGACAATCGTGCAGGTGTTTCTCACGGTTGTAGGTGGGGATGCATATGCTGAGTTTGATGGAAGACACCGAATTTCCTCGACCTGATTTGTTCGAAAACGCAGCGGGTTCGCCGCAAGCAAGGGACGCTCAGCGGCAGAATTCCGAGGCGCTTCCGATCGACGTCAGAGCCAGCATGGGACTTTTCCAGGCTCTGTACGTCCATTAGCTATTCCTGGATTGAGGCTATGCGACCAGACTTGCGCCAAGCTGAATGATGGTCGCGTTGGCAGCCCAGGCATCGTGGTTCGGCTAGGGCGGCGTCCTTTCTGTGTACGAGTCCCCGCACGCGGCCCGCAGGTGTTGACCTGCATTGGTCAGGGTGACTATCGAAGATGACGCAAAGGACCTTCGTGATCGCATGATTCGGCTGATCTACCTGTTCGTCGCTCTTATGGCGGCACCCGGGCTCGCGCTCGCCCAGCAATCGCCGGCGGATCTTCTCAATCTGCCGGTCGATGGTTCTGCAGCCGCGTGGATCATCCGGACTTTCGGGCTGTTGACGGTTCTTTCCGTCGCCCCCGGCATCCTGATCATGGTCACGAGCTTTCCGCGGATCGTGATCGCCTTCTCGATCCTGCGCTCGGGCATGGGCCTGTCGACCGCGCCGTCAAACATGATATTGGTCTCGATGGCGCTGTTCATGACGTTTTATGTCATGTCGCCCACCTTTGACAGGGCGTGGAACGAGGGTGTCCAGCCGCTTCTTCAGAACCGGGTCACCGAGGCGGAGGCGGTTCAGCGGATCGCGGAGCCGTTCAGGGTGTTCATGTCAGCCAATACGCGCGACAAGGACCTGGAACTTTTCGTCGAAATCGCCCGGGAGCGGAACCAGTCCGTCGGCACGCCGCAGGCCGTCGACTACCGCGTCCTGATCCCCGCCTTCATGCTCTCGGAAATACGGCGCGGTTTCGAAATCGGCTTCCTGATCATCCTGCCGTTCCTGGTCATCGACATGATCGTCGCTGCAATCACCATGGCAATGGGGATGATGATGCTGCCGCCGACATCGATCTCGCTGCCCTTCAAGATCCTTTTCTTTGTCCTGATCGACGGCTGGAACCTGTTGGTCGGCAGTCTGGTTCGTTCTTTCAACTAAACGCAGACCTGCTGAAATGGAAACGGCGGGAAATTTCCCGCCGTTTCTTTTTTGGTTCGGATATCAGCTTTTGCGGAAGCTGAACGGGCCTTCCCGCGGGGGAAGGGCCGGGACGCTGAAGTGGTCGGGCTTGATCTTGGCCTTCGCCCGGTCCGCCATCATCGTGTAGGCGGTCTCGAGATGCCGGCAATAACGATCCGCGTCGAAAAGCGGATGCGTGAAGCGGTTTGCCTCCAGCCGTTTGCGCACCTCGGCGAGCTCCTCGCGGTTGTTGTAGTAATGGACCGCCCGGCGAACGAAGTCGTCCCGATCATCGGCGACCATTTCCGGCAGGCCCAGTGCATTCAGCAGGCTTTCGCTGACGCGTGATGCGAAGTTCTTACCCTTGTGGGTCAGCATCGGCAGCCCGGCCCAGAGCTTTTCGGAGGTCGTGGTATGGCCGTTATACGGATAGGTGTCGAGACCGAGATCGGTCAGGCCGATACGGTTGATATAGGCCGCATAGTTGTTGACGCGATCGCCGAACATCAGGCGGCTCTCCGGGATGCCCGCTTCCGCAAAGGCCTTGATCAGGTTCTTTCGAGCACCGAACCGCTCGCGGCAGATCAGGAATAGATAGCTCTCCGGCGTTTCCTTGAGGACGCGCACCCAGAGGTCGATGGTTGCTGGCGTGAATTTCCAGTGGCTATGGAAGCACGAGAAGATGAAGGCGTCCTGCGGCATGTCGCAGAGCGCCCGATCGATCGGCTGCGGCATCGGGCGGTGGACCGCTTCGTTCGGGAAGAACGTCTCGGGCATCCAGCAGACCTTCTCGTAGTAGTGCTGGAAGGAGCTTTCCGGCACCACCGTTTTGTCCGCGATGAGGTAGTCGATGTCGACGTTGACCACGGTGCCCGGATAGCCGAGCCAGGTCGCATGCACCGGTGCGGTCTGGCGGTTCATCACGAATACCCGGTTTTCCGCGGTATGCCCCTGCAGGTCGACCAGGATGTCGATGTTCTCGGCCTTGATCGCCTCGGCCGCCTCGTCATCCGTCATGCCCCGGATCCGGACAACTCTACCCCATTCCTCGCGGATGGCGTTGTTGTCGTTGCGCAGCCGCTCGGCAGGAGCGTTGCAGAAGAGCGTGACGTCGAAACGACTCTTGTCGTGCGATTCCAATATGCCGCGAAGCGCCTTCATGACGGCGTGTTCCGTCCAAAGGTCGGCCGAAAGATAGCCTATGCGCAGCTTGCTGCCCCAGCGGTGCGGCATGTTGTGCCTTTTCGAAGCGGCGTTTTTGGGCTTTCTCTCGCCCATCCGGGAGCCAGCGATGGCGTTTGTCTTTTCATCGTCGCACCAGCGCAGATTGAAGAGCGACACCTCGTCGGCGATCGCTTCGAATTCGCCTCTGGCGATTTCCTCGAATTGGATAGGCTCGTATTTGCGGATGATATCGTAATCGAGGGCGTCTCTCATGGCTGATAGATAGAAATTGCGCACGATCCGATCCTCGGGATCTTTTTCGAAGATCTCGAGGATGCACTTGTTCTCTTCGTCGCTGCGATCCTGGAGCCGGATCGAGCGGGCTGCGAGCTGGCGGTGTGTCGGTTCGTCGCTTCTCGCAAGCGTATTGCGGAAGGCTTCGGCGCCTTCCAGTTCCTGGCGCATCAGAGCGCCGGACATCAGGACGGCCATGTCCGGATCGGCAATCGCCTCTTTGAGGTTGCGCGCACCGAGGCGCAGGACGTTGATGTCGTCGTTATTGGAGAAATGAAGGCGCATGGCTTCGCGCGTGTACTTGAGCTTATGCGGAGATTCCATCTCGCCGGCAATTTGGAAAGCCTGGGCGGCCTCGGTCTTCATCTTGAGCTTCAACAGAGTTGCGCCCAGGAGTGCGTAGTGCCTCGGATCCTTGTGAACATCCAGCAGCTTGTTCAGGATGCCCAATACATCGTGATATTCTTTTTTGTCGAAGTGATTTTGTGCTGCGACGTATTGCCGTTGTATCTTCAGGGGTTTCAAGGCTTCCCGCTCCAGTAAAGTTGTGCCGGCGTCCCGGCAAATCGGCTTCACCGCGCATCGTGGCAAGCCAAGCTTGCATGAAGCCGACCTCCCGGAGTCAGGGCGCTTCGTACACCGTTTGTTAATGATACTGGTCGAACGGTTTTCAGGTCGTCGTGCTGTTTAAAGAACTTAGCAAGGATTTGCTGCGAGATTTGGCTCACACGACGGGTTTGGTGTTCCTTCAGATTGAAGAGACCGAGTTGGCATGATGCCGGACCGAAGTGCCGGTAATATATACAGTCCGGTATGTCCCCCTCCATGTATTTCGTTCAAAGGGACAATCAACTATGGCTAGCATTCTCACTAACGTGTCGGCGATGGCCGCGCTCCAGACGCTGCGCGGCATCAGCAACGACATGGAATCCACGCAGAGCCGCGTTTCTTCCGGTCTGCGCGTCGGTTCTGCTTCCGACAACGCTGCCTATTGGTCGATCGCGACCACCATGCGTTCCGACAAGGGTTCGCTCTCGACGGTTCAGGACGCTCTCGGCCTCGGCGCTGCCAAGGTCGACACTGCCTATGCCGCCATGGAATCGGCGATCGACGTCGTCACCGAAATCAAGAACAAGCTGGTTGCCGCTTCCGAACCGGGCGTCGACAAGTCCAAGGTCCAGGAAGAAATCACCCAGCTGCAGAGCCAGCTGAAGAGCATCGCTTCCTCCGCTTCGTTCTCCGGCGAAAACTGGCTCCAGGCCGAAATCGGCGGCACTCAGAACGCCACCACCGGCATCATTCAGGCCGGCACCGAGATCACCAAGCAGCTCATCGGTTCGTTCGTTCGTGACAGCGAAGGCAACGTCTCGGTCAAGTCCATCAACGTCGTCCTTGACGAACAGAACGTCCTGTTCGACTTGAGCGGCGGCCGCGGCGGCCTTCTCGACCAGAACGCCCTCAACGGTTTCCGCGCCATCGAGTTCGACGACGGCACGACGAACCAGAAGGAATACTTCGGCAAGATCAACACCTCGGCGATCTACGCAACCAACGCTGTCTGGAAGGACATCGGCGGCGGCGTGTTCATGAAGGGCGATACCAACGGCGTCTACTCTTCGGGCTCCAACGGCACCTACATGATCAAGGTCGGCGGCGCTTACATCGACGCAGTCTACACGACCAAGGGTTACGACTTCTCGGCCGGTGCGACTGCAACTGCCGGCATCAAGTACGGAGCGGACATCTCGGTTTCCGACCTCGACATCACCAAGCTCGAAGACTATCGCGACTCCAGCGGTGTCAGCTACCTCGGTCTGGGTACCAAAGCCAGCGATGAGGATCTCATGCAGGCATTGACCTCGTTCGTCGACGGTCAGCTGGAAGCGATGGGCAGTGCTGCGGCCAAGCTCGGTGCGGTCTCGAAGCGCATCGACATGCAGTCGGACTTCGTCTCCAAGCTCACCGACTCGATCGACAAGGGTGTCGGCCGACTGGTGGATGCGGACATGAACGAAGAGTCGACCAAGCTCAAGGCACTGCAGACCCAGCAGCAGCTGGCGATCCAGTCGCTCTCGATTGCCAACTCCGACTCGCAGAACATCCTGTCGCTGTTCCGTTAATCGACACAGGGAAAATGGCGCGGCGGCTGACCGCGCCATCGACCTTCAAAAAGGGCCGCGTCCGAGTTCGGACGCGGCCCTTTTTATTCTCTGGATCACTTCAATGTTCCTTAATCATATTGCTTCATTCTTTGGTCATCGAAACGGTGAGTTAACCAAGAAAATTAAATGGTTAACAAGCATGATGCTGACCGCTGTTCCCGGTGAAGTCCGGAATGTCCCTTCCTACAATTAGCCATTCAAGGGGCAATCAATATGACTAGCATTCTCACCAACGTTGCAGCTATGTCTGCGCTCCAGACGCTGCGCGGCATCAGCAACGACATGGAATCCACGCAGAGCCGCGTTTCTTCCGGTCTGCGCGTCGGTTCTGCTTCCGACAACGCTGCCTATTGGTCGATCGCGACCACCATGCGTTCCGACAAGGGTTCGCTCTCGACGGTTCAGGACGCTCTCGGCCTCGGCGCCGCCAAGGTCGACACTGCCTATGCCGCCATGGAATCGGCGATCGACGTCGTCACCGAAATCAAGAACAAGCTGGTTGCCGCTTCCGAACCGGGCGTCGACAAGTCCAAGGTCCAGGAAGAAATCACCCAGCTGCAGAGCCAGCTGAAGAGCATCGCTTCCTCCGCTTCGTTCTCCGGTGAAAACTGGCTGCAGGCCGAAATCGGCGGCTCGCAGAGCGCGACCACCGGCATCATCTACGCCTCCAGCGAAATCACCAAGCAGCTCGTCGGTTCGTTCATCCGTGATGCCGACGGCAACGTCGCGGTCAAGACCATCAACGTCCTCCTCGACGAACAGAACGTCCTGTTCGACTTGAGCGGTGGCCACGGCGGTCTTCTCGACAGCAACGCTCTCAACGGTTTCCGCGCCATCAAGTTCGACGACGGCACGACGAACCAGAAGGAATACTTCGGCAAGATCAACACGTCGGCGTATTATGCAACCAACGCTGTCTGGAAGGACATCGGCGGCGGCGTGTTCATGAAGGGCGACACCAACGGCGTCTACTCTTCGGGCTCCAACGGTACCTACATGATCAAGATCGGCGGCGCTTACATCGACGCGGTTTACACCACCAAGGGCTACGACTTCTCGGCTGGTGCGACTGCAACGGCCGGCATCAAGTACGGGACGGACATCTCGGTTTCCGACCTCGACATCACCAAGCTCGAAGACTATCGCGACTCCAGCGGTGTCAGCTATCTCGGCCTCGGCACCAGAGCCAGCGATGAAGACCTCATGGCTGCACTGACCTCGTTCGTCGACGGTCAGCTGGAATCGATGAACAGCGCTGCCTCCAAGCTCGGCGCCGTATCGAAGCGCCTCGACATGCAGACGGACTTCATCTCCAAGCTGACGGACTCCTTCGACAAGGGTGTCGGCCGACTGGTGGATGCCGACATGAACGAAGAGTCGACCAGGCTCAAGGCCCTGCAGACCCAGCAGCAGCTGGCGATCCAGTCGCTCTCGATTGCCAACTCCGACTCGCAGAACATCCTGTCGCTGTTCCGTTAATCGACACAGGGAAAATGGCGCGGAGGCTGACCACGCCATGGACTTAAAAAAGAGCCGCGTCCGGATTCGGGCGCGGCTTTTTTTAATTTCCTAATCGCTTTTCTCAATTTCCCGATCGGCTTCAATATTCATTAACCATATTGCGGTTACCTAACAGCATCGAAACAGTGAGTTAACCAAGAAAATTAAATGGTTAACAAGCATGATGCTGCCCGCTGTTCCCGGTGAAATCCGGAATGTCCCTTTTCGTAATCAGCCACTCAAGGGGCACCTAAAATGACAAGCATTCTTACCAACATTGCAGCTATGTCTGCTCTGCAGACGCTGCGCGGTATCGCAACCGATATGGAATCCACGCAGAGCCGAGTTTCGTCGGGTCTGCGCGTAGGCACTGCTTCCGACAACGCTGCCTACTGGTCGATCGCGACCACCATGCGTTCCGACAACGGCGCTCTTTCCGCAGTTCAGGACGCTCTCGGCCTCGGCGCCGCCAAGGTCGACACTGCCTATTCCGCCATGGAATCGGCGATCGACGTCGTCACCGAAATCAAGAACAAGCTGGTTGCCGCGTCCGAACCGGGCGTTGACAAGTCCAAGGTCCAGGAAGAAATCACCCAGCTGCAGAGCCAGCTGAAGAGCATCGCTTCCTCCGCTTCGTTCTCCGGCGAAAACTGGCTCCAGGCCGAAATCGGCGGCTCGCAGAGCGCCACCACCGGCATCATCTACGCCGCCAGCGAACTCACCAAGCAGCTCGTCGGTTCGTTCATCCGTGATGCCGAGGGCAATGTCACGGTCAAGTCCATCAACGTTGTTCTCGACGAAACCAACGTCCTGTTCGACTTGAGCGGCGGCCACGGCGGCCTGCTCGACAGCAACGCCCTCAACGGTTTCCGCGCCATTAAGTTCGACGACGGCACGACGAACCAGAAGGAATACTTCGGCAAGATCAACACGTCGTCGTATTATGCGACCAACTCCGTCTGGAAGGACATCGGCGGCGGCGTCTTCATGCGCGGCGACACCAACGGCGTCTATTCTTCGGGCTCCAACGGCACCTACATGATCAAGGTCGGCGGCGCTTACATCGACGCAGTCTACACGACCAAGGGTTACGACTTCTCGGCTGGTGCGACTGCAACGGGCGGCATCAAGTACGCTTCGGACATCTCGGTTTCCGACCTCGACATCACCAAGCTCGAAGACTATCGCGACTCCAGCGGTGTCAGCTATCTCGGCCTCGGCACCAAAGCCACCGATGAAGATATCATGGCGGCACTGACCTCGTTCGTGGACGGTCAGCTGGAAGCGATGAACAGTGGGGCGGCCAAGCTCGGCGCCGTTGCGAAGCGGCTCGAGATGCAGTCGGACTTCGTCTCCAAGCTCACCGACTCGATCGACAAGGGTGTCGGCCGACTGGTGGATGCGGACATGAACGAAGAGTCGACCAGGCTCAAGGCACTGCAGACCCAGCAGCAGCTGGCGATCCAGTCGCTCTCGATTGCCAACTCCGACTCGCAGAACATCCTGTCGCTCTTCCGCTAATAAGACGCGTCATTCGGCACAAAGAAGCCGCGCCCTTTTGGGGCGCGGCTTTTTTTATGTCCCGGTAGTTTTTGTTAACTTTCGTAAATTCCATTTAACCTTTGTTAACCATTTCCACCTTAACTGAGCTCATCGAAACGATGGGTTAACCAAGACGAAGAAAAGGTTAACAGGCATCAGGCCAAGCCAACGTTCACCGGTGTAATCCCGGAAATGTCCCTTCCATCTAGCCATTCAAGGGGCAAACCAAAATGACCAGCATTCTTACCAATATCGCAGCTATGGCTGCTCTCCAGACTCTGCGTAACATCGACGGCCAGATGCAGACTACTCAGGACCGGGTTTCTACCGGCCTGCGCGTCGGCACCGCTTCCGACAACGCCGCCTACTGGTCGATCGCGACCACCATGCGTTCCGACAACGGCGCTCTCTCCGCGGTCCAAGACGCCCTCGGTCTCGGCGCCGCCAAGGTTGATACCGCCTATTCCGCAATGGAAAGCGTTGTCGACGTCGTAAAGGAAATCAAGAACAAGCTCGTTACCGCCTCGGAAGCCGGCGTCGACAAGACGAAGATTCAGGCAGAAATCTCGCAGCTGCAGGACCAGTTGAAGAGCATCACTTCTTCTGCTTCGTTCTCCGGTGAAAACTGGCTGCAGGCCGAAGTCGGCGGCGCCTCCAACCCCACCACGGGCGTGATCTACGCAGTCAGCCCGGTCGTCAAGCAGGTTGTGAGCTCGTTCATCCGTGATCCCGACGGCAACGTCGCCGTCAAATCGGTGGATGTCGTTCTGAACGAAACGAACGTCCTGTTCGACTTGAGCGGCGGTCACGGCGGTCTGCTCGACGGCAATTCCTTCAATGGCTTCCGGGCGATCAACTTTGACGATGGCACGACCAACCACAAGGATTACTTCGGCAAGATCAACACTGCCGCGTATTACGCAACGGACGCGCTCTGGAAGGATGTCGGCGGCGGCGTCTACATGAAGGGCGACACCAATGGCATCTACACGTCCGGCACCAGCGGCACCTATCTCATCAAGGTCGGCGGCGCCTACATCGACGCTGTCTACACCACCAAGGGATACGATTTCTCGGCCGGTGCAACGGCAACGGGCGGCATCAAGTACGCCGCTAACATCTCCATCTCCGAACTGGACATCACCAAGCTTGATGACTATCGCAACTCGAACGGTGTCAGCTATCTCGGGATGGGGACCAAGGCCAACGACGCCGATCTCATGGCCGCTCTCAACTCGTTCGTCGACGGTCAGCTCGAAAAGCTCATCAGCGCAACGGCAAAACTTGGGTCGATCAACAAGCGCATCGACATGCAGGAAGCTTTCGTCTCCAAGCTGACCGACTCCATCGACAGCGGCATCGGCCGACTGGTGGATGCGGACATGAGCGAAGAGTCGACCAGGCTCAAGGCCCTGCAGACCCAGCAGCAACTCGCGATCCAGTCGCTCTCGATCGCCAATACCAGTTCCGAGAATATTCTGTCGCTCTTCCGTCAGTAAGCGGCGCTCTAGGCTAGGAGCGGTTTCGTCCTGCTCTGCTGGCGTGATAGCAAATATTCTGGAAAGAAGACCGCGTCTCGAAAGAGGCGCGGTTTTTCGCGTTTTGGGGCGTGGCTTGCGCGAAACCTGCACCGTTGTCGGATAGGCCGTTAAGACTTCATTAACCTCTTGCCAATCCTCGACCGGGTTTGATAACTGTCGATTTAACGATTTGTTAAGAACGACAGACCGCCCGCATCTGTGATGCTGAGTGGCGGTACGCATGATGCCTCTCGTCGTTTCCGGTGAAGTACTCCGGATTTCCAGACCAATTGACCGAGGCACGGCCGATGACCAGCATCTTGACCAATCCCGCCGCTATGGCTGCACTGCAGACGTTGCGCTCGATCGATCGCAATATGGAAATCACTCAGGCGCGGGTTTCCTCGGGCATGCGTGTCCAGACAGCCGCGGACAATGCCGCCTACTGGTCGATCGCAACCACCATGCGTTCCGACAATCATGCGCTCTCGACCATCCAGGATGCGCTTGGCCTCGGCGCCGCCAAGGTGGACACAGCCTACACGGCAATGGAAAGCGCGATCGACACCGTTGTCGAGATCAAATCCAAGATCGTTGCGGCTTACGGCGTCGGCTCCAACCGCGGCAAGATTCAGGAAGAAATCGCCCAGCTCCAGGAACAGCTGAAGAGCATCTCGGACTCGGCGACCTTCTCCGGCGAGAACTGGCTTCAGGACTATATCAGCGACGGCGGTACCAACGCTCAGGAAAGACCGGTCGTCAAACAGGTGGTTGCGTCGTTTACCCGCACCGCCTCCGGTGACGTCGCGGTCAAGACCGTCGATTATACGCTTGATTCCAAGACGGTCCTTTTCGATCTCAACGGCGGCAATCTTGGCATCTTGGACTCGTCCGTCAAGTTCGTCGCCGAGAGCGAAGTCGCCGTCGACATGATCACCTCCAACGGCACCATGGGTTCAACGAGCGCGTCCTACGCGGTCTCGGTTCTCGCCGAAAGCCAATTGATGGCGTTGGGCGCGGATACGAATACAATCGACACGAGCATCTATGCTGTTGGCGGCAATTTTTATCTGAAGGTCGGGGAAGGCAAGTGGGCTCAGGTGACGACGACCGATCCGGCTACGGCACCGGCGGTAACGACCCCTGCTCACGACGACGGCACGACAAAATATTATTTCGTTGTGACCGCGGCGAACAATCTTAATAACCGAAAACTTGGAATGTCGGTCACCACGGTCGACATCAACAAGCTGAACGACCTCGTCGTAAAGATGAACACGATGGTCCCGGGCTCGGCGCCGAACACCGACGCGGTGCTTGATATGATGGAGCGTTTCCTCGACAAACAGCTTCTGGCGATGACGAGCGCCGCTTCGAGCCTTGGCTCGATCCAGAAGCGCATCGATCTGCAGGAAAGCTTCGTCGCTTCCTTGACCGACGTGATCGACAAGGGTGTCGGCCGACTGGTCGATGCGGACATGAACGAAGAATCGACACGATTGAAAGCGTTGCAGACGCAGCAGCAGCTCGGCATCCAGTCGCTCCAGATCGCCAACACCAACGCCGAAAACATCCTGCAGTTGTTCCGGCAGGGTTAAGACTGCGCGGCGCCGGTCACTCGGCCACCGCCCTTCATCCTCGCGCAAGTTTAACTTCCTACCGTTCCGCTAAAGTCCGGCGAAGTGTCTTGTGTCGCCGGGGACAAACGAATGGCAACCTTGTCGGGATGATACGATGATTGCAGCGGTGACGATTTGCGCTTTCGGGAGGCTCATGACGAGCCTCGAACGAAAGGCGACGGCAGGGCAGGGGGACGCTCGATGAGTGCCTCGCTCGCCCGCTACCTGAAGGATTTCAGCGAGCCGCAGGCCCCACCACTGCCCTTGCTGGCCGATGGTTTCGGCGATGGCTTCGAAGACGATCCGGCATTTCCCACTGTTGTCGAGGAGCCTGTCGATATCGAAGCCGAACGCGCCGAAGCCTATGCGAAAGGCCATGAGGCTGCGTCCGGGGAGCTTCAACAGCGTTTTGATGAGGAGCGGCAGGCGCTTCTGACCGCGCATGCGGAAGAGATGGCGGCGCTGCGCGAAAAATATGAAACCGAAGCGGCTGCGATGATCGCGACCGGACTTGAGGGCATTGCCGGATTGACGGCGCAGGCGGTCAGCGATCAGACGGCACGGATTCTGTCGCCTCTTCTCGACGAAGCGCTCGTCGCCAAGGCGATCTCCGATATGGCGGATATCATCCGCAGCGCAATACTCGAGGGCGACGTCGGGACCTTGACCGTCCGTGGCCCCCTGCATCTGTTCGAAAAACTGAAAACTGCGCTTGGAGAGCCCACCCCACTCCTGCGCCACATCGAAGCACCTGACTTGGATATTGCGGTCGACATCGGCGAGAGCGCCCTTGTGACCCGGATGTCCGCATGGCTGGCGAGTCTGAAGAAGGTATTGGGATGAGCGAAGGCGAAAACCATCACCACGGCAAGAACGAGGTCGTCATCGTCAAGCGACATGGCGGCGCACACGACGACGGCGTCCATGGCGGCGCCTGGAAGATCGCCTATGCCGACTTCATGACCGCGATGATGGCGTTCTTCCTCGTCATGTGGCTGGTCAACGCCGCCAACGAGGAAACGAAAGCCTCGATGGCGAGTTATTTCAACCCGATCAAACTTTCCGACGAGACCCCGGCCTCGAAGGGATTGGAAAAGCCGGTCGATGCGGCCGAGGGCCAGGAAAACGGCGAAAAGTCGAAGGTCAAGGCGGAGGGCAACGTTCAGGGCTCTGCGGCGGCGACCGGCGAGGACATGACCTCGACGTCAGGTGACGAACCCAATTACTCCGAGGCGGATTTCTTCGAAAACCCCTATTCCGTTCTTGCCGAGATCGCTCAGCAAGTGGGCCAGCAGGCGAATGTCAGCGCCAAGGGCGAGGGCGGTGCCAGCGATTCCGGCCCCGCGACCGGTGCCGACGGCGGCCAGGCCTACCGCGACCCCTTCGATCCGGACTTCTGGACCAGGCAGATGCAGATGTCGCGCGCCGAAGGACCCGAGCAGGCTGTGAAGACCACGGCGAGCGACGATCCGCTCGCCCAGATGGGGCAGGCGCCGCAATACCAGCAGGCGCCGCAATCTACGGAAGCCAACACGCAACTGCAGCAGACCCAGATGGCTGTTGCCATTCCCGTCCCCATCCCGCGTCCCGACCCGACGCAGATGGATAAACCGCAGACGGCCTCGGATGCGCAGGCGACGAAGCCTGCCAACCTCAACGGACAAAAGCCGGAAGACGGTGCGAAAGCGGAAGAGCAGGCCGAACTGAAGGCTGCGGAAGAGCTGAAGAAGGAAATCCAGCAGCAGATTTCCGGTATCGCCGGCAAGCTCGCGGAAGGTCTCGTCGTGACGCCTGCCGAAGGCGGTCTGCTGGTGTCGATCTCCGACCAGGCGGATGATCCGATGTTCAACATCGGTTCGGCCGTGCCTCGCCGCGAAATGGTGCTGGCGATGGAGAAGATCGGCCAGATCCTCAAGGATCGAAAGGGCAGCATCGTCCTGCGCGGACATACGGACGGCCGTCAGTTCAAGGGTACCGAGAACGACAACTGGCGCCTTTCCATGTCCCGTGCTCACAGCGCCTATTACATGCTGGTGCATGGCGGCCTGGCGGAAGATCGCATCAAGCAGGTTTCCGGCTTCGCCGACAGGCGTCTCCAGGTGGCGGACGATCCGCTCGCAGCCGCAAACCGGCGTATCGAAATCCTGCTCGAGGCGGACGAGGGATAGTGATGGCTGTGGGCATAAAGTCCTTGATTGCGGCCGGCCTCGTTTTAGGGGTCGCATTCGCGCCTGCGGCATCGGCTCAGGATCGTACGGACCTTGCGCCCTATGCGATGCTTCGGTCCCTGCAATTCGTGCAGGATTCCGTCGTGCTCGGCGATCATTCGGCGGCGGAAATGCAGCGCTTCATGCTGGGGACGATCGACCAGCGCCTGCGGACGGCCCCCCCGTCCATCTTCGAAGATCCGCGCAATGTCGACGCGGCGCTGATCTACGCCATGAGCGGCGGCAATCCCGCTACGCTCGAATTTCTCGCCTCGCGCGATGTCGCCGGCAATTTCGATAACCGCGTTGCCGACGGGCTGAGAAAATACCTCGGCGGCCGCGGAACTTTGATCGAAAAAAGCCTCAGCGAAATGTCCAAGGAATACCGGGACGAGAAGATCGGTCCCTACCTTTCGCTCGTCAGCGGAAACGTTTTGGTCGCCAAGGACCCGAAGGGCGCCTTGGTTTTTTATGACTGGGCACGCTTGACGGCGCCTGGCACGATCATCGAGGAAGCCGCGCTGCGTCGATCGGTGGCGATCACCGTCGATGCCAATATGGTGGCGCCGGCGCTCTCCTATTCGCGGAAATACGCGCGGCGTTTCATCCATTCGCCCTACGCCAGCCAGTTTGCGGATTTCTTCGTACAGTTGGCTGTTGGCCATTTCGGTGAGATCACCGAGGACGATATCGACGGAGCGCTGGAATTCATGGACGCCGACCGGCGCCGTGAGATTTTCCTGCGCATCGCGCGTTCGGCTGCGATCGCCGGCAAGAACGATCTCGCGCGTCTCGCCTCCGCAAAGGCCGAAGCGCTTGCCAAAACGCCGACGCCCGAAGCCCTCGCGAAGCTTTACGGCGGATTTGCCAATATCCCGACGAAGGACATCGGGCAGGCCATTCAGGCGATAGCCGACGTTCCCGAGGAAACGCTTTCGCCGCGCGACCGTGCTTTGCGGCAGGCCGCAAAAGTGGTGGCGGAGCAAGTCGTTAGCCGGCCTACAGTCGACAGCCTCGCACAAGATAAAGCTATCAAAGTGACCAATACAGAAGACGCGAAATCTCCAGTCGCGTTGCCCAGGAATGAGATCGCTGGGCCTGCCTCCGCCACGGAGCGTCCGATGGCCGGCACCGCTGCCAAATTCGATCCGGCCTTCCAGACATTCGTCGATAGCGGTCGTTCGAAATTGAATGCTATCGACGAAATGCTGAAGGAGGAGAACGCTTCCAAATGATTACTGACATTCTTGGTGGTGGTAAGACTGGCGCAGCCGACGCGGCTTCGGCCACGAAACAGGGCGTTGCCGGTCGCAAAGGTGCCGACGGTTCAGCTGGCGGCTTCTCCGACGCTCTTTCCGGTTTTGACCGCGATGCGGCTTCGGCTAATGCCGACGACGTGCCGGATGAGGACGCCCGCGCGTCTTCCGCCGAAGAGCGCATGGCTGGCGACGTGAAGCAGGGCAAATCAAAGCCGATCATCGACATCAAGCCGCAATCCCTCCGCCGCCCGGTCGAGGAGGCGGAAGATCCCGCGGCCGCCCTGAAGCAGGCGTCGGTGAACGAGCCCAAAGAAAAGCAGATGGCCCCCGCCGAAAGGAAGCTTCGCGAAGCCCTGGAGGCCGCGAAAGCCGTCGCGCGGAAGTCGGACGAGGTTCAGGGCAAGCGCGCCGCCAAATCCGAGAAGGACGCGGAGGTCGAGGCCGAGGGCGGCGAAGATCTCGACGTCTCGATGCTGGTCGCAGACGATGCCAAGATCACTGACATGCTGTCGCTTTTGACGAGCGGCGAGGCAACCGGCGCCATCAATGCGATGGTATCGAAGAGTGCACCCGGGCAGCAGAACAAGCGAACCAAGGGTGAGGATGACGAAGGGCGCGAAGTCGATGCCCTTGACCTGAAGGATGCCAAGCACGCAGGCGCCGGCGGCGCGGAAGCGGACCCGCTATCGACGCCGGTGGACGCGGACCGAAGTGCTCCCGGCACGCGTGTCTTCCGTTTCAGCAATGCGCGTACCGACCAGCACGTCGATATGGCAGTCGGTGGCCGGGGCGAGCGCAGCACGGCGGAATTCAGATCGTCGTCGGGCGGTGCCGCCGAAAACATCACCGTGCTCGACGCACGCCGTTTCCTCGGGCTCGCGCCGAATTCGAACGGCGCCAATCTCACGGCGATGCTGTCGGGAGATGCCGATTGGGCGGGCGCCATGAGCCCGAGTTCGGCGCTTTCGAATGCAGCGGCGCAGAGCAGCACCGGCACGGTGGTGAATACGCTGAAGCTGCAGTTGAACCCACACGATCTCGGGGCAGTGACAGCCACGCTGCGGCTTCACGGCGAAGAACTCAATGTTCATCTGACCGTCGAGACCCGAGCGGCCTATCGCCAGCTCAGCGAAGACAGCGGCGGCATTCTGGATGCGCTGCGTGCCCAGGGCTTCGCGGTCGAGCAGGTAACCATCAGCATCGCGCCGACGGCGGATTCCGACGGTGCCAGCAGCCAGCAGGGGCAACCCGGCCAGAGCGGCCAGCAGGCCATGGCCGAGGGCGGGCGTCAGGGCCAGGCTGCCGGCCGCGGCCAGCAGCAGAATGGTGAGCGCCAGGGAGCAGATCAGGGAACGAGGAACGCAAATGACGCGGCATCGGACAATGTGGCTGGTACCGCTCCTGGTGGCGCTCGTCCTGGTCAGCTCTATCTCTGACGCCGACGCCGGATCGCTCTTCAGTTCCGGAGGTTGGGGAGCGCAGCAGGGCGCTGCTGCGCTCCCCACGCCTCCCAGCAGGGCTCCAGCGACACCGCGCACGCCTGTCAAAGCGCCCGCATACAGCGCACCGAAGGCCAGCGCGCCTTTGAGTTCCGGCGTCTGCGAGCGGGAAATACAGGCTGCTGCGGCGAGATACGGCGTACCGGAAGGCATCCTTTATTCGGTCGGTCTCACCGAGACGGGCCGCAAGGGCAGCCTCAGCGCCTATGCCATGAATGTCGAGGGAAAGGCTTATTTCCCTCCCTCGCAGCAGGCGGCGATGACGACCTTTTACGACGCCAAACGGCAGGGCAGGAAGCTCATCGATATCGGCTGCATGCAGATCAATCACCATTTCCACGGCGAAAATTTCTCCTCGCCGGAAGAGATGTTCGATCCGAAACGCAATGTGGAATACGCCGCAAAGTTCCTCCGGAACCTGCACGACAAACACGAGACCTGGACGATGGCGGTGGCACGATACCACGCCGGACCGAACAACAATCCCGCTCAGAAGCAATATGTCTGCCGGGTGATCAGCAATCTCGTCGCCACAGGCTACGGAGAGTGGACTTCCAACGCTTCCCGGTTCTGCGCCAGTTAGACAATCACTAGTTGAATCGCCGAAATAAAGAATCGCAAAATTGCAGTGGTTTGCATTTATGGCAAAAATGGCCATGCAAGCCTTCTTTTATGATGCGTTAATTTTTCCACCGGAAATTTGTGTCCGAATTTGGCGCACCCACTATATCTAGTGCAAATCGCGGTGCAGTTATTAATCAACTGTTAATTTGTTTGGTTAACTTCACACAGCTTGTCTCGGATTCCGCCGATTCGTACCCATAGACATATTGAAGCACCACAAGTGATTCGGAGGCGGACGAATGATCGTAGTGGTTGATGAGCGTGAGCTCGTGAAAGACGGTTACACATCTCTTTTTGGACGTGAAGGAATTCCTTCCCAGGGGTTCGATCCAAAAGAATTTGGCGAATGGGTGAGTACGGCGGCTGACTCGGATATTGCCGCGGTCGAAGCCTTCCTGATCGGCCAGGGCGAGCGTACGCTCGAACTGCCGCGGGCCATCCGGGACCGGTCCATGGCACCGGTGATCGCGGTCAGCGATCAGCCCTCCCTGGAGGCGACCCTCGCCTTCTTCGACAGCGGCGTGGACGACGTGGTGCGCAAGCCCATCCATCCCCGCGAGATCCTGGCGCGTGCCGCTGCGATCCGTCGCCGGCTGAAGGCGATCTCGAATTTCACCGACATCGGTTCGATCCGGGTATTCTCCGACGGTCGCGATCCCGAAATCGACGGCGACGTCTTTGCGTTGCCGCGCCGCGAGCGCCGCATCCTCGAATACCTGGTCTCCAACCGCGGTCGCCGCGTTTCCAAGACCCAGATCTTCAACGCCATCTACGGCATCTTCGACGAGGAAGTCGAAGAGAACGTCGTCGAAAGCCATATCAGCAAGCTGCGCAAGAAGTTGCGCAAGAAGCTCGGCTTCGATCCGGTCGATTCCAAGCGTTTCCTTGGTTATTGCATCGACTGGAGCTGATTTCTTAACAGGGCCTTGCCGCAAATTTTCGGCGGGAACCGTAAGCAGACAGCTTCACGCAAGGCCCGCCACTTACTCTCTCCATCAGACAAAAAGGAGATTTTCCTATGAGTATTTTCGGCACGATGAAAACGGCCGTCTCGGGCATGAACGCTCAGGCAAACCGTCTCGGTACCGTCGGCGATAACATCGCGAATTCGAGCACCGTCGGTTACAAGCGCTCTTCCACGGCGTTCTCCACGCTGGTTCTGCCCTCGACTCAAGGGTCGTATTCTTCCGGTGGTGTCGAAACCAACGTCCGCTACAGCATCGCAGACCAGGGCGGCATTCAGTACACCACGTCGTCGACCGACCTCGCCATCCAGGGTGAAGGCTTCTTCATTGTCAGCGATCCGAACGGTACACCTTATCTAACCCGCGCCGGTGCCTTCGTGAAGGACGCCACGGGCTTCCTCAAGAACACCGCCGGTTTCAACCTGATGGGTTATCCCTACGGCACGAACCCGCCGGCTGCGGTCGTCAACGGCTTCAACGGTCTCGAAGAAATCAACATCAACGACTTCGGCATGGTGTCCTCGCCGTCGACCGCAGGCAGCTTCCCGGCCAACCTGGACAAGGGAGCTGCTATCGTTCCCGCTGGCAGCAAGCCAAGCGACAACGTTGCTGGCAGCGTCATCACCAACAAGAGCTCGCTGACGGCTTACGATCATGCCGGCGCGAAAGTTCTCTACGACTTCTACTATACCAAGACTGCCAACAACCAATGGGAAGTCACTGTCTACCGTCAGGATCAGTCCACGAATGGCGGCTTCCCTTACGTGGGGGTTCCGGCTGCCAACCTGGTGAAGCAGACGGCGAATCTGGCATTCGATCCGAATACCAACAAACTCCAGGCTGCCCCCTATGCTGCTGGTCCTCCGGCGACCGGTTCCGACAAGTCCATCACTTTTACCGATTTGACCGACGGCGCTACCCCTGCACAGTCGATCGAGATCGACCTCTCGGATATGACGCAGTTCGCGACCGCCTTCACCCCGGGCAAGGGCATCATCGACGGCAATGCGCCGAGCCCGATCACCGACGTCGAAATCGGTGGCGACGGCCTGGTCACGGCGGTCTATCAGGATGGCGGTCGTCGTCCGATCTACCAGGTTGCCCTCGCAACGGTCCCGAGCATCGACAATCTGCTTCCGCAGAACGGCAACGTCTACCTGCCGACCAACGACTCGGGCGTCGTCACCATCGGCTTCCCGCAGGCTGGCGCCTTCGGCCAGATTTACTCCGGCGCGCTTGAAAGCTCCAACGTCGATATCGCCAGCGAACTGACGGAAATGATCGAATCGCAGCGTGTCTACACCGCAAACTCCAAGGTCTTCCAGACCGGTTCCGACCTGATGGACGTCCTGATCAATCTGAAGAGATAATCGGACCGACGATCGAGAGAATAAGTCTCAAGAGGTTAGTAAAAAATGTCGCTCGCATCAGCATTGTCTACGGCACAGTCGATCTTCACCAACTCCGGCACCCAGTCGGCTGTATCGGCGAAGAACATCGCTAATGCACAGAACCCCGATTACACCCGCCGATCCGCAATGGTCGTGACCGGCGGCAACGGGGCCATTATCGGCGACATTACACGATCCTTCAGCGAGCCGCTGCTGCGCCAGACGATCGCAAGCTCGTCGATCGCCAGCGGCCAGCGGACGGTGCTGGACGGCCTGCAGGAAATCAAGAACCTGATGGGGGGGAACGACAACGAGCTCTCCCCCGCCAAGCTGATTGCCGCCTTCCGCAACAACCTCGATGCTTTCGCCGGAAAGGCGAACGATACCGGCATCGGCATCGCCTTCATTTCGAGCGCCCGGGACGTCGCGGCCGGCCTGAATATCGCCTCCGACAAGCTTCAGCAGATCCGCAAGGATGCGGACGATCAGATCAAGCAGAACGTCACCGATCTGAATGCGCTGCTTGCGAAGTTCGAGACCGTCAATAACCAGGTCAAGAACGCGGTCTCCAGCGGCGCGGATCCGAACGACTCTCTTGATGAGCGCGACGGCCTCGTCAAGAAGATCTCCGAAATCGTCGGGGTCACGTCCTATACCCGCGGCGGCAACGACATGGTGCTCTACACCACGGACGGCACGACGCTGTTCGAGGCGGTGCCGCGCAAGGTAACATTCCAGTATACCGCAGCCTTCGACGCATCGACGACCGGCAACGGCGTCTATATCGACGGCGTGGCGCTCAAGGCCGGGGATTCGGGCAATACGACCGCCAAGGGCTCGCTCCAGGCGCATATGCAGATCCGCGACAAGATCGCGCCGACGTTCCAGAGCCAGCTCGACGAAATCGCCCGGGGTCTGATCACCTCGTTTGCGGAAACCGGACCCACCGGCGCACTGCTCCCGCAGACCGGCCTCTTTACATACAAGAATGCCGCCGGCGTCCAGCAGACGGCCATTCCCCCTGCCGGGACGGTCGTTCCGGGCCTCGCCTCCAAGATCTTCGTCAATCCGGTGGTCGTTCCCCCGGCAGGCACGCCCGACAAGGTGCGCGACGGTGGCATCAACGGCCTGACCTACGTCGTCAACACCGGCGGCAGCAGCTACGGGGACCTCCTCGACAAGTACAACCAGAACCTGACCAGCCCGATGGCCTTCGATACGGACACGGAAATCGCCGATGCGCCGGACGTCCTCTCTTTTGCCGCGGACTCCATGGGCTGGCTCGAGCAGCTTCGCAGCACGGCGACCGCCGCAGACGAGACGAAGACGGCCATGCTGTCGCGCAGTCTTGAAGCGTTTTCCAGCAACACGGGCGTCAGCCTCGACGAGGAACTGTCCCTGCTTCTCGATATCGAGCAATCCTACAAGGCCGGCGCCAAGCTCATGTCGACGGTCGATGATATGATGAAGGCCCTCTTGGATATTGCGAGCTGATCATGAAGACCTCTTTCATTTCCACATTGTCGATCCAGACTACGATGCGAAACTCCATCTCGAACGTTCAGCGCGAGATGGTGAAGGCGAACCAGGAGGCCGTGAGCCAGAAGCACGCCGATCTCGGCGTCGCGCTTGGCGCCAACACCTCGCGCGCTATCGATCTTTCCCGCGACATCACCCGTACCGACTCGCTTCTGACCACGGCCGCGCTCGCGACGCAGCGTCTCGAAACTGCTGAGCTTTCGCTCAAGAGCATGAACGAGCAGGGTTTGAAGATTCAGAGCGCGATCCTGACGCTTGGAAGCTCGGCCGACGAGACGAGCCTGTCGACGGCGCGCATGGCCATGTCCGACGCGCTGGACGCGTTCACCAACTTCGCCAACACTGCCGTTCAGGGCGAATATATCTTCTCCGGCATCAATTCCGACGTGAAGCCGCTCGATGATTATTTCGCGCCGGCATCACCGGCCAAGGCCGCGGTCGCCGCCGAACTCACTCACTACCTTTCGGTGAATGCGATCCCGAGCAAGGAGCAGATGACGGGGGCCCAGATGAACGGCTTCCTGGATAACCTGGAAGCCAAGTTCAACGGCTCGGCACCACTGACAAGCCCGCCGCATCCGGCGGCGGTTGCCGGCCAGGACTTCTGGAAGACCTTCTTCTCTGATGCCAGCGACGAAAACATGAAGAGCCGCATCAGCCCGACGGAAGTGGTCGAAAGCTCGACCAATGCCAACAGCCAGGGCATGCGCAACTTCGCTTTCGCATCGATCATCTCGATGGAATACCTGCAGACCGGGATGGACAAGGATGCCCGCGCAGCCGTGGCCACGCGTACCACAGGTGTCATCAACAAGGCGATGAACAGCCAGGGCAGCATCAACCAGCAGCGGACGTCGATCGGTATCTATACCGAACGCGTCTCCAAGGCTGAGGAAAGGTTGCAGGCGCAGAAAGATATCCTGAAGACCAGTCTTGGATCAATGGAGAACGTCAACCCGGAAGAGGCGGCAACCCGCCTCAACACGATGAAGACGCTCCTCGAAACTGCCTATACAGTAACGGCAAAGATACAGCAGCTGAGCCTGGCCAACTTCCTTTGATGAATAAAGGAAGGCTCGTGACGAAGGATACATGAATGTACCAATTTTCATATGCCGAGATCATGGAGGACGGCGTTGCCAACGCCAAGGATCGCGAGCGGCAGGCCCTGGATCGTTCTATCGATCTTCTGATCGCGGCTCGCGACGAGAAGAACTATACGCGCACCACGGTTGAGGCTTTGTTCTACACCCGGCGTGTCTGGATCCGTTTTGTCGAGGATCTGAAGCATCCGGATAACGAGTTGGCCAATGAACTTCGTGCGGATCTGATCTCGATCGCAATCTGGATACTGAAGGAATGCGAAAAGATCAGAAACCGCGAATCGACGAATTTCCAGGGCATTATCGATGTGACCACCATCATCAGGGATGGACTTAAATGAAAAGTACGCTTCGCATCTCTTTGAAATCCGGCGAGCGGATATTTATCAACGGCGCGGTTCTGCGCGTTGATCGCAAGGTCGCGCTGGAATTTCTCAATGACGTCACGTTCCTTCTGGAGAACCATGTTCTTCAGCCGGAAGATGCGACGACGCCGCTTCGGCAGCTCTACTTTATCGCCCAGATGATGCTCATCAACCCGGATGGCAAGGAACAGTCGACGACATTGTTCCGCAAGTCGGTGGCAATGCTGCTGACCTGCTTTACCGACGATGAGATGCTGGCGGAACTCAAGCGCATCGACGGCATGGTTGCATCTGGCCGGGCCTTCGACGCTCTGAAGGCAATCCGCGCGCTCTACCCCATCGAAGACCGTATCCTCAACAATCGGGAACTCGCGCCGGCAACCGTCGAGCGGATTCGCAAGGAGATAGCACCGTGGCGGTAGACCCGATCAACACCAACAACCCTTATGCCTCCGGTAACGGCAAGACGCCGTCGTCCGACCAATCGGCCGCAGGTCTGAACTACGACAACTTCCTGCAGCTCCTCATCGCTCAGATGAAGTATCAGGATCCGACCGATCCGATGGATGCGAGCGAGCAGATTGCCCAGCTCGCCACCTTCTCGCAGGTCGAGCAGTCCGTGAAGATGAACTCGAACCTGCAGTCGCTCATCCAGGCGAATTCGTTCTCGCAGGCGGCCGATATGATCGGCAAGTACGTCACCAGCGCCGACGACAAAACGACTGGTATCATCAAACAGGTGGAAATCTACTCCGACGGTCTGGTGGCGATCACCGAGAAGGGTGATAAGGTCCTCATACAGCCCGGCATTATTCTTTCGAATCAGCCGCCAACGACGCCTCCGGCGACCTGAGACCAGACGACGCGGCATGATGCCGAAACACTAAAGCAGACGGAGCCGGCGCAATGAATGAAGCCGATGCCCTTGATATCATGCAGGCGGCGATCTGGACGATCCTGATCGCCTCCGGCCCCGCGGTCCTTGTGGCGATGGTCGTGGGCGTCCTGATCGCATTTCTCCAGGCTCTGACGCAGATCCAGGAGATGACGCTGACTTTCGTGCCGAAAATCGTCGCCATCATGATCACGATCGGCATTACCGCGCCGTTTATCGGCGGCCAGATCAATCTTTTCGCCAATCTGGTATTTTCGCGGGTGCAATCGGGGTTCTGACCCGGTTGCCGCCCGCCCATCCTTTTTCATCTACCCACCTTCGCGCAAGCTTCGCCCTTTAGGCAGGACATGAACTGGTAGGAGTACTTCCTGCCGCCATCTCATGAAGAGACGGGAAAGTCATGGCGCAACCACCTTCACTATCCATTCCGAAAGTAGCCCCGAACGGTCGCGATCTCGGATTTGCGGGCGGCATCGTCGCCATCCTCTGCATCCTCTTCCTGCCGATCCCGGCGTTCCTGATCGACCTTGGCCTGGCCTTCTCGATCGCGTTCTCGGTTCTGATCCTGATGGTGGCGCTGTGGATCCAGCGGCCGCTGGACTTCTCGTCCTTCCCGACCATCCTGCTCATCGCCACCATGGTGCGATTGTCGCTCAACATCGCGACGACCCGCGTGATCCTGTCGCATGGCCACGAGGGCCATGGCGCGGCCGGCAACGTGATCCAAGGCTTCTCCGGCCTCGTCATGTCCGGCGACTTCGTGATCGGTGTGATCGTCTTCATGATCCTCGTCACCGTGAACTTCATCGTCATCACCAAGGGTGCCACCCGTATCGCGGAAGTCGGCGCCCGCTTCACTCTCGACGCCATCCCCGGCAAGCAGATGTCGATCGACGCGGACCTCTCGGCCGGCATCATCGACGAGAAGGAAGCGCAGCGCCGCCGTTCCGAACTCGAAGAGGAAAGCTCCTTCTTCGGGGCGATGGACGGTGCGTCGAAATTCGTTCGCGGCGATGCGATCGCCGGCCTCATCATCACCGCCATCAACATCTTCGGCGGTATCATCATCGGCTATTTCCGCCATGACATGCAGATCGGCGAAGCCGCCGACGTGTTCGTCAAGCTGTCGGTCGGTGACGGTATCGTCACGCAGATCCCGGCCCTCATCGTTTCGCTCGCCGCCGGCCTTCTGGTCACCCGCGGCGGCACGGCCGGCTCCACCGACAAGGCCGTCGTCGATCAGCTGAGCGGTTATCCGCGCGCCCTTTCGATGTCGGCCGGCCTGATGGCGCTTCTGGCGATCATCCCCGGACTGCCCTTCCTGCCCTTCATGGCACTCGGTGGCCTGATGGGTTTCGGCGCCTGGCTGGTTCCGCGCCGTATCGAGGCGGAGAACAAGGCTCGTCGCGAAGACGAGGAACAGAAGGTCGTCCAGACCAAGGAGATGGAGAAGGACTCGGTCAAGTCGGTTCTCAAGACGTCCGAAATCGAGCTCGCTCTCGGCAAGCAGGTCTCCACCCGGCTGCTTGGCGCCCACCAGGAGCTCGCCTTCCGCGTCGGCAAGATGCGCAAGAAGTTCGCGACGCAGTACGGTTTCGTGGTGCCGGAAATCAAGGTCACCGACGACATCTCGATCCAGGAAAAGTCCTATCAGATCCGTATCCATGGCACGACGATCGCGTCGAACGCCCTGCGGGTCGGCGACGTCCTGGTGGTCACCGGATCCGGCCGCAAGCCGAGCATCCCGGGCGACGAGATCCGCGAACCCGCTTTCGGCATGCCGGCGGTATCGATCCTCGAAACCTTCGCCGAAGACTTGAAGCGTGAAGGCTTCCACCCGATCGACAACGTCTCGGTCGTGCTGACCCACTTGTCGGAAGTCATCCGCAACAACCTGCCGCAGCTTCTCTCCTACAAGGACGTGAAGATCCTGATCGAGCGTCTCGATCCCGAATACAAGAAGCTCGCGGACGAGATTTGCTCGTCGCACATGTCCTATTCCGGCCTGCAGGCGGTGTTGAAGCTTCTGCTCGCCGAGCGCGTCTCGATCCGCAACCTGCATCTCATTCTGGAAGCAGTGGCTGAGCTCGCCCCGCATGTCCGCAAGACGGAGCAGATCGTCGAGCACGTGCGCGTCCGCATGTCGCAACAGCTCTGCGGTGACCTCGCCGACAACGGCGTGCTGCGCGTACTCCGCCTCGGCAACAAATGGGACATGCTGTTCCATCAGGCGCTCAAGCGCGACGGCAAGGGCGAAGTGGTGGAATTCGACATCGACCCGCGCACGCTTGAAGAGTTCAGCGAGCAGGCGACCAAGGTCATCCGCGAATTCATGGATCGCGGCCTGCCCTTCGTGCTCGTCACCTCGCCGGAAACGCGTTCCTACGTCCGCATGATCATCGAACGGCTGTTCGCGACCCTGCCGGTTCTGTCCCATGTGGAACTCGCCAAGGGCCTCGAAATCAAGATACTGGGCGCCATTTCGTGATAGACTGTCCGCAAAGGACGATTCTCGCATGATTACAGACCCGCAGGGGACCATTCTCGCACTTTTCCTTGCGTTTTGCCGCATGGGTACGTGCGTGATGGTACTCCCGGGGCTGGGAAGCGGCCGCGTGCCGGTTCAGGTGCGATTGTTCGTGGCGGTCGCCCTGTCCATGGCAGTACTGCCGGTTCTGTGGGACCAGATTTATCCAAGAGCCTCCGAGCCGACTGCCACCTATCTTGGCCTGATCTTCACCGAGGCCTTGATCGGTGCGGTCTATGGATTGATAGCCAGGCTCTATACGCTCGGCATGCAATTTGCCGGTACCGTCCTTACGATGTCGATCGGTTTCACGGCGCCTGGCGGCCATGACATTTTTGAAGACTCGCAGGAAAATCAGCTGACCATTCTGCTGACGCTGAGCGGCCTGCTGCTCCTGTTCTTGATGGATTTCCACCACATCGTGTTCCGCGCGCTGGTCGATTCCTATGCGGCGACGCCGGTCGGCGCGCTGATCGATCCGCAGAAGATACTGATCACGCTGACCGATACGCTGCGCGCGTCGACCATCATCATGTTGCGGCTGGCAAGCCCGTTCCTGATCTTCGGCCTGATGTTCAACGTGGCGATCGGCCTCATCAACAAGATGGCGCCGCAGATCCCGATCTTCTTCATCTCGACGCCCTTCCTGCTGATGGGAGGGCTTTTCCTTCTCTATCTGTCCATCGCCGCCTTTATCCGCCAGTACGCGGATGGTTTCGCGCCGATCTTCAGGTCCTTCTAGGAGATCGCAATGGCAGGTCCAGTCAAGCGGTCGGACAAACTCAAGCGCCTGGTGGCGGTCCAGCGGCATCTCGAGACGATGGCCGAGCACGAGCTTGCTGCGACGACCCGATACCGTGCCGAGGTCAATCAGTCGATGGAAGACGTCATCGATGCGATCGGCTCGATGAACCCGGTGCACCGGCAGTTCTCTCAGCATTATTCGGAACGCTTCGGCCGCCTGACCACGAAGGAGCGCCAGCTTGCCGGCGTTCAGCAGATCCAGGAAATGAAGGTGCTCAAGGAGCGGACCAAGGCCGACCGCCTGGAAGAACACATGAAGGACGCGCGTGATCACGAAGACCGCGAAGTGGCCGACGATGCGATCTATGAGCTGATCGATATCACGCTCGCCCTCGAGCAAGTCAAATAGACTGGCCAGCCTCCAGCAAGCTTCGACCTTCATAGTCTCGTCATTGCACTGATTGCCGGTTCGATCGAGGTCGGGCGGGATCATGTGCCATTTCAAACTGTTGCTGCGCTCTTGCACCTTTAGGATGCGGCTCGCGGCAGTCATGAAAGGAGCTGACGTGGCGATTTCACCTCCGAGCGATCTGGTCATGGACGTCGTCCGCGCTGCGGACCCGACTGCCGTTCAAGAAGCGCAGGCCAAGCTGAAGGCGAACAAGGCGGCCTTTGCCGCGACCAGCCTTGCCGAAGTTGGCAAGGGTTTTGGTGCAGCCATGAAATTCATCGACACGCCCGGCACGACGGCGGGTCTCGGCAATCCGGAGGCACCGAAGAAGGTCGCCGAAATGCCGGAGGAATACCGCAAGTTCGAAGCATCGGTTCTTTCGACATTCGTGAATTCCATGCTCCCGAAGGAGACCGAGGAAGTTTACGGCAAGGGCTCCGCCGGTGAGTTCTGGAAGGGCATGATGGCCGAGAAGATCGCCGACGAAATGTCGAAAAAGGGCGGTGTCGGCATTGCCGAGCAGATGTATTCGCAGGCGCTCGCCCGCGCGGAGCGTCAGGCCTCGGTCAATCCGACCACCAATGAGACTGATCGCAGCCGCGCAATGAGCATGATCACCGATTTCGAGCGGCAGGTTCTCGGCGTCGATAAGAAGAGTGAGGCCTGATATGCATCAGACTGGGGCAGAAAATATGGAAGTCATTTCGAATGATTATCGCATCAAGACCGTGCTTGGCCGGTTGGAGATGATAATCGACAACGAAAATCAGCGCATCGGCCGCGATCCGGAATTCGACCTGAAAGTGTCGAACGCGCACAAAAGCCGCTGCCTCTACGAATTGACCATGCTGTTCCGCGGCACCGATCCGAAGCAGCTTGCCACCGGCCATATCGATCAGATGCACGGGCTGAAGAGCAAGCTGGCGCTCAATGCCCGCCGGGTCGAGGCACATCTTCACGCTGTTCGCGCCGTCGCCGATCTCTTGAAGAACGCTGCCCGCGACGCAGACGACGACGGTACCTACACCCAAGAACAGTTCACCTACGGCGAGGCCTGATGGTCAAGCTCCTTCTCACTGGTCTGTGGGTTTGCATCGTCACGCTTGGGGCGGTGTATTTCTCCGTGCAGATGTCCGCAGCACCTGCGCCGGTCGACGAAGAGGCCAGGCGGAAGGAGCTTCTTCAACTGGTGCGCGGGGAATCGATCACCATTCCGATGATCGCGGACGGTGCCATTACCGGTTATTTCTTGAGCCGTGTCTCCTTCATGATGGACAAGGAAAAGATCAAGAATACCAAGCTGCCGATCACCGAACTGACGACGGACCAGCTTTTCACGCTGCTGATCGGCAACCAGATGGTCGATCTCAGCAAGCCCGGCGCCTTCAACCTCGAAAAATTCCGCACCAGCATCAAAGACAACTTCAACAAGAAGCTCGGCGAGGGGCTGGTGGCGGAGGTGCTGGTCGAACAGCTCGATTATCTCTCCAAGGAAGACATTCGCAACAACGCCTCGCGCGGCAACAAGAACCCGAACCCGGGCAAGAAGATTGTCGAGGGCGTGAAGATCGAAGATCCGAAAGCTTCGCCCACGGCCGGCCACTGACGACCGCATCGCGATAGCACAACGAATATAGGCCGGCCTTCATGGTCGGCCTTTTTCGTTGCGAGGGCCTTGGAAATACGGGCATCGTTCGCATTTTACCAATCGATTTAAAGGCGATTTCAGAGCGCGCTGCTAGACCTTGGGGACGAATTGGTCTTGCCCATGGGGAGCGCATCGATGAACGCATCCGGAGACTTCCTGGCATCCGCGTCACCCCGGACCCTGTTCGGCCTGCGTGTCTGCGATCTCGGATGGAACGCAACGCTCGGCTTCGTGGAAAGCCTGATCGCGCTGCGCGGCAACCGCACCACACTCGGCTTTCTGGACGAGCGGACGGCTTTCCGTCAGATGATCGATCCCGCCTACCGCGGTCAGTTGAGCCGCAGGATGCTTCTGCCGGGTGGCGGCCGCGCCTTCGGCATCCTCGCCAAAGCGCGACATGAAAAACCGGCGCCGGTGCGTTTTTCGGCCAGCATGTTCGTCCCGGCCCTGTTGAGCTTCCTGGAAAAAGGTCATCGCATCGGCATAGCCGGCGAGGATGCCGCGCGGGTCGAAGCCCTCCGCGAGCATTTCGCCCGCCATGCCCCCTGGCATGACGTGGCGGTCGTACCCCTCGACCAGGATATGCCGCAGCGTTTCGATCTTATCCTCGTCGATGCGGCGGGTCTTGGCCAGGAGCGGCGGATCGAGCGCCGGCTGGCTTCTGTCCGTACCGGATTGGTGGTGATGACCGGTGCGGGGTTGTCCACCTTCGTTGAAGGCAAGTCGGTGCCCGCAGTGCCCCAGGCGACAGTCCCGTCCCGGCAGCCGTCTTTCGCCTGACAAGTTAACCCTTTCTTTGCCATGAAATTTTAGACTGCCTTAATCAGAGGGCTGCCCGCGGGATGCCGGCGGCCTCAGATTAGCGCGGTCTTCCCATGTATCAGTCGGTGAAAATCGAAGACGACCGAAACCCTGACCCGGCAGCAATGCTCGCCGGCACCGGTTCCGTGTTCGCCGGATTGCGATCCGCGGCCCTCAAGGTTGGCGCTCTGACGGTGATCGGCGCTCTTTTGCCGCTGCTGTTTGTCGAGACGGTTCCGCATCAGTTCAGCGCCGAGACCCGACTGAAGGTCGAAGCGGCGAGCGAAGGCACGATCAACACGGCCGCTGCCGCGCTCCGCTCCAAAACCAGCCTCGACAATGTCATCCGTGCCCTCAATCTCGGCCGCGACAGCGAGTTTTCGGTCGACCGCCCGAGCGTCATCAGGATCGTGTCCGATATCGTCTCCGGTGAGGCGATGACCGTGGCGGAGGCCGAAAACCGGCTGCGCGAGCGACTTTCTCAGGCAATCGTAACGAGTTACGACCGCCGCGCCGGCCAGCTTGCGATCTCCGTCACGGCGGGAGAGCCGGAAGAGGCGGCCCGCATCGCCAACATGCTTGGCGACACATTCCACGACGAGATCGCATTCTCCGGCACAAGGTCGTCCGGCCCGGTGGTGGAGAAGCTGCGCCAGACACTCGAGCATGCGCAGGCCGCTCTTTCCGGCTTCATCGCCGAGACCGACGCGCAGAAGCTTGCCGAACTGCGCCGGACCGAGGGCGACGGACAGCAGCTCACCGCGGAAATAAATGAGGCGACGGCGCAGCTTGGTGAACTGAAGCAGAAGGCGGCCCAGGCGTCCGCCATGAAGCTTTCGGACGTGCTCAACAAGCCACTGCCGGACAGTCTCGAATACACCGGCCTCGACTATCAGCGGCAGAGGCATGTCGAGGCAAAGCTTGCCGTCGACCAGCTTTCGAGCGATCTCGGCCCGCGTCACCCACGGCTTGCTGCGGCTCAGGCGGCACTGGCGGATGTCAAAGACGACATCCAGGACGCGCTGAAACAGCTCGGAACCTCGCTTCGTCAGCAGGAGACTGCCGCAGCCAAACATCTGGCTGAGCTCAAGGCGAAGCAGGCGAAGAAACCCGACGACAAGGAAATAGCCGATTCCGGAGCAAGGCTTGCGGCTCTCGAAGCTGCCGTGGACGAGGCACGGCGAAATTATCTCGAAGCGCTGCACGGCTCCGAAGCCAAAGCATCCACGGGCAAAGTGTCGGTCGTCGTTCCGGCCGTGGCGGCATCCGCGGCCGTCCTGGGTCCCTCATCCGCCGAGCTTTCGGGCATCGGTGCCCTGATCGGGTTCTCCCTCGGCACTGCCCTGGTCTTTCTGAGGCGTCGCGCGCCGCGGCCCGCGAGCTCCGCCGATGAAACGGATCCGGCCGATGAGCCCGCGCTGATTGTCGACCGAGACCTGCTGGCGGAGCATCTGGACGAGCGGGATTTCCTTCCCGAGGAGTATGATCCGGCTTACGATCGGCTAGCCTATGAGCCGCAGCCGTCCTGGCGCCCGCGCCATCCGACGCCCGCCAATGACAGTCCGCTCGCCGATCACATCCGCGAAATGCTGATGGTCAATCGCCGTCCGGCTCCGGAGGCGGAGCTTCCATCCCTGGTCGCGGCCGTCATGGCCGGCCGCCTTGCCGATGGACCGTCCTATGGTGCACCTCGTCGCCCGGTTCTATCGCCGGAGGAGGTCCGAAAGGCGGAAGAACTTCGCGAGCTTCGCCGGAACATGGCGGAGTTGCGCGAACGGGTTCAGGTCTATTCCGACCGCCGGAACGCCTCCCGAGGATAAGAAGCCTGCGACATCGAATCCGCTTGCATTTGCCGTCTGCGACCAGCATAGGCGTTGGTGGGCAAATTCAGAACATGCCCAATGTATACATTGGCGGCGGTTTCAAGCGGGAGGTGCGCATGGCTGTGGTGATCGATGGTAAAGAGGCGGCAGCATCGGTAATCACCGCGGTGACCGAGGCTTCGAGTTCGCTCGAGAGGGAAACCGGCGTGAAGCCAGGCCTTGCAGTCGTCATCGTCGGCGACGATCCGGCCAGCCACGCCTATGTCAATTCCAAGAGCAAGATGGCCAAGCAGTGCGGTTTCAAATCGATCCAGCACAGTCTGCCTGACGACACCACTCAAGAAACGCTTGAGAAGCTGGTTGCCGAACTCAATGCCGATCCGTCCGTCCATGGCATTCTCGTCCAGCTCCCGCTGCCGAAGCACCTGAACGCCGAGCCGGTCATTCTGTCGATCTCGCCGAAGAAGGACGTCGACGGTCTGCACGTCGTCAATGCCGGCAAGATCACGACCGGCGACCTTGAGAGCGGCTTGATTTCCTGCACCCCTGCCGGTGCCATGTTGCTGGTCAACCGTATACATGGCCGTGACCTTTCGGGTCTCAACGCTGTCGTCATCGGCCGCTCCAACCTGTTCGGCAAGCCGATGGGCCTGCTGCTCCTGGCCGCCAACGCGACCGTTACCATGGCGCATTCCAAGACGAAGGACCTCGGGTCCGTATGCCGCAACGCCGATATCCTGGTTGCCGCCGTCGGCCGGCCGCAGATGGTCAAGGCCGATTGGGTGAAGCCTGGCGCCACCGTTATCGATGTCGGCATCAACCGTGTGGCTGCGCCCGACAAGGGCGAGGGCAAGACCCGGCTGGTCGGCGACGTGGCCTATGCGGAAGCCGCTGAAGTCGCTGGCGCCATCACCCCGGTCCCCGGCGGCGTCGGCCCGATGACCATTGCCATGCTGATGGCCAACACCGTCATCGCGGCCTATCGCACGGCCGGCAAAACCGCACCCAGATTCTGATCCTGTGAGGACAGATTTTTTCATTTGTTCCACACCGGCTGCGCGGGGGTTGACTCCTCCGCGAGAGCGTTAAATCTCTCCCCATGTTTTGGAACTCCCGGCAGGGTAGAAAAAGC
The DNA here is from genome assembly GCA_002968845.1 of Neorhizobium tomejilense. Lineage (GTDB taxonomy): Bacteria > Pseudomonadota > Alphaproteobacteria > Rhizobiales > Rhizobiaceae > Neorhizobium > Neorhizobium tomejilense. The sequence goes on along the minus strand of PVBG01000012.1, from coordinate 24,604 downwards.
CGGGACAGCGGGAGGATATTTCAATGAAGGCATCATTTTGGATCGGTACGGCGCTGGCAGCGCTTCTTGCCGGTGGCGCGGTCGCCCAGGAGCTGAAATTCGCGCCCGGCCAGGATTCGAAATTTAACTGGAAGAGCTATGAGGATTTCAAGGCTGCCCACGCCAATCTCAAAGGGCAGAACCTGACGCTCTTTGGCCCCTGGCGCGGCGAGGACGAGGTGCTGTTCAACAGCGTTCTCGCGTATTTCAATGCCGCGACCGGCATCAATGGCCGCTATTCCTCCTCGGAAAATTACGAACAGCAGATCGTCATCGACACCCAGGCCGGTTCTCCGCCGAACATCGCCATCATTCCGCAGCCCGGCCTGCTGGCCGATCTCGCAGCCAAGGGATTCCTGACCTCGCTCGGCCAGGAGAACTCCGACTGGGTCAAGACCAACTACGGCTCGGGCGGGGACTGGATCCGTTACGGCACCTACAAGGGCAAGGACGGCAAGGAGGCCTATTTCGGCTTCCCCTTCAAGGCCGATTTCAAATCCATGGTCTGGTATGTGCCCGAAAACTTCGAGGAAGCGGGTTACGAGGTTCCGAAGACCATGGAGGACCTGATCAAGCTCAGCGACCAGATCGTCGAGGATGGCGGTGTTCCATGGTGCATCGGTCTCGGCTCCGGTGGCGCGACGGGCTGGCCGGCGACGGACTGGGTCGAGGACATGATGCTGCGCACCCAGAAGCCGGATGTCTACGACAAGTGGGTGAGCAACGAAGTCAAGTTCAATGATCCGGCTGTTGTTGGCGCGATCGATGAATTCGGCAAGTTCGCCAAAAATCCGAAATATGTCAGCGGTGGGGTTGCGGCCGTTTCCTCCACCGACTTCCGCGACAGCCCGAAGGGCCTCTTCGGCATTCCGCCGAAATGCTACCTGCATCATCAGGCATCCTTCGTCCCGTCCTTCTTCCCGCCGGAGACCAAACTCGGCACCGATGCCGACTTCTTCTACCTGCCCACCTATGCTTCGAAGCCGGACCTCGGAACACCGGTTCTCGGCGCCGGCACGATGTTTGCCATCACCAAGGATTCGCCCGCCGCCAAGGCGTTCATCGAATTCCTGAAGACGCCGATCGCCCACGAGGTCTGGATGGCGCAGTCGTCGTTCCTGACGCCGTTCAAGGGCGCCAATTCGAATGCCTATGCCAATGAAGTGCTGAAGAAGCAGGGCGAGCTTCTGACCACTGCCACGACATTCCGCTTCGATGCCTCCGACCTGATGCCCGGCAAGATCGGCGCCGGCGCGTTCTGGACCGGCATGATCGACTATGTCGGCGGCAAGGACGGCAAGACCGTGGCGACCGATATCCAGAAGGCGTGGGACGGTTTGAAATAAGCCTCCCCCAGTGGGCTCTTGAATATGACCGCGCCGGACGCCGGCGCGGTCCAATAAAAGCTACGCATAAAACCGTGAAAAGGGGAGAGCCATGATATCGCAGATCGTTTCAGCCGTCGGCGTCGTGATCGCCGGCGTTTTCGTCTGTGCCTTGTATTACTGGCTCTCCGACAAGATCCTGCAGATCGTCTTTCCCGTGCCGGTCGAGAATGTCCGGGCCGCCTCCGTCAATCTCAACCGCCGCGCCATGGTGCGTCCCTGGCTGTTTCTCGGCCCGGCGCTGCTCCTGCTGGTCGTCTATCTCGTTTATCCGGTCGTCGCGACCTTCTTCCTTTCCTTCTACGATCGGTCGGGCGGCAATTTCGTCGGCCTTGCGAATTATCGCTGGGCCATCCAGGACGCGCAGTTCCGCCAGTCGATCTTCAACAACATCCTCTGGCTCGCCGTGGTGCCGGCAGCGTGTACCTTCTTCGGCCTCGTCATCGCGGTGCTGACCGACCGCATCTGGTGGGGCAACCTCGCCAAAAGCCTGATCTTCATGCCGATGGCGATCTCCTTCGTCGGCGCTTCGGTGATCTGGAAGTTCATCTACGAATATCGCGGCGGCAGCGAAACGCAGATCGGCCTCCTCAACGCTATCGTTCAGGCCATTGGCGGCTCTCCGCAGGTATGGATCTCGCTGCCGTTCTGGAACAATTTTTTCCTGATGGCGATCCTGATCTGGATCCAGACGGGCTTTGCCATGGTCATCCTGTCGGCGGCCCTGCGCGGCATCCCCGAGGAGACGATCGAGGCGGCGGTGATCGACGGCGCCAGCGGCTGGCAGATCTTCTGGAAGATCATGGTGCCGCAGATCTGGGGCACCATCGCCGTCGTCTGGACGACGATCACCATTCTCGTGCTGAAGGTCTTCGATATCGTGCTGACCATGACCAACGGCCAGTGGAACACCATGGTTCTCGCAAACCTGATGTTCGACTGGATGTTCCGCGGCGGGGGCGACAGCGGCCGAAGCGCGGTCATCGCGCTGATCATCATGGCCGCCGTCACGCCGATCATGATCTGGAACATCCGTCAGGCGAACAAGGAAATGGGAGGCCATTGAGATGAGTGCAGCCGCAAGCCTCCGCCGTATCGGCCTTCCGCGCCTTATCGTCCACGTCTCCGTGCTCGTCATCTGCATCATCTGGCTCATCCCGACGCTCGGCATCCTCGTCACCTCCTTTCGAGAAGCGGGCCAGATCACCGCATCGGGCTGGTGGACCGCCTTTACGGGCGCCGCCGAGACGAGTGCCGCCCGCCTCGGCGAGCCTTCAACCGCCAAGCAGAACGGTACGAACTACGTCATTTCCGGTTCCGTTTTCGAGGGAGGGAAGGGCGGCACCGTGCGCGCCTTCGGTACTCGCGTTGCCGCTCCAACGGAATTTACAGCGGGGCAGCCCGCCGATATCGGCAATGGCGAGACGCTGACCGTGAACGAGGACGGCAGCTATACCTATTCCAAGAACGCGCCTTTCGAGGGCCGCGGCAAACGCGTTTACCTCTCCGTCGCGACCCCGCCATCCTTCACCACCGAGAACTACCGCACGGTGCTGACCTCTCAAGGGATCGGCCAGTCCTTCGTCAACTCTCTGACGGTCGCGGTTCCCGCTACGATCATTCCGATCCTGATCGCCGCCTTTGCGGCCTACGCTCTGTCCTGGATGGAGTTTCCCGGCCGCGCCCTCATCATCGCCCTGGTGGTCGGGCTGATTGTCGTGCCCTTGCAGATGTCGCTCATTCCGCTTCTGAAGATGTATAACGAGATCGGCAATTTCTTCGGCGTGCCGTCTCGCAGTTATGCAGGCATCTGGCTTGCGCACTCCGCTTTCGGCATGCCGCTCGCGATCTATCTCCTGCGCAACTACATTTCCGGGCTGCCTCGGGAAATCATCGAATCCGCTCGCGTCGACGGTGCCAGCGACTTCGAGATCTTCGTCAAGATCATCCTGCCGCTGTCATTTCCGGCGCTCGCATCCTTCTCGATCTTCCAGTTCCTCTGGACCTGGAACGACCTCCTCGTCGCCATGGTCTTCCTCGGCACCGGCAAGGACCAACTGGTTCTCACCGGCGCGCTGAACGCGCTTCTGGGTTCTATGGGTGGAAAGTGGGAAATCCTGACAGCTTCGGCCTTCATAACAATCGTCGTGCCGATTATCGTCTTTTTCGCCCTTCAGCGATATCTCGTCCGCGGACTGCTTGCCGGCTCCGTCAAGGGCGGCTGATCAACATCGAACGACAACAGGACATTGAATGAGCGTTTCAGCAGAAGCCTCCGCAGCACCGGACAAGGACTGGTGGCGTGGGGCCGTTATTTATCAGATTTACCCGCGCTCCTATCAGGACTCGAACGGCGACGGCATCGGCGATCTGAAGGGCATCACCGCCCGTCTGCCGCATGTGGCTGCCCTTGGCGCAGACGCCATCTGGATCTCGCCCTTCTTCCCGTCGCCGATGCGGGATTTCGGCTACGACGTCTCGAACTATACGGATGTCGATCCGATGTTCGGCTCGCTGTCGGATTTCGACGGTCTGATCGCCGAGGCGCACCGGCTCGGCATCAAGGTGATGATCGACCTCGTCATGTCGCATAGTTCCGACCAGCACGCCTGGTTCATCGAAAGCCGGTCGAGCCGCTTCAATCCCAAGGCGGACTGGTATGTCTGGTCCGATGCCAAGCCGGACGGCACGCCGCCGAACAACTGGCTGTCGATCTTCGGCGGATCGGCCTGGCATTGGGATCCGACCCGCATGCAATATTACATGCACAACTTCCTGACATCGCAGCCGGATCTCAATCTGCACAATGCGGAAGTCCAGGATGCGCTGCTTGACATGACCCGCTTCTGGCTGAAGCGCGGCGTCGACGGTTTCCGCCTCGACACGATCAACTTCTATTTCCACGACAAGGAACTGCGCGACAACCCGGCACTCGATCCGTTGCGCCGGAACGCCTCCACTGCACCTGCGGTGAACCCCTATAACTTCCAGGAGCATCTCTACGACAAGAACCGGCCGGAAAACCTGGAATTCCTCAGGCGCTTCCGCGCCGTGCTCGACGAATTCCCGGCGATCGCCGCCGTCGGCGAAGTGGGCGACAGCCAGCGTGGTCTGGAAATCGTCGGGGAATACACGTCCGGCAACGACAAGATGCAGATGTGCTACGCGTTCGAATTCCTGGCGCCCGATCCGCTGACGCCGGCGCGTGTCTCCGAGGTGCAGAAAGCATTCTCGGTCGCCGCACCGGACGGTTGGGCCTGCTGGGCCTTTTCCAACCACGATGTGGTGCGCCACGTCAGCCGCTGGGGCCACGACGTTCTCGACCGCGACAGCTACGCCAAGATGGCATCCGCCATCCTGATGTCCCAGCGCGGCTCGGTCTGCATCTATCAGGGCGAGGAACTCGGTTTGACCGAGGCCGATATCGCCTATGCCGACCTGCAGGATCCCTACGGCATCCAGTTCTGGCCGGAATTCAAGGGCCGCGACGGTTGCCGCACCCCGATGGTCTGGGACAGCCAGGCATTGCAGGCTGGCTTCTCCACGGCGGAGAAAACCTGGCTGCCGATCCCGGTCGAGCATCAGCTTCGGGCCGTCGGCGCTCAATACGGCGATCCCGCATCGGTTCTGGAACAGTACCGACGCTTCCTCGCCTTCCGCAAGCAGCACCCGGCCTTTGCCAAGGGCGACATCGAATTCCTGGCCGAGGACGTCACGGTGCTCGGCTACAAGCGCCAATACGGCAACGAGACGCTGCTCTGCCTGTTCAACATGAGCGCGGCGGAAGCGGCAACCGAGCTGCCGGCCGGCGATTGGGAAGTGCTGACCGGCCACGGCTTCGAAAGCGGGCTTGAAGGCAGGCGTGTCGAACTACCGGCTTGGGGCGCGTTTTTCGCCCATCACGCGTAACGAGAACAAAGGGGAGGAAAGCATGGCTGGTGTCGTTCTGAAGGATATCCGCAAGGCCTACGGCCAGGTGAAGGTGCTGCACGGCATCGACCTGGAGATCAGCCAGGGCGAGTTCGTCGTGTTTGTCGGGCCGTCCGGCTGCGGTAAGTCCACGCTGCTGCGGATGATCTCCGGCCTCGAAAGCATCACCGGCGGTGAGATGTATATCGACGGTCAGCTCGTCAACGAGGTGCCGCCGTCGCGGCGCGGCATCGCCATGGTCTTCCAGTCCTATGCGCTTTATCCGCATATGACGGTCTACGACAACATGGCCTTCGGCATGCGGATCGCCAAGGAAAGCCGTGACGAGATCGACCGCCGGGTGCGTGCGGCGGCCGATATCCTCCAGCTCACTCCCTATCTCGACCGTCTGCCGAAGGCACTGTCCGGCGGCCAGCGCCAGCGTGTCGCCATCGGCCGCGCCATCTGCCGCGATCCAAAGGTCTTCCTGTTCGACGAACCGCTTTCCAATCTCGACGCGGCGCTGCGCGTCGCCACCCGCATCGAGATCGCCAGGCTGAAGGATTCGATGCCGGACACGACGATGGTCTACGTGACGCACGACCAGGTGGAGGCGATGACGCTCGCCGACCGCATCGTCGTGCTCTCGGCCGGCCGTATCGAACAGGTCGGCGCCCCGCTCGAACTGTACGAGCGGCCCCAGAACCTCTTCGTCGCCCGCTTCATCGGCTCGCCGGCGATGAACATCATCCCGGCCACGGTGACGGAAACCGGCGAGATGACCACGGTTGCGCTGAAGGGCGGAAAATCGGTGCGCCTGCCGGTGCCGACAGCGGCTTCGGAAAAGGGCAAGATGGCCAGTTTCGGGGTGCGGCCGGAAGATTTGGCGATCGCTTCGGGCGAGGACTACCTCTTCGAAGGCCAGATCGGAATCATCGAGGCGCTCGGCGAGGTGACGCTGCTTTATATCGAAGGCTTGGCTGATCAAGAGCCGATCATCGCCAAGATCCCCGGCATTCTGCAGGTGAAGAAGGGCGAGACGATGCGCTTCTCAGCAGACCTGAAGAAACTGCACCTTTTCGATGCGGAAGGTAAGGCCTATCGCATCTAGGAGTAACTATCCGTTTACTGTGATTTTGCGATATGCAATTGGGGTTGTTCTGATTTGGGACTTCAAAACACTCTGTTAAATTTCACCGGCTAGGCTTTCTTCCATTAAGCAATGGAGGGATGTCGTGAGTGCGACTCCAAGTAACAAAAATCACTTTTTGAACAAGGAAGAGTCTTTCATGTATGACCGGGAAGCCCGGTTCAAGATGGAAGACACGATGAATGCGGCGCGTATCGAATATACGGAAAATGGCGTGATGAACATGGCGCAGCGCCGCTGTGACGTCATCCGTATCTCGATGAGCGGCGCCGTCCTCGGCATCCTGACCCAGTATAATTTGCCGAAGCAGTTTTATCTCGATATTCCCGATGCGCGCATTTCAAAGGTCGGCTGCCTGCTGATGCGCACCAACGCCAACAACACGATCGAGGTGCGTTTCCTGTCGCTGCTCAAGCAGAAGGAACTGGACCGCATCTTCATATTCTCAACCCATCCGAACCATCGCGACCGGACGCTGGATATCCGCTCCTGGTAACCCGGTTCATGACCTGAAAAAGGAAACGGCGGCTCCACGGCCGCCGTTTTCGTTTCTGCCGGCAATCAGCCTGTTTACCCAAACACGCTGGCGCCCATGTCCGCTGTGCCGACATGGCGGCGGAAGGGGGCGAAGAGTTCGCGGCCCATGCCGAACTCGTTGTCGGAAAGATCGACGACGACAGCTGTGCGAGCCCCAAATTCTGCGGCGTCCACCAGCACTTCCAGCGTTCCGGCGACAGCGTCGAGGCGGATCATGTCGCCGTCCTTGATCTTGGCGATAGGCCCGCCGTCGCTGGCCTCCGGGGTGATGTGGATCGCTGCCGGTACCTTGCCGGAGGCGCCGGACATGCGGCCATCGGTCACCAGCGCCACCTTGAAGCCGCGGTCCTGGAGCACGCCGAGCGGCGGGGTGAGGCGGTGCAGTTCCGGCATGCCGTTCGCCTTCGGTCCCTGGAAGCGCACCACTGCGATGAAATCCTTGTTGAGTTCGCCGCGCTTGAACGCTTCCTGCAGCCCCTGCTGATCGTGGAAGACGATCGCCGGCGCTTCGACGATGTGGCGTTCCGGCTTGACGGCGGAAATCTTGATAACCGCCTTGCCGAGGTTGCCCTTCAGCATCTTGAGGCCGCCATTCGACTGGAAGGGGGTCTCGATCGGCGCCAGGACCTTGAGGTCGCCGCTTTCATTCGGGGTGGGTTCGCGAACGACGGCGCCGTTGGCGTCCAGCTTCGCCTCGACCGTATAGGCTTCCAGCCCATGGCCGAAGACAGTGCGCACGTCGTCATGCACCATGCCGGTCTTCAGGAGCTGCTTGATCAGGAAGCCCATGCCGCCGGCGGCGTGAAAATGGTTCACGTCGGCAAGCCCGTTCGGATAGACGCGGGCAAGCAGCGGCACGACATCGGAAAGCTCGGAAATATCCTGCCAGGTGAGCAGGATGCCGGCAGCGCGGGCCATGGCGACGAGGTGGAGGGTGTGGTTGGTCGATCCGCCGGTCGCATGCAGGCCGACGACGCCGTTGACCACGGAGCGCTCGTCGATCATCTCGCCGGCCGGCGTGAACTCGTTGCCGAGAGCCGTGATCGCCAGCGCCCGCTTGGCGGCCTCGCGCGTCAGCGCTTCGCGCAGCGGCGTGCCGGGATTGACGAAGGAAGCGCCGGGCATGTGGAAGCCCATGATCTCCATCAGCATCTGGTTGGAGTTTGCGGTGCCGTAGAAGGTACAGGTGCCGGGGCCGTGATAGGATTTGGATTCCGCCTCAAGCAATTCGGCGCGGCCGACCTTGCCCTCCGCATAGAGCTGGCGGATGCGCGACTTCTCGTCGTTCGGAAGACCCGTGGTCATCGGCCCGGCGGGAATGAAGACAGAGGGCAGGTGGCCGAAGCTGAGCGCTGCGATGACGAGGCCCGGCACGATCTTGTCGCAGATGCCGAGGAAGACGGCCGCGTCGAACATGTTGTGCGACAAGCCGATGCCGGCCGCCATGGCGATCGCATCACGCGAGAACAGCGACAGCTCCATGCCCGGCTGCCCTTGGGTGACGCCGTCGCACATGGCCGGCACGCCACCGGCGACCTGGGCTATGCCGCCGGCTTCCCGTGCCGCCTCGCGAATAATCGGCGGGAAGGTCTCGTAGGGCTGATGCGCCGAGAGCATGTCGTTATAGGCGGTGATGATCCCGAGGTTCGGGACGACGTCTCCTGCAAGCGCGTCCTTCTCGGCGGGGGAACAGACCGCAAAGCCATGGGCGAGATTGCCGCAGGAGAGCGTCGACCTGTGCGGGCCGCGCGTGGCCGCCCGCCGCACGCGGTCGAGATAGGCTTCACGGTGGGGTTTCGAGCGTTCGACGATACGGGCGGTGATTGCCTCGATGCTGGAATGAGCGGCCATGGTCTTGTCCTCTTGTGCTCAACCCCGGCTTGGGAGGGACAGGACCTTCGGGAGGGCCCTAAGCCACCGGGATTGCTCGCGTTGAAAAGTCGGCGCTTTAGGGCGCCCAGAAAATCTGCAGCGGCGAAGCGGCTCGATTGAGCACGGCGCGGATCGGCATGTCCGTTTCGTCGGAGCCGGCCTTTGCCGCTTCGAGCACGTCCTTCTTGCCCTGGCCTTCTATATGCAGCACCAGGAAACGCGCATCCGAAAGGCTGGCGAACGAGAAGGTCAGGCGCTCTTCGCCGGCACCTTCCGCCTGCATGGTCAGAACGCCGCGGGGGCCGGAAAGATCGAGTGCTCGGGCAAGATTATTCCCATGCGGGAAGAACGAAGCCGTATGGCCGTCGCCGCCCATGCCGAGGATCGCCACGTCGAACGGATGGCCGATGCCGGACGTCTTTTCGGTCGCGATCACGGCCGCTTCATCGATCGACGGCGCTTCGTAGTAGAGAGGTATGAAGTTGGCGGCAGCCGCCTTGTCTTTCAGCAGATGCGCCGACACCAGAAGGTGGTTGGAACGCGGGCTGTCCGCCGGCACGAACCGTTCGTCGACCAGCGTCACGGTGACCTTGCCCCAGTCGATATCGCGGGTCGCCAGCGCCTCGAAGAACTTCTTCGGGGTAGAGCCGCCCGAGACCGCGATCGAGGCGGTGCCCCGGTCGCGGATCGCTGTTTCGAGGTGTGCCGCGACCTCGTCCGCCAGGCTGGCGGCGAGGGCGGCGGCATCCGCAAATTCAAGCATGTTCGCGGTCATGACCCTTAGCCCTCATGCCATGTCCGGCCGTCGCGCTCGATGAGGGCGATCGCCTGGCTCGGACCCCAGGTGCCGGCGGTGTAACCCTGCACCTGCTGGCCGGCCGCTTCCCAGCCTTTGAGGATCGGATCCACCCAGCGCCATGCAGCTTCCACTTCGTCGCGGCGCATGAACAGCGTCTGGTTGGAGCGGATCGTGTCGGTGAGCAGGCGCTCGTAGGCATCCGGATTGCGCACCGAGAAGGCTTCCGCAAAGCTCATGTCGAGCGACACGTTGCGCAGCCGCATGCCGCCCGGGCCCGGGTCCTTAATCATCAGCGACTGCTTGACGCCTTCGTCCGGCTGCAGGCGGATGATCAGCTGGTTGGCCGAAATGCGGCCGGCAGCCGCGTCGAAGATATTGTGCGGGATCGGCTTGAAGGTGATGACGATCTCGGACATGCGGGCTGCAAGCCGCTTGCCGGTGCGGATGTAGAAGGGAACGCCGGCCCAGCGCCAGTTGCCGATCTCGGCCTTGATGGCGACGAAGGTTTCGGTGTTGGAAACGCCGCCTTCGAGCTCGTCGAGATAACCTTTTACCGGGCCGCCTGCGGATGCGCCGGCGCGGTACTGGCCGCGCACCGTCATCTGCTCGACATTGGCCTCGGTAATCGGCTTCAGGGCGCGCAGAACTTTAAGCTTCTCGTCGCGCACCGATTCCGAATTCATGGAGGAGGGCACTTCCATGGCGACAAGGCAGAGGAGCTGCAGAATGTGGTTCTGCACCATGTCGCGGAGCGCACCCGCCGTATCGTAATAACCGGCGCGGCCTTCGAGGCCGACGGCTTCGGCGACCGTGATCTGCACGTGGTCGATATGATCGGCGTTCCACAGCGGCTCGTAGAGCGCATTGGCGAAACGCAGCGCCATCAGGTTCTGCACCGTCTCCTTGCCGAGATAGTGGTCGATGCGGAAGATCTGGTCTTCGTGGAAGGCCTTGCCGATCATGTCGTTGAGCTGCAGCGCCGACGCGAGGTCGCGGCCGATCGGCTTTTCGACGACGATGCGGGTCGACCGGGTGATGAGCTTGTGGTCGCGGATCTTTTCGGAAATCGGGCCGAAAATGCCGGGCGCCACGGCGAGATAGAAGACGCGGATGCGCTCCTTGCCGTCGTCGAGCAACTTCTTGAGTTCGGCCCAGCCACCCTCGGCCTTTGCGTCGACCGAAATGTAATAGATCCGCTGGAGGAATTTCTGGACTTCCGCCTCGTCGTATTCGCCCTGCTTCAGATGCTCTTTCAGGGCATCCTGGGCGAACTTGCGGTAATCCTCATGGGAAAGCGTACTGCGCGAGGCGCCGATGATGCGGGTTGGCTCGGTGAACTGGCCCTCGATCTGCCGGTGGTAGAGGGCCGGAAGGAGCTTGCGTTCCGCAAGGTCGCCGGTACCGCCGAACACGATACAATCAAAGGGTTCAACTGGGATGATCTGGCTGCTCATCGCTGTTCTTTCGTCCTGCATGGTTGGGTGCATACTTATTCTAATCGATTTAAAAACGCTAGCCCGAATTGGCTTCCGAAGTGTGTTTACGGACTGCTTGTCAGAGCCTGTCGCGCAGCGCAAACCACGTGAGGGCAAGGAAAAGCAGCGGAGTCCGCATGTGACGCCCGCCGGGGAAGGCAGGAATTTTGAGGGCGGCAAGGTGGTCGAGATCCGTTGCCTTGCCGCCGACCATATCAGCATAAAGTTTGCCACAATAGTTTGACAGCATCACGCCATGGCCGGAATAACCGCCGATCGACGTGACCCCGGGCATGACCTCGCGCACGAAAGGCTGGCGCGGCATGGTGATCCCGACATTTCCGCCCCAGGCATGGGTGATTTCGACGTCTTTCAGCGCCGGATAGGTGTCGACGATCTGCTTGCGGATGGCGTTGGCCGTGTCCGTGGGATTGCTTGAGGTATAGACTTCCCGGCCGCCGAACAGCAGCCGATTGTCCCGGCTCTTGCGGAAATAGCGCACCACGAACCGCGAATCAGCAACGGCCTCGCCACCGGGGAGGATACCGGGAAAATCGTCGAGCGGCGCGGTGGCGGCGATGAAGGAGCCGATCGGCATGATATGCGCTGATGTAACCGGTTCGAGATCGCCGATATAGGCATTGGTGGCGATCAGCACCCGATCGGCAGTCAGCGTGCCCTTGGGCGTCCGGACCAGGATCTTGCAGCCCGGTCCGTTTCTCGTTTTCTCGATGCCCGTCGCGCGGGTCATCTCGAAAATCTGCGCACCGGCCGCCTGCGCCACCCTGGCAAGCCCGACCAGCAGCTTCAGCGGATGGATGTGGCCGGTGCCGGTGTCGCGCACTCCGCAATAATAGTCTTTCGTGCCGAGCCGTTCGGTGGTCTCCCGGCCATCCATGAAGGAGATGTGGGGATACCCGTAACGCTCCGCTGCGATCTCGGCGGTCGCCCGATAATCCTTCTCGTGGCCTCGTTTGTAGGAAACGTTCATCTGTCCCGGCATGTACTCCATGTCGATGCCGTGGATCTGGGCAAAGTCGAGGAGATGCCGCTTGGCGTTCTCGGCCATGTCGAACAGCGCCTTGGAGCGCTCGTAGCCGATCTCCTTTTCAAGATCCTCCGGCCACCAGCGCTGCCCGGTACCCATCTGTCCGCCATTGCGGCCGGAGGCGCCGTCGCCGAACCGGCTGGCCTCGATCAGCGCGACGGAGATGCCAGCCTTTGCGAGGTTGTAAGCCGCCTGCAGGCCGGTATAACCGCCGCCGATGATCGCCACGTCGACTGATCTGGATCCGTCGAGTGCCGGATAGGTCGGCCGCTCGGGGACTGTTGCCTGATACCAGGAAATTCCCGGTGCGATCGGGCTCTGCCATGCATCCAAGGCGCAGCCCTCACACGTTGAGAAGCAGGAATTCCCGCTCCCAGGGGCTGATCACCTGCATGAAGGTCTCGAATTCGCCGCGCTTGACGCCCGCATAAAGGCCGATGAATTCCGAGCTGAAGACGCTGGCAAGTGCCGGATCGGACTCGAGCAGCGACACGGCTTCCAGCAGGCCGCGGGGCAATTCGATCGATCCCTCGTTGGCTGTATCCTCGGTCGGCGGACCCGGCTCGATCGCGTTCATGATGCCGAGCAGGCCGCAGCCGAGCGAGGCCGCGAGCGCAAGATAGGGATTGGCGTCCGAGCTCGGCAGGCGGTTTTCGACGCGGCGGGCGTTCGCATCCGAGACCGGAACGCGGAAGGCGGTGGTCCGGTTGTCGTAACCCCAGGCATTGTTGACCGGCGCCGACATATCGGGCGTCAGGCGGCGGTAGGAGTTCACATAGGGGGCCATCATCGCGAGCGTCTTCGGCACAAAGGTCTGCATGCCGCCGATGAAGTGGAAAAACTCCTTCGAGGCGGAGCCGTCCGGGTTCGAGAAGACGTTCTTGCCGGTCTTGATGTCGACCACCGACTGGTGGATGTGCATTGCCGAACCCGCCTGGCCCTGCATCGGCTTGGCCATGAACGTGGCGTAGATGCCGTGTTTCATGGCCGCCTCGCGGATGGTGCGCTTGAACATGAACACCTGGTCGGCGAGTTCGATCGGGTCGCCATGGCGCAGGTTGATCTCAAGCTGCGCCGGGCCTTCCTCGTGGATCAGCGTATCGATCTCGAGGCCCTGCTTTTCCGAGAAATGGTAGATGTCGTCGATCAGTTCGTCGAATTCGTTGATGCCGGCGATCGAATAACCCTGGCCCCCGAGGATGGAACGGCCGGACCGGCCTTTCGGCGGGTGCAGCGGATAGTCCGGATCATCGTTCTTGGCGACGAGGTAGAATTCGATTTCCGGCGCCACGACCGGCTTCCAGCCGCGCTCCTCATAGAGTTTGAGGATGTTCTTCAGCACGTTGCGCGGCGTATAGGGAACAGCCTTGCCTTCGGTATCGACGATGTCGCAGATCACCTGCGCGGTGGGGTCGGTCTCCCAGGGCACCACCGCCAGGGTCGAAAGATCCGGCACCAGCTTCAGGTCGCTGTCACGCGGTTCGTAGCGGAACGTGCCGGTCTCTTCGGGATATTCACCGGAAATGGTATGGCGGTAGAGGGCGGACGGCAGCGCCAGCGAGGTGTTCGAGGTGAACTTCGAAGAGGGCATCATCTTGCCGCGTGGCACGCCGGCCAGATCGGGCGTGATGCACTCGATATCCTCTATCCCTCGAGCCCGAAGCCACGCGGCGGCCTCCCGCCAGTCCCCGACCCCTCTGAGCGAAGTGAGTGTCGGCTGGGCAGTCGCGGCTTTCGCCACAGTGCCGGTTGCGAGGGCGGGAGCGGTTTTTTTGCGCGGCATGACACATCGGGGTGAGGTTGATCGGATGTTCCATCATAACCACGGATTGGCGAATGGCGAGGGGGAGACGCCATTGACTTTGAGTTGCCGATCGAAAACAGCAGATATTGAAACAAGGAGCATGCGGTGACGCGGAAATTCGATGTCGTGGTTTTGGGCGCCGGCGGCGCGGGCATGATGTGCGCCATCCGTGCGGGCGGACGCGGCCGTTCGGTGCTGGTCCTCGATCACGCCAAGGCGCCGGGCGAAAAGATCCGTATTTCCGGCGGTGGCCGCTGCAATTTCACCAATATCCATGCGACCGCCAAGAACTACCTCTCAGCCAATCCGCATTTCGCCAAGTCGGCGCTTGCGCGCTACACGCCGCGCGATTTTCTGGACATGGTCGAACGCCACGGCATTCCCTGGCACGAAAAGACGCTCGGCCAGCTCTTCTGCGACGACAGCGCCAAGGACGTCATCCGCATGCTGCTGTCTGAAATGAAGGCGGCGAACGTCGTGCTTGAACTGCAGAAACAGGTCACGTCGATCGAAAAGACGCATGACGGCTTCCGCATCGGTACCTCCGATGGGGCGGTGGAAGCGAGGTCGCTGGTGGTTGCGACCGGCGGCAAATCGATCCCCAAGATGGGCGCCACCGGTTTTGCCTACGACGTCGCCCGGCAATTCGGGCTGAAGATCGTCGAGACGCGGCCGGCGCTCGTGCCGCTGACGCTCGATCCGAACCTGCTCGAAAAGCTGTCGCCGCTTTCCGGCATCGCGGTGCCGGCCGAAGTCCGTCACGGCAGGACTGCCTTCCGCGAGGCATTGCTCTTTACGCATCGTGGCCTGAGCGGGCCGTCAATCCTGCAGATCTCCTCCTATTGGCGGGAAGGCGACGACGTGACGCTGGTCATCGAGCCAGACCTCGATATCGCAGCGTTCCTCAAGACGGCCCGCAAGGCAAATGGAAGGCAGGCGGCGCAGACGGTACTGGCGGAGGTGTTGCCGAAACGGCTGGCTCAGTTCTTCGTCGAAAACCGCGGCCTGACCGGGCATCTCGCCGATCTTCCCGACAAGGCGATCGAGGGACTGGCCGCCTCGATCCAGACCTGGGCCATCCGGCCCGCCGGCTCGGAAGGATACCGGACTGCCGAGGTGACGCTCGGGGGCATCGACACTTCGGAACTGGACTCCAGGACGATGCAGGCCAAGGCGGTACCCGGCCTTTATTTCATCGGCGAATGCGTCGATGTGACCGGCTGGCTCGGCGGCTACAATTTCCAATGGGCCTGGGCTTCGGGCCATGTTTGTGGGGACGCATTGTAGTACAGGTTGATTCAGCAGTTGTTAATGTGAGCGCCCCATCCTGCCTTAATGCCAGCCAATTCCTGTGGTTTAAGGCGGGCATGCGCTTCCTGCCGGTGGCGGCTGGAGCGCCAGAGCAACTTGCCTTGGAGTGCCGTTTCCATGCAGAGACCCAGCCGTGCCCGCGCAATCGCAATCGCTAAGGTTCAGGATAACCCGAAGCTCATTCGCCTCCGTTTTCTCGCGATCGCCATCGGTGCAACGGCCGCGCTCCTCGCGCTTCCGGCCCTCTTTTTCTAAGAGCTTCCACTCTTCGAGTTCACCGCGCGCCTGAACGGCGGTGGTCTTCAGTCACGCTCGCGGAGCGTTGGCCCGTTTATTCTCGCGCACTCCCGAGCTCGGGTTCCCGTCAGTTCCGCGCCTCCGGGGCCTCTTTAATTCACTACATTCAAATTTAGTAAATTTTCACTTCCACCGGCGATACTAGATTTCAGTACATAGTTTTGCGGGGAAGCTGGCCTAAATGATCAAAATCCTGCCGTCGTCCGTGGTATCGCGGATCGTTCTTCTTTGCCTCTTCATGATCTTCGTTGCGGTGATCGCGGTAGGTGGCCTCACCTATACCTATCTGCGCAGCGATATCATGGATACGGCGAAGAACGATGCCCGCAAGGCGATACGCACCATGAGCCTGCTTTACGATCTGGAGCTGGACGGCGCCAAAACCGAAATCCGTGACGGCGCGGTCATCCGCGTCAGTCAGGCCGAGGGTGTGGTGAAAGACCATGACATGGTCGATCGCACGGCGTCAGCCATCGGCGGTGTCGCGACCCTGTTCGAAAAGAGGGGCACCGACTATGTCCGGATATCGACCAATGTGAAGACGGAAAAGGGCGAGCGGGCGGTCGGCACCAAGCTTGCCGCGGAGCACCCGGCGCAGCCGTTCCTGGCGCGCGGGGAAGCTTATTTCGGACCTGCCGTCTTGTTCGGCAAGGATTTCATGACGGGGTATTTCCCCATCACCAACGCCTCGAACGGCGTCACCGGCCTGCTTTTCATCGGCATTCCGATGGAAGTCTATTTTGCCCATATCGCCACCGCGGGTTATATCGTCATAGGCACGTCGCTTGGCGCTCTTCTCGTCATCGGAATCGCAAGCCTTTTCGCTCTGCGTATGCTGCTGAAGCCGCTCGGCGTGCTGACCGGCACCGTGCATGCACTTGCCCAAGGCAATGACGCAACCGAAATCCCCTATGCCGAGCGCCGCAACGAATTCGGCAACATCGCTCGCGCCCTGGAAGTTTTCCGGGAAGCCGCGCGCGAAAAACAACGGCTGGAGAGCCGCAGCGCCGAGGATCGCGCCGAAACGGAGGCCGAACGCCGTCGCAACGATGCCGAAAAACAGCGCGTCGACCGCGAGATCGACACTGCTGTCAGCGAACTGGGTGCGGCTTTGGCCCGCCTGGCGCAGGGCGACCTGTCGAGCACGATCGAGACACAGTATTCCGGCCGGTTGGAGCAGCTCCGCACCGACTTCAACGGCTCCATCGTCCGGCTGCGGGACACGCTTTCTCATATCCGCGAAAGCACTCTCTCCATCCAGAAAAGCAGTGCCGACCTCAGCCACTCCTCGACCGAACTTTCGCGCCGTACCGAAACCCAGGCGGCTTCTCTCGAGGAGACGGCTGCCGCGGTCGACGAGATCACCGCGACGGTCCGTTCTTCGGCCGAGCGCGCCCGCGAGGCGGATCTGGCGGTCGCCGTCACCAAGAAGAGCGCCGATAGCTCCGGCACCGTGGTGAGCAACGCGGTCGCTGCCATGGGGCGTATCGAAGAGGCGTCCGGTAAGATCGAGCTGATCATCGAGGTCATCGACGACATCGCGTTCCAGACCAACCTTCTGGCGCTCAACGCCGGCATCGAGGCAGCCCGTGCCGGTGAGGCCGGCAAGGGATTTGCGGTCGTAGCGCAGGAAGTTCGCGAACTGGCGCAGCGTTCCGCCGGTGCGGCAAAGGAAATCAAGGACCTGATCACCCAGTCGAGCCGGGAGGTCGGCTCCGGTGCCGGCCTGGTGCAGCAGGCGGGCGAGGTACTGGCAGCGATCAGCCAGCAGATCACCGGCGTCAGCCAGCATGTGGAAATGATCGCAACGGCCAGCCGCGATCAATCGGCCGCGTTGCAGGACATCAACAACTCCGTCAACCGGATGGACCAGATGACCCAGCAGAATGGCGCGATGGTCGGCGAGACAACGGAAGCAAGCCGACGTCTCGCAAGCGAGGCGGATGCCCTGCTCGAACTGGTAGAGCAGTTCCGCATCGACGCGAACAGTCGCCGCTCGGGTTATTCCCGCGCAGCATAATATCAGCCCACCTCAAAGCGACGAGGGCCGGGTGGCACGGAAAATCGCGTGCCGCACCGCTCCGGCACTGCCCGGTAATCCTGCCTGGGGCGGCAGCGGTCGGAGCTTTGGTTTTCGCCTGCGCCGCCGGATAGACTGGAACCAACCTCCTGGGCGGCAGCGATGCCGCCCTTTGTCGTTTTAGGTCTATCCGTCACCCGCTGCAGGCTGGCGAACCAGCGCGGGTAGGGGTGGGCGTAACGTTCATAGAAATCGTTCTCCGCTGCGGTATCGCGACGGATGGGACTTGTTCGGAAGAGGTACGAAAAGGCGGCTGCGACGATATTCTCATACATCGGAATTCCTCCGTTTGTGGAAATCGTCTCCTCTATTAAACCTCAAAAACTGCTTCTTGTACCGCCGAATTCCCGCTATGTCTTTCATTGATGAAAAACATCAACTGGGATGCCTACGAGCTTTTCATGCAGGTTGCCCGGCTTGGCGGCCTGTCCGGTGCTGCCGGCATCACCGGATTGAGCCCCGCGACGATCGGCCGGCGGATGCTCGATCTGGAAGAGGCGGTCGGGCGGCCGTTGTTTTTACGCAGCCGTACCGGCTATCAGCTGACCGCCGATGGGTCTGCGTTGTTTGCCCAGATTCTTGAGATGGAAGGCGCTGCCCGCCGCATCGAGAGCTGGAAACGGGAAGGCGCCGGTTCGACGCTGGTGCGGGTCGCCTGCGGCACCTGGCTTGCCTGGATGTTCACCCGCAATCTCTCGCTTATCCGCACCGAGCGCGATGACTTCCGCCTCGATTTCTATATCGCCGAACGACGGGCGAGCCTGACGCACCGGGAAAGCGATATCGGTATACGCGCCTTCGAGCCCGAAGAGCCGAACCTTGCGGCAACCAGGCTCGGGGAAGTCGCCTATGCGGCCTATCGTGCCCGCAACGCCCACCCCTCGGTAGCCGACCGCTGGCTTGCGGTCTCGGAGGAGGAAGCGATTTCCGCCTATCTGCGTTGGCCGCATCAGGAACGGCCAGCGCAGGTGGCGGTCACCGTCAACCGCCCGCGCTCCCTGCGCGATTTGGCGCTCGGCGGTGCCGGAACCGCAGTCCTGCCCTGTTTCGTCGGCGACCAGGACATGCGGCTGGAGCGGGTCGGCGGAGAGATCGAGAGCCTTCGGCACAGCCAGTGGATCGTCATGAACAACGACGATCGCCACCGCCGGGATATCCGCACGGTGGTCGATCGGATGGTGAAGTTCGCCCGAGGCCACGGCCCGCTATTTGCCGGCCGCCAGCCCTAAACCCGTCTTCCTGTCACTGCACCCGGTTGGTGACGATGACCGGGATCATCAGGTCGCCCCAGTGGCCGTCGCCGCCGTGGTGCCGGGCGGAACGGACGAGCTCCACCGAAACCCCGGCCTCGACCGCCTTCATGATCGCATGGTTGAGGCGATGCAGGTCGTTGGCGAGCGTGCGGATCGCCGCCTGCTGGTCGGGCGTCATCGCCGTCGACTGCTCTTCTGCGCGTTCCTTGACGTGGGTCTGGATGTTCATGTCGGTTCTCCTCTTGGTGATGAGTTTGTAAGGCCTATTCCGCAGCCGGCCGGAACTGGTCGTGCTCGGTGGATTCCTTCATCGCGGTGGTGGACGAAAGTCCGCCGGTGATGGCTACGGAGACAGCGTCGAAATAGCCGGTGCCGACCTCGCGCTGGTGTTTTGTGGCGGTGTAGCCGTTGATCTCGGCGGCGAATTCCGCTTCCTGCAGCTCCGAATAGGCAGCCATCTGGCGGTCCTTGTAGCCACGGGCGAGCTCGAACATGCCGAAATTCAGCTGGTGGAAGCCCGCCAGCGTGATGAACTGGAACTTGTAGCCCATCGCACCCAGTTCCCGCTGGAACTTGGCGATCGTTGCGTCGTCGAGGTTCTTTTTCCAGTTGAACGACGGCGAGCAGTTATAGGCGAGCATCTTGCCCGGATGTGCCTTGTGGACGCCTTCCGCGAACCGGCGCGCCTGTTCGAGGTCCGGCTTCGACGTCTCGCACCAGATGAGATCGCAATAGGGTGCATAGGCGACGGCGCGGGCAATGCAGGGTTCGAGCCCGTTCTTCACCTGATAGAAGCCCTCGACCGTGCGTCCTGCATCGTAGTCGACGAAGGGCCGGTCGCGCTCGTCGATATCGGAGGTGAGTAGCTTTGCCGCTTCCGCATCGGTGCGGGCGATTACCAGCGTCGGCGTGCCCATGACGTCGGCGGCAAGCCGCGCGGCCGTCAGATTGCGGATATGTGCGGCGGTCGGGATCAGGACCTTGCCGCCGAGATGGCCGCACTTCTTTTCCGATGCGAGCTGGTCCTCGTAGTGGACGCCCGCTGCACCCGCCTCGATGAAGGCCTTCATGATCTCGAAGGCGTTGAGCGGCCCACCGAACCCGGCTTCCGCATCCGCAACGATCGGCGCGAACCAGGTTTCGACCGAGAGGCCCTTGCCTTCGGCGGTCTCGATCTGGTCGGCACGCTGCAGGGTGCGGTTGATGCGCCGCGCCAGTTCCGGCGCGGCATTGGCCGGATAAAGCGACTGGTCCGGATACATGGCGGAAGCGGTGTTGGCATCGGCTGCGACCTGCCAGCCGGAGAGGTAGATTGCCTTCAGCCCGGCCCGGACCTGCTGCATGGCCTGATTGCCGGTCATCGCGCCGAGCGCGTTGACGAAGTCCTCGCGGTGCAGCAGTGACCACAGCCGGTTGGCGCCCATTTCGGCGAGCGAATAACGGATCTCGGCCGAGCCGCGCAGCCGCTTGACGTCGTCTGCGGAATAGGGGCGTTCGATCCCCTCGAAACGGCCTTTTTGAGCGCCCGGAACCAGCGTGTAAAAATCTGTCATCGTCATCCTCCTGTGTAAATGCGTCAGCCGCTCGATGCGGGTTTGATGTGACTATATTTACAGAACGGAATGCTGCACTGCCAGAAAAGATGCCATATTGCTCCCCGCAAAGGGGTTAGGATGTCTTGTCTTTCACAAGCGCTTCTGTGAAGATGTCAATTTAGTAAAAGAGGCTGGCCGGCAGATTTGTAAAAACGGTGACAAATGGCAGAGCGAAAGATTTTTGCCGGCCCGCGGGTGCGGCGGGTGCGATTGGGGCTTGGTCTCACCCAGACGGCCATGGCCGAGGCGCTCGGCATTTCGCCTTCCTATCTCAATCTCATCGAGCGCAACCAGCGGCCGCTGACCGTCCAGCTCCTCTTGAAGCTCGCCTCCGTCTACAAGGTCGATCTCGATGCGCTGCAGGGCGAGGGCGGCGGTCTTGCGGGGCGGCTACGCGAAGTATTTGCCGATCCGCTGCTGGCCGGTGAAATCCCCGGTGACCAGGAAATCATCGAGGTGGCGGAGGCCGCACCCAATGCGGCGCTCGGGCTGATGAAGCTTTATCGCGCCTATCGCGAGCAAGCGGCGAGGCTTTCCGATCTCGCCGAGCTTCTTGCTCGCGAAGGTCACGAAACATCGATTGCCGGCACGCGCCTGCCGATCGATGAAGTGCGCGGGACGCTGGAGCGTCGCCCCAACTTCTTCGCGCGCATCGAGGATGCGGCGGAAACCTTCGCGGCAAGGCTCGGAACCGGCGACGAGCTGCCCGGCGCCTTGAAGGCCTGGGCGAAGAACGAGCACGGCATCGTGGTGCGCACGCTACCCGTCCATGCCATGCCGAACCTGCGCCGGCGTTACGACCGCCATTCCATGCGGCTGTTTCTCTCGGAGAGGCTCTCGCCCTTCGATCGGACCCGCGAGCTTGCCATGGAAGTGGCGCTGCTGGCGCTGGGCCGGGAGATCGCCGCCGAACTCGAAGACCTCAACCTCTCCACCAACGAGGCGCGGCGTATCGGCCGCTTCGAACTCGCCCGTTATGCCGCCCATGCGCTGATGATGCCCTACGGGGCTTTTCTCGCGGCAGCCCAGCGCGCCCGATACGATCTCGACGTGTTGCGCTCGCGCTTCGATGTGTCGTTCGAGCAGGCCGCCAACCGCCTGACGTCGCTCGCGCGGTCCGGCGCGCCGGGCATCCCGTTTTTTCTGATGGAACTTGACCACGCCGGCAACGCGATCCGCCGCGCCGGCGCTCAAGGGTTCCCGCAGGCCCGTTTCGGCGGCCTCTGTCCGAAGCTTGGGCTCCATTCCGCCTTCCTCCAGCCGGGCCAGGTCCTCGTCGATCGGGTAGAGATGCCGGACGGCGCGACGTTCCTGACATTGTCGAGGACGCTCGAAGGCCCTCAAGCGGGGTTCGGCGAGCGGATCCGGCGCACCGCGATCCTTCTCGGCTGCGATCTGTCGAGCGTAGGAGACACCGTCTATGGCGAGGCCCTGCCGGGAAGCGCGGCCACGGTGCTTGTCGGCACCGCCTGCCGGCTTTGCGAAAGGCAGGGTTGCCTCTCCCGGGCCGAGCCGCCGGTGACTAGACCGCTTGGCCTAGACGAAATGGTGACCGGCCTCAGCGCCTTCGATTTCCAGTGAGTTTTGCGGCGGCGCACATTCCCCCTTGTGGGCTGGAAAATTACTTTTTACTCTCGCGAAAAATATAAGGGAATTAGGCGCGGTTTGACGATTGCGCTGAAAAAACTGGAACAGGAGAGATCATGAAAAGTCATTTGCTCAGTCTTGCCGCTGCAGTTGCCGCCACGGCCTTCGCCGCGACGGCTGCCTTGGCCCAGGAGCGCGAAGTCCGCGTCTACAACTGGTCGGACTATATCGATGAGACGATCCTGACGGATTTCACCAAGGAGACCGGCATCAAGGTCATCTACGACGTGTTCGACAGCAACGAGATGCTGGAGACCAAGCTTCTCGCCGGCGGCTCCGGTTATGATGTCGTCGTGCCGACCGGCCCGTTTCTCGCCCGCCAGATCCAGGCCAAGGTTTTCCAGAAGCTCGACAAGTCGAAGCTGCCGAACCTCTCCAACGTGTGGCCGCTGGTTTCCGAGCGTCTGGCGAAATACGATCCCGGCAATCAGTATGCCGTCAACTACATGTGGGGCACGACCGGCATCGGTTATAACGTCGACAAGGTGAAGGCGGCACTCGGCAATGTTCCGATCGACAGCTGGAATGTTCTCTTCAAGCCTGAAAATGCTGCCAAGCTGAAGTCCTGCGGCATCAACATCCTCGATGCATCCGACGAGACCTTCGCAATCGCGCTGAACTATCTCGGCAAGAATCCCGACAGCAAGGACACCAAGGACCTCGAAGCCGGCGGTGCCGTCTACTCGAAAATTCGCAAGTCGGTGAAGACCTTCAATTCGTCCGCCTATATCGATGAGCTTGCCAATGGCGACAGCTGCATCACGATCGGCTGGTCGGGCGACGTGCTGCAGGCCAAGACCCGCGCCGAGGAAGCCAAGAACGGCGTCAACATCGAATTCATCATTCCCAAGGAAGGCACCTATATGTGGTTCGACAACCTCGCGATCCCGGCGGACGCGAAGCATGTCGCCGAAGCGCATGCCTTCATCAACTACCTGATGAAGCCGGAAGTCATCGCCAAGGCTTCGAACTTCGTCCAATACGCCAACGGCAACCTGGCTTCCCAGAAGTTCATCGACAAGGAAGTCCTGGAAAATCCTTCCGTCTATCCGCCGGAAGACGTGGTCAAGAAACTTTTCACCATTTCGCCATACGGCCCGCGCGAGCAGCGGGTCCTGAACCGGGTCTGGACGCAGATCAAGACCGGTAGCTGATCAAGGACGGGGCAGGCGGAAACGTCTGCCCCGATTACTTTTGGGGCAGCAGCAATCGGGCGAAATGGGGTAAGGGCATGGCGAAATCTCTTGGGCCGGTTAAGCGTAAATTTTCTCCCTGGACCGACCCGTCGGCGGTTCCGTTCATCCGTTTCGAAAACATCACCAAACGGTTCGGCGATTTTACCGCTGTCGATAACCTGACGCTCGATATCTATGAGCGGGAATTCTTTTCGCTGCTCGGGCCCTCCGGTTGCGGCAAGACGACGCTGATGCGCATGCTCGCCGGTTTCGAGGAGCCGACTGAAGGCCGCATCCTGCTGCAGGGCAAGGATATTTCCGGCGTGCCGCCCTACCGCCGGCCGACCAATATGATGTTCCAGTCTTACGCGCTCTTCCCCCACATGACGGTCGAAAGGAACATCGCCTTCGGGTTGGAGCAGGACAATCTGCCGAAGGACGAGATCGCCACCCGCGTCGAGGAAATGCTGAAGCTCGTCAAGCTGGAGCAATTCGCCAAACGCAAGCCGAACCAGCTGTCCGGCGGCCAGCGCCAGCGCGTCGCGCTCGCCCGTTCCCTCGCCAAGCGCCCCAAGGTGCTGCTGCTCGATGAGCCGCTCGGTGCGCTCGACAAGAAGCTGCGCGAGGAGACGCAGTTCGAGCTGATGGACCTCCAGACCAAGCTGGGCCTGACATTCCTGATCGTCACCCACGACCAGGAAGAGGCGATGACCGTGTCCGACCGCATCGCGGTCATGGACAAGGGCCTGATCATGCAGGTGGCGACGCCGGCCGAGATCTACGAGGCGCCGAACAGCCGCTACGTCGCAGATTTCATCGGCGACATCAATATTCTCGAAGGCACGGTCGCTTCGACCGACAGCGCACTCGGCGCGCCGGGCACGGTCAGGATCGATTGCGACGGCATCGCGGTATCGGTGGAGCAGGAGTGCCAGGCGGTTGCAGGCGACAAGGTCGCCTTCGCGGTGCGGCCGGAAAAGGTCCGCATCTCACCCGACCAGCCGGCGGGTATCTCGGCCAATGCGGTCTACGGCGAAGTCTGGGACATTGGTTATCTCGGCGACTTTTCGGTTTTCCTGGTGAAGCTCGCGGATGGCCGGGTGGTGCGTGCGGCGCAGGCCAACGTTTCCCGCCTCGTCGATCGGCCGATCACCTTCGGCGACATGGTCTGGCTCACCTGGCCACTCGATGCCGGCCTCGTGTTGACGCGTTGAGCGGGGGAGTGGAG
>PVBG01000011.1 GCA_002968845.1 Neorhizobium tomejilense | reverse complement strand
TACGAGATGTAGCTCCGTCTCGTGGGCTCGGAGATGTGTATAAGAGAAAGGGGTGGCCGGCAGGCGGGAGGGGTTTTACGGCCGAGAGAAGACCCCTCCCCAACCCCTCCCCACAAGGGGGAGGGTTAGGAATGCCGCGCCGCCGTACGTCTGCAAGGTCGCCTTTGCGTGATGGTCGCGCCGCTTTTGATCTCCCCACCCGTGGATGACGGGTGGGGAGAGGAAGGCGACCACGCACGACCTAGGATGTCACCTGTGACTTCAATTCACAAATGATTATCCGCTTATGCGGCTACACACGCAAGTCCGAGGTGACGATATTGCGGTGCATCAACCTCAATTCCTTCCTCCCAAGGACAAGGACCCAAGCCAATGCCTCTTGCTCTCTACGCGCTGACGGCCGGTGCCTTTGGCATCGGGGTCACCGAATTCGTCATCATGGGCCTGCTGATCGACGTCAGCAAAGATCTCGGCGTGTCGATCTCGGCCGCCGGCCTCTTGATCTCCGGTTACGCGCTCGGCGTCGTCGCCGGCGCACCCATTCTCGGCATGCTGACCGGCAAATGGTCGCGCAAGACCCTGCTGATGAGCCTGATGGTGGTGTTCACCGTCGGCAACCTCGCCTGTGCGCTGGCACCCGACTACTGGACGCTGATGGCCGCCAGGGTGCTCACCGCATTCGCGCATGCCTCATTCTTCGGCGTCGGTTCGGTGGTCGCCACCAGCCTCGTCGCTCCGAACAAAAAGGCTTCGGCCATCGCCATCATGTTCACCGGCCTGACGGTCGCCAACATTCTCGGCGTGCCCTTCGGCACCTGGCTCGGCCAGGCCTTCGGCTGGCGCTCGACCTTCCTTGCGGTCACCCTGATCGGTATCGTCGCGCTCGCCGTCATCGCGCTCTTCGTTCCGAAGGACAAGGCCGCGGACAATCAGGAGGAAAGCTCGCAAGGCGCGCTTGCCGTGCTCGGCCGCCGCTCGGTCCTGCTCGGGCTCTTGATTACCGTGCTGAGTTGGGTCGGCGTGTTTGCGGGCTTCACCTATATCGCGCCGATCCTCACCGAGATCACCGGCTTTTCGGAAGCCGCGGTCTCGCCGATCCTGCTCGTCTTCGGCGGCGGTCTGGTGATCGGCAACCTCGCCGGCGGCTGGCTTGCCGACCGCCATCTGGTGCCAACCATTGTCGCCAGCCTCATCGCGCTCTCCGTCGTGCTACTGGCGCTGACGGCTGCGATCCACCAGCCGGTGCTGGCCGTCATCGCCATCGGCCTGTTCGGCGCCGCAGCGTTCGCCACCGTCTCGCCGTTGCAGATCTGGGTGCTGCAGAAGGCCGAAGGCGCCGGCCAGGGGCTTGCCTCGTCGTTCAACATCGCCGCCTTCAATCTCGGCAATGCGATCGGCGCCTGGCTCGGCGGTGTGGTCATTGACCATGGCCCCGGTCTCGGCTCGGTCACGCTGATCGCCGGCCTGGTGCCGCTTGCAGCACTTGCCGTCGCCCTCTTCGCCATCCGGCTGGACAAGCGCGAAACCGCCATAAACGGGGCGCCTGCCCTCTCCTGCCCCGCCGAATAGTTTTCACACTCGAGGATCACCATCATGGAATACCGCAATCTCGGACAATCCGGCCTCAGAGTGCCGGTCTTAAGCTTCGGAGCCGGCACGTTCGGCGGCTCCGGCCCGCTGTTCAGCCACTGGGGCACGACCGATGTCGAAGAAGCCCGCCGCCTTGTCGACATTTGCCTCGAGGCCGGCGTCAACCTGTTCGACACGGCCGACGTCTATTCGGCCGGTGCTTCGGAAGAGGTGCTGGGTGAGGCGATCAAGGGCCGGCGGGGCGAGGTGCTGATCTCCACCAAGGCCAGCCTGCCGACCGGCGACGGGCCGAACGACTGGGGCTCGTCGCGATCCCGCCTGATCGGCGCGGTGGATGCGGCCCTGAAGCGGCTCGGCACCGACCATATCGACATCTTCCAGCTGCATGCCTTCGATGCCTCCACGCCTGTCGAAGAGGTCGTCTCGACGCTCGACCAGCTCGTGAAGGACGGCAAGCTGGGTTACATCGGGGTCTCGAACTTCTCCGGCTGGCAGATCATGAAGTCGCTCGCCGCCGCCGAGAAACATGGCTGGACGCGTTATGTCGTAAACCAGGTCTATTATTCGCTGGTCGGCCGCGACTATGAATGGGACCTGATGCCGCTGGGACAGGACCAGGGGCTCGGCGCGCTGGTGTGGAGCCCGCTCGGCTGGGGACGCCTCACCGGCAAGATCAGCCGCGGCAAGCCGCTTCCGGAAGGCAGCCGTCTGCACGAGACGGCGGATTTCGGCCCGCCCGTCGAAGACGAGCTGCTCTACCGCGTCGTAGATGCGTTGCAGGTGGTGGCCGACGAGACGGGCAAGACGGTGCCGCAGGTGGCGATCAACTGGCTCACCAGCCGGCCGACCGTCTCCTCGGTAATCATAGGCGCCCGCAACGAGGAGCAGCTTCGCCAGAATCTGGGGGCCGTCGGCTGGTCGCTGACTGCGGAACAGATCGGCGGGCTGGATGCGGCCAGCGCCGTCACAGCCCCCTACCCGCATTTCCCCTATCGGCGCCAGGAAGGTTTTGCCCGCCTCAACCCGCCGCTTGCCGGCTGACATCTCCAGAAATCAAGGTGGTTGATCCGTCACCGAATCGGTCCATGTAATACGGGCCTCATTTGGCCCGGCCGTATGCCGGGCTTCCCCATAGGAGTTCCATATGTTCACAGTCAGCGCCAACGGCGCCAACATTCCCGCCCTCGGTTTCGGCACGTTTCGCATGCCCGACGAAGACGTCGCCCGCGTGCTGCCGGAGGCCCTGAAGCTCGGCTTCCGCCATGTCGATACCGCGCAGATCTACAAGAACGAGGCGGCCGTCGGCGACGTGCTTTCCAAGTCCGGCATCCCGCGCGCCGACATCTTTCTCACCACCAAGGTCTGGGTCGACCGCGTCGGCCATGCCGCCTTCCTCGCCTCGGTCGACGAGAGCCTCGCCAAGCTGAAGACTGACTATGTCGACCTGCTTCTCCTCCACTGGCCGCAGAGCGAAATGCCGCTCGCCGACCGCATGGGCGCGCTGAACGAGCTCAAGAAGGCCGGCAAGGTGAAGAATATCGGCGTCTCCAATTTTTCCGTGGCGCTGATCGCCGAAGCGGTGAAGCTCTCGGATGCGCCGCTTGCCACCAACCAGGTGGAATACCATCCCTATCTCGACCAGACGAAGGTTCTGGCCGAAGTGGCCGAGCACGGCATGTCGCTGACCGCCTATTACCTGATGGCGAACGGCGCAGTGCCGGGCGACGCGGTGCTGAAGGATATCGGCGCCAAGCACGGCAAGACCGCCGCGCAGGTGACGCTGCGCTGGGCGATCCAGCAGAAGGACGTGATCGCGCTTTCCAAGACCGCGACGGTTTCCCGCCTGCCGGAAAACTTCGACGTGTTCGATTTCGCGCTGTCTGAGGACGAAATGCAGGCGATCCACGCCCTCGCCAAGCCGACCGGCCGCATCGTCAGCCCGGGCCATCTGGCCCCGGAATGGGATCTTTGAGGATTATCTTCTCCCCAGCGGGGAGAAGGTGGCCCGGAGGGCCGGATGAGGGGGGCGAAGCCACATTCTGCCTCAAACATTACGGTTCGCGTGTTCGTCGCTGCAATCGATCCAGTGGATCGATTGCTCCGGCTTCGCCGGACCGCTCCTCATCCCCCTCATCGCCTCGCTTATGCTCGGCACTTCTCCCCGCCGGGGAGAAGAGGGAGCAAACCGCGGCCTCCGCGAGAAAACGGGAGGCCTTCCTTGGTCACAGCCAGCCTCTCCGCTTGAAATACAGATAAGGCATGGCCATCGAGAAGATCATCAGCGCGATCGCGGCGTGATAGCCATAGTGCCATTGCAGCTCCGGCTGGTAGGCGAAGTTCATGCCGTAGATCGAGGCGACCAGCGTCGGCGGCAGGAAGACGACCGAGGCGACCGAGAAGATCTTGATGATCTGGTTCTGTTCGAGATTGATCAGCCCCAGCGTCGCATCGAGCAGGAAATTGATCTTGCCGGACAGGAAAGCGGAGTGATCGCCAAGCGAGGTGGCGTCCCGCTGCAGCAGTTTCAGGCGCTGGCGCAGTTCCTTCGACAGCTTGCGGTCGACGCCGTCGAGCGCTGCGTAATAGGCGACGACCCTGGAGACGCTGACGAGGCTCTCGCGCACCACGGTGATGAACTCGCCCTTCTGGCCGACCTCGCGTATGAGGTCCTGCAAGTCGCGGGTCTTCTTGTTGGCCTTGGCGGCCTTGGTCGAAAAGACTTCCTGGGAAATCTGGTCGATCTCGGTGCCGAGCCGTTCCAGCGTGTCGGCCATGCGGTCGATGATCGCCTCGATCAACCCGGTCATGATCAGTTCGCCGTAACCGCAATGCAGGCCGGCGCCGTTCGGCTTGCGGGCACGCGCCATGAAGGCATCGAAGGGGCGCGGCTCGGCATAACGAACGGTGACGAGGACCTGGCCCTTGACGATGAAGGTGACGGGGACCTTCCGCGGCGTGCCGGCGTCGGGCCTGGTCAGCACCGTCATGGTCATGAACTCGGCGCCGTCCTCCTGGTAGAGGCGGGCGGAGAGTTCGATATCCTCCATCTCGTCCATGGTCGGCACGGTGATGCCGAGGCGCTCGCCGACGATGCGTTCCTCGTCGGGCGTCGGGCTGACGAGGTCGTACCAGACGACTGCAGGGGTTGCGGGGGCGGACGTGACCGGTGCCGACGGATCGGTAGCGACCGGCGGTGCGGCAACGGCCGGCACGTCGGAAGCGACGGAAACAAGGCGATCAAGGTCGTAGGCATGGATGCGCAGCATGACGGCTCCTTTTTCGGACCATCGGTCCCTTCGGAGCGCGCATCCTTTCAAGCAAGGACTAGAGCCCCGGAGGAACGGGTCGGTATGATGACGTCGAACTTCGACTGTCGGGGTTCATCTCAATTGTCCTTTGAAAGAGTGGCGCCCGGTCGGGCGTCACTTCGCTTTTGCAAATGTGCCTTAGAGGATGAAAAGTCAATGGCTTTTCTGTCGCAGCCGACGCCGAAACAACCGCCGCCGCTTCGGACCGGATAACCGGCAAAGCGAGCGATCGGCTAGGTCATCTGGTGATCCGGAAGCCGACCGGCTTTTCGGCGAGCGTCGCCGGTTGTCGCTCCGCACCGGAGACCGACGCGCCAGGCGGACCGTGCCGGAAACGCTCGAGCATTTGCGATATGCCGGCAGGCGATCCCGCGAGCAGAGCAAGGACGGAACCATCCGGCTCGTTGCGGACCCAGCCCGTCAAACCCAGCTGTTCCGCCTCCTCACGGGTCCAGGCACGGAAACCGACGCCTTGCACCCTTCCCGTTATCCGCACCATGGCGGCCTCGTCATCATCGGACATGGCAACCTCCCATCTTGGGGCTAGTCTCATTGAGATGGAGAGTGCGAAACCGAGGACAAGCCTGCAAGGGTGCCGACGGTATCCGATCGGCTCCTCGCCGGCCTCATCGCCTTGGGTAAGACAAAAAAGCCGCCGGTCTCGCGGCCGACGGCTTGGAAATGTCGAGGATGCAGATCAGACGAACTGCGACAGGCCCGGGACCGAAGCGATGACCGTATCGACCACCTCGTCGCCGGCGTGTTCGCGGGCGACCGCCATGGTTTCCTTGGCAAGGCCGGTGATCTCGCCCATGCCGAGGCCCTGGCTCATCAGCTGCTGGCCGAGCGCCATCACGCCGCCGCCGAAGCTTGCCATCAGGCCGCCGAGGAGACCGCCGCCGCCGGCACCTTCGCCGTTGAACTTGGCAACCAGTTCGGAAGCACCGGGGATCGCCTCGATCATCTTGGCAACCGCGCCGTCATCGGCCTCGCGCTGCAGGAAACCGAGCATCATGCCGATCGCCTTTTCGGCGACGTCAGGGGCAATGCCGACATTCTCGGCGACGCGGGAAACCAGTTCGTTCATCAATCTCTCCTGAAGGTTTTGACGTTCACGTCAAGGTAATACACACAGTCTTTGCCGAAGCCAACAGGGAGCGTGAAGCATCTCCAGGCTTCATGTTTCGCCGGAACTCTCGCCTACCGTATCGGCCATGTAGGCGCCGCGGGCGCCCAAGGGCACCGGCGTGCCGGTGGTCGAATCGCGGGCCGTCTGGTGTTCGAGTTCGGCATTGATCTCGGCACCGACGATGACGATGATGACCGATATCCATGTCCAGACCATGAAACCGATCAGCGCGCCGAGCGTGCCGTAGGTGGCGTTGTAGTCGGCAATATTCCCCAGATAGAAAGAAACCGCAATCGAGGCGGCGAGCCACGCGACGGTCGAGAATGCCGCACCCCAGGTGAGCCACTTGAGTTTGGCTGGTTCGCGGCTCGGACCAAAGCGGTAGAGCATCATGATGCCGCCCGCCACGAACAGCATCATCACCGGCCATCTGGCCAGCCGGATGATGATTTCCGTGAAGCGGTCCAGCCAGAGATAACGCAGCACCGCCGGCACGACGCCCATCGCAAACAGGATGACGATCGCCAGCAAAAGCGCGCCGAGCGTGAAGAGAAGCGAGATGAGGTTGAGGCGGACGATGCTGCGCTTTTCCTCTTCCGCATAGGCGACGTTCATCGCCTCGAACAGCGCCTTCATGCCGTTATTGGCGCTCCACAGCGCCAGCGCCAGGCCGCCGATCAGGGCGATCGACAGCGTCGTGTTGCGCTCCGTGGTCAGCGCCCGCAGCTGATCGAGAAAAATGTTCAGGGCGTCCGCCGGCATGACGGAGCTCAGGAAGGTGATTCGGTCGACGATCGCCGAGGGATCCGCGACGAAACCGTAAAGGGAGACGAGCGCGCTTGCCGCGGGAAACAGCGCCAGAAGCAGATAATAGGTGACGCCCGCGGCGATCAGCATGATGCGGTCCCTGGTGACGCCGGCATAGACGCGCCAGAAGACGTCCTTCAGGCCCGTGGAGGGAATCTCTTGCGGGGAATCGGCCTCACGGCCTCTGTCGGTTTCCAATGCGGCCGCCCTTTCGCGGGTCGTCATGCCTACCCAGCCTTCCCTCGCAAGCGGGCGCGGGCCGATCTCGTTGCCGTTGCCCGGCGCCTCCGCACATCCTATAAGCAGTTGCCACAGAACGCGGTCAGGGAGCGCATAGTTGCATGGACAATACGGGAAAGCTCTTCATCGGCGGCAGCCGCAAGCCGGACGATTCGCTCAACAAGGCTGAATATCTGGAACTGAAGTTCGGCAACCGCCACGGTCTCGTCACCGGCGCCACCGGCACCGGCAAGACGGTGACCCTGCAGGTTCTCGCCGAAGGTTTTTCGAAGGCCGGCGTGCCCGTGTTCGCCGCCGACATCAAGGGCGACCTGTCCGGCATCGCCCTGAAGGGCGAGCCTAAGGATTTTCTCCTGAAGCGCGCCGAGCAGATCGGCTTTGCGGACTATGATTTCGAACAGTTCCCGGTGATCTTCTGGGATCTGTTCGGCGAAAAGGGCCACCGGGTGCGCACCACCATCGCCGAGATGGGGCCGCTCTTGCTGTCGCGCCTGATGGATGCATCCGAGCCGCAGGAAGGCGTCATCAACATCGCCTTCAAGATCGCCGACAAGGCGAACCTGCCGCTGCTCGACCTCAAGGATTTCGCCTCGCTGCTCAACTACATGGCCGAGAATGCCAGCGAGTTGTCGAGCCAGTTCGGGCTGATCTCGAAAAGCTCCGTTGCCTCGATCCAGCGTGGGCTGCTGGTGCTCGAGCAGCAGGGCGCCGAGCATTTCTTCGGAGAGCCGGCGCTGAAGATTTCAGACATCATGCGAACCAACCCGAACACCGGCTATGGGCAGATTTCGGTGCTCGCGGCCGACAAGCTGATGATGAATCCCAGGCTCTACGCGACCTTCCTTCTGTGGCTGCTCTCGGAACTGTTCGAGGAACTGCCGGAGGTGGGCGATCCGGAACAGCCGAAGCTGGTGTTCTTCTTCGACGAGGCGCATCTGCTCTTCAACGACGCACCGAAAGTGCTGACCGAGCGCGTCGAACAGGTCGTGCGCCTGATCCGCTCCAAGGGCGTCGGCGTCTATTTCGTCACCCAGAACCCGCTCGACGTGCCGGAAACCGTGCTCGCCCAGCTCGGCAACCGGGTGCAGCACGCGTTGCGCGCCTATACGCCGCGCGAGCAGAAGGCGGTGAAGACGGCGGCCGACACGTTCCGCCCCAACCCCGATTTCGACTGCGCCACGGCGATCACCAATCTCGGCACCGGCGAGGCGCTGGTCTCGACGCTCGAGGGCAAGGGTGCGCCTTCGATCGTGGAACGCACGCTGGTGCGTCCGCCGTCCGGGCGCATCGGCCCGCTTTCCGACCAGGAGCGGCAGATGATCCTCGACAAGAGCCCGGTGCTCGGCCTCTATGACGAGGACATGGACCGCGAATCCGCCTTCGAGATCCTCGCCGCACGCGCCAAGCAGGCTGCCGATGCGGCCGCCGCCAGAAAGGCGCAGGACGAGCTGCAATCCGCCCCGCCCGCCGATTCCGGCGAGACGACCGGCTGGACCCTGCCGGGCTTCGGCGGCGGCAAGGACGACGACAACGACCAGGGCCGCGCCCAGCCGCGCCGCTCCGGCTACCAGCGCGAGACGATCATCGAAGCGGCGATGAAGAGCGTGACCCGGACGGTTGCGACGCAAGTCGGCCGGGCGATCGTGCGGGGGATTTTGGGGAGTTTGAAGCGGTAGGGTTCGAGGCAGACGGGTAGATTACAGAATACGATCATAGACCTTGATCGACTGGGTTTACCCCCCTCTGCCCTGCCGGGCATCTCCCCCACAAGGAGGGAGATCGGATGGGGCGTGCGCCCTGCCCTAATCAATATGCCAGACTTGGCGACAAATCGCGGACGCCGCCCAATGGGCAGTTAGGAGCTGGCCTCTGGCCAATCTCCCCCCTTGTGGGGGAGATGCCCGGCAGGGCAGAGGGGGGTGCGCCGCGCCCGAAACCTATCGGGCTTGGCAGCGACCCGACTCCTCAGCGCTTGCGCACGAATTCCGTCCGCAGCACCAGGCCCTTGATCGCCTCGTGGCGGCAGTCGATTTCTTCGGGGTTGTCGGTCAGCTTGATCGACTTGATGACCGTGCCCTGCTTCAGGGTCTGGCCGGCGCCCTTGACCTTGAGGTCCTTGATCAGGGTGACGGAATCGCCGTCCTTGAGGACGGTTCCGGATGCGTCGCGAACCTCGGCGGCACCGGCACCTGCGGCCGCAGCCAGTTCGGAGGCCGGGCGCCAGTCGCCGGTCGCTTCGTCATAGACGTATTCGTCGTCATCGCCAGCCATCGGCGTCTCTCCTGAAAATCAACAATTCGCCAGTCGGCGATGGCCGCTTATAACAGCCGAACCGTCCCGGGCAAGCGCCGCGGCGATAACCCGGCCGAGTATGGTCCGGTTGCATTCGCCTGAGTGCGATGGTATTTCGCCAATGTGCTTTTCAAGAGAAAGGAGGATCACGTGCACAATTTCTATTTCCGGTACTACCGGACGCGTGGTCCCGTCGACGCCCTGCAAATGCGTTTGCAGGGCTGACCAGAGGCCGTTTCTCTTAAAATACACCTTCCTGGTCTGCCCTTCGTGGCCCGCAGCGCCGAGCGCCCGCTCGTGCATAGCTGCGATTTTCGAACACGCTGCAAACTGTGCATGACATCGATGATGGCCGCGAGTGCCCGCGATGTCCTGTGTCCGCAAGCCAAGACCAGAGAACAACAATGAGCCTCATCAACCTCCGCAATCTCGGAATTACCCTTTCCAGCCCGCTATTTTCCGGGCTCAACCTCACCGTCAATGCCGGCGACCGGATCGGCATCGTCGCGGCCAACGGGCGCGGCAAGTCCACGCTCTTGAAATGCATCGCCGGCACGCTCGATGCGAGCGAGGGCGAGATCACCAGAAGCCGGGGACTGACGATCGGCATGGTGGAGCAGAACGTGCCCCCTGCCCTGATGCCGGCGAGTTTTCGCGAAGCCGTGCTCCAGGCGCTCCCGGCCGACCAGATCGACAGCGAAAGCTGGCGCGCCGATGTCGCGCTCGAAGGAATGGACGTCCCCGAGGAGTTGCGTGAGCGGCCGCTTGCCGCGCTGAGCGGCGGCTGGCAAAGGCTGGCGCTGATCGCTCGGGCCTGGGTGACGGAACCAGATGCGCTGCTGCTCGACGAGCCGACCAACCATCTCGATCTTGCCAAGATCGCGCTTCTGGAAGACTGGCTGAACGCGCTCCCCCGCGACATGCCGGTGATCCTGTCGAGCCACGACCGCGCCTTCCTCGACACTGTGACCAACCGCACGCTTTTCCTGCGGCCGGAGAACTCCCAAGCCTTCTCTCTGCCCTATTTCAGAGCACGGGCAGCGCTCGACGAGGCGGATGCGGCGGACGCGAAGCGCTACGAGCGCGACATGAAGACGGCCGATCAGCTGCGCCGGCAGGCGGCGAAGCTGAAGAATATCGGCATCAACTCCGGCAGCGACCTGCTGGTGGTCAAGACCAAGCAGCTGAAAGAACGGGCCGAAAAGCTGGAGGATACGGCCAAGCCGGCGCATCTGGAACGCTCGGCCGGCGCCATCCGCCTCGCCAATCGGGGTACCCATGCCAAGGTGCTGGTAACGCTGGAGGATGCGGCGGTGACGACGCCGGACGGCACGCTGCTGTTCAGGACCGGCAAGCAGTTCATCTGCCAGGGCGACCGGATCGTGCTGCTCGGCCGCAACGGCACCGGCAAGACGCGGCTGGTGACGATGCTGCGCCGGGCGATCGCCGAACCCTCGTCAACGATCGGCGGCATCAAGGCGACACCGACGCTGATCCTCGGCTACGGCGACCAGTCGCTCGCCGATCTTGACGACCGGCAGACGCCGAACGAAACGATCATCCACCGGTTCGACATCGGCGACCAGAAGGCCCGCTCACTGCTCGCCGGCATAGGCATCACCGTGGAGATGCAGGCGCGGCCTGTGGCAGAGCTTTCGGGCGGGCAGAAGGCACGGCTCGGCCTTTTGGCGCTGCGGCTGCTCGAGCCGAATTTCTACCTGCTCGACGAACCGACCAACCATCTCGACATCGACGGACAGGAGGCGCTGGAAAGCGAGCTGATGGCGCACCAGGCAAGCTGCCTGCTGGTCTCCCACGACCGCAGTTTCGTGCGGGCGGTCGGCACCCGCTTCTGGCAGGTGGAAGGCCGGCGGCTGGTCGAGGTGGAGGAGCCGGAGAGCTTCTTTACGGCGAGCCGTGGCTGACTCGATGGAATTGCTCCTTACCCTTTTCCCCGCTCGCGGTAGGGCGATAGCATGTGAGGGGACGACGGTGCGTGGAGCCCCTCCCCCTTGTGGGGAGGGGTTGGGGAGGGGCCTTCAACCAGTATAAAAACCCCGCCCGCCTGCCGGCCACCCTCCCCACAAGGGGGAGGGTTAGAGACGCCGCACCGTCTCACGTCCCATATGCGATCGTCCGGCCGTCAAAACCGGGAAGCGGTGGTGGCAGCCGGATAAGGAGATCCTTCCCTCCCCTCCATAAGGAGAGAAACTCAGGCCTTCCCGTTGCGCTCCTCGAAGGCTTTTCGGGATGCGTCGATATCGGCGTGGTGGACCGCCGCCCATTCCCAGACCGCGCAGAAGGCGGCGCTGAGGCTTCGGCCGAGTTCCGTGAGGTTGTATTCGACTTTCGGGGGGATGACCGGATAGACCTTGCGCGACACGAAACCGTCGCGTTCCATCTGCCGCAGCGTCTGGGTCAGCATCTTTTGGCTGATGCCGCCGGTCAGCTTTCCGATCTGCGTGAAGCGCAGCGTGCCGTGTTCTTCCAGGACCTCGAGGATCAGCATGGTCCACTTGTCGGCCACCTGGCCGATGATGCCGCGCACCAGTTCTTCCAATACCGGATCGATCTCATCGGGGATTTCACGACCTGAGGGAGACCGCATCGACGGGCGAATTCCTTGATCCACAGTCACTCTCCTTTTGGTGCGTATAAATCTTTTGGGTGCCTTCTTCCGAGAAGAGATTGATAGCCGTATTTTCCGGCCACGCAACACGGAAAGGCGACGACCATGAAAATGAACGGCAATACGATCCTCATCACCGGCGGCAATTCGGGCATCGGCCGGGCGCTCGCCGAGGCGTTCCATGCGCTCGGCAACCAGGTGATCATCACCGGCCGGCGCCAAGCAACACTCGACGCGGTGACCGCCGCCAATCCCGGTATGAAAGGCATGGTGCTCGATCTTGCCGATGCCGACGCAATCAAGACATTTTCGGCCGAGCTCACGGCCGCCTATCCGTCGCTGAACGCCGTCATCAACAATGCCGGCATCATGGTGCCGGAACATATCGGCGCCGGCTCGGATTATCTTTCGACCGCCGAAGAGACGATCACCGCCAACCTGCTCGGCCCGATCCGGCTGATCGCGGCGCTGCTGCCGCAGTTGAGCACCCAGAAAGATGCTGCGATCCTGACCGTATCTTCGGGCCTTGCTTTCGTGCCGATGGCGCTGACGCCGACCTATTCCGCCACCAAGGCCGCCATCCATTCCTATTCGATGGCGATCCGCGAGCAGTTCAAGGATGCGGGGCCGCAGGTGATCGAGATCGTGCCGCCCTATGTGCAGACATCGCTGATGGGCGAGCGCCAGGCGAGCGACCCGAACGCCATGCCGCTTGCCGATTTCATCTCGGAGGTCATGGATATCCTGACGCGGCAGCCGGACGTCAGGGAAGTGGTTGTCGAACGCTGCAAGCCGCTGCGTCATGCGGTCGAGAACGGCAATTTCGAGGCGATGTTCAACGGCATCAATTCGATGAGCCACTGATATCGACGCGTCGACGCTCGGTCTGGCGAGGAAGGGATTTAAGCAGGAACGTATGTCAGCCTGATCACGTCCTCGCCAACGCGGTCGGTGGAAACAAGGCGGAGCGGTGGCCGCGGGCCAGCGAAGAATGGCTTGCCGCGACCGAGCACGACGGGGTGGAGGTAGAGCCGGTATTCGTCGATAAGACCAAGGTGGGTCAGGCTTCCCGCGAGGTCCGGTCCGGACACCGAAATCTCCCCGACGAGCCGAGCCTTCAGGTCACGGATCGCCGCCTCGACGTCACCTTCGACAAGCGTGGCGTTGGGGCCGACAGACTTCAGCGAGCGCGACACGACCCATTTCGGCAGGCGCCGCCAGGCCGCGGCGAATTCGTGGCGCTCGGCATCCCACTCGGGGCGGTCTTCGTCCCAATAGCGCATGATCTCGTACATGCGGCGACCGTACACACTGCCCGTCAGGTCGCGCACATGCTCTATCCAGTGACGAAAGAGCGCCGGACCTGGCGCAAATTCCTCGTGGTCGACATAACCGTCGAGGGACAGGTTCATTCCAAAGATGAGCTTCGCCATGTCGCAAGATCTCCACTGCAGGGTGCTCAGGCCGCCTCGATCAGCATTGCCGTCAGTTCGTCCGGCATGTCGATCG
This sequence comes from Neorhizobium tomejilense, assembly GCA_002968845.1. Classification (GTDB taxonomy): domain Bacteria; phylum Pseudomonadota; class Alphaproteobacteria; order Rhizobiales; family Rhizobiaceae; genus Neorhizobium; species Neorhizobium tomejilense. The sequence goes on along the minus strand of PVBG01000011.1, from coordinate 195,664 downwards.
GGATGTCGTGGCCGCAGGCAAGCTCCCGCACGGTCCAGCCGGGGGCGCTGCGATATTTCTCCGACATCTGCCCGAACGGTCCGTTCCAGCCGGTCGCGACGATGAAGGTCTTTTTGGGCACGCGCTCGTAGGCGCCGGTGACTTTCAGCTTCTGCCGCAGCGTGCCGGAAGGCTGGGGCGTCGCCTTGGGTGCGGCCCATAGCTCGTCCTCTTCGCGCATATGCCCGCCTGGTCCTTCCGGCACAGGGATCATCGGCGCGGAATAGTCTCCCTCCGGATCGTAGTCCGTGAAGCTCATGCCGTCCTCGGGAATGAAGGCCTCGACATAAACGATCGAGCGGATGCGCTCGGGGATGCGCTCGACAACGCCGGTGGCGACGATGCCGCCATAGGAATGGCCGACCAGCACGAGATCCGTCAGGTCCTTGTAGACCGCCTCGTTGACGATGTCGTCGATATGGGTGTCGAGGTTCACGGACAGGCCTGCCAAGTGCTTGCGTTCGCAAAGCCCGGTCAGCGTCGGCGCATAAGCGCGGTGGCCTCCGGCATGCAGGCGGTTCAGCACCCTCTCCCAGGACCATCCGCCGGTCCAGGCTCCGTGAGCGATCAGGAATGTCAGTTTTCGATCCGTCATGGGTCTCCCCTCCAACCAGTTGCGGTTTGCAATTGGTTGGAGTTTACCAATCCAATTTCATTTTGCAACCGGTTTTTATCGAGACATAAAAGGGGAAGGTCCCCACCCTTTGGCGACATGCGGGCGCCTCTTTCAACGCCTCGCATGCCCTTCAGGATGAGGGCCAACACCTGCCAAAACAGGCTGTGGCTCACTTCTTTGCGGAAGTCAGCGCGAAGAATGCTCCCTGCGGATCGAGCGCCTGGACGATCCAGGAGCCGCCGGGGACTTCCATCGGGCCGTGGACGACCTTGCCGCCGCCTGCCGTCAACCGGGTGATGGCGGCGTCGATCGAGTCGACGATGAAATAGTAGCACCAGCAGGCCATCGGCACTTCCGCCGGCTTGGTCATCATGCCGCCGATCTGCCGGCCGTTATGGGAGAAGATGTGGTAGACGCCCATCGGCCCCATGTCGAAATCCTGGTCGAGCGTCCAGCCGAACATCTTGCCGTAGAAGTCCATGGCCTCCTTGCCGTTGCCGGCATAAAGTTCCCGCCAGCCGACATTGCCGACGGCGTCCGCGGCGAGTTCCTGCGGCGGATTTTCCATCGGCAGCGGCGTCATGATGCAGATGACTGCGCCGTGCGGATCGGCAACGACCGCGAAGCGGCCGATGCCCGGAATGTCCTCCGGCTCGCGCTGCACGCGTCCGCCATTGGCGACGAAATCCTTGGCCATCTGGTCGACGTCGTCGACTGCGACATAACCCGTCCAGTTCGGCGGGATCTTGCCTTCGAGTTCCGGCGGAAAGTTCATCATACCGCCGATGCCGGGGCAATTGTCGCCCTCGCCCATCTCGAACAGGTAATAGGCGGGCATGTCGGGCATGCTCATTTCCTTGACTTTCCAGCCGACCACCGACGAATAGAATTTTCCGCCGGCATCGGTATCGGGCGTCATCAGCTCGACCCAGATGAATTTGCCATGGGTCTCCGATCTGCTCCCGGTAACGGTCTGCAACATGGTCGTCTCCTCTCCGAATGATTGCGCCGTTCGGCACGTTTGCCGTTCGACGCGTTGATTGAGCACCCGCAAGGCCTCAGCGCTTGCGGGCGTAATGTGCTTCCATGAACTGCTGCCAGGTGCCGTCCGGCTGTTTGGCGCTGGAATTGAAGGTCCGGTGATCGTCGTCGGTGAAGATGATCTGCTCGCGGTAGTCGCCGGTCTTGCCGGGATTGGCGAAATCCGGGCCGGTCGTGTAGAGATTGAGCGTCGATCCGTCGTCCGACACCTCCCCCTCGTAGACCCAGAGATGGTTCATCATCGTGCCGAGCCAGGTGCCGACATATTTGCCCTTGGCCGGATCGTAGCCGAGGGTGAGCATGGTGGTGGCGGGGCCACCGCCCCCGGGCATCTCGCCGCTGCCTTCGGCAACGAACCAGATGCCGTTCAGCGACCGGCAGACCTCGACCCATTTTTCGTCATGGCCCATGCTGGTGGACGTCACCTCCCAGAGGCCGACCATTCTTTCCAGAAAGCCGTGTTCGGCCTGGGGTTTGGGCATTTCCATCGCGCTCATCTTTTCCTCCTCCTCTTTTCGAAGCTCCAGAATGAACCCGTTCAATGGCAGCAGGATGAAGCCGTCTCTTGTGGTTTCTGTTCGTATTCGTCGTGACGCTTGACGAAGTTCATCGTCGAGTCCTCGTTGCGACCAAGCGGCGCCCGGTCGAGGATCATTAGCGTGCCGATCAGCTCTTCGCCGCCTCGGGCGTAGCTGGAATAGGTATGAAAGACCTCGCCCGCCTCGTTCCTGTAGAAGGCTGAAAGGCCCGGCAGTTCATCATGCGCCTCGGACGGCGGCACTTCACGGAAGTTATAATACACCTTCTCCTTGGCAAGGTCTTCCTTGGAAAAGGAGACGTGATAGTCGAAATTGAAATCGCTGCCGAAGGACGAGACCCAGGGAAACTTCCAGCCCATGCGCTTCTTGTAGGCCTCGATCTTGTCGAGCGGCGCGCGGGCGACTGCGATGAAGGTGACGTCGTGGTTGTTGAGATGCGGCAGCGTGCCGTCGATATGGTCCGACAGGAAAGAGCAACCGGGGCAGCCGGCATCCCATTCCGGACCGAGCATGAAGTGGTAGACGATCAATTGGCTGCGGCCCTCGAAAAGATCGGCGAGAGACTTTCTGCCCTTCGGCGTGTCGAACACATAATCCTTGTCGACCTTGACCCAGGGCATGGCTAGGCGCTCGGCGCGCACCTTGTCGCGCAGCTTCGTCTCTTCCTTCTCGAGCGCCAGAAGTCTGCGGCTGGCTTCCAGCCATTCCTCGCGGCTGACGACAGAGTTTTTCGGGAACATGGTGACATCCATGACAGGTCTCCTCCTACACTTGACAGAATAAGTTGATATCAACATACTCTTTCCATGCTGTCAAACACCCCGACTATCGAAGTGATTCCCTTTTCGACGACGCTGCTGGTACGCGACACGTGCCTCTGCCTGCATGTGCAGCGGGCGGCGCGGGCGCTGGCCCGACGTTTCGACAATGCGATGAAGCCGATCGGGCTCACCAACGGGCAATTTTCGCTGATGATGTCGCTGAACCGGCCGCAGCCGGCGCCGATGGGCCAGGTCGCAAGCCTGCTCGCGATGGACCGCACGACGCTGACGGCAGCACTGAAAGTGCTGGAACGGCGCGGCCTGGTCGAAACCAGCGTCGATCCTAAAGACCGGCGCGGCCGGCTCCTGCGCCTGACGGACGACGGAATGACCATGCTTTCCGCCGCACTGCCGATCTGGATTCGGGTGCATGCGGAAGTCGACGCGGAGCTTGGCGAGGGCGGCCCGGAAGATCTGCGGGCGACGCTGGGCGTGATCAGGTAAGGCGGCGGCTTGACCGGAGACGGGTGCCGGAGAGATAACCAGAAACCGCCGACCTCGAATTCCGAGAAACCATGTCCCTTTCGACTTCACGCCAGATGGCTTTAGACATTGCGGATCGGCTGTCGTCGGTCGAGCCTGCCACGGTGACCCGCTATTTTGCTGGCGCCGCGATACGTGTCGGCGGTGCACAAATCGGCTTCGTGATGAAGAATTCGCTGTATTTTCGCGTAGACGATGAAAGCAGGCCGCAGTTCGAAGCGCTGGACTCGCGCCCCTTTTCCTACAAGACATCCGCCCGGAACGTCCTTGTCGCGAGCTATTACGAGGTGCCGGCCGATGTGCTGGACGACGACGACCGGCTCAACGATTGGGCAACGGCCGCCTATCGCGCGGCACGGTCGTCGCCGGACAGCAAACAAAAGAAAGCGGCCGGAGCCGCTTCCTGAAAAAGGCCTGCCTCAGGCGACCGTGACCGGGACTTCGGTCGAAGTGCGCATCGCGTGGCTATAGGGGCAGACGATGTGGGCCTTGGCGGCGAGGTCTTCGGCAACCGACCGTTCGACGCCCGGGATGCTGACCAGAAGCGATACTTCGATGCCGAAACCGCCGCCGTCTTCGCGCGGGCCGATGCCGACAGTCGCCGTCACCTTGGCGTCATCCGGGATCTTTACCTTTTCCTTGCCGGCGACAAATTTCAGCGCACCGAGGAAGCAGGCGGAATAACCGGTGGCAAAAAGCTGTTCCGGATTGGTGCCGCGGGCACCGTCGCCGCCGAGTTCCTTCGGAACCGTCAGCGTGACGTCGAGGACGCCGTCTTCCGAGGCGCCATGGCCGGCGCGGCCGCCGGTGGCGGAAGCCTTGGTGGTGTAGAGAATGGGCATGGGTCTAACTCCCTTGGTTCTAGTCCTGGGTGATAAATATCGTCCGCAATTCAATTGCGCACAATCTAATTACGCGCATTGCATTTTCCCGTCAAGCCTGCGAAAATGTGTTTGCTCGAAAAAGATAGAGCACAGGCACGTGAAGACAGGACCGGCCATGCAGAAAAAAGCGGGCAACGCGGATAATTTCGAGATCGAGCTCGATGCGCAGCTGTGCTTTGCGATCTACGGCGCGGCGCACGCCTTCACGCGCACCTATAAGCCGCTGCTCGAGCCGCTCGGGCTCACCTATCCGCAATACCTGGTGATGATCGCGCTGTGGGAAGAGGACGACCAGCCGGTAAAGGCGATCGGCGACCGGCTCGGACTGGATTCCGGCACGCTCTCCCCTCTCCTCAAGCGGCTCGAACAATCCGGCCTCGTCGCCCGTAAACGCGACCGCGACGACGAGCGGCAGGTGAGGATTTTGCTGACGAAAAAGGGAACGGAGCTGAAAACCCAGGCGGCGGGCGTCGCCGGCGCGATCGGCAAGGCTGTCGGCTGCAGTTTCGAAGAGGCTGTGGCGCTGCGCGACGAACTGATCGCGCTGAAGCAAAGGCTGACCAAGACGGGAAGCGAAAGAGACCCACTGCCCTCTGTTTGACAGACCTGCCATGACCGGCCGAGGCCGGTCTTCAGCAGATCGCAACGAAGCCGTCGGGCTCACGGCTTGTGGGCTTCAGGTTCGTCCGTATGGCGGCCCGAATATTGCTCGTCCAGTTCCCGGATCACGCCTTCGCCATCGACCGGATCCACCTTGCGGAGGATGACGTCGATCTTCGCCTCCAGCCGGTCGGACCCTTCCTTCGATTGCGGCGAGCCCAGGAACAGGAAGAAGGCCAGGCCCCCGACCTGCCAGAGCAGCTGCAAAAATTCCGACTGCCAGTTTTCAAAAGTGTCGCGCAGCATTTCCGTCAGATAGGGGGAAAATTCGACCGGCTGTCCGTGCTCGGCCTGTTCCTGCACGAAAGCAAACCAGCCGAACAGCCAATGGCCGACAAGACTGAAAGCGAAAAATGCCAAGGTTATCCAGGCGTAGCTATACGCACGCCATAGTGAATGCTGCTGCATGGCTTCCTCCAGAACGCCCCGCGCAAAGTAACGGCAAAGTTCCGAGGTGGTTCCCGCAGAGATCAGGTTCGACTTAGGTGATCCGCGACGATCCGGTCGATCCAGCGGCGGTGCTGTTCCTTGACCAGCGGGTTCGTTCCGGGTTCGCCGGCAACCGTGATCAGCGCCTTCCACAGGCACCAGCCACGCGCCCTTTCCCAGGTCTCCGCGTCGAGCCCCACCCGGTTGCGGAAAGCGCGGGCAGCCGGTTCGTCGAACAGGGTCCAGGCGATGACGAGGTCGCAGGCCGGGTCGCCGGTGCCGGAACTGCCGAAATCGATCACCGCGGCAAGCCGTCCGTCGCGCACCAGGAGATTGCCCTCGGCGACGTCGCCATGCACCCAGACCGGCCTGTCCTTCCAGGTCGAGGCAAGCGCCCGTTTCCAGATTTCGGTGATCAGCGGCACGTCGATTTCGCCGGAGAGAATGTCGATCGAGCGGCGCGTCTCCGCGTCATAGACCTCCAACGATCCGCCGCGGAAAAAGTTATGGGTGCCGGCCGGCGGACCGTCGGATGCGTCGATCTTCCAGAGCGCCAGGAGGAAATCCGCGAGATCCTCCGCAAAAACGGTGAGGTCGGCAATCGTCCGGAGGCTGGACCGGTCACCCGCGATCCAGGCATAGACCGACCACGGCCAGGGATAACCCTTGCCCGGCTTTCCGAGCCCGAGGGGCACGGGAATGGGAAGCGGCAATCGGGGGCCAAGCGCCGGCAGGAAGCGATGCTCCTTCTCCACCTGCGCGACGTAACGTTCGGCGCTCGGCAGGCGCACCGACATGCTGTCGCCGAGGTGGAAGGTGCGGTTGTCCCAGCCGCCGTTCGCGACCGGCCGCACGTCCAAGCCCGCCCATTCGGGGAATTGTTCGGCGATCAGCCCGCTGACGAGAGGGACATCGATTTCAACCATGTAAACCTCCCGGCACTGCGGATCAGGCCGGGTTGATAACAGGCCTCTGTGACAGAAAGGCCTACTGCCACACCACGATGCGCGCTTTTTCCGGCACGCGGTCGTAGAGGTCGATGATATCCTGGTTCATCAGGCGCACGCAGCCCGACGACGCGGCGGTGCCGATCGAATTCCATTCCGGCGAACCGTGCAGGCGGTAGAGCGTGTCCTTGCCGTTCTGGAAGATGTAGAGCGCGCGGGCGCCGAGGGGGTTCAGAAGGCCGGGCGGCATGCCGCCGTTCTTTGCCGAATACTTGGTCAGTTCCGGCTGGCGCGCGACCATCTCGTCCGGCGGTGTCCATTTCGGCCATCTCTGCCGCCACTGAATGACGCCCTCGCCCTGCCAGGCAAAACCCTCGCGGCCGATGCCGACGCCATAGCGCATGGCGGTGCCGCCCGGCTCGATGAGGTAGAGGAAGCGAGAGGCCGTGTCGACCACCACCGTGCCGGGGCGTTCGCCGGTCGGATCGACAACCTGCTGGCGATAATAGCGTGGATTGACCTGGCGATAGGGGATTGCCGGGATGACGAAACCGCCGTCGACCACGGTGCCGTACATGACATCCAGTTCCGACGAGGGGCCTTCAATAGGCTCCGGACGGAAGGCAACCGTCGTCGCCAGCGGGCGCGGCACGGACGAGGCACAGCCGGCAAGCGTGGAGGCGGCGCCCGCGCCGAGGAGAGACAAGAAACTCCGGCGGGAAAAGGAAGGGTTCAGGATCATCTGAGGCAGGACCGCTCGATAGTAAACGCAGGGAACAGCAAAATCGCTCTTTAACGGCAGGGCGGTCGAAAGGTTCCGACTCGCTCCTTGAACTGGAAGATAGGTCTGCGGTCCTTAATCAACTATTCACGAGACCTACACGGCGGTTCAAACCCTTGAGATGACGAATAAAAAAGAGCGGCAATGCCGCCCTTTCCGTCGATTGGACGAGGTATTGCCGTGGTCAGATGACCACGATCGCCGTGCCCGAAGGCACGCGGTCGAAGAGGTCGATGACATCCTGGTTGAGCATGCGCACGCAGCCGGACGAAGTCTGCTTGCCGACGGACTGCCAGTCCGGCGTGCCGTGCACGCGGTAAAGCGTGTCCTGGCCATCCTTGAAGATATAGAGCGCGCGGGCGCCGAGCGGATTGTTGAGGCCCGGATTGGCACCGCCCTCGGCGGCCGAAAATTTGCGCAGGTCCGGCTGGCGGGCGACCATCTCGTCCGGCGGCGTCCAGCGCGGCCATTCCGCCTTGCGCTGAATAACGCCGCGGCCCTGCCACGAGAACCCGGCCTTGCCGAGGCCGACGCCATAGCGGATCGCCTTGCCGCCCGGCTGCACGAGATAGAGGTAACGTTCCCTGGTGTCGACGACGATCGTGCCCGGGGCTTCGTTGGTGCGGTAATCGACGTCCTGGCGCAGATACCGGGCATCGATGCGCGAATAGGGGATGGCCGGGAGCGTGTGGCCGTCGTCGCGGATGACGCCGTACATGGCCCGGTGGACCGGATTGGAAACCGGCAGTCCATAGGTCTGGTGGAAAGTCGACGGGTAGAGTTGGCGCTTGTGCGGAATGGCGCCCGGCATCGGAGGCGGCTGGTTCGACGGCGGATCGGCATAGGGCGCGACGTTGAAGACCGGCGCCGTCTGCTGCACGAAGACGTCCGGGTTCATGCGGCTGGTATCGGTGACCAAGGGGATTTGGCAGCCACTGAGCGCCACGGACGCGGCGAGCATGACGGAAAGGCCAAGGGGTCGGCGGAAAGGTCGAAAGGAGAATGGCATGGGAACCCGCTTCCAGCAGATGAAGTCCCGCCGACAATGGCAGATGCGGCTGGCGCGAAGCTGGTGGAACCGTTCACGCGTGCCAGCCAGCACCGGCATGGGCCACCAATGCAGGATGGCGTGCCATGCGAGCATCGAAATCGCGGGCGATATCTGCCAGCGTCACCTTGCCGAAGCGGCTGAGAAGCAGCTTTTCTGCCTCCTCGAAAGCTTCGGAAAGGGCTGCATTGACCGCCTGCTCCACCAGGCATGCCGGCTGGTCGCAGGCAGGGCCGACCGCAAAGACCGCAGGTTCGCCAACCGCTTCGTAGATATCGAGCAACGTCATTTCCGACAGCGGGCGACCCAGTCTCCAGCCGCCGCCGTGGCCCTTCTCCGAGCTCACATAGCCCTTCTGCCTAAGCCCCGCCATGGTGCGGCGGACCACGACCGGATTGGTGTTGAGCATCGCGGCAATGGTTTCCGACGTGGCCGCGCCTTCGTGGCGATCCATATGGATCAGCACATGCAGCATGCGGGACAGGCGGCTGTCATGTCTCATCGCGGCGCTCCCTACGCGTTATCGGCCATGCATTCCTAACACGCGCATTCATTCGCAACAACATAAGTTACGAACCTATTGACCGCACGCCATCATGTAACTTATGTTGTTTCAAGACTCATGAGGAGGATTTCGCATGGATTACGAAGCGATCGTCATCGGCGGCAGCTATGCCGGCCTCTCCGCCGCCCTGCAGCTCGCCCGCGCCCGGCGGCGCGTCCTCGTCATAGACGACGGCCGCCGCAGAAACCGTTTTGCCGAGACTTCTCATGGGTTCCTCAGCCGCGACGGGGAACGGCCCGAGATCATCGCCGGCGAGGCCCGCTCCCAGCTGATGGCCTATCCGACCGTCGAATGGCTCGACGCACGGGCCGACGATGCCCGGAAAAGCGAAGCCGGTTTCTCGGTGACATCAGGCGGTAAAGAGCTTGCGGCGAAACGGCTGGTGCTCGCCATGGGCGTCAGGGACCACCTGCCCGAGGTCCCCGGCCTGATCGACAGGTGGGGCAAAAGTGTCTTTCATTGCCCCTATTGCCACGGTTACGAATTGAACCGCGGACAGGTCGGCGTGATCGGCGTCTCCGCCATGTCGATGCATCACGCGCTGATGCTGCCCGACTGGGGACCGACCACCCTGTTGCTCAACGATGCGTTCCGGCCTGACGAGAAACAGGCTGGCCAGCTGGCGGCGCGCGGCGTCACCATTGAGGAAACCCCGATCTCATCGATCGGCGGCCATGCCGAAATCCTGCTGCAGGATGGCCGGGCCTTGAGTTTTGCCGGACTTTTCGTGCTGTCCCGAACGGAATTGGCAAGTCCCATTGCCGAACAGCTCGGCTGCGCCCTGGAGGACGGCCCGGTGGGCAAGTTCATCCGCACCGACATGACCCAGCAGACCAGCATTCCCGGCGTTTTCGCCTGCGGCGATGCAGCCCGCGCGGCGGGCTCGGTGGCGATTTCCGTCGGTGACGGCGCCATGGCCGGCGCGGGGACGCACCGGTCGCTGATGTTCGGGTAATTTTTACGACACCCTCTTCACAGGATGCGGCTTCACAGGATGCGACGAGCCTGTTCCGGTGACGGAAGCCAGCAGGCCTCTCGCCGTCCGAAGATGCGATAGCGATTTCTGGCAATCAGGCGATAAAGCGGATCGCGAATGAACCGCGGCACCAGCCTGACGATCGACAGCGCCTTCCAGGGCCATCCGAGCCCTTCATAGATTGCCAGGACCGCATCGCTGTCGCGCAGGACGCTCTGCCCGTCCACGACGACCATGGTTTCGGGGTTTTCAGGATCGATCCCGCACCGACGGTAAAGTGCTGTGCCGACCTCGCCCTGCATCGACGCCAAGCGGAACCTTGCGGCGCGATCGTGCCGAAGCACGAACTGGGCGTTGGCCGAACACAGGACGCACATCGCATCGAAGACGATGATCGGCCCGCCCCAATCCATTCCTTTGCTACCGCTCATATATGCGCTCCGGCGAAGGCTCGGCCTCAACCCGTGACCTGGTTGAAGAAGCGGATGCTTTCGGCAACCGCGCCCGGCACAACGCCGTTGTGGTTGCCCGGCAGGAGCTTGGCCTCGATCTCAACGCCGGCGGATTTCGCCCGGTCCATCAGCAGCCGGTGATCGGCGTCGAAGGGCCGTTCCTCGGTGCCGCGCAGCAGAAGCGTCGGGCATTTGAGGCTGTGGCCGAAGCAGACCGAGGAGCGCATGATGAATTCCTTCTGGTCGCTCTCGTCGAAACGCATTTCCCGCTCGAACCGACCGAAATAACGCCAGGAATTGACGCCGGCCGAGATCGGCGCCGAGGCGCGGAACTTTCGCGTCATCGAGGCGAGCAGCGCCAGCGTGCCGCCATTCGAATGGCCGGCGAGGAAGAAGCGGTTCTTGTCGATCCCCGGCAGTTGCTCCAGATAGGCGGCTGCCGCAAGCGCGTCCGAAGTCTCGTCGTAGAAGCCCGAATAATTGCCTGCCTGGCCGTTTTCGCCGCGGAACGAGGGCAGCATGACGACGTAACCCGCCTCCCAATAGGCCTTCATCAGTTCCCAATGGCCGTCGCCCGTGGCGTTGCCGCCATGCAGGAAAAGGACTGCGGGCTTCAGTTTCGCGGAGGGCTCGTAGGGCGAGATCCAGGCGATCAGCTCGATCGAGCCGTCCGGTCCGCCGCGATACATCACCTTCTTCGAACCGGCGGGCGTGCCGAGCGGGGGCGACTGTTCGGGGGACGGGCCCTTGCGGATGAGGTTGGTGTGGAAATGCCGGCGAGCATCGCCGTAATCCTGCTTTTCGAGCGGCGGGACCTCGGGAGCGGGAAACTCCGCGAGAGCCTCGGCCGGCAGCATGGCCGCAATCGAGAGGCCGGCGGCGCCAGCCAGCAGGGTACGGCGGGTCAGACCGCCGTCTTCCATGAGATTTCGGGAAGGAAGAATGCGGTGATCTGTCATATGTGATGAGCCTGAAGAGCGTTTCGCCGGGCCGATATCAGCATTTGCAGGAAACGCTGTCCATTCACTCATTCGCGAACTTCATAGGAAAACCCGAGGCTTGGATTGCCTACAGCCTCTTCGCGCGCATCGCATCCTTCTCCTTGCGCCACTGAACGAGCGCCTGAAGAAACGGCCCGGCAGTCACGCCAAGAACAGCGCCGCCGACCACCCATCCGAGGGCAGCGCCGCCCAAAAGTTCCTGGCCGACATAAGCGGCTGCGACGCAGCCGATGAGCGCGACAATGCACTTGATGACAAAGCTCGATTTCGTCATGTGGTTATCCCCCGGGAACCAAGATCTGCAATATCGCGGTTTAGATAGGCGAATTTGGCTACATTCAACCCTCGCGTGCCTCCACCATTGCCGTGAGCGTCGCCAGCCGGTCGGCATCGCGCGGCAGCTTGTCCTGGCGCAGGCGGGCGATCCGCGGAAAGCGCATGGCGACGCCCGACTTGTGGCGGGTCGAGCGGTTGATGCCCTCGAAGGCGACTTCCAGCACGAAACCGAAATCCGGTTCCGCACGCACCGCCCGGACCGGCCCGAAACGGTCGACCGTGTTGTCGCGCACGAACTTGTCGAGCACTTCGAGCTCCGCATCGGTAAAGCCGAAATAGGCTTTTCCGACCGGCACCAGTTCCTCGCCATCAGGCGTTTCGGCCCAGACGCCGAAGGTGAAGTCGGAATAATAGCTCGACCGCTTGCCGTGGCCGCGCTGGGCATAGAGCATCACCGCGTCGATATTGTAGGGGTCCCGCTTCCACTTGAACCACGGCCCCTTGAGGCGGCCGGCCTGGTATGGGCTGTCCTTTCGCTTGATCATCACCCCTTCGATGACCGGATCGGGCGGGGCGATGCGGATGCGGTCGAGCTCATCCCAGGTGGTGAAGGGCACGAGATCGGAAAGATCGAAACGGTCATGCGGCGCCCGCTGGATGATGTCGCCGAGGCGTCTGCGGCGTTCAAGAAAACTTTCGGCGCGGATATCGAGGTCGCTTTCGAACAGCAGGTCATAGGCGCGCACGAAGGCGGGATAGTCGTCGAGCATCTTGGCCGTCACCGTCTTGCGGTTCAGCCGCTGCTGCAGGTCGGAGAAGGTGCGGGTCGGATTGTTGGAGCGGGCGGTGCCGCCGACCAGAAGTTCGCCGTCGATGACGCCTTCGAAATTGATCGACCCGACGACATCCGGAAAGGCGCCGGTGATGTCGTCGCCGGACCGGGAATAGAGTTTTCTGGTGCCGCCGTAGCTCGACATCTGCACGCGGATGCCATCCCATTTCCACTCGGCGGCGTAGTCGGCGGGGTCCAGCTTTTCGAGATCGCCCGTCTCCACCGGATTGGCCAGCATGACCGAGTGGAAGATCGCCGGCGTCGCGAGGACCGGCTTTTCCGCCCTGCCCTCCAGCCAGGCGAAGAGCGGTTCATAGGGTGGCGTCAATCCGTGCCAGAGCGTCTCGATCTCGGTGACGTCCTTTCCGCTCATGTCAGACAGCGCCTGCTTGGCGAGGCGGGCGGAGACGCCGATGCGCAGCGCACCGGTGACGAGCTTCAGGAAGGCAAAGCGGCTCGACGTATCGAGCTTGTCGAGCAGATCGCGGACGGCGGAGCGCACCTCGGTGCGGCCGAGCGAGTTCATTCTGGTGACGACTTCGCTTAAGCGCGGCTGGTGCTCGTCATCGATTTCGTCCTTGCGGGTGCCGTCCCACACCAGCGAGATGGTCTCGGCGAGATCGCCGACATAGTCGTAGGAATACTGGAAGAGGACCGGGTCCATGCGTTCCAGCACGAGGTCGCGCAGCATGGCCGGCTTGACGCTTTTCAGGTCGAGCCCGCCGGCGAGAGCGGCCAGGCCGTAGCCACGGTCGGGATCGGGCGTATCGCGAAAATAGTCGGCGAGAAGGGTGAGCTTGCCGTTTCGGGATGGGGTGAGGACGAGGCGGTCCAGGAGGGTGGCGAAGGGTTTCATGGCGTGGCCTCCCGAAGAAAGACCCCTTCTGGCCTGCCGGCCATCTCCCCCACAAGGGGGGAGAAGATTCGTGGCAATGTCTCGCCCCTATCTCGGCGGCAACGCGTGGCAGCGAAGCCCCTCCCCCTTGTGGGGAGGGGTTGGGGAGGGGTTTTGTCTTTGAAGAATGGCGATGGCCATACCACTTGCCGATCTCCCCCCTTGAGGGGGAGATGCCCGGCAGGGCAGAGAGGGGTACTGGTGGCACAACGAATATTGTCCATCTCCATCAATCCCCCTCATCCTCGTAACCCACCAGATGCAGCGGCCGGGCGGGAATGTTCTTCAGTTCGCACCACCGCACCAGCGCCTCCTCGCGGCCGTGCGTCACCCAGACTTCAGATGGGCCGATCTCCTCGATGGTCGACAGCAGTTCCGGCCAGTCGCAGTGATCGGAGATGACCAGCGGCAGTTCGACGCCCCCCTGCTTGGCACGCTGGCGCACCATCATCCAGCCAGAGGCAAAGGCGATCAGCGGTTCGTTGAAGCGGCGCGCCCAGCGATCCTGGAAGGCCGAGGGTGGGCCGACGATGACGGCGCCCTTGAAGGCGTCGGGGCTGCTCTTCTCGATGGTCGCAGGTCTTATGTCGCCGAGATCGATGCCTTGACCGACATAATAATCGCAGAGTTTTGCCAAGGCGCCATGGATGAAGATCGGCTCGGAATACCCGCAATCGCGGATCAGCCGGATCACCCGCTGCGCCTTGCCGAGCGCATAGGCGCCGACGAGATGGCTGCGCTCGGGGAACTGTTTCAGCGAGGTGAGCAGCTTGTCGATCTCGTCTTTCGGGTCCGGGTGGTGGAAAACCGGCAGGCCGAAGGTCGCCTCGGTAATGAAGACGTCGCAGGCGACCGGCACGAAGGAGGCGCAGGTAGGATCGATGCCGCGCTTGTAATCGCCCGAAACCACGATCCGCAGACCTTGCCTCTCGATGGCGATTTGGGCCGAGCCGAGCACATGGCCGGCGGGATGGAAACTCACCCGCACACCGTCGACATCGATCTCCTCGCCGAAGGCGGCTGCCTGTTCCTCGCCACAAAAATCCTCGCCGTAGCGCAGCCGCATGATGTCGAGCGTCTGGCGGGTCGCCAGGACCTTCGCATGGCCGGCGCGGGCGTGGTCGGAATGGCCGTGGGTGATGAGCGCCCGCTCGACGGGACGGACCGGATCGACATGGAAACGGCCGATAGGACAGAACAGCCCGGCCGGGGTGGGATGAAGCAGCGCCTCTGGTTTCATGCCCTTGAAGATAGGACAAAAGCGGCGCTACGCCAGATCACTCCGAGGCGGCGGCCGGCTTGTTTTCGGCCATCACCGCCTGCGGCAGGCGGACCGGTTTCAGCATCAGGGCGGCGATGAGGCCGATCAGCGCCATGGCGCTGCCGGCTAGGAACACCGGCGTGAAGGCCTCGGTATAGAGCGTGTGGACCGCGATCCGTGACGGCTCGGGCAATGCGAGCATCATCAGCGGCGTCAGCGAGCCGATGTCCTCGACGCCCGGAATGCTGGTGCCGACGCCCCTGATGCCGGCGGCGACGATTGCGCCATAGACCGAGATGGCGATCGAGGCGCCGGCCATGCGCATCAGCGTCACGGCGCCGGTTGCCGCGCCGACGTCCTCGCGGGGGGCTGAATTCTGTACGCCGATGATCGGCGCCTGCTGGCCGAAGCCGATCGCCAGGCCCTGCATCAGCATGAAGCCGAGAATGACATAGATCGGGGTTCCGACCGGTAGCTGCGAGAAGATGAACAGGGCAACGATATTCAGCGACAGACCGATCAGCGTGAACGGCTTGTAGCGGCCGGTGATCGAGATCAGCCGGCCGGTCGAGATCGAGCCGATGACGATGCCGAGGGTCGTGGCGACAAAGCAGAAGCTCGCGGTCGTCGGCGACAGGCCGGTGGTCGTCTGCAGGAAGAGCGCAAAATAGTTCGCCATGCCGATCGCCACCGCACCGGTGCAGAAGGAGACGATCAGGAACAACGAAAAGGTCGAATCGCGGAAGAGTTTCAGCGGCACGATCGGCTCGGGCACCTTGCCCTCGACGATGACCCAGAGGATGGCACAGAGGGTGCCGACCGCCACGACGACCATCGACTGCCAGGCGACCAGCGAGCCGAACAGCGTGACGCTGTCGGCCCAGACGACGATGCTCGCAACGGTTCCCGCCAGGAGGACGGCGCCGAGATAATCGATCTTCGGTTTGCGGATCGGGCGGCGATAGGGAAGCAGAAGCGAAATGCCGGTGACCGCGACGATGCCGACCGGGAGGTTGATCAGGAAGATGGACCGCCAGCCGAACAGTTCGCTCATCGTGCCGCCGAGCAGCGGGCCGAGGCTGCCGGAGGCCATGATCACCAAGCTCGAATAGCTCTGGTATTTCGCCCGCTCGCGCGGCTCGAACAGGTCGGCATTGATGGAGAAGATCGATACCATGATGCCGCCGCCGCCAAAGCCCTGCAGCACGCGCGAGGCGATCAGCGAATCCATCGACCAGGCAAGCCCGCAGGTCAGCGAACCGACGGTGAAGATGACGATCGCCGCCAGCATCACGTATTTGCGGCCGAACAGATCGCCGAGCTTGCCGTAGATCGGCATCGAGGTGCTGCTGGCGAGAAGATAGGCCGAGCCGACCCAGCCGAAGCGCTCCAGTTCGCCGAACTCGCCGATAATCGTCGGCAGCGCCGTCGAGACGATCTGGTTGTCCAGCGTCGCCATGAACAGCGCCGTCAGCAAAAAGCAGAAGATCACCAACCGCTGGCGGTGGTTGGCGACAAGCGGCACATGGGCCGGGCGGGTCATATCCATGGGTCAATCCAAAGTGTCCTAAATTTATGTGCCTTCAGCATATAATTGTCAACGGCACTTTGATGCGCAGCGCAAAGAACAGTTGGAAAGCCTCATGGGCTTTGATATGTTTCACGCCATGACGACGAAGAGCCTTTTAAAAGAGAAACCCGCTGCCGCCTCGCCTTCCCCCGAGGATGTGGCCCGCGTGAGCGAGACGCTCGGGCGGATGCGGATCCTGATCGGCCGGCGGATCATCGGCCGCACGGCGATCGCCAATATCGCGCCGGGGCTGGAAATCTCGCATCTCGACGTGCTCGACGTGATGCGCCGGATCGAGGGCGAGGTGACGGTCGGTGCTATCGCCGAGGCGATGCGCATCGACCCCTCGCGCGGTAGCCGGCTGGTCGCCGATCTCGTCACCCGCGGCATCCTGCGCCGCGATGCCTCTCAGGCCGACGGCCGCCGTTCGCTGGTGGTGCGCACCGAATTCGGCGACAGCCTGCTGGCCGAGATCCGCGCCGTCAAACGCACCCTGCTGGCACGCGTCCTGGAGGACTGGCCGGAAGACGAACTCAACGCCTTTTCGGTGCTGTTCGAAAAGTTCGTGTCGAGTTTCGAGGAGATCTACGTGGCACCGGAAAAGCCGCCGGAGGGCGAGCTTTCCGAGGCGCCTCAGCCGCTGCCGTAGATTGCGCATAAAATGTTACTCCAGTATAATTTTAGGTAGAAATTGGAGGCAGGCGCATGAATGTTTCGATCGATGCCCGCTGGGAAAAATTCATCGAGGAAGCCGTACAGGACGGGCGCTACAGCTCGGCCAGCGACGTGGTGCGCGAAGGCCTGCGACTGGTGCAGGAGCGCGAGGCGAAGCTTTCCGCGCTGAGGGACACGCTGCAGCGGTCTTTCGAAAGAGGAGGAGATGTCAGCGAGGAAGAGCTCGACGCTTCGCTGGAAGCGGCAGCCGAAGAATTGCGCAAAGAGGGCTATTGATTGGCCCGGTTGCGATATCTCGACAGTGCCCAAGACGATTTAATCCATATCTTCAAATACATCGCCCGCGAAAGCGGCAGCATCTCAACCGCAGAGCGCTTTGTGAAGGCGCTGCGCCAGAGATGCCGGCATCTCGCAAGTCTTCCGGGAGAGATGGGGCGTACTCGATCGGAACTTGGTCCAAACCTACGTAGCTCCGTCTACCGCGGATATATCATCTACTTCCGCTATCAAACTGGAACGCTTGAGGTTGGCAACATCCTCGAAGGCCATCGGGACGCGGCGCGGCATTTCGGCGTGGATATCGCCCCGGAGGACGAGGACTAAATCCCCTCGCCTCCGGAAACACGCAGGCGGTCGCGGCCGAGATCCTTGGCTTCGTACATCGCGCGGTCGGCGCGGGCGAGCAGTTCTTCCGGCGTATCGCCGTCCTGCGGGAAGAAGGCGACGCCCATGCTGCAGGTGGCGGTGACGCTCTTGCCGTCGATGACGATCGGTTTCGAGATCGCGGTCCGCAATTCCTGAAGCCGGCGGACCAGGCCGAGCTCGTCCTGACTGACATTGCTGAAGACGATCGCGAACTCGTCGCCACCAAGGCGAACCAGAAGATCGGTGACGCGGACGCAGTTGACCATGCGCCACGACAGCGTTTTCAACACCTCGTCGCCGGCCGCGTGCCCCAGCGTATCGTTGATCTGCTTGAAATTGTCGAGGTCGAGATAGGCGACCGTCACCTTGCGTTTCTCGCGGCGGGCCTCATGCAGCGCACGGCTGAACTGCGCCCAGAACAGCGTGCGGTTCGGAAGGCTGGTCAGCGGATCGTGATGGGCCATGTGCTGGATGCGCTCTTCCGCGCGGGCGCGTTCGATGGCGATGCCGGCGATGTCGGTCGCCATCGCCGTCAGCTCGAGTTCGAGCTCGGTCGGTTCGCGCGGCGCATCCGAATACAGCGCGAACGTGCCCAGCACCAGCCCGTCAGCGCTCATGATCGGCGTCGACCAACAGGAGCGGAAACCGAACCTCAGCGCCAGTTCGCGATAATTGTCCCAGAGTGGATCGGCCAGCACGTCCTTGACGAAGACCGGTTCGCGGCGCCAGGCGGCCGTGCCGCAGGAGCCGACCTTCGGGCCGATCTCGATGCCATCGATCAGCTTCACATAATCGGGCGGAAGGCGGGTCGCCGCGCCGTGGCGCAGCCGGTCCGTACCCTCTTCGAGAAGCAGGACCGAGGCGATGACGTCGTCCAATTCCTCTTCGACCGTTTTGACGATCGCATCCAGAACCGCCGACAAAGGCTGGCCCCGAGCGACCATTTCGAGAAGGCGCGCATGGCCGTGCCGGCGGTCGTCCTGGCGTTTGCGCTCGGTAATGTCGCGTGAAATGCCGACCAGGCCGACGATCTGGCCGTGAACGTCGCGCAGCGGCATTTTCGAGGTGGTGAGCCAGAGCATACGGCCATCGCCGAGCTTGACGCGTTCCTCGCGGCCGTCGATGGCCACGCCGGTCGACATGATCTCCTGTTCGACGAGAAACAGTTCACGTGCGGTTTCATGATCGAGAATATCGAAATCGGTCTTGCCGATCAGATCGTTGCCTTTATGCAGCTTGCTGCTGCGCCCGGCTGCGGCATTGGCAAAAACGAAGCGGCCGCGACGGTCCTTTACGTAGATGAAGTCCGGGAGCTGATCGAGAAGGGTGCGGGTTTCAAGTTCGCGGGTAGCCACTGCGATGTCGAGGTCTATCTCGCTGTCGGCGGAAACGCGCAGGAGGCGGCTGCAGAGTTCGTCCAGCGGATCGACAAAAGTCAAGGGCATGCTATGCGACATGGGTCCCGCCATCCGAGTGCCTCCTTTTCATTTTCCAAAGAAAATACGCGGGAACTCGCGCCAAGTGCCGTATAGCATGGCGGAGAATTCCTTATCGTTGCTTAAGATCATTGTGAAATTGCCATGATTGAAGCTTCAAAAGAAGCCTATTTTACTCAATCGAGCGGAACCTTTGAGCATAGTAACAATATAAAGGACCGGCATGGAAAATGCTTTATTGACGCAGGGGAGACGCGCTGGATGATTTCGAGACGCACGGCATTGACGATGATCGCGGGTGCGGCGGCAGCCGGAGCCATGCCTCGGCCCCTCCTCGCCGCCCCCCAGGGCTTTTCGACGATCGACCTGCGCGGCTCGATCGATGCCGGCGCCCACGGCGTCACCCCGGACGGAGGCGACAAGCAGAACCGCAAACTCGCGGAGATCATCGCCAAGGCGGCGCGTCAGAACATGCCGGTCTTCCTGCCACCCGGAAACTACCCGGTGTCCAATCTCGATCTGCCCGAGGGCACCCGCATGACCGGCGTGGCCGGGGCTTCCCGGCTCGTCTATTCCGGTGGCGGGCGGATGCTGACGGCCGACGGGGGGCGCCGCATCGAGCTTTCCAACATCGTCATCGACGGGGCGAACCACGGGCTCGACGACCAGAGCCCGGCGCTCGTCACCATGCGCGGCATCAGTGAGATCGTCATCGACAACTGCGAAATCATCGGCGCGCGCAGGACCGCAGTGCAACTCGAACGCTGTGGCGGGCGGATCGAGCGGAGCCGCATTTCCGGAGCCGCCGAATACGGTCTCTATGCGGTCGAGAGCGCCGGGCTTTCGGTCACCGGCAATACGGTCTCCGATTGCGGCAATGGCGGCATCCTCATCCATCGCTGGACCAAGGGCGCCGACGGCACGATCGTTTCCGGCAACCGCATCTTCCGGATCCGCGCCACAAACGGCGGCACCGGCCAGTACGGAAACGCCATCAACCTGTTCCGGGCCGGCAACGTGATGGTGACCGGCAACCAGATTTCGCATTCGGCCTTTTCGGCGATCCGCGCCAACAGCGCCTCAAACGCGCAGATCGCCAACAATACATGCCTCGCCTCCGGCGAAACGGCGATCTATGCGGAATTCGCTTTCGAGGGCGCATTGGTCTCGGGCAACATCATGGACGGCGCGGCGAACGGCATTTCAGTGGTCAATTTCAACGAGGGTGGCCGGCTTGCGACCGTCGCCAACAATATCGTCCGCAACCTTACCCCCACCGGTCCCTATGTGCTCGACGGAGCGATCTTTGGCGTCGGCATCAGCGTCGAGGCAGACACCGCGGTAACCGGTAATGTCATCGAGAATGTGCCGCTCTGGGGCATGGCGCTCGGTTTCGGGCCATACCTGCGCAACGTGCTCGCCAGCAACAACATCGTCCGGCAGGCGAAGGTCGGTTGTGCGGTGACGGTGGTCGAAGGCGCCGGCGGAGCGCTGATTTCCGGCAACCTGTTCGAGGCGGTAAAGGACGGCGCGGTGATCGGCCACCGGTGGAAGACGCCTTCCACGACCGAACTGGCTCGCGGAGACGGGCAGGTTCAGGGGTTCAAGCATCTGACGATCGCGAACAACCGGATTGGCTAGTCTTTCGCCACTATCTTTTCAAAACGGGCGTCCAGGCGTTTTCGGACCTCTTCAGGAGACAAGAGGTGCTCCGGGTGCGCTTCGATCTCATCCAGCGTCGGAACCACCTCCTCCACCAACCACTTCTCGATTGCCGCATCGCGGGCGAGCAGCGTGCGCAAGCCGTCGCGGATGACTTCGCTTTCGGTGGCATATTCGCCGGAAGCGACCTTGGCCTTGACCATCTGCGCCATTTCGAGCGGCAGGGTGATGCTGAGCGACTGGGTGGTGCGCATGATCGGATCCTTTCCAAGAAATCGGACACGATTAAATCCTATCGAAAACTTTCATGATCGTCCAACGCGGATTGGTCTTCCGTTTTGGGCGGCCTGCCCGTAGCTTGCGCTCGCATTTCCTGGAGGGACTTTGATGCTGAAAATATATGGCGTTTACCGTTCGCGCGCCACGCGGCCGCTGTGGCTCATCGAAGAGCTGGGTATTCCTTTCGAACTTATTCCGATCATCCAGGGCTACCGCCTGCCCGAACCGATGGCGCCGGGTGCGCCGGTCAACACGCTGTCGCCGGAATTCCTGAGCATCAACCCGATGGGCTCGATCCCGTCGATGGACGATGACGGTTTCGTGCTGCACGAGTCGCTGGCGATCACGCTCTATCTCGCCCGCAAATACGGCGGCGAACTCGGCCCGAAGGATATTGCCGAGGAGGGCCAGATGGTCCAGTGGTCGCTGTTCGGCGCGACCAGCGTCGAGACGCCGGCTCTGAAGATCTCCGCCACGATCGCCGGCGGCAGGGCGGAAACGGAAGAAGGCAAGGCCGACATCGAGGTTGCGGCCCGCACCCTGAAGCGGCCCTTCGACGTGCTCGAAAAGCACCTTTCCAAGACCGGCCACATGGTCGGCGGCCGTTTCACCGTGGCAGATATCAATGTCGGAGAAGTCGTGCGTTATGCGCAAGGATATGCGCCGCTGTTCGACAGCCGCCCGGCCTTGAAGGCCTGGATCGAGGCGGCCCAGGCCCGCCCCGGCTTCAAGGCGATGTGGGACAAGCGGACCGCCGAACCGGCGTAACGCTTTACTTCCGGCTTTCCGTGAGCGGCGGCAGCTCCGTCTTCAGCCAATCCCGGAAAGCCCTCACCTTCGCTGGCGCCCGAGCGCCGGCGCGGGTGACGAGATAATGCCCCATGCCGGTGCGTGCCCGGATCGAAAACGGCTCGACCAGCCGCCCCTGTTCCAGCGCGTAGGTCGCCAGCGTATGCCAGGCGAGCATCACGCCTTGGCCCGCAATCGTCGCGTCGAGACAGAGCGAGGCATCGTTGAAGACGTGGCGGGTCGCCATGCCGGCGCCGGAGAGGCCCGCTTCGTTCAGCCAGATCTCCCAGGAAAACATCGAGGGGCCGTCGATGATCGCCGGCAGTTTCAGGATGTCCTTCGGCTCCTTCAGCTTTTCTGCAAGTGCGGGGGAGCAGACCGGAAAAACCGTCTGCTCGATCAGCAGCTCGGCATCGACGCCCGGCCAGCTGCCCGGCCCGACGCGGATGCCGAGATCGATATCGTCGACACCAAGATCGGCGAGCCTGGTCGTTGCATCTATTCGCAGGCGGATTTCCGGGTGCAGGCTGGAGAACCGATCGAGCCGATGGACGAGGAACCGGGCTGCAAACACGGGTGCGACGGAGATGGTCAGCAGCGCATCGTCCTGCCGCCTGCCGATCGCCACCGCTTCCGAAAGCGCATGAAACCCTTCGCTCAATCGCGCCAGCATGGGCCGCGCCGAATCGACCGGCATCATGCCTTTCGGCAGGCGTTGAAACACCGGCTGGCCGAGCTGGGCTTCGGCCTTGATGACCTGCTGGCTGACGGCACCCACCGAGACGCCGAGCTCGTCGGCAGCCGCCTGCAGCGAGCCCAGGCGCCCGACCGCCTCAAGAGCCCGTAAGCCGTTGAGATGCACGAGGTTGAGATTGCTCATATAGCTTTTCTATAGTCACGCTCTCAAGAACTCAATTGAAAAACCGAGCGGCAAAGCCGATGTTACGTCTGCAAATGGTCACATATTTGCGAGGTAACGGTCATGGCACCGCTGAAGATTTTCTTGAACTTGAAAGCCTGGTTGGAAACGGCCGAAACATTGACGGACCTGCAGTCGAACGATCCGTTCCGTCATCCCGACATCCGCGCGATGGACCTGCGGCAACTCGCCGACCTGCCCTTCCCGCGCCCGCTTCAAGCCGATACGAACTGCAACAAGGCGCCTCTGGCGAAATGCGCCTGACGCTCCCATGATCCGCTTACCGGGCAAGGGGCGGGTCATGAGGCTGAGGTGAACCCGTATTCGAGCGGAAAAGCTTGATGCCGTCTTCCGGCGTTAGTCCGCTGTCGCGGCGGCCTGTTCGGCCAGGGCGCGCTGAACGGCGGGACGCTGTTTCATCCGCTCGTAGTGCGCGTTGACCTTCGGAAAATCCGCACGATCAAGCTTCATGTTCGCGAGCCAGTCGGCCATCAGGTAGAGATAGGCGTCGGCGACCGAATAGGTTTCCCCGAGCACATAGGGGCCTTCGAGCAACGAGTCCTCGATCACCTGAAAACAATCGTGAAAGACCTTTGGCGCCTTGGCGGCCATGTCGTCGAAGGAGGACTGGTTGTCCGCCCAGCGGTAACCGCGGCGCCAATGGGCGTAAGCGACATGCACCGTCGAGGCGATATAGGCGTTGAAAGCCTGCATCTTGCCGAACAGGAACGGGTCGTCGAGCGGCGCCAGCTTCGCCTCGGGTGCGGCCTGGGCGATGAAGGCGAGGATCGCGACGGACTCGGTGATGATCCCCCGGTCCGTTGCGAGTGCCGGGACGCGGCCCTTCGGATTGATCTTCAGGTAGGCTTCCGACTGCTGTTCCTTGTCGGCGAATTTCACCCATTTGATCTCGTAGGGAAGACCGGATTCGGCAAGCGCGATGTGGCTTGCCAGCGAACAGGCGTTGGGCGAAAAGAACAGCGTATACATGAAAATCCTCCTTTGGACCGCGTGTGTTCTAGCACGGTTTTTTCAGGCCAGAAGTCTCAAACCGCCGGTCAACTGACACCGGGCACATCTTCCAGCCGATGCCAGACCGGAATGCCGCGTTCGTTGGCGATCCGGACGTCGTTGTCGGCGCCCTTGGAGGCACCCGGCAGGCGCAGGACGCCTTCGCAGAGCTGCAGCAGACGTCCCGCCACCGGGTGAAAGATCTCCTCGTAGAGGTCGTCGCCCACATGTTTTCCGCCGGCCGCATGCCAGACCGGCAACGCCACCCATTCGCCGATCATCGGCACATGACCGGCCTTGAACAGCGCATGCGACGGCGCTTCGAGCCGTTTCAGGTTCTCGGCCATCTTCTCAGGGTCGTCTCCGGTGCCGGAGCGGTAGGGGCCAGCGATCAAAATCAACATCTTCGCTTCTCCAAACTTGTCCGCATTCATCGCGGAATTGCACGAATATGCCGGAAAACACTTTACGATATCCGCTATTTCAGGCATATTTGCGCTTATTCATGCAATTTCGTGCAGAGTCAAGAGCCATGCTGACAACCCAACGCAAGAGCCTCATCCTCGACATGCTGCGCCGGGAGGGGCAGGTCATCGCCAAACGGGCGGCGGAAGAGTTTTCGCTTTCGGAGGATACGATCCGGCGGGACCTTCGGGAGATGGCAGCGGAAGGCCTGCTGCGGCGGGTGCATGGCGGGGCTATGCCCATCTCTCCCGACCTGCCGGATTTGTCCGCACGGCGGGCGGTGTCATCAGATGTGAAGCAGCGGCTCGGCAGGGCGGCGGCTGATATGGTGAAGCCGGGCCAGACGATCTTTCTGGACGGCGGCACGTCGACTGCCGAGATCGCCCGCGCCCTGCCCCGCGACTTTGCCGTGACGGTCGTCACGCACAGCCCGACGATCGCGGCGGAACTCGAACACCATCCGATGGTGGAGGTGATCCTGATCGGCGGGCGGCTCTACAAACATTCGATGGTCGCGACGGGTGCATCGGCAATGGCGCAGATTGCGCTGATGCGGCCGGACATCTTCTTCCTCGGCGTCACTGCGGTACATCCCGCCCGCGGACTTTCGACCGGCGATTTCGAGGAGGCGGCGATCAAGCGCCACATCGCCGCCTGTTCCTCAGAGACGATCACGCTCGTGACAGTGGAAAAGTTGGATGCGGCCTCGCCGCATGTCATCATGCCGGTTTCGGCATTGTCGGGCATGATCGTGCAGGAGGGCATCGACGAGGAGCGGCTGGCGTCCTACAGGGCTTTGGGGATCGCCTTGCTGGAAGCCTGAGGCCTGTCGTCGAGAGGCGATCCAGGCGGCTTTCTCACCAATGGGCGGCAGACCACGCGAAAACAATCGACAAAAACACGGCGGATTGCGGCGTTCCGCAATTGGCGGGCGAGCCGTCCGTGATGCGTTATCACATCGGATGTCACGATAAGCTGGGGGGCCTCCTGCCGCTTCGGAAACAGGCGTGCGTATATCATTTCGCTTCCGCCTTCCTTTGCCGGGCGCGGCCATGAACGACATCTTTGACGCTGGAACAATCGCGAGAGGAAGACAGTGACGATCATAGGGCGGGCTCCTCTAAACACCGGGAACCGACACGCGGGGTCACGTCGTGGGCGATCCGGTCCGTTCCGGAAGAGGATGAGCGCCGCTCAACTATAAATCAAATGCATTGTTTCTATAATGATTATGCCTCGGACGAGGAGCCCTCGAGCCTCTTCATCAAGGCGCTCGCCAGTCGATCGACCGCCGGGTCGAAGCGTCTCGGCATAGCGCTGCGGACCAGGGTGACGGTTGCGGGGATGACGAAATCCATCACGGACAGGATCTGCCGGCCTTCGCGATGCGGGCTGTGCTCGAACAAACGGCGCGGGACGAGCGCAAGACCTCCCGCCTTGGACAGAAGCGACAGCTGAAGATCCTCTCCGAAAATCTCGGCAGCGATTCGCATGGAAAGCTGCTGGCGATCGAAAGATCGTTCCAACGCTGCGCGACATCCACATCCCGACGGATTGAGAAACCAGTCTTCTTCGGCCAAATCCCGCAAGCGCCACGGGCTGCCGTCCCGTTTTGTGGGGAGCCGCGACGCAGAAACCACGACGACCTGTTCCGCTCCGAGCGCAACACGCTGCAGCCCGGCTGGGACCGTGTGGGCGTCGGTCAACAATCCGACGGCGCAATCGATGGCGCCACTCCGCACTTCTTCGATGAGGCCGATGCTCCAATTCGAACTGATCTGGAGCCGGAGGCGGGGAAAATCCTGCCGAAGCGTTTCCAGCGGCGTGCTGAGAACTATCTCTCCCAAGCCGTGGGCCACCCCGATCTTCAGTTCGCCAGTTGGATCGGCGGCGCTCGTCGTGCAGGCTTCCAGTTCCGTCACGGCAGCAAGCACGCGCCTGCAATGTTCGAGCACATGGCTGCCAAGCGCCGTCAGTATGGCGGGCTTCACCGTGCGATTGAAAAGAAGGCCTTCTCCCACGGCGATTTCGAAGCTTTGGATGCGCCGCGTCATGGCAGGCTGGGTGAGATTGAGGCGCGCTGCCGCGCGGCTCACGGAGCCCGTTTCCGCCACTGCCACGAAGGCCTCGATATCCTGAAGATTCATGCGCCTGATTTATAAACACCGGCAGATTATGCACAAGTGGAAAAGCCCGAGCGCGGCAGAGAAGATCCATCCTTCCGCCCGATGCGAGAGGGCGCTGTAGGTCCTACCCTGCCAGTGTCGATCTCACGCAAACAGCGCGTCGGTCACCCTCACGTCACCCACATGGATGCCGTTCCAGTTCTTCATTGGCTTGTTGGCCATCGCCATCAGCTTTGTATGCACCTCGCCGTCCTTTTCGAAATAACGGGCTATGAGGGCGAAGATCATGGCTTCCGCGGCGCGGGTGGTGCCGTCCTCGCATTTCACCGCCATTGCGATGCCCTGCTCCGGCAGGGCGGCGACGAAGACGCCTTCAGCGCCGGTCTTGGCAAAGATCTTGCCGGGGGCGACTTCCATCAGCTTGGTGCAGGCCCGGTTGGTGCCGGCGACGTAAAAGGGCTCGGCCATGCAGGCATCCATCAGCCGGCGCGAGGCCTTGGCACGTTCGGCCGACAGGGTGTTGCCGGTCGCCATTTTTGCAAAACCGTGGGCAAGGCCCTTCAGCGGCACCGCATAAGTCGGGATCGAGCAGCCGTCGGTACCGCAATTCTGGTGGCCGATGATGGCGCCGGTCAGGGTTTCCATCGTGCCGCGGATTTCGGCCTGCAGCGGATGGTCGTAATCGACGTAGCTTTTCAGGTTCATTCCCGTGTGGACGCAGGTGCAGACGAAGCCGGAATGTTTGCCGGAGCAATTGTTGTGAAGTGCTGTCGGCGCCTCGATGGTGCGGGCCTGATGGATCAGCACCGCCTGTTCCGAGGACCAATGGGCGCCGCATTCGAGTGCGCTGTCGCCGCGGCCGGCCTTGCTCAGCATCGAGGCGGCCATCGCCACATGCGCGTCCTCGCCGGAGTGGGAGGCGCAGGCAAAGGCGAGCTCGCGGTTGCCGAAACCATAGGCGTCCGCCGCACCGCTTTCGATGAGCGGCAGCGCCTGCATGGCCTTGCTGGCGGAACGGGGGAAAACATGCGCGTCCGCCTCGCCGAACGAGAACAGCACCTTGCCGTCGCCATCCACCACGGCGCCGAGGCCGCGGTGACGGCTTTCGACCAGGTTGCCTCTAGTAACTTCGACGGTAACGGGGTTTTGCATGGTCTGTCCTGAAAATGCCGGTTTCAATGTGCCTATCGTCTGGCGATATCACAGGCTCTTAAACGAGTCCGAGGGGATTTTCATGGGGGACCGTATGAAATCGGTTAAGCGGTTGTTTCTGGTCATCTTCATCGTCTATCTGGTTCCGACCTTCGCATCGGCCGGGTTATGGGCGATGAAGGAGCGACCGCCGGGTTGGCGCGAGGCCCGGTGGTCCTCGGCGGGCATCCTGCCGAAGCCCGAGACAAGCAACGAAGCGGCAATCTACGTCTTCTCGGCGATGACGGGAGGCATGAAGGGCGCGGTCGCAAGCCACGCCTGGATCGTCTTCAAGGAAAAGGGCGCGAAAACCTACACGCGTTACGACAAGGTGGGCTGGGGCAGTCCGATCCGCCGCAACGGCTATTCGCCTGACGCCTACTGGTATTCCAACACGCCGCAGCTCGTCACCTCGGTGACCGGCTCGAGGGCGGAACTGCTGATCCCCAAGATCGAGGGCGCGATCGTTGCCTACCCCTATGCCGAGCCGGGCGGCTACACGATCTGGCCGGGGCCGAACTCCAACACCTTCGTCGCCCATGTGCTGCGCAGCGTGCCGGAACTCGACGCCGTGCTGCCACCGCACGCAGTCGGGCGCGATTATCTGCCGGACGGCGAATTCATTCATGTGGACGACGATTGGCGCGACATACACCTGACCGTGCGTGGCCTCATCGGCCTGTCGGCCGGCCTGCGCAGCGGGTTTGAGGTGCACTTCCTCGGCCTGGTCGCAGGCCTCGATATCGCCAATCCCGGCATCAAGGTGCCGGCGCTCGGACGGATCGGGATTTAAGATGGCAGCTATGCATGAAATGCAAAACGCCCGCGAGTGCGGGCGTTCGACATAAATAGATGTCAGATGGCGATCAGAAGCCGACGGCCTGACGCGCAACCCGGCGGATATCGCCCTGGGCGATGCCGAGATCGTTGAGTTCGCGCGGTGTCATACGGCCCAGTTCGGCAACCGTCTGACGATACTTGCGCCAATTGTTGAGAGTGCGTGCGACGTTCATGATGGTTCCCCTTTCCTGGGATTTTCGAAGCCCAGCTGCCAGTCCTTGGCGCTCTCGTTTGCTTCGATGACGCTTATATAAGCTCATCAAACGTGCACTGAAAGCGCCCACTTGGCAGGCCACCTATGCGCGGGGCGCATAGGTATTCGCAAATTAGAAATAATGAAAAATGAAGAGCCGCCAGCCGCCATTAAAGCGGCTTTGAATGAAGGGCCATAAAATGGAAAAGGGCCGCTCGAGGCGACCCTTCCATGAGTTTGGTCCGGTTCAACGAACCCGGGGCGCTTCGTGAGCCCCCCGAAGGAAGATGAGGTTCAGGCCGAGGGTTGCCCCGTCAAGACCGCCACCTTTCCATTGCCCGTTACACAGACCGAAATCTCACTAGACATTGGACCACCTTCCTTTCACTACGTTGACGATGATTAAAAGGTAGGGGCCAAAGCCCGAGTCTGCAAGCCACGTTATATAAACGATCGCGAATTTAATTGAGTTGCGGAAGCGACCATCCGCCCCTAGAATTCGCCAGCTTCGATCGAGGCAGATTCCCCCCCTCAGCTTAACGTCACCACGATCCTGCCGATTTCCACCAGCTTGCGGGATCGGAAATCAGGCCGCGTCCGCGATATCCAGCCGGACGGAAAGCCCAACTCTTCCAGCCAATTCAACGAGTGCGTCCAGACTGAAATTTGTAATCCTGCCCCGCAGCAAGTCGTTCAGGCGCGGCTGGGTGATGCCGAGGCGAGCCGCGGCGTCCTTCTGGGTCACATTCCAGTTCCGGACCTTCTGCTCGATCGCAATCAGCAGGGCCGAACGCATGGACATATTGGCCGCTTCCGCCGGGGTGTCTTCCAGCGCGTCCCAGACATTTGAAAAGCTCTGACGTTCCATAGGTCCAATCCAATCAGATCTGCCGCAGACGCGCGGTGGCGATATCCAGATCCCGCTTTGCCGTCTGCTGCGTCTTCTTCTGAAATGCATGCAGGACGTAGACGGCGTCCTCTATTTTGGTCACGTAGATGATGCGAAAAGCGCCCGCCTCGTCGCGGATGCGGATTTCCCGTACGCCCGCTCCGATCGTCGTCATGGACTTCCAGTCGCTCGGCTCAAGGCCGAGTTGCACCTTGTGAAGCTGGACGCCCGCTTCCCTGCGGGCTCCGTCCGGAAAGTCCCGCAACTGCTCCAGGGCATCACCGAGAAAAACGACGGGCTTCATCACTTATACCAAACCTGATATAATTTGACAAATTTGTCAAAGGGTCACCACGATCTTGCCGATATGGCTGCTGGTTTCCATCAGCTTGTGGGCCTCGACGACGTCTGTGAACGGCAGGACGGAGTGGACGACCGGGGCAACCGTTCCGTCCTCCAGGAGCGGCCAGACCTGAGCCAGAAGATCGTCGCGGATGGCGCGTTTTTCGTCCGCGGTCCGCGGGCGCATGGTCGAACCGGTGACCGTCAGGCGCTTGACCATGATCGGTGACAAGTTGACCTTTTCGGCGATGTTGCCGCCGAGGAAGGCGATAATCGACAGGCAGCCGTCCTTGGCGAGAACCGAGAGGTTCTTTTCGAGATAGGCAGCACCGATCATGTCGAGCACGACATCAACGCCCCGGCCGCCTGTGTCCACCTTGATGACCTCGGCAAAATCCTCGGTCTTGTAGTCGATGCCTTTGACGGCGCCGAGCTTTTCGCAAGCCTCGCATTTTTCCCTGGAGCCGGCCGTCGCGTAGACCGTCGCGCCGAACGCCTTGGCGAGCTGAATGGCGGTCGTGCCGATGCCGCTGGTGCCGCCGTGGATCAGCACGCTCTCGCCTTCGGTCAGGCCCGCCATCTGGAACAGATTGGCCCAGACCGTGAAGAAGGTCTCCGGCAGCGCCGCGGCTTTCACTGCGTCAAAACCCTTCGGCCATGGCAGAGCCTGTCCGGCCGGCACGGCACAATATTCCGCATAACCGCCGCCGTTTGCGAGCCCGCAGACCTTGTCGCCGGGCTTGAATTCATCGACGCCCTCCCCGATTGCCACCACCTCGCCTGATATTTCCAGGCCGAGGATCGGGCTTGCGTCCTTCGGCGGCGGATAGGCACCCTTGCGCTGCTGCACGTCCGGACGATTGATGCCGGCCGCCTCCACCTTGACCAGGATTTCGCCCGACCGCACCGCCGGCAGCGGCCCCCTGGCAATGGTCATCACCTCCGGCTCTCCGAAGGACGGCAGATCGACGAAACGCATTTCGGTGGGAAGCGGCATGGCGGGACTCCTCTCAGTGCGGCCACCGACGGGATCGGTGACAGGCCCCTGATTTAGGATAGTCGCTCCGCGATAGGAAGGCGGCGTTCCGCCGCCTAGGTCATTTTGTCTCGCCGAAACTTGCGAAAACGAGACCGCCATCGCTTTCCTTGGCTTCCGCCTTGACGGCGGCAATCTCCGAACCGATGCGGCCGACATCGTCGAGCAGCAGGCCCTGGGGCAGTTCGAGCACGCCGATCGAGCAGCGCAGCAGCGGGAAATCCCGCTCCGTGCCGGAGCGGTCGTGGCCGCGGATCTTACCGGCGGCACGCTCTTCCGGGGAATAGAGTTCGATGACATCGTCATGGAAATCGGAGAGCAGGCGTTCGAGGATTTCATTGAGTTCGTCGCGGGTCCAGCCGCGCACGCCGATGAAGAAATCGTCGCCGCCGACATGGCCGAGGAAATCGCCGTCGGAGAAGAAATAACGCTTCACCAGGGCGGCGAACAGCGAGATCGCATGATCGCCCATCTGGAAGCCGTAATGATCGTTGAACGGCTTGAAGTTGTCGAAGTCGCAATAACAGAAGAAGCGGGTCTCGTCGTCGTCGCGGCCGGTTTCCTGCATGAAGTCGCGGATGGCCCGGTTGCCCGGCAGGCCGGTCAGCGGGTTCTGGTCCTGGGCGATCTTCAGCTGCTTTTCGTTGATGACCTTGATCAGCGATGCGGCCGAGACGACACCCGCATAGCGCATGTTTTCGGTGAGGATGACGCAGGCGCTGTTTTCCATGTTGGCGAACAGGGTCATAAGTTCCTCGGCTTCCGCATCCAGCCCGACGATCGGGGCGCGGTCGACGAAATGCGAGATCGAGCGCTCATAGACCTTGTTCTTCAGGAGATCGCGGCCGAAGGGCTGATAGATATATTCCTTGAGGTGGTATTCGTTGATGACGCCGCGCGGCTCGCCGTTTGCGTTCAGCACCGGGAAGAAAGCCTGGCGCGGATTACGGCGGAACAGGTCGAAGACGCTGTCGATACTCTGGTTCTCATAGACGGTCGGCAGGTGTTCGATCTGCTTGCGGATGAGGATTTCGTCGAGCGACTGGCTGGAGCGACGGGAACGGCCGATATCGGCGAGATAGGGGAAGGAGGGCTGCAGTTCGGACACGAATGTCGTCGGCCGGGCGACAAACCAACCCTGGACGAGATCGACGCCGTATTCGCGGCAGACGAGGAATTCCGCCTCCGTCTCGATGCCTTCGGCGATGACGCGGATGCCGAGCACGTGGGCGATGCTGACGATGTTCTTGACGAGGTGGCGCTTGCGCGGGTTCTTGTCGATGCCGGCGACGAAATGGCGGTCGATCTTCAGATAATCGACCGGATAGTCGCAGAGCAGTTTCATTTCGCCGTGGCCGACGCCGAAATCGTCGATCGCCAGCTTGAAGCCTTCCTTCCGCATCTGGGTGACCAGATCTGCAAATTCCGGCACGCTGGTATTGTCGAAACGCTCGGAGAATTCGAAGCAGACGGAAGACGGAGCGATATTCGCCTTGCGCAAGTGCTGCACGACCTTTTCGAGGAAATGTTTGCCGTGGCGGATCAGCCGGACATCGAGATTGAGAAACAGCGTCTGGGACGAGAAATCCGGCAGGCTGGCGAATTTCGCCAATGCCCGGGTTGCCATCATCTGTTCGAGCGCCAGAAGCTGGTTGGTCTCCTGGGCCTCATCGAGCAGTTCGAGCGGTGACGAGAAGCCGATCCGTTCCTGGCCGCGCAGCAGCGATTCATAACCGAAGACCGAACCGGTGCCGACCTCGACGATCGGCTGGAAGGCATTTTCGAGTACCAATTTGGCCAGAGTGACAAGCTGATCGCTCGCATACCGACGGAAAACGCCCGGTTCCAAGATGGCCGCAGACGACATTACTCATTACTCCACTGCGAAATGGCCTAAAACATGCCTCAACACGAACGTCAGGTTCCCAGCAATTGGTCAAAAATACCTTTCCCGAACATGAAGGCTGGATGAAAGTTTTGTGACGATGAAAAGCATTTTTATACAAGATTTTAGAGACTTAGCGGCAACCTCTGCGTGCCTCAAGACTTGACCGCAAGCGCGACGGCGATCAGGGCCCAGCCCTGCATCGTGAGGTCGATCGCGAGGCCAGAACCCGACGTGGTCCCAGCCCTTCACCTGGAAGGCGTGGACGAGATAGGCGATGCCTCCGACCGAACGTCATGACCGATCCCTTTTGCCAGAACCTCACCCGAACCTATGGAATAGGATGTGGAGCAGGCGTGATCCGGGTCAACGGCGCGCTTTTGGAACAGGAAGGTTCGCAATCGCTTCTTGATTGCCAAGACGATCAAAAATAACTCACTGTGGAGACTATGCCGCCCGCGAGGAAAATGCCTGCCATGACCAAACCCAATATCCTCATCGTCATGGTCGACCAGTTGAACGGGACGCTGTTTCCCGATGGGCCGGCTTCGTTCCTGCATGCGCCGAACCTCAAGGCGCTTGCCGCGCGCGGTGCCCGGTTTGTCAACAACTACACGTCATCGCCGCTCTGCGCGCCGGCGCGTGCCTCGTTCATGGCGGGCCAGCTGCCCAGCCGGACGCAGGTCTACGACAATGCCGCCGAATATGTTTCGTCGATCCCGACCTTCGCCCATCACCTGCGCCGCGCCGGGTATTACACGGCGCTTTCGGGAAAGATGCATTTCGTCGGGCCGGACCAGTTGCATGGGTTCGAGGACCGGCTGACGACCGATATCTATCCCGCCGATTTCGGCTGGACGCCGGATTACCGCAAGCCGGGCGAGCGTATCGACTGGTGGTACCACAATCTCGGTTCGGTGACCGGCGCGGGCGTGGCCGAGATCACCAACCAGATGGAATATGACGACGAGGTCGCCTTTCTCGCGAACCAGAAGCTCTATCACCTCGCCCGCGAGCGGGACGATGCCGAGCGGCGCCCCTGGGCGCTGACCGTCTCCTTCACCCATCCGCACGACCCCTATGTGGCGCGGAAGAAGTTCTGGGATCTTTACGAGGATTGCGAGCACCTGCTGCCGGAAGTCGGGCCGATCCCGCTCGAAGACCAGGACCCGCATTCGAAGCGGATCATCTTTTCCTGCGACTACAAGAATTTCGACGTAACGGAAGAAAATGTCCGCCGGTCGCGAAGAGCCTATTTCGCCAACATCTCCTATATCGACGAGAAGGTCGGCGAGCTGGTCGATACGCTGACGCGAACGCGGATGCTCGACGACACGCTGATCCTGTTCTGCTCCGACCATGGCGACATGCTGGGCGAGCGCGGGCTGTGGTTCAAGATGAACTTCTTCGAGGGCTCGGCCCGCGTGCCGCTGATGATCGCCGGTCCCGGCGTGCCCGCTGCCCTGCATCTGGCGCCGGTCTCCAACCTCGACGTCACCCCGACGCTCTGCGACCTCGCCGGCATTTCGATGGACGAGATCAAGCCCTGGACGGACGGCGAAAGCCTCAAGCCGATGATGGAGGGTGTTCCGCGCACGAGCCCGGTGCTGATGGAATATGCCGCCGAAGGCTCCTATGCGCCGCTCGTCGCCATCCGCGAGGGCAAATGGAAATATGTCCATTGCCTACTCGATCCGGACCAGCTGTTCGACCTGGAAAGCGATCCCAAGGAGCTCAACAACCTTGCCGACGATCCGGAACTTGCCGAAGTGGTTGCTCAGTTCCGGCGCCAGCGCGAAGAGCGGTGGGACATGGGCGCCTTCGACGCGGCGGTGCGTGAAAGCCAGGCGCGGCGATGGGTGGTCTACGAGGCGCTGCGCAACGGCGCCTATTACCCCTGGGACCACCAGCCCTTGCAGAAAGCGTCGGAGCGCTACATGCGCAACCACATGAACCTCGACAATCTCGAAGAGTCCAAACGCTACCCGCGCGGAGAATGAGATGAAAGCCCAGCCGATCGCCAGCCATTTCATCGACGGCGAATATGTCGAGGATACCGAAGGCACCGTCATCGAAAGCCTCTATCCGGCAACCGGAGAGGTGATCGCGCGGCTGCATGCGGCCACGCCCGCGATCGTCGAGAGGGCGATTGCGGCCGCCAAGCGCGCCCAGCCGGAATGGGCGGCGATGAGCCCGACCGCCCGCGGCCGCATCCTCAAGCGCGCCGCCGACATCATGCGGGAGCGCAACCGCGAGCTTTCCGAACTGGAGACGCTCGATACGGGCAAGCCGATCCAGGAAACCATCGTCGCCGACCCGACATCGGGCGCCGACAGCTTCGAATTCTTCGGGGGTATCGCAGCGGCAGGACTCAACGGAAGCTACATCCCCCTGGGGCAGGACTTTGCCTATACGAAACGGGTGCCTCTGGGCGTTTGCGTCGGCATCGGCGCCTGGAACTATCCGCAGCAGATCGCCTGCTGGAAAGGTGCGCCGGCGCTGATCTGCGGCAATGCCATGGTGTTCAAGCCATCCGAAAACACGCCGCTCGGGGCGCTGAAGATTGCTGAAATTCTCATTGAGGCCGGGTTGCCGAAGGGGCTCTACAACGTCATCCAGGGCGACCGGACGACCGGGCCGCTGCTGGTCAACCATCGCGATGTCGCCAAGGTGTCGCTGACCGGCTCGGTGCCGACCGGCCGCAAGGTGGCGGCGGCGGCGGCCGGAAGCCTCAAGCATGTGACGATGGAGCTCGGCGGCAAGTCGCCGCTGATCGTCTTCGACGACGCGGATATCGACAGTGCGATCGGCGGAGCGATGCTCGGCAACTTCTATTCGACCGGCCAGGTCTGCTCCAACGGCACCCGCGTCTTCGTGCAACGGAGCATCAAGGAGACATTCCTCTCCCGCCTCAAGGCCCGCACGGAAAACATGGTGATCGGCGATCCGATGGACGAGGCGACCCAGATCGGACCGATGGTCTCCTTCGACCAGCGCCAGAAGGTGATGAGCTATATCGAAAAGGGCAAGGTCGAGGGTGCCACGCTCGTCACCGGCGGCGGCATTCCGAACCACGTCACCGGCGAAGGTTATTACGTGCAGCCGACCGTTTTCGCCGACGTCACCGACGACATGACGATCGCGCGCGAGGAGATTTTCGGGCCTGTCATGTGCGTGCTCGATTTCGACGACGAGGCCGAGGTGATCGCCCGCGCCAACGGCACCGAATTCGGCCTTTCGGGCGGAGTGTTCACGTCCGATCTGACGCGCGGCCATCGGGTGGCGGATCAGTTGGAAGCCGGCACGCTGTGGATCAATACCTACAATCTCTGCCCGGTGGAAATCCCCTTCGGCGGCTCCAAGCAATCCGGCTTCGGACGCGAAAATTCGCTGGCGGCGCTGGAGCACTATTCCGAGCTGAAGACTGTCTATGTGGGCATGGGCAAGGTCGAGGCGCCGTATTGATGTTCACCACGGCTGTCGTCGCGCAAGTCCGCCCCCCTCTGGCCTGCCGGCCATCTCCCCCACGAGTGGGGAGATTGGCTGGGGGCGCAGGCTTCCCCAAACAACAGGCGCAGCGACTCGGCCCGTGGTCAATTTGGCGGGAAGGTCGGGCCAGTTGTGATCTTCCCATCCGTGGGGGAGATGGCCGGCAGGCCAGAGGGGGGCTGGCACGGCACGACCTCAAAAAGATGTCTGGAGAACGCTGACATGCTTCAGGCAGATTTCGTCATCATCGGTTCCGGTTCCGCAGGCTCCGCCATGGCCTATCGCCTGTCGGAGGACGGCAAAAATTCGGTGATCGTCATCGAGGCCGGCGGATCCGATTTCGGGCCGTTCATCCAGATGCCGGGGGCGCTCGCCTGGCCGATGAGCATGAAGCGCTACAACTGGGGTTATCTGTCCGAACCGGAGCCGAACCTCAACAATCGCCGCATCACCGCGCCGCGCGGGAAGGTGATCGGCGGGTCGTCGTCGATCAACGGGCTTGTCTATGTCCGGGGGCACGCGGAAGACTATAACCGCTGGGAGGAGCTGGGAGCGACCGGCTGGGCCTATGCGGACGTGCTGCCCTATTTCAAGCGCATGGAGCATAGCCATGGCGGCGAGGAAGGCTGGCGCGGCACGGACGGGCCACTGCATGTAAAACGTGGGCCGATGACCAATCCGCTCTTCCATGCCTTCATCCAGGCGGGCTCCCAGGCCGGTTTCGAGATGACGCAGGACTATAACGGCTCGAAGCAGGAAGGCTTTGGGCTGATGGAGCAGACGATCCATAACGGCCGGCGCTGGTCGGCCGCCAACGCCTATCTGCGGCCGGCGCTGAAGCGCAAGAATGTCGAACTGATCTATGGGCTGGCGCAGAAAATCGTCATCGAGAACGGCCGCGCCGTCGGCGTTGAAATTTTTCGCCGCGGCGTCAACGAGACGATCAGGGCCAACCGCGAGGTGATCGTCTCGGCCTCCTCCTTCAACTCCCCGAAACTGCTGATGCTCTCCGGCATCGGGCAGGCGGACCATCTCAAGGAGATGGGCATCGAAGTCACGGCCGACCGGCCGGGTGTCGGCGCCAACCTGCAGGACCATATGGAATTCTATTTCCAGCAGGTTTCGACCAAGCCGGTATCGCTCTATTCTTGGCTGCCCTGGTTCTGGCAGGGCGTGGTCGGCGCGCAATGGCTGCTGTCGAAGGGTGGCCTCGGCGCCTCCAACCAGTTCGAGGCCTGCGCCTTCCTGCGCTCGAGCGCCGGTCTCACGCAGCCGGATATTCAATATCATTTCCTGCCGGTGGCGATTTCCTATGACGGCCGCGCGGCGGCGAAAAGCCACGGCTTCCAGGTGCATGTCGGCTACAACCTGTCAAAATCACGCGGGAGCGTGACGCTGCGTTCGCCCGATCCGAAGGTGGATCCGGTGATCCGCTTCAACTACATGAGCCATCCCGAAGACTGGGAGAAGTTCCGCCATTGCGTGCGGCTGACCCGCGAGATCTTTTCCCAGAAGGCATTCGACCAGTATCGCGGGCCGGAAATCCAGCCGGGCGAACAGGTCGAGACGGATGACCAGATCGACGCATTCCTGCGCGAGCATCTGGAAAGCGCCTATCACCCCTGCGGCACCTGCCGGATGGGCCGCGCCGACGATCCTTTGGCCGTGGTCGACCCGGAATGCCGGGTGATCGGGGTCGAGGCCTTAAGGGTCGCGGATTCGTCGATCTTCCCGCATGTGACCTACGGCAACCTCAACGGCCCCTCGATCATGACCGGAGAGAAGGCAGCCGATCATATCCTCGGCAGGACGCCCCTGCCCCGCAGCAATCAGGAACCCTGGGTCAATCCGCGGGCGATGGTGAGCGATCGCTAGTCAAACCGTCGACTTCATTCCATGAACCGAATGCCTCCTCCAACCGCTTTTGTGTCGCAGCCCTTTCCGCGGTTCTGGCATCTAGTTTGGATCTCAATTCGGCAAGGACTTCATCCGTGCTGTAGTAGATACCGGTGCATAGCGCGTCCTCATAAGAGGCAAGCCCTCGCAAAATGAACTCACGTTGTTCCCGAGCACGTTCGGGAGGATTACGGTCCATCAACAATCCCCGATTGATACTGAGATATTGTAGCAACTTTTAAATCGGATCAAGACGTCTACAAAAATCCGATCCATCTGCCGGCAATCACCGCGCTGATCCACAGCACGATCGAGAGGATGGCGGAAAACCGAAGTGCTGCCGTCGGCGCGTTACCGGCGAGCACCGTCCGCCATCCGGAATTGAAATGAACAATGGCAACGTTCAGAAGGCCGAGCGCCACCAAGCCGAGCTTGGCGAAGAAAGCCGGGTTGCGAGCA
Organism: Neorhizobium tomejilense; assembly: GCA_002968845.1. Taxonomy (GTDB): domain Bacteria; phylum Pseudomonadota; class Alphaproteobacteria; order Rhizobiales; family Rhizobiaceae; genus Neorhizobium; species Neorhizobium tomejilense. Next base: position 157,321 of record PVBG01000011.1, on the reverse strand, counting down.
TATTCCAGCGGCCGCACCGAGAACAGGCAGAGGCCGGTGACGATGGCAATCAGGACGCCGGCGCCGGCGAGGCGTGACAGGTAGGGTGCGATCGCGGCAAGCGGGACGACCGGGGCCAGGCCCAACAGCCGGAGGTCCAGCGCCAGGATGGCGCCGAACAGCATGCCGATGCCGAGGATGTGCGCAGCGTTGACCAGCAGATAGAGCGTCGAAGACGTGATCAGCGCCCGCGCGAGCGGCGTTTCGACAAGCGACGCGAGAAATTCCATGCCCGCCTCAGTTGGTCTTGATGCGTTCCGGATAGATGTCGAAGGTCTTGCCGGAGACGACGATCCGGACCGCCTTCATGCGTTTTTCGGTGCGGTCTTCGGAGCGGTTGCCGGTGGCGGTGATCTGGTCGCCGACCTTGGCCTGCCCTTCGACGAAGCCGGAGCGCTGGGTCTGATTGGGATTGCCGAGCTCGACGCGCCAGACGCCATCTTCGGCTCTGATCTCGAGCGTCGGATGCGGCGGTGCGAATGAAATCGACTGGATCGTACCCTTGAGGTCTATCTGGTCGGCTTCCGCCCAGGACCAGCCGTGATGGGCAACGGCAGTCCCGGCGAGCGATGCGGCGATCATGGTGCCGGCTAGAATGCGGGCGATCGAAAGGCGGGGCATGACGGCTCTCCTCTGTTCCGGATCATATGCCGGAGATGTAGGATGCCTTACCGAATAACCAGAGGTTTCACCGTTTCTTGAACGTCAGCCCGCTATCGACGCTCAGTTGGTCGCCATCAGCGCCACGGCCCTGTCGACGATCAGGCGGTTGAGGGCGCGGTAATCGCCATCGAAATGGTGGCCGCCTTCGCGGGCGAGAACCTGGGTGCCGCGGATCTCCCGGACTGCCGGGCAGGCGCTGTCATCTTCTTTGAGGCCGTAGATGCACTGGATCTTGGACGGCTCGACCTCGCGAAGATCGTCGACCGGATCGCCGTATTTGCCAAGGCCTGCAAATCCGAGCCAGCCGGTCACGTTGATCTCGAAATCCGCCTGGTGCGACAGCGCCAGAAGCGAGACGAGCGAAATCGCCTGCTTGTCGGCATCCGGCAGCAGCCGGTAGGTGGCCGGCAGGATATCGGCACCGAAGGAATATCCGATCAGCAGGACGTTATCGACGTTCCAGCGTTTGCGGTAGGAACTGATGATATGGGAAAGGTCGGCGGCGGTCTGTTCCGGGGTTCGCTCGCTCCAGAAATAGCGCAATGCATCGACGCCGACGACCGGGATGCCCTCTTCCTTCAGATAGGCGCCGAGCTGCTGGTCGATATCGCGCCAGCCGCCGTCACCGGAATAGATGATCGCCATGGTGTTGTGCTTCGGCGTCGCATGGATCGGCACGATCGGCAGATTGAGCGGCGACGCGGACTGGGCGAGCCGCCGGACGGTGGCCGATGTATTCTCCAGCAGTGCCACATCCGCGCCGCCAGCCGCTTCCCGGTACTCGATCGCGGGATGAGTGTTTTTCAGATTTTCCGCGTGGCGGCGGCCCGCCGCGTCGGCCTCGGAGGTGAAGACGATCCGGACGGGATTGGGAAGATCGCCTTCGGTCAGGCCGTAGACCGTGCCGCCGGTGACCGGCGTCTTCGGCGCCGGAGTGCAGAGGATGGTCGACAGCGGGATGGCTGTCTGCGGGTCGATGGCAAGCGTCTCGGCGATCGTCGAGTCCGGCGTCTGGGCGGCGATGGCGAGCGCCAGCGTAGCGCCGTCGCCAATGCCTGCCACGACCGGCGGATGATAGGTGGCGATATCGGCCGAGCGGTGCAGCTGGCGCGTTAGGTCTTCGATGTCGGAAACCAGATAAAGGCAGTCGCTCCGCTCTTCCTCGAGCGCCGCATAATAATCGCGAATATCCACGCCGACCACCAGGGCACCGTCCCTGACCAGCGCCTCGGACGTCCGCTCCTCGCGGTCCGACCACCCCTCGCCGCCCGAAAGCAGCACCACGACGCCAGTCGCCTTGGCTTCGGGAAAAGAAATCCGGTCGATCGGCAGGCTTTTGGCCTTCAGGGCCGGGTCGGAGACGATATTGACGATGGCAGCGACGAAGGTGATGCCTGCAACAATGATCGGCAGAACCTTCATCTGCGAAGGATGCCCTTCAGCCCGCCGCCGATCAGCATGGTAACGTCGACCAGTGAAACGATTGGCAGGCCACGGCCGGAGACGGCGATGTAACGCGGCTGCCATTCCGGATCGAACTTGTCCTTGAACAACCTCACGCCGCGGAAATTGTAGAAACGCTCGCCATTCTGGAAGATGCGCTCGCCCACGTGGTTCCAGAGCGGCGCCTTGCTATGGGTTGAAAGGCCGGCAAGCGGCGCCATGCCGAGGTTGAGGGTGCGAAAGCCTGCAGCCCTCAAATGCTCCATGATCCGCACGAACAGCAAGACCATCATGCCCTGATGGGCATTCGGCAGGTGGCGCATCAGGTCGATGCAGGCGTCCCCGGCGGAGCCGGTCGAAAGGACGTTGGCGAATGCAACAATCTTACCCTCGATGCGGATGACGCCAACCGGGCCGGTCGCCACGTATTGAGGCTGGAAGGTTCCGAGCGAAAAGCCTTTTTCCGTGGCATTCTGGGCCGTCAGCCACGCACGCGAGACGGACCGGAGCTCATCGAGAACGGCGGGCACGTCATCTGCCTCGATCATCGAAAACTCAAGACCATCGCGAACCGCGCGGTTGACGGCGCGCCGAAGCCTGATCCGAGTGCCACCCTTGAGGTCGAAGTTCGTCAGGTCAACCACCGCCTGTTCGCCGAGCTTGTAGGGCTTCAACCCGGATTCGACGGTGAGCGGCAGGAAATCCTGGGAGACCTGATAGAAAACGGCGCGGCAACCCGACTTGCGGGCATGTTCCATGAATTTCAGCGTCAGGCCGGACCAGGCGCTGCCGGGGCCGATGGGATCGAACAGCGCCACCCAGGAACGGCCCTGCTGGGCGTACATGATGAATGCGTTGCCGCAATCGGAAAAAAGTAGTTTCTTGTCGCCAAGGCGGACGAGACCGGCGCTCGCATTCGGCTGGGTGGCGAGAATTTCGACGGCACGGTTCATTTCGTCGCTCGCCGGCGGCTTGCGGCAGCGCCGCGGGCGCCGCAGCCGGTTGGTGGCAAGCGTGCCGATCAGGAGCGTCAGCGCCAGGCCGGTCGGCGCTTGGATATTGGTGTTCGACAGAAGCAGGCTCCAGCCGAGCCTCACCAGATTTTCCTCGAGGAAAACACTCACGCCAAGTGCGATCACGAACAGAACGAAACCGAAAGACAGGAGAATGCTCGTATCGGGAGTCAGGCGATCAATCAGCACCCTCCCCATGGAGATGGCCGATTGTGCCGACTGTTTTGCGGGCGAGCCGGCGACCGGCTCGGAGGGTTCTTCGAGGTGGGCAATGTCTGCCATAGGTTATCCGTCACGGAAATAAGCGTTAGGCCTGCATTTCGTCAGAGCTTGCGCCCAAAAGGTTCTTACCTGTTCTGTGCCAATCAACAATTGACACATATCAATTCTGAAAAACTTTCCGTGATTAAGGTAAAAACGCCACGCAACAACGGCGCGTGCACTGCGATTTCAGCGGCATCGTATATGCCGCAGCGTGTAACGGGCGGCTAACGTCGTCTTGAGGCTGCGGAAACGCTATTTGCGGAAAACCTTCCAGCGTGTCGGACGGAAGCGAGTTTCGCTGCCGAGCTCGATCGGCGCATGCAGCGGCACCTCCACCTCGACATGATACGGGGCGTGGCCGTCATTGGCGATGTCGATCTCGGCGATGCGGGTGCCGGCGAGGCGGCGGCAGGCGGTGACCTTGCCGAACAGCGCATCCGGCGCGTCGACGAGCGTCACGTCTTCCGGCCGGAAGAACAGTTCCCCTGCCCCGTCGCCCGCCTCTGCAATGCCGATCGGCTGGCCCTGGAAGAGCATGGTGCCGTCTCTTACCTCGACCGGGAGCTGCGAGGACTCGCCGATGAAGGAGAAGACGAAGGGGGAGCCCGGCCGGTCGTAGACGTCGTCGGCCGAGCCGACCTGCTCGATTTTGCCCTGGCTCATGACCACGACGCGGTCGGCGAGTTCCAGCGCCTCTTCCTGGTCATGGGTGACGAAGACGGTGGTGTGGCCAGTGCGGTCGTGGAATTCCCGCAGCCAGCGGCGCAATTCCTTGCGCACCTTGGCGTCGAGCGCGCCAAACGGTTCGTCGAGCAGCAGGATGCGCGGCTCGATCGCCATGGCGCGGGCAAGTGCTACGCGCTGGCGCTGGCCGCCGGAAAGCTGGTTCGGATAACGCTTCTCAAGCCCGCCGAGCTGGACCATGTCCAGGAGTTCGGAGACGCGACGGCGGATTTCCGTTTTCGGCGGACGGCTGGCGGTCGGCCGGACCTTGAGACCGAAGCCGATATTCTCGGCGACCGTCATGTGCCGGAACAGCGCATAATGCTGGAATACGAACCCGACATTGCGCTCCTGCACCGAATGATGCGAGGCGTCCTGATCGCCGAAGAAGATCTTGCCCGATGTCGGGAAATCGAGGCCAGCGATCAGGCGCAGGAGCGTCGTCTTGCCGGAGCCTGAGGGACCGAGCAGCGCGATCAGCTCGCCGGACGCGATCTTCAGCGACACGTCGTTCAGCGCCGGGAAACGTTCGAATTCCTTGCGGATATTGTTGATGGTGACTTCCATCTGGTCTTTGACCTTTCAATGCCTGCCGCCGGCAGCGCCGGCTCCGAACCGAAGTTCGAGAAGAGTTTTCAATGCAAGGGTGACGAGCGCCAGCAAGGCCAGCAGCGAGGCCACCGCGAAGGCCGCGACGAAGTTATACTCATTATAGAGTATCTCCACATGCAGCGGCATGGTGTTGGTGAGGCCGCGGATATGGCCCGAGACGACCGAGACGGCGCCGAACTCGCCCATGGCGCGGGCGTTGCAGAGGAGCACGCCGTAGAGCAGACCCCATTTGATGTTCGGCAGCGTCACATACCAGAAGGTCTGCCAGCCGGATGCGCCGAGCGACAGCGCCGCTTCCTCGTCGCCGGTGCCCTGGTCCTCCATCAGCGGGATCAGTTCGCGCGCGACGAAGGGAAAGGTGACGAAGACCGTGGCGAGCACGATGCCCGGCACTGCAAACAGGATGGTGATGCCTTGGCTTTTGAGGATCGGGCCGAGCAGGCTGTTGGAGCCGAAGAGCAGTACGTAGACCAGGCCGGAAATGACCGGCGAGATCGAGAACGGCAGGTCGATCAGGGTGATCAGGAAGGACTTGCCCTTGAACTCGAACTTGGCAATCGCCCAGGAGGCGCAGAGCCCGAAGACGAGGTTGAGCGGAACGGAAATCGCCGCCACCAGAAGCGTCAGGCGGATCGCTGCCGCCGCGTCGGGTTCGATCAACGCCTCGTAATATTCCGACCAGCCCTTGCGGAAAGCTTCCACAAAGACGGAAACCAGCGGCAAGAGCAGGAAGAAGGCGAGGAAAACCAGCGCCAGCCCGATCAGCAGGATTTTTGCAAGCGGCCGTTCGTCCGCCGGGTTTCGGAATGGCGGCGGGTTGCCGAGCACGGAGCGGGCGTCTTCAGACATTGCCGTATCTCCTTCGGTTCCAGGCCTGGATGAGGTTGATGATGAAGAGCATCACGAAGGAGATGATCAGCATGATGGTGGCGATCGCCGTCGCGCCCGCATAGTTGAACTCCTCCAGCCGGATGACGATGAGGAGCGGCGCGATCTCCGAGACGTAAGGGATGTTGCCGGCAATGAAGATGACCGAGCCGTATTCGCCGACGCCTCTGGCGAAGGCGAGCGCAAAGCCGGTCAGGATCGCCGGCGTCAGCCCCGGCAGGATCACCCTCGAAATCGTCTGGAAGCGATTGGCGCCGAGCGTGGCTGCGGCTTCCTCCACCTCGCGATCCAGTTCCTCCATGACCGGCTGCACGGTGCGCACCACGAAGGGAAGGCCGATGAAGACCAGCGCGACGACGATGCCGAGCGGCGTGAACGCGATGCGGAACGGCATGAACAGCGAACCGACCCAGCCGTTGGGCGCATAGAGCGCCGCAAGCGCGATACCGGCGACCGCCGTCGGCAGCGCAAACGGCAGGTCGACGATCGCATCGATCAGCCGGCGACCGGGGAAATTGTAACGGGTCAGCACCCAGGCGACGACGGTGCCGAAGACGACGTTGACCAGCGCGGCCACAAAGGCCGTGCCGAAGGATATATAAAGTGCGTCCTGCGTGCGCTGGTCGGTCAGAACGGCGAAAAACCCGCTCCAGCCAAGCCCGGCGGTACGCCAAAGCAGGCCGGCAACGGGGATCAGGATAATTATCGACAGGTAGGCGAGCGAAAAGCCGAGCGTCAACCCAAAACCTGGGATGATGCTCGGCCGTTTCAGTCGCCACTTTGCCGGTGAGGCAGTGGCGTTATGGATCATTTAATATTCCGACTTACTTACCGGGCTTGTAGATCTGGTCGAAAATGCCGCCGTCACCGAAATGTTCGGGCTGCGCCTTCTTCCAACCGCCGAAGATCGGATCGTCGATGGTGACGAGCTTGATGTTCGGCAGGGCCTTCAACAAATCCGGCTTTACCACATCGGGCTTCGAAGGACGATAGAAGTGCTTCGCCGCGATATTCTGGCCTTCATCGGAGTAGAGATACTGCAGATAGGCCTCCGCCTGCTTGCGTGTACCCTTGGAATCGACGGTGGCGTCGACGACCGCGACCGGCGGTTCGGCGAGGATCGAAATCGGCGGAACGACGATCTCGAACGCATCCTTGCCGAACTCGGCGCCGGCGAGATAGGCCTCGTTTTCCCAGGCGAGCAGCACGTCGCCGATCTGGCGCTGGGCGAAGGTGACCGTCGAGCCGCGGGCGCCGGTATCGAGGACCGGAGCGCGCTTATAGAGCTCGCCGACATAGGCCTTGATCTTGGCCTGATCGCCCTTGTACTCCTCGTTCGCCCAGGCCCAGGCGGCAAGGTAGTTCCAGCGGGCACCGCCCGAGGTCTTGGGGTTCGGCGTGACGATCGCAACGTCGCCCTTCACCAGGTCGCCCCAGTTCTTGATCCCCTTCGGATTGCCCTTGCGGACGAGGAAGACGATCGTCGACGTGTAGGGCGATGCATGGTTCGGCAGCCGATCACGCCAGCCGGCCTTGATCTTGCCGGACTTCTCGATCGCGTTGATGTCGCTTTCGAGCGCCAGCGTCACCACATCGGCCTCCAGACCGTCGATGACAGAGCGGGCCTGCGCGCCGGAACCGCCATGCGACTGGCGGATCGTCACGTCGTCGCCGCCTTGCGCCTTCCAGTATTTCGCGAAGGCGACGTTGAAATCCTTGTAGAGCTCGCGGGTGGGATCGTAGGAGACGTTGAGAAGCTGGCTTTGGGCAAAAGCCGGCGCGACGATCCCGACCGAAATGCCGGTCGTCAGGGACAGACCGAGTGCGACGGCGCCCAAACGGGCACCCAGTCGCCGGCCCAATCCCGGGGCAAAAATGAACATGAGGTTCCCTCCTGTGGTTCTGCCAAAACTCTATCGGTTAGGTCGTCTTAGTCAATCGAGGCCGGCAAGAAGGCAAAACTGTTTCCCTTTGGCGGCCCGCGACGACAAAGAAACCATTAACCCTCACTACATGGACAGAACGCCCGCGTTGGCAAACGGGCGGTTTGCAAAATCACAATCCCGCCATAATCGGGATTTTGGGGGTGCGGGAGGAGAATTTTGCGGGCTGATTTGCGAGAAATCTGCTGAGGTGCTCGCGGATGAGGGTTGGCCATCGAGGCTGGCACCCTCTTCTCCCCAGCGGGGAGAAGGTGGCCCGAAGGGTCGGATGAGGGGGTAGCCAACACCAGGCGAGCGTTGCGGGCACGGCCCCCTCATCGCCTCGCTTTGCTCGGCACTTCTCCCCGCTGGGGAGAAGAGGGAATTCCGTAGTGCGGCTACCGGCCGTACCGTTCACGCATGCGCTTGAGGAAAGCTTCGTTGTCGAAGGACTGCGGCGTCCCGGATAATTCGCTAGCGATCAGGGCATCCTGCAATGCCTTGATCCGCGCTAAATGATCATCGAGGGAGATGGGAGTGTTGTGCGACATGTCAGCCTCCAGCTTCGCGATCATACCAAATTTTGGTACATCGCAAAGCCGAAACCAGAGGCCTCAGGCCGTCAGCAGTTCCCTGACCGGCGGCTTGGCGTCGCCGGCGCCTTCGACGGCATCGGCGATCGTGGTGTTGAAGAGCACGTCGCGGGTCGCGTCGGCGACGCGGGCGAAGACGTGGCGGATTTCGCAGAGGTGCTCGCCGTCGCAATCCTCGCATTTGCGGTAGGCGGTCTGCGAGAGGCAGGGTAGCGGCGCGATCGGGCCGTCGACCAGGCGCAGGACTTCGCCGAAGGTGATGGCGTCCGCGGGTTTCAGGAGAAGATAGCCGCCCTGCTTGCCGCGGCGGGAAACGACGATACCGGAGCGTTTGAGGTCGAGCAGGATCTGTTCCAGGAATTTCTTCGGAATGCTCTGCTGGAGGGCAATCTCGGAAATCAGCATCGGCTCTGCGGGATCGGCCTGGGCCAGGGCGGCCAGGGCCCGAAGGGCATATTTCGCTTTCTGGGATATCATCACGCAACCATCGACAATAGCGCCGCCGCAAGGAAATAGTCCTCACGGCGCCGCTCACTTCAGCTTCGTTCGGGGCATCCACGGGGGCGCCGGAAGGGCGCTCAGGGGCTGCATATCCGCCAGGGGAAACAGCGCCCCGGAGACATGTTCCCGCAATATCTCAAATCACGAGAAAATACAAACCAATGCAGGGGTTTCGGGGATAAAATTGGTCACTTTTGGTTAAGGCGGCAGGTTTTCTGTGTGAGCGTCGCTTTGGAGAGATATTTGCTCCGCATCATCATGGGAAGAAACGGGTTTTCCTGTCCTTGCGCGCGTGGAATCCGGATAATCCAGCAATTGCTCACGGAAGAAGACCCATGACACTGCACGATGCCGCCGGCCAGGACCGTTCAGGACTGGCCGCTACCCTCGACGCAAAGCTCGAAAGCCTGGACCTTGTCGGGCGCCTGGCGCTTGCCGCCGAACTCGGCCACGCCGTGTTCACCACATCGCTCGGCATCGAGGACCAGGTGATCACCGCCGCGATCGGCACGCACCGCCTGCCGGTCGAGGTCTCGACTCTCGAAACCGGGCGGCTGTTCAAGGAAACCGTCGATCTGATCGGCGAAACCGAGGAGCGCTACGGCATCGAGATCCGCCGGTTTCGGCCGGAGCAGGACGACGTCGACGAGTACGCCGCGAAATACGGTCTCAACGGCTTCTACGACAGCGTCGAAGCCCGCCACGCCTGCTGTCATGTGCGCAAGCTGAAGCCTCTCGCCAAGGCGTTGGCTGGCGCCGACGTCTGGGTCACCGGCCTTCGCCGCGGCCAGTCCGGCAATCGCGCCACGACCCCGTTTGCCGAATACGACACCGAGCGCAACCTGATCAAGATCAACCCGCTGGCCGACTGGGACATCGAGACGATCAATGCCCATGTGGCTTCCGAAGCCATCCCGGTCAACCCGCTGCACAAGCGCGGTTATCCGTCGATCGGCTGCGAGCCCTGTACCCGCGCCATCAAGCCCGGCGAGCCCGAGCGCGCCGGCCGCTGGTGGTGGGAAAACGACGAAAAGCGCGAATGCGGCCTGCATGTGCCGGAAAACGCCGCTCAACCGATCGCAGAGCTTGGCCCCCAAGTGGACTGAAGCTCTTTCTTGTTTGTTTCTAGAGACTACCCGGAGACCGAAATGCCTTTGTCAGTACAGGAAACGGAAGTGAAGAACCCGCCCGTTTCCAGACCGCCGCTCGATCCGCATCTGAAGGCCCTCGAAAACGAAGCGATCCACATCTTTCGCGAAGTGGCGGCGGAATTCGAAAAACCCGTCATGCTCTATTCGATCGGCAAGGACTCGTCCGTCCTGCTGCATCTCGCGCGCAAGGCCTTTTATCCCGGCCGCGTCCCCTTTCCGCTGCTGCACGTGGATACGACGTGGAAGTTCAAGGAGATGATCGAGTTCCGCGACCAGATCGCCGAAAAATACGATCTCGACCTCGTGGTCCACACCAATCCGCGCGGCGCCGAGGAAGGCATTACGCCGTTCAGCCACGGTTCGGCGCTCTACACCGACATCATGAAGACCGAGGCCCTGCGCCAGGCGCTGGATGCCGGCGGCTACGACGCGGCCTTCGGCGGTGCCCGGCGCGACGAGGAGGCCTCCCGCGCCAAGGAACGCATCTATTCGTTCCGCACCCCGGACCACAAATGGGACCCGCGCAACCAGCGTCCGGAACTGTGGAACGTCTATAACGGCATGGTCCGGAAAGGGGAAAGCGTGCGCGCCTTCCCGCTTTCCAACTGGACCGAGGTCGACATCTGGCGCTACATCCAGGCGGAGGACATTCCGCTCGTGCCGCTCTATTACGCCGCCGAACGCCCCTATGTGGAGCGCGACGGAATGATGATCCTTGCCGAGGATCCGCGGCTTGAACTGCTGCCCGGCGAAACCGTGCAGCAGGGCATGATCCGTTTCCGCACGCTCGGCTGCTTTCCGCTGACCGGCGCCATCCGCTCGACCGCGTCCAACCTCGAAGAGGTGATCGCCGAGCTCGAAATCGCTACCGTTTCCGAACGCCAGGGCCGCGCGATCGACCGCGACCAGTCCGGCTCGATGGAAAAGAAGAAGCGCGAAGGATATTTCTGAGATGACCGCTCCCGCCCAAAACGCCTCGGCGACCATCCTGCCCTTCGCAGAACCCCTGAAGGCCGTGCGTGACACGCGCCCGCTGCGCCTCATCACCTGCGGCTCCGTCGACGACGGCAAATCGACGCTGATCGGACGACTGCTCTGGGACACCAAGGCGGTCAAGGAAGACCAGGCCGCGACGCTTGCCCGCGACTCGGGCGGCCAGAACGACCTTGGCCTGCCGGACTTCGCCCTGCTGCTCGACGGCCTGCAGGCCGAACGCGAACAGGGCATCACGATCGACGTCGCCTATCGTTATTTCTCGACGGACAGGCGTTCGTTCATCGTCGCCGATACGCCCGGCCATGAGCAATATACCCGCAACATGGCGACCGGCGCTTCGACCGCCGATCTCGCCATCCTGCTCGCCGACGCCCGCGCCGGGCTTCTCGAACAGACCCGCCGGCACGCGACGATCGCCGCCCTGATGGGCATCCGCCAGTTCGTGCTCGCGGTCAACAAGATCGACCTCGTTCACTACGACAAGGCAATCTTCGACAGGATCTCCCACGAATTCCGCGAATTCGCGCTGTCGCTCGGCGTACGCCAGATCACCGCCATCCCGATGTCGGCGCTCAAGGGCGAAAACGTCGTTTATCCGGCCGATGCCTCGATGCCCTGGTATGACGGCCCGACCCTGGTCGAGACGCTGGAGCTGGCGACGGTGCGTTCCACCCAGGCCGGCGGTTTCCGCCTGCCGGTGCAGCGCGTCGTCCGTCCCGGCGAAAGTTTTCGCGGATATCAGGGGACCGTCGCCGGCGGCTCGGTGAAGCCGGGCGACTCGGTCGTCATCCTGCCTTCCGGCACGGTCGCCAATGTCAGCCGCATCGTCACCTTCGACCTGGTGCGCAACGCTGCTGTGGCGGGCGACGCCATCACGCTGGTCCTCGACCGGCAGGTGGACGTGGCGCGCGGCGACGTGATCGTTTCGCTCGACGGCCAGCCGATGACCGGCCACCATTTCGACGCCCAGCTCGTCTCGCTGCAGCCGGGCGGCATCGAGCCCGGAAAACGCTACTGGCTGAAGAGCGGTTCGCGCCGCCAGCGCGTCGCGGTCGAACCGATCAGCCAGCTCGAGCTTGCGACCGGCAAGTGGCAGCCGCATGCCTCGACGCTCGCCATGAATGCGATCGGCAAGGTGCGCCTTTCCTTCGAGGAACTGGCGGTCTTTGACGCTTACGAGCAGAACCGCTCGACCGGCGCCTTCATCCTGATCGATCCGGATACGCTGAACACGGTGGCGGGCGGCATGATTACCGCCAAGCGCGGCGAGGTCGGTGGCATCCATCGTGGCCAGGGAGGCGAAGGCCAGCGCGTCGTGCTATCGCTGCCGGCCGATCTCGCCGAGCAGCTGATGGCAAGCGAACTCTTCACCAACCGCCGCGACGAGACCGAGGTCAAGCGGATGACCGCCAAACAGGCGGCAGAGCTTTTCTCCAACGCCGGCGGCGATATCTGATCGTTTCGATCGGCAAGAAATGGAAAAGGGGCCGGAAGGTCCCTTTTTTGTTGCCAGGTCCCCGTCAGGCGAGCGGCCGCGTCGAACCGCGCTGGACGAGTTCGAACGGCAGCTGGATGACGCGGCTCGGCAGGCATTCGTCGTTGATGGCCCGGACGATGAGATCCGCGGCCTGATAGCCCATCTGGAAACGCGGCACGCGGACGGTCGTCAGCCTCGGCTCGGCGCAGAGCGCGAAATCGAGGTCGTTATAACCGCAGATCCCGAAATCATCCGGCACGCGCAGGCCCGCCCGTTGCGCCTCGAACAGCGCACCGAGCGCAAGATCGTCGTTCTGGCAGAATACCGCGTCGACATCGGGCGCCGTTTCCAGCAGCCGCTTGAACAAGTCGCAGCCGAGCTGCATGCTGGTTTGCTTGTGCTCGGTCATGACGAGGCCCGGATCGTAGAGCCCCGCCTCCTGCATCGCCAGCGCATAGCCATCATGCCGCCGCTGGGCGCGAAGATCGCGGCTGCCGCCGATCAGGCCGATGCGGCGGTATCCGCAGGCGAGCAGATGGCGCGTCGCAGTCTCCGCCGCCTCGCGGTGATTGATACCGACCGCGATGCCCGAGGGCAGCAGGTTGAGATCGACGATCTGCACCACCGGGCACGGCGCGAGCTCAAGCAGATCGCTGACCCGCTGGTCCTGCAACCCCGTCAACAGGATGCCGGCCGGATGCTGTGACAGGAAAAGCTTGACCTGACGGTACTCCTGCTCCGCATCGTGGTTGGTATTGGCATATTGAATACGGAAATCCGTATCACGCACCCGTTCCTCGATGCCGCTCATGATGCCGAGATAGGCATGATTGGTCAGCGCCGGCGCCAAGACGCCGATAATGCCGTTGTGACGGCTTGCGAGCGCCCGGGCCGCAAGATCGGGCACGTAACCCATCTGCTCCACCTGGCAGAGGATCTTCTGCCGAAGCGGCTCGGACACCTTTTCCGGTTCTCGCAGGGCGCGGGACACGGTGATCGAGCTGATCCCGAGAACGTTGGCGACATCAAGCAGGGTCACCCGTTCCGATCTGGCGCGTCTAGGCGGCATGCGTTCTGCGGCCCTCTCCACGCCCGGGTGCAGGCGACCACCCGAAGCGGTTCCTGAGCCTGGAAGTCTTTCGACAAGTTACAGGTTTCCGCCGCCATGATGCAGCAATGTCATGTCGAGACCTAGTATATTTTTGCCCCGTTAAAGTGCGGGTTGTGGATAAGAGCAATACGCCGCGCCAAGCTCGGCAAAATCAGCCGGATAGCAACTCCGCTGGGACCGTAATTTAATCGGAAAAACTTCGGAAGAAAGGAACCTCTGGAAAGCCAGAGTTCTATCTGGTCGGAGTGAGAGGATTCGAACCTCCGACCCCCACGTCCCGAACGTGGTGCGCTACCAGACTGCGCTACACTCCGTGACCAGCGGCGCCTCTATAGACCAGCATTTTTCATTGTACAAGCGCCGCCCATGAAAAATATGCGACAGCATCGCCATCACCGGCAACCCCGCTCCGGAAAGGCGGAAAACCAGGGCGTTGCAAAAAAGCGGCGCAGGACAAATTTGATGTCGGCGGGCGCTCATCGCCTCGCGAAGCCTGACAAAAATCTGTTACGTGCAGTCTCGAAAACCTTGCCTCCCAGGCACAACAGAAGACATGAAGGATTTTTCAGGATCATGAGCCGCCGCGTCATCGCATCGACTGCCCTTTTCGCGCTCGCCCTTTCGGCCTGCACCACCGTCAGCGTTGCCAGCAATCCGATCGAGAGCCGCTGGGTGGGTCACTCGGCCGGCGAGTTCTTCGCGAAATTCAGCCCGCCGATCAGCGATATCGACGAGGGCTCCACGACCGTCTATACTTGGCGTGGCGGCTATAACCGCATCAAGCAGCAGGGCGGCCGCACCGCCAGCGTCAGCTGCACCGCCAAGATCACCGTCTCCTCCAGCTACGTGATCCGCGACATCACCATCATCTCCGATCGTCCGGGCGCCAACGGCCCGAGCTATTGCACGGAACTGCTGACCGCCAGCTGAGGCGTGTAAGCCCGCGCAAGCGGACGACATAGTCATGAAAGCCGCCGGCCCTTACCCTATCGGGCGATGGCCGGCGGCAATTTCCGAATGCACCGCAGCGAAAGCGATGCTAGATCTCACGAGCGCCTTGAACAGCGTAACCGACGCGATCAGAGGCCCGGCGCAGAACGGCAGTGCCGCGACGGCCGTCATCGAGATCGCATCAGGCGCGGAGGCCCGGCATGGCGGAAGACATTACCTTCGACATGGAATTCACCCCTTCCTATGGCGTGCCGGTCACCGTTGCCGAAGGCGTGCAGCGGCTGACCGTCAACAATCCCTCGCCGTTCACCTTCCACGGCACCAATAGCTACATCGTCGGCGGCTCCTCAGTCGCGGTCATCGATCCCGGGCCCGAGAACGAGGCTCATTTCGAAGCGCTGATGGCGGCGTTGAAGGGCCGCGAGGTCACCCATATCTTCGTCAGCCACACGCACCGCGACCATTCCCCGCTTGCCCGCCGGCTGCGCGAAGAAACCGGCGCGATCACCGTCGCCGAAGGACCGCACCGGGCCTCGCGGCCGCTGCATGCGGGCGAGGTCAACCCGTTCGCCGAAAGCGCCGACGGCGATTTCGTGCCCGACATCGCAGTCGCCGACGGGCAGTTGATCGAAGGGGACGGCTGGGCGCTGACGGCCGTGCATACGCCCGGTCACACGGCCAACCATTCCGCCTTCGGGCTGGAAGGAACCGGCGTACTGTTTTCCGCCGATCACGTGATGGCTTGGGCAACCACGATCGTCGCGCCGCCGGATGGGTCGATGGCGGATTTCATGGCTTCGATCGAAAAGCTGCTGCCGCGCGAGGACCGCATCTTCTTTCCGGGCCACGGCGGGCCGGTGAAGGAGCCGGGTTCGTTCCTGCGGGGGCTTCGCACCCATCGGCGCATGCGCGAACGGGCGGTGCTGGAGCGCATCAAGGCCGGCGACCGGCTGATCCCCGACATGGTCAAGGTGATCTATGCCAGCACCGATCCGCGCCTGCATGGGGCAGCTGCCCTTTCCGTGCTTGCGCATCTGGAAGACCTGGTCGAGAAAGGCCGCGTGCTGACCGAAGGCCCGCCGTCGCTTGCGGGCGTCTACTGGCCGGCTTGAAGCGTGCCGCGATCCTTCGGATTCGCGGCACGCTTCAAGTCTTTAGTTTCTCCGCATGCCGTTATCGCAAAACCGCTGCACACTTTTGCGCGACATGCTTTAGTTCCCGGCGATTCCCAGAAGTTCGGTATCGAGCCTGTCGAGGAAATCCTCGGCGATGGCTTCGCTCATCCCGAGGTCATGCGGCCCGTAACGCGAGGCGACGCGGATATCGACGGAGGTCGTCTCGGCATCTTCGCGCAGCCGGATCACCAGGTCGAAACGCAGGCCGAGAACCAAGGTGCGGGTCTCGCCCTGCAGCAGGACATCGCCGGCATTGACAAAAACCGGTGCGAGCGAGGGTTCCGGGCGTGGCAGCGGGATCGGCGCCACGTCGGGCACCGGCGCCTGTTCGTCCTGTGGCGCGGGGCGCTGGGCGATATCCGGCGCGATCAGTTCGACGCCTTCCTTCTTGGTGATCGCGATCCGGGCGGAAAGCACCGCCTTCTGCACACCCTGATAGACGCGGTCGAGGGCGCCCTCGTAACGCCTGCCGGTGAGGCCGGGATAGGCGGCGAACTGCACCCGCCGATCGGCAGGCGTAATGATCGTCGAGCGCGGCAGCCATTTCTGGCCGGCCTTCGGCTCGGCAACCCATGGCGGCGGGTCGGCAATATCGGTGGAAATGTCAAAGAGCGGCGGCAGGGTATAATAATAGAAGGCTCCGGTCGCCACCACGGCAAGCGGGACACCGGCATAGATCAGCCCTTTCGTCGCCGCGACGCCGCCGGTTGCGCCGACCTGCCAGAGCCGGATCAGGCCAATCAGCGACAGAGGCACCGAAACGGCGGCAATCGCCGCCGAGAGGAACAGCAGCGCCAGGAAATCCGGGGTCGCCAGCGGGCCGAAACGATGGGCCAGCGCGGCGATGACGAACAACGCCAGCGCCGATAAGGCCAGCCTGCGGGCCGTATAGGCCGAATGGGAAACGGGCCGGACAAAACGGACGGGCATGGGATCGGCAAAGGCTCCATGGCAAAAGCGCTTGCTCCAGTGTAAAACAGCTTCGCCCGGAATGGAATCCCAAGGTTGCAGCCCGGCCGAATGAAAAGGAGTTCATGTCATGCGCCCTCACCGCCTTCTCCTCGTCGCCTCGCTTATTGCCCCGCTGGGCGCCCTGCTGGCCGGCTGCCAGACGATGACGCCGGAGGAACGCCGCGCGGCGGACGAGACCACCTGCGCCAGCTACGGCTTCAGGCGCGGCACGGATGCGATGGCACGCTGCATGCTCGACATCGAACTCGACCGCCGCGCCGAAGGCCGTTCGATGCAGTCCCGTGCCGATGCGATGATGTGGCGGCCGATGGTGATCGAGCGCCGGGTGATCGTCGAGCGGCGCTGAACCGCCGGCATAAGGGCGGTGCTGTAGAACGGCGCACTCCTCCAAACCAGCTTTCCCGCCGAACGCAGCCCATTCGATCACCGGCGGTATTGCAGCTCGATCTTCACGCCTTCCGGGCCGTAGACGAAGATCTGGCCGATATCGGTATCGGGTATGGCGTCGTGTTCAAAGCGGTAACCTGTCGCTTCAATCTCCCTGACGGCAACATCGTGGTCGTAAAAGGAGAAGGCTACGTGGTCGTAGATGCCGACCGGAGGATCGCCGTCCCGCTCGACGATCAGCAGGTGAATGCAGGAATGGCCGTCGATATAGAGCCAGTGGCCCGGGAAAGGGAATGGCGGCCGAAACCCTTCCTTTGCTCCCAGCACCTTCTCAAGGAACGCCATCATCGGCGCCGCATCGCGGGTGCGGATCGTCACGTGGTCCAAACGCGGCATATGCCCCTCCCCTTTGTCGCACGTCTGTGCCGAGCATAACACGGCAACACAGACGTGTGAGCAAAAGATCGAGAGTCAGAAGTTCTTCATGTTGTAATGGGGAATCCCAACGTCGAAGAACTCTTCCCCATAGGTCTTGAAGCCGAAACGTTCGTACATGGAGATCTTGTCGCTCTGGGCCGCCAGATGAAAGCGGTTGTCCCGCGCTTGGCCGTGCGCCTCCATGGCGGCGCGGATCATGGCGCTGGCGACGCCCTTGCCGCGCCACGGGCTGGTGACGGCGACCCGCCCGATCTTGACGCAATCTTCCGCGTAAATGACCCGCAACGTACCGCAGACCTCGCCCGAAACGACGGCCACGAAGTGGAAGGCGGTCAGGTCGTCGGCATCGAATTCCATGTCGGCAGGCACGTTCTGCTCGACGATGAAAACTTCGCGGCGAAGGCGGAAACCCTCGTTGCACAGCGTGCTGAAGACGGGGACGGCGAGAACGGTAACCTGGTTCATGATGGCCTCCTCGACCTTCATTTTCGAATAGCGATTTTGTTTTGCCGGTGACGGCCGGCATGACATAAACATCCCCAATCAGCTTTTAAAAGCGGCTTCGATCTGCCATGATCCTTCCATGAGCGAAACGCAAAAGCCAATTTCGATTGAGGATGCTATTTCGCCGGCGCCGACGGAGGCAGCCGACGATCTGCACGCGTGGCAGGTCAAAAAACTGGCAGAGCGAAAAAAGTCGGCTGATGCCGGACGATTTGCTTCCGCGGAGACAGTGAAGGCAGTGATCCGCAAATTCGTCCCCAATGAATGAACTCGTCTGGCTGGACGAGGCGCTGCAGGATCTCGATGAGATCGGCTCCTATATCGCACTCGACAATCCGCACGCTGCCGAGAACGTGGTCCGTCGCATCGTGGAAGCTGTTTCAATGCTGGCGTGGCACCCGAAAGTCGGACGACTGACATCGGATGGAGATACATGGCGCCTCACCATCGCCGGCACCCCCTACATCGCCTTTTATCGCCTCCGCGAACGAGCGGAGATATTGGCCATATTTCACACGTCCCGAAAATGGCCGGACCATCTGAAATAGGGAGTGGCTCTCCGGTTCATCCCTTCCTCCTTTCGATCGCCGCCTGGGCCGCGGCAAGGCGAGCGATCGGCACGCGGAAGGGCGAGCAGGAGACGTAGTCGAGGTCGGCATTCTCGCAGAAGCGGATCGAGGCGGGATCGCCGCCGTGTTCGCCGCAGATGCCGAGCTTCAGGTCGTTGCGGGTCCGGCGGCCACGCTCGGCGGCGATCTGGATGAGTTCGCCGACGCCGTCGAAATCGAGCGAGATAAACGGGTCGTGCTCGATGATGCCCTTCCTCTGATAGGTGGGAATGAAGGCCGCCGCATCGTCGCGCGACATGCCGAAGGTGGTCTGGGTCAGGTCGTTGGTGCCGAAGGAGAAGAACTCAGCCGTTTCGGCGATGACATGGGCGCGGATGGCGGCGCGCGGCAGCTCGATCATCGTGCCGGCGAGATAGGCGATCGGAACGCCGGTTTCGTTTGCGACATCCTCGGCGACGCGGTCGATGACGCCCTTCACATAGTCCAGTTCCTTGCGCAGGCTGACGAGCGGCACCATGATTTCCAGCTCGACCGGTTCGCCTGTGAGCTTTCCGGCTTCCACCGCCGCCTCGAAGATGGCGCGCGCCTGCATTTCGGCAATCTCGGGATAGGAAATCGCCAGCCGGCAGCCGCGATGGCCAAGCATCGGGTTGAATTCGTGGATGGCGTCGATGCGACGGGCGAGGAAGGCCGGCGGCATCGCCATCGCCTTGGCGACCTCGGCGATCTCACCTTCGGTCTTCGGCAGGAATTCGTGCAGCGGCGGATCGAGCAGGCGGATCGTCACCGGCAGGCCGTGCATGATCGAGAACAGCTCGATGAAATCCGAGCGCTGCATCGGCAGGAGTTTTCCGAGCGCCTCGCGGCGGCCCTTCTCGTCCTCGGCGAGGATCATCTCGCGCATGACGTGGATACGGTCGCCTTCGAAGAACATGTGCTCGGTGCGGCAGAGGCCGATGCCTTCGGCCCCGAAGGAGCGGGCGGCGCGGGCGTCCTGCGGCGTATCGGCGTTGGTGCGCACCGTCATGCGGCGGGTCTTGTCGGCCCAGGCCATCAGCTTGCCGAAATCGCCGGAGAGTGCGGGCTGGATCATCGGCACCGCGCCCTTCAGCACCTGCCCGGACGAGCCGTCTATGGTGACCGTGTCGCCGCGTTTCAGCGTGACGCCGGCGCCGATCAGGAGTTCATTGCGCAGGTCGACCCGCATCGAGCCGGCACCGACGACGCAGGGGATGCCCATGCCGCGGGCGACGACCGCGGCATGACTGGTCATGCCGCCGCGGGTGGTCAAAATGCCTTCGGCAGCGTGCATGCCGTGGATGTCCTCGGGACTGGTCTCGATGCGAACCAGGATGACCTTGCGGCCTTCGTGTTCCGCCTCGACTGCCTCTTCGGCGGTGAAGACGATCTCGCCGGTGGCCGCACCCGGGGAAGCCGGCAGGCCGGACCCGACCACGTGGCGCTCGACGCGCGGATCGATGGTCGGGTGGAGAAGCTGGTCGAGCGAGGGCGGCTCGATGCGGCAGACCGCCTCTTCCTCGGTGATGACGCCCTCCTCCACCATGTCGACGGCGATCTTCATTGCCGCGCGGGTGGTGCGCTTGCCGGAGCGGGTCTGCAGCATCCACAGCTTGCCGCGCTCGACGGTGAATTCGAGGTCCTGCATTTCGCGGTAATGGGCCTCCAGCCGGTCGCAGATCGCCTTGAACTCGGCGAACGTTTCCGGCATCAGCTTTTCCATCGACGGCTTGTCGGAGCCGGAAGCGATACGCCCTTCCTCGGTGATCGATTGCGGCGTACGGATGCCGGCGACGACATCCTCCCCTTGCGCATTGACCAGAAACTCGCCGTAGAGCGCCTTGTCGCCGGTTGAGGGATTGCGGGTGAAGGCGACGCCGGTCGCCGAGGACGAACCGAGATTGCCGAACACCATGGTCTGGACGTTGACGGCCGTGCCCCATTCCTCCGGAATGCGGTGGAGCATGCGATAGGTCATGGCACGCGGGTTCATCCAGCTCGAAAAGACGGCGCGGATGGCGCCCCAGAGCTGCACATGCGGATCCTGCGGAAAGCTGCTGCCCAGCTCATCCTCGATCATCCTTTTATAGAGGCTGACGACGTGCTGCCATTCGACGGCGGAGAGATCGGTATCGTAGTCGTGGCCGAGCCGGGCCTTCTCGTCCTCGAGTATCTCCTCGAAAATCTCGTGGTCGAGGCCCATGACCACATCGGCATACATCTGGATGAATCGGCGGTAGCTGTCCCAGGCAAAGCGCGCATCGCCGGCGTCGTGCCCGAGCGACTGCACCGTTTCGTCGTTGAGGCCAAGGTTGAGGACGGTATCCATCATGCCGGGCATGGATGCGCGGGCGCCGGAGCGCACGGAAAGCAGCAGAGGCTTCGTCCTGCCGCCGAAGACGCGGCCCGTCAGCCCTTCGATCGCGGTAATGCCTTCGAGGACCTGCGCCTTCAGGTCGTCCGGAAGCGTCCTGCCATTCTCGAAATAGAAAACGCAGGCATCGGCAACGATGGTCAGCCCTGGAGGAACCGGCAGGCCAAGGCTTGCCATCTCGGCGAGATTGGCGCCCTTGCCACCCAGCCGCTCGACATCCGTGGCGCGGCCCTCCGCCTCGCCACCGCCGAAGCGATAGACCCATTTCGACATTGCTGCTCTCCACCCGTCGCAGTCTTTTGCGCAATAACTACAAGTTTTATGACGGTTTGGAAACGGATCTAGGCAGGAATATGTTGCGTCGCAACAAGAGCGGCCGGAGACGGTTACCAAATTGGCCCGGGAGCGCTGGAAAACAAAGCTTTGCGGGGCCGGATCACAGGCGGCCCCGCAAAGCTTTCCGCCCGGGACAGGAAACCCGGACGGGGGGTAGGAAACTTTGAGTTGGACTGCGAAGCGTATGGACGCTCAGGCGCGTTCCAATTCCACAGTCCACAAAATAACAATAGTCAGAAAATTACATCCCCCATATGGGTGATTCTACGTAGGTCGCAGGTACTTTACCCCCGGATGCAGCCTTAAAAATTGATGCTAGTCAATGAATTGACGTAAATTACGTCGCTAGAGAATGCAACTCGCAACAACGGCACCCCATTCAGCTCGCCTCGCGCAGAAGTTCCGCGGTCTGGAGATCGACGGAAACGAGCTGGGAAACGCCCTGTTCGCCCATCGTCACGCCGAAAAGGCGGTTCATGCGGGCCATGGTGATGGGATTATGGGTGATGATGATGAAACGGGTCTCGGTCGATGCCGCCATCTCGTCCATCAGATTGCAATAACGTTCCACATTGTGATCGTCGAGCGGGGCATCGACCTCGTCCAGCACGCAGATCGGCGCCGGATTGGTGAGGAAGACGGCGAAGATCAGCGCCATCGCCGTCAGCGCCTGCTCGCCGCCTGACAAAAGCGTCATGGTCTGCGGCTTCTTGCCCGGCGGGCGGGCGAGGATTTCAAGACCGGCTTCGAGCGGGTCGTCCGATTCGATCAGCTGCAGTTCCGCCGTGCCGCCGCCGAAGAGATGGGTGAAAAGCCGCTGGAACTGCTCATTGACCACGTCGAAGGCGGCCAGCAGCCGCTCTCGGCCTTCGCGGTTGAGGCTCTGGATCGCCCCGCGCAGCTTGCGGATCGCGTCGATCACGTCGGCGCGTTCGCGCATCAGGTTGTCGAGCTTGTCGGAAAGCTCCTTTTGCTCTTCGTCCGCGCGCAGGTTGACGGCGCCGAGCCTCTCGCGCTCCATGCGCAGGCGGTCGACCTCGCGCTCGATCTCGCGGACATCCGGCAGGGCCGAGTCGGGCTTCAGGCCCGCCAGCCGCAGGACCTCGTGGGGCGCGACATTGAGCGCCTCGCGGATACGGTTCTCGCTCTCATGGCGCTTCTCGGCAGCCGAAACCAGACGTTCCTCGGCACGGCCGCGCTTTTCGCGCACCTCGGCCAGTTCGGACAGCGCGACGGTGGCAATCCGGTCAGCCTCGCGCTGATGGGTTTCCGCTTCGGCCAACCGGTCGGCGGCGGCGCGGCGGGCCTCTTCCGCCTTCTGCAACTCGGTCAGCAGCGCACGGCGCTTGTCGTCGGACTCCTCCGGCGCGGCTTCGAGATCGGCGATCTCCTCGCGGGCCTCTTCCTCGCGTTCTCGAAGGCTGGCGATATGATCGGCGGCGCTCGCCGCCCGGGCCGTCCAGGAGGCGCGCTCCTGGGCGATCGCGGCAAGGCGCCGCTTGCGAGCTTCGGTCTCGCGGCTCAGGCCCTCGTAACGGGCGCGCGCTTCGGCGAGCAGGCCGCGATCGGTCGCGACAACCGCCTGCTGGTCGCGCAGCCGGTTATCGAGATGGGAAATATCCGGCGCGTCCTCGAGCTCGATGCGGGCGTTTTCTTCCTGGACGCCGAGATCCTCGATCTGCGCCGTCACCTGGTTCACCGCCTCGCCGGCCACGTCGCGGCGGCGCATCAGGTCGCCGGCTGCACGTTCGGCAGCGGCCAGCGCATCGCGGGCTTCGGACAGCTGGCGCGCGCCGATGCGAGCGCGGTCGCGGGCGTCGGTGAGGCGCCGTTCGGCGGAGGTGATTTCGGATGCGGCGGCGGCGAGCGCCACTTCGGTTTCGGACAGCACGATGCGCGCTTCGTCGATCTCGGCTTCCAGTTCCGAGAGCCGGTTCTTCTGGGATAGTCGCAAGGCAGCCGCACCCGGCGCCTCGGAGCCGGTAACGTGGCCGTCCCAGCGATAGACGGCGCCTTCGCGGGTCACCAGGCGCTGGCCGGGCCGCAGCAGGCGCATCATCCGCTGGGCCTCCGCCGAAGCGACGACGCCGATCTGGGCAAGGCTGCGGGACAGTTCCGGCGGCGCGGTGACATGCGCGATCAGCGGCTGAGCGCCCTGGGGCAGGCCGGGATCACCGGAACCGTCGCCATTCACCGACCAGTAGGTCGGAGCCGAGGCATCGACGGGGCTTTCGAGGTCGTCGCCAAGCGCTGCACCGAGGGCTGCCTCGAAACCGCGATCGACGCGGATCATGTCGGCGACCGCGACGAAATCTCCCGACGTGGCACCGGCTGCGAGCATTTTCGAAATGGTGCGGGCCTCGGTCTCCAGCGCATTGAGCGCAGAGCGTGCAGCCTCCACCGGGCCGCGGGCCATCAATTCGGCCGAGCGGGCGGCGGAAAGTGCCGCCTCCACGTCTTCGACCGCAATCGTCGCGTCTTCGACGGCGATTTCCGCCGCCTCGACCGCGTCACGCCTTTCGGCCGGATCGTCGAGGGCGGATAGCCGCTCGTTGATCGCGTCAAGCTCGCCCGTGGAATCGCCAAGCTGCCGGTCGAGGCGCTGGCGGCGCTCTGCGAGATCGCGGATCAGCCGTTCGAGCTGGTGACGCCCGGCGGCGGCCTCGGCGCGCTCGGCGGTGATTGCCGAAAACAGCGCCTCGCTCGCCGCCAGCGACGCGGCGGCGGCCTCGAAGGTCTCGCGCATCTCCTCGGCCTCGGCGCCGGAATCGGCGAGCATGTCGTTGAGCTCGGCCTCTTCCTCGCCGAGTTTCTCGAGGAAGGCGGTATTGTCGGCGGCGAGCCGTTCTTCACGGCTGATATCCTCGCCGAGCTGGACGAGCCGACGGGTCAGTTCGTCGCGGCGCTTCAGCAGGCGGTTTGCCTCTTCCTCCAGCTGGCCGCGGGCGATCTGCAGGCGCTGCAGGGCGGCACCGGCCTTCGCCTCCTCGTCGCGCAGTTCCGGCAGCTTGAGGCTGGCGATCGCCTGTTGCTTAGCGGCCTCCATCTGCGCTTGCGCCTTTTCGGCAACGACGCTGGTTACCTGATTGAGCGCGCTTTCCGCCTCGCCTTCCGCCTCCCTGGCCTGCACCCAGCGGATATGCAGGAGCATCGCCTCGCGGGCCCGGATATCGGCCGACAGGGTCTTGAAGCGGCTCGCCTGGCGGGCCTGGCGTTTCAGGCTCTCGATCTGGCTTTCCAGCTGCGAAAGCACGTCGTCCAGGCGTTCCAGATTGCCTTCGGCGGCGCGCAGCCGCAGTTCCGCCTCGTGGCGGCGCGAATGCAGGCCGGAAATACCGGCTGCCTCTTCGAGCAGCTGGCGGCGCGCCTGGGGTTTTGCCTGGATCAGTTCGCCGATGCGCCCCTGCCCGACCATGGACGGCGAGCGGGCGCCGGTCGAGGCATCGGCAAACAGAAGCTGCACGTCCTTGGCGCGGGCCTCCTTGCCGTTGATGCGGTAGACGGAGCCGGACTCGCGTTCGATGCGGCGGGTCACCTGGATTTCGTCGGAATCGTTGAAGGCGGCAGGTGCCGTGCGGTCGGAATTGTCGAGATAGAGGCCGACTTCGGCCGTATTGCGGGCCGGCCGGTTGCCGGAGCCCGAAAAGATCACATCGTCCATGCCGGACGCGCGCATGTTCTTGTAGGAGTTTTCCCCCATCACCCAGCGCAGCGCCTCGACGAGGTTCGACTTGCCGCAGCCGTTCGGGCCGACCACGCCGGTCAGCCCGCGCTCGATGATAAATTCCGTCGGTTCGACGAAAGACTTGAATCCGAGAACGCGCAGCTTGTTGAACTTCATGCCGCGCCCCTCACCTTCCCGTCGGGGAAGGCGTGCTCACAACAGGCTGTCGATGAGCTTGGACATGGATTCAACAGACATATCTCCCGAATACTTCTTGCCGCCAATCAGGAAGGTCGGCGTGGAATTGACGCCAAACTCGTCCGCGCCCCTCTTAACGACGGCGTTCACTTCATCGAGAAGCTTCTGGTTCGTCAAGCAGGCCTCGAAAGTCTGCTGTGAGTAACCTGCGAGTTTGACCGCCTGGAGCAGCGCATTGCGCACATTTCCGTCCGCGGGCGCCGCCCAGCCGCGCTGCTGCTTGAAGAGCATCGAGACCATCGGGAAATACTGGGCGGGCGTCGAAAGCTCGGCGGCGTTCTGCGGGCTGCAGCGGGCAAGCATGAAAGCGGCGGTCGCGACCGGATCGAACGGGAATTCGCGGAGGATGAAGCGCACCTTGCCGGTGTCGATATACTTGGTCTTGATCGTCTCGAAGGTCTTGTTGTGGAAATTGGCACAATGCGGGCAGGTCATCGACATGTATTCGATGATCGTGACCTTCGCCTTTTCGTCACCCAGCGCCATTTCCGGCAGCGGACCCGGCTTCACTGCAGCGGCCATGTCCACGGTGCCCTGGGACTCCGGCAATTCCTGCGCGAAAGCTTCGGAAGTACCAAGCGGCAAGGCTAGGCAAACAGCGGTGACTGCCACTCCGCCGAGAAGCGCGCGCCTGGTCATGGTCATTTCGTTCATCTGCATGGAACACCCGTGTGCGAGAGATCTTCAATAGAGGTGACATTCCGTATCGCGGCGCCCCAGCGCGAACAAGCTGTCGATAGGCAAATCTCTTCAAAGAATTGTGACAAATCGGAGATCTATCAAGAGGATCGGCGGGCTTCTCTCTCAGACCTTGCGTTTCTGCTGCAGCACGGCGGTGCCGAGCCTTGCCACGGCCTTCCTGAGGGCCTCGCTTTCGATGCCTTCCATCATGGTTTCCAGCCGCTTGGCGGCCTCACCCTTCAAGGGCGGCGGCTTGCGGGGATGCTTGAAGGTCCGGGAGACCGGCTTCTGGACGATGCGGATCTGACGCACCGCCGGAAAACCGAAAAAGCCGTTGATGCGGGCGATCAGTTCGCCTTGGGCATGGGTGAGGAAAAGCGCCCGCGCCCCTTCGCAGGCGATCGTCAGCACACCCGCCTGATGACCGCCGCCGGAACCGGTGCCTTCGTCGCGGCGCGGCCAGGCGATCTTTTCCGGCCGCGTGCAATCGGCAAAGTCTTCGCCGGCGATCTCGTCCCAGGAGCCGAGCAGCGCCGTCGAGATGCCGGCGCGGCGGGCGAGCACCGGATCGATGATGCCGTTCGCGATCTCCGATATCTGCAGCTCGCGTTTCTTGGGATAACTCATGACGCCCGCCATTGCGGCCCCGGCAGGCCTTGATGCCGGCGCACTATTCCCACAACTATACGCCATCTCTTCCCATTACGGCAAACAATGCTCCAGACGATCCACATCACCCATGCGCAGAAGCTGCTGACCTGGTACGACCGGCACCATCGGGAGCTTCCATGGCGGGTAAGCCCGGCTGCGGCAAAGGCCGGAAAACGGGCCGATCCCTACCACGTCTGGCTTTCGGAAGTGATGCTGCAGCAGACCACCGTGCAGGCGGTGAAACCCTATTTCGCCAAGTTCCTGACGCTCTGGCCCAAGGTGACCGACCTTGCCGCCGCCCCGGTCGAGGACGTGATGGCGGCCTGGGCGGGGCTCGGTTATTACGCCCGCGCCCGCAACCTGAAAAAATGCGCCGAAGCGGTGGCGGCCGAGCATGGCGGTGTGTTTCCCGACACCGAGGAAGGCCTGCGAGCGCTTCCCGGCATCGGCGACTATACGTCCGCCGCCGTCTCTGCCATCGCCTTCAACCGCCAGTCCGCGGTCATGGACGGCAATGTCGAGCGGGTGATTTCGCGGCTTTACGCCATCGACGCGCCGCTTCCGGGCTCCAAACCGGCGATGAAGGCAAGGGTGGCTGAACTGACGCCGACTGAGCGGCCCGGCGATTTCGCGCAGGCCATGATGGATCTCGGCGCGACCATCTGCACTCCGAAACGGCCGGCCTGCGCTCTCTGTCCCTTCCGCGACGACTGTCTGGCCCTTGCAGAACACGACCCGGAACGGTTTCCGGTCAAGGCAGCGAAGAAGGAAAAGCCCGTGCGGTTCGGCGCCGTCTTCGTGGCCGTGACGCCGGAGGGCGAAGTGCTATTGCGGCGGCGGGTCGACAGCGGGCTGCTCGGCGGAATGACCGAAGTGCCGACCACCGCCTGGACGTCGCGCCTCGACGGCGGGACCACGACCGACCATGCCCCCTTCCCCGCCGCATGGGAGGCATCGGGCTCCGTAACCCACGTCTTCACCCATTTCGAACTGAGGCTCTCGGTCTTCCGGGCGAAGACCGCGAAGGTCGCCACCGCCGACGGCTGGTGGGAGCCGGTCACGAATCTCGAGGCCCAGGCCTTGCCTACGGTGATGAAAAAAGCGATCACCCAGGCTATTCCACTGGCCTTCGAAAAAGCGTGATTATGTAGCGACTACCATCGATAATCCCGCTCGGCCAGTCGGGGGAATCGGCGGTGCTGGACTCATTGCCGCGGACAAGGCTTAATGCTGCGCGGGGATGACGAAATTGCCGGGGCAATTATGCGATCACCGCAGCAAATGACTGATGACAGCGATGTTCTCGATGCTGTCGTCATCGGGGCCGGTTGGGCCGGCCTGGGTGTCAGCTACTGGCTGGCGCGACGGGGCCTGCGCCACAGCGTGTTGGAGCGGGGCCGCATAGGAGAGACCTGGCGCGCGCAGCGATGGGATTCCTTTCGGATGAATACTCCCAACGTGCAGACCGTCATGCCGGGCGACTGCTATGACGGTCCGGATCCGGATGGCGCCCTGACGCGCGACCAGTTCGTCGCTCTCCTTGAGGACTTCGCCGAGCGCAACGCGCTGCCGATCGAACCTGATACTGCCGTGAGCGAACTTACGCACGAGAATGGCGCCTATCGACTGAGTACCTCACGCGGCACGCTTTTGGCACGCAATGTGATCGTCGCAAGCGGCAGCCTGAATTGTCCGGTGCGCCCGGTCTGGGCCGCCACGTTGACGCCCGCTCTCCACCAGATCAACGCTT
Organism: Neorhizobium tomejilense; assembly: GCA_002968845.1. Taxonomy (GTDB): domain Bacteria; phylum Pseudomonadota; class Alphaproteobacteria; order Rhizobiales; family Rhizobiaceae; genus Neorhizobium; species Neorhizobium tomejilense. Next base: position 129,197 of record PVBG01000011.1, on the reverse strand, counting down.
CCGGCTACCGCAGCGCTGCCGATCTGCCCGACGGAGCGGTGCTGGTGGTCGGAGGCGGCCAATCTGGTGTTCAGATCGCGGAAGAATTAGCGGGCGCGGGTCGAACGGTCCTCCTTGCGACCAGTCGTGTCGGACGGCTGCCACGGCGCTACCGGGGTCGCGACATCATGGTCTGGCTGCTCGAAAGCGGGTTTCTCGACGGGCGCCGGGAGGAAGTCATTCGACTTGCCGGACGCATCCCGCCGCGTGGTGTGCTTGGGTCGACGCATACGATAAGCCTTCAGGCGCTGAGCGCCCAAGGCGTCGTGCTTCTTGGGCGTCTCATCGACATCGTGGACGGCGGCAGCCTCTCGTTTGCCGGCGATGTCGAAGCGAATGTCCGCTTCGCGGATGAAGCCTCCGACAATACCAAGCGCCATGTCGACGACTATATTAGCCGCGCCGGGATCGACGCACCCGTTGCGGAGCCGGACCCGGCGGAGACTGTCGCGATGTGTCAGTCGAGCCCGACGATCGGTACGCTCGATCTCTTCCGCTCCGGCGTAACGAGCGTGGTGTGGTGCACGGGCTTTAAGGGCGATTTCAGTTGGATGAGGCTTCCCGGTGCGCTCGACAGTGCGGGACAGCCTGTTCACGCGGATGGCGTGGCCGCCCTGCCTGGCCTTTACTTCGCAGGGCTGGACTTTGCCTCCACACGCAAGTCAGGCATCATCTTGGCGATCGCCGAGGAAGCACCTCGCCTTGTCGGACATATCGCGGGGCATTCGTGACCGCCTTTGGCGCGATCCGGCCGTCATGCGTTCCCAGGTTGGTGGCATTTGCTACCGAATCGCGCGAAAAATCCTCGAACTGATATTCCCGGGACATATTCATGGCAGCCAAGATCGACCACATCGTCTTCGACATCGGCAAGGTGCTGATCCACTACGATCCGAACCTTCCCTATGCCCGCGTCATTCCGGACGAGGAGGAGCGCAGATGGTTCTTTGAGAACGTCTGCACCCATGAATGGAACTTGGAACAGGATCGCGGCCGCAAGTGGGAAGATGCCGAGGCGCTGCTGGTTGCGCAATATCCGGAGCGCGAGGAACAGATCCGAGCCTTCCGCAAATGCTGGCGCGAAATGGTGCCGCATGCCTATGACGGCTCGGTCGAGATCATGGAAGGGCTGATCGACAAGGGCCACGACGTGACGATGCTGACCAATTTCGCCGCCGACACGTTCGCCGAGGCTAGGCAGATCTTTCCCTTTCTCAACAGACCGCGGGGCGTGACCGTGTCGGGCGAGATCGGCCTTATCAAGCCGGACGTGGGGATCTACGAAAAGCACGCCCGCGACTTCGACCTGACCCCGGAAGCCTCGATCTTCATCGACGACAGCCATGCGAATGTCGAAGGCGCGCGCGCGGCCGGCTGGCAGGCGGTGCATTTCAAGGATGCCGAGACGCTGCGGCAGGACCTGATCGCCCACGGCATCGAGGTATAAGACCGTCCGGTCGCGGGGCTGGTTCCTAGAGGATCCGGCTCGCGGCGCAGACGCGCCCGACGACTTTCAGCTCCGCTAAACCGTCCTTCAGGACATGCTGCGAGCGATACCGTTCCAAATTGTCCGGCAGGAGTTCGACACTGCCGTCGACAAACCGCTGCACCCGCCGGGCGATCAGTTCCGCGCCGGCATCGAACAGATAGACGCTCCCGTCCTCCAGCTTGCGGTCGCTGATGTCGACAAACATCGGCGTACCGCCGACGATCGTCGGTGACATGCTGTCGCCGCTCGCAGAGACGACCCGCATGTTTTCCGGATCAACCGAAAGCTTCGCCCAGAAACCTTCGGGGATCGCTGCCCATGTGGTGTCGAGGGAAGACTGCCCGGGCACGACGTCTTCATAAGCTGGGATTACCGTGCGATCGGCGAGATCCCAGACAGGGCTCGGCTCGGAAAACCCGGCCGGCGGGATTTCCGGAGGTGAAAAATGGATGACTCCATCCTCGACCGACCAGTCATTGCCGAGATATTCGATCGGCACTTCGGCGAGTTCCGCCATCATGTTGAGCGTGCTGTGGCGCGGCTCGGTCTTGCCGTGACGGTAGTTGTCGAGCGTGTTGTCGTTGAGGCCCAGCGCATCAACGACGCGCAGGCGGCCGCCTGCCAGTTCACAGAGGATCAGCATCTTCAGCGCCACGGCACGGCGCGCGGCATCCCTGCCCTCCCAGCTTGGAGAGAACCGCGCCAGCGCACGCTCGATCCGGTGGCGCAACTCGCCATTGACAGGCATGGACATTCTAAAAAACGCTAAATTGGAAATTCGTTCAACCCCGTACAACCTACGATATCAAGCGCAGGTGACGGCGGGAATACCTGAAATTTCGCAAAGTCGAGTTTGGCCGGGCGGCAGAGGCTGCCAACGCCATGCCGAAAAAAGAAATGGCGCCCGGGATCAGCCTTCCCGGGCGCCAATTATCCTCGTCCGGGACTAGAGGTACGAAACCGGACAAGGCATTCGGTCGATATGGCGGGGACCGGTGGATCAGTCCAGTTTCGCCATACCGTTTCGGATCACGGATCGCAGTTCATCGATGGGCTTGAGCGATTGCCCATCGTCGAAATGCCAGAACGTCCATCCGTTGCATGCATCAAGGCCCTGCACTTTCGCGCCGAGGCGATGAATGGAACCGGCGTCGCCATTTGCCGAGAGCGTGCCGTCGGCGCGGATGATCGCGCTGTGGCGGCGCTTCGCATCGGTCAGGACCTGACCGGGCTTGACGAGACCGCTTTCGACCAGCGTGTTGAAGGCGACACGGGGTTCGGCCTTCTTGCCGGTCATGACCGTCAGTTCCGCCTTGCCGAGCGGCTCGACGGAGGCGATGCGGGCAGAAGCCGCATCGATATAATCCTGCTCGCGCTCGATGCCGACGAAGTTGCGGCCGAGACGTTTTGCGACGGCGCCGGTCGTGCCGGTGCCGAAGAAGGGATCGAGAATGACGTCGCCCGGCTTGGTCGAGGCCATGATCACACGGGCAAGCAGCGACTCCGGCTTCTGGGTCGGATGGACCTTCTTGCCGTCGTCGCCCTTCAGGCGTTCGCCGCCGGAGCAGATCGGGAACAGCCAGTCGGAGCGCATCTGCACGTCGTCGTTGGAGGCCTTCAGCGCATCGTAGTTGAAGGTATAGCCCTTCGACTTGGCGTCGCGGCTCGCCCAGATCATCGTCTCATGGGCGTTCTGGAACCGGCGACCCTTGAAGTTCGGCATCGGGTTCACCTTGCGCCAGACGATGTCGTTCAGCAGCCAGAAGTTCAGGTCCTGCATGATCGCGCCGACGCGGAAGATGTTGTGGTAGGAACCGATGACCCAGATCGTGCCATTCGGCTTCAAAACGCGGCGGCAGGCAAGCAGCCAGGCGCGGGTGAAGGCGTCATAGATTTCGAAGGAGGCGAACTGGTCCCATTCGTCATCGACGGCATCGACCAGCGACTGGTCGGGACGGTGCAGCGTGCCGCCGAGCTGGAGATTATAGGGTGGATCGGCGAAGATCGCGTCGACGGAATGATCCGGCAAGGCTTCCAGAGCAGCGACGCAATCGCCCTTGATGATGGAGTTTAGCCAAGTGTCCGGACGGACCTGACGCTTCAGGTCGGCCAGCGGAAGAACTGCTGCCATTTGCTACTCGCTACGCTCTACTCGATACGAATTTTACTGCCTGTTATGGTTACCTATTTTGGTTACCAAAGCCTGAAGCGGTGCACGATTTCGGGAAAAATTTTGAGGCGTGGAAAGATGGTGCCGGCTTGATCATTCCGACACATGCCGTATCTTTGGAGAACAATGATGGAGTGCAATCATGCCCACCACAAAGGCATCCGCAAAGCGAGGCGAGCAGCCGACAAGAAGAGTGCTTCTTGCTCGAGAGCTCAGCGATGCGGAAATGGCAGCGATCCGCGCCGCGCAGGTCAAGGCGGACGTGCCCTATAATCTCGACGATCTCGACGACGAGGGCAATCTTGTCTCCCGGAAACCCTCGGATCGGGCGCGTTGAAAATCCCTCTTTCGGCGCCAGTCGGTAGCATTGTCGCCTACGAATATCTCTGGCATTCCCAATCCGGAACAAGGGACGACGGTGAGAAAACGCGCCCTGCGGTTGTCGTCTTGTCCGCCGTCCGCGATGGAAGCAAAGAGATCGTCTATTGCCTCGGCATCTCGCATAGCGAACCGAAGTCTCACCAACGCGCATTACCTCTGCCAACAAAGCTGCTGAGGTATCTCGGCCTCTCGGAGGAGCCGTCCTGGGCTTATACCGACCAGTTGAATGTCTTCATCTGGCCGGGCCCTGATTTACGGCCCGCTTCATGGTTGTCGAGCCGACCGCACACCGACGACAGCTGTGTGATTGGCCATTTGCCGAGCGACTGGTTCGAGTTGCTCAAGATGCATCTTGAAGAAAGCCGGCAGCTCGGGAAACTCGCCGCCATCAAACGTAGCGAATAAACATCTAAACCGCATGTACCTCGCGGCTATCCTTCGGCGCCTCGTTCCGCTCGAACATGCCGTAGTCCCTGACGACATGGCCGATGCGCAGGCGGTAATCGGCGAAGACGCCGCCGCGGCCGGCTTTCTGGGCGGCGCGGTGGCTTTCCAAATTGCGCCACGCCTTGACGGCCTCCTCGTCGCGCCAGAACGACAGGGAGAGGATTTTTCCGCGCAGGGTGAGGCTTTCGAAACGCTCGATCGAGATGAAGCCGTCGATGGTTTCCAGTTCGGATCTGAGTTCGCCGGCGAGGTCGAGATATTTGTGGCGCTCGCCCATATAGGGGATGACTTCGAAGATGACGGCGATCATGGCTTTACCAAAGCTCCGTGCGGCATGGAGACATTCCTGAGGAAGATCCGGTCCTCCTTCAGGATGAAACGCTCGCGTTTTGAGAACGCGTAATTTTCCTTGCCCAGCGGATCGGCCATCAGCCGGGCGCGATAGGCTTCGTAGGCGGCGAGGCTGTCGATATTGTAGACGCCATAGGCCGTCGTCGCCGAACCCTCGTGGGGGCCGAAATAACCGATCAGATCGGCGCCGCAACGCGGGATCGCCTGGCCCCAGTTGCGGGCATACTCGGCGAAAGCGTCCTTTTTGAACGGGTCGATTTCGTAGCGGATGAAACAGGTGATCATGACTTCGTCTCCTTGTGTTGCGGAGGTGTTTTGCCATGTTGCCAGACGAAGATGCTTCGGTTACGGTCGAAGTATGAAAGAAGGTCCAGACATTGCCCGCATCGGGATGCTGTTCGGCGACCCCGCCCGCGCCAACATGCTGACTGCCCTGATGGGCGGCCAGGCGCTGACGGCGACCGAGCTTGCGCAGGCCGCCGGCGTGACGGTGCAGACGGCGAGTTCGCATCTCTCCAAGCTCGAAGACGGCGGCATTCTCGCGCAGCGCAAGCAGGGTCGGCATCGCTATTTCACGCTTGCCGACGCGGCCGCCGGCACGCTGCTCGAAAATATCATGGGGTTTGCGGCAAGCAGAGGCCATCTACGCCACCGGCCAGGGCCGAAGGATCCGGCATTGCGCAAGGCGCGCGTCTGCTACGACCATCTCGCCGGCGACTACGGGGTCAGGATGCTCGACAGTTTCGTCGCCCGCGGCGCGATCGAGAGCGACGGCGAGAACCTGACGATGACCGAGGACGGCCGCGCGGAACTCGGCACGCTCGGCATCGATGTAGCATCGCTCACATCCAATCGCCGGCCGCTCTGCAAATCCTGCCTCGACTGGAGCGAGCGGCGCTCGCATCTGGCCGGCACGCTCGGCAAGGCGCTGCTTGCCCATTTCCTCGAAAACGGCTGGGCACGGCGCAGTGAAGAGAGCCGCGCGGTGCTGTTTACGCCGGACGGCGAGCGGAAATTTCTGTCGCTGTTTCCGGCAGGCTGAAATTCATCACCAGCGCGCCTTTGTAATCTTCTCCTGCAATGCGATCGCAAAGGCTGCTCCATTCGCAGCCCGTGCAAGCGTCGCGGGCCACGCCGGCAGAGAAGGCGCGGCGCAGTTTCTCGAATAGCGCCTGATCGGAGGCGATCACCGCCCCGGTCTCTAGCTCCCGCCCAAGCAGGCGGGCGATATCCGCCAGCGCCATTGCATCGCGACCGGCAACCGAAGCACCGAAACAATGCGCACTTTCATCCGACAGGAGCGGAGCGCAGATATCGTCGGGACCGGAGACGATCTCGATCGGCTCGCCGGCGGAAAGCCGGCCGGCGAGACGACGATAGTTGGCGACGAAGGCTGGGCTATAGCCCTCGCCGACAAAGGTCAGCATGCAGAGCAGGTGATGCGGCCGCAGCCTCACCGTCATTCTGTCGCAGCGCGATTGCGGGAGGCGACGGCGGCAAGGACGGCCGCAGCCAGGCCCGATTTCAGTGCAGCACCAAGGATGAACGGAGCAACGCCGGCCCAGAACGCCTTTTCAGCGCCGATCAGTGCCGCGAGCCAGGCCCAGCCGAGCGCAAGGCATAGAAGGTTTGCGATGAGATGCGCCGAGAAGCTGGCGAGTATGCGCCGCCCGGTCCAGCCGCGTTCGGCAAGCCAGCCGGCAACGGCTGCAATCACCGGAAAGGAAAAGAGATAACCCGCGGTCGGCCCGGCGAACACGGCAATGCCGCCCGCCCCACCGGCGAGCACCGGCGCTCCAAGCGCAGCCTCCCCAAGCCACGCAAGCACCGTCAGGGCGCCAAGCCGCCAGCCGTAAAGCGCGCCGATCATGGTCACCGCGAAGGTCTGCATGGTGATCGGAACCGGAACCATCGGCACGGCGATCCGGGACGCGATCGCCAGCACCAGCGTGCCCGCAAGCACGAACAGGACTTTGGCGGGCAAGGACCGCTCGACAAGTCGAAAGGGATCGAAAACCAGCGTCTGGGGGGAATTAATCAGGGACATCGAACTCTCCTTCTCAAATTATAGATAATTTTTATTCCCATCTATTTTATGCGGTGAATTTTCGGCGGACGCAATAGCTATGGCATCGAGTACACGATGGAGGGAACCGAAACGACGGCACAAATCCACCCGAACAGGTCGATGGAAGCCAGTTTTCGCGGAAATAAATTATCTATAATTTCGAGGAGTAACTAACCGACGATGGCGAAAGTCTCGCGCGCGGCACCAGTCTTGGCCGGCTGCGGGCCACGGCCAATCCATTGCACATGTTTCTGCAGGATGGCGGCGGCCTCGTCGGACTTGCCCTGCCTAAGAGCGGAGAGGATGGCGCGATGGTCGTGGTCGGTACGCTTTTCCCAGCCGGACTGCCAGGCGGAGAACAGGAACCTGGCGCTTGCGGCATGCAGGTCGTCGATTGAGGCGAGCAGACGCTTCATGCCGCAGGGGGCGAGGATCAGCCGGTGGAAACGGCGGTTCGCCGCCTCCCAGGCATGCACGTCGGCAGCGGCATCGCCCTCACGGGCCGCATCTTCCGCCGCATCGAGGATGGCCGGGGTCAGGTGGCGGGCGGCATGACGGAGCGCCAGCACTTCCAGCACGGCACGCATTTCCGCCACTTCGCGGACTTCGGCGAGATCAAAGGAGGCGACGCGCACGCCGCGGCGCGGTTCGCTGATCGCCAGGCCCTGCGCTTCCAGCCGGCGGAATGCCTCGCGCACCGGCACGTGGCTGGTCTCGAATTCCTCAGCGATATGATCCTGGCGAAGACGGGCGCCGGGGGCGAGCTCGCCACGCACAATGCGGTCGGCAAGCACGCGGCTGATGCGGCTGGCGATGGTGTCTTCCGGTTCCTTGCCCATCAGCGTTCCTTAGTGCGCCGTTTTCCGCTTGTCGAGAGCCGCCCGCTACGCTTGTCCCAGCCATGCGCGGCGGTTGGTTGAGGTTTGTCCTGCCATCGTATAAAAGGCCGCCTCACCTTATATCAGGCCCATGGAAGGCATTTCCTCATGAGCAGCTTCGACCTCATCATCTTCGATTGCGACGGCGTTCTCGTCGATTCAGAAATCATCGCGGCGCAGGTGGAATCCAGACTGCTGACCGAAGCGGGTTATCCGATCAGCGTCGAGGAAATGGGCGAGCGCTTCGCCGGCATGACCTGGAAGAACATCCTGCTGACCGTGGAAAAGGAAGCCGATATTCCGCTGTCGGCCTCGCTGCTCGACAAATCCGAGACAATCCTTGACGCACGGCTTGCCCGCGACGTGAAAATCATCGATGGCGTGAAGTTCGCACTGGCAAGGCTGACGACGCAGCGCTGCATCTGCTCCAATTCGAGCACCCACCGGCTCGACGTGATGCTCGAAAAGGTCGGCCTGAAACCCTATTTTGCGCCGCATATCTATTCGGCCAAGGATCTCGGGCCGGATCGGGTCAAGCCGAAGCCGGATATCTTCCTGCACGCCGCCGAACAGTTCAAGGTTTCGCCGGAGAAGTGCCTGGTGATCGAGGATTCCACCCATGGCGTCCATGGCGCCAAGGCGGCCGGCATGCGCGTCGTCGGTTTTACCGGCGCATCGCACACCTATCCGAGCCATGCCGACCGATTGACGGACGCCGGTGCCGAAACCGTGATTTCGCGGATGATGGACCTGCCGGCGGTCATCGCTGCGCTCGGCGAATGGGCCGGGGCGCTCTGAGCGCCCCGATCGGTTGGTTCTCTATCAGCTCCGACGGGCCGGCTTCTTGGCCGGGCCGGTGTCGTAGCCGAGGCGGACGCGGGTGAAGCGTGAGGCGCCGCCTTGTGCGTTCGGGATCTGCACATCCGCCTTGTTGAAGATGAACTGGGTGCCGCCGGCCGGCATGTCGACCGGGAAGGACACCTTCTGCGAATAGATGACGCTGTCGCCGTCGACCACTTCGATGAGGATCGGCAGGGTGACCGTGCCGGGAACGCCGACCGGGCCCTGGACGAGACGTCCTTGCGCGACGACGTTGATGGTCAGCGTCGTCTCATTGGCGGTGCACTGGCGCGTCGCATCGGCGAGCGAGGCCTGGTAGAGCAGTTTTTCCGGCGTGTTCTCGCCACCGCGAGCATAGGCGCGATGAATGGCGGTCTGTTCCAGCATGACGACCGGCGGGCAGAATGCCTGCACCACGGGCGTTGCTGCCTCAGCGGCTGGGGCGGCGGTTGCGGTCGGGGTCAGCCCCTCTGTCGGCGCCGAGGAATTGCAGCTTGCGAGAACCGCCACGAGCGACACCGCCAGAAGACCACGCGAAATCTTTGCAAACACCGTACTCAACCCTCTTCCATCCCAATATCTGGGCCATTTACCTGGCGAACCGGAGCATCACTTTCCGGTCTTTCACCGCCCATTTTCCTGGTCTATATCAGCGGCGCGAATAAAAATCGATTGGGGTTGATGGTCGTGGACTATATTTCTACCCGGGGCGAAGCCGCTCCGCTCGGATTCCGGGATGCGCTGATGGCGGGCCTTGCCCGCGACGGCGGCCTTTACGTGCCACGTCAATGGCCTTCGCTCTCCAAAAAGGAGATCCGCGCCCTGCGCGGCAGGACCTATCAGGAGGTCGCCTTCGAGATTCTCAAGCACTTCGTCGGCGACGAAATTCCCGCCGACAAGCTGAAGGGAATGATCGACGAGGCCTATGCCACGTTCCGGCATCCGGCCGTCGTGCCGCTGGTACAGACGGGGCCGAACGATTTCGTGCTCGAACTCTTCCACGGCACGACGCTCGCCTTCAAGGACGTGGCGATGCAGTTGCTTGCCCGGCTGATGGACTATGTGCTCGCCGAGCGCGGCGAACGCGCCACGATCGTCGGCGCGACGTCGGGGGATACCGGCGGGGCGGCCATCGACGCATTCGCGGGCCGCGAGCGCACCGACATCTTCATCCTTTTCCCGCATGGCAAGGTCTCGTCTGTGCAGCAGCGGCAGATGACGACCTCCAGTGCCGCCAACGTGCATGCGCTGGCGCTGAGGGGCAATTTCGACGACTGCCAGAACATCGTCAAGGAGATGTTCAACGACGTCGCCTTCCGCGACCGGGTGAAGCTCTCGGGCGTCAACTCGATCAACTGGGCGCGCATCATGGCGCAGGTGGTCTATTATTTCACGGCCGCCGTTTCGCTCGGCGGGCCGGACCGGAAAATCTCCTTCACGGTGCCGACCGGCAATTTCGGCGATATTTTCGCGGGTTATGTGGCCAAGAAGATGGGCTTGCCGATCGACCGGCTGGTGATCGCCACCAACGACAACGACATCCTCGCCCGGACGCTGAAGACCGGCCGCTACGAGATGCGCGACGTCAAGGCGACCACCTCGCCGTCGATGGACATCCAGATCTCGTCCAATTTCGAGCGGCTGCTGTTCGAAGCCTATGGCCGCGACGCCGCGTCGGTGCGTGCCGCGATGGCCGGGCTGAAGCAGTCCGGCAGCTTCGAGATCAAGCCTGAGGCGCTGAAAGCCGTCCGCCGCGAGTTCCGTGCCGGGCGGGCGACGGAGCGACAGGTTGCCGCAACCATCCGCGAAACGCTTTCCGAGACCGGGTACCTCCTCGATCCCCATACTGCGACCGGTGTTTTCGTCGCAGGCAAGAACGCAAAACCGGCAAGCCCGATGGTCACTCTGGCCACCGCGCACCCGGCCAAATTTCCGGCCTCGGTAAAATCCGCTTGCGGAATTGATCCGGCGCTTCCATCATGGCTTGCTGATCTTATGCAAAGGGAGGAGCGCTTCGATATCTTGGAGCCTGAGCTTAAGGCCGTCGAAACATTCATCGGCCAGCATGCCCGCGCTAAGTAATAGAGGTATCGGCGGCGCCGGAAAGACGTAAACATGAATGTAGAAATCACCCGGCTCGCCTCCGGGTTGACGGTCGTCACCGAAACCATGCCGCATCTGGAGAGCGTCGCGCTGGGTGTCTGGATCAAGTCCGGATCGCGTAACGAGACCGAGGACGAACATGGGATCGCCCACCTCCTCGAGCACATGGCCTTCAAGGGCACCGCCCGCCGTAGCGCCCGTGACATCGCCGAAGAGATCGAGAATGTCGGCGGCGAACTCAATGCCGCAACATCCACCGAAACCACCTCCTATTACGCCCGGGTGCTCAGGGACAACGTACCGCTCGCGGTCGATATCCTTGCCGACATCCTGACGGAATCAGCCTTCGACGAGGAAGAACTGCGTCGCGAAAAGCACGTCATCCTCCAGGAGATCGGCGCTGCCAACGACACGCCCGACGATGTGGTGTTCGACAAGTTTTCCGAGGTCGCCTATCGCGGTCAGACGATCGGCCGACCGATCCTCGGCACGCCGGATACGGTCAAGGGTTTCACGCCCGGGCAGATCCGCAACTACCTTTCGCGCAATTACACGACCGACCGGATGTTCGTGGTCGCTGCGGGCGCCGTGGATCACACGACGTTCGTCAAGCAGGTGGAAGAGCGTTTTGCCCGCCTGCCCATGACCCCGAGTTCGCCGCCTGTGTTGGAAGTCGCCCGTTACATAGGCGGCGACGTACGCGAAACCCGCGACCTGATGGACGCGCAGGTGCTGCTCGGTTTCGAGGGCAAGGCCTATCACATGCGCGACTTCTACTGCTCGCAGATCCTCGCCAACATCCTCGGCGGCGGCATGTCCTCGCGCCTGTTCCAGGAAGTGCGCGAACGTCGCGGCCTGTGTTATTCGGTCTATGCCTTCCACTGGGGCTTTTCCGATACCGGCATCTTCGGTATCCATGCGGCAACCGGCGGCAACGAGTTGCCGACACTGGTGCCTGTGATCATCGATGAGCTGCGCAAGTCCTCGGAGACGATCCACCAGCAGGAAATCGACCGTGCCCGCGCCCAGATCCGCGCCCAGCTTCTGATGGGCCAGGAAAGCCCGGCCGCCCGCGCCGGCCAGATCGCCCGCCAGATGATGCTCTATGGTCGCCCCATCCCCAACCCGGAAATGATGGAACGGCTGGAAGGCATCACCACGGAGCGGCTCACCGACCTTGCCGGACGGCTGTTTTTCGATACAGTTCCCACCTTGTCGGCGGTCGGCCCGATCGAACAGCTCGCGCCATTGACCGACATCTCCACGGCGCTTTCCACGCCGGGGATCCAGACGAAGAAGGCTGCCGGTTAAACCGGCCGCCCTGCCCGGAGCAGCGTTAGCATGACCAAATCGGTGTTTCGGTTCCTGTCGCGACAGCCGGACACACCAGAGCTTTATGGCGAAAACCACCTGCTCCGGCTTCCCCGTTATTCCGACTACAAACAGTGGCAGCGGCTGCGCTCGGAAAGCCGGCCGTTCCTGCAGCCCTGGGAGCCGATCTGGCGGCCGGACGAGCTGACCGAAGGGGCGTTCCGCCTGCGCGTCGTCAGAAGCGGCCAGGAATATGCCTCCGGCCTTGCCGTGCCGCTGCTTCTCTTCCGCCGCGACGACCAGGTGCTGCTCGGCGGCCTGACCATCGGCTATATCCGCCGCGGTGCGGCGCAGAGCTGCATGGTCGGCTACTGGATGGGCGAGAAACATTCCGGTCAAGGCCACATGTTGGCCGCATTGAAGGTGGCTATCCCGTATATCTACGGCGGACTTCAGTTGCACCGGATCGAGGCAGCCTGTATTCCGGAGAACTGGAAAAGTGTCCGGCTTTTGGAAAAGGCCGGTTTCGAGCAGGAAGGTCTTTTGCGCAAGTATCTCAAAATCAATGGCGAATGGCGCGACCACCTGATGTTTTCCCGCCTGCCGGAAGACGGTGAGTTCGGGAAGATGCTGAAGCCATGAACGCCTCAGCCTTGCGTCTTGCGTCATTGATCCGCTTTTTTCCGGCAATCATCGCCCTCCTCGCAGCCGCCATGGTCCTGACGGCTGCGCCAGGTGCGCGCGCCGCGGAGCCGGTCAAGATCTCGCGAGACGACACGGCGCTCGACCTCACGAGAACCACCGATATCTACGTCAACCAGGGCGAGGCCTTCCAGGTGTCGACGGCCGCCGCTGCGGATGGCATCCGCCGCCGCATCGAGGTGCGTGCAAGCTCTCCCGGCCACCAGGGCGACTGGGCGGTCTTCGCACTTTCCAACGTTTCGGAAGAACAGCTCGAACGGGTGATCGTCGCGCCGCATTTCCGGCTCGCCAACTCGAAAATGTTCTGGCCGGACCTCGGTTCGCAGCGCATCATCTCGATCACGCCCTCGGAAGGTTTTGCGCTCGACCGGATACCGAGCCCTGATGCCGATGTTTTCCGGATCACGCTGAACCCCGGTTCGACCATCACCTTCGTCGCAGAGCTGGCGACGCCGTCGCTGCCGCAGATCTATCTCTGGCAGCCGGACTCCTACAAGGACACGGTCAATTCGTTCACGCTCTATCGCGGCATCGTGCTCGGCATTGCCGGCCTGCTGGCGGTGTTCCTGACCATTCTCTTCGTCGTCAAGGGCACCTCGATGCTGCCGGCGGCGGCAGCGCTCGCCTGGGCGGTGCTCGCCTATATCTGCGTCGACTTCGGGTTCCTCGACAAGCTGATCACCGTCACGTCGGGCGACCAGCGCATCTGGCGCGCAGCGGCGGAGGTGGCGCTCGCGTCTTCGCTCGTCATCTTCCTGTTCACCTATCTCAACCTCAACCGCTGGCACGTGCATCTCGGTTACGCGACGCTTGCCTGGGTGGTCGGGCTGGTGCTGCTCGGCGGCGTGGCGATCTACGATCCCTCGGTCGCGTCGGGCATCGCCCGCCTTTCGTTCGCACTGACCGGCACCGTCGGCATCCTGTTGATCATCTATCTCGGCTTCAACCGCTACGATCGGGCGATCCTGCTGGTACCGACCTGGGCGCTGATTCTGGTCTGGCTTTTCGCCGGCTGGCTGACGGTGACCGGCAAGCTCGACAACGACATCATCCAGCCGGCGCTTGGCGGCGGTCTGGTTCTGATCGTGCTTCTGATCGGCTTCACGGTCATGCAGCACGCCTTTGCCGGCGGCGCCTACCAGCAGGGCCTGTTCTCCGATCTCGAACGGCAATCGCTGGCGCTGACCGGCAGCGGCGACACCGTCTGGGACTGGGACGTGGCCCGCGACCGCGTCGTCACCACGCCCGACATCTCGGCCCGCCTGGGGCTCGACGCCGGGGCCATGCACGGGCCGGTACGCAACTGGGTGCCGCGGCTGCACCCCGACGACCGCGACCGTTTTCGTGCAACGCTGGACGTGCTGCTCGAACACCGCCGCGGCCGCCTGAACCACGAATTCCGCATCCGCGCCGAGGACGGGCATTTCCACTGGTTGCAGATCCGCGCCCGGCCGGTGCTGGGCTCCAACGGCGAAATCATCCGCTGCGTCGGCACGATCATCGATGTGACCGAGCAGAAGAATTCCGTCGAACGGCTGCTGCAGGACGCATTGCACGACAACCTGACCGGCCTGCCGAACCGCCAGGTCTTCCTCGACCGGCTGCAATCGGTGCTGACGCTGGCGCCGGCCGGCGACACCGTGCGGCCGACCGTCATGGCGATCGACATCGACCGCTACAAGCAGGTCAACGATAGTCTCGGCATCGCGGCCGGCGACAACATCCTGATCGCGCTGACCCGCCGTCTGCGCCGGCTTCTGAAGCCGCAGGACACGCTGGCGCGGCTTGCCGGCGACCAGTTCGGACTGATCCTCGTCTCCGAGCGTGATCCGGCCAAGGTGGCGGATTTTGCCGATGCGGTCTCCAAGGCGATCATGGTGCCGATCAACTTCGCCAACCGCGAAATCATCCTGACAGCCTCGATCGGCCTCTCCTCGTGGGTCGACCAGCAGGAAAGCGCCTCCGGCATGCTGGCCGACGCGGAACTTGCCATGTACCGGGCGAAACGCTCCGGCGGCAACCGCGTCGAGCCTTTCCGCCCCGCCTTCCGGGCCGCTGGCGCCGACAAGCTGCAGATCGAGACCGATCTTCGCCGCGCCATCGAGCGCAAGGAACTGTTCCTCGCCTATCAGCCGATCATCAGCCTGAAGGATGGCGAGATTGCCGGTTTCGAGGCGCTGATGCGCTGGGATCATCCCAAGCGCGGCAGCATCCCACCGTCCGAGTTCATTCCGATCGCCGAAATGTCGGACCTGATCGGCCCGCTCGGCCTGTTCGCCCTCGACCGAGCCGCCTCGGACCTGATGGTCTGGCAGGGCCAGACCGGCGACCTGCCGGTGTTCGTGTCGGTCAACCTGTCGAGTGCGCAGCTTCTCAACGCCGATCTCTACAACGACGTGCGCGCGCTATTGCAGAAGACCCAGGTCAATCCGGGCCAGCTGAAGCTCGAGCTCACCGAGTCGCTGATGATGGAGAACCCGGAACAAGCGCGGCTGGTGCTCGGCAAGCTCAAGGAGACGGGCCTCAGTCTGGCGCTCGACGATTTCGGCACCGGCTATTCGTCGCTCGCCTACCTTACGCAGTTCCCCTTCGACACGATCAAGCTCGACAAGGCGCTGGTCCGCAACGCAACGGAAAAGCGGGCGGTCCTGCTGCGTTCCGTGATCGCCATGGCCCGTGCGCTGGAAATGACCGTGGTGGCGGAGGGCGTCGAGACCGACGAGGATGCGGCGGAACTCGCCAAGATGGGCTGCCATTTCGGCCAGAGCTATCTGTTTGGCCCGCCTGCCCCGGCAGACGCCGTGCTCCGTCTTCTGAAAGAGCGCTTCCCGCTGACCAAGCGGGCGTAGGCTTTCTCAAGCGGCCTTGCCCGCTCTCGGACGCTCGCGGGCAAAGGGGCTCAAACCCAGCCATTGCTGCATCGAGCTCGCCATTTCCGGATCGCCGTCCAGCTCCAGCCTTCCCTGTGCCATTTCGGTCCGCACCGTCGCGATACCCATCCAGATGGCGGTCATCGTCCGGAGCGAACTGGTCACGTAGAGGTCGATCTCGAAGCCGGGATCCGTCGAGCAGACATCGACATCCCGGCCGTCGACGACCAGCCAGTAGCGCTGCTGGCCCGCCGGCCGCTCCGGAAAGAGAAAGAGGACCGTGCAACGCCGCGAAGGCATCGGCGTCGGATCGAGGTGGCGGCGCATGTCCCACATCAGCAGCGACGGATCGAGCTTCTGAAGCGAATGCTGGGTCTCGACCCAATGTTGGCCCCAGAAGCCGAGGGTCATCACCACCTCGCGCAAATCCTCGCCGGCCGGCGTCAGGTGATATTCCATCACCCCGTCGGCCGCCTTGCGGTTTTCGACGATGCCCGCCTGGACCAGTTCCTTCAGCCGTTTCGAAAGCAGGGTCGGCGACATGCGCGGCACGCCGCGCCGGAGGTCGTTGAAACGGCAGCTGCCGCACAGAAGTTCGCGGAGCACGAGCGGCGTCCAGCGGGTGCAGAATATCTCTGCCGCCATCGCCACCGGACAGAACTGGCCGTAGCTCGCGGTCACTTCCAACATCGCCATCTCCTCGCATGCCCCGGGGCAGAGTAATCCCGTTCCGGAAACCGACCAAGTCCGCTTTATGGACTATTGGCCTGACAACGGGGCGGCTCCGGATGACGGATATCAAACACCTCGTCCATCCCGGCGCGTGCCGAACGCTCGGACACGATACATAGCTGCCAAGGCATGACGAATCTAAACGCTATCATTACAGAGCAATCGGCATAGCATTGCCGCCTCATCCCTTCTTGACTTATTCATAGCTCTAGAGCTATACGTCAATCCATAGTCAACGAGGTATGAATTCAGTGTCGAACGCCCACGATGTGCTCTTTCGAACGCTTGCCGATCCGACGCGGCGAGCCATTTTCGAGCGGCTGTGCCGCGAAGGCGAGAGGACGGTCGGGGTCCTGACGGCGCAGGCCGGGGTTTCTCAGCCGGTCGTCTCGAAACATCTGGGGGTGCTGAAGCGGGCCGGGCTGGTGCGCGACCGCCATGAGGGCCGCCAGACGCATTACAGTGCCCAGCTCGGCGCGCTCGCGCCGCTGGTCGACTGGACGAGCCAGATGGCCGGGTTCTGGCAAAACCGCTTCGACCGCCTCGAAGACCTGCTCAAAAGGATGGACCAATGAACGATACTTCGACCCAAACACGCACCGTCGTCGTCGAGCGCGAGATTACCCACCCGGCGGAAAAGGTCTGGCGGGCGCTTACACAACAGCACCTGATCGAGGAATGGCTGATGAAGAACGATTTCCAGCCGGTCGTGGGTCACCGTTTCAAGCTTCGCGGCGAGTGGGGCGGCGTCCTGGACTGCGAAGTGCTGGCCGTGGAGCTTCACAGAAAGCTCTCCTACACCTGGGACCATGCGCATGAGGATGCGGCCTACGATCTGAGAAGCGTTGTGACCCTGACGCTTACCCCGACCAGCACAGGAACCCATCTGCGCATGGAGCAGTCGGGCTTCCGGCCGGATCAGACGCTCGCCTATAACGGCGCCCGCCACGGATGGCAGGGGTTCGCCAGTGCGCTGGAGACGGTTCTGGCGAGGATCGACTGACGCCTTGCAGAGGCCGGTGCCCGAACTTTTTTACAGGGCGGCAGTGCCGTCCGTTTTTCGAGGAGGTATTATCGTTGAACTGGAACACGTTAACGCGGCAGGTCCACCGCTGGCTGTCGATCGTCTTTACGGCGACGGTCATTGCGAACTTCGTCGCCATGGGCATC
Organism: Neorhizobium tomejilense; assembly: GCA_002968845.1. GTDB lineage: Bacteria > Pseudomonadota > Alphaproteobacteria > Rhizobiales > Rhizobiaceae > Neorhizobium > Neorhizobium tomejilense. Next base: position 111,646 of record PVBG01000011.1, on the reverse strand, counting down.
GGAGAGCCGCCCTTGTGGGTCGTCTACTCTCCCCTCATCCCCCTGTTCCTGCTAATGTTGAGCGGTCTTTATCTGTTCGCGTTGCCATACGCCCGTCGTAGCGGGCAACGCGCCAGCGGATAGGAGTGAAAAGAATGGTTGAAAAGACGTCCAGGAAATCCGGGGCTGCCAAGCCGGCACCCGCCAGCCGCGTCGCTGCGGAGCCGGCTCTCCTTTCGGGCGGCAACCCGCAGATCGCCAAGGGTTACGGCGACGCACCCGTGCAGGCCTATATCGCCGCCATGCCGGGCTGGAAAAGCGATGTCGGGCGCCGCCTCGACGCACTCGTCACCAGCACCGTCCCCAACGTCTACAAGGCGGTCAAATGGAACTCGCCGCTCTACGGCATCGAAGGCGACGGCTGGTTCCTCAGCGTCCATTGCTTCACGAACTACATCAAGCTGGCGTTCTTCCGCGGCACCTCGCTCAATCCCGTCCCTCCCGGCACGTCCAAAACGCCGCAGACGCGCTACTTCCATATCCATGAGGGAGACGAATTCGACGAAAAACAGCTCGCCGACTGGGTGAAACAGGCCAGCCAATTGCCCGGCGAACGGATGTAGCGACGGGCGAACGGCGACAGCATGAAGAAAGCGACGGCAACAATGGAAACCATGAACAGCATTTCGGCGGACAAAGACCCCTCTCCTGCGCAGTCGATCGATGCGAGGATTCGCGAGCTTGGCGACTGGCGGGGCGAGACGCTCGCCCGGGTCCGCTTCCTGATCAAGCAGGCCGAGCCCGACGTGATCGAGGAATGGAAGTGGCGAGGGGTCCCGGTCTGGGAGCGCGACGGGATCATCTGCACCGGCGAGACCTATAAGGCCGCCGTGAAACTGACCTTCGCCAAAGGGGCCTCGCTGGAGGACCCTTCCGGCCTCTTCAACTCCAGCCTCGACGGAAACACCAGGCGTGCGATCGATTTTCACGAGGGCGACAAGATCGATGAGGAGGCGCTGAAGGCACTCATTCGCGCCGCCGTGGCGCTGAATACCGCCCGCCCCGCCCGCTCCCGGAAGAAGCCGAAGAGCGCCTGAAAACCATCGCGAAACGGCACGGATCAATCCGCTTTCCGATGTCATGATCAAGGGCTCCGAGTTACCGAATCTGCCCCGATCATTCTCGGCGCCGCGGCAGCGGCTATCCGTGTCCGGCAGGGTCTAGTCCATTTCCTGTACTTGCGGCGGCTCGCCGAGCGGCCAACACTCCGCCCATTCTCGACACATGGGAGGAGAAAAAATGACAACGGCAACCGAACTCAAACCCGCCCACACGGTCCATTCGAATGCGGTCGGCATTGCCAGATCGCTCGGGCCGGTCTTTGCCGCACGCGCCGCGGAGGCCGATGACGGCGATGCCTTCGTCGCCGACAATTATCGCGACCTGCGCCATTCCGGCCTGATCGAGGCCGGCGTCCCCGCTGATCTCGGCGGCGGCGGCGCTGAGGTTCGCGAACTCTGCGACATGATCCGGGAGCTGGCACACCATTGCGGCTCGACGGCGCTCGCCTTTTCGATGCACACGCATCAGGTGGCGATCCCCGCCTGGCGCTGGACACGTCAGAAGGCCGCACCGGTGATGCCGCTTCTCAAGCGCGTGGCGGCGGAGCGGGTCATCCTGCTATCGAGCGGCGGCTCGGACTGGATCGAAGGATCGGGCAAGGCCCAGAAGGTCGATGGCGGCTACCGGATCACCGCGCGCAAGATCTTCACCTCCGGCTCGCCCGTCGGCGACATCTTGATGACCGGCGCGGTGCTCGACGAACCGGATGGACCGAAGGTCCTGCATTTCGGCCTGCCGATGAAATCGCCGCATGTCAAAGTTCTCGACACCTGGAAGGTGATGGGGATGCGCGGCACGGGCTCGAACGACGTGATGATCGAGGGCCATGTGGTGCCGGAAGAGGCGGTCGCTCTGAAGCGCAACCAGGGCGAATGGCACATGCTGTTCCACATCATCTCGATGATCGCCTTCCCGCTGATCTACGCGGCCTATCTCGGCGTTGCGGAAAGCGCGCGCGATATCGCGGTCGAGATGGCGAAGCGGAAGGAGCCGGACGCCCATGTGATCGAGCTGGCCGGGCGGATGGAGACCGAACTCAGGGCCGCGCAATACGCCCATGCCGCCATGATTACCGCGGCCGAGCGTGGCGAACCTTCGCCGGCCACGACCAACGAGATCATGATCGGCCGCTCGCTGGTCGCCCGCCACGCGATCGCCGCGACGGAACTCGCCATGGAGACAGCGGGCGGTGCAGCCTTCTATCGGGACAAGGGCCTCGAACGCCGCTTCCGCGACATTCAGGGCGCCCGTTATCACCCCATGAGATCAGGACCGCAGCAGGAGTTTTCCGGCCGCATGGCCTTGGGGCTCGATACGCTCAGGACCTTTTGAGAAACAAAAGCTTGAGGTGGCGACGCATAAAAACCAGCATAGGCTGCATTTTTACTCCTGAATGCACGATAAAAAGGGCAAGTTCAACGTAAAGTAGCGCCTGTTAAAATATGATAATGCATGTTTTGGAGTTGACGAAATCGTGATCTTGCCCCCTAATTCCCAGGGGTCTCTGAATGCGCCCCATAAACTACTTCCCGCCTTTCGATCCACCGAAAGGCGGGTTTTCTTTTTGGGGCGGGGCTATCACCTCTGCGCCTGGATAAGCCGGTGAATATATTCCAGCTTGACCATGACGGCCTGCGAGAGGACGAAGGGATAGAGATCCGGCTGGCCCATCGAGCGATGGATGCTGTTGAGCGCCATGCTGAACGGCACCCAGGCTGAGACGAGCTGTTCCGCATCACGTGCCGCATAAGGGTTGAAAGCCACTTCCGCCGCCATTTCGGCATGGCCACGCGGCTCGATCACCATGCCATAGGCACGGGCTGTCTCCAACGTATCGACAATATGCAGGTAGTGGGCGAAGCACTCGGCGAAATCTTCCCAAGGATGGGTGCTGGCATAGGTGCTGATGTAGAAATCCTGCCAGCCGGGCGGCGGGCCCAGCTCGTAATTTCTCTGCAGCGCCGCGCCGTAATCGATAGTCTCGTCGCCGAAGATGGCGCGGAACTCCTCCAGCCTGCCGCCGTCGCGCACCAGCTTGTCCCAGATATAGTGACCTGTCTCATGGCGAAAATGGCCGAGCATGGTGCGGTAGGGCTCGTTCATCGAGACGCGCACCTGCTCGCGGGTCGCATCGTCGGCCTCGGCGGCGCGGATCGCGATCAGGCCGTCCTCGTGGCCGGTCATGGCCGGTACGATGGTGCCGTCCGGCTGAACCTCGTCAATCAGGAAATCGAAAACGAGACCGCCCTGCGGATCCTCGTCGCGATTGGTGTGCGGCAGGTTCCAGCGCATCAACGAGTAGAAGAGATGCCGCTGCGCCTGGCTGATGCGCCGCCACTGGCTGAGGCCGACCTCGGTCGAGGCATCCGGAACCAGGCGATTATGCCGGCAGGCAGGGCAGAAGGGATGCGGATCGTCAGCGCTGACGGTCCAGTTGCAGATATCCATCGCGGCATTGGCACAGTGGCGCACCTTGTAGTCCGGCCGGGCGACGAGATGCCATGCCCCCTCCTCTTCATCCTGCGCAAGCGCATGCATGGCCAGGTGCTCCGGGACGAAGGCCAGCCGGTGGCCGCAGTTCACACAGGAGCGATTGTCGAAGTGGATGGTCTGGCCGCAATGATCGCAGTCGTAGAGGCGCATGGAACGTCCGTCGGTTTCAAATGGGCGGATACAGAAAACCTGCTCCGGCCGGAGCCGGAACAGGTTCGCATTCTAAGCTTGTAGAGTAACCGTTACATGCGGTCGACAACACCCTTCGCCGCATCCTTGACCTTGCCCTTGGCCTGCTGCGCATGGCCCTTGGCTTCCTGGCCCGCACCCTTTGCCTTGAGCTTCGGATTGTCGGTCATGTCGCCGGCCGCCTGCTTGACTTTGCCGGCCATTTCGTTGGCCTTGCCGGCCATCTTGTCACTGGTGCTGCCCATCGTGCTTCTCCTCGGTGAGGACGCCCATCGTCCTGCTGGGAAAAGAACTCCGGGCTGCAGGCTTCGTTCCGGAAATCTTTCGAAATTGGACGATCAGGCGTGGCCGGCTTCGCTGGAGAGCATTTCCGGACTGACGCCGAGGAGCGCCAGGGCGCGTTCGTACTTGCCTTCCAGCGCGCGGTCGAAAATCAGCGCGTCGCTGGCAGGACAGTTCAGCCAGCCGTTGTTGGCGATCTCGATTTCCAGCTGGCCGGCACCCCAGCCGGCGTAACCGAGCAGCATCGTGGCACGCGCCGGTCCCCGCCCGTCGCAGATGGCGCGGATGATATCGAGCGTTGCGGTCAGCGAGATGTCGTCACTCACGGGAATGGAGGACTCGCTGACGAAATCGTCCGAATGCAGCACGAAACCGCGGCCGGTCTCGACCGGACCGCCGGAAAGGATCGGCAGATCACGGGTCTGCACCGGCAGCATGATCGCATCGGCCTGATCCATGATCTTCAGGTGAAGGAGAACGTCCGTGAACGAAATCTGCTGCGCGCGGTTGATGATGAAGCCCATCGCGCCAGCCGGCGAATGGGCACAGACATAAACGACGGCGCGCGTGAAATTGCTGTCCTGCATGCCCGGCATGGCAATCAGGAACTGTCCGTCCAGGAAGCCCCGTTCGCTCTTGTCCTCGAGGGTCGAGAAAGACATGATGCCTCCAGCCTGCCTTCCGGCCCGGCCAAACGGGCAGGAGAGCGTCAATTGCAATTCCATCAAGATGGGGCAGTCGCCCCGATCAATCAACCGAAAATGATCAGTTTGCGTGGGCTCGTGACTGGTTCGGGCAAGGCCAATCGGTTAAACGCTTGGTCGATGAAGAGAATTTTGCCGAGCAGCATTCCGTCACGCGCGCCAACAGCGCTCGCCGCCTGCATCACTGCAGGCGCAGTCCTGGGCATTGCCACGATGAGCTGCGCCGAGACCACGCCTTGGGCGAGCAACGAGGGCGGCCGGATGCGGGTGGTGGCGATGCCGCCCGAGCCGGACGGCACGGTGCGTGGCGCGCTGCAGATCGAACCGAAGGCCGGCTGGATCACCTACTGGAAGGAGCCGGGCGATGCCGGCATTCCGCCGCAGATGATGTTTTCCAAGGCAAGCGGCGTGACGCTGAACAGCATGAGTTATCCCGTGCCGAAGCGGATCGACAACGGCAAGCTGCGCGATATCGGCTACGACCATGCGGTCACCCTGCCCTTCGAGCTGAAGATGGAGGATCCCGGCAAGCCGCTGAACCTCGGCGCTTCCGCCTTCGTCGGCCTTTGCCGCAATATCTGCATTCCGTTCCAGGCGGAATTCTCGCTGCAGCTCGGTGCCAACAAGGGCACGCCCGTCGAAGAGGCGATGATCCTCAGCGCCGCGGCCTCGAAGCTCCCGGAACCGCCTTCGGACGATTTCGCCGTCACCTATTACGCGATGACGCAGGGGCGCGACAAGCTGGCCCTGAAGCTGAAACTGCCGCCAGAGGCCTCGGCACCGCCGCAGGTGATAGTCACCGGTCCGCAGGGCCACGTGCTCTTCGACGGCGTCAACGGCCGGCGCGACGGCGACGCCTACGCGCTCGACATGCCGGTCGGCAAATTGCCGAAGAATTACGACATCAAGGGCAAGCGCTGGGGCATTCTGGTGATCGCCGGCAACCGCGCCATGGAAACCTCGCTCGCCTTCGAGTGACGTCACGTCCTGTTGATCGGACCTGCCCCCGGCGGCCTGTTGCATTACGGCCTTTCCCTTGTCTTGACGAAAGTGCGCTCTATAGTGCGCCGCGAATGGCGGGCCTGAAACAGGCGCTCGCCCAACCGAGGAGAGCCCCATGACGATTGCCATCGGCGACAAACTTCCCCCAGCCAAATTCAAGGAAAAGACCGCGGACGGTCCGGTGGAGATCACCACCGAACAGCTGTTCGACGGCAAGAAGGTGGTTGTCTTCGCCGTGCCCGGCGCCTTTACGCCCACCTGCACGCTGAACCACCTGCCCGGCTATCTCGAAAACCGCGACGCGATCCTCTCCAAGGGGGTCGACGACATTGCCGTCCTCGCCGTCAACGACTGGCACGTGATGGGCGCCTGGGCGACCCAGACCGGCGGCCTCGGCAAGATCCACTTCCTGGCCGACTGGGACGGCGCCTTCACCAAGGCGCTCGGCCTCGACGCCGACCTTTCCGCCGGCGGTCTCGGCGTGCGTTCGAAGCGTTATTCGATGCTGGTCGAAAACGGCGTCGTCAAATCGCTCAACGTCGAAGAAAGCCCCGGCCAGGCCACCGTCTCCGGCGCCGCCGCGATGCTGGAACAGCTCTGAGCGCCATTGATTTTGCTTCCAAAGGACGCCTGCGGGCGTCCTTTTTGTTTGCGGCAAAGTTCGGAACTTCGAGCAGCTCTTCCGGTTACGCTCTCGAATAACATCGAGAGGATATCGCAATGGAAAACGCCATGTGGTTATTCGTCGTTGCGGGCGGCGCGGCAATTCTGGGACTGGCCCTCGCCTTCGGGATCATCAAGCAGAATCCGGCCAGGGGGATCGGCGCGATCGCCGGCGCATTCATCGTCGCGATCGGGGCCGTGGGGCTGGGATATCTGGTTTCCAGCCAGACCGAGACCGCACCGTCCAAACCATCGGATGCGCAAGGCAGCCAATATGAAGCTCCCGCAAGACCTTCCGATCAGAACGCGCTACCGGGGTTGAACCAACAGAACCGCTGACATTCTCAATCGCAACCGACGACACCGCGTCTATCCGGCGGTGTGGGGGCCTGCACGGCGACGGAACGCTTTGCCGGGCCCCCCTCCGGCGATCACTGAATATAGACACCCGCCCTCTTTCCGCCGCATTTGTTATAACATAACTGTAATGTTATAACATAAATGGCGATTGCGATGGCACGACTTCCTCACTCCTCCAGCCTGATCGGCAGTTCGGCCCTTGGCCGCCTCGTCTACGTCGCGCTGCTCCTTGGCCTTCTCTGGTTGGCGATCGCCTGGGCGGCGATGCTTCCGTGAACGCCCTCCTCACGCTCGATAACCTCACGGTCACCTACGACCGTCATCCCGCCGTCCATCACGTCTCGGGTTTCTTCCGGGCCGGCAGCCTGACCGCGATTGCCGGGCCGAACGGCGCCGGCAAATCGACGCTGATGAAGGCGATCATGGGCGAATTGAGGCCCGCGGAAGGGCGGCTGCAGCATCACCTCGTCCGCAGCGATTTCGGCTATCTGCCGCAAGCGGCGGACATCAACCGGCGTTTCCCGATCTCCGTCCTCGATACGGTCCTGCTCGGCGCGTGGCGGCATACGGGAGCCTTCGGGGCGAACGGAGCGAAGGAACACGCCCAAGCGGCCGCGACGCTCGCCGCCGTCGGCCTCGGCGGGTTCGAACGGCGGCCGATCGGCTCGCTTTCGGCCGGCCAGTTCCAGCGGGTGCTGTTTGCACGCCTCCTGCTTCAGGATGCGAAAGTCATCCTGCTCGACGAGCCATTTACCGCAATCGACGCGCGCACGACACAGGACCTGCTCGACATCGTCGCGCAGTGGCATGGCGAGGGCCGCACCGTGATCGCCGTGCTGCACGACCTCGAACAGGTGCGGACGCACTTTCCCGAGACCCTGCTTCTGGCCCGCGAATGCATCGCCTGGGGGCCGACGGCGGAGGTGATGTCGGCCGGCAATCTGCTCAAGGCGCGGATGATGGCGGAGCGGTGGGACGACGGCGCAGGGATTTGCGAGAGCCCAAGCGGAAAGGCCCCGAGCAACGGGGTTGTCGCATGAGCGCCTACGATCTGCTGATCGCGCCGTTTGCCGATTACGGCTTCATGCGCCGGGCGCTGGTCGCCTGCCTCTGCCTGGCGCTCGGCTCCGGACCGATCGGCGTCTTCCTGATGCTGCGGCGCATGAGCCTGATGGGCGACGCGATGAGCCATGCGGTGTTGCCCGGTGCGGCGATCGGTTATCTCGTCGCCGGCTCGCTGTCGCTGACGGCCATGGGGATCGGCGGGCTCGTGGCGGGTCTTTCCGTGGCGCTGCTCTCCGGCATCGTCAGCCGGGCCACCGTGCTGCAGGAGGATGCTAGTTTTGCCAGCTTCTACCTGACGTCGCTTGCTCTCGGCGTGCTGATCGTCTCGCTGCGCGGCTCCAATATAGACCTGCTGCATGTGCTGTTCGGCACCATTCTCGCCATCGACGGACCCGCTCTCTTCCTCATCGGCGGCATCACCTCGGTGACGCTGGTGACGCTTGCCATCGTCTACCGGCCGCTGGTGGCGGAGTGTTTCGATCCCGGTTTCCTGCGCACCGTCGGCGGCCGCGGGCCGGTCTATCACGCGCTGTTCCTGCTGCTCGTGGTGCTCAACATGGTGGCGAGCTTCCAGGCGCTCGGCACGCTGATGGCGGTCGGGCTGATGATGCTGCCGGCCGCGGTAGCGCAGCTCTGGGGCCGCAGCCTGACCGCGATGATAGTTATTGCCGCCGGCACGGCGGCCGTCTCCGGCTATGTCGGGCTGGTCGCCTCCTATCACCTCGAACTCGCCTCCGGCCCGACGATCATCATGACGGCTGCGGTGATCTACGGCCTTTCCATTCTCTTCTCACCGTCAGGTTTTGCCCGGCGGCTGTTTCCCAGCCCACATCTGAAGGGCTGATACCACCGGTCAATCTCAAGGAGACCTCGATGATATCCCGCAGACTGCTTCTCTCCGCCGCCGTTCCCGCCCTCATGGCCTTTTCCGCCGTGCCGGCCTTCGCCGACACGCTCAAGGTCGTCGCCTCCTTCACGGTGCTCGGCGATGTCGTCTCCCAGGTGGGCGGCAAGCATGTGAAGGTGACGAACCTTGTCGGCCCGAATGGCGATCCCCATGAATTCGAGCCATCGCCGACGGACGCCCGGAACCTCAAGGCGGCGCAGGTGGCCTTCGTCAGCGGCGAAGGCCTGGAAGGCTGGATGGACCGGCTGATTACCGCCTCGGGCTACAAGGGCAAGCCGGTCGTGGTGTCTGAAGGGGTGAACACCCGCACCATGGACGAAGACGGCAAGACAGTGACCGATCCGCATGTCTGGAACAGCCCGGTCAACGTCAAGGTCTGGGTCGCCAATATTGAAAAGGCGCTGTCGGAGGCAGATCCGGCCGATGCGGGCGCCTTCAAGGCAAATGCCGAAGCCTACCTCCAGAAGCTCGACGCGATGAATGCCTATGCGCATTCCAAGTTCGACGCGGTGCCGGCCGACCACCGCAAGGTGCTGACCAGCCACGATGCCTTCGGTTATTTCGGCCGCGAATACAATGTCAGCTTCCTGGCGCCGCTCGGCCTCTCGACCGAGACCGAAGCCTCGGCCGCCGACGTCGCCAAGCTGATCCAGCAGATCAAGGCCGAGGGCGTAAAAACCTACTTCCTCGAAAACTCCAACGATCCGCGGCTTGTGAAGCAGATCGCCAAGGCGACCGCTGCCCAGCCGGGCGGCGAGCTTTATGTCGAATCGCTCTCGGATGCCAAGGGGCCGGCGCCGACCTATGAAAAGATGTTCCGCTACAATGTCGATCAGATCGCCGCGGCGATGGCGAAGTCGAGCTGACCCCGCGATAGTAGGCTGCGGGCAAACGCCCGCGGCCCTTTCCTCAGACCGCCATATCGAAAACCAGAAGCCCCGACAGCCCGCCGTCCGCAGAGCCGATGATCCGGTCGCCGACAGCTATGTGGTCCGGATGGACGAGATAGGCGTCGCGGGCCTCGGGGTTCTCGAAGGTCACGATGAAACCGTCGAGAAAGCCGCCGTTCAGGCCTTCCGGCGAAACGTTCTGGCCGAACTTCACGTCGAAGATGCCGGGCGTGACATCTTTAAGCGCGGCGACCGCATCGTAGATCGACTGCTTGTCGGCCTGCTGGATGGCCGCCTTGAACCGAACGAATACGCAATGCAGGATCATGAGCGGACCTCCCCGGGTTGTTGGCGGCAGAATAGTGACTGATGCTGCGAGCGCAACAGCGGCTCAGGCGATTTCCAGAAGAAGCGCGCGGTGGTCGGAAACTTCAGGCTCGGCGACGACGTCGAAACTCTCGACCTTCACATCCGGCGTCACCAGCAGGTAGTCGGCATAACGGCCGTCCTTCGGATACCAGGAGGTGCGGGTGTCGGTGAAGCCGCGGGTGGTGACGAGATCGGTAAGGCCGAGTTTTCCGAGGATGGCGAAGGTCTCGCTGCCGGGCAGAAGATTGAGATCGCCGCAGACGACCAGCGGCTCACCCGGCTGCCAGGCCTTTTCGATCAGCGCGACGAGAGCATGGGCCTGGGCCAGCCGGGCCGGCGTGTCGCCCTTGCCGGCAAGATCCCGCAGCCCGTGCATCTGCACGATGGTCACCGCCGAGCCTATCCCGTAGCGGTGGATGCGGACGGCCTGGGCGTTGCGGGGACGCGGATGGTCGCCGAAGCCGGAAAGCGGGAAGTCACCGTGGATGAAACCCTGCACCTGGCCGATCACCGACAGGTCCTGTCGGACAAAGGTGGCCAGCCCCCATTCGGACATCACTTGGCGATCGCCGTCGTAAAGGGGGCCACGCGCGGCAGGGGCGAAAAACGCGCGGTGCGCGGGTAGGATTTCCGTCACGTCCTCCAGCAGGCTGGCACGCTGGAGCAGCTCAAAATCGCCTTCACGGAAGGTCAGCCAACCGCCGTCATATGACGCGACATGGGTAACTTCCTGCAGGCAGAGCACATCCGGGTCCGCCGCCTTGAGATATTGCATCAGCGGCGCGTGGACTCGTCCGCCCCAGGCGTTGAGGGAGATCAGGCGCAAGGTCATCGCTCAGCGCTCCGCGGAAACCACGAGGATCATCGGACGGTCCATCTCCTCGGCAAGTGCCGGATTGGCGGCAAGCTGATCCGGTGAAGGATGCCATTCGACGACACGGCGGATGGCAAAACCGCCATCGATCAGCGTGTTCAGCGTCGTGCCGATGGTGCGGTGATATTTGACGACGCCCTTGGCGAGCCAGTCGGTCGTGCGCGGGCCCTCGACCGAATAGCCATCCACCGGCCAGAATCTCTGGCCCGCGTCATCCGTCCGCCAGCCGGGATTTCGGGAGGCCATGTAGATCGGGTGCTCGATGGTAAAAACGAACTTTCCACCCGGCGCGAGGGCAGAATGAACCTTTTCCACCAGCCGGCCAAAATCCTCCAGGTAATGGAAGGCGAGCGAGCTATAGGCAAGATCGAAGGCTGCCGCGGGCAGTTCTACCCGCTCCAGATCGGCGATCTCGTAAACGATGGCCGGGTGTGCGTTTTCCGCCCGCGCCCTGGCAATCATGTTTTCCGAAAGATCGAGGCCGAGCACGGAGGCAGCGCCCTCCTCCGCCGCAAAACGGGAGAACCAGCCGAAACCGCAGCCGAGATCGAGGATGCGCAGGCCGTTCAGCGCGGGAAGCAATGTGCGGATCGTCGGCCATTCGGTGGCGCCGGCAAGACCATGCACCGAGCGGCCGAGCTGGCTGTAGCCCTCGAAGAATTCCGGCGTGTCGTAAACGTTCTGGGCCATCGATCCTCTCCCAGGCTTGGCCGATTATCTCTTCTTGAACGGCGCCATGCCGAGGCGGGCAAGCTCGTCGGCGCGCTCATTTTCCGGATGGCCGGCATGGCCTTTCACCCAGTGCAGCGTCACCTTGTGCTTGTTGCGCGCTTCCTCAAGTTGCTGCCAGAGCTCGGCATTCTTCACCGGCTTCTTGTCGGCGGTCTTCCAGCCGTTCTTCTTCCAGCCGAAGATCCACTTGGATATGCCGTCCATCACATATTTGCTGTCGGTATGAAGGTTGACTTCGCACGGCGTTTTCAGCGCGTTCAGCGCGGAGATCGCCGCCATCAGCTCCATGCGGTTATTGGTCGTCTCGGCCTCGCCGCCGAACATTTCCTTTTCCGTGTCGCCATAACGCAGGATGGCGCCCCAGCCGCCCGGGCCGGGATTGCCGGAACAGGCGCCGTCGGTGAAAATCTCTACCTGCTTCATGATGCGGACAGTCTTTCTTCAGTCAGCCCGTATTCGGTGGCCGATGTAATTTGGCGGTGGAAGCGCAGCTTGCGTAGATATTCGAGCGGGTCCTTCTTGACGACCAGCGCGCCGGCCGGCGTCGTCAGCCAGTCGTAGAGCCGCGTCAGGAAGAACCGCAGCGCCGAACCGCGGGCGAGGATCGGCAGGGCCTCGATCTCGCCTGCGTCGAGTGGACGGACGCTCTGGTAGCCTTCGAGCAGCGCCTGGCCCTTGGTGAGGTTGTAGGCGCCGTCCTTTTCGAAACACCAGGCATTCAGGCAGATCGAGACGTCATAGGCCAGCAGGTCGTTGCAGGCGAAATAGAAGTCGATCAGGCCGGACAGTTCGTCGCCGAGAAAGAAGACATTGTCCTGGAAGAGATCCGCATGGATGACGCCGGCGGCCAAATCCTTCGGCCAGTTCCGGTCCAGGTGATCAAGTTCCGAGGAGATCTCATCCTGAAGGCCGGTTTCGACCTCGTCGGCGCGCGCGGCGGACTTTTCCCAAAGCGTCTTCCAGCCTTCGACGGAAAGCGAGTTCGGGCGCGTCAGCTCGAAATCCTGGCCGGAGAGGTGCATCCGGGCGAGCGCCTTGCCGACCTCGCGGCAATGTTTCGCCTCCGGCTTCCTCAGCCACATGCCTTCGAGGAAGGAGATGAGGGCGGCGGGCCGGCCGGACAGGGTGCCGTAGAGATTTCCCTCGTTGCGCGGCAGGGGCAGCGGGCAGGACAGGCCGCCAGCCGCCAGATGCTGCATCAGGCCGAGGAAAAACGGCAGGTCACGCTCATCCGTCCGCTTTTCGTAAAGCGTCAGGATCAGCGGATCGCGGGTCGTGTGCAGCAGGAAGTTCGAATTCTCGACGCCCTCGGCAATTCCCTTGTAGGAGGTCAATTCGCCGACATCGTATTCGGTCAGGAACTGCTTCAGGTCGTCTTCGGTGATATCGGTGTAAACGGCCAAGGTGTCATCCCGCTTGATTCTGCCGCGCAGATAGGTGATGGGGCTTTCCTAGCGGCTCGCCCGGCCCTTCGCTAGAGGCCGGGGCGTCCGAAGCTGAAATCGGACCACTCTATCGTTTTTTCAGGCTTCGCCGGGCTGCTCCTCACCCATTCACCCAGGCCATGTCATCAACCGTCAGAGGCACGCCGCGCAGCTCGCGGTTGACGAGGAAGTTTTCGGTTTCCTCCGCGGTGATCGCCAGCTCGATCTCGGCGTCGAAACGCTCCTTGAAGGCGGCGATGATCTCGTCGACGATGACTTCCGGGGCGGAGGCGCCGGCGGAAAGGCCGAGCGTGCCGATTTGGCCGATCTCGTCCCAGTTTAATTCGGAGGCGCGCTGCACCAGGAGGGAGCGCTTGGCCCCTGCCCTCAGCGCCACTTCGACCAGCCGCTTGGAATTCGACGAATTGGGAGCACCGACGACGATAAAGAGGTCGCAGCCGGGGGCAGCTTCCTTGACCGCTTCCTGGCGGTTGGTGGTGGCGTAACAGATGCTGTCGGCGGAAGGCGCCGTGAGGTTCGGGAAACGCTCCTGCAGCTTGGCGATGACGCCTGCCGTGTCGTCCACCGAGAGGGTCGTCTGGGTGACGTAACCGAGATTGTCCGGATCTTCGGGGACATAGGCTTCCGCGTCGGCGATCGTGTCGATGAGCGACACCGTGCCCGGCGGCAGCTGGCCCATCGTGCCGATCACTTCCGGATGACCGGCATGGCCGATCAGCACCACATGGCGGCCGAGGCGCTGGTGGCGCATCGCCTGCTTGTGGACTTTCGAAACCAGCGGGCAGGTCGCGTCGAGATAGAAGAGATTGCGGGCCTCGGCATCCTCGGGCACGGATTTCGGTACGCCGTGGGCGGAGAAGACAACCGGCTGCTCGCGATGTTCGGTCGGGATTTCGTCCAGTTCCTCGACGAAAACGGCGCCCTTCGCTTCGAGACCCTCGACCACGTAGCGGTTGTGGACGATCTCGTGGCGGACATAGACCGGCGCGCCATAGGCCTTCAGCGCCAGCACGACGATCTGGATCGCCCTGTCGACACCGGCGCAGAAACCGCGCGGGCCGCAGAGACGGATCTTGAGCGGGCTTTTTTCAAGTATGGATGATGCCATCAAATCAGGACGCCAGGACTGTCAGCACGAGAGCGAAAATGGCCGGACCGCCCTGGATGAGCAGGATGCGCGGCTTGACCGACCACGCGCCATATATAGCGGCAATGATCACGCACACAAGAAAGAAGAGCTTCAATTGGAAGGCGAAGGCAGGACCGCGTCGCGCAGCGCGTCGTCGAAGCGCACGGGAAATCACGCCTGCCCTCAAGGCCCATAAAGCTCCGAACGTCTCATTATGACATCACGGAAGCGCGTCGTAGCCTGGGCCGAAGCCGGTGAGCTCGATCGGAATGCCGACCCGGTCCTGATCGGCGGATTCGCGCAGGGCAAAGACGGCAGCCTTGCCCGCGCGCAGGATACGCATCAGTTCCTCGTCGATCTCCACTTCCACATAACAACCCTCGGAGAAGCAGCGGGTGAAATAGGCGCGGCCGATATTGTTGTTGTCGACATAGAGTTCCATGCCGTCCTTCAGCAGCACGCCGAGCGGCGCGAGGATGCGCAGGATGCGCGCCTTGCGGTCGGCGGTCTTCAGCACCACCACCGACAGGCCGACTTCCGGCCGGTCCTCGGCGATGACGTTCTGCATCAGCGCGCACTGGTCCGCGGAAGCGCCGGCCGGCCGGTCGCAGATGATCGACCATGCGCCATGGTTCTCGCGCACGTTGCCCGGGGGCTGCGCCTGCTGCCCCGAAGGCTGCTGGGCCTGCCCGTTCGGCGCCGGCCGGGGTGCCTGTGGTCCCGGCTTGGCGCCCTGTGCCGGAACGGGGGCCGGCTGGGGTGCCGCGGGCCGCGGGCCGGGTTGCGGCTGCTGCGCGAACGCGGGAAGCGAAACGGCGGCTGCAAGCATCACGGCTAGACCGGCGCAGATCAGGGAGGGACGACCCATGGAAACCTCTGGAAGACGAATCAGTGCGGCTATTCTTGTCGTTCACTAGACGAAATGAAAAGCCCTGACCTCTTTCCAGTGGAGTACGGCGAAAGTGGGACCCGCCGGGCCACGTGGCCCAGCCGTCACTTTTATCAGGAAAAAGCCGGATTTTGGCCCTCGTACGGTCTATAATGACGCGGCCGGAGATGTGGAAGGCCGTTGAAATACGATGTCGGCCGGGTCGGAAAAGCGAGCTACAGCCCCTGATTATCGCGGGATTCCAAGCTTATCCCCGAGGCGCAAAAATGCCGCACGGGCTTTTCCCGCCAGATATTGCGGCGGCAGGCAAACTGTGATTGAAGCAGACCATATAGCTTGGATTCTGCGTTCGGTTTGATCGAGATCAGACGCATGGGGAGATATGTAGTGATGAACAGGGCTTTTGCAGTGATGACGGCGCTCATCTGTCTGCTCTTTGCTTCCGCAGGTTTTGCGGACCAGCCGCATCCGTGGCAGATTGATTTCCAGGCGGCAGCAACGCCGATCATGCACCAGATCCGCTGGTTCAACCACTATACGCTGTGGTTCATCGTGCCGACCACGCTTTTGGTTCTGGCCCTGCTGGTCGTCGTCGTCGTCAAGTTCCGCGCCAGCGCCAATCCGGTACCGTCGCGGACCAGCCACAATACGGCGATCGAGATCATCTGGACGCTTGGCCCGGTTCTCATCCTCTTCTTCCTCGCCATTCCCTCCTTCAATCTCCTGAATGCCCAGCTCGAAATTCCGGAATCGGACATGACGGTCAAGGCCACCGCCACCCAATGGCAGTGGAATTATGAATATGAAGGCACGCCGGCACCGGTGGCCTTCGACAGCTTCATGCTGAAGGACCAGGACCGCGCCGCCGCCGGCAAGACCGATCCTGCCGTCTATCCGCGTCTTCTCGCCGTCGACAACGAAATGATCATTCCGGTCAACAAGACCGTGCGCGTGCTGGTGACCGCCGCTCCGTCCGACGTCATCCACGCCTTCGCAATGCCGGCTTTCGGGCTCAAGATCGATGCCGTTCCGGGCCGCCTGAACGAAACCTGGTTCAAGGCAGAGAAGGAAGGCCTCTATTACGGCCAGTGCTCCGAACTGTGCGGCAAGGACCACGCGTACATGCCGATCGCCATCCGCGTCGTCTCGGAAGACAAGTACAAGACCTGGCTCGCAGCTGCTGCGACCGACCTGCCGGGCGCCTACAAGGCTCTCGTGGCTGCGGTCGACAAGCCTGCCGGCAATTTTGCCGTCGCGGCAAATGAATCCAAGTAATACAGAGGAGTGAGGACAATGGCTGGACATTCCGCTCACGACGATCACGCTCATGCTCGCACCTCTCACGATGATGCGCATGCCCACGACGATCATCATGATCATTCGCACACGCCGACCTTTGCTCAGCGTTGGCTGTTTTCGACCAACCACAAGGACATCGGCACGCTCTACCTGATCTTCGCGATCTTCGCGGGCATCGTCGGCGGGCTTCTCTCCGTCGCCATGCGCATGGAGCTGCAGGAACCGGGCATCCAGATCTTCCATGGTCTGGCCTCGATGGTCTACGGCTTCCAGGGCGATGCTGCCATCGACGGCGGCAAGCACATGTTCAACGTGTTCACCACCGGCCACGCGCTGATCATGATCTTCTTCATGGTCATGCCGGCGATGATCGGCGGTTTCGCCAACTGGATGGTGCCGATCATGATCGGCGCGCCGGACATGGCCTTCCCGCGCCTGAACAACATCTCCTTCTGGCTGATCGTGCCGGCCTTCCTGCTTCTGCTGCTTTCGATGTTCGTCGAAGGTCCTGCGGGCGCTTACGGCGTCGGCGGTGGCTGGACCATGTATCCGCCGCTCGCGACCATGGGGCATCCGGGTCCGGCCGTCGACCTGGCGATCTTCTCGCTGCACGTCGCCGGCGCCTCCTCGATCCTCGGTGCGATCAACTTCATCACCACGATCCTCAACATGCGTGCTCCGGGCATGACGCTGCACAAGATGCCGCTGTTTGCCTGGGCCGTGCTGGTCACCGCCTTCCTGCTGCTGCTCTCGCTGCCGGTTCTGGCGGGCGCCATCACCATGCTTCTGACCGACCGCAACTTCGGCACGACCTTCTTCTCGCCGGAAGGCGGCGGTGACCCGATCCTCTACCAGCACCTGTTCTGGTTCTTCGGCCACCCGGAAGTGTACATCCTGATCCTGCCCGGTTTCGGCATCGTCAGCCACATCGTCTCGACCTTCTCTAAGAAGCCGGTCTTCGGTTATCTCGGCATGGCTTACGCCATGGTCGCGATCGGCGCCGTCGGCTTCATCGTCTGGGCCCACCACATGTACACGGTCGGCATGTCGCTCGATGCGCAGCGCTACTTCGTCTTCGCGACGATGGTCATCGCGGTTCCGACCGGCATCAAGATCTTCTCCTGGATCGCCACGATGTGGGGCGGGTCGCTGACCTTCTCGACGCCGATGATCTGGGCGATCGGCTTCATCTTCCTGTTCACCGTCGGCGGCGTCACGGGCGTCCAGCTCGCCAATGCCGGCCTCGACCGCTCGCTGCACGACACCTATTACGTCGTGGCCCACTTCCACTACGTTCTGTCGCTCGGCGCGGTCTTCGCCATCTTCGCGGCCTGGTACTATTGGTTCCCGAAAATGTTCGGCTACATGTACAGCCAGCGGATCGGCAACCTGCATTTCTGGGTCATGTTCATCGGCGTCAACCTGGTGTTCTTCCCCCAGCATTTCCTGGGTCTCGCCGGCATGCCGCGCCGTTACATCGACTATCCGGATGCGTTTGCCGGCTGGAACTATGTTTCCTCCATCGGCTCCTACATCTCCTTCGTCGGCGTGCTGATCTTCCTTTATGGCGTCTGGGAAGCCTTCGCAAAGAAGCGCGTCGCCGGCGACAATCCGTGGGGCGAAGGTGCGACCACGCTGGAATGGCAGCTTTCTTCGCCGCCGCCGTACCACCAGTGGGAACAGCTGCCGCGCATCAAGTAAGCGCTAGATCCTTGAAAAAGGGCATCGCGGCAACGCGATGCCTTGAAATACCAAACAGGACGGTTCAATGACGGTTATGGACAATCACGACGCTCTCGGCACCGATGGAGGCTCACGCCTCTCGGAAGCGAGTGCGCGCGATTTCTTCGAACTCCTGAAGCCGCGGGTGATGTCGCTCGTGGTCTTCACCGCATTCGCCGGTCTCATTCTCGCGCCGGGTCAGATCAACCCGGTCCTCGGCGTGATTTCCATTCTCTGCATCGCGGTCGGCGCCGGCGCCTCGGGTGCACTGAACATGTGGTACGACGCCGATATCGACGCGGTCATGACCCGCACCGCCAAGCGCCCGATCCCGGCGGGCCGCATCCTGCCCCAGGAAGCGCTTGCCTTCGGCCTGACGCTCTCGGTTTTTTCGGTCGTCATCCTCGGTCTTGCGGTCAACTGGTTCTCGGCCGGCCTGCTCGCCTTCACGATCTTTTTTTATGCCGTCGTCTACACGATGTGGCTGAAGCGCTCGACGCCGCAGAACATCGTCATCGGCGGCGCCTCCGGTGCATTTCCCCCGATGATCGGTTGGGCCTGCGTCACGGGCGGCGTATCGCTCGACAGCATCCTGCTTTTCCTGATCATCTTCCTGTGGACGCCGGCGCATTTCTGGGCACTCGCGCTCTTCAAGATGCGCGACTACGGCTCGGTCGGCGTGCCGATGATGCCCAATGTCGCAGGCGAGGCCTCGACCAAGAACCAGATCATCGTTTATGCGGTGCTGACCGCAGTGATCGCGGTCGCCCCCACCCTCACCGGCCTTGCCGGCCTCGGTTACGGCATCTTCGCCGCCTTGCTCGGCGCGATCTTCGTCATCTGTTCCATCGCCGTCCGGCGCATGCCCGACGGCGATGAGAAGATGATGCCGGCGAAGAAGATGTTCGCCTATTCGATCTTCTATCTCTTTGCGATCTTCTCAGGCCTCCTGGCCGACCGGCTGCTCGCGGGACTGCCGCACCTCGTGGGAGGTCTGCTGTGATGGAAAAGATCAAGCTCAGCGAAGCCCAGAGGAAGTCCCGCCGCAACCGCAATGTCGCGCTCGGCATCGTTCTCGCCGGGCTCGTGGTCCTCTTCTACATCATGACGCTGGTGAAAATCGGCGGAGTCGGGAACTAGGGTGGAGCGATGACGGACGTCAATCAGAACGGTCAGGCAAAGCGGGTCAGCAACAGCGCGATCTTCGCCGGCTGCGCCGTTTTCGTGGCCGGCATGGTCGGCGCCGCCTATGCTTCCGTTCCGCTCTACCGGCTGTTCTGCCAGGTCACCGGCTATAACGGCACGACCCAGCGCGTCGAGCAGTATTCCGACAAGATCCTGAACAAGCCTATCCAGGTGACGTTCGACGCCAACATTTCGCCGGGCCTGAACTGGGAGTTCATGCCCGCCAAGTCGGTCAGTCCGAAGATCGGCGAGACCGTGCAGATCGAATATACCGCGACCAACCGCTCGTCGAAGCCGACGACGGGCAGTGCGGTGTTCAACGTCACGCCGATGGAAGCGGGCGCCTATTTCAACAAGGTCGAGTGCTTCTGCTTCACCGAGCAGACGCTGCAGCCCGGCCAGTCGGTCCAGATGCCGGTGGTGTTCTTCGTTGACCCGGAGTTCGCCACGGCCCAAGAGACCAAGAACATCAAGACGATCACCCTGTCCTACACCTTCTATCCGAGCGAGCCGGGCAAACCGGTCGCGGCTCTGCCGGAAGGCCCGAAGGCAGGCGCCCCGAAGACGGGCGCCCAGAACACAGGCGTGGGGAAACTTTAAGAGGGTTCGCCGGTTTTCCGGCGGAGCAGGCATTCATCCGGGGATTCTGACATGGCCGACGCGCATCAGAAAAATCACGACTACCACATCATCGATCCGAGCCCGTGGCCGATCCTGGCTTCGCTCGGCGCCTTCGTCATGACCTTCGGCGGCGTCGCCTACATGCGCTATCTGAAGGGCGGCGAGTTTCATCTTTTCGGCCTTAACTGGGCGAGCCCATGGTGGTTCTACGGCGGCCTGGCGATCATCATCTACACGATGATCGGCTGGTGGACGGACACGGTCAAGGAAGGCAATTCGGGCGCCCATACCCGCGTCGTCTCGCTGCATCTGCGCTACGGCATGATCATGTTCATCGCTTCGGAAGTGATGTTCTTCGTCGCCTGGTTCTGGGCCTTTTTCGATGCCAGCCTCTACGCCAACGAGGCGATCCAGGCGACCCGCGTCGAGTTCCTCGGCGGTCAGTGGCCGCCGAAGGGCGTCGAGGTGCTCGACCCCTGGCACCTGCCGATCTACAACACGGTCATCCTGCTTCTGTCCGGCACCTGCGTCACCTGGGCTCACCATGCGCTGCTGCACGGCGACCGCAAGGGCCTGATCAGCGGTCTGGCGCTGACCGTCGCACTCGGCATCCTGTTCTCCTGCGTCCAGGCTTACGAGTATATCCACGCTCCGTTCGCGTTCTCGAACTCGATCTACGGCGCGACCTTCTTCATGGCGACCGGCTTCCACGGCTTCCACGTCCTGGTCGGCACGATCTTCCTGGCTGTCTGCCTGCTGCGCGCGATCAACGGCGGTTTTACGCCCACCCAGCATTTCGGCTTCGAAGCCGCCGCCTGGTACTGGCATTTCGTCGACGTGGTGTGGCTGTTCCTCTTCTTCGCCATCTACATCTGGGGTGGCTGGGGCGCACCGCTCGCCCATTGAGCCAGGGGACATGAATTCCGGGAGGGCGGCGACAAGCCGCCCTTCTGCTTTTTGAGGACTGGAACGAATGGCAACCAAGGCTCCCTCGCGAACCACATCGGATAAGACGCCCGCCCGCGGCCCTGGCCGGGTGATCGCGACCGCCGTCGTGGTGCTGGCGGCGCTCGCCATCCTGCTGTCGCTCGGCACCTGGCAGGTGGAGCGGCTGCATTGGAAGGAAGGCCTGCTCGCCGATATCGCTCAGCGGAGGGCGACGGCACCCGTCGCGCTTTCCGATATCGAGGCGATCGAAAAATCCGGCGGCGATATCGAATACCGCCGGATATCGGTCACCGGCACCTTCGACCACGCCAGTGAGCGGCATTTCTTCGCGACCTTCGGCGGCCGGACCGGCTTCTACGTCTACACCCCGATGACGCTTGCCGACGGCCGCATCCTGTTCGTCAACCGCGGTTTCGTGCCCTATGAGATGAAGGACCCGAAAACCCGTGCGGCCGGGGAGGTTGCCGGCCAGCAGACCGTCACCGGTTATGCGCGGGTGCGGCTTGGCGAAAAGCCGTCCTCGATCGTTCCGGACAACGATCTCGCCAAGAACATCTTCTTCTGGAAGGATCTCGACGCCATGGCCTCGACCACCGGTATCGATGCGTCGAAGGTCGTGCAGTTCTTCGTGGATGCCGATGGCTCGATCGTCAATCCGGGCGGCTGGCCCAAAGGCGGCGTCACCCAGTTCGACCTGCCGAACAGCCACCTGCAATATGCCGTGACCTGGTACGGCCTTGCGGCGGCCCTCGTTGCCGTGGTCATCGGCATGATCTTCCGCCGCAAACACGCCTGAGCTCGCAGGATAGGCTTGCTTCGGTCCCTCCCCGGACCTACATCGGTTGGAGCAGAGCGCGCGTCTTCATAGGGCAGCGCCGAAGGAGCACCCATGAACACCGACCTTCTCAACCTTTTCGACTGCGACGAGACCAAGCTGCGCTCGATCCTCTCCGAGGCGCTTACCGGCGCCGATGACGGCGAGCTTTTCGTGGAACATGCCCAGGCGGAATCGCTGACCTTCGACAACGGCCGCCTGAAGGGCGGTTCGTTCAACACCGACCAGGGGTTCGGGCTGCGCTCGGTCGCCGGGGAAGCGGTCGGTTATGCCCATGCAGGCGAGCTTTCGGCGGCAGCGCTGTCCCGCGCTTCGGATGCGGTGCGGGCCGTCACCGCCGGTTATTCCGGTTCCTACGCGGCCGCTCCCCAGCGCACCAACAAGAAATATTACGGTGACGAGAACCCGATCGGATCCCCTAGCTTCGAGGAGAAGGTCAAGCTGCTCACCGATATCGACGCCTATCTGCGCTCCAAGGACGACAAGGTGCGGCAAGTGACGGCAACGGTCTCCGCAAGCTGGCAGGTGGTCGACATCTTGCGCGCCGATGGGCACCGGGTGCAGGACATCCGCCCGATGACGCGCATCAACATTTCCGTCGTCGTCGGCGACGGCGACCGGCAGGAGAGCGGTTCGTTCGGCACTGGCGGCCGCATCGGCTTCGGCGATTTCGTGACGGAAGGCAACTGGCAGACCGGCGCCGACGAGGCGCTGCGCCAGGCGCTCGTTAACCTGACCGCCATCGACGCTCCGGCGGGCACGATGGACGTCGTGCTCGGCTCCGGCTGGCCGGGCGTGATGCTCCACGAGGCGGTCGGCCACGGGCTGGAAGGCGATTTCAACCGCAAGAAGACCTCGGCCTTTGCGGGCCTGCTCGGCGAGATGGTCGCGGCCCCCGGCGTCACCGTCGTCGACGACGGCACGATCGACAACCGCCGCGGCTCTCTCACCATAGACGACGAAGGCACGCCATCCGCCTACAACGTGCTGATCGAGAACGGCAAGCTCGTCGGTTACATGCAGGATCGCCAGAACGCCCGGCTGATGGGCGTTCAACCGACCGGCAACGGCCGCCGCCAGGGTTATGCCTATACGCCAATGCCGCGGATGACCAATACCTACATGCTCGGCGGCGACAAATCGCCCGAAGAAATCATCGCCTCGGTGAAAAAGGGCATTTACGCCGTCTCCTTCGGCGGCGGCCAGGTGGACATCACCTCGGGCAAGTTCGTGTTCGGCTGCACCGAGGCCTACATGATCGAAAACGGCAAAATCGGCCCCGCCATCAAGGGCGCCATGCTGATCGGCAACGGCCCAGATGCGATGCGCCGCGTCTCGATGGTCGGCAACGACATGAAGCTCGACACCGGCATCGGCAATTGCGGCAAGGGCGGCCAATGGGTCCCCGTCGGCGTCGGCCAGCCGCATCTGCGGATGGACCAGGTGACGGTCGGCGGGACGAAGGCGTAAGGCCTCATGCCGACGCCGGTCGAGATCGTCGATTACGACCCTTCCTGGCCGGCATGTTTTGCGGAGGCGGCGCATGGCCTTGCGGCGCTTCTCGGCGACATGGTCGTTTCGATCGACCATGTCGGCAGTACCTCCGTACCGGGCCTCGCCGCCAAGCCGCTGATCGACATCGACGTGACACTCCGCTCGACCACCGACATTCCGGCCTCTTCCACCCTTCTTCATTCTCTAGGATACGAGCCGCGCGGCTCAAGGCATGGCGACGGCGTCTGGGCGTTTCTGCTCCGCGGAGAGCCGGGACAGCGCGTCTATCTCTGCCCGCCGGACAACGAGACCCATCGGAAACGAATGCTCTTTCGCGATCGGTTAAGAGCCGATGCCGATCTGGCCGCCGCCTACGAGAGATTGAAACGGGACCTTGCCTTGGAATTCCCGCTAGATGGGGACGGATATACGTCGGCCAAAAGCGAATTCATCCGAGCCGCCATGGGAACGACCACGTCGGTAAAACTCTCATCCTGAAATTCCCGATGCGAGACGGCGGGCAGTAAACCTCACCCCTCATCCGGCCTGAACAGCCATTTCCGCTCGATCGCCGCTGCCAGGTCAATCCGATTGTTGCGGGCAAACAGCAGGACGTGGCCGAGAAGATCGGCCGTCTCGTCGGCGAGGTCGCTGGCGAGAGCCTCGTCGCTCCTGCCCTTCTTCCGTCCGCGGCCGGTGGCGCGGTTCCAGGTCTGGGTCAGCTCGCCCATCTCCTCCTGCAGCTTCAGGAGAAACCAGTCGACATCGCGGACCATTCCGTGGGTTTCGGCGTAATCCGCGGATGCGGCCTCGAATTGTTCGGTAAGTTTGCCCAGCATGACGTTCTCCTTTTGTATCCACAGGAGAATGCCGATTCCCGCGCCGTGTCCAGAGGGTTTGCTTGACACCCTCATCCAAATCCCGGCAGGTGCGGGCTACTCGATCCCATCTGCATACGGCATTTTCCATGGATTCCGCCAACCCGATTTCCGCTTTGCTGGATGCATGGATTCCGGGCCATGGGCCGGCACAGCTCGTCTTTCTGTTCCTCTCCGCGCTGATCGCCGGGCTGGCGCGCGGGTTTTCCGGTTTCGGCGGCGCGCTGATCTTCGTTCCACTCGCCGGTGCTGCCGTTGGGCCGAAGATCGCCCCTGCCCTGCTGCTGGTCATCGACGGTGTGACGACACTCGGCATGGTGCCGGACGGCTGGAAGCGCGCCAACCGCCGCGAGGTGGGCACGATGTTGATCGGGACGCTGATCGGCGTGCCGGCCGGAACGACGCTGCTGGCGGTGATCGATCCGACGGCGCTGCGGTGGCTGATCTCGGTCGTTGTGCTCTTTCTGCTGGTCTTCCTGATTTCCGGCTGGCGTTACCACGGCAAACCAAGAACGCCGCTGACGATCGGCGTCGGAGCGCTTGCCGGCCTGTTCGGCGGTGCCGCGCAACTCTCCGGTCCGCCGGTCGTCGCCTATTGGCTCGGCGGTGCCATCCCGCCGCTCACCGTGCGCGCCAATCTCATCCTCTACTTCGCGCTTTCGACGGTGATCTCCGCCACCGCCTATATCGTCGGCCACCTTTTGACCCTCGACGTTCTTGCGCTCGCGCTAATCGCCGGGCCGGGTTACGGCCTCGGTGTGCTCGCCGGTTCGAAACTGTTCGGCTTTGCCTCCGAAGGCACCTTTCGGCGCATCTGCTTCATGCTGATCGCCATGGCGGCGATCGTCAGCCTGCCGCTTTTCGACGCGCTGCGGCCCTGACCAAAATCAAGCCCCTCTTTGTTCAGCAAGGCTTAACCCGTCCGGCAGTAGGGTCGCGCACTACGAAGTAACGTGGGCGTGATCGCGGTGGGGAATACCAGGGAGAGGTTTCAGGCGCTTTGGCGCCGGGATGTCAAACGCCGGCTTGTCGCCGGCGGCCTCGACATGGCTGCTGCACTTGCACGTGCCGGGATGATGCCCAATGCCCGCGGCCACGGCGCCATTTTCACGCTCCACCATGTGCGGCCGAAACAGAGCCGGCCACTGCAGCCGAGCGGCCATCTGGAAGTGACGCCGGATTTCCTCGGCGAAGCGATCGAGCGGCTTTCGGCCGAAGGTTACGAATTCGTCCCCTTGAGCGACGTGCCGGCACGGCTTGCCGCGCCGACCAAGCAGCCGTTCGCGGCCTTCACGCTCGATGACGGCTACCGCAACAATGCCGAATACGCGCTGCCCGTGTTTGCCCGCCACGGCGTGCCCTTCACCATTTTCGTCACCCGCGGATTTGCCGAGCGGACCCATTCGCTCTGGTGGGAGACGGTCGCCGAACTGCTCGGACGCGAGCGGGAAGTGAGCTTCGATTTCGGCGGCGGGCCTGAAATCCTCGACCTCACCTCCGAGGCCCGCAAGTTCGACGCCTTCGACCGGTTTTCCAGCTATGCCCTCGAAGTCGAGGAATCCACCGCCGTCTCGCGGATCGATGCGCTGGCGAGAAAACACGGCGTCGATCCGCTGAAGATCACCGCCGACCTCACCATGAATGCCGAGGAACTCCGCTCGGTCGCCGCCCATCCGCTGGCTTCGCTCGGTGCCCATACAATAAGCCACCGGGCCGTCGCCCGGCTTTCGGCGGAAGACGCCCGGGCGGAAATGAAGCAGTCCGCCGACTGGATCGAGGCTTTGACCGGCGAACGGCCGGATACGATCGCCTATCCCTATGGCAGCCGCGCCGCGGTCTCCGAGCGCGACTGCGCGATTGCCAAGGAACTCGGCTTTTCTGCCGCGGTGACGACCCAGCCCGGCACGCTATGCGCCAGATCCATGAACCGGCTCACCGGCCTGCCCCGCATCTCGCTCAACGGCTATTACCAGCAGCCGCGCTACGTCTCGGCCCTCGCCTCAGGCATCCCGTTCGCGATCGGGCGGTGAAACATGGCGAAGTCCTTTGAATTCGTGAATTCTTCCGCGAAAAAGGCCTTCCAGGAACTTCCAAAAGATATCCAGATCCAGTTCGCCAACGACCTCCAGCGCGTCCAGGAAGGGCTCCAGCCTCTTTCGGACTTCAAGCATCTGAAGGGCGTCGGTAACGGCGTCATAGAGCTCATCGAGAACGGGAGCCCGGCCTATCGCGCCATCTATTGCGCCAAATATCTCGATACGGTTTTCATTCTCCACGCCTTCACCAAGACGACGAATGGCGTCGACCGCAAGGCAATG
This sequence comes from Neorhizobium tomejilense, assembly GCA_002968845.1. Taxonomy (GTDB): domain Bacteria; phylum Pseudomonadota; class Alphaproteobacteria; order Rhizobiales; family Rhizobiaceae; genus Neorhizobium; species Neorhizobium tomejilense. Next base: position 85,252 of record PVBG01000011.1, on the reverse strand, counting down.
GATACGGTCCAGGATCGCCACAAGACGATGCTGCAAATCGTCAAAAGTCGCAAATAGATCAGGCCGCCTCGACCACCTCGCAGATCACCCTGTGCTCGGCGCTGAAGGACGGTTTCAGGCGAACGCCGAGCTTCGCAAGATAGCCGATCAGCTTGTCTGCCGAGAACAGATGTATCTTCCCGCGCATCAATTCGCTGACGCGGGGTTGAGGAATGTCGAGCGCCCCGGCGATATCCGCCTGCTTCCATTTCCTGTCTTCGAAGATGGCGATCAGGGTCGTCAGCAGGTCCGAGCGAAACCGCAGGTCGGCGGCCTCGATCGGATCCTCCGTGACGACATCAAAGATATTTTCAAAGACCAGGCGTTCCATCTTCGACCTCGATATACGCATTTCCGTATAATCTAGATGCTAACACATGCCTGGTCAATGACAGATCACGGATACATCCGCACCTTTTCCCACGGACCGTCGGCAACGGCGCGCCGGAATTCGATGCGGTCGTGCAGGCGGAACGGGCGGTCGTGCCAGAACTCGATCGACAGCGGCTTGATGCGGAAACCGGACCAGTAGGGCGGGCGCGGAATGTCGCCGATCGCGTAGCGGGCGGTGTATTCGGCTACCGATTTTTCGAGCGCGAAGCGGGTTTCGAGCGGACGGGACTGTTTCGACGCCCAGGCGCCGATGCGGCTGCCGCGGGGGCGCGAGGCGTAATAGGCGTCCGCCTCGGTATCGCCCACCACCTCCACCTCGCCGCGCAGGCGAACCTGGCGACGCAGCGATTTCCAGTGGAAGCACATCGCCGCCTTTTTCTGGCCGAGGATCTCGCGGCCCTTCTGGCTTTCGAAATTGGTATAGAAGACGAAACCGTTTTCGTCATACCCCTTCAACAAGACCATGCGAACGTTCGGCATGCCGTTTTCGTCGACGGTCGCAACCGCAACGGCATTCGGATCGTTGGGTTCTGAGCTCTCGGCATCCTTCAGCCAGGAACCGAAAAGCGCGAAAGGTTCGTTCTCGGCGGTGAAGTCACCAGTTGTTAACCCGCTCTCAGACATATTGAATAAAATACTCCCAATCTCATGAAAAATGCCCGAGTTTTTCAGTCGGACAGGACGCACGGTGGTAGTGATAGCAAAGTCGAAGAGCCGGACAAAGAGGTCGTTTCTCCTCGGCAGACGGGCAGCCGCCCTCTGCCTTGCAGGGCTTTCGCTTGCCGGTTGTACCAGCAGCCTCGATCTTTTCGGAAGCGCGCCCAAAGTCGACCGCTCGATCGCGACCGGCACCGTGCCTAGCGCGTCTCAGCCTACCGGTGCGACGCTTTCCGACGAGGCGACGGTGCGTAACGCCGTCTCCTCGGCCGATCTTGCCAAGGTCGGAGCGGCCTCAGTTCCGTGGGCGAATACCACGACCGGCAGCGCCGGCGTCGTCTCGCAAATCCGCGAGGCCCGCAACGGCGAGCAGATCTGCCGCGCCTTCACCACCACGCGGCATTCCTACGAGGGTATCGCCATGTTCTCCGGCCAGACCTGCCTGACCGGCAGCGGCGACTGGATGCTGACGGCCTTCGACCGCCAGTAGTCGCGGCCGCCCCTCCCCCAAAAACCGACGCGTTGCAAAATCCGTTTCAGGCATTTCCGTGAAAGCCCGCGGAAACCATTCGTTTACCTTAATGAGTACGACTGGCTACCGCGTAACCACTGATTCACAAGTCCTAACATAGGCTCGCCTGATGTAAGCAGTAATCTGTCCGGAACATGAGGAACCGGCCGATGGCTGTCGGAGTTGTGACGAGTATCGGGGGTCCAAGGATCAAGCGGGGGCCTGCCGTTTCAAGTAACCGGTGGTCCCACAATGCGTGATCCCTATTCTCTTCTCGGCGTGAAGCGCAATGCCGAGCCCGACGAAATCAAGGCAGCCTGGCGCGCCAAGGCCAAGACCGTTCATCCCGACCAGAACCAGGACGATCCGTCTGCGACGAGCCGTTTCGCAGAGATCGGCCAGGCCTACGAGGTCCTGAAGGATCCCGAGCGCCGCAAGCGATACGACAGGGCCGCCGAGATGCACCAGACCATCATGCAGCAGCGCAATGCCGCCCGCGAAGCCGCCGAGCGCGCCAAGGCCGCAAAGGCCAACGCCGAAAAGGTCATGGAAGAACTCGCCAAGACCAATGCGCAAAACGCCAAACCCCAGGCACAGGGACAGGCGCAGGCGCGCGGCCAATCGCAGTCCCAGTCCCAGGCCCAATCTCAGGCTCATCCTCAGAACCAATCCGGCCCGGCAGGAGAAACGCCCGAGGACATGATCGAGCGTATCTTCGGCGCCGCGGCGGCCGACCAGGCAAAATCTCACACGGGCGGCTCGGCACCGGCGAACGGCGATTCGACGGAAACGGCCAAGGCAGATGCATCTGGGAGCGAAAGACCGCCCCTGCCGGCGCTTGCCATCGACCTGATCGCCTCCATCGTGCGCCGCTTCCGCGGCACGACGCCTGCTCCCGAAAAGGCTCCGGATATTTCCGTCGAGGCAACGGTGACCTTGGAGGACCTCCTGAAGCTCAACGCGGTCACGCTGAAGATGGCCGACGACCGCGAAGTCCGCCTTGTGCTGGAAAAAGGCATGACGGAAGGCCATGTGGCGCGGCTCAAGGGCCAGGGCCTCAAGCTCGCCGGCATGAAATCCGGCGATCTTCTCGCCTCGATCAAAGTTTCCCGCGACAGCCGTTTCCGCGTCGAGGGTTTCGATCTTCACACGACCTTGTCGATTTCGCTCGAAGACGCGGTGCTTGGCGGGGACGCGTCGGTCGAGACGCCGGAAGGCAACCGCAGCATCAGCATTCCGGCATGGTCCGGTTCCGACCAGACGGTCCGGCTGAACGGCCTGGGCCTTCATGACGATGCCGGCGGCCGCGGCGATCTCGTCGTCGAACTGCGCGTCGTCCTGTGGGAAAAACCGAACGAAAAGGTCACCGACCTGATGCGGCACATGCGTCACGGGCTGTATGTCTGACGGCATCGTCTAGTATGACAGTTTTGCGTCGGTATTCACCGCTAAGCACCCTTTGTTACGGCTACTAACACGAGATGATCCAAGTCTGCTTGAACCCTTGAGCCGCCTATGTCATAGGCAGCGTTCATCTAAGGTATCAGGGGACTATGAATGGTTCAGGCTTCCGGCCTCATGGCAGGCAAACGCGGTCTCATCATGGGCGTTGCCAACAATCGTTCGATCGCGTGGGGCATTGCCAAGGCCATCCACCAGCATGGGGGGGAAGTCGCGTTCACCTACCAGGGCGATGCACTCAAGAAGCGCGTTGAGCCGCTCGCCGCCGAGTTGGGCGCCTACATGGCCGGCCATTGCGACGTCGGCGACGAATCGACCATCGACGAGGTTTTCGACAACCTCGAAAAACACTGGGGCAAGATCGACTTCCTGGTGCATGCGATCGGCTTTTCCGACAAGGACGAGCTGACCGGCCGCTATGTCGACACCTCGGCGGACAATTTCGCCAAGACGATGCAGATTTCGGTCTATTCCTTCACGTCCGTCGCAAGGCGGGCGGAAAAGCTGATGACCGACGGCGGCTCGATGCTGACCCTCACCTATTACGGTGCCGAAAAGGTCATGCCGAACTACAACGTCATGGGCGTTGCCAAGGCGGCACTCGAAGCCAGCGTCAAATATCTCGCCGTCGATCTGGGTCCGAAGAACATCCGTGTCAACGCGATCTCGGCCGGGCCGATCAAGACGCTTGCCGCTTCCGGCATCGGCGACTTCCGCTACATCCTCAAATGGAACGAATACAATGCGCCGCTGCGCCGTACCGTCACCATCGAGGAAGTGGGCGATGTCGGCCTTTATATGCTGTCCGACCTGTCGCGTTCCGTCACCGGCGAAACCCATCATGCCGATAGCGGTTACCATGTCGTCGGCATGAAGGCCGTCGATGCGCCGGACATTTCGGTCATCAAGGACTGATGCTGTTCCAGGGACGTCTGCCGTGCTCATCTACATGATCCGCCACGGGCAGACGGACTGGAATGCCGAAGGCCGGCTCCAGGGCCAGCAGGATATTCCGCTCAATACGCTCGGCCGTTCTCAGGCAACGCGGAACGGCGAGCGGCTGCGCGAGATGATCGGCGCGGCGGACGGGTTTCGCTTCATCGCCAGCCCCCTGTCGCGGACCCGCGAAACCATGGAACGGCTGCGCACCGCCATGGGCCTCGATCCCCTCGCCTACGGGACCGACGAGCGGCTGATCGAAGTCTCCTTCGGCGACTGGGAGGGCCACACGCTCGAGGAAATCAGCCATGTTTCTCCGGAGCGATTGAGCGCGCGCGCCGAACAGAAGTGGAGTTTCATCCCGCCGGGGGCGTCTGCGGAGAGCTATGAGATCCTCTGCTGGCGGATCGGCGCCTGGCTGCAATCCCTCGACGGTCCGACCGTCTGCGTCAGCCATGGCGGGGTGATCCGCTCGCTCTTCCGGCTGATCGGCAACCTCGACGAGGACGAGGCCGCCACCGTTCCGACCCCGCAGGATCGCATCCTCGAGGTCGATACCCGCAACAACCGGATACAATGGCTCTGAACTGCGCCAACCCTGCGCATCGGATATTCTAAATTATACTTCGCTAAATCTTCAGTCTTACTGGACGATCTGAAGGTCGTCGACGACGCGGTTGCCATCGACAACCGTGTAGAAGACCAGCACTTTGACGCCCGCCTTCAGGCCTTCGAAATTGAACTCCTCGGGCACCTTATAGGTCTTTCCGTCGTCCAGCGTGAAGTTGAGCGCCTTTGCGTCCACGGCCTTGATCGTGGCTTCGACATCGGCACTTTGCGCCCAGCTGTTGAGGGGCGAAAAGACGCTGGCCGTGGCAAGCAGAGCAGCAATCAGGATGCGCATGGTCGAAAGCCTTGATGAGGTCGATGATGTCTCGTTTCGACGCACAGATAGCCTGCTGATTGTGGCGAAAATCGCCCGGCACCATGACATTTTCCGTATAAGTAATGAGCTGATAGTTAACGCTTTTCGAGAACCGAATGCCGCCTTGCGGCCGAGCCAGTCACGCCGGCGAAATTATTCAAAGTATTCGTACAATAAATCGCGCCAAAGTTTGTAGGGTGGGATGAAAGCGTAAATTAACCCCCTCCCCATAGGCTGTTCCGTCATGCCACAGGGGTTAATGAGAAGGTTCGCGCGCGTGAAATTCTGGCCGTCGTCCGGTTCCAAGTCACTGCGCTTGGCGCGCAGCACCAAGACGCCGACGGCAATCGCGTTCGTTATCGCCCTTACGGTGATCTCGACCGGCGTGATCGTCGACCAGCGTTATACCGAGGGCTTTCGCAGCGACCTTCGGGCGACGACGGAAAACGTTGCCGGCCTGTTGGCACGGCGCCTCATTGCGCGCGTGGAGACCGACACCGCCGCCGCTGGCCATCTGGCTCACGCCCTGAGGGAGGACGCCGAAGGCTCGGTTGATGAGTTCAAACATTACGTCGACAAGGAACTTGGCGAGGCGACGCATTTTTCCGGCGTCGCGGTCGCGCCCAATTTCGAGTTTCCCCAGGTCATCACGCGCGACGGCGTTGCCGGCGGCACGCCACGCAAGATCGACAGGATCGATGTGCCACGCCTTGCAGACGACCTGAAATCCGTCAACGGCCGGAACCGTGTATCGCTGCTGAGCGGCAGCCAGGAGGGACACCTGACCCTGGTCGTGCCGGTGCCGAAGGAAGAGGACGGCACCGACCTGTGGGGCGCCATCGCCGTGCTGATCGACAAGCAGGGCCTGATGGAAGCTTCCGGCGTCACCTTCTCCCCCGCCACGGCGATGAAACCGAACCTGATCAATCTCGAGTGGCTGAATGTCGTCCTGCGGGACGTGGACCGGCCGGAATATTTCGCCTTCTTCGGCAATGATTCCATCGAGGACCAGTCTCCGATGAAATGGACGGTGCCGATCGGTGGTGCCAACTGGACGCTCCTCGCCGCCCCTCGTTCCGGCTGGGATATCGTGCCGCCCAATCAGCTCGTGATCCGCCTCGCCCTCGTGATTGCCGCACTCGCGGTGATCGTGCCGATCTTCATCGCCACCTCGCTGATCTCGGAGCGCAACCGCAATATCGAGGCGCTGAAGGCGCGTGAACTCAATCTGATAGAGCTATCGCAGCGCTTCAACCTTGCCATGGAAGCTTCCAATATCGGGATCTGGGAGGTGACCGGCAACAGCAACAGTCTCTTCTGGGACAGCCGAGCTGCCGGGCTGCACGACAAGCCGGCTGCAAGCGAAGGCAATCGTCTCTACGACTGGCTCGGATCGATCTATCCGCCCGATCGGACGGCGGCGGAGACACATTTCCTCGACTGCGCCTCCGGCAACATGCCTTGCAGCGAGACCTACCGCGTGCAGTTGCCGGACGGCACTCTGCGATACCTGAGGTCGGCGGGTGCAAACTATCGCAATGCCGACGGTACGCTGCGCACCACGGGAATTGTCTGGGACGTCACCGGCGACGTCGTCATGACCCAGACGCTGCGCAACGCCAAAGAAAATACCGACATCAAGAACGCCGAACTGGAGCTGGCGCTCGATGAACTGTCGAACCGCGAGCAGGACCTGGAAGAGCTGTCGACCAAGCTGGACCTCGCGCTCGACTCCTATAACTGCGGCATATGGGAATCGAACCCGGCAACCCGGGTCGATACCTGGGATGCCCGCATGTGCCAGCTGCATGGCATCCCCTTCACCAACGGCTTCGTCCGGGTCGATGACTGGATCGAGCTTATCCATCCCGACGACCGGGAGCTTGCCAAGCTCAGCTCCTATCATTTCACGGAGAACTTCCGGCCGGATCCGCTGGTCGTGCGCGTGCCCCAGCCGGATGGCTCGATCCGCTACATCCGCTCCATCGGCAAGATGCACAAGGCGCGCGACGGATCCAAGAAGGTGGTGGGCATCGCCTTCGACGTCACCCAGGACGCCATCCTGACCAGGGAACTCAAGGCTGCCAAGGACGAGGCCGATGCGAAGAACGCAGAGCTCGAACTCGCCAAAAGCCGGATCGAGCACAATTCCCTGCATGACCCGCTGACACTGCTGGCCAACCGCCGCAAGCTCGACATCGAACTCGACCGGCTGTCGCGCTCCAGCCATACCGAGCGCCAGAAGTTCTCGATCCTGCATCTCGATCTCGACCGCTTCAAGCAGATCAACGACACGCTCGGTCATGCGGCCGGCGACGCGATGCTCGTGCACGCCTCGCGCATCCTGTCGCGCAACGTCCGCGGCAGCGATATCGTCGCACGTATCGGCGGCGACGAATTCGTGATCCTCGCCTCCGGCAATTCCAGCGCCGAAGAGATAGGCCAGCTCGCCCAGCGCATCATCGCGGAATTTCACCAGCCGATCGATTTCGAAGGTTTCGCCTGCCGCTGCGGCGTATCCATCGGCATCGCCCAGGCAAGCGGCATGAATGTCGATGCGCGCCGTACTCTCGTCAATGCCGATATCGCGCTCTACCGGGCGAAGGGCATGGGCCGCAACCGGTACGAATTCTTCACACAGAACCTGCAGGCCGAGATCGTCAGCCACAAACGCACTGCCGACGAGGTGCTGGCCGGCATCGACAACGACGAATTCATCGCCTTCTACCAGCCGCAGTTCGATGCCCGTACCAACCAGCTCACCGGTGTCGAGGCGCTGATCCGCTGGGACCATCCGCATCACGGGATTCTTGCGCCCGACCGGTTCCTGAAGATTGCCGAGGATTTGAACGTCTCGGCAGCACTCGACCATATCGTGCTCCAGACGGTCTTGAAGGACAAGATGCGCTGGGCGGCGCTCGGCATCCGGATACCGAAGGTTTCCGTCAACGTCTCTTCGAAGCGGCTGCATGACGAAGCGCTGATCGACACGCTGCAGACGCTGGCGATCGTGCCCGGCGAAATCTCATTCGAGCTGGTGGAATCGATCTTCCTCGACGAGAGCGAGGCATCGGCTGCCGGCAATCTCCAGCGGATCAAGGAACTCGGCATCGATATCGAGATCGACGATTTCGGCACCGGCCATACCTCGATCGTCAGCCTTCTGAAGCTGAAGCCGAAGCGGCTGAAGATCGACCGCCAGCTCGTCATGCCGATCCTGACCTCGCCGCAGGAACGGGCGCTGGTCCGCTCGATCATCGACATCGCCCGTTCGCTCGGCGTCGAAACGGTGGCGGAGGGGGTCGAGACCATGCAGCATGCGAGCCTTCTGCGCGAACTTGGCTGCGACCTGCTCCAGGGTTATGCCTTCGCCCGGCCGCTTTCCTTCGACGATTTCACCGCAGCCGCGCATGCGGGCTGGCGCAGGGCCGCAGCCTAGAGCCACCATTGTTCACCAATGCCGCCGCGACTGTTCTGCCAAGAAACACTTGTCGCCCGGCAACCTTTTCCATATGACAACCGCGTCAGAAGTTGGCGGAAGGCCAGCTCCGCCACAGCTGGTCCTGTAACGCCATGTCGCACAACACTTTCGGTCACCTTTTCCGCGTCACCACCTGGGGTGAAAGTCATGGTCCGGCACTCGGCTGCGTGGTCGACGGCTGCCCGCCCGGCATCCGCTTCACGCTTGCGGAAATCCAGGCCTGGATGGACAAGCGCAAGCCCGGCCAGTCGCGTTTCGTGACGCAGCGGCGCGAGGACGACATCGTCAAGGTGCTCTCCGGCGTGATGATGGACGCCGATGGCGAGACGATGATCTCGACCGGCACGCCGATCTCGATGCTGATCGAGAATACCGACCAGCGCTCCAAGGACTACGGCGAGATCGCCCGCCGCTACCGTCCCGGCCATGCGGACTATACCTATGACGTCAAATACGGCATCCGCGACTATCGCGGCGGCGGTCGTTCTTCGGCCCGCGAGACGGCAGCTCGCGTTGCCGCCGGCGCGCTCGCCCGCAGGATCGTGCCGGGCGTGCAAGTCCGCGCCGCGCTGATCCAGATCGGCAAGCACAGAATAGATCGCGCCAACTGGGACTGGGATCAGGTCGGCCAGAACCCGTTCTTCTGCCCGGATGCAGCGATGGTGCCTGTCTGGGAAGACTATCTCGACGGCATCCGCAAGGCGGGCTCCTCGATCGGTGCCGTGGTCGAAGTGATCGCCGAAGGCGTGCCCGCCGGCCTCGGCGCACCGGTCTATGGCAAGCTCGATCAGGATATCGCCAGCCTTCTGATGTCGATCAACGCCGTCAAGGGCGTCGAGATCGGCGACGGTTTCGGCGTCGCAGAGCTTTCCGGGGAGGAAGACGCCGACGAGATGCGCATGGGCAATGACGGCAAGCCCATCTTCCTCTCCAACCATGCAGGCGGCATTCTCGGCGGCATCTCGACCGGCGAGGCGGTGGTCGCCCGCTTCGCGATCAAGCCGACCTCCTCCATTCTCACCGAGCAGCGCTCGATCGACGTCGACGGCAACAATGTCGAAGTCCGTACCAAGGGCCGCCACGACCCCTGCGTCGGCATCCGCGCTGTGCCGATCGGCGAAGCGATGGTTGCATGCGCGATTGCCGATCACTATCTCCGCGACCGGGCCCAGACGGGGCGAAATCTCTAGGAAACAACACCCATGGCCTATGATCAGAAGCGCGTCGTCGATGCCCTCCGCGCATTCGAAGCCGGCGAAATCGTCGTCGTCACCGATGACGACGACCGCGAGAACGAAGGCGATCTGATCGTCGCCGCGGTCCACTGCACGCCCGACAAGATGGCCTTCATCGTGCGCCACACGTCCGGCATCGTCTGCGCGCCGATGCCGCGCGAGGAGGCCAAGCGGCTCAACCTCAATGCCATGGTAGCGGAAAACGACAGCGCCCATACGACCGCCTTCACCGTCACCGTGGACTTCAAGCACGGCACGACGACCGGCATTTCCGCCGAGGACCGGACGCTCACCGTCCGCAATCTCGCCAATCCGAATGTCGGCGCGAGCGATTTCGTGCGGCCCGGCCACATTTTCCCGCTGATCGCCCGCGAAGGCGGCGTGCTGATGCGCTCCGGCCATACGGAAGCGGCCGTCGACCTCTGCAGGCTCGCCGGCCTTCCGCCGATCGGTGTCATCTGCGAACTCGTCAATGACGACGGCACCGTGACGCGCGGCCAGCAGGTTACCGACTTTGCCGCCAAACACGGATTAAAGCAGGTTTCCGTCGCCGACCTGATCGCCTATCGCCAGCGCAAGGAAACGCTGATCGAGCTGCAGACGTCGTTCGACGTCGAGACGCCGCACGGCAAGGCGAAGGCGCATGCCTATTCGCTGCCCTGGGACCCGATGCAGCATGTGGCGGTGGTCTTCGGCGACATCCGCGACGGCGTCGATATTCCGGTCCGCCTGCATCTCGAAAACGTCACCCGCGACGTGTTCGGCACGCAGCGCTCGGTCGATCGTTACATGGCGAAAATCGAGGAAGAGGGTCGCGGCGTGATCATCTACCTGCGAGAAGGTTCGGTCGGCGTCGGCCAGAAGGACCACGGCCGCAAGCTGCGCCAGGACCAGGAGGGCCATGCCGAAGCCCAGGCCCGTGAGAGCGAATGGCTGGAAATCGGCCTCGGCGCACAGATATTGAAGGATCTCGGCGTCACCTCGATAAAGCTTCTCACCCGCAGCGAGCGCCACTATGTCGGCCTCGAAGGTTTCGGCATCAAGATCGCCGAGACGGTGATCTGCTGACCGCCCTCAATCCTTAGGGTTGTAAAAGGTTTCGTACCGTTCCATCGTCGCTCGTTGTCGGGCGGCGATTTTTCGTGTACGGATAATAGTTGAAGATCATTTGGGACGAGACGAAGCGGATTGTGAATCTCGAGAAGCACGGTCTCGATTTCGCTGATCTTTATTTCGAGTTTTTCGCGACGGCGGTTACCACGCCCGCCAGAAAGGCAAGATCCAAAGCTGTTGGCCGCCTCAAGGATGGAACGATCGTCGTGATATTCCTGGCGCTTGGCTCGGAAGCAATCTCGGTCATTTCGATGCGCCCTGCCCGAAAAGATGAGAGGAGCATGGTCGAATGAACATCAAGCACGAAAAACAGAAAGAATTTCGCCCTGGTCGCGGATACACCAAAGAGGACTGGGACGCTGTCGACAGTCCGCCACTGACCGCCGAAGAGATGGCGAGCATGCGGCCCTTCAGGGAAGTGTTTCCCGAGATGGCCGCAAAAATGGAACAGGCGATCGCCGCTCGCGGCCGGCCGAAGGTCGAGGCGCCGAAGGTGGCCGTGACGCTCAGGCTGGATCCGGACGTGCTCGAAAAATTCAAGGCGTCCGGCAAGGACTGGCGTGCCAAAATGGCCGAGGAACTGCGCAAGGCAGCCGGCCTCTGAGACGGTCTACCGGCCAGCAGCCAGAATCTGCTCGATGAAGCGGTGCGCCTTGAGCGCATCCTCGCCGGTGACGCGCAGCGGTGTACCGGTTCGAACCGCATCGATGAAATTCCCGATCAGAGCCCGGTGCATCTCGTGGCCGAAGGCCATCGGATTGGCCCCTGCCCCGCTGCCGGAATTCTGGCCGCCCTCGGTGACGCTGGTGCCGTCCATGAAGGCGGCCTTCAGCGTATCGCCGGTCAGGACTGCCGTACCGTGGGTGCCGAGCAGCTCGATGCGTTCCGGCAGGCCGGGATAGGCGCAGGTGGTGGCGTTCAGCGTGCCGATCGCACCGTTTTCGAATGCGAAGGTCGCCGTCACCAGGTCTTCGGTCTCCATCGAATGGATCGGGCTGGTGCGGACGAAGGACGAGACGTCTTTCGGGGTACCGGCAAAGCTCAGCAGCAGGTCGATCGTGTGGATGCCCTGGGTCAGCAGCACGCCACCGCCATCGCGTGCCATCGTCCCGCGGCCTTCGACGTCGTAATAGCTTTGGGGTCGCCAGTTGCGGATCGCGACAGACGCCTCGATCAATTGTCCCAGCCGGTCGGATCTGACGATCTCGTCGAGTTTCAGCGCCGCCGCACGAAAACGGTTCTGCAGCACCATGGACAGCAGCACGCCCGCTTGCCTCGCGGCGTGGACGATCGCCTCGGAGCGCTCGAACGAGATATCGAGCGGCTTTTCCAGCAGGATATGCTTTTTCGCCTCCGCGCAACGCTCTACGAGTTCCAGATGACTGCTTGGCGGGGTGAGGATCAGCACCGCCTCAATCGCCTTATCCGCGAAGATCTCATCGAGATCGCCGGTCGTAGGGATCGGGTATTGGGCGGCAAATGCTTCACGCCGGGCTGCCGTCTGACTGAATGCCGCAACGCATTCGATCCTGTCGGACAAATCGAGCAGGGCGCGGGCGTGGTGGCCCGCCGCCATGCCGAGCCCGATGATTGCTACTTTCAACTTCGTCATATTAACCTCCCGGTACACATAAAATATCGTTTGCGGCGAGCCGCCCCCTCATCCGCCTGCCGGCACCTTCTCCCCGCTGGGAGAAGAGACATGCCGAGCCGTCACCCCTCCTCCTCTCCCCAACGGGGAGAGGGTGGCCGAGCAAAGCGGAGGCCGGGTGGGGGGCCGCTTGTTCCGGCGTCCGCCAAGCAAGCTTTAACCCAAAACCTCAAGCGTGCGCATGATGCCGCGCAATTCCGCCAGGCCTTTCAGTCGACCGATGCAGGAATAGCCGGGATTGACGCGTCTGCCTATGTCGTCGACGATCGCGTGGCCGTGGTCGGGTCGCATCGGGATCATTGTCGGGATTGGCGCCGTAGGAACCGGTACAGAGCGTGATGCCGTTCGACGGTGACTTAACCGCGGCGCCGGCCTGTTTCACATGCGAAAGCTTGACCGTGTCGTCCGGTCCGAACCAGCGCCAAGTCTGCTCCATCCTATTTTACCTTATGCTTGTCAGCCGAGCCGCATGCCGGTGGCGGCGTCGAAGATGTGGCTGTTGGTGGGCGTGAGCGCCAGATTGAGCACTTCGCCGGTCTTGATGAAAAGCCGCTCGCGCAGCTGCGCCGAGAATTTCTGGCCGTCGACGGTGCCCTGCACGAAGGTTTCCGAACCGGTCGGCTCGATATTCGTCACGATCATCGGAATGCCCTCGTTCCCGGAGGCGATGGCGAGATGTTCGGGGCGGATGCCGTAGGTGACAGCGGTGCCGGAGGAAGCGGAAGCCTCCGGTCCAAGCGGCAGGCGAACGCCGTTTTCGGTCAGCACGGACTTACCGTCATCGGCCACCGTGCCGGAGAGGAAATTCATCGACGGCGAGCCGATGAAGCTCGCGACGAACATGTTGACCGGCTTGTCGTAAAGCTCCAGCGGAGCGCCGACCTGCTCGACGATGCCGTCCCGCATCACAACGATCCGGTCTGCCATGGTCATCGCCTCGATCTGGTCGTGGGTCACGTAGACGGTGGTGGTCTTGATGCGGGCGTGGATGTCCTTGAGTTCTGCACGCATCTGCACGCGCAGCTTGGCATCGAGGTTGGAGAGAGGTTCGTCGAACAAGAAGACCTTGGGCTTGCGGACGATGGCCCGGCCCATGGCGACGCGCTGGCGCTGGCCGCCGGAGAGCTGTTTCGGGTAACGCTTGAGGTAATCGGTAAGTCCGAGGATACGCGCGGCATCGTTGACCCGCTCGGCGATCTCCTCCTTGGATTTCTTGGCGAGCCGCAGCGAAAAGCCCATGTTCTCGGCAATCGTCATATGCGGGTAGAGCGCATAATTCTGAAAAACCATGGCGATGTCGCGGTTCTTCGGCTCGACCTCGTTGATGACGCGACCGTCGATACGGATCGTGCCGCCGGAGATGTCTTCGAGGCCGGCGATCATCCGCAACAACGTGGACTTGCCGCAGCCCGAGGGGCCGACGAGAACGACGAAGGCGCCATCCGGCACATCGACCGACACACCCTTGATGGTCTCGAAGTCGCCATAAGCCTTGCGGACGTTCTGGATTTCAACGGAAGCCATGGATTTATCCTGAAACTGTTCGGGTTCGGGGCTTCAGCCGATCTGCGGCGCGGATGGCTGCGAGCAGGCTGAGACCGGTGTGGTAGCCCGGATCGAGATCCGGCGTGGCGGGCACGAAATCGACGGGGCCGTCCCTGGTCATCGTCTGGTAGGCGATCGGCGGTGTGCCGCGCCAATAGCGCTCGAAGAACGCCGCGTGGGCGGCCTTCCAGACATCGAGGCTCTCGGCACTGCCGGTGCGTTCATGAACGAGGGCGGCCGAACGGATGGTTTCCGGCAGCGACCACCAGGGGCAATAGGGGCTTTGGGCCTCGCCAGTCTTGATGGACACCGTGAGCGTGATGCCCGGCCCCACGAAGCCCTTGCGGAAGGACGAGACGAGGATGCGTTCCAGCGTTTCGATCAGTGCCGGATCGGCGGTGTCGTCGAGATAGTCGAGCGCGAAGCCGACGAACTCGATCCCGTGGCCGACATTGCATAGATCCTCGCCCGGCACGTTGCGCAATAAGCCGGTCGCGGCATCGTAGTGCCTGTCGATGACATGGGCGATGAACCGATCGGCAAAGGCGAGATGCGCCGTGTGGCCGGCGCGCTTTAGCATGCCTGCGGCACCGAGCAGGATCATCCGCGGGCCGAAATCTTCGGGCTGGACGGCAAGGCTGTGGAGCGAGAGCGGCCGGCGTTCGTCCATCTGGAAACGGCCCGTTTCAACGGCGGTGATCACACGGTCGAAATAGGCGAGGTGACCGGCGATATCCGGCAGGCCATATCGGCTTGCGGCTGCCACCAGCCCCTTGGCCACGAAGGCGTCCGAATAGGTGTAGATCAGCGCCGGTTTTTCCTGAGCGTGGAGCACGTTGGACTGATCCGCATAGACGGCCTGCAGGTCGCGATCGTAGCAGAAATAGGCGTGACCATCCGGCTTGCGCAGGGCAGCCAGAAGCTCGTAGAGGCGGCGGCCGGCGGTATCGAGCTTTTTCGCGAGCGGCGGCAACTCGTCTTCAAAGAACTCCGCATGTCCGACCAAGGCTTCCAGCCCCCGCCCCTGAATCCAGCCGTGGGTGTAATCCGGGCCACGGGTGCCATCCTCCGAACCGTAATCCTTCAGCGTCAGGCTGTTCTGCTTGGTGTTCAAAAACCCACCGCCGAGTATCGGCCGCTGCAGCATCCAGTAGAGAGTGCCGGCATTGGCGGCGGCATAGGTTGTGCGGGCTTCTGCCAAGAAATCCATCGCCATCGTCACTCCTTGAGCCCGGTGCTGGCAACGCCCTGCACGAAATTTCGGCGCAGGATGACGAAGAGCAGGATGGATGGAATGAGGACGGTGGCGGAGGCGGCGCTGAGGCGGCCGAGATCGACCGTGAAGCCGGTCTGGAAAAGCGCCAGCCCGACCTCGATCGTATAGCTGGTGCGGGTCGTGGTGACGATCATCGGCCAGGCGAAGGCGGTCCAGGCCTGGAAGAAGGCGAGCACCGCCAGTGCGCCGAGCGCGCCGCGCAAAAGCGGCAGAACGATATGCAGGAAGATCCAGAACTCGCCGGCGCCATCGATACGGGCCGCTTCCAGCAGTTCGTCGGGGATCGAGTGGATAACGTTCTGGCGGATCAGGAAGATGCCGAAGCTCATCACCAGATAACCGAGCAGCAGGCCCCAGACGGAGTTGAGGATGCCGAGGCTTTTCGCCTGAAAATAGAGCGGGATCATGTAGACCTCGAACGGCACGATGGCGGTTGCGAGGAACAGCGCGAAGAGGATGTTCAGCGTCCGGAAGCGGAACTTGCCGAAGATGTAGCCGGCGATCGCCGAGGTGGCGACGATGGCGATCGTCGACATCACCGCAAAGGCGATGCTGTTGGCGATCCAGCGCAGGAGTGGCGTTTCGCCAAGCACGGCCGCGAAATTGGCAATGGTCGGGTCGCGCGGGATGATGGTCGGCGGCCAGCTGAGCATTTCGGCCGGGGTCTTGAAGGCGTTGGCGACCAGGAATACCAGCGGCAACAGCATCAGGATCGAGACGACGATCAGGAAGACGTCGATCGCGAAGTTCATCACCCGCTTCTTGCGGCGCAGACGCACGCCCTCGGAAAGTTCTTCGGTGGTGGGTTCGATATAGTTCACGGGATTGGTGGTCATGCCTTGCCCCTTTCCCGCAGTGTCGAGAACTGGATGAGCGTCAGGCCCAGCACGATGACCAGAAGCACGACGGCCTCGGATGCCGCGTAGCCGACGCGGTAATTGCGAAAGCTGTTTTCCAGCATGTCGAGAACCAGAACCCGCACCTGCCGTCCGGGCGCCCCTTGCGCATCGGAAGCGAGCACGAAGGCCTGGGCGTAAACGTTGAAACCGGAAACCAGCGTCACGACCGACACATAGAGCGTGATCGGTTTCAGCATCGGGATCGACAGGTACCAGAAGCTCTGCGGTCCGGAGGCGCCGTCGAGCTTGGCGGCTTCATAAAGCGAGACCGGCAGGTTCTTGAAGCCGACGATATAGATCAGCACCGCATACCCCAGCGCCTGCCAGGAGCAGAGCACGATGATGCAGATGACCGACAGGACCGGATCGAACAGCCAGGATTGCGCCGGGATGCCGAAGAAAGTCAGAAGCGCATTCAGCGGGCCGAGGCGAGCGTCAAAGATCCATTTCCAGGCCATGGCGGCGGGAACCAGCGACACGACATGCGGAATGAAGATCGCGGTCTCGTAAAAACCGGCCATCCGCGAGCGGGTGCGATGAAAGATCAGCGCGGCGATGACCAGCGCCATCGGGATGGTCAGGATCAAGACGCCGAAGGCGATGATCGTGGTGTTGACCAGCGCATCGATGAACAGGTGGTCGCCCATCAGCTCGCGGAAATTCGCAAGGCCGACGAAGGGCTTGTTCTTCGACAGGATGTCCCATTTGAAAAGGCTGAGCCTCAGCGTGTCGGCGATCGGATAAAGCCGGACATAGGCAAAGATTGCCAGGGTCGGCAAAATCGCAAGGATCGCAAAAATCCATCTTTTGCGCTTCAGCATAGAGTTTTGGCCTGTAGACAGCAGGGTTCGGCCGCGGCGCGGGTCGGACCCTGGATCCCCGTTTAAGTGCCCGGAGCAATGATGCCCCGGGCCCATGCGATTGGCGAGTGGTGCCGGCGATTATTTCGCGCCCAAGCCTTCGCGGGTGAGGATTGTGTTCACTTCGTCGCTGGCCTTCTTGAGGAAGGCATCGATCTTGGCATCGTCGCCGGCCATGGACGCGTCGCCGAAGGCAACGACGAGCTGCGCGGCAACGCGGGTCAGGATCTCTTCGATCGGGCCGATCGACGGCAGCGTGAAGAACTCGTAGCCCTTCGGATAATCGACGAAGGCGGCGAAGGCCGGCTGCTTGGAGGTGACGGCCGAATAATCGACGCCTGAGCGGTTCGGCAGCCAGCCGACGTTCTGGAGCAGCCAGACGAGGTTTTCCGGCGAGTTGGCCGCCTTTGCAAATTCCCAGCCGGCTTTGGCATCGGCACCCTTGCCGGCGACGTAGAGGTTGGTGGGCAGCGCGATCGAACCCTTCGGCAGCGGCGCGGTGGCGTATTTCAGATCCGGCGCTTTCTTGGCGATATCGCCGATCACCCAGGATTCGCGGATGAACATCGCGGTCTGGCCGCGCTCGAAGGCATCGGCGTCCGCCGGCATCTCTGGGGAGACCGTCTTGGTGGTGAAGATGTTGGTGAGATACTGTTTCAGCGCCTTGCGGCCCGCTTCGTTGGCGAAATTGGGCTTCCACTTGCCGTCGCCGGCGGGGGCGAGGATCGCGCCGCCATATTGATGCATGTTGATCCAGAATTTCTCGGCAATGCCCTGGCCGCCGCCCGAGAGGCGCATGCTCCAGCCGGAGACGGTGGCCTTGCCAGATGCATCGCGCTTGGTCAGCTTCTCTGCATAGGCGGAATAGTCCTCCATCGTCTTCGGCGGGGCGGTCAGGCCGGCAGCCTTGAACATGTCGGTGTTGTAGTAGAGAGCGCCCTGGCCGCGGAAGAGCGGCACGCCGTAGATCTTGCCGCCCTTGCCTGCGGTGTCGCTGAAGAACTTGTCGAAGTTCTTCGGATCCTTCACGAAGGTCGAGATATCCGCCGGGGCTTCCGGAAGAAGATCGTTTTCAAGGTAGCGGGTAGCGGTCGAACCGGAGAGCTCGATGACCGTCGTGCCGTCCTGGCCTCCGGTGAGGCCAAGCGCGACGCGCTTTTCATGCTCGCGAAGGGCAATCGCCTCGACCTTCACCTCGAGTTTCGGATAGGCGGCCTTCATGCCCTGCGCGACATGTTCATAGAACGGCGCCATTTCCGGATAACCGCTCCAGACCGTCAGCGTTTCGGCCGAAACGGCGGACGCGCCCGAGAGAAGGGCTGCGCCGAATGCCGCGCTCATAAGCAGCGCGCGGGTCGAAATCCTCGTCTTTGCTGATCTGTTTTTCATGTCCCTGTTCCCTTGTTGTTGTTAACAAAAAGCTCTCATGCAACCGGTTGCGTGTCAAGCATCGGATCGTTTCCGGCGGCCCCTTGGCTCATGCGGCGCCGCTTCCGCTGGAGGTCTCGTTGGCGAGCCGGATGGCGCAGGCCGCAAGCGTTTCCGCCGAGCCCGGCGCGAAGGTCGCCGCCAGGCCGTAATAGCGATGCGCCTCGTCCACCTCGTAGCCGCCGAACCGGAATTCGCCGGCCGGCGGGATGTAACCGGGATTGTCGTCGGCAAAGCCGATGACGAAGGCTGGCTTGTCCAGACCAAGTGCAGCCCGGATTGTCAGCGCCGTCTCCGCAAAGATCTCACCCGGCAGCGCGACGATCGGCACGCCGCCCCAATCGAGCACGGTCACCCGCGCGGCAAGCGGCTCGGGCTGGGTAGGCGCTATGTCGCGCGCCCAATCCGCCCAATAGCCGAGCAGGCTTTTGCGGGCGGGTTCGACGTTCAGGGCCTCGTCCCGCCAGCGTTTTTCGAGGGTTTCCGGCGGTTCGGTCTCGCGGCACTCGAAGGTGAGGCTGACGATCGCGTTGCGGGCGCTGACGGCGTCCGAAACCGGGTGTTCCGCAGCGCCAAGCGCCGCCTCGGCAATCTTGCGGCCGATCCGTTCGGCGGCAGCAAAGCTGCGATCCGGGTTCGCGGCAAGCGAGATCGAGGCATGCGCCGAGTGGCCGGTATTGGCGTCGCCGACGCAGCCGGTCATGAACAGGGCGACCGCGCCGGGATGAGCTTCTTCCAGCGCATGGCGAACGAAATGGGGATAATCGGCCGTCCAGAGGAGATTGTCGGCCGCCAGCACGACCGGATGGCACGCATAGGCGGTGACGACGGCGATCATGTTGCCATCCGCAGCGCGGATGCGAAGATGTGGCAGGGAAGTGTCCACGGGTCCGCCGGGATGGCGCCGATTGCGCGCAATCCCCGGATCACTTCCCTGCCCCACAGTGATGGTTGCCGGCCGGCGCGCCGTGGCGGCCTTGTCGATGGCGGCGATACAGGCATCTTCCAATCGCTCCAGATAGGCCGGATCAGCGGCGATGCTGAGCCGTCCGGCCATGGAAACCGGACCACCGTGATTGTGGAGTGCTGCGACCACGACGTTTTCTGCCGGCAGGACGCAGCGCCTGCGGATCCGGGCGCTCGTCGCGGCATCGATGCCGATGACATCGGCGACAACGATGGCGGTATCGCCGACCACCACGGCACGCGCCGTCAGGGCGTCATGGGCGCCCCTGGCCGACAGCGTGCGGGCCGCAAAGCCGGACATCGCAAGGCCGGGCGGCGGGGTGATATCGACGATGGCAACTCCGGCCCGGATCATGCGCAGGACGCCTTTTCGCCGTGGACCCAGGTTTCGCGGATAGACAGTTCCCGCTCGCCTTCCGACCATTCGAAGCGGATGAGGTCGGCCCGCGCGCCGACTTCCAGCCGTCCCCGTCCACCGACGAAACGGCCAGGATTTACGGTCGCGAGGAGAAGCGTATCGGCAAGTGGAAGGCCTGCCATCTGCGACGCGATCGCGACATTGGCCGATAGCGGCAGGCTGGCGCCGGCGAGATAGGGCGTGCCGGCGACGCTGATGCGGCCTTCGGCAGACACCTCGACGCGGCCGCCGACCGGCTGGTCGTAGATGCCTGGGGGCATGCCGGCGAGCGCCACCATGTCCGACACGAGGATCGCCCGATCCAGGCCCTTGGCGCGCAGCATGGCCTTGAACGTGTCGGCCGGCAGGTGCCAGCCATCGGCGATGAAGCTTGCCGTCAGCCGGTCGTCGGCAAGCTGCGCCCAGATGAAATTCGGGTGCCGCGGCAGCATGGCGGCGGCGCCGTTGCCGAGATGAGTGGAAAGGACCGCACCCGCCTCCGCCGCCGCTTGGATTTCCTCCGGCGTCGCGGCTGTGTGGCCGAGTGCCACGTGGACGCCTCTCGCCGTGAGAGCGCGGATGTAATCGACGCTGCCCTCATGTTCCGGCGCAAGCGTCACCATCGAGACCAGATTGCCGGATGCGTGCTGCCAACGGTCGAACTCTTCGATCGACGGCGGACGGACATGCGCCAGCGGATGGGCGCCGCGCGGGCCGTCCTTGTCCGAAATCGACGGGCCTTCGACATGTATGCCCGGCACCATTTCGGCGATCAGCCGGTGGCCGGCGCGGATTTTTGCGATATCGGCGAGGGCCTGAAGGAGGGACGTCTCGGGCGCCGTGATAAGGGTCGGCAGCCAGGTTGTGACGCCGACGCTTAGCAATTCCTCGCAAAGCGAGAGGAGGATGTTGGGAGTGACTTCGCCACTGTTCAGATCGAAGCCGCAACAACCGTTGACCTGCAGGTCGATCAGCCCGGCGGAGAGGTAACGCGGGCTGGTATTTTCCGCCGGGCGGATGGCGGCAATCCTGCCGTCGGCGACTTCGATCGCAAAACCTTTGCCGGTGCGGGGATCGATACCGTCGACGACCATGGTCAGAGCGCCCTCACCCGGCCTTGGAAATTGGCGATGAAGCGGCCGTTCGCCTCGTCGCCTCCCGGCGCATTGCCGCTGCGCCAGACCGGCGGCTCTATCCCCCGTTCGACAAGCTTCGCCACCGTGCGGATCACCAGGCAGTTCAGGGTGAATGCGTTGGCGAAGGTGGAGATTGCCGCGATATTTTCGCCCATGCCGGGGACCTTCACCACCGCATCGCCGATCGGCACCTTGCAGTCGATGGCGATATCAACGATGTCGTGGAGGTTTTGTCTGGTCGGATGGCGGGCCGGATGGTCCGGCGAGGTTTTCGACGCGTGCTCGCGGGAACTGACGCCGATCAGGAAGGCGCCGCGGCGTTTGGCCTCCAAAGCCGCATCGATCAGCGCGGCATTGATGCCGTAGGCGTTGACGAGGATCAGCAGGTCGGCATCTCCCAGCCGCTGGTTTGATATCACCACCTTGCCGTAGCCGGGCGTGCGCTCGATCGCCATGGAGCGGAGCGCACCGTTCGAGAGCAGCGTGCCCTCGTCGAGGATGGCGCTGATATGCATCAGCCCGCCGGCGCGGAAAAAGACCTCCTGCGAGGCGAGATTGGAATGGCCGCCGGGGCCGTAGATATGCACCAGCCGATCGGCGGCGATCTGATCGGCGAGTTTTGCCGCCGCCTGGTCGAGAGGGGCCTTTTCTTCCTCCAGAACCCGGCGCATCAGGGCATGGGTCGAGGCAAGATAACCTTCGCAGAGCGCGTCCGCATCGATGACGGGATGATCAGGCATCGGGGTCGGAGTCCTTGTCGATATAAAGGGTGCAGGCGGCGTGGAAACGCAGGACGCTTGCCGGGCATTCGGTGGTCAGCGGGCCGTAGAGCGTTTTCGAAACGGCATCGCGTTTGACGGCGCCCGGCACCACGCAAAACATCCGGTCGGCCCTGAGCAGGCGCGGCACGGTCAGCGTGATCGCTTCGTTCGGCACTGAAGCAAGATCGGAAAAGCAGTCGTCATCGACCTGCTGCTGGCGGCAGATATCATCCAGTTCGACGATCTTGACGTCCAGCGGGTCGTTGAAATCGGCGACCGGCGGGTCGTTGAAGGCAATATGGCCGTTGACGCCGATGCCGAGGCAGACGAAATCGATCGGCCCTTCGTTCAGCAGATCGGAATAACGGCGCACTTCGGCGCCCGCATCCGGCTCGGGGGTGATGCGATGCACGGCGGCGAACGGCAACTTGGCGAACACATGTTCGTCCAGCCAGTTGACGAAACGCGCCGGCGAGGACGGCGACAGGCCGATATATTCGTCCATGTGGAAGGCGGTGACGCGGCCCCAGTCGATGCCCGACGCGGCGCAGAGCGCCTTCAGCATGTCGGCCTGGCTGGGGGCGGCGGCGAAGATCATTCTGACCCCGGCTTGGCTCGCGAGGCGCTCGACCAAGGCGGCGGCAATGTCGGCGGCGGCAGCGGCACCCATCTCGGCCCGTGTTGCAAAGCTTTCGACCGAGAGGCGGTCGAAGGTCCGCCGCGTTTCCGGCGAAGGACGATGGGCGGTGGCGATGGTCAACGCAGTCTCCATGTTCATGCCATGGGAAGCCGGCGGCGCGCAGCGCTATAGAATGGCCGCATCCGTTGCAGTTCCCCTTGTTCTTATTGACCGAAGACTTCCATGCAACCGGTTGCATGTCAAGTGGATGAATGTCAGTCTGCAAGGGTGGGGCAGAATTGATAGCGCCTCGGACTTCATGCTAAGTGCCAGGGCCAAACGGGCGAGTTCTCAATTTCCACGATCAAGCGGGGCCGATGATCAAGCGGACCAAAGGCGTCACCATCAGCCAGGTCGCGGATGCGGCAGGCGTTGCGCGTTCCAGCGTCTCGCGCGCCTTCACGCGGCCGGACATGCTCTCCCCGGAAACCGTGACGCGGATCATGAAGGCGGCGGAAGCGCTCGGTTATGTGCCTAACCACACCGCGCGGGCGCTCAGCACCGGGCGGCACGGCAATGTCGGTCTGATCGTGCCCGATATCGCCAACCCGTTCTTTCCGCCGCTGATCCAGGCGGCCCAGCTCGAAGCTGACAGGTCCGATTTCTGCATCTTCCTCGGCAATACCGAGGAGAATCCGAAGCAGGAGGACAAGCTGGTCGGCCGGTTCGCCGGCCAAGTGGAAGGCCTCGTGCTCGCCTCCTCACGCCTTTCGGACGAGCGCATCCGCGCCCATGCCGGCCAATTGCCGCTGGTGCTGATTAACCGCGATATCGACGGCATCCCGCGGGTGCTGATCGACAGCGGCTCGGGTGTTCGCGAGGCCGTCGAGCATCTCGCGAAGCTCGGGCACCGCCGGATCGTCTATGTCAGCGGTCCGTCGAATTCCTGGTCAAACAAGCAGCGCCGCACCGCCATCAAGGCCGCGGCATCAAGGCTCGATATCGTGGTCGAAACCGTGCCGGCGGTGCTCGCAAGCTACAATTCCGGCCGCAACGCGGTCAGCGCGATCCTCGCCACCGGCGCCACGGCTGCCGTCGCCTTCGATGACCTGACGGCGCAGGGCGTGCTGGCCGGGCTTTCCGAAAAGCGGGTCTCGGTGCCCGGCGATTTCAGCCTGATCGGCTGCGACGACGTGCTTGGGGCCGTCACCTATCCCGCGCTGACATCCGTCTCCAACCGATCGACGGAGGCTGGCCGGGTCGCCGTCTCGCTGCTCCTCGACATGCTGCAGTCGCGCGCCATCCGCGACGTGCGCTATGTGCTGGAAACGCATCTCGTGGTGCGTAATACGACGGCCGCGGCGCGATAGACGCGGGAACCTTGCCGGCAGCGGCCGGTTTGGGAGGATATGCAATCTTCCACGGGAGGTTCCCATGCCAAAGAAGAACAAGAAGAAATGGTCGAAGGACGTTGCCGAACACAGCGACGCCATGGACCTGAAGGATGGCGTGTTCAAATCGCGCAGCCCGAAAAAGATCGCCGATTCCCTCAAGCACTCCGCCGAAACAAGCGACAGGCGCAAGTCGAGCCCGTTCCAGTCGGCCATGTCGATGCTGAATTTCTACATCAACCGCGCCGGCGAACAGCTTTCGAAATCGCGCCGCTCCACCCTGGAAAAGGCCAAGGACGAGCTTCGCAAGGATTTCGGCCCTGGATCGAAGCATTAAGATCACGCCGCCGAGCCTCGATGCCATGACCTCAACCGCCGACTCCACCTTCGAACCCATTTTCTTCGAGCCCAGCGACTGGGTGCCGAACAATCCCGGTTTGCCGGTGCTGGTCTGTCGCCAAGCCATCGCGGCGGAAGGCGAGATGGCGCCGAAGTTCGAAAGCCGGTTCAGCGAAAATGGCTGGGAGGGGATCTGGCGCAATGGCGTCTTCGATTATCAGCATTATCACACCGGCGCCCACGAAGTGCTGGGCATCGCCGGCGGCCGGGCACGGCTGCTGATCGGCGGGCCTGACGGCACGGAACTCAGCGTCCATGCCGGAGACTGCCTGATCCTGCCTGCCGGCACCGGCCACATGCGGATCGATGCCAGCCGGGATTTCCTGGTGATCGGCGCCTACCCGCCCGGACAGGAGGCGGATATCCAGACAGGGCCGGCGAGCGAAGCGCACGTTGCCCGGATCGCCAGCCTGCCGCTTCCCAGGACAGATCCTGTGGGAGGCGCGGGTGGTGCTCTTCTTCGCGCATGGTCGCGGCGCTGATCTTTCAATTTACCCGCATGTAACCAGCACGTCGGCGCATGCCCCAAGAATGACGAGCCTCCTATCTTGGTCCGGCTTTCCGAGTGGCGGAATATTGCAGTTTCGTGCTGGAAATCGCCCACAAAACAAGCATTGCAACGTTGCAGCATAAGCGCGGCCCTTAGAGCCATTAGATTTCGGCTTGAAGGCGCTTTCACGCCGGCAGAGCGTTTGACGGCCTTCAAAATGTATGGCCTCCTTATATCACGACGCGAGCGGGAGGAGACTGTTCGCGTCATCACATTCCGGCTTCGCCCGCGATGTTCCGGACTGACTCTAGGAGGAGAGTGCAGTGAAGAAATTTCTAGCAGGCGCCCTAGCGCTGGTGTTTTCCGCATGCGTTCCGGGAGGTATAGCCACCGCCGCCGACGACAATTACCCAAGCCGGCAGATCACGCTGATCGCCGGTTTCCCGGCCGGCAGCGGCGCGGACGTCTATGCCCGCTTCTTCGCCAAGAAACTCGAAGAGCAGCTCAAGCAGACCGTCATCGTCGACAACAAGCCGGGCGGCCTCGGAAGCCTTTCGGTCGTGGCGCTCAAGAACGCCAAGCCGGACGGTTACACGATGCTGATCGGCTCGGCAGACCAGTTCACCGCCGCACCCTACGTCTTCAACGCCCCGCCCTATGATCCGCTCAAGGATTTCGATTATGTCGCGCCGGTGTTCAGCCAGGCATTCATGATGCTGGTCAACGCCAAGTCGCCCTACCAGAAGATTTCCGACCTGACCAAGGCGATGAAGGAAAAGGGCGCCAAGGGCTCCTACGCCACGTCGAACTTCCCGTCGGTAATCCTGGCCGAAATGTACAAGGCCAATACCGGCGTGCCGGACACGCTTCAGGTTCGCTACAAGACCAGCGCGGACTCGCTCAACGACTTTGCAAGCGGCGCCATCGACTACATGGTCGGCGACCCGGTCTTCGGCCTTGCCCGTTCGCGTGACGGAACGCTGCGGGTGCTGGCCGTCAGCACGGCGAAGCGCATTTCCTCTGTCCCCGATATCCCGACCTTCGCCGAAGAAGGCGTGCCGAATGTCGACGTCCGCATCTGGTGGGTTCTCGCCGCGCCGAAGGGCACACCGAAGGCCATCCTCGACAAGATGCACAAGGTGATGACGCAGGTCACCACCAGCGAGGACGCCCGCAAGTTCGTCGGCACCAATGGCGGCGAGCCGATGACGCTCGACAGCCCGCAGGCGACCCTCGACTATGCGACGATGGACACCAAGCGCTGGGAAGGGTGGGCCAAGATCGGCAAGATCGAAAAGCAGTAGGCTTCCGGAAGCATGACCGCACCATCAAGGCCGGAGCGATCTCCGGCCTTTTCTGTTTCAGCTTGTCGGAAAATAAGGCCTGTGAGGCAACCTCGGGGACAACTGCGGATTGATCATCTGCTTCAATGGCTTCCGTCAAGATGCATGTCCGGAGAGCGTGAAAACCGGCTGGCCTCAGGACTTTTATCGGAACAAGCGCCGCCGTCCGACAGTTAGACCGCAAATTCGACGGCTTTAATCTGCGGCGAGGAAAATCCGATGAACACGCGCCCCCAATTCATCGCCGGGACATCCCTCGCGCAACTCCCACCACAGATCTACTACGTTCATCCCCTGACGCTGAGGGGGCTCGAAGCCTGGCGCGAGGTTTTCGCGCATGCCAGGGATCTCGGTTTCGATACGGTGCTGACCGCGCCGCTTTTCGAACGGGGCCGCAATGCCAGCGTCTTCGTGACGAAGAATTTCGATCGGCTCGACCCGGAGCTTCAGCTCGGTTCCTCCGTCGAGGACGGCATAAAGGCGCTGATCCAGGCGGCGGGCGAAAGCAAGGTCAAGCTGATGCTCGACCTCGTCGTCGACCGGGTCGCGGTGGATGCGGAACATGCAGGGCCGATCCTTGCCGATCCGCGTGTCGCGCCGCGCGACAGCTGCAGCCGCGGCATCGACTTCATGAGCGAAGCCCGCCATATCGAGGATTGGCGCAACCGCATGGCGCGGCTTGCCGGCCTCGGGATTGCCGGTTTCCGCTGCCTCGGCATCGGCCGCCTGGCGCCGGAAGCCTGGTACGACCTGATCGTCTCGACCCGCAAGGCGACGCCGGAAACCACGTTTCTGGCATGGACGCCCGGCACCTCTTTCGAGGATCGGAGGGCGCTCGAGGGCGCGGGTTTCGACGGCAGCTTCTCGTCGCTTGCCTGGTGGAACCTGGAGGAGCGCTGGATCCTCGACGAATACCAGATCCAGCGGCAGCTCGGGTATCAGGTCACGTTTCCGGAAGCGCCTTTCGGCAAACGCATCGCCCATGGCACAGACAGTTGCGAAGTGCTGCAAAGGAAGGCGGTCCGATCGCTGAAGCTCGCCTCGACCTTCGCAAGCGGGCTGATGATCCCGATGGGTTTCGAATTCGGCGCTTCCACGCCGCTCGATCCGCTGCACGGTGACGGGATGGGCCTCCGGGGCCTGCGCGAACAGGGCTCCTTCGACCTCTCGGTCGATATACGCAGCGTCAATGCCGGTACCAACAAGACCGCTGCCGGGTTCGCCCGCCAGCCGCTCCGTCTCATCTCCACCAGCCAGACGCCCGCCGTGGCGCTGATGCAGACCGACCGGGAAGACGTCCGTTCGGCGCAGAAGGTGCGGGTCGTGGTTTTGAACCGCGATCTGCGCCGTGCCGTGGCGGCACCCTTCAACGCCCTCCGCGAGGCTGCTTCGCCGTTCCTGCCGCTCGAAGCGCCGGAGGCGGATGGCGAAGCCTTTGCCGCACAGCTCAAGCTGAAACCCGGCGAGATCAGGATATTCGAAGGCCGGTCGTCGGTGCCGATTGTCGATGCCGCGCCGGTACCCTCGGTCGACAAGGCGACCGCCTCACCCCGGCTGGCAATTGAGAAGATCACGCCTTCCGTCGATGACGGCCGTTTCGTGGTCAAACGGGTGGTCGGCGAGACGGTGAAGGTCGAGGCGGACATTTTCGGGGATGGCCATGATCCGTTGGCGGCGGCGCTGTTGTGGCGTGCGGCCGACGAGACGGAATGGACCGAGGAGCGCATGCAGCTCGTGCTGAACGATCGCTGGAACGCGGAATTCACGCTGAAGCGGATGGGCCGCCACGAGTTCCTGATCGAAGCCTGGCGCAATCCCTTTGCGATCTTCCGCTATGAGTTCGTGAAGAAGCACGAGGCGCGGCTCGATCTGCGGCTGGAAATCCAGGAGGGCATCAACCTCGTTCTCGATGCGCTGGACAATTCGTCGGGCAGGATCAAGACCCGCCTTAAAAGCCTGTTCGACAAGCTGACCGAGGTGCAAGACCCGCAGCGCACGGAAATCCTTCTGGCGCCCGAGACCGCGGATCTGATGGCGGAGGCCGACCGCCGGCCGTTCAAGGTCCGCTCGCAGGCGATCCCGGTCGATGCGGAACGTATCGCTGCCGGTTTCGCCAGTTGGTACCAGATCTTTCCCCGCTCGCAGAGTGGCGATCCGAACCGGCACGGCACCTTCGACGACGTCATCAGGCGACTGCCCGCCATCCGCGACATGGGTTTCGACGTTCTCTATTTCCCGCCCATCCACCCGATCGGCAAGACCAACCGCAAGGGCAAGAACAATTCGCTGAGCCCCGCACCGGAGGATCCGGGCAGCCCCTATGCGATCGGCTCGGAGGAAGGCGGCCATGATGCTATTCACCCTGAACTCGGCACGTTCGAGGACTTCCGCCGGCTGGTGGACGCCGCCAAGGACGAGGGCCTCGAAATCGCGCTCGACCTCGCGATCCAGGCTTCGCCCGACCATCCGTGGCTGAAATCGCATCCCGGCTGGTTCGACTGGCGGCCGGACGGAACGATCCGTTATGCGGAAAACCCACCGAAGAAATACGAAGACATCGTCAACGTCGATTTCTACGCCCATGACGCAATCCCCTCGCTCTGGGTCGAGCTCCGCGATGTCGTGCAGAAATGGGTCGACAACGGCGTAAAGCTGTTCCGCGTCGACAATCCGCACACCAAACCCTTCCCCTTCTGGGAGTGGCTGATCGCCGACATCCGCGCGCGGCATCCGGACGTCGTCTTCCTGTCGGAGGCCTTCACCAAGCCGAAAGTCATGTACCGGCTCGCCAAGGTCGGCTTCTCGCAGTCCTATACCTATTTCACCTGGCGCAATGCCAAGTGGGAGCTCGAGCAGTATATGCGCGAGATCACCACCGAGGAGCCGAAGGAGTTCTTCCGGCCGCATTTCTTCGTCAACACCCACGACATCAACCCGGACTTCCTGCAGAACGCGCCGCGTCCCGCCTATCTGATCCGCGCAGCACTTGCCGCGACGCTGTCCGGCCTCTGGGGCGTCTATAACGGTTTCGAACTCTGCGAAGGACGGCCGGACGCCAAGCGCAAGGAATATGCGGATTCGGAGAAATACGAGATCCGCGCCTGGGACTACGACCGCCCGGGCAACATCAAGGGCGAGATCACGCTTCTCAACCGGCTCCGCCGGGAGAACCCGGCGCTGCATTCGCATCTCGGCCTGCAGCTTCTCCCAGCCTGGAACGACAACATCATGTTCTTCGAGAAGGCGAGTGCCGGTCGCGAGAACGTCCTCCTGATCGCGATCAACCTCGATCCTTACAATGCCCAGGAGGCGGATGTCGAAATTCCGCTCTGGTCATGGAACCTCCCGGACCATGGCGCACTTGACGTCGAAGACCTGATCACCGGCCACAAATTCACCTGGGCCGGCAAGGTGCAGAGGCTGCGTCTCGATCCCCATTGGGGCCTGCCTTTCGCGATCTGGCGCGTGCGATAGGGAGGAAAGCAAATGGATATGACGAGCGCGAACCGGAGCCAGGGGCAGAACCAGGCGCAGATGAATGAGGGCGATCCGCTATGGTATAAGGATGCCATCATCTATCAGCTCCACATCAAATCGTTCTTCGATGCCAATGGCGACGGGATCGGCGACTTTCAGGGCCTGCACGAAAAGCTCGACCATATCGCCTCGCTCGGCGCCAATGCGATCTGGCTGCTGCCCTTCTTCCCCTCGCCGCGCCGCGACGACGGATACGACATCGCCGACTACGGCAATGTCAGCTCCGACTACGGCACGATCGAGGAGTTCCAGGCCTTCGTCGAGGCGGCGCACCAGCGGGGCATCCGGGTCATCATCGAGCTCGTCATCAACCACACCTCCGACCAGCATCCGTGGTTTCAGCGGGCGCGCCATGCGCCGCCCGGCTCTCCGGAACGGGACTTCTACGTCTGGTCGGATACGGATCAGAAATTCCCGGAAACCCGGATCATCTTCCTCGACACCGAAAAATCCAACTGGACCTGGGACCCGGTCGCCGGCGCCTATTACTGGCACCGCTTCTATTCCCACCAGCCGGACCTCAACTTCGACAATCCGCAGGTGCTGGAGGAACTGCTCGGCGTGATGCGCTTCTGGGCAGATACCGGCATCGACGGGTTCCGGCTCGATGCGATCCCCTATCTCGTCGAGCGCGAGGGCACGAACAACGAGAACCTGCCCGAGACGCACGAGATTCTGAAGAAGATCCGCGCGTCGCTCGATTCCACGCACCCGGGCAAGATGCTGCTCGCCGAGGCCAATCAGTGGCCTGAGGATACGAGCGAATATTTCGGCGACGGCGACGAATGCAACATGGCATTCCACTTCCCGCTGATGCCGCGCATGTACATGGCGATCGCCAAGGAAGACCGCTTCCCGATCACCGACATCATGCGGCAGACGCCGGAAATCCCGGAAAACTGCCAATGGGCGATCTTTCTTCGCAATCACGACGAGCTGACGCTCGAAATGGTGACCGACGAGGAGCGCGACTACCTCTGGAACATCTATGCCGCCGACCGCCGCGCGCGCATCAACCTCGGCATCCGCCGTCGCCTTGCGCCGCTGATGGAGCGCGACCGCCGGCGCATCGAGCTGATGAACGCGCTGCTTCTCTCCATGCCCGGAACGCCGGTTCTCTATTACGGCGACGAGATCGGCATGGGCGACAACATCTACCTCGGCGACCGCGACGGGGTGCGCACCCCGATGCAGTGGTCGCCGGACCGAAATGGCGGGTTTTCCAAGGCCGACCCGGCCCGGCTGGTGCTGCCGCCGATAATGGATCCGCTCTACGGATATGAAGCGCTCAATGTCGAGGCGCAGGGGGCCGACGCCCATTCGCTGCTCAACTGGACGCGGCGGATGCTGGCCTTGCGCAACAAACATTCCGCATTCGGGCGCGGCGCGCTCAGATTCCTGGCGCCGGGCAACCGCAAGATTCTTGCCTATCTGCGTGAATATAACGGCGACACGATCCTCTGCGTCGCCAATCTCTCGCGCCTGCCGCAGGCGGTCGAACTCGACCTGGCACAGTTTGCCGGGCGCGTGCCGATCGAGCTTTCCGGCATGTCGCCGTTCCCGCCGATCGGCCAGCTGACCTACCTGCTCACGCTGCAGCCCTACGGTTTCTTCTGGTTCCATCTGGTGGCGGAAGCCGACGGCCCTGTCTGGCGCAAGGAACCGCCGGAGCAGATGCAGGACATGGTGACCATGGTGGTACGCCGCGACCTTCAGGAACTGGTCGATCAGCCGAGGCTGTCGGCGACGTTGTCGAACGAAGTCCTGCCTGCCTATCTCGGTAAGCGCCGCTGGTTCGGCGCGAAAGGCGAAGTCCTGAGCGGTGCTTCGCTGGTCGCCGCAATGCCGATCGCGTTTGCCAACAACATCCTGCTCGGAGAGCTCGAAGCCGAGGTGAACGGGCGCAAGGATACCTACCTGCTGCCGCTCGCCGTTTCCTGGGATGATGCCCAGCCGACGGCGCTCGCCCAGCAGCTGGCACTCGCCCGCATCCGCCAGGGCCGCCGCGTCGGCTTCCTGACCGACGGGTTCGCGATGGAAGGACTGGCGCGCGGGGTGATCCGCGGCCTCTGCGAGCGGTCGGTGATCTCCGGTCGCGCCGGCACGCTGGAATTCATCGGCACCGACAAGCTCGACTGCCTGACCATCAACGACGAGATGGCCGTCCACTGGCTGTCCGCCGAGCAATCCAACAGTTCGCTTATTCTGGGCGACATGGCGATGGTGAAGCTCATCCGCCACGTCTTCCCCGGCATGCATCCCGAAGTGGAAATGACCCGATACCTGACCAATGTCGGCTATCAGAACACCGCCCAACTGCTCGGCGAGGTCGCCCGCACGGCGCCGGACGGCAACCGCTACACGCTGATCATCGTGCAGAGCGCGATCCGCAACCAGGGCGACGCCTGGAACTGGATGCTCAGCAACCTGCGCCGTGCCATCGACGAAATCGTGGTGACCGGCCTTGAGGGCGAGGTGGTGGACGAGCACTTCAAGCCGCTCGTGAATTTCGTGGCGGCGATCGGCAAACGGCTCGGGGAACTGCATGTGGCCCTCGCCCAGGCGACTGAAGACACGGACTTCCAACCGATCCGGGCGACGGCAACGGATGCCGAAAAATGGCGCGCGGCTGTCACGGCTCAGATATCCCAAAGCCTGTCGATCCTTGAAAAGACGGTCGAAGGGATCGAATCGGATATCGCCCGCGAGGTTAAATCGCTGCTCGATCGCAGAGAGGACCTCCTCGGCCTCGCCACCCATCTGGCAAGCGAAGTGGAAGGCACGCTGATGACCCGCAATCACGGCGACTTCCATCTCGGCCAGATCCTGGTCGCGGAAGGCGATGCCTATATCATCGATTTCGAGGGCGAGCCGACCCGCGACCTTTCCGAACGCCGCGCCAAGACCAATCCCTTGCGCGACGTCGCCGGCCTTCTGCGCTCGCTCAGCTATCTCGCAGCCTCTGCCGATCTCGACCGGGAAATGGTCAGCGAGGTGGAAGACGCCCGCCACAAGGCGCTGGTCGGGCGTTTCATGGAGATGGCGGAACCGGCCTTCCTCGACGCCTATTTCGAAGCCGTGGGCGACTCACAGGAGTTGCGCATCGCGCCGGAGGCCCGCGGGCGCATTCTCGATCTCTTCCTGCTCGAAAAGGCTGCCTACGAGATCGCCTACGAAGTGCGCAGCCGCCCCCACTGGCTTCCACTACCGCTTGCCGGCTTCTCGGCGATCGCATCCCGACTTCTGGAGAACGTTTCATGAGATACGAGCGCACCGATTTGATGATCGGCACCGTCCAGGAGGGTCTGCAGGCCCTGGTCGAAGGGCGGCACGGGGACCCGTTCTCGATCCTCGGACGCCATCAATACGGCAACCTTACCGTGGTCCGGGCGCTGCTGCCGGGTGCGCTGTCGGTCGAAGTGGTGGAGGCCGATACCGGCAAGGTGTTGGCCCAACTCGAAATCATCCATGAGGGCGGGCTGTTTGCCGGGGTGACCGGCAGCACGGCGCCATATTTCTTCCGGATCCGCTGGCCCGACGCCATACAGGAGATGGAAGACCCCTACTCCTTCCCGCTGCTGCTCGGCGATCTCGACCTGCATCTGATCGGCCAGGGCACCCACTACGATCTTGGCCGCACGCTCGGCGCCATCCCGATGGAGGTCGAAGGGGTCGAGGGCGTGCGCTTTTCCGTCTGGGCGCCGAATGCCCGGCGCGTCTCGGTCGTCGGCGACTTCAATTCCTGGGACGGGCGACGTTATCCGATGCGGCTGCGTCCGCAGGCGGGCATCTGGGAACTGTTCATCCCGCGCCTGACCCACGGGGAGCGCTACAAGTTCGAGATCCTCGACGGCAACGGCAATCTGCTGCCGCAAAAGGCCGACCCGGTTGCGCGCGCCAGCGAAGCGGCCCCGTCGACGGCCTCGATCGTCGCCTCCTCGAAACCGTTCCGCTGGAGCGACGAGGACTGGATGCGCAGGCAGCGCGCCGACCAGGATCGCGAAGGTGCGATGTCGATCTACGAGGTGCATCTGGGCTCGTGGCTTCGGATTGCCGAGGAAGGCAACCGCCATCTTGACTGGGTCGAACTCAGCCAGCGGCTGATCCCCTATGTGCAGAACCTCGGCTTCACCTATATCGAGATGCTGCCGATCATGGAACATCCGTTCGGCGGCTCCTGGGGTTACCAGCCGCTCGGGCTGTTCGCCCCGACCGGACGCCACGGCACGCCGGAGGATTTTGCCTATTTCATCGATCGCTGCCATCAGGCCGGCATCGGCGTCATCCTCGACTGGGTGCCGGCGCATTTCCCGACCGACGTCTGGGGGCTGGCCAAATTCGACGGGACGCCGCTCTACGAGCATGCCGATCCGCGCGAAGGGTTCCACAGAGACTGGAACACGCTGATCTACAATCTCGGCCGCAACGAGGTGAAGGGGTTCCTCATCGCCTCGGCACTCGAATGGCTGGAGCATTACCATGTCGACGCTTTGCGCGTCGATGCGGTCGCCTCGATGCTCTACCGGGACTACAGCCGCAACGAAGGCGAATGGATTCCGAACAAATACGGCGGGCGTGAGAACCTCGAGGCGGTCGAGTTCTTCAAGCACCTGAACAGCATCGTCCACAACCGCTGCCCGCATGCCTTCACCGCGGCAGAGGAATCGACCGCCTGGCCGGGCGTCACCAGGAAGATCGAAGAAGGCGGCCTCGGCTTCGATTTCAAATGGAACATGGGCTGGATGCACGACACGCTGCATTACATGCAGGACGACCCGGTCTACCGGAAATACCATCATGGCGCGATGAGCTTCGGGATGATCTATGCCTATTCCGAGCGCTTCATCCTGCCGCTCTCCCATGACGAAGTGGTGCACGGCAAGGGCTCGCTGATGGCCAAGATGCCCGGCGACCGTTGGCAGAAACTTGCAAACCTTCGCGCCTATTACGGCTTCATGTGGGGCCATCCCGGCAAGAAACTGTTGTTCATGGGCGGTGAACTGGCTCAGGAGAGCGAATGGAATCACGACGGTTCGGTCGTCTGGGACCTGCTCGACAGCCCCGACCACGCGGGGGTCCAGCGTCTGATCCGCGACCTGAACACCCTCTATGCCCAGGAACCGGCGCTGCAGTTCGGCGACCTGCATCACGAGGGGTTCGAATGGGCGGTGGCCGACGACGCGGCGAATTCCGTCTACGGCATGCTGAGAAGCAGCCAGGACCGATCCTCGCATGTGCTGGTCGCCTCCAACCTCACCCCAATGCCGCGGCACGGCTACCGCATCGGCGTGCCGGCGGAGGGCCGCTGGGAGGTGGTGCTGAACACCGACGCCGCGCTTTACGGCGGGTCCAACCTGGGACAGACGGAAGCCTGGACAGAACGGCAGGCGGCGCATGGGAAGGAATTTTCTATACCCGTCGTGCTGCCGCCGTTGGCGACGGTGTTCTTGCGGTGGCGGGGGTAGAACCTGACGTGAGGCAAACGGTGCGGCCTAATGTTTTCGCCGGCCGCGTTTATTCGCCCCGCCAGCCAGCCTGGTAGGTAATCTTATCCACACCCGCAAACCGGCCGACTCGAAGCAGTTCCGCGTCCAGCTTCTCCAACCTGCCCGCCGAAGCCCGCACGCCCTTTTCCAGCCATAACCGCTTCACATCCAGCGTCCCCGCCTTGCGGTCGGCCTTCATGTCGATGCGGCCGATCATGCGGTCGCCTTCGAGCAGTGGGAAGACGTAATAGCCGTATTGGCGCTTCGGCTCCGGCACGAAAACCTCGATGCGGTAGAAGAAGTTGAAGAGCCGCTCGGCCCGGTCGCGGTTGCGGAGGAGCGGATCGAACGGGCTGAGCACGCGCACGCGGGCGGGCGGTTCGGGGATGGGCCCAAGATTTTCGGGAAAGCCGAGGAAGGCGAAGGACGGGCGTGGCTTGCTGCCGTCGGCCGCCTCGATCAGCACCTCGGTCAGTTCGTCGCGATGGGCTTTCACCCACTCCTTTGCCTCATCCGGCGTGACCAGATCGAAAAAGGCGGCAAGTTCTCCGGAGGTCGCAAAGCCGAGGCGGGTCATGGCGCCGCGGCAGGCCCAGTCGATGAATTCCTCGTGGCTCACTTCCGGCTCGTGATGTTGCCGCGGGATCACCCGTTCCATCAGGTCGTAGATCTTCTGGAAGTTGACGCGGCCGGCGATCGCCAGCTTGCCGGTGTGCCAGTAATATTCGAGCGCCGTCTTGTTCGGATGCCAGTTCCACCAGCCGCCGGACTTGTGATCCTCCTGCTTCATGTCGCGCGACATGATCGCGCCGTTCTCGGCAATATGCTGGAAGGTCTCCTCGAAGGCGGCGTCGAACCCTTCGCCATGCCATTTCCTCCAACGTTCGGCGAGGATCGGCTCGCGGCGGCGAAAACGGTGTTTCCAGTAGCGGAAGAAGCTGGCCGGAATGATCGAGGCGTCATGCGTCCAGTGCTCGAACAGCTCGCCGTTCTTTTCCAGAAGCGCGGTCAGGTGCTCGCGGCGATAGGTCTGGTTGCGCGAAAACAGGATCATGTGGTGGGCGCGCTCGACGGTGGCGATACTGTCCACCTGGACGAAACCGAGATCGTCGATGAGCTGCAGCAGGCCGGCTTTGGTCAACGCGCGGCCGGGCGGTTCGCAGAGCCGCTGCCGTTCGAGAAATATCCTGCGGGCCTGATCGTTCGGAATGAGAATCGCCATGGCATCTAGACTAGGATACCGCCGCGCCGGATTCAATGTTCACGTTCGGTTCCGCATTCCCCTTCCCCATCTTCCGGTCTATAGACCGCTGAACACCGAGGGACAGGCTTGGATATCCGTTTCGAACAGGCAGAAGCGCGTTTCGAGGGGCGCACCGTCGTCCATCCGCTGACGCTGTCGCTCAGCGAACGGCGGATCGGCGTCATCGGTCTCAATGGTTCCGGCAAGACGACGTTCGCGCGGATGATCAACGGGCTGGTGTTGCCTGCCACAGGCCAGGTGACCGTCAACGGCTTCGATACGGTGAAAGACGGCGACAAGGTTCGCGGCCAGGCGGGGTTCATCTTCCAGAACCCGCAGAACCAGATCATCCTGCCGATCCTGAAAGAAGATATCGCGCTCGGGCTGAAAAGCAAAAAACTCTCGAAGGCGGAGACGCAGGCGGCGGTCGAGGCCGTGCTTGCCCGTTTCGGCATCGCGCATCTGGCCGACCGGCGTGTGCACGAACTTTCGGGCGGAGAACTGCAGCTGGCGGCGCTTGCCTCAGTTCTGGTGACCCGGCCGGATATCCTGATCATGGACGAACCGACCAACCAGCTGGATCTCCGCAACCGCGATCTCGTGGAGAGGACGATCCACGGGCTCGACGAAAATGTCGTCGTCATCAGCCATGACCTCGGCCTGATCACCGATTTCGACCGCGTTCTGTGCTTCCATGAGGGCCGCCTCGCCGATGACGGCGCGCCGGCCGAGGTCATCGCCCGCTACCGCGAGCTTGCGGCATGAAGACGCTTTACGTGGAAGGCGACACGTTTCTGCACCGGCTTTCGCCGCGGGCAAAGCTTCTCGGCCTTGCCGCCCTCAGCCTTGTCCTTTTCCTTATTCATTCGCCGGCCGTTCTGTCGGTCGCGGCCTTGCTCGGCGGTATCGTCTATTCGTCGCTGCGGCTCGGATGGCGCCAGTCCTGGCTGCGGCTGCGGCCGATCCTGCTGACCATCGCCATCGTTGCGATCTTCACGCTTATCCTCAATGGCCGAGAGGATGCGCTGATCGTCGTCACGCGGCTGACGGCCCTTGCCCTCTTCGCCGCGACAGTGACGGCGACCACCAGCACCGGCGATTTCATCGACGAGATCACCCGCCTTGCCATGCCGCTGGAGCGGCTGGGGCTCGTCAGGGCCGCGGATATCGGGCTTGCGATCGGTCTGGTCATCCGTTTCGTGCCGGAGATCCTCAGCCGTTACCAGGCAATCCGCGACGCGCACCGTGCCCGCGGATTGAAGGTCCGGCCGCTGACGGTGGCGGTGCCACTGATCATCCTGACCCTCAAAAACGCCGACGAGATCGCCGCTGCCATTGACGCACGTGGCATCCGGGCGCAGAAATGACCCCATATGACAACCAGGGATTCGCATAGCATGACCACCCGTGATCTCGTTCTGGCCGCCCTTTTCGCCGCCATTATCGTGGCGCTCGGTCTCGTGCCGCCGATCATGCTCGGCTTCATTCCCGTGCCGATCACCGCGCAGTCGCTGGGCGTCATGCTGGCGGGCGTCATCCTCGGTGCCAAGCGCGGCGGTTTCGCGGTGCTTCTGGTCCTGCTGCTGGTCGCGATCGGCCTGCCGGTTCTATCGGGCGGACGCGGCGGCCTTGCCACCTTCGCCTCTCCGACCGCCGGTTATCTCGTCGGCTGGTTCTTCGCGGCCGTCATTACCGGTTATTGCTCCGAGCGTTTCGTCGATCGTTCGCAGAGCGGCATCGTACAGATCACCGGCTTTTTCCTTGCAGCGCTGCTCGGCGGAGTGGTTGTGGACCACGCGCTCGGCATCTTCTATCTCGCCTATGTCACGGGCACCGGGCTTCTGACCGCCTTCATCGGCGACCTGTCCTTCGTTCCTGGCGATGTGCTGAAGGCGATGATCGCAGCACTTGCAGGCCGCGCCGTGATGGTCGGTTATCCATTGCTGCCGCAACGGGCCTGATCGCAGTGCCCCGTCAATCCAGGAACTGATAGAGCCAGTCGCGCAGATCTTCGGGGAGCGGCACCGGTTCCTTGCTTTCGGGATCGCAGGCCATCCAGACGATCTCGGCTTCCGCGACGGCCTCGTTGCCCCGCAGCATATGCACGAGGAAACCTGCCGATTTTCCGCCGATCTTGCTGACGCCGATATGCGTGTGGACGACGTCGCCCAGCTTCAAGGCCGAGTGAAACGTGCAGGTGATCTTGCCGATCCTGAAGAACGGATCGTCCTTCTGCGGCTTGCGGCGGTGCCAGAATTCCGTGACGGCTTCTTCCGCCCGCACGACATAGGACGACCGGAACATCTCCCCGTGCATGTCGACATCGCGGAAAGGAACCCGGAATTCCTGAGACTTGACTGACTCTTTGGCCACGATACCCTCTGGGTTGCACCCCACTATGTAAGACCATTCTTTCAAGCTAAACAAGCGCAAGAGCAAGGGGTTGCGGCTTGAAAAAGTCAGCTTTCTGCGCCATGTCGGAAAGGTCCAGACCGGACTGACCCCTGACGAGGCCGCCGCATGACCACGCGCCTTTACGAACACAAGATCTTCCTCGAACACAGCACGCCCGAAGGACATCCCGAACGGGCGGACCGGCTGCGCTCGCTGGCGATCGCGCTGGAACATCCGAATTTCGCCAGGCTCGACCGCAAGGACGCTCCCCAGGCGAACGAGGACGCGGTTCTGCTCGCGCATCCGGAGGAGCACCTGCGCGCTGTCATGCGCGAAATCCCCGAGGAGGATACGATCCGCCAGATCGAGGCGGATACCTATGTGGGGCCGAAGAGCTTTCAGGCCGCGCTGACTGGCATCGGCGGTGCGATGGCGGCCGTCGACGACGTGGCGACCGGCAAGGTCGATAACGCCTTCGTCGCGGCAAGGCCCCCCGGCCATCACGCGGAAAAAGACAAGGCGATGGGCTTTTGCCTGTTCAACAATGCGGCGATCGCCGCCCGCCATGCGCAACAAAAATACGGCATCGAGCGCGTCGCCATCGTCGATTGGGACGTGCATCACGGCAACGGCACGCAGGACATCTTCTGGGACGATCCATCGGTTCTGTTCTGCTCGACGCACCAGATGCCGCTTTATCCCGGCACCGGCGCCAAGGACGAGACCGGCACCAAGAACAACGTCGTCAACGCCCCGCTTTCGCCCGATACCGGCAGCGAATATTTTCGCGAGGCCTTCAAATCGCGCGTGCTGCCGGCGCTCGACAATTTCCGGCCGGATTTCATCATCATCTCGGCCGGCTTCGACGCGCACCACCGCGATCCGCTGGCGCAGATCAATCTCGTCGGCGACGATTTCGACTGGGCCACCGGCCGGCTGATGGAGATCGCTGGCAAATATGCCGGCAACCGTATCGTCAGCCTGCTCGAGGGCGGATATGATCTGGAAGGGCTCGCCGAATCGGCGGGCATGCATATCTGCAGACTGATGAAGGGATAGACGATGACCGAAAACACCGAGAGCCTCGATGTGAGCGGCTATTCCTTCGAGAAGGCCGTCGCTGAACTCGAAAGCATCGTGGCGCGGCTGGAACGGGGCGACGTGGCGCTGGACGAATCGATCGCCATCTACGAGCGCGGCGAAGCGCTGAAGAAACATTGCGAAAAGCTGCTGACGGCCGCTGAAAACCGCATCGAAAAGATCCGCCTCGACCGCGCCGGCAAGCCGCAGGGCGTCGAACCGCTCGACGGCGAGTGACCGCCGCAGCCTAAAACCAAAGTCTTACAACCTTCGCAAGGATTGCGTCACAAACCGATTGACGCACCGGGACCGCCTCCCCATGATAGCCGCCATCTAAGTGGTTACTTTGGGAGGAGACCATTATGAACTTCGGCGTGAAGCCCAGTAAAATCAATCTCATGTTCGTGGCGGCACTTACCGTTTCGACGGCATTTTCCGCCACCGGCGCGAAGGCTGCGGAATTCATCAACGTACTGACGGGCGGCACCTCGGGCGTGTATTATCCGCTCGGCGTGGCGCTTGCGGAAATCTACGGACAGGGGATCAAGGACGCGCGCACCCAGGTGCAGGCAACCAAGGCTTCCGTCGAGAACCTCAACCTGCTGCAGGCAGGGCGAGGCGAGATCGCCTTTTCGCTCGGCGATTCCGTGCAGGAAGCCTGGAAGGGCAACAAGGAAGCGGGCTTTCCCGCCAAGCTCGACAAGCTGCGCGGCATCGCCGCCATCTACCCGAATTACATCCAGGTCGTCGCCAGCGCCGAGTCCGGCGTGAAGACGCTCGCCGATCTAAAGGGCAAGAGCCTTTCGGTCGGGGCGCCGGCTTCCGGCACGGAACTCAACGCCCGCGCCATCTTCACCGCTGCCGGCATGTCCTACAAGGACCTCGGCAAGACCGAATACCTGCCGTTCGCGGAATCCGTCGAACTGATCAAGAACCGCCAGCTCGATGCGACGCTGCAGTCGGCAGGTCTCGGCGTCGCCTCGATCCGCGATCTTGCGACATCGCTGAAGATCAACGTGGTGGCGATCCCTGCTGCCGAAGTCGCCAAGATCGGCGCGCCTTATGTCTCGGTGAAAATCCCGGCCGGCACCTATGAGGGCCAGACCGCCGATGTCGAGACCGCCGCCGTCGGCAACTTCCTGATCACCCATTCGGGCGTATCCGACGAGACCGTCTACCAGATGACCAAGCTCTTGTTCTCCAACCTGCCGAAACTTTCCGCAGCCCACGCCGCCGCGAAGGCGATCGACCCGAAAAAGGCGCTCGAAGGCATGCCGGTGCCGCTGCATCCGGGCGCCGAACGGTATTACAAGGAAGCCGGGTTGATGAAGTAAACGAGCGAGGATGAGAGCGATTTGCCCCTCATCCGGCTGCCGCCACCTTCTCCCCGTCTT
Organism: Neorhizobium tomejilense; assembly: GCA_002968845.1. Taxonomy (GTDB): domain Bacteria; phylum Pseudomonadota; class Alphaproteobacteria; order Rhizobiales; family Rhizobiaceae; genus Neorhizobium; species Neorhizobium tomejilense. Next base: position 44,203 of record PVBG01000011.1, on the reverse strand, counting down.
CACGGGGAGAAGGACTTATGCCGCAACTGTATCCGTCCCCCTCCAACGCCGTTTGGGTTACCTATCCTCTTCCCCCAGGCGGAGAGAGGATTAAGGTGAGGGGCAACGGAGACCTCGGAGAACCAATGTCCGAAATCCCAACGCAAAACTCGATCACCTCACATTCGGCCGAAGAGCCGATCGAGGGCCTGCCGGCCGGCTTTGGCGAAGGGATCACCGGGCGGATTGCCTTCTGGATCGCCTTTGCCTTTACCCTTTTCCAGCTGTGGACAGCCGCCTACGGCACGCTTGCGAGCCAGATCGTCCGCGCCATGCATGTGGGCTTCCTGCTGCTGCTCGGTTTCGTGCTGATCGGCAATCTCGTCGCCAAAACGAAAGCCGGCAAGATCTGGTTCTGGGCGCTCGGTATCGTCGGCTTTCTTACCGGCATCTACAATTGGGTATTCTATACCGACCTCATCCAGCGCAGCGGCTTCCTGACGACACCGGACCTCGTCGTCGGAGCCGTGCTGATCGTGCTCGTCTTCGAAGCGGCGCGGCGGCTTATGGGGCTGCCGCTGACGATCATCGCAGCCATATTCCTCGCCTACTGCTTTTTCGGGCAATACGCTCCCGGCCCGTTCATCCATCGCGGTTATGATTTCGAGCAGATCATCGAGAATTTCGCCTACGGCACCGAAGGCATCTACGGCACGCCGATCTACGTCTCGGCGGCCTACATCTTCATCTTCGTGGTCTTTGCGGCGTTTCTGGAACGCGCCGGCATGCTGGCGCTGTTCAACGATTTCGCGCTCGGCCTCGTCGGCACCTGGCGCGGCGGGCCGGCGCAGGTCTGCGTCATGTCGTCGGCGCTGATGGGTACGATTTCCGGCTCGGGCGTCGCCAATGTCGTCGCCTCCGGCCAGTTCACCATTCCGCTGATGAAACGCTTCGGTTTCCGCTCCGCCTTCGCGGGCGGCGTCGAGGCGACCTCGTCCATGGGCGGGCAGATCATGCCGCCGGTCATGGGCGCCGTCGCCTTCATCATGGCTGAGACGCTCAACGTCTCCTATGCGGAGATCGTCAAGGCGGCAATCATCCCCGCCGTGCTCTATTTCGGCGTCTGCTTCTGGATGGTGTTCCTCGAGGCGGGCAAGGCCGGCCTCAAGGGCATGAACAAGGCCGACCTACCGAACCCCTGGGCTGCCGTCAGGGAGCACTGGCCGCTGATCCTGCCGCTCGCCGCCCTCGTCTACCTGCTGTTTGCCGGCTATACGCCAATCTTCGCCGGCACCATGGGGCTGGCGCTGGTCATCGTGCTGATCCTCGGAATGCCGCTTGCCGCAAGCATCGGCCCGCTCGCCTTCCGTCTCGTCTTCTGGGTCGTGCTCGGCATCGCCGCCGCCTCATTCCTACGTTACGGGGTCAACTTCCTGGCGATCGTCATCCTCGCCCTGATCGTTGGCTGCATCTTCGTCAAGGGCGGGCACGAAACGCTGGCGATCTGCCGTGACGCGATGGCCGAGGGCGCCAAGAACGCATTGCCAGTCGGCATCGCCTGCGCCATCGTCGGCATCGTCATCGGCACGCTGACCCTGACCGGCATCGCCTCGACCTTTGTCGGCGCGATCATCCGGGTCGGCGAGCACAACCTGTTCCTGTCGCTGGTCCTGACGATGATCACCTGCCTGATCCTCGGAATGGGGATCCCGACGATCCCGAACTACATCATCACCTCGTCGCTTGCCGGCCCTGCCCTTCTGGAACTCGGCGTGCCGCTGATCGTCAGCCACATGTTCGTCTTCTATTTCGGTATCATGGCCGACCTGACCCCGCCCGTCGCACTCGCCGCATTCGCGGCGGCACCGATGGCGAAGACCTCGGGGCTGAAGATCGGCGTGGAGGCGACCAAGCTCGCGACCGCCGGTTTCGTGGTGCCGTTCATGGCCGTCTACACGCCGGCGCTGATGCTGCAGGATCCGGGTGCGATTGCCGCGGCATGGGGTTACCCGGTCGAGGTCGCCTATGTCTTCCTCAAGGCATGCTTCGGCATCGCGCTCTGGGGCACGGCGGTCGTCGGCTTCCTGTTCGCCCGCATGGCACCGTGGGAGCGGCTACTGGCCGTCGTCGCCGGTGCAAGCCTGGTTGTTGCGCTTCCCTGGACCGACGAACTTGGCTGGACCCTAGGCGTCGTCTTTGTCGCCCAACACTGGTGGCGCAACCGCAACGCGCCTGCCGCACCGGCACTGACATGAGCGCCGGGCAATGAGCCTCTGCATCCTGGCGGGCGGCAAGCTGACGGCGCTCGCAATCTCGGCGTTCACTCTCTCCTGGACCCATTCGGTGCAGAAGACGGAATGGCGGGAGACCTGGGCCGTGACGCCGGCCGGGCTGGAGCTTCGGCAAGCCGAGGTCAAAGGGTCCGGAGCGGGCATGGAGCCCGGAGCGGGCGCGGTGCTGAAGGACGGCTGGTGGGTTTGGCACCCGACGCTGCCGCCGCAGGAACGCATTTCGCTGGCGGCGTCGGGCATGACGCCGGGTGGGTGGAGGCTGTGTCATGCGGACGGCTGCGTCGAGCTTGGGGCGACGGCTGGGGATGAGGTCGCTTTGAGCGGGTGTCGCTAGCGCTCTCGACCAAATCCGAGGGCTCCACTATATTGTCCATATGGACAAGGATCTGGTTATCGCCAAGCGCGGGAGCTTCAAAAAAGAACATGCCCCGCTTCATAGACGGGATCGCGCCGTTGCCTTCTAAACGTCCTTTGACGCGGATTCATGATATCGTTGAGAATGGTGCTGCGATCCTTGAATATACCCAGGGCATGGACTTTCGGGCTTATATAGGAAATCGGCTCGTCCGTGACGCGGTCGAGCGATGTTTTGAACGTGTTTCCGAAGCGTCGATCAGACTTAGTTCGTTGGCCGTGGAACTGTTTCCCGCGCATGACTGGCTCGCCATTCGAAATCTCGGCAATATTCTAAGGGATGACCACGACGATGTCCTGGATTCCATAATTTGGACGACCATCGTCGAGCGTCTCCCTCCCCTTCTCATTGAACTCGAAACGTTCCTGGCGCAGTATCCGGCCGAACAGGAAACACTGTAGCGAGTACCCCATGTCCTTCTTCCCCGGAAACGACCCGGTCGCGGGTGACGCCTTTGCCTGTGATGCGATCGAGAACCTGATCATTCCGCGCACCAGCGATATCGGCGGGTTTTCCGTGCGGCGCGCTTTGCCGAGCCGGCAGAGAAGACTGGTGGGACCCTTCATCTTCTTCGACCGGATGGGACCGGCGCTGCTGCGGGCCGACGAGGCGCTTGATGTCAAGCCGCATCCGCATATCGGGCTTTCCACCGTCACCTACCTGTTCGACGGCGAGATCAAGCATCGCGACAGCCTCGGCACCGAGCTTGTCATCCGGCCGGGCGACATCAACCTGATGACCGCCGGCCGCGGCATCGTGCATTCGGAACGCACGCCTGAAAACCTGCGCGGCCATCCGATGTCGGTCTCCGGCCTGCAGACGTGGCTGGCACTGCCGGACGACAAGGAGGAGATCGATCCGACCTTCTCGCACACGGACAAGGAAAAAATGCCGGTCATCGATGCGGACGGCGCGAACGGCCGGGTGGTCATCGGCGCTTTCGAGGGCCTCGGCTCGCCGGTCTCGACCTTCACCGACACGCTCTATGTCGATCTCCGCCTCGAGGCTGGCAAGCGCTTCCCGTTTGCAGCGGCGCATGAGGAACGGGCGATCTATATTCTCTCCGGCGAACTCGTCGTTTCCGGTGACCGGTTCGCAGCCGACCAGCTTCTCGTCTTCCGTCCGGGCGACAATATAACGCTCGAAGCCGGCGCTCCGGGCTGTCACCTGATGCTGTTCGGCGGCGCCGCGCTGAACTCCAGGCGCTACATCTGGTGGAACTTCGTTTCCTCCTCCAAGGAGCGCATCGAAAAGGCGAAAGATGAGTGGCGCACCGGCCGTTTCGACATCGTACCCGGGGACGAGGAGGAGTTTGTCCCCTTGCCCGTAGCCTGAAATCGGATAGAACCGCGGGTCATGCAACTTGAAAAAGCCTGCTTTCTTCTCATCTTGGGGAGGAACGCGCTTCCGGAAAAGAGCAGAAAAGGCCACTATTCGTGACATCAACTCCCGCCACGCCATTGCTCGACAAGGTCATGCTTCCTGCCGATCTTCGCGAGATCGAAGATCGCGACCTGACGCAGCTTGCCCGCGAATTGCGCGACGAGATGATCGATGCGGTGTCGCGGACCGGCGGCCATCTCGGTGCCGGCCTCGGCGTCGTGGAACTGACGATCGCCATCCATAAGGTATTCAACACGCCGGACGACAGGCTGATCTTCGACGTCGGTCACCAGTGTTATCCGCACAAGATCCTGACCGGCCGGCGCGACCGCATTCGAACGCTGCGCCAGGAGGACGGGCTTTCCGGCTTCACCCGCCGGGCCGAGAGCGAATACGATCCGTTCGGTGCGGCCCATTCCTCCACCTCGATCTCCGCCGGCCTCGGCATGGCGGTCGCGGCCGACCTTTCCGGCTCGAAGCGCAATGTCATCGCGGTGATCGGCGACGGCGCGATGTCGGCCGGCATGGCTTATGAGGCGCTCAACAACGCCGGCGCGCTGGATGCGCGGCTGATCGTCATCTTGAACGACAACGACATGTCGATCGCCCCGCCGACCGGCGCAATGAGCGCCTATCTGGCGCGTCTCGCCTCCGGCCGCACCTATATGGGCTTTCGCGATCTCGGCAAGAAGCTGACCGCCTATCTCGGCAAGAATGTCGACCGGGCGATCACCCGCGCCGTGGAGCATGCGCGCGGGTACGTTACCGGCGGTACCATGTTCGAGGAAATGGGCTTCTACCATATCGGCCCGATCGACGGTCATTCCTTCGACCATCTCCTGCCGGTGCTGCGCAATGTGCGCGACAACGCCCGCGGTCCGGTACTGATCCATGTGGTGACGCAGAAGGGCAAGGGTTATGCACCCGCGGAAGCCGCTGCCGACAAATACCACGGCGTCAACAAGTTCGACGTCATCACCGGCGCGCAGGCGAAATCGAAACCGAATGCACCGAGCTATACGAGCGTGTTCGGCGAGGCGCTGGTTCAGGAAGCAGGGTTCGACGAGAAGATTGTCGGCGTCACCGCCGCAATGCCGAACGGCACGGGCATCGACAAGCTGGCGGACGTCTTCCCGGCCCGGACCTTTGATGTCGGCATTGCCGAGCAGCATGCGGTGACGTTTGCAGCGGGGCTTGCGGCGGAGGGCTTCAAGCCGTTCTGCGCACTTTACTCGACGTTCCTGCAGCGGGGTTACGACCAGGTCGTCCACGACGTGGCGATCCAGGGATTGCCGGTGCGTTTCCCGATCGATCGTGCAGGTTTCGTCGGCGCCGACGGGCCGACCCATGCGGGATCGTTCGATACGACCTTCCTCGCCACCCTGCCGGGCATGGTGGTGATGGCTGCCGCCGACGAGGCGGAGCTGAAGCACATGGTGCGCACGGCCGCGGCCTATGACGACGGCCCGATCTCCTTCCGTTATCCGCGCGGCGAAGGCGTCGGCGTCGAACTGCCGGAACGCGGCCAGATTCTCCAAATCGGCAAGGGCCGCGTGGTCAAGCAGGGCGCCAAGGTGGCCTTGCTCTCCTTCGGCACGCGCCTCAAGGAATGTGTGCTTGCAGCCGAGGATCTCGATGCTGCCGGGCTTTCGACGACGGTTGCGGATGCGCGTTTCGCCAAGCCGCTGGACCAGGATCTGATCCGCCAGCTCGCCCGCCATCACGAAGTGCTCATCACCATCGAGGAGGGTGCGGTCGGCGGTTTCGGCAGCCATGTGCTGCAATTCCTCGCGACCGAGGGCCTGCTCGACAACGGCCTGAAAGTCCGCTCGCTGGTGCTGCCGGACATCTGGATGCAGCAGGCGAGTCCGGATGCGATGTACGCCAAGGCCGGCCTCGACCGCGCCGGCATCGTTTCGACCGTCTTCAGGACGCTCGGCCAGCCGCAGATCGGCGTCGGTTTTGCCGGCTGAGCCTGACGCTGGGTTCTCCCGGGCTAGAAACCGAGGCGGCTCAAGGGCCCGATGATCTTGCGATAGAGCATCGGCGGTGTGAACTCCCGCAGCACGTCCCGGCGGATTTCGGCATAATCCTTCTTGTCCGCCGAATTCGGACGTGGCTTGAAGAGCGTCGAATGCGACTTGCGGGATTCGTCCCAGGTCGCCGTGTAATAATAGAGGGCGATCGAGTCCCTCGTCTTGTCTTCCGGATGGTTCACGACGCTGGGATTGCCGTGGAAAGAGTCCGACGTGGTCGAGAAGGTGACCATGCGGTTGAACAGCGGGGTGAAACCGTGCACCTTGCCCTTCATCTCCTTGTCCCAGATTTCGAACGAACCGCCCCACTCCTCCCGCCAGCCCTTGTTGAGATAGATCAGCGTGTTGAGCCGGCGCTCGACCTTCATCTTGGAATGAAGATTGAAATCCGCGTGGATATCGAGATGCCCACCGTTGGCGGTCTCATGGACGCCGGCGCCGAAAAAGAACGGATCGGGGATCAACCCCTCGATGCCGGTCATCTCCTCCAGGAACAGGATGAAGGGGCGCGAATTCAGCGCGTAGAACAGGTTCTTGGTGTAGGCCGGAAGCCGCTCCGGAACATAGGAGACCTTCTTGTTCTCCTGCGCCCTCGCAAAAGTCGTCTCCTTTTCCGGGCGGTTACTGAGGTCGGCCAGGACGTTTTCCAGAACCTGCTCGGGCAGGAAATTGTCGATGCAGATATGCGGATAGGGCGATGCCGATTGGTAAGCCTCAGCATAAGTCCTGGCCATCGAGCGAGCAGCATCAACATCTGCCAGAAGAGTATCCGGATCAATGGGATATACTAACTGCGCCATTACACTCCCCCAAACTATACTTCGGTCACAGTGTCATATTTTTTGGGTGGTGCAAGCATGCCAAAAGCCCATACTTCGAAAGCGTTAGTTGTTAGAGGGATTCCAAATCAAGCCTCTTCTTTTGAAATCCTGATATAGAATCAATAAGTTCGGTTGACGGCGCCTCGCATCCCGGCACCCCTTTTCCAAGGCAAGGCTCCGAAGCAGTATGCTTCTACGTCGAATGAAGTAATGGGGCCAATCGAGGGGCGCTGTCTCTAGCTCCGCTCGCCCTCGATCACCATGTCGAACTGCACGACATTGGAATAGATCGGCGTGCCGACGTCCATGGCGTAGCGCGAGCGGTAGATCTTGCCGCTGACGTTGAAGCCTATCTTTCGGCCGTTCCAGGAGGTCAGCTTCACATCGAAGATTTCGGATGAGCTATGCCCCTTGGCGGTCAGCGTGCCGGTGATGCGGGCGCTGTCCGGGCCAGTCTGCTCGATCCGCTCCGACCGGAACGAGATCGTCTCGAACCGGGAGGAATCGAAGACCGCGCCGGAGCGCAGGAAAGCATCGATACGATCCTGGCCGGTGCTGACGCTTTCCGGTTTCAGGTCGAAATTCACCATGGAATGGGCGAGATCACCGGCTTTCAGGTTGAACGTGCCCGAAAACTTGCCGAATTTGCCCTTGATGCCGCCGCCGCCGACCTGATCCACGGCAAAGACGATGCGGGAACCGGGCGTGATGGCATAACGCCCGGCCGCCTCAGTGAGGCTCGGGACGTCGACCGCGGAGAAGCTGGCTTGGGGAAGCGACATGGTGAGCAGCATTGCTGCGATGACGGCTGTCTTGCGGATCATGGTCCCGGCTCCTCGATTGACGTTTTGACGGTGCGGTGCCGGCTTCCGAGCATGCGGGTGAGCACGTCGTCGTGCCTGACATAGTGGTGGTAGAGTGCGGCGGCGGAATGCAGGAAGACGAGCGCCAGCGTGGAATAGGCGAGAACCGCATGGACGGTCGTCCACCACGCCTCGGCGGCTTCCGACTTCGGCACCGGAAGATGCGGAATGACGACGAGGTTGAACGCGAAGGTCGGAATTTCGAGCGGCGATACGGAGGCAATCATCCAGCCGGCCACCGGCACAGCCACCGCCAAGGTCAGCAGCAGGTAGTGCATCCCATGTGCCGAGCGACGTTCCAGGACACCCAGACCTTCCGCGGGCTTCACCCGCGCGACGGTCAGCGAACGGACGAGCCTCACGGCGGCCAGAAGAAGTGCCAGCATGCCGAAGGACTTGTGCCACTGAAAGAGCGAGAACTGCAGGGCCGGATCGATCGATCGGCGGGTCATGACAAAGCCGAGGACCAGCACGCCGAGGATCAGCACCGCGATCAGCCAGTGCAGAGCAATCGCAACAAGGTCATAGCCATCGGCGGAGCGACGCGGCATGGGATGTTTCCGGAATTCTTCGGCAAGTCACAGGCGGAAACATCGTACTTTCCGACCCGACCGGCAAGCGCCGGCACGATCACGCTCATTCAATATTATTGAATAGAGATTTGTGCCGCCGTTACTGATCGGCGGCCGTCAGGAACAGGATATTCAAATCCTTTTCCGGGGAGAAATCGTCGGCAGTCATCTCGAAGGTCGTGGGGCCGACCTTCTTAATGCCATTGCCGCAGAAGCTGACGTAGTCCTGCGCCCTGCCCTTGTCGATCGTCAGTTTGAACTTGCCGATCGAGCCGCCCCAGTTGGCGCCGGTGGTGAGGATATACGACACCCATTGCTCGGTATAGTTCGGGCCGCTTTTCCCAGCCGCAGCTTCGAGCTTTGCGGCCGTCTTCATGAAGGCAGCGTCGATGCAATAGCGATCGGCATAGTCCTTATAGTTCGTCGCCGGCTTGCCCTGATCGATGAAGGTCATGGCGACAGTGCCGCCGACGCTCGGCTTGTAGCGATGGCTGACGCGGATGGGCTTGCCTGCCGGGAATTTCGTCTTCCACCAATAGACCGAGCGCAGCGTCCAGGCAGGCGTCAAGTCCTCCTGCCAGCCCTTGCCGGCGTCGTAGCGGTTGACGAACACCAGCCCTTCGGCGATCCAGGCGGCCTTCACGTCTTCGGGCAGGGCCTTGAGCGCGGCGAGCGTCCTGTCGCTATAGGGCAGAAGCGGAATGTTGCGCGCAACGAGTTCGTCGGTGCGATCGACGCCGGCCGCCAGCACCCGCTGCTGCAGTTCCGGCTTGATCTGCCGGCTGTCCTGCACGACGGAGAAGCCGAGGAAATTGTCGGCGTCGGTCTCGTCGAGCGCGATATTGCTGTCCATGCTGCCGGTAATATCCGGCATCGGGAAGGCGATGACGCTTTCGACGTCCTTGTCGCTGGTGTTCTTGAAGACGTAATCGACCAGCACTTCCTCACGGGAAATGTAGAGCTGCTCCTCGGCCATGGTGACGTCGGAGGTCTGGACGTAGATCAACCCGCCCGTCTTCAGCTCCGCCATGGTATCGTTGGCGAGTGCCGGGTTCGAGACAAGCAAAAGCCCGCCGATCAGCAAGGTCCACCGCATTTCCGTCCCTCCGGTTCGTTGCCGGCTTTCCGGCCGCCGGAAGATAGACGCAAATGCTGAAACAGAGAAGGCAGGCCGGAGGGTCTTCCGGCCTGCCTTTGAGATCGAGCCATATGGGCGGATCAGAATTCCGACCACTCTTCCTTCACGGCAGCGGCGCTCGCCGCCTTGCCGGAGAAGGCGCGGGCGACGGTGGAACGCAGGGCGTTCGCCGGCGATGCCACCGGACGGGCTGCCGACGGAGCCGCAACCGGACGAGAAATCCGGGCCGCAGGCGTGCCGCCGAAGTTGAACTGCCTCAGCAGGGCATCGAGCGCCTGAGCTTCCTGGGCAAGCTTGTGGCTTGCCGCGTTCTGCTCTTCGACCATGGCGGCGTTCTGCTGCGTGCCCTGGTCCATGGCGTTGACGGAGGTGTTGATCTCCTGGAGGCCGGTCGACTGCTCGCGGGTGGAGATGACGATGGCGGAGAGGTGCTGGTTGATCTGCTGCACTTCGCCGACGATCGCTTCCAGCGCCTGGCCGGTCTCGCCGACCAGCGCGACGCCCGCATCCACCTGCTGGCTGGAGGTGGTGATCAACGCCTTGATCTCCTTTGCCGCATTGGCGGAACGCTGAGCGAGCTCGCGGACTTCCTGTGCGACGACCGCGAAACCCTTGCCCGCCTCGCCGGCGCGGGCCGCCTCGACGCCGGCATTCAGCGCCAGCAGGTTGGTCTGGAAGGCGATGTCGTCGATGACCGAGATGATATTGCTGATCTCGCCGGACGACTTCGAGATCTGCTCCATGGCGGAGACCGCCCGGCGGACCACCTCGCCCGATTTCTCGGCGCCGATACGGGTCCGCTCGACGCGCTGACCGACATCTTCTGCACGGCGGGCGGATTCCTTCACCGTCGTCGTCACCTCTTCGAGTGCTGCGGCTGTCTCTTCGACGGCTGCGGCCTGCTGTTCGGTGCGACGTCCGAGATCGTCGGCCGCGGAGCGGATTTCACCCGCGCCGGAGCTGATCGCCGAGGCGTTCTCGCCGACCGCCTGGAGGGCCGACTGCAGCCGGCCGAGCGCCTGGTTGAAGTCGGTGCGCAGCCGGTCGAGATTGCCGGAGAACGGCTTTTCGATGCGGTAGGCGACATCGCCATCGGCAAGGCTTGCAAGCCCGGTGGCAAGCGCGTCGATCGCAAATTCGAGATTGGCGGCTTCGCGGGCCTTCTGGGCGTCGTTGTCGAGGCGTTCGCGCTCGCTGGTGTCGCGCAGCATGTCCGCATCGCGGGCCAGGCGCTGCTTTTCGATGGCAGCATCCTTGAAGACCGTGACGGCCTTGGCCATCCGGCCGACTTCGTCGCCACGTTCGAGAGCCGGGACCTGGATGTCATGATTGCCGCCTGCAAGGCTGGTCATGGCGTCCGTCATGCCGACGATCGGCTTGACGATGACGCTCGACAGGGCCAGCACGAGGGCAACCGCGATCAGGCCGGCAATGCCGCCGCCGATCAGAAGCGTCAGCAGCAGGTCGGTGTGGGCGCGGGTCTGGGCATTGACCATGGCGGTGGACAGGTCGAAAGCCTGCTTCTTGATCTTGGCGGCAGCCTCGCGGAAGACGTCGAGCTGGCCCTTGGACTGGTTGCGGCCGATCTCGATGACTTCCTCGATCGGCTTGCTGGTGTTCTTGCGCGCATCGAGCTGCGGAACGGTGAGCTGGGTGTGGAACACATCGGCTGCAGCCCGCATCGCATCGAGCGAAGTCAGCATGTCCGGCATGCCGGCGGCCGCCTTCTTGGCGGCGTCGATCGCCGTAATCATCTTCTCGCGGTTGCTGAAGACGTCCGCATAGGTACTGTCGCTCTTGAAGAGCAGGAAGCCGCGCTGATTGACGGCTTGTTCCAGCATGGCTTCGAGCGCTGCGTCCACATGCATCAGGATGGTCTGGGAAACGACCTGCTGCGCGGAAGACCGGCTCGATTTCAAGGCCTGCCAATAAACGCCGGCGGAGGCCAGCAGACAGACCGACATCAACGCCGCAAAGGTGATGATCAGCTTCTTGTTCAGGGATAGGTTTTTAAGCGACATCAGTGGCTTCCGCTCTCAGTTGAAACAGCATTGGACATCTCCTCCATCCCGGAGAGAATCCCAACATCATTAAAATTTGATTGAACGCGGCTGCGAGTTTTCATGGATCAAGCCCCTTGCAAGCCAGGCGATAGGCAGGCATTGACTACACCCATGTCCTCAACTCCCGAAAACCAACGCCTCGACCAGCTTCTCGTCTCGCTCAATCTCGTCGCGAGCCGAGCCCGTGCGCGCGACGCGATCGCCCGCGGCACCGTTACCGTCAACGGCCGTGTCGTCACCAAGCCGAGCCTCACCTTCCCGCTCGATGCGCAACTCACGATCGACGACCCGGCGCAGGATTACGTGTCCCGCGCGGCGCTGAAGCTTGTCGCGGCGCTCGATCACTTCAAGCTCGACCCGGCAGGCCATGACTGTCTCGATATCGGCGCTTCCACCGGCGGCTTTACCGAAGTGCTGGTCATGCGCGGCGCGAAACATGTCACCTCGATCGACGTCGGCCACGGGCAGATGCATCCGCGACTGCTCGCCGAGCCGCGCGTCACCAATATCGAAGGCCTCAACGCCCGCTATCTGACCGCCGAGGATTACGACGACCGCGAGATCACCTTCATCGTCTCCGACGTTTCGTTCATTTCGCTGAAGCTGGCGCTGGCGCCGGCGCTGGATCTTGCCGAGCCCGGCGCCCATTGCGTGCTGCTGGTCAAGCCGCAATTCGAGGCGGGACGCGATGCGATCAGCAAGGCCGGACTGCTGAAGGAGCCGGAGACGGCACCCCAGGTCGCAGCCGAACTCGAACGCTGGCTCGTCGAAGATATCGGCTGGGCGAGCCTTGGGATGATCCCCTCCCCGATCGTCGGCGGCGACGGCAACCAGGAATACCTGCTCGCAGGCGTGAAGCCCGGTGAACCGTCATGAGCACGGTCACCGTCACGATCAACCGGCTCGGCGCGCAGGGCCACGGCATCGCCAATGGCGAAGACGGCCCGGTCTATGTGCCCTACGCTCTTCCTGGCGAAACCCTGGCGATCGCCCGCAACGGCGACCACGGCACGGTCATGTCGACGTCCAACCCGTCGCCGGACCGGGTTACGCCGCCCTGCCGCCACTTCGGGCCTGACAGCGACGCGTGCGGCGGCTGTTCGCTGCAGCATCTGGCCGACGCGCCCTACCATGCCTTCAAGCGCAACCTCGTCGTCGAGGCGCTGAAATCCAAGGGCCTGACGCCTGACGTGGGCGAGCTGGTCATCGCCCATCCCGGCGAGCGTCGTCGGGTGGTATTTTCCGCCCGCAGGACCGAGAAGGAATTGCTGCTCGGCTTCAACCGCGCCGAGACCAACCATATCGTCTCGATCGTCGAATGTCCCATCGCCTCGCCCGGCATCGTTGCCCGGCTCGAGGCGATCCGTGCGGTGGGCAAGGCGCTGGCGACCGGCTCCGATACGTTCCGCATCGCGGTTCTGGAAACGCTTGCCGGCCTCGACCTTGCCGCGGACGGGTTGAAGCCGCTCGACGACAAGCAGCGGCGCCTGGTCACCGAGACGGTGCTGGCGCTGAAAAACATTGCTCGGGTTTCTGCCAACGGCGAGATCGTCATCGAATTGCAGAAGCCGCTGGTGGATTTCGGCGGCGTCAAGGTCTCTCCGCCGCCCGGCGCCTTTACCCAGGCGACGAAACCGGCGGAAGACGCGATGGCAGAACTGGTGCTGTCGCATGTCGGCAAGGCCAAGCGGATTATCGACCTGTTTGCCGGCTCCGGCACATTTTCCCTCCGGCTCGCCCGCATCGGCAAGGTGCATGCCGTCGAAGGTGACGAGAAGTCGGTCAAGGCACTCGATCACGCCGCCCGCAACACGCAGGGGCTGAAGCCCGTATCGGTGGAGAAGCGCGACCTCTTCCGCCGGCCGATGATGGTGTCCGAGCTGAAGAACTACGACGCCGTCGTCTTCGATCCGCCGCGCGCCGGTGCCGAAGTCCAGATGAAGGAACTTGTCCGATCCGGCGTGAAGACGGTCGTGGCGGTCAGCTGCAACCCGCTGACGCTCGCCCGCGACCTCAGAATTCTTGTCGACGGCGGATACCAGATCAAGGCCGTCACCCCGATCGACCAGTTCCTCTGGTCGCCGCACGTGGAGGCGGTAGTACTGCTGCAGAAGTAAGCTCGGGCAGAAGACCGCCGGGCCTCTTACCGAGCCAGATCAAGCGTGCCGCTGCCGACGACGCCGGAGCAGCGGCAACGGCCGCCGACGCGGCCCGGTTCGGCGTTGCAGACATAGGGACGACGGCGATCCATGCTCGGCGGCGGAGAGACGACGCAGACATAACGCTGCGGGCGGGGGCGATCTCTATCGCGGTCGCGGTCGCGATCCCGGTCCCCGTCGCGATACCGGTCACGATCATCGTCACGGCGGATGATGACGCCGTTCGGGCCGATGGTGACGGAGGGGCTCTGGGCGAGTTGCAGCGGCTGGCTCTGCAATGGGAAAGCCAGCGTCTCGGCCTGCGCCGGCGCTATTCCCAGAAGCAATACGAACAAGCACGACCAGAAACGATAGGACATTCTTTCCTCCCATATTGTGGAGGCAATCTAGCGCCGAAGCTGCGTCAAAAGAAGACGGGAGCGGAGTTTCCCGCGGGACACCGTTAACGTCGCATGAAGGCCTCGAAGGCGGCGCGCGCCTCTGCACTTTTGAGCTGGGCGGAGAAATGCACCAGTTCCTCATCCATGCGGGCGAGCACCGCGTCGCGCGGTCCGCGCACCAGGTCGCGGGCGATCCTCAGGGCCTGGGGCGGTTTCGCCGCGAGGCTTGCGGTAAGCGCCAGCGTCTCGGCTTCGACCGCCTGCGGTTCCACGATCTTCCAGATCAGCCCGGCGTCGAGCGCCGCCTGGGCGGAAAATCCCTCACCCGCCACCAGCATGGCAAATGCGCGCTGATGGCCGATGACTTTCGGCGCCAGCAGGCTGGAAGCGGCTTCCGGCACCAGCGCCAGGTCCACGAAGGGCGTCTTGAACAGGCTGCGGGCGGACGCGACCGTCAGGTCGCAATGCATGTTCAAGGTGGTGCCGATGCCGATCGCGAGACCATCGACGCCGGATACCAGCGGCTTTTCGGCAAGCGCCAAGGCCTTGATGAAAACGGCGGCGGCAGGCGCCTCCTTCGATCCGGACATGGCATAGGCGAGGAAATCGCCCATGTCGTTGCCCGCGGAGAAGCAGCCGTCGGTGCCCAGGAAGGCGACGGCACGTACGGCGTCGTCGCGGTTCGCCTCCTCGAGGGCGGCGGTCATGCGGTTGTACATGGCCGAGGTGATGGCATTCTTCTTTTCCGGCCGGTTGAAGCGGATCACCATGACACCCGGCTGGGCCTCGGGGCGCTCGACGAGGATGTGGATGTCGCTCACGGATGTCTCCTTCAGGCCAGGATCGCGCGGGCAGCTTGCAAGCTTTCGGCGCCTGAAATCACGCGGTCCTTCAGCGCCGAGGTTTCGGCGAGCAGGTTTTCGGCCATGAAGCGGCAGAGCGCGACGCGCTTTTCCGGGCCGCCGTTATCGGCAGCAACAAGCGCGCCCTTGGCGAGGTAACAGCCGGTCAGCACCAGGCCGAACAGCCGCTGGTAGGGCGTCGCGCCGGCGAGCGCATCGGCGGTCCTGCCGGCGCCTTGGGTTTCCAACAGCCAGCCGGTGGCGGTTTCGAGCGCGGCGATGGCGGCGCGCAGACGGTCACCGGTCTCGCCGAACGCCGTATCGTTGGAGGCTGATACCTTGTCGGCGATCTCCTTCAGTTCGCCGATGAAGCCGCGCACCTGGCCGCCCGAAGAGAGCGGCAGCTTGCGGGTCACGAGGTCGATCGCCTGGATGCCGTTGGTGCCCTCGTAGATCGGCGCGATGCGGGCGTCGCGCAGGTAACGGGCAGCGCCCGTCTCCTCGATGAAGCCCATGCCGCCATGCACCTGGATGCCGAGCGACGCGACGTCGACGCCGGCATCGGTCGCGAAGGATTTGGCGATCGGCGTCAGAAGGGCTGCCCGTTCGGTCCAGTGGCGGGCCTCGTCGCCTTCGGTGTGGTGCGACATGTCGGTTGCGTGGGCGCAGGCGTAGCAGATGGCGCGAGCGCCTTGGGTCAGCGCCTTCATGGTGATCAGCGTGCGGGCAATATCCGGATGGTCGATGATCGGGCTCATGCCCTCCCCCGACCAGCCGGGCGCCTTGCCCTGGGTGCGTTCCTTGGCAAACGCGACCGCCTTCTGCGTCGCGGCTTCGGCGATCGCCACGCCCTGCATGCCGACCGCCAGGCGCGCATTGTTCATCATCGTGAACATGCAGGCGAGGCCCTTGTTCTCCTCACCGATCAGCCAGCCGATCGCGCCCTTGTCCTCCTCGTTGCCCGGAGAATATTTGCCGTCGCCATAGATCATCGTGCAGGTCGGCGAGCCGTGGATGCCGAGCTTGTGTTCGATCGAATGGCAGAAGACGTCGTTGCGCGCCTCCAGCGATCCGTCGTCGCCCACCAGAAATTTCGGGACCAGGAAAAGCGAGATGCCGCGGGTGCCGGCAGGCGCGTCGGGAAGCCGCGCCAGCACCAGATGGATGATGTTGTCGGCGGCGTCGTGCTCACCCCAGGTGATGAAGATCTTCTGGCCGAAAATGCGGTAGGTGCCGTCGTCGCCGCGCTCGGCGCGGGTCTTCAGGACACCGAGATCGGAGCCGGCATGCGGCTCGGTCAGGTTCATGGTGCCGGTCCATTCGCCGGCGACCAGTTTTGCGAGGTATTTTTCCTTGAGCGCCTCGCTGCCGTGCGCGACCAGCGCTTCGATGGCGCCCATGGTCAACGTCGGCGCCAGCGCGAAGGCCATGGAGGCGGAATTCCACATTTCGAGCGCGGCAACGTTCAGCATATGCGGCAGATTCTGGCCGCCATAGGCTTCCGGCGCGGTCAGGCCGTTCCAGCCGCCTTCCCGCCAATGACGATAGAGTTCCGGCCAGCCGTCCGGTGTCGTCACCTTGCCGTCGGTGAGGCGGGCGCCCTGTCTGTCGCCGATCTCACCGAGCGGCGCCATCTCGTTGCCGGCGAACCGCCCCGCCTCCTCCAGGATCGCCTCGACCAGATCGGCGCTCAAGTCGCCGAACCTGCCGATCTCCAGGGCGTCCGAAAGGCCCGCCACATGGTTCAGGGTGAAGGCGATCTCCTCGACCGGTGCCTTGTACATGATGCTCCTCCTCCTAGGCGCAGCTGTGACTGCCGATTCTAGCCGATTCTGCTCCGTCGGCATTCCTCATATGCTTTTTACGTAAACGTAAATGCGGTTGTCAATGTTCAGGCCAAGCCAAAGAACACGGCAAGCGACCGATTCACGGCTACGAGAACGTCATCTTCGATCGAGCCGAAAACCCTCCCTATCTTTTCCCGCTTGAGGGTCATCGCCTTGTCGATCATGATCTGGGAGGGGCTGTTGAGCGCGTTGCTGGGCGTGGGCTGGACCATGATGCGGATGAGCGGCGTATCAACAATGGTACTGGACAGCAGCAGAACCGTCAGCGTGTCCGTGTCGAAGAGGTCGGATTGGATCACAAGGGCGGGGCGCGGCTTTCCGAAATCACCAGCCAGAGCAACCGTCACAAGATCGCCCCTGCGCATCATTGCTCCCCGAGATCAGCCAGGGCGTCATCCAGAAATTTCATCAGATCGGGATCTGCCGCATCCGCCGCCGCGACCAAACGCGACTGCCGATGGCATTCCTCCGCAAAACCAGGCCGCCGCGTATCAGGAACCCAAATTTGCACTGGACGCAACCCGGACGCCCGGAGATTTTCACGACGCTTTCTGACGCGCTCATTCACGGAACTGGCCATATGGAAATTCTCCTTGATTTGTTACATGTAACAAATGGCATTGGACCGTTCAAGGAATTTTTAGAGAATCTTGTTGAAACGAGCGTTACACAAAGGGTCTATGGAGTGATGCCTATGCTTCCGGATTCCTCGCCCATGTCCCTCATGAACCCCGCTGTCCCAGGCCTCGTCTGGGCCTATCGCTTCCATCCGGGATCGGCGCCCTGCACCCGGTTGCCGCTCGATGCGGCGCGCAGCGATCTCGATGTCGGCGATGGCTTCCTGTGGCTGCATCTCAACCTCGCCGACAGCCGGGTCAACGCCTTCCTGGAGAGCTTCCCAGGCCTGACACCGCCGGCTCTCGCCGCACTCACCACCCACGACACGCACGCCGCCGTGACGCTCGACGAGCAGCTCGTCTATGGCACCCTGGTCGATTTCCAGCGGGAGTTCGACAGCGAGACACGCAATATCGGCTGGCTGCATTTCTTCGTCTCGGACAGGATCATCATCACCACACGCCTGCAGCCCCTGCGCTCGATCGACCGGGTGCGGGCGGCGATCGAAAAGAACGCCTCGCGCTACAAGAAGCCGATCGACGTGTTCGAGACACTGGTCGCCGAGTTCCAGCGCACACTGATCGTGCTGGTGATGGAACTCACCGAAGAAATGAACATCATCGAGGATTTCGTCTACGACAACACGCCGCGCGATGAACGCCGTCGGCTGGCGCCGATCAGGCGGACGGTGGTCAGGCTGCACCGGCACCTGAGGACGGTCCTGACGCTGCTCCGGCGCGCAGCGGCGACCGACGACGACGAGATGCCCCCTGGTTTCGACGACGCCGCCTCGCGGCTGATCGGCCGGCTGGAGGCGGCGGACCACGACGTCTACGCGCTGCAGGAGCGGGCGCGACTGCTGCACGAGGAAATCGACTCGAAGCTCTCCTCAGAGACCAACCGCCACCTCTACATCCTGTCGCTGATGACCGCCTTCCTGCTGCCACCGACCTTGGTCACCGGCTTTTTCGGAATGAACACCTCGTCGCTACCCTTCGAAGGAGGCTCCGGCGGTACGGCCTATGCCTTCGGCTTGATCGGCATTTCGGTGCTTGCCGCCTGGTGGCTGTTGAAGCGCACCGGCATTCTCTGACCGCTGGACAAACGAAACCCGCCCGGGTTCGATACCGGACGGGTGGGATAATGCCTGCCGGGCGCTCTTAGAAATAAGGCGAATAGCAGGTCTGGCGCCGACCGTAGTTCGGCTGGAACGAGTTCGAATAGGCGTCGTAGGAACGGTAGCGATCTGCACACCATTCGTAGTGGCGCGGATTGATGTCGTCTCCGCCGCCATAGGCCGGAGCCGGCTCGGCGTAACGCGGCTGGGAGGCAATGGCGCCGCCGATCAGGGCGCCGGCACCGAATGCCGCCAACGGGAACCAGTAGCCGTTATGGCGGCGATAACCCGGACGGTAGTCGCGATAACCGCGATGCCCGCCATACCAGCCGCCGCCATGGCGACGGTACTGGACGAGGGTCACGTCGGTGTCGGCGCTGGTTTCGATCCCAGTGGCCGGAGCGGACGGCAGCGGCATCGCCTGAGCCGGCATCAGAGAGCCGGCGAGAACGGCAGCGGAGATGCCCGCAACCGCGATCTTCTTCAAAAGAGTCATGTTAAGTCCCCAGATCCCTTGTCTATGTTTCAATTTTTGACAGCCAATTATTTCAGTATGCAGTGGATTTCAATTTTGCCGCAACCTTAGGAAGTTCATCCTGAATGCGCCATTAACGTGCGCCGCGACGAAGCAAGCCCGGCCGCCGGCATATGCCGCGACCGGGCTTGGCGCAGAGATGGCCAACGCCTGCTTATCTGTAAGGCGAGATGCAGCGTGCCCGAACACCGGCGCGCGGCGCATAGGTATCGTCCCAGGCGCGATAGCTGCGATAACGGCTTTCACACCAGGCGACGTGACGGCTCGAATAACCGCCCCGGTCGGCCTGTATGGCCCCACCAATGATGGCACCGGCGCCGAAGGCGGCGAGCGGGAACCAGAACCCGTTGTAATAACGGTAGCCTGGCCGGCGATCGCGATAACCGCGGTGGCCGCGATACCAGCCATAGCGGTCACGCCGGAAGTCGCGACGGTACTGGACATTGGTGACATCGCCGGCGGCCGAAATGCCGGACGGGGGAGCCGGCATCTGAATGGCCTGCGCTGGCACAAGCCCGGCAAAGGTGGTCGCGATGGCAACCGCCGCCGCAGTCAGACGTAGACGAAAGGCGTTCATGCGGTGTGTTTCCTCATTCTGATTTTTAATCAGAAAACAACGCCAGACGCAGGTTTCGGTTCCTGAAGACGTACCCGGCACCGATCACCGCAGATCACGAATTGGCGATCAGGCGACGATCGAGAGTTGCGCCTGGTCGCCCTGCAGCCGGTTGACCATGAAGTTCGAATACCATTCGACGAACTGCATGACGCCGCCTTCGTGGAGTGGCGAATAGGGACCCGGCTCATAAGCGGGCGAGCGGATGCCGAAGGCGTTTTCCTCGACGATCTGGCGGTCCTGGTCGTTGGTCATGTTCCAGACATGGGTCAGTTCTTCGAGATTGTAGTCGACGCCCTCGATCGCATCCTTGTGGACCAGCCATTTTGTGGTGACCGCCGTTTCCTCCGGCCCGAGCGGGGTGACGCGGAACGAGATCGCGTGGTCGCCCAGAATGTGGTTCCAGCTGCTCGGATAGTGGAAGAGCAGCATGGTGCCGATCGAGTTGATCGTTACGTCCTCGGAGAGTTTGCGCTGCACGGCGTTGCGGCCGCTCATCGTATAACTCTCGGCATCCTCGATCAGCGGCATGCGCGCGACGCGGAACTGGCCGGTTTCATCCATGCGGAACTCGCTCGGCAACCCGGCCTCCTCGCAACGCTGCCAATGGGCGGCGATGACCGGATCGTCCTTGGCACCCTGGACGCCGGTTGCGGTGGGCGATTCCGGATAGGTGCGGCAAAGCTCCGGATGGTTGGCGGCGCAGTGGTAGCACTCGCGGTTGTTTTCCCAGACGAGCTTCCAATTGCCCTTCTCGATGATCGTCGACTGGTGCGCGACCTTGGCTTCCGACAGGCGGTGCGGGGCCATATAGGGTTCGATCGCCGCGCGGACCGGCGCGAAATCCGGCGCCTCGTTGGCAAGGCAGATGAAGATAAAGCCCGCCACGCTTTCGCAATGGACCTTCTTCATGCTGAACTGGGTCTTGTCGAAGTCCTGGCCCATCTGGCGGCCGACCAGAAGCGAACCGTCCAGTTCGTAGGTCCATTGATGGTAGGGACAGACGAGCCGGACCGCAGAGCCATGCTCCTTGGTGCAGACGCGGCTGCCGCGATGGCGGCAGGTATTGTGCAGCGCCCGGATCTGGTTGTCGCGGCCGCGCACGACGACGACCGGATAATCGCCGATCTGCAGGGTGAAATAGGCCCCCGCCTTGGGCAGTTCGCAATCATGTCCGACGAACAGCCAGTCGCGATACCAGATCATTTCCAGATCGAGCTTGAAATAGGCGGGATCGGTATAGAAGGGCTGTTCGAGGCTGAAGCCTTCACGGCGGTTCTTAAGCTGCCGCAGGGCCTGATTGCGAATTTCCATATTATCTTCCTCGTCAATGTGGACAGCGGAAGGACATGGAAATGCCGGCCGGCCTCAAGGCCCACCCAACACCCTGTCCCGAACGCCCGCCGCGTCCGGTCGTCATCTTTTGTCCCGAGGCTGGTTTCCGGGCTCAGGAGCTTGTCCCTTGTGGGACCGGCTCGGCGCCTTCCCGGGCGGCCCTTGCGGCTCTTTCCCAGTGGCTCATGCCGTGCCTTATTGCTCCACCACCGTTGCGGGGGCAGCGCCGGATTAGGGTTTCTAAAGACCCCTGCCGGCTTCCCAATTCTCCGCCTTCCCTAGTCAGGCGGCACCTCAAGATCGAGGCGGATATAATCATCGAGCGAGCGTGTCGCATAGGCGACATTGCGACATCGGCAACCGCGTTGGCGACAGCGGCGAAACGGCCCAGAATGCAACACTCCAGCCCCGCGAAAGCGAAACCTGTCATTAAGGGATAAGCCATAAAATCCCGGCGTGAATGGGAGCGATGCCACCGTGCAGGCCAAGGGAAAGATCCGTTACTACAAAGCCCCTCCACCACCGCCTCCGGCGCCGGTGGTAGTGAAGACTGCTTCCCATTCCGAATTCCTCCGGACGGGGCGCAGCTCCCGCTACAATCCGGTCTGGCTGCCGGAAGAGCGCCGCTATCTCACCCATAACGAAGTCGCCGAGCGCACGGGCAAAAGGCTCGAGGCAGCTGGAGAAACGAGCCACAACCGGATCAACTCCTTCCATCGCTCGATCAACTTTCCGAAGATCATCTTCCACCACACGCTCGATGAGCGGCCGCATCTCGGCTATTGCCATGTCACCGCGGCAAGAACGTTTCTTCCACGCGGCGGCCCGGTGAGCTGGTCGTTCTATATCGCCAACTTCTTCTCCAAGATCGGCGAGGAAGAAACCTTTTTCGAGCATATCAGCCCGGCCAATTCACGCATGTATTTTGCCGTTGCGGTCGAACGCGAGGCGGGTCAGCCGCTGCAGATCAACCGCACGATCCGCAAGAACGGCCTTCTGTTCCAGACCAATGATCCGATGGAAGCCATCAAGAACGTGCTGATGCTCGGCACTTCCAACGAAATGCTCCGCGAGATCATCAAAAAGCTTTGAAGACGCCCGGGTCCGCGTTATTGACGGGCGGATATGACGGCTCAAATCATCGACATCACCCGGGATCACGACGGCGCGCTTGCCCAAGCCTGCACCATCCTTGCGGACGGCCTTCCCGTGGCGATCCCGACCGAGACGGTCTACGGACTTGCAGCCGACGCCACCAATCCCGCCGCCATCACCCGCATCTACGAGACCAAGGGCCGGCCGCGCTTCAACCCGCTGATCTGCCACATGTCGGATCTCGACATGGCCGAGCGCTATGCCGACTTCGATCCGATCTCGCGCAGGCTTGCCGAAGCCTTCTGGCCAGGCCCCCTCACCCTGATCCTTCCGCTGAAGCCCGAAAGCGGCATTCATGCGCTGGCGACGGCCGGGCTCGATACGATCGGCATCCGGCTTCCCAAGGGCTTCGCTTCCGAGCTCATCCGCGCCTTCGGAAAGCCGCTCGCGGCCCCCAGCGCCAATACGTCCGGCAAGGTGAGCCCGACCAGCGCGCGCCACGTGGCCGACGACCTGGGCGAGAAGCTGGCGTTGATCATCGACGGCGGTGCGGCTCCGGTCGGTGTCGAATCGACCATCGTTCGCGTCGAGAACGGCGTGATCCGGCTGCTGAGACCGGGCGGAGTGGCCGCCGAAGAGATCGAGAAGGCAACCGGTCTTGCGGTGATCCGGCCTGAGGGACCGGCGGCGATCATCGAGGCTCCCGGCATGCTGGCCTCTCATTATGCGCCGGGTGCAGCGGTGAGGCTCAACGCCGACCATGTCGAGACCGGCGAAGTGTTGATCCGGCTCGGTTCTGCTCCAGTGAAGGGAATGGAACTCGCCGCGGCGGTTTTTGACCTGAGCCCGTCCGGTGACCTTGCGCAAGCGGCGGCAAATCTGTTCGATTACCTGAAGCGCGCCGACGCCACCGGCGCCGCCAGCATCGCCGTCACGCCCATTCCCGACCATGGGCTCGGCGAGGCGATCAACGACCGGCTGGCGAGGGCGGCCGCCCCGCGGGAATAAGCCGGGGCTAAAGAGGAGGAGACGCCGATGGACATTTCAGGGCCGAACCCAGAGCTTCTCGACCGCTTCGCGGCGATCGTCGGTAAGAACCACGTCCTGCGCGACGCCAACGATCTTGCGCCGCATCTCGTCGAGGGCCGCGGGCTCTACAAAGGTTCTTCGCCGATGCTCCTGAAGCCGGGCTCGGTCGAGGAAGTGTCGGCGATCCTGAAGCTTGCGAGCGAAACCGGCACGCCGATCGTGCCCCAGACCGGCAATACCGGCCTCGTCGGGGGGCAGACCCCGCGTACCGGCGGCAGCGACCTGATCGTCTCGCTCGAACGGATGAACCGCATCCGCGACGTCGATCCGGTCGCAAACGTGCTGGTCGCCGACGGCGGCGCCATCCTTGCCGACGTCCAGAAGGCGGCAGAAGCCGTCGACCGGCTGTTTCCCCTGTCGCTCGGTTCGGAAGGCTCCTGCCGCATCGGCGGCAACCTCTCCACCAATGCCGGCGGCACCGCCGTGCTCGCCTACGGGAATACCCGCCAGCTCTGCCTCGGGCTCGAAGTGGTGCTGCCGACAGGCGAAATCTGGGACGGCCTGCGGCGGCTCAAGAAGGACAATACCGGCTACGATCTGCGCGACCTCTTCATCGGCGCGGAAGGCACGCTCGGCATCATCACCGGCGCGGTGCTGAAACTTTTCCCGCAGCCGGTCGGGCACCAGGTGGCACTTGCCGGCCTCAACTCGCCGGCAGATGCGTTAAAACTCTTCGAGCGGGCCTCGAACCTCTGCGGCACGGCGCTGACCGGTTTCGAGCTGATGCCGCGCATCGGCATCGAATTCGTGGTCCGGCATATAGAGGGCGTGCGCGATCCGCTCTCCGAGCCGCATCCGTGGTATGCGTTGATCGACATCTCGACTTCGGATTCCGCCGAGACGGCCAGTTCCATGGTGCAGTCGCTGCTCGAACAGGGTTTTGAAGCGGGCCTCATCCGCGACGCCGTGATCGCCTCCTCCGTCGCCCAGCAGAAGGCGCTCTGGCACATGCGCGAAAGCATGTCCGACGCCCAGAAGCCGGAGGGCGGCTCGATCAAGCACGACGTCTCGGTGCCCGTCTCGGAAATCCCGAGCTTCATGGCAGAGGCCGAGCAGGCGGTGCTGTCAGCCATGCCGGGAGCCCGGGTCTGCGCCTTCGGCCATCTCGGCGACGGCAACATCCATTACAACATCTCGCAGCCGACGAGCGCCGACATGGCCGCCGACAAGGCAGCCTTCATCGGCCGCTGGCGGGAAATCAACGCGATCGTCCACGGCATCGTGCTCGCCGCCGGCGGGTCGATTTCGGCTGAACACGGCATCGGTCAATTGAAGCGCGACGAGCTTGCCCATATCCGCTCGCCGATCGAGATGGACCTGATGCGGCGCATCAAGCAGGCGTTCGATCCGGCCGGCATCATGAACCCCGGCAAGGTCGTGATCATTCCATGAGCCAGCCGTCGAAGACCACTATACGAATCGACCTCGACAACGGCGTGCGGCTCGGTCCGGGCAAGGCGCAGCTTCTGGAACTGATCGCCGAACACGGCTCGATCCGCGCGGCTGGCGCCTCGATCGGCATGTCCTACAGGCGGGCATGGCTGCTCGGAGACGAAATCAACCGGATGTTCAAGGAGCCGGCGATCTTTACCCGCCATGGCGGGAAAAGCGGCGGGGGTGCGGGCCTGACCGAATTCGGCCAGGAACTGCTGTCCCGCTACCGGCGGATGGAAAAGGCAAGCCGCGACGCCATGCGCGCAGACCTCGACTGGCTCGAATCGAACGCCGATCCGCACTTTGAGACGACCGGCAAGAGCGACGACACCTGAGGGGACCGGTTGGCTCTCAGCTCATCCTGATCTGGGACAATGCCCACAGGGTATCCGAGCTGATGCCCGACGAGCCGCCGCCACTCAGGATGCTCACCGCCGATGCCGTGTTCACGCTGTTCTCCAGATCGTACATGATCGTGAAACGCTGCACCAATTTCCTCACCTTTTCCGGATCGGAAAGGTCTTCGAGATCGAGCTTCTTCTCCACTATCTTGGCCTGCTGATCGACATCCATATTGCCGATTTCCGGAGGCAGGCTGAAGGTGATGCGGAAGAACTCCATCAGCGCTTCGTCGCCGAGGATCACGTAAGGATCGGTGATGCTGTCGGACATGCGCTCGAAATAGAGCGCGAGGCGGACACCCGGATTTTCCTCGCCCTGCTGGGTTTCGAGCATCTGGCGGACGTAAAGGTCCTGGGTCGCGACAACTTCGCCGCCGTTCTGGGCCTCGCCTGCGGCGCTGCGGTCGATCTCGCCCTTGGAATCGAAATTGAAGGTGCCGACGATCTGTGCAAACCGCTTGTCCGTCTGAGTATTGACGAAGCTCTCGGGATCGGCGGGATCCGAATTGAAAGCCTCCTTCAAGAAGTCGTTGGTGACCGTGGAAGGATCTATCCCCTTGGAGATCATCAGGATGTCGAGCGTCTTGCGGTCGGCCAGCAGCTCGTCGCGGCTGCCGATACGCTGCATCGCGTCGGTATAATATTTCGCCTCGGTCTGGGCCTTCGCCCTGGCAGCCGTGAGTTCATCGCCTTCCATGAACCGGCTTTTGCGCAGGATATAGTCCTTGGCGACGTTGGTGATCGCCGCATTGGACTGGAGCAGCACCTGCCGCGTGACGCCGCCCTTGCTGTCGAAATTGAAAAGCTTCGCAAGCGAGACGAAGCGCTCGTCCTTCAGCTTGTAGATGTAGCTGTTCGGATCGGAAAGGTCGCTTTTCAGGGCGCTTTTTATCGTCAGTTTCGAAACCGTCGTCGGGTCGAGGCCAACCGCCTCCAGAGCGAACTCGTAAGAGTCCTGGGCGTCCTTGCTCAGGAAGTCGTCAAGCGTCTTCACGGCCGTAAGGTCGAGCTTGTAGAACTTGATGGCCTTTTCGAGATCCGCTTCCTGCTTGTCGTCCCAACGGCTCATGTAGTTGCTGCGGGTGGAGCTGGTCTGCAATTCGTCCTGGGCCTGGCCGGCGACGACGGTACCGTCGGTATTGAAATTGAAGGCCTTCGCCAGCTCCAGATATTCCGGATTGGTCGCGCCGAACCGGTTCGCATAGCTGTCCGGATCGGAGAGGTCGCTCGTCAGGATCTGCTCGATCGTCGATTTCACGACCGTGGCCTTGTCGAGATTGAAGGCGACCCTGATATATTTGAGAAGCCGCGGATCGTCGATGAAGTCGCTGACATTGTCCGCCGTCTTGAGCTCCTGCTCGAAGAGTTCCTGGTTGAACATCGCCTCGGCATGCGTGATACGGGTCTGCTTGTTGAAGAAGCCGCCAACGATCTCCAGCAGCTTTTCCGGAGTGACCGCGCCGCCTGCCGGCACCGAGCCGTCCGCATTGAAGTTGAAATCCTCGGCAAGCGATTTCATCAAGCCGAGATAAGGCGCGTCGGACGCCCCGGCGGCGATGAGCTTTGCAAGTTCGGCGCGCCGCTCGGCCGTCTGGGCGATCGGCACCAGCCTGCCATCCAGCTCGGTATAGCGCGTCTGCGATGTGGCAAGAGTGTCCTGGTCCCTCTGGATCGCCTCTACCGTTTTTGTCAATTCCACCTGCATAGCGTCGATCTGGGATTGGACCGCCGCGGGATCGCTGCTGCCGGGCAATTCAGCCTGCTTGGCGGCGATCTGTGTTTCGAGATCGGTTTTCCTCTGCTGGCCAAGCGCGAGCGAGTCCTGCAGAGCGGGAATGCCGGTACTGAGGCTCAGCCGCTCGGCAAGCTCGCTGTCCTCGGTTTTCATCGCATTATGCTGGTCGAGAGTGTTGCCGTAGGCGGTGTTGTAGAAGCTGGTCGGGTCGGCCGGATCGCTAACCAGCACGCCGCGGATCGCATTGTAATTGTAGTATTTCGTATCGATGCCATAGGCGGTGAACAGGTAATCGCGGAGCCTCGGATTAGCCAGCAGCTGATCGACGTTGGTGATATTGCCGGTATCGCCCAGCATCGCCTTGAAATAACGGGTGTCGTCCTCGAACACATCGTTCTGGGCGGCAATCGTCTGGTCATAGGTATCGAAGAGCTCCTCCATCTGCCCATTGGACTGGGCGGCGGCCCCTTCTCCGTTGGAAACGCCGAAATTGAAGGCTGCGGCGATATTCTGATATCGATCGTCGGTCAGGCGGTTCGCAAAGCTGTTGTCGTCGCTGAGATCGCTTTCCAGCACCTGCTTCATGAACGCCTTGGCGTAGATCATGTCGTCCAGGCCATGCGCCTGCATCGCATAGGAATAGAGACGGTAGTTGTCGAGGAACTCGTCGACCGTTTTTATCTTGCCGATATTTTCCTGGTAGTATTTCGTGTCGCTGACGACCATCGTCTGCCCAGCAATCGTCTTCAGGCTTTTCTGCATGTCGCGATTGACAAGATCGAAGGTGAGATAGGTCGATACCACGGAAAGGCCCCACGAGTCGGAATGATGCTGCCGCAATCATCGCGACCTAGCCTTGCCCGGGGCTTTTCTGGGCGTTCCGGCGTCCCGCCGGGATTGTCCCAGGCCTGCACAGGAATGCCGCGATTCACCTTCCGGAAACCCAAAAGCGTGCCCTTTCGCTAACCATCCAGGCAGGCAAGGCTTCTTTAACCGCTATTTTTAAGCAGTCTCGAACATGGCCCGCCCTATGCTTTGGCTATCAGAGGACAAAAGTCCCGTAGAGAAACCGGCAACGGCTCTCAGGTAAAACAAGGGTAGCATATCGATGACCAACACTGTTCTGAAGCCCGTTTGGGCAGGGTCGACATTCAGGCTCGATCCGTCTCGTTTCCCGCAGCAGGTTACCTATGCGCTGCGCGAGACATCAGGAGATGTCTCCATCACCATCGACGAACGCGGCGCCGTGCTGCGTAAGATCCTTCCCGCAAGCGGCCTGCCACTCTCCTTCGCCTTGCCCGCCCGCGCCTTCAAAGGGGTTGCGGCCCGCGCCATAGACCACGGCGACGGCGAGGTGACGGTCACGCTCGAACTGCATCACGACGATCCGGATCTGTGCATTCCGCTGCTCGTCGCCCACGACCTCTGCGACATCGCCGCCGACTGGCGGAGCTGGTCGGACGCCTATCGCATTCCAATGCTGATGGTGGAAGCCGACGGCATCGCCCGGCCGCTGGAAAACCACATCGGCGACGTGCGCACCAATGCCGTCAGGCAGCGCCGCCGTCATTCCTATTTCGCGGCTCGTCGCCCGCGCTTCCTGGTCCGCCGCACCACCGGCAGCCTCGGCGTGACGATGAAGATCGAAGGCAAGGAAATTATCGCGCGTCGGTAGGGCTTTGCTTGTCCCTTTGTCCACCGCCCGCGCGATAAGGTGGGAGAGAGCCCGATCCTCAAGCGGTCGGGCTTTTTCCATTAAAGGGCGAGCGACAGGGCGAGGCCGGCAAACAGGATCGCGCCGACCCGGTTGTTCGACTTGAAAAGCTTCAGGCACTGGTCGGCATTGTCGATATCGAGGACCAGAACCTGCCAGCCGAACATCAGCGCCGCGGCGGAAAGGCCGAGATAGGCCAGGAAACCGACGCCGGCCGATCCGAAAGCGAGCAGCAGGAAGACGAGCGTCAGGCCGTAAAGGCCGATCAGCCAAGGCTTGGTATTGTCGCCGAACAGACGCGCGGTCGAGCGTACCCCGATCAGCTCGTCATCCTCCTTGTCCTGATGGGCATAGATCGTGTCGTATCCGATCGTCCAGGCAATGGCGGCAAGATAGAGCCAGATGGCCGCAAGCGAGAGACTGCCGAACGTTGCGGCCCAGCCCATCAGCGCGCCCCAGGAAAAGGCGACGCCCAGGAAAAATTGCGGCCAGTCGGTAAACCGCTTGGCGAACGGATAAATCGCCACCACTGCCAGGGACAGGATGCCGAGCAGGATGGTGAAAGCGTTGAACTGGACAAGGACGAGCAGACCGATCAACGCCTGCACGGCGATGAAGACCTTGGCCTCGAAGCGGGAGACGCGGCCGGAGGGCAGCGGCCGAGAGCGGGTGCGCGCCACTTCCATGTCGATGTCATGGTCTACCAGATCGTTATAGGTGCAGCCGGCGCCGCGCATGGCAACCGACCCCAAGAAGAACAGCACGAGGTGGAAAAGCAGGAGACCGAGAGAAAACGCGCCCTCCTCTTGGGCAGCGTTCGCCGCCAGTGCCGCTGACCAGAAACACGGCCACATCAGAAGCTGCCAGCCGATCGGCCGATCCCACCTTGCAAGCTGCGCATAGGGCCAGGCCGGCCGCGGCAGAACGCGGTAGACCCAGTTGTCGGATGGAGCGTCGGCCACGCGGCCGCTGAAATCGTCGGCGTTCGTCATGGCCGGTTCTAGCGCCGGCCGAACGTTGCGGTCAAGCCGGCGCTCTGTCGCCTCACAAGCGCGGGAGAGCCGCGCCTTCCGTCGCGAGCACGCTCACGCCTTAAGGCATAGAAGAGCTACGCCTCAGGGAAGCGAGAAGCCGAATTTGTAGCTTGCCGAAACGCCGAACATCAGCTGGTTCTTGGAACCCCGCTCGCGCACCAGGCTGCTGTCGGCGACATCGCCCGTCAGCCGCTTGTATTCGGCAAACGAGGTGAGCTCGAGCTGTTCGGTCGCCTTCCAGGTCAACGCCGCGCCGACGCCGACAGAATGCAGGCCGCTGCCCGGGTCGTAGGCGGAGAGGCCCGACGCTGCGGACTCGCTCGGGGTGACCTTGTAATAGGCGTCGTTGTAGCCGTTGCTTGCCCAGGTCGCCCGCGGACCGCCGGAAAGCCTGAGATCCGGCTGAAGATCCGTGAAAGCATCGACGGAGACATCGGCGACGACGCCGTCATGGCTGCGGATGCCCTGGCGGATTTCGGCCCGGGCGCGGATCCAGTCGGTCGGATAGATATCGATGAAGCCGCCGAGTTCGCCGCCGAGCTTGACCTCCTTCAGGCCCTTCAGGTCATCTGAGGTATCGCCGTCGCGCGGCATGATCAGCTTGGCCGCCACGCCGGCGCGGATCGAACCCTGGTCGATCAGCGCGAACGAGATGCTGTCGTTGCGGGAGGAGAAACGTGCCTGTTTACTGTTCTGGCGGCCGAGCGAGATGATCGGCGAGAACTGCAGGCTGCGGCCGTTGTCACCCTCGAATTTCGGCGCGACGAAACCGGCGCCGCCGAGCGTCAGGTACCAGTCGCCGGACCAGAAGCCTTCCTGGGCCGCGGCGCTGCCGGGAGAAACGATCGAAAAGACAGAAATGAAAAGGGCAGCCCGAAGAGGCAGGGACATGGCAATGGATCCTGAAAACGCAAAACAGAACAGAGACCCCACTGGGGATTTCTGTTCTATTATCGCATTTCCATTGCCAGCTTGTTAACCAAGCGGAAGTTCAGACGGCAACCTTGTCGAGCGGGATGCGGCTTTCTTCGAAGGCCTTGAGCTCCGCCTCGCGCTCGTAGATGTAATTGCGGTTGTCGGGAACGGCCGTGCGTTTCTTGACGATCTGCATCTGGAAGATGAAGAAGCTTTCGTGGGTGAAGGCCATTTCCGAACCGGCCAGATAGAACTCCCACATCCGCACGAAACGATCGTCGTAAAGCGCCGCCGCCTTGTCCTTGTTGGCGATGAACCGCTCGCGCCAGTGGCGCAGCGTATGGGCATAATGCATCGGCAGGATTTCGATGTCGGAGACGAGCAGGCCGGCCTTCTCGACCGCCGGAATCACTTCCGAGATCGCCGGAATGTAACCGCCCGGGAAGATATATTTCTCGATCCAGGGATTGTTGATCAGGGCCGGATAGGGCTGGCCGATCGAATGCAGCACCATGACGCCGTCATCGGCGAGCACGTCGTTCACCTTGTCGAAGAACTTTTGATAGTTCAGCCGGCCCACATGCTCGAACATGCCGACGGAAACGATACGGTCGTAACGCTTGTCCGGGGCTAAGTAATAATAGTCCTGCAGTTCGAAGCGGACGCTGTTGGCAAGCCCGCGCTTGGCGGCGCGCTGGCGGGAAATCTTGAGCTGCTGGGTCGAGAGCGTGATGCCGGTCACATCGACGCCGGAAGATTCCGACAGATACATGGCCATGCCGCCCCAGCCGGAGCCGATCTCCAGCGCCTTCTGGCCCGGCTCGGCAAGCAGCTTGGCGACGATGTGGCGCTTCTTGGCGATCTGCGCCTCGTCGAGCGAAATCCCCGGCGGATTGAAATAGGCACAAGAATATTGCCAGTCCTCGTCGAGGAAGAGCGAAAACAGCTTTTCGTCGAGGTCGTAATGATGGGCGACGTTGCGCCGATTGTGGTTGATCGGCACGCGATTGCGGAACTGGGAAACCAGCACGCGGGCGATGCCGCGCCAGATCATCCCGAAGGTCAGGCCTTCGCTGAGGGTATTGTCCTTGATAAGCGCCAGGAACTCGTAGATGTCGCCGTCATCGATGACGAGACGGCCATCCATGTAAAGCTCGCCGAGCTTCAAAGGAGGATCCGCCACCAGTTCGCGTTCGGCGGCCTCATCGATAAAGCGTATCGAAACGGACCGCCCACCGCCGCCGCCATAACGCTGCTCGCCGGCCGAACCGCGTACGATCAAAGTTCCAGTCTTGATGATTTTGCTGAGAAGATTGTGAAGGGACGAGGCCACGGACCCACCTCCAAGAATACTAAGGATGCCTTACTAATCCAAAATCTAGTCGTTTCTGTGCGACTTTCAAGCACATTGCAGCCATGAAAATGACATAAAAAAACAGGCCGTCAAACCCCTGGCTGACGGCCCGCACGCTGTGATTGAGATTTTCCGGAAGCCCGTGAAATTTACTTGCGTTTTAAAGCTTCTGCGAGTGCTGCACCAAAAGCGCCCTGAGATGAAGGTTTTTCAGTTTTCATCATTTTCGGGTTAACCGGCCGGACGTCGCGGTCTCCGCGGGGAGCGGGTGCTGCCTCGCCGCCGTCCTTGCGCATGGTCAGCGCTATCCTCTTGCGCTTCACATCGACCTCGACGACGCGGACTTTGACCACGTCGCCGGCCTTTACCACCTCATGCGGATCTTTGATGAAGCGGTCGGCGAGCTGCGAGACATGGACCAGCCCGTCCTGGTGCACGCCGATATCGACGAAAGCGCCGAAGGCGGCGACATTGGTGACGGTGCCTTCGAGCATCATGCCCGGCTTCAGGTCGGTGATCTCGTCCACGCCTTCGGCAAAAGTGGCGGTCTTGAAGCTCGGGCGCGGGTCGCGGCCGGGCTTTTCCAGTTCGGCGATGATATCCTTGACGGTCGGCAGGCCGAAGGTCTCGTCGATGAACCGCTTCGGGTCGAGCGCCTTGAGCGCTGCGCTGTCGCCCATCAGCGAGCGGAGGTCACGGCCGCAGGCGGCGACGATCTTCTTGGCGACGCCATAGGCTTCCGGATGGACGGCGGACGAATCCAGCGGCTCCTTGCCGTTCGGGATGCGCAGGAAGCCTGCCGCCTGTTCGAAGGTACGGTTTCCGAGACGGGCGACCTTCAGCAGGTCCTTGCGGCTCGAAAAAGCGCCGTTCTGGTCGCGATGGGCGACGATCGCCTCGGCGATCGAGCGGCTGAGGCCGGAGACGCGGGCGAGCAGCGGCGCAGACGCCATGTTCAAATCGACGCCAACGGCATTCACCGCGTCTTCGACCACCGCATCCAGCGAGCGGGACAACTTTCCCTGGTCCACATCGTGCTGGTACTGGCCGACGCCGATCGATTTCGGTTCGATCTTGACCAATTCCGCCAGCGGATCCTGAAGGCGGCGGGCGATGGAGACGGCGCCGCGCAGCGACACGTCGAGGCCAGGGAATTCGAGAGCGGCGGTTTCCGACGCCGAATAGACCGATGCGCCGGCTTCCGAAACGATGACCTTGGTGGGCTTCTGCCCAGGCAGGTTCAACAGCATGTCGGCGACCAGCTTTTCGGTCTCGCGGCTGCCGGTGCCGTTGCCGATGGCGATCAGCTCGACATTGTGTTTGCGGACCAGCGAGGCGAGCTCGGCCTGGGTGCCGCGGATGTCGTTCTTCGGCGGGAACGGGTAGACGGTCGTCGTTTCCAGCAGCTTGCCGGTGGCATCGACGATCGCCACCTTGACGCCGGTGCGGATGCCCGGATCCAGCCCCATCGTGGTGCGCGAGCCGGCGGGTGCGGCGAGCAGCAGGTCCTTGAGGTTACGGGCGAACACGTGGATCGCCTCCTCTTCGGCGCGCTCGCGCAGTTCGCGCATCAGGTCGAGCGACAGCGAGACCGAGAGCTTGACGCGCCAGGTCCAGCCGGCGGCTTCCATCAGCCAGCGGTCGGCAGCACCGCGGTCACGGATGTCGAAGGCGAGCGCGATGATGCGCTGGGCCGGTTTTACCGGCGACGGATCGTCCTGATCGACTTCGATCGTCAGCGTCAGGAATTCCTCGTTCCAGCCGCGCAGCATGGCGAGCGCGCGGTGGCCAGGCGCCGTCGACCAGCGTTCGGAATGGTCGAAATAGTCGGAGAACTTGGCGCCGGCCTCCTGCTTGCCGTCGACCACCCTGGCCTTCAGCGTCGCGCCGGCCCGCATATGCTGGCGCAGCCGGCCGAGCAGGTCGGCATTTTCGGAGAACGTCTCGGCGACGATATCGCGGGCGCCTTCGAGCGCCGCCTTCACGTCGGCGACCTCATCCTTGACATAGGCTTGCGCCAATACCGCCGGATCGGCGCTGCGGTTGGCCCAGATCGCCTCCGCAAGCGGGCCGAGGCCGCGCTCGCGAGCAATCTCGGCGCGGGTGCGGCGCTTCGGCTTGTAAGGGAGATAGAGGTCTTCGAGCTCGGCCTTGGTTGTGGCCTTGCCGATCTTTGCGGCAAGCTCGTCGGTCATCTTGCCCTGCGAATTGACCGAATCGACGATGGTGGAACGGCGTGCTTCGAGTTCGCGCAGATAGACCAGCCGTTCAGACAGGTTGCGGAGCTGCGTATCGTCCAGCCCGCCGGTCACTTCCTTACGGTAGCGCGCAATGAACGGCACGGTGGCGCCCTCGTCGATCAGCCCGATCGCGGCGGCGGCCTGTTCGGGACGGGCATTGATTTCCGCGGCAATCGCGGCGGCAAGGAAACGGAGATCGGCGGCCATGGGCGTCCTCGTTCAAATGGGAGGCGCGACCATAGTCGAAGTTTGTGGCAAGGCAACGTGGCGAATGCCGGTTCCACAATTTGCTTGGCGCCAACCGTGCCGGAACGAGACACGGGATGACCGATTGCTAACCAAGGCCCTGTGGAAAAGAACCAACGCACTCTCACCTCCGGCAAGAGGCTATTAAAATCATTCCGCCGCATGATGTGGCCGAATGGAGATACGAATGCCCAAAAACGCCGCCAGGACACTGGCATTTGACACGGCGGTCGCCAATGAAGAGCTAGAGGCTGCCATTTCCTATCTCGAACAGAAGCTGAACGATGCGTCCCTTCGGAACGAACCGGTGCCTTTCCTCGCCTATCGGAACAGGGTGATCTTCCAGACGACACTGGACATCCGACGTGGCGCCAAAAATCGGCGCGGTGAATTCTGACCTTTATCGAACGCAACGGCCTCCCATCGAAACGCCATGATGGCCACAAGATGGGAGGCCACCTAAGCCTTGGCCCTTGACCTTTGCCTCCCCTCCCCTTAACCGCCGCGCAAGGCCAAGGTTTTCAGCGCAGGCGAGGGCAGGACATGAAGGTTCTCTTGATCGGTTCGGGTGGACGCGAGCACGCGCTCGCCTGGAAACTCGCCCAGTCTCCGAAACTCGGCAAACTCTACGCCGCCCCCGGCAATCCCGGCATCGCCGATCATGCCGAACTCGTATCGCTCGACATCGACGATCATGCCGCCGTCGCGGCCTTCTGCCTCGACAACGCAATCGGTCTCGTCGTCGTGGGGCCGGAAGCGCCGCTCGTGGCCGGGCTAGCGGACCATCTCCGCGCCAGGGGCATTGCGACCTTCGGTCCTTCCGCCGCCGCCGCCCAGCTCGAAGGCTCGAAGGGTTTCACCAAGGACCTCTGCGCCCGCTACGATATCCCAACCGGCGCCTATCGCCGCTTCACCGACGCGGCCGAGGCCAAGGCCTATGTGCGCGAACAGGGCGCGCCGATCGTGGTGAAGGCAGACGGGCTTGCCGCCGGCAAGGGTGTCACCGTCGCCATGGTGCTCGACGAGGCGCTTGCTGCAATCGACGATTGCTTCGACGGCGCCTTCGGGTCGGCCGGTGCCGAAGTGGTGGTCGAAGCCTATCTAGACGGCGAGGAGGCGAGCTTCTTCTGCCTGTCCGACGGCAAGTCAGCGCTGGCGCTGGCGACGGCCCAGGACCACAAGCGGGTCGGCGACGGCGATACCGGCCCGAATACCGGCGGCATGGGCGCCTATTCGCCCGCCCCGGTGATGACGCCGGACATGGTCGCGCGCACCATGAAGGAGATCATCGAGCCGACGATCCGCGGCATGGCCGAAAGCGGCCATCCCTTTACCGGCGTGTTCTTCGCCGGATTGATGATCACCGCCAAGGGTCCGGAACTGATCGAATACAATGTCCGCTTCGGCGATCCCGAATGCCAGGTGCTGATGATGCGGCTGAAGAGCGACCTGCTCGACCTGCTCCATGCGGCAGCGACCGAAACGCTCGACCAGGTTTCCGCCGAGTGGAGCGACGACGTCGCGCTGACCGTGGTGATGGCCTCCAAGGGTTACCCGGGCGCCTACGACAAGGGCACCCGGATCGCCCACCTGCCGGAGGATGCTGCCGGCGGGAAGATTTTTCACGCCGGGACGGCTCTCAAGGACGGCAAACTTGTCGCAACCGGCGGCCGCGTGCTGAACGTCACGGCGACCGCCGGGTCCGTCGCGGATGCGCAGGCGCGCGCCTACAGGCTCGTGGACCAGGTCGAATGGGAAAACGGCTTCTGCCGCCGCGATATCGGCTGGCAGGCAGTGGCGCGCGAAAAGAGCTGAGTGCCGGAAACGCCAAGTTCATTCAAAATTTACCGATTATCCAGACGGGATAGAAACGAAGCGGCGGTAAACATTGGGGACCTCAAGAAGGATTCCCGGTCATGCGTCTCGTTCTGGCTACAGCTCTGGTGTTTGCAAGCGGTTCCGCTTTCGCGTCCTCGATCACGGTGATCAACAGCGCGCACCAGCCAGGCGTCAGTATCGTCACCAAGACCTGCGCAAGCTGCCCGGTCGCCGTGGCCCCGAAATCCGACGAGGCGGCCTACAAGGTTCCCGATCTGCCGGCAGGCACCCAGAAGACGGAAGTCATCGAGATCAACGGTGAGAAGAAGCTGGCGCGCACCGAAGCCTGGCTCGGCGGCTCGCCGGTGGTCCATGTCAGCAAGCTGCCCCAATGGATGGCCGAGGAAAAGGCCATTGCCGAACTTCACCCGACGACCAACGGCTCGACCCAGACGCAGATCGTCGCCGCCGAAGCACCGAGTGATGGCATCGATACCGACGCCATGACCAGTGCCGTGAAGACAATCGGCGACGCGTCGGTCGGAATTGCCGAAGCTTCGTTCGCGCCGAAGCCGCTGGTCCTCGACATGTTCGAGCTGCGCACCAACCGGTTCTAAGTTAGAAAATCATTATATTTACATAGCAGAAAGTGCTTCTGGAACGCCGTTTCACGGCATGCGCGCAAATTGTGCATCGTCAAATCCGACCTGCCCAAAATATTTGCGTTCGGGGCTGTCAAGACCCCGATAATTAAATTTTTATTCAAATGTTCGAGATCACTCTCCCGTCATAGTGCGATGTAAGCACGTGACCGGCGCAGGACGCGCTTCCCCAAAAATTTCGCCCCCGCTCCGGCTCCTCCGGGAGAGTTCGGCTGCCTGAAAGTGAGTCGAAACATGAAGAATCTCAAGATTTCCCACCAGTTATTGACCATGGTGGCAGTGCTCATGGTGGCTTTTACCGCCGTCACCTACTATCAGATCCGCACGTCGATCGCCTCCATCTATGCCGAGCGTTACGAAATGCTGCGCACCCAGGTGGAATCGGGCATTTCCATCCTGCAATCCTATTACGACCGGGAAAAGTCGGGCGAGCTGAAGCGCGATGACGCGCAGAAATTGGCTTACGCAACCGTGGCAGGGATCAAATACGAGCCGGCAGGCTACATCTTCGGCCTGAACTACGAGACGGTAACGCAGTTCCACTTCAATTCCAAACTGATTGGCGTGAACCAGAAGGGTCAGCCAGACAAGATGGGCAACCTGTTCCGCGAAGAGATGGTCGCCAAGGGCCGTGCCGGCGGCGGCGTCACCACCTATTACTGGGAAAAGCCCGGCATGCCGGCTGACAAGGTCTTCGAAAAGGCCGCCTATTCCCGCGCCTTCGAGCCCTGGCAGCTCATTGTCGGCACAGGCGTTTACACCGACGACCTCGACGCCAAGATCAACAAGACGATCCTGGAAGTGGTCGGCATCGGCTTCATCGCCTTCCTGTTCGCACTCGGCGTCGCCGTCCTCGTCATCCGCAACATCACCAAGCCGCTCGCCGCCGTGCACACGGCCCTGCAGGCCGTCGCCGATGAAAATGTCACCGCGACGATCCCGCATACGGACATGTCGAACGAAGTGGGCATGATGGCGCAAGCCACCCAGGCTCTGCAGGAAAAGATCCGCGAACGCCATGCCATGGCCGATCGCGAGGAAAAACAGAAGACGGAACTCGATCGCGAGCGCCAGCAGAATGTCGATATGCAGCAGCAGGAAGCCGCGCTGCAGACCCGCGTGGTCTCCACCATCGGCGAAGCGCTCGAAGCGCTTGCCCAAGGCGACCTCACCGTTCGCTGCAGCGATCTCGGAGCGCGTTACGAGACGTTGCGCCACAACTTCAACGAAGCACTCGCCCATCTCGAAGCGGCGATGAGCAAGGTCAATGCCAAGGGCATTGACATCGGCGGTTCGAAGGAAGAAATCCGCCGCGCCTCGAGCGAATTGTCGCAACGCACCGAACGTCAGGCCGCCAATCTCGAAGAAACGTCCGCGGCTCTCGACGAACTCACCGTCGCCGTTCGCCAGACGGCAGAAGGCGCGCATGAGGCAGCCCAGCGCGTCACCTCGGTCAGCGCCGAGGCCACCCGCTCCGACCAGATCGTCGCCCAGGCGATCGACGCGATGGGCGGCATCGAACATTCGTCGGACGAGATCTCCAAGATTATCGGCGTCATCGACGATATCGCCTTCCAGACCAACCTGCTGGCGCTCAATGCAGGCGTCGAAGCAGCCCGCGCCGGCGAGTCCGGCAAGGGTTTTGCGGTCGTCGCCCAGGAAGTCCGCGAACTCGCCCAGCGCTCCGCCGCTGCGGCAAAAGAGATCAAGGATCAGATCTCGCGTTCTTCCGGACAGGTGCAGAACGGCGTCCGCCTCGTCGGCGAAGCCGGCGAAGCCCTGAAGCGGATCTCCAACCAGGTGAAGGCGGCGAGCGACATCGTCGGCAAGATCGCCCATTCGGCCTCCGAACAGGACACCACGCTGCGCTCGATCTCGTCGTCGCTGAACCAACTCGACGCGGCCACCCAGCACAATGCGGCGATGGCGGAAGAAACGACCGCCTCGGCCGAAGCGCTTGCCGCCGATACCGATGAACTGCTCAGCCTGATCAGCAGCTTCCGCATCAGTGCAGGCCACAATACCGGCTACAATGCCGGTGCCGGCGGCCTCAACCGCGTCGCACAGAAGATGCGCCGGGCCAGCTGACGCCAATCCAATACATGGGACGGAGGAACCGCCGGATCGAAAGATCCGGCGGCTGCATCATAAGAGATAACAAGTCACAAAGTAAAAATTCAACTCAAGTATATAATGCATGGACATTAAATACTATTTCCAAACCGCTTCGGCTTATTGAGCCTTGATGCTCAAATTTCCTTTATTGGCGACAGCTTTAAACGCACTTCCTCGTGAAAAACATACGCATAATTTCTCTGGATTGCCAAATATCATCCCTGAAATTCGCTTTTGTTAAATTTTTATTCAAATATTGCATCATATTCTCTCGGGTGTGCGATGCAGCACATTTCCACGCGCAGAAGCGCCTCTCCATTCAGAATCATTCTTCCAAGTCGCTCGAGGCGAGCTCAATCACTTATGGAACGAACATGAAAAACCTGAGGATTTCAAACCAGCTCGTCCTGCTGGTTCTGGCCCTGATCGCCGGCTTCGCTGTCGTGACCTATTTCCAACTCCAGACCTCGACGCGCGCTATCTATGCCGAGCGGTATGGAATGCTGCGGACCCAGGTGGAGTCAGGTATCGGCATCCTAAAGAAGTTCCAGCAGCGTGAGGCGGCCGGTGAGCTGACGCGCGCAGAAGCCCAGAAGCAGGCCTTCGCCGCAGTCTCCGCCATGAGCTTCCAGCCCGACGGCTATCTCTTTGCCTATGACTACGACGTGAAGATGCTGATGCATCCCGATCCGAAGAAGGTCGGCGAGAGCGGCAAGGGCAAACCTGATTCTGCCGGAAAACTGTTCCGCGACGAAATGGTCTCCGTTGGCAGATCCGGCGGCGGAATTGTCGATTATATAAGCACAACCAAGCCCGGCCTGCCTGATGGCGACTTTTCGAAGAGCTCCTATGCGAAGGCATTCGAACCCTGGCAGATGGTCATTGCGACAGGCGTCTACACCGACGACCTGCAGGCGCAGATTCGCGGAATGGTGCTGGACGCACTCGCTATCGGCGCGCTCGCCTTGATAATCGCCCTTGCGGCTGCCTATGTGGTGATCCGCGGCATCACCAAGCCTCTCGCCGCCGTGCATGGCACGCTTCAGGCGGTCGCCGACGAAAACGTCACGATCGCCATCCCGCATACGGACATGTCGAACGAAGTGGGCATGATGGCGAAGGCCACTCAGGCGCTGCAGGAAAAGATCCGCGAACGCCATGCCATGGCCGACCGCGAGGAAAAGCAGCGCCAGGAGCTCGACCGCGAGCGCCAGCAGAACCTCGACGGCCAGCAGCAGGAAGCCGCGCTGCAGACCCGGGTGGTCTCCACCATCGGCGAAGCGCTGGAATCACTCGCCCAAAGCGACTTGACGATCCGCTGCGGCGATCTCGGCCCGCGTTACGAGACGCTGCGCCACAACTTCAACGAGGCGCTCGCCCATCTCGAAGCGGCTATGAGCAAGGTCAATGCCAAGGGCATCGACATCGGCGGTTCGAAGGAAGAAATCCGCCGCGCCTCGAGCGAATTGTCGCAACGCACCGAACGTCAGGCCGCCAATCTCGAAGAAACGTCCGCGGCTCTCGACGAACTCACCGTCGC
Organism: Neorhizobium tomejilense; assembly: GCA_002968845.1. Classification (GTDB taxonomy): domain Bacteria; phylum Pseudomonadota; class Alphaproteobacteria; order Rhizobiales; family Rhizobiaceae; genus Neorhizobium; species Neorhizobium tomejilense. Next base: position 3,801 of record PVBG01000011.1, on the reverse strand, counting down.
CGTTCGCCAGACGGCAGAAGGCGCGCATGAGGCAGCCCAGCGCGTCACCTCGGTCAGCGCCGAGGCCACCCGCTCCGACCAGATCGTCGCCCAGGCGATCGACGCGATGGGCGGCATCGAACATTCGTCGGACGAGATCTCCAAGATTATCGGCGTCATCGACGATATCGCCTTCCAGACCAACCTGCTGGCGCTCAATGCAGGCGTCGAAGCAGCCCGCGCCGGCGAGTCCGGCAAGGGTTTTGCGGTCGTCGCCCAGGAAGTGCGCGAACTGGCCCAGCGCTCCGCCGCTGCGGCAAAAGAGATCAAGGACCAGATCTCGCGTTCTTCCGGACAGGTGCAGAACGGCGTCCGCCTCGTTGGCGAAGCCGGCGAAGCCCTGAAACGGATTTCCAACCAGGTGAAGGCGGCGAGCGACATCGTCGGCAAGATCGCCCATTCGGCCTCCGAACAGGACACGACGCTGCGCTCGATCTCGTCGTCGCTGAACCAGCTCGACGCGGCCACCCAGCACAATGCGGCGATGGCCGAAGAAACGACCGCCTCGGCCGAGGCGCTTGCCGCCGACACCGATGAACTGCTGAGCCTGATCAGCAGCTTCCGCATCAGCGCAGGCCACAATACCGGCTACAATGCCGGTGCCGGCAACCTCAACCGCGTCGCACAGAAGATGCGCCGCGCCAGCTAATAAAAGTTAGTCGGGGGACGGGGAACCGCCGGGTCGAAAGATCCGGCGGTTTTTTTTGGGGTTAAGATCAGGCGGCGGCCACTGCCAGGTGGATGCCCGAGCTTTCCTGCAATTGCCGGATGACATTGAACAGATTATCGGCGCGCGGATTGCCTTTCGGTCCGAACATTCGCATCAGGCTCTTGGCCGGCATATCGACCTTTTCGGCCAATGTCTCGAAACCGATCGTGGCGTTGATGAAGTCGCGCAGCACGCTCTTACCGGTTTCGAGATCGCCTTCCAGAAGAAGTTCGACCGCATCCGAAAGCAAAGCCGCGCGAAATGCCGGATCCTGATCCAGCCGGGCCTTCACCGTTTCCTTGAATTCGCGTGTCAGGGCCATATCAGCTTCCCTTCCTGGATTTGTAGTTCTGCCAATAGCCAAGCGCGGTCTCGATATCATTTTGCTGGCGCTGTTTGGTTCAGCCGACCAACAGGATCACCAGTTGCCCGCCGTCCCGACCGAAATAGATCCGGTAGCCGGGTCCATAGTCGATCCGGTATCCCAGCACTCCGGCGCCGACCGACTTCACGTTCGAGAGGTTGCCTTGTCCGATCCGCGCCAGCGCAATCGTCACCTTCGAGGCCGCACGGGACTCGATCTTCGAAAACCACCGCCCGAAAGGGCTCGATCCATTTGGTTCAAGGTATTCGGTGATCTTCATTGGATGATGGTAACATATGCGTCACCATCACCCAATAGCGTCGGACGTTCAGCCGCCGATCTTGGAAAAGTCCGCGACGGTCGCGGTTGCCTCGCGGATGGCTTTCAGGAGCGCCAGGCGATTGGCGCGGATGGCGGTGTCCTCGTCGTTGACGAGCACATCCTCGAAGAATTTGTCGACGGGGACACGGAGTTTCGACAGGGCTTCCATGGCCGAGCGGAAGTCTTCCTTGGCGACGGCCTCGGCCGCTTCCTTCGAGGCGACGGTGATGGCTGCCCAAAGCGCCTTTTCGGCATCGAGCCTCAGCAGTTCCTCGGAAACGCCATCAGCAACGACGGTGCCCTTCTTCTCTTCCGCGGCGAGCAGCTGCACGGCGCGCTTGGTGCCGGCGAGCAGGTTCTTGCCGTCTTCCGAGGTGATGAACGCCGTCAGCGCCTCGACGCGCCGGGCGACCATCAGCAGGTCGTCGGAGGACGGTGTGAGGACAGCGTCGATGAGGTCGTGGCGGGCGCCCTGGTCGCGAAGGTAGACTTTGAGGCGGTCGTGGAAGAAGGAGAGGAGGTCGCGATTTCTTTCCTTCCCATCTCCAACTATAGCTCGAGCATGCATGAAAAAGCCACCTTGTCTTGCTTTTTCACGCACTGCTAGCTGGTCGATGTGATCATCAATCGCATCAAATCCCGAATCCATCGATCTCGCCAACGGTAAACGCACCTTCCGCTCCAGCAGAACACGTACGATGCCCAACGCCGCACGACGCAGCGCATACGGGTCCTTGGAGCCGGTCGGCTTTTCGTCGATCGCCCAGAAGCCGACGAGCGTATCGAGCTTATCGGCAAGGGCGACCGTCAGGCCGACCTTGTCTTCCGGAAGACGATCCGACGGGCCGTTCGGCTTCCAGTGATCCTCGATGGCAGCAGCGACGGACGCATCCTCGCCCTGTAGCAGCGCGTATCTACGCCCCATCAGGCCCTGCAGTTCAGGAAATTCGCCGACAGCTTCGGTGCGCAGGTCGGCCTTGGCCAGTACCGCGGCGCGATCGACGAGTGCCGGATCGGCGCCGGTGACTTTTGCCAGTTCCTTCGCTAGCGCGCGGATACGCGCCACACGTTCGCCCTGCGTGCCGAGCTTGGCGTGGAAGGTCACGTTCAGCGCGTCGAGCTTCGCCATGCGCTGGTCGAGCGGCTTCTTGAGGTCGAGATCGAACTTCCCGGCTGATGCTTCTAGCGTGTCCAGGTCGGGCATGTCGCCCTGGTCGCGGGTCCAGAAATGCTTGGCGTCGGAGAGACGGGCGCGCACGACCTTGCCGTTGCCGTGCATGATCTCCTTGCCGCCGTCCTTCGCCTCGATGTTCGAAATCAGGATGAAGCGGTTGGAGAGCCCTTCCCCGCCGGCCTGCGGGCGGGTGACGAAACATTTCTGGTTCGTCTTGATGGTCAGGCGAATGATTTCGGAGGGGATTTCGAGATAATCCTGTTCGAACTCGCCCATCAGCACATGCGGCCATTCGACGAGGCCGGAGACTTCCTCCAGAAGACCTTCGTCTTCGACCAGGTCGAGGCCGTTGGCGAAGGCGAGATCGCGGGCATCGTGCAGGATGACGTCCTTGCGGCGGTCGGCATCGAGCATGACCTTCGCCTTTTCGAGGCTCGTCACGTAATCGTCGAAACGGCGCACGGTGATGGCGTCAGGCGCGTGGAACCGATGGCCGTAGGTGATGTTGCTGGCGGTCAGGCCGTCGATCTCGAAGGGGATGACCTGGGTTTCATCATGTTCCGGGCCGAAGACGCAGACGATCGACTGCAGCGGGCGCACCCAGCGCAGGCTTTCCGGACCCTTGCCGTCAATGCCGGCAAAGCGTGCGCCCTTCGGCATCGAGGCAGCACCCCAGCGCATCGATTTCGGCCAGGGGAAATTGCGGATGATGCCGGGCATCACCTCGGCGATGATTTCTTCCGCCGGACGGCCGGGCTTGGAGATGACGGCGACGTAGAAATCGCCCTTCTTCGGGTCGTTGACGACCTGGGCCTCGGAGATCGACGACAGACCCGCACCGCGCAAAAAGCCGGCGATGGCACCTTCCGGCGCGTCGGTGCGCGGACCCTTGCGTTCCTCGCGCTGATCTGCGGAGCGGGCCGTCATGCCGCGGATATCCAGCGTCAGGCGACGCGGCGTCCAGTATTCGCGCGCACCCTCATAGGTCAGACCCGCTTCCACCAGCGCGTCGGTGACGAGCTTTTTCAGGTCTCCCGCCGCCTTGCGCTGCATGCGGGCGGGAATTTCCTCCGAGCGGAGTTCGAGAAGCAGATCGGGCATCGATAATCAACTTTTTGATGATTGTTCAACAGGGCGTGGCCTTAGCAAGCCCGCCGCCAAAAGTCACCAGCCGGATTGGGGAAAGTGTTTACC
>PVBG01000010.1 GCA_002968845.1 Neorhizobium tomejilense | reverse complement strand
CGGTCCCAACCAGCATGCGCCAATCAATCAGTGATTTCTGTAGAACGAAAGTCGTCGTCGCCAGCAGCGCCGCCGCCCTCGTTCAGTGAGCGGGTTATAGTGCCGACCCCAGTTTGAAGTCAACAGCATTGATTCAGAAATCTTGAGAAAAATGCCATGTCACTGATTCCAAAAGTGAATTTCCGGGAAAACCCGGTGAAAGCCGTTTTCTCTCGCCTTTCGAGCCCTTCAGGCGGGTATAAACAGCGCCCTTTCGGCCCCTGCCCCAAAACCGCCCCGACAAATTCACAATCTCATGGTTACCACGGTCCCAGCAGGGAATCGAAACGCCGCCTCGGGCAAGTGTACGCGTTTGCACCGTGGCGGATTTGACTCTCTAGACTGAAAGGGGCACATGTTTGGCCCAAGGTCCCGCAGGCAGTATAGAAGCTGCCTACGGCAATAACGAGTATCAGGGACTGGCTTTAATTGGCATGATGACGGCCCGCAGCATGATCCGCTCGCTCGGCAACGAACCGCCGATCCTCGCCGACGGTCGTCGTGCTCCGGATCGACGTGAGATTTCGTTGCGTTGGCTGTCCGGCACCTTCCTGACCGGCATTACCTCTTCCATTCTGATGGGCGTTGCTTTGTTTGCCGCCCTCGACGGCCGGCAGCAGCTTGCCATCCCCGCCGAAGCCTCCGCCTCCATCCCGACCAACGATGCAGATGCCGCCTCGCGCGGCAAAAGGTTGCTCGGCAGCAATATCGTCGCCATGCCTACCGACCGGAAAGTGATGGAAGTCTCGACGGTCGTGCACGAGGGCAATAAGGAAGTCGTGCGCCGCAAGCCTTTCGCCCATGTGAAGATGAACCTTGCCGCAAACCACGTGGCGCAGGAAGATTACCCGAACTTCGACCCGATGACGATCTTCTCGTCGAGCGAGACTCCGCCGCCGCCTGCCGCGCGTGCCGGCGTCATCTACGGCTCGAATGTCGAGTCCGAGGTCAGTCTCCAGACCGTGGCCTTCCCCATCAAGGGCAGCATGTATGCCTTCGCGCAGGCGATGACGCTGGAGGAGGTCGAAGAAAACGTCCGCTCCAACGGCTCGGTTCTCACCGACGGCAACAGCCAGCTTTCGGCGCTCTATTATGTCGACCCGCAGCGCTTCTCGTCGAAGGAGGATGGCGGCGGTCTCGATATCACCGCCGGCCTTTCGGCCCGCGTCGTCGAGGAAAACATCTCGGTTTCGATGCCTGAGGCGATCAACGCCCGCACCCGCGAATATGCCGACGACATCATTCCCGTGCGCAAGGCCGAGACGGTCAGCCAGGCAATGACCGAGGTCGGTTATCCGGAAGGCAAGGCGCGCGAGATTTCCGGCTACCTGCAGTCCCGCCTCGGCGAGGCCGACCTTTCCATCGGCGACGTGCTGCGCATCGGGGTCATCCAGGAAGGCGACATGGTCCTCGTCGTCCGCGCCAGCCTCTATCGGCGCGGCGACCACCGGGTAACCGTCGCTCTCGACGATCACGGCCGCTTTGTAGACGGCCAGGAGCCGCCGATGCTGGATGCGGTCGCCTCGGCCTTCAGCGAACAATCACCACAGATCGTTGCCGGCCGGGAACTGCCGCGCGTCTATGACGGCATCTATCGGGCAGCCCTCTCCTACGGCATGAGCAAGGAGATGACCGGCACGCTGGTAAAACTGCTTGCCAGCAATGTCGATCTGCAGGCCCAACTGAAGCCGACGGACAAGATCGAGGCTTTCTTCTCGGTCGCCGACGAAAAGGGCCAGGCGAACAAGGATTCCCAGCTGCTTTACGTGAACGCCCGGTTTGGCGACACGACGAGCCGCTTCTACCGCTTTCAGAACCCCGACGACAACGCGGTCGATTATTTCGACGAGGACGGCAAGAGCATCCGGCAATTCCTGCTGCGTAACCCGCTTCCGAACGGCCGCATGACCTCCGGCTTCGGCATGCGCGGCCACCCGCTGCTCGGTTATTCCCGCATGCATACCGGCACCGACTGGGCCGCCCCGCGCGGCACGCCGATCATCGCCACGGGCAACGGCATCGTCGAAAAGGCCGGCTGGGATTCCGGCGGCTATGGCAACCAGACGCTCATCCGTCATGCCAATGGCTACGTCTCATCCTACAATCACCAGAGCGCCATCGCGCCAGGTGTTCGCGAAGGCGCCAAGGTCACCCAGGGCCAGGTGATCGGTTACGTCGGCTCCACCGGCCAATCGACCGGCGCCCACCTTCACTACGAGCTGATCGTCAACGGCACCAAGGTCGATGCGATGAAGATCCGCCTGCCGGGCGGCAATTCGCTGAACGGCAAGGCGCTCGCCCGTTTCGAAGAGGAACGCAAGCGGATCGATACACTGCTCAATACCCAGGCGTCCGACGAGGTCGCCAGCCGCTGAGGCCTTTACCGGATCAGCTTTGCACGAACAAAAATGGCGGCCGAAGCCGCCATTCTGCTTTTTAACGTTCGGTTCGGCTTACGCAGCCTCACTCACCACCCGTTTGACCCGGAAGAGCAGCCGGTCGGAACCGGCGCTGACCGCAACGGCTGAGCCGTCCGGGATCTGGCCGCCGAGAATCTGCTCTGCGAGCGGATCCTGCATGAACTTCTGGATCACCCGCTTCAACGGACGAGCGCCGTAGACCGGATCGTAACCCTTGTCGGCCAGCCATTCGCGGGCATCCGGACCGAGATCGATGGCGATCTTCCGTTCCGCCAGGAGCGACAGCAGCCGCCTCATCTGGATATCGACGATCGCCCCCATCTCGTTGCGCTTCAGGCGATGGAACAGGATGATCTCGTCGACGCGGTTCAAAAATTCAGGCCGGAACGAGGCTTTCACGACGTCCATCACCTGTTCGCGCACGCTTTCGGAATCCTCACCCTCGCGAAGAGCGGTCAGGTATTCCGCTCCGAGATTGGAGGTCATGATGATCATCGTGTTCTTGAAGTCGACCGTGCGGCCTTGCCCGTCCGTCAGGCGCCCGTCGTCGAGCACCTGCAGAAGAACGTTGAACACGTCCGGATGCGCCTTCTCGATCTCGTCGAACAGCACGATCTGGTAGGGCTTGCGCCGCACCGCCTCGGTCAGCGCGCCGCCTTCCTCGTAACCGACATAACCCGGAGGCGCACCGATCAGCCGCGCGACCGAATGCTTCTCCATGTATTCCGACATGTCGAGGCGAACCATCGCGGACTCGTCGTCGAACAGGAAGCGGGCCAGCGACTTCGTCAGCTCCGTCTTACCGACACCGGTCGGGCCAAGGAAGATGAACGAGCCGATCGGCCGGTTCGGATCCTGCAGCCCTGCGCGCGAACGGCGAACCGCACGCGAGACAGCCTGGACCGCGTCGCCCTGGCCGATGACGGATTTCGCCAGTTCATCTTCCATGCGCAGCAGCTTGTCGCGCTCGCCTTCCAGCATCTTGTCGACCGGGATGCCGGTCCAGCGCGACACCACGTGGGCGATCGCATCCGGGTTCACGACTTCCTGCACCATGGCATTGGTCGAGGTATCCTGGGCTTCCGCTTCCACGAGACGCTTTTCCAGTTCGGGGATCACGCCATAGGTCAGCTCGCCGGCACGCTGGAACTCACCCTTGCGCTGGGCGGTCGCCAGTTCGTTGCGGGCCTCGTCGAGCTGCCGCTTCAGGTCGGCGGCAAGGCCGAGCTTCTGCTTTTCCGCCTGCCAGCGGGCCGTCAGGGCATCCGCCTGTTCTTCGAGCGACGTCACTTCGCCTTCAAGACGCTGCAGCCGGTCGGCCGAGGCGCTGTCGGTTTCCTTCTTCAGGGCTTCGCGCTCGATCTTCAGCTGCATGATGCGGCGGTCGAGTTCGTCGAGTTCCTCGGGCTTTGAATCCACCTGCATGCGCAGCCGCGATGCGGCCTCGTCCATCAGGTCGATCGCCTTGTCGGGCAGGAACCGATCGGTGATGTAGCGGTTGGAAAGCGTAGCAGCCGCAACCAGGGCCGAATCCGAGATGCGGACCTTGTGGTGCTGCTCGTATTTTTCCTTGAGCCCGCGCAGGATCGAGATCGTGTCCTCGACCGTCGGCTCCTCGACCATGACCGGCTGGAAACGACGGGCAAGCGCCGGATCCTTTTCCACATGCTTGCGGTATTCATCGAGCGTGGTGGCGCCGACGCAATGCAGTTCGCCGCGGGCAAGCGCGGGCTTCAGGAGGTTGGACGCATCCATCGCGCCGTCGGATTTGCCGGCGCCCACCAGCGTGTGCATCTCGTCGATAAACAGGATGATCTCGCCGTTTTCCGACTGCACTTCGTTCAGGACGCTCTTCAGGCGCTCCTCGAACTCGCCGCGATATTTGGCGCCAGCGATCAGGGCGCCCATGTCGAGCGCCATCAGCTTCTTGTCTTTCAGGCTTTCCGGCACGTCGCCGTTGATGATGCGCAGCGCCAGGCCTTCGGCGATCGCCGTCTTGCCGACGCCGGGCTCGCCGATCAGCACCGGATTGTTCTTGGTACGGCGGGAGAGAACCTGGATCGTGCGGCGGATTTCGTCGTCGCGGCCGATCACCGGATCGAGCCTGCCGTCGCGGGCTTCCGCCGTCAGGTCGCGCGCATATTTCTTCAGGGCCTCGAAACCGGCCTCGGCATTGGCGCCGTCGGCCGTGCGACCCTTGCGGATGTCATTGATGACCTGGTTGAGCCCCTGCGCGGTCACGCCGGCCTTTTTCAAGGTCGCGGAGGTCGAAGCGGACGTCTCGATGACAAGCGCCAGAAGCAGGCGCTCGACGGTGACGAAACTGTCGCCGGCCTTCTTGGCTGCCTCTTCCGCGGTCGAGAAAACCTTCGCGAGCGGCTGGGAGAGATAAATCTCGCCATTGCCGCCGGAAACCTTGGGGAGTTTCGCGAGCGCGGCGTCGTTGGCGATGCGCGCTTCCTTGGCGCTGCCGCCCGCGCGGTCGACCAGCGAGGACGCCATGCCCTGGTCGTCGTCAAGCAGCACCTTCAGCACATGTTCGGGCGTAAACTGCTGGTGACCCGAAGCCAAAGCCTGCGTCTGAGCCGACTGCAGGAACCCGCGGACGCGCTCGGAGTATTTTTCGATATTCATTCTGGTACCTCCAGTGATCGACCCGCCCATTATAAGGCACGGACCGATGATTGAGATTGAGCTCCCTCAAAGGCGAGCCCTGCCGAAGTCTCGGCGTTGCTGGAAATATGGTAAGCGGATTCTCGTGTTTAAAGTGTTCAGAAGCTCAAAATCCGCGAGCGGAAACCTCACAAATTTTCCGCGTGACAATCCACAATCGAGCGAATACAGAAACCGCATGTCTTTCACGTCCGCCCACGCCTCGCGATTTTATAGCTACCGCTTTCCCCAGCGGATGCGGGTCCGTGCGTAGCTGATTTCGACGCAACGACATTCCCTCAAGCCGCTAGTCTACCTGGCGGCTTTTTCAATTCCGCGCGGTAGCACCAAACAGGAGCCATACCCGTGCCGAATGCCAGTCCCGCCAACACTGTCGACGATCGCCGAATCGTCGAAATCACCCCGCTGACCATCCCCGCCGACATCATCGCCGAAATTCCGCGCAACGACGCAGTCACCGGGACGGTGACCAGGACGCGTGACACCGTCCATCGCATCCTGCATGGCGAGGACGACCGGCTGATCGTCGTCATCGGTCCCTGCTCGATCCATGACCCAATTGCCGCGCGGGACTATGCGGCCCGGCTCGAAGAACAACGACGACGTTTCAGCGGCGATCTCGAAATCGTCATGCGCGTCTATTTCGAAAAGCCGCGCACCACCGTCGGGTGGAAGGGCCTGATGAACGACCCGCATCTCGACGGCAGCTACCGGATCGAAGAGGGTTTGAGGATCGCCCGGCAGCTTCTTCTGGACATCAATGCGACGGGCCTTCCGGCCGGCTGCGAATTCCTCGATACGATCACCCCGCAATACATCGCCGACCTCGTCAGCTGGGGCGCGATCGGCGCCCGCACGACCGAAAGCCAGGTACACCGCCAGCTGGCATCCGGCCTCTCCTGCCCGATCGGATTCAAGAACGGCACCGATGGCGGCGTCGCCGTTGCACTCGATGCCATACTGGCCGCCTCGCAGACGCACCATTTTCCGGCGGTGACCAAGGACGGCCGAGCCGCGATCGCCACCACGACCGGCAACGAGGATTGCCACGTCATCCTGCGCGGCGGCAAGCTGCCGAACTATGACGCGGCCGAGGTCGAGGCCGTTTCAAGGGATGCCGCAAAACGCGGTTTGGAGCCGCGCATCCTCATCGATGCCAGCCATGCCAACAGCGGCAAGGATCCGATGAACCAGCCGCGGGTCGTCAAAAACGTCGCGACGCAGATCGCTGCCGGCAACATGGCCATCAAGGGCATGATGATCGAGAGCAATATCGTCGGCGGCCGCCAGGATCTGGTGCCCGGCAAGCCTCTCGTCTACGGACAGAGCATCACCGACGGCTGCATCGATTGGGAGGCATCGGTCCTGGTGCTCGAGGAGCTTGCCCGCTCCGTCCGTGATCGGCGCCAGCCGACGGCTTGAAGCAGAAGGCAATCTCCGCTCGAAGAAAAAGGCCGCCCGGTTTCGCGAGCGGCCTTTTGATCTCGTTATTTGAAGGATGGCTTATTCAGAAGCTGCATCCGCCAGGGCCGGCTGCGAGCCGTCGCCCGAGGCTTCGCCTTCGGAACCACCCTCTTCACCGGCGCCTTCGCCACGACGCGGACGACGCGGGCGGCTGCCGGCGGCGCGACGACGGCGCGGCGTGGCTTCTGCCTGTGCCTCTTCCTCGACCGCCACTTCGGCAGGCGTGCCTTCGATCACCGGCTGCGGGCCGGAACCATCCATCACCGGAGCAACTGGCTGAGGTGTTGCGACCTGGGTCGGAACCGCTGCCACTGCCGGCTGTTCCTGGCGGTTTTCGCGGCGGGGGCGTTCGCGCTGCTGGTCACGCTGTTCGCGGGGTTCCCGCTGGTCGCGAGGTTCGCGTTGTTGGTCGCGAGGTTCGCGTTGTTCACGGGGCTCGCGCTGTTCACGCTGCTCCCGGCGCGGCTGCTGTTGCTGGACCTGCGGCTGCGGAGCCTCGTCCATGGATGGCTGCTGCGAGTAACCGTTGTCCTCGCCATCGCTATTGTCCATGTCGTCCTGATCCTGAACGTTGCCGTCCCGGTCCTGGTAGTCGCCACGATTGTCGTGCTGGAACCGATCCTGCATCTGCGCCTGTGCGGCGGCAATGATGCGGTTATAGTGTTCGGCGTGCTGGAGATAGTTCTCCGCCATCACGCGGTCGCCGGAGCTTTGGGCATCACGGCCGAGTTGGCTATATTTTTCGGCGATATGCTGGGCGGTCCCGCGGATCTTCACATCCGGGCCGGAGCTGTCGTAGGTGCGGCTGAGAGGATTGCCGCCCTTACGGTTGAAGTTGTTATTTCCGCCGCCGCCGCCGCCGCTATTGTTATTATTGTTACTGCCGCGACCTCGACCGCGTTTGTTCTGCTGTCCTGGCCTCATCTATCGTTCACCAATTCTCTGTCTTCGCTGATAAGGGGCCACGCGGTCTGCCGGACAGAGCCGAACAAGACTTCGCGTGCCGCGCACAGGCCGATCAAAGCGTCCTGCCGCTTGTGAAAGTCAAATTAACTGATTCACGCACCGGGAATTGTTCAACCTTCGCAACTCTTCGAAAAGAGAAGGATCAAAGGGTTGCCCTGTAACCCGAACGAATCGCTGTTCATTCCCAGCCGTCCCAGTGCGTATTTGCAAGCTATCCCGCTTCCTCCGGAAATCCAAGCCTTTTCTTTTGCCTGCAAAATCAAGGGTGATTCACGGTAAATACGAGAACCCGATCATTATCGCCATAATCGCGGACCGCCTCCATCGGCGTAAAGCCGGCGACGCGGAAAATCGCGGTCACGGTTTCCTTCTGATCGAACCCGATCTCGACGCCGATAACGCCGTCCTTTTCGAGGAAATCTCCTGCACTCGCTGCAATCGCGCGATAGGCTTCAAGCCCATCCGGACCTCCATCTAGCGCTGCCAGCGGATCGAAATCCCGGACTTCCGGGTCCAATGCGGGGATAACATCGCTTCGTATATAGGGCGGATTTGACACGATTATGTCGAACCGGCCGGAAATTGCGTCGAACCAATGGCTGCGGACCGCCTGAAATCTCTCGGCCATTCCCAGCCGCTCCGCGTTCCGCGCCGCGGTCTGCAGGGCATCCTGCGAAATATCGCTGCCGATCCCCTGGGCCTTTGGGCTTTCCTTCAGCAGTGCCAAAACGACCGCTCCGGTTCCGGTACCAAGATCGAGAATACGTGCCGAACCCTTGTCTGCGACAATCTGCCTCACATAGGCAAGCATCGAATCCACCAGGATTTCGGTGTCCGGGCGTGGCTCCAGCGTTTCCTTCGAAATCAGGAGCTCCATGCCGTGGAATTCACGTAATCCTAATATGCGGTGCACGGGCTCCCGTTTCAAGCGGCGCTCGACCGCTTTCGAGATCCGGGAGATTTCCTCCTCCGTCAGCAGCCGCTCGCCGCCGGTGAAGACCTCGGTGCTGGAAAGCCCAAGCAACCCGCCGATCAGCAGCCGCGCTTCGATCGCCGCATCCGGCAGGCCCGCCGCGGAGAACCGCGATCTGGCATCCGTGACGGCTGCTCCGAGCGTCGTCATCCGTGTTGCTCGCCGAGCTGCGCCAGCTGGCCGGCCTGGTAGTCGGAAATCAGCGCGTCGACCACTTCGTCGATATCGCCTTCCATCATCCGGTCGAGCTTGTAGAGCGTCAGGTTGATGCGGTGGTCGGTCACCCGCCCCTGCGGGAAATTATAGGTGCGGATGCGCTCGGACCGGTCGCCGGAGCCGACCTGGCTCCTGCGGTCGGCGGAACGTTCGCTGTCCGCCTTCTGGCGCTCCATGTCATAGAGGCGGGTGCGCAGCACCTGCATCGCCTTGGCGCGGTTCTGGTGCTGAGACTTTTCCGAACTGGTCACCACGATGCCGCTCGGCATGTGGGTGATGCGGACCGCGGAGTCGGTCGTATTGACATGCTGGCCGCCGGCGCCCGACGAACGCATCGTGTCGATGCGGATGTCTTCCGGCCGGATTTCGATGTCGATCTCTTCGGCTTCCGGCATCACCGCCACGGTCGCAGCCGAGGTGTGGATGCGGCCGCTTGCTTCGGTATCGGGCACACGCTGCACGCGGTGCACGCCGGATTCGAACTTCAGCTTGGAAAAGACGCCGCGGCCGGTCACGGTCGCGATGATTTCCTTGTAGCCGCCCGCCTCGCCTTCGCTTGCTGACAACACCTCGACCTTCCAGCCCTTGGTGGCGGCATAACGCTCGTACATGCGGAACAGGTCGCCGGCAAAAAGAGCCGCCTCGTTGCCGCCCGTTCCGGCGCGGATTTCGAGGATCGCGCTCCTCTCGTCGGCCGCGTCCTTCGGCAGAAGCAGGACCTGCATGTCCTTTTCCAGCGCCTCGAGCCGTTCCTCGGCTTCCGGCAGCTCCATTTCCGCAAGCTCGTGCATCTCGCGGTCGGTGCCCTTGTCGGTCAGCATCGCCCGCAGGTCGGCCACTTCCGCGATCGACTTCTCGTATTCGCGGATCTTGCGCACCACCGGCTGCAGTTCGGAATATTCGGACGCCAGCTTCACATAGACGTCGGCAGCCGGGCCTTCCGACATGCGCGCCTCGATCTCGCCGAACCGGCGTTCCAGCTCGCGCATCTTTTCGATAGGAAGCTTCGCCACCCACTAACTCCGTTTATTCTTTTTATCCGCTAGACGGGAATATTGTTGGCCTCGGCGAACCGCACAAGCAGCGCGCGGATCGGCTCCGTCGACCTTATATCGTCGAGCGCCACGTTCAATTCGGCGGACAGCTTGTCGATGTCAAGCCCGAGCAGCATCGCCTTGACCGGTCCGATCGAAGTCGGGGACATCGAAACCGAGCGGAAACCGACCCCCAGAAGCGCCATGGCGGAGAGCGGCTTGCCCGCCATCTCGCCGCACAGCGTCACCACCGTTTTGTTGCGTTCGCCGGCCCGCGCGATGTCGCGCAGAATGCGCAGGAACGGCTTGCCGAGATTGTCGAAACGATCGGAAACCCGGGCATTGCCGCGGTCCGCCGCCATGGTGAACTGGAACAGGTCGTTAGAGCCGACCGAGACGAAATCCACTTCCGCCATCAGTTCGTCGAGCTGCCACATCAGCGCCGGCACTTCGAGCATCGCCCCGAACTGCAGCTTGCGCGGCAGGCTGTGGCCGAATTTCGAAAGATGCTGCACTTCCTTCTGCATCAACTCGCGTACCGCGTGGATTTCCGAAACCTCGGTTACCATCGGCAGCATCATCTTGAGCTCGGCGCCGGCGGAAGCCCGGAGCAGCGCCCGAAGCTGGGTGCGCAGCAAGCCCGGACGATCGAGCGACAGACGGATCGCCCGCCAGCCGAGCGCCGGATTTTCCTCTTCCTGGGCCCGGAAATAGGAGACGACCTTGTCGCCGCCGATATCGAGCGTGCGGAACGTCACCGGCCGGCCGGCCGCTTGCTTGATGACGTTGCGGTAGAAGCTCTCCTGCTCCTCGAGCTTCGGCATGGTGGAGGCGATCATGAACTGCAGCTCGGTGCGGAAGAGGCCGATGCCGTCGGCGCCGGACTCGGCAAGCTGCGGCAGATCCACCAGCAACCCGGCATTCATCTGCAGGCTGATACGCTTGCCGTCCTTGGTGACCGGCTCGACGTCCCGCAGCGCCTTGAACTGCTCCTGCCGGCGGGCCCGCAGGCGTACCTTTTCCTCGTAGGCCTTCTGCAGGTCGAGAACCGGCCGCAGATGAATCTGGCCATCGTCGCCGTCGATGATGATCGGATCGCCGTTTTCGGCAAGCGCCACGACACCCGCCGCCTGGCCGACGACCGGAATGCCCATGGCCCGCGCAACGATCACCACGTGGCTCGTCACGGCTCCGTCTTCGAGCACCAGGCCGCGCAGGCTGGCGCGCGGATAGTCGAGCAGTTCGGCCGCACCCATGGCGCGGGCGAGAATGATGGCGTCCGTCGGAAAACCTTCGTCGAAGGCGCGGCCGGAAAAGCCCGTCAGCTGGCGCAGAAGCCGGTTGGCCAGGTCGTCGAAATCATGCATCCGCTCGCGCAGATAAGGGTCGGTCAGGCGCATCATCCGCGCCTTGGTATCGCTCTGGACCTTCTCGACCGCGGCTTCCGCCGTCAGGCCGTTGTGGATCGCCTCTTCCATGCGGCGGACCCAGCCCTGATCGTGGGCGAACATCCGGTAGGTTTCGAGCACCTCGCGATGCTCGCCTTCCTGGGATACTTCGCGGCGCGACAGCATGTCGTCGATCGAGATGCGCAGGGACCCCAGCGATTCCGCCAGCCGGGTCACTTCCTTCTCCGCATCTTCGTTGAGGAGATTGGTGACGACGATGCGCGGTTCGTGCAGCACCACATGGCCCAGGCCGATGCCTTCGTTATAGGCGTCGGCGTCGATGGTGATGGCACGCGTCAGGTCCAGCTCGAGGCCCGGCCGGGTGATCTTCTTGAGCTCGCCGGTGGCGATCATCTCGGCGATCACCATCGCCGTGGTTTCGAGCGCCTCGACCTCGTCCTCGCGATAGTTGCGGCTTGCCTTGTTCTGGACGACGAGAACGCCAAGCGTGCGGCCCGCCCGCAGGATCGGCACGCCGAGGAAGGAATGGTAGATTTCCTCACCCGTTTCGGGGAGATAGCGGAAGGCCGGATGCGCCTGCGCATCGGAAAGGTTGAGTGGCTGCGCGGAGGCCGCGATCGTGCCGACGAGGCCCTGGCCCATCTTCAGCTGAGAAGTGTGGACGGCTTCCTTTTTGAGGCCTTCGGTCGCGTAGAGTTCGAGAACGCCGTCGGAGCGGAGCACATAGACCGAGCAGACCTCGGCCACCATATTGCTGGCGATCTGGCGGACGATCCGGTCAAGGCGCTCCTGTGGCTCGAGCGGCTCCGCCATCAACTCGCGCAGCCGCTTCAACAGAACGCGCGGACCTGCCGACAGGTCTCTCATCGCCTATGCTCTCCCGAAACGAGGTCACCCCAGCCGCAAGACGGCGCCCACAACTGCCGGCGCGTCCAAACGGTTCATTCTCAACTCTTATCGAGACCGTACGCGGAATGCAAAGTCCGAACAGCGAGTTCGGAATAGGCACCGTCGATCAGGATCGAAATCTTGATTTCCGAGGTGGTGATCGCCTTGATGTTGATGGATTTTTCGGCAAGTGCCTTGAAAGCGTGCGCGGCAACACCGGCATGGCTGCGCATGCCGATGCCGATGACCGAGACTTTCGCCAGGCCTGATTCGGTCTGGACGACGTCGAAGCCGATTTTTTCCTTGTTGTCGTCGAGCACCTTCATAGCCTTCTGCACGTCGCCCGAAGGTACGGTGAAGGTCATGTCGGTGCGCGAACCGTCTTCCGACGTGTTCTGCACGATCATGTCGACATTGATATGCGCTTCGGCGAGCGGGCCGAAAATCGCAGCCGACACGCCCGGCCGGTCGGCAAGGCGCCGGAGCGAAATCTGCGCTTCATCCTTGGCATAGGCGATGCCGGTGACGACTTCCTGTTCCACGATTTCTTCCTCGTCGCAAATCAAAGTACCGGGCGGGTTCAAAAGGTCACCCATGCCCGGCGCATCGGGATCCTCGAAACTGGAACGCACGAAAGTGCGGACCTTGTGGACCATGGCGAGCTCGACCGAGCGCACCTGCAGAACCTTCGAGCCGAGCGACGCCATTTCGAGCATTTCCTCGAAGGAAACCTTCTTCATGCGCCGCGCCTGGGGCACGATACGCGGGTCGGTCGTATAGACGCCATCGACGTCCGTATAGATGTCGCAGCGATCGGCCTTGACCGCGGCCGCGATCGCCACCGCCGACGTGTCGGAACCGCCGCGGCCGAGCGTCGCGATCCGGTTGTCCGGGCCGAGCCCCTGGAAGCCGGCAACGACGGCCACCTGGCCCTCGCCCATCCGCTTGACGATCTCGGAACCGTCGATCTCCATGATCCGCGCTGCCCCATGGGCGCTGTCGGTGCGGATCGGGATCTGCCAGCCCTGCCAGGACCGGGCATTGATGCCCATCGACTGCAGGGCGATGGCGAGGATGCCGGACGTCACCTGCTCGCCGGATGCGACGACAGCGTCATATTCGCGTGCATCGTAAAAAGGCGAGTTGGCGCCAGAGACCTTCGGCATGTCCTGGACCCAGCCGACAAGCTCGTTGGTCTTGCCGGACATGGCGGAGACGACGACCGCGACCTCGTGCCCGGCCTCGACCTCACGTTTCACATGGCGCGCGACGTTGTGAATGCGTTCGAGATTGGCGACCGAAGTGCCGCCGAACTTCATGACGATGCGAGCCATACCGACAAAAACCACTGTTTCGCCAAGAGGCTCGGGAGCCTTGGGCGCCTGCTTTCAAACCGTTCCGAAATCCCGTCGTTTGTGACAGGATCATCGAGTTGCGGCGTCTCTTATCGAAAAGGCTGAAAAGGCGCAATGGTCAGAACATGGCCGAACGGTACGCTTCGGTGTGAGCTTGGCTTAATGCCGGGCGCAAAAAAGGCCACCCGCAGGCGGCCTCCTTAAGTTCTTGGGCGGGATCAGCGGTTCGGGTTGCTGCTCATCGTCACCACCGAACCGCGGAGGGGCCGGCTGCAGTCAACCCCGATCCCTATAGAAACGGTCGCGATCTCCCTGCCAGACTGGCGGAAGCGGCGGCTGCCGATCGCCCGGCCTCCAGCTGCGATCCCGGTCCCAGCGCGGGGCTCCGTCACGATCCCAGCGCGGCGGCGGGGGCGGAGGCGGCGGAAGACGGGATTCCCGTCTCCAGTCGTAGCGGTCCCAGCGATCGCGATCGCGGTAGAAGTCGCGGTCGCGATAGTAGCGGCCCCAATAGTTGCCGACGTCGAACGTGACCATCGGAATGCCGAGGCCCTCGTAATAGTCGGGGGCGACATAGACGCGGTTGGAACGATAGGTCGCCTGCACGTAGTTGCCCGACACCCAGCCGCGTCCGCCGACGAAGGCGACGTCGCACCAGTTGACGCTGCTCATGCAGCCGTAGATCGTTACCGCCGCACCGACCGGAATGACGTCGACGGCCGGATAGCCGGTGCTTGGCCCGGACCGCATGTTGACATTGGCCGTGGCAACCCCGCGCACGGCCGCATCCGCAATCGACGGCGCCGCGAACAGGGCGCAAAGTGCCGCAACGGACATCAGAATTTTCTTCACGGGCTTCCTCCTGAGAAACCAATAATGCGCGAACCGGACTGACAATCTGCCGAACGGATTTCGCCGGATATCAATGTTCGAGACGTTCCCATTGTTCCAGCACGGCTCTGAATGGCGCATGAATAAACGAGTTGGCCGGGGTTAGCCTCTGGCCGGTCCGGTCGACTGCCGCTCGGCAATGTGGCAAGCAAGCTCCACCCGCCGTGCCGGATTTGCAAATCCGGTCATCCCGTCCCGTAAAAGATCGAGCGCCACGGCGCCGAGCTCGCGCATCGGTACATGCACTGTGGTCAGCGGCGGATTGAGGAAGGCGGCCTGCGGCAGGTCGTCCATGCCCATCACCGAAACGTCGCCCGGCACGGTATAACCCATCTGCTGCACCCCCATCATCGCGCCGACTGCGAGACTGTCGCCCGCCGTCAGCACGGCGGTGAAATCGAGCCCCTTCCTGCGCAACCGCTCGCTGATCGCCTGGGCGGCAAGCTCCGGCAGCCAGTCCTCGACCGGCACGACGAGATCCGGGGGACAGGGCAAACCGTGATGTTGGAATGCATCCTGCCAGCCTTCGCGGCGTCGGTCGATCGTCCGCCGGCCCGGACGCATCAGGAAGAGGATGCGTTTGTGCCCCAGCCGGATGAGATAGTCGGTGGCCAGATGCGCCGCCGACCGATTGCAGGGGGTTACGCTCGACAGTCGCATCATCGGATCGTCACCGTTGATCAGCACGACCGGCTTGCCGAAGCCGCGGGTGGCCTCGAGCATTCCTTCGTCGTCGACGGTCAGAAACAGCAGTCCCGCGACGTCCGGATCAACCAGTGCCTCTTCCAGCACCACCTTTTCCTCCGACTGATCAGCGACCGCGCGGGTGACGATATCGAGCCCGAGAGCCTGCGCGCGATCCCGCAACCCTTCCAGCACATAGAGCGTGAACTGGTTGCGCACGTAGTCGATCATCGCCGCGCTCGAAGCTGCCAGGATCACCTTCTTGCCGGCGACCGGGGTCGGCATTGCGTAATTGGCGTCTTTCGCCGCCTCCATGATCCGCTGGCGGATGTCCGCGCGCACGCCCTTCTCGCCGGCCAGCGCCCGCGACACGGTGCTCAGCGACACGCCCACCTTTCCCGCAATATCCTCCAGCCGCACCCGCCGGCTTTTCTTGCCGCGCTTGCCCGGCACGATCGTCGCCGCCATGACATCCTCCCATCATCGATGCGCACACTGCAAAAAATTTTCAGATTGCGCAATCAATTTTCAGATGTTTTCATGAAGGCACGCTTGGGAGAAGCGGATCGCAATGCTGCGCAGCAAATGCTGCAGCACAGGGAGGAATTGAGACATGGGCCTTTCAGCCCGGGACATCCGTGAAAAGCTTGACCGCCTCGTGACCGGCATGACCGGGCTTCGCGACGATGGCCGTTTCCACGAACCCAATCTCGACGGGACCGCCGGCGACTATATCTCTTTTGAAAGCTGGGAATGGCCGCAAGGCGTCGGCCTCTACGGCCTCATCCGTCTCTGGCTGTTCACCGGCCGCGACGATTTGAAGGCGCTGATCGAGAACTGGTATTCGGCCCGCATCGAAGCCGGGCTCCCGACGCTCAACGTCAACACCACGGCACCGATGCTCGGCCTTTCCGTCCTCTGGCGCGAAACCCGCGACCCGCGCTGGAAGCCGGTTCTCGACGCCTGGGCGGACCGCGTCATGAGCGAGATGGGCCGCACCGAGGAAGGCGCCTTCGAGCACCACGTCTCTGACAAGGTCAACAACGACGAGCTCTGGGACGATACGCTTTATATGGTCGCCCTCTTCCTCGCCTCCTACGGCGAGGCGAGGGGTCGCCGCGAACTGGTCGATGAGGCATCAAAACAGTTCCTCGTCCATTCCCGTTACCTCGCCGACACGAAGACCGGCCTCTGGTTCCATGGCTGGACGTTCCAGGGCCGCCATAATTTCGCGGAAGCTCGCTGGGCGCGCGGCAATGCCTGGATCACCGCCGGCATGCTCGACCTTTTCGACCTCGCCGAGGTTTCGAAACCGGTAAAAGATTTCCTGCTCGGCGTGCTGACGGCGCAGGTCAACGCATTGCTGCCGCTGCAGGCCGCTTCCGGCGCCTGGCGCACTCTGCTCGACGACCCGTCCTCCTACGAGGAGATCTCGGCGACGGCGGGTTTCGGTTACGGCCTGCTCAAGGGTTACCGTCTCGGCCTCGGCACCCCTGAATGGCGCGCCGCCGGCCTCAAGGCCGTTGAAGCGGTGCTTGCCAATATCGACGAAACCGGCACCGTGCTCAACGTTTCCTATGGAACGCGCATGGGCCATGATCTGCAATTCTATCGGGATATTCCCATCCAGCCGACCGGCTACGGACAGGCGCTTGCGATCCTGTGCCTCTCCGAAGCCATCCGGCATGTGGAACCGGGAGGCGAGACAGCATGACGATGAAGGTTCTCTACGGGGCTGGCCCCAACGACATCAAGACCTATGACACCGCTCGTCTGCGGGCCGAATTCCTGATGGAAGACCTGTTCCAGGCCGACAGGGTGAGCTTCACCTACACCCATGTCGACCGCTTGATCGTCGGAGGCGCTGTTCCGGTATCGTCGACGCTGAGCTTCGGTTCGGGCGAAGAGATCGGCACGCCTTTCCTGCTGTCGGCCCGTGAAATGGGCATCGCCAATCTCGGCGGGACCGGCGTCGTCTCGGTCGACGGCAAGAGTTTCACCCTGGAAAACCGCGACGTGCTCTATGTCGGCCGCGGCGCAGAGCAGATTTCTGTCGCCAGCGCCTCGGCCGACAAGCCGGCCCGGTTCTACATGAACTCCGTTCCTGCAGGCGCCGACATTCCGCACCGCCTCATCAAGCGGTCGGAATCGAAGATGCTGACATTCGGCGATCCCAAGCGCGCCAATCTGCGGAACCTGCGCATGTACATCCACCCGGAAGTCACGCCGTCCTGCCTGCTTCTGCTCGGCATCACCGACCTTGCCGACGGCAGCATCTGGAACACCATGCCGCCGCATCTGCATGAGCGCCGCATGGAAGCCTATTGCTATTTCGACCTGCCCGAAGAGGAACGGGTCATCCACCTGATGGGCCGCCCGGAAGAGACGCGCCATCTCGTGGTCAAGAACCTCGACGCGGTTCTCTCGCCCGCCTGGTCGATCCATATGGGTGCCGGCACCGCGCAATACGCCTTCGTCTGGGGCATGACCGGCGAGAACCAGGAATATAACGACGTGGCCCCCGTGGCCCTGAGCGAGCTGAGATAAGACTGCCATGAATCCCGAAGCAAACTGGATGCGAAAGACGTTGAAGCCGGGCGAAGCCGTCCGGTACTGGCAGCTCGGCCGCATCGCCGAAGAGCGTTTCGACGTGCCCGATGCCCCGATGAAGGGCGAGATGGACCCGTTCTTCTTCCTGACCAAGGTCAAGAACTTCATTCCGCACGAATATCCGTGCCGCACCATCTTTGCAGACACCTATCGCGGCAAGCGTCCGGATGTCCGCGGCTCCTTCGATGCCACCCGCTGGTGGTTGCCTTTCGGTTCGCCGCGGCTCGATCTCTCCGGCTTCTGGTTCCGCCCGACCCGGCTCGCCACCTGGACCCGCACCTATATAGAGGCGGAAACTGCCGGCACGGCAAAGATCCGCCTCGGCACCTGCGGCGGCGCCGTCATCTGGGTCAACGGCACGGAAGCCGGCTGGATGGCGCCCTACAGCCGCAATCTCGAAGCCAAGCAGGAGTTCGAACTGCCGCTGGTCGCCGGCCTCAACGAGATCACGCTGTTCTTCGACGACCTCGCCGAGCGTGACGCCCGCTATTTCTATCAGTTCGACTATCTCTCCGGCCCGGCTGCCAGTGTCGCCATGCCGGTTCCGGTCACGAGCCCCGTCGCCGCAAGCCTCGAAAAGGCGCTCGACACCATGTATTTCGACCGCCAGCATTATTTCGGCGGCGATATCACCCTGCTTCTCTCCGCGCCCCTGCCGGTCGAGGTTAAGGTCAATGTCGCGGTCGAAGGCGATTTCATGTCGCGCGAGCGCTTCGATTTCGACTTCACCCTGGCCGCCGGCGCCACCAGCCTCAATATCGGCCCGTCGGAAAAGGCGCCCGCCGACTTCCGCCACTTCCGCATTACCCTCAATGCCGGCGGCTTCGTCGTGTCCCGTTCGCTCGGCGTCGAGATCTGCCACGCCGAAAGCCAGGGGCAGGCTCCTGCATCGCTGAGCGATCGCATCACCGAGACCCTGGCGCAAATCTCGGAAAATTCCGAACGCGATACCGTCCGCGCCTTCGCCCGTCTGGCAAGCGGCCGTTCCGGCCCCGATACGGATGCGATGATCGAGGAAATCCTGCCCTCGATCGAGGACTGCCACGACTGCGCCGACTTCTCGCTGGTGCCGCTCATCTGGTCGCGCACCGTCTGGGGCAAGGACATCAACGAGAAGACCCGTGCCCGCATCGACGGTGCCATCCTCAATTACCGTTACTGGATGGATGAGCCGGGTAACGACGTGCAATGGTATTTCTCCGAAAACCACGCGCTGTTGTTCCACACCTCGGCCTATCTCGGCGGCAGTCTCTTGCCCGACGCCACCTTCGTCCGCTCCGGCCGCAAGGGTGCGGAGCAGGCAAAGGTCGGTGCCGCCCGCGTCCGCGCCTGGCTCGACCATTTCGAACATTGGGAAATGGCCGAGTTCAACTCCGCCCCCTATTTCCCGATCGACCTCAAGGGCCTGACGGCGCTTGCAGCCCTTTCGCCTGACAAGGATATCGCCGACCGCGCCAAGGCCGGCATCGTCCGCCTCTGCGAAATCATCGCCCGCTCCGCCCATCACGGCATGGTGACGGCAGCGCAAGGCCGCTCCTACGAGCACACTCTCTGCGCCGGCCGCTCGCTGGAACTGTCCGGCGTCGCCCGCCTGCTCTGGGGCAAGGGTTGGTACGGCCGC
Organism: Neorhizobium tomejilense; assembly: GCA_002968845.1. Classification (GTDB taxonomy): domain Bacteria; phylum Pseudomonadota; class Alphaproteobacteria; order Rhizobiales; family Rhizobiaceae; genus Neorhizobium; species Neorhizobium tomejilense. The sequence continues at coordinate 191,437 of PVBG01000010.1, read as the reverse complement.
CGCGTCCATTGCCTGCCGCAGATGGCCGTCTGCCTGCGCGACCATGGCCTCGAAATCCCGGCAGAATTCGCGGCGATTGCCGATCACCGCGGCAGCCAGCACCAGGAATGGCGTTTCGCCCAGGGCGAAAACGCGTTTGCGGCGCTCTATCACTACAAGGGCGAGCACTTCGCCATGGGTTCGACGGTTCATTACCGCTGGGACGAATGGGGTTACCAGGAGACCATCCTGCATCTGCGCCTCGGCGACAAACCGGAAGCTGCGATCTGGATCAACCATCCGGGCGAGACCATCCAGTTCGGCTACGGCCGCCCGTCCTATTGGGGCGGCTGCGGCACCATCCCGCGTGCCCAGCAGTATCGCGGCCTCGCCGTCCTCGAATTCACTACCTATGAGGAACAGCCGGATTTCACCCATGCCTGGTTTCCCAAGGCTGAGTTCGACGAAACACTCGTTTCCGGCGGCGTGGCGCTTGCCCGCTCCGGCAAGGGTGCCGTCATGCTGCGCACCGCCTCGAAGCTGGAGGCCGTCACCGACGGTCCGTCGGCAGGGGCTGAACTACGCCAATACGGCCAGAAGACACGCTGGATCGTCCGCGTCTGCGAAGCGGACAATCTCACTGCCGTCGAGTACCGCTTCAGCGGGCTCGCCCCGAGACAGGAATCCGACGGCACCGTCGTTGTCGAGGACCCGGAATATGGTACCGTCCGCTTCAGGAAAGACGGCTCCGTGGAAGCCGAAGGCCGCGTGATCGCGCGGGCGGATTACACAGTAAAAGGCGAAGCGACGATGCTGAGCGCTTCGTGATCTAAAAACCGGACGGGTGGAGGCCCGTCCATTAAGAGGAGGAAATGAGCATGAAAACCAAATCGCTTCTGGCGGGCGCTGCGCTCGCCCTTCTCATGTCGACGGCAGCACATGCCGGCGACGTGCGGATCATGTGGTATTCTGACGGCGTCGAAGGCGACGTCATGAAGGACCTCGTCGGCCGTTTCATGAAGGAAAACCCGGGCATCAACGTCATCCTCGACAACGTTGCCTACAGCGTCATCAAGGATCAGCTGCCCGTGCAGCTCGAAGCCGCCAACGGCCCGGACATCGCCCGCGTCACGGCGATCAAGGACCTCTCCAGGCACTGGCTCGACCTGCGCCCGCTGGTCAAGGACGCCAAGTACTGGGACGATAATTTCGGCGCCCAGGCCGACTGGATGCGTCCGGACGGCTCCAAGCAGATCTCCGGCTTCATGACGCAGATCACCCTGACCGGCGGTTATGCCAACAAGACCCTGTTCGACCAGGCCGGCGTTCCGCTTCCGGGCCCGAAGGCCACCTGGGAAGAATGGGCGGCTGCTTCCAAAAAGGTCAAGGATAGCCAGAAGCTTCCGTTCGCCATGGCGATCGACCGCTCCGGCCACCGCCTGACTGCTCCACTCCTGTCCTACGGCGCCAACTATGTCGGCAAGGACGGCAAGCCGGCACCGCTCGACAAGGGCGCCAAGGACTTCCTGACCAAGTTCGTCGGCTGGGTCGGTGAAGGCTCCTTCGCCAAGGACGTCTGGGTCTCCGCAGCCGGCTCGACCTACCGCGCCGCCGCCGAAGACTTCATCAACGGCCAGCTCGCCTTCTATTATTCCGGTTCCTGGCAGGTGGCGAACCTCACCACCAAGATCGGCAACAGCTTTGACTGGGTGGCGACCGGCAGCCCCTGCGGCCCGGCAGCCTGCACGGGCATGCCCGGCGGCGCGGCACTCGTCGCCGTGAAATACACCAAGAACCCGAAGGACGTCGCGGCCGTCATGGACTGGTTCGCCCAGGAGAAGATCGTCAAGGAATTCTCCGAGCGCACCCTCTTCCTGCCCGGCCACAAGGGCGTCGTCGACAAGGGCGGCCTCGACTTCAAGACCGACAACGCCTTCGCCAAGGCTGCCCTGACCAAATATGTCGAGGCATCCAAGACCACGGCCGACACCGCCCTGAAGCTGCCCGGCTGGCGCTGGTCCGACACGGTCTATGCCGCGGTCGTCACCCGCGTCGGTCAGACGCTGGCCGGCGAACTGAAACTCGATGACGCTTTCACGCGCATCGACGCCGACATCGCCCAGAAGGTCAAGGACAGCGGCCTTTGATGACAGCATTGGGGTGAGCCTCTCACCCCGCCTCCGCTCCGCTCGGCGCACCCTCTCTCCGTACGGGGGCGAGGATGACCGGCGACGGCGCGGCAAATCCCTTCTCCCCGCCTGCGGGGAGAAGGTGCCGGCAGACGGATGAGGGGCGAGCCTCGCCATCCGGACAAGAAGACAAGGAGGGATGGAATACGAACATGAGCACGACGTCTCTCACCGACCGTCTCGGCAGCCTTCTCATGGCGCCCGTGCATCTCCTGATGCGCATCATCGACATACCGCTCCGCGCCGTTCAGAAAACGGCCGGCATCGGCGGCATGGCGGCCGTATTCCTTGCCCCGAACATGCTGATCTTCGGCATTTTCGTGCTCCTGCCCCTCGTCATCAACTTCGTCTATTCGATGACCGGCGGCACGGCCTTCTTCCTTTCCGAGCGCAATTTCATCGGCGCCGAGCAATATCAGCGCCTCTTCACCTGCACGAACTACCTCGACCCGATGTCCTGCCAGGAGGATGCCTTCTGGACCGCCGTCGGCAACACCTTCTGGTTCGTGATCCTGCAGGTGGCGCTGATGATCGGCCTGTCGCTGATTACGGCATTGATCCTCAACCGCGATCTCGCCGCCCGCTCCTTCTGGCGCGCCGTGTTCTTTTTCCCGGTCCTCCTGTCGCCCGTCGTGGTCGGCCTGATCTGGAAGTGGATCCTGCAGCGCCAGGGCCTCCTGAATTTCGGCCTCTATCAGTTCGGTATCGAGCCCTATACCTGGCTTACCGACCGCAACTGGACCTTCATCGCCACGATCGGCGTCTCGATCTGGGCGCATATGGGCCTCTACACGCTGATCCTGCTCGCCGGCCTGCAGGCGATCCCGAAGGATCTCTATGAAGCTGCCGAAATGGACGGCACCAAGCCGGCGCGCGTCTTCCGGCGCATCACGCTGCCGCTTCTCGCGCCGAACCTTCTGGTCGTCGTTGTCCTCGCCCTGATCAAGGCCGTTCAGATCTTCGACGAGGTCTACGTGTTGACCGGCGGCGGTCCGGGCACCAGCACGCTCTATCTGACCCAGTACATCTACGAGACCGGCTTTGCCTCGACGCTCCGCAATCCGGGCCTCGCCGCCGCCGCCTCGATCCTGATGGGCCTCGTGCTCGTCGTCCTGACACTGATCCAGCTCGGCATAGGCCAGCGTGGCGAAAAGAAGGGGAAACGCTGATGGGTGTCGCCTCTCGCTTCATTCTGCGCCGCCGCGGCGGCAAAAGCTGGCACTGGACGGATATCGTCACCTGGGTCTGGCTCGTCGGCGGCTTGATCATCATGTTCGGCCCGGCCGTCTGGCTCGCCTTCTCGTCCTTCAAGACGCCGGCAGCCCTTGCCGAATTCCCGCCGTCGATCCTGCCCTATGTCACCAGCCAGGCGACGGTCCAGGGTTACGACAAGCCGCTGCAGCTCTTCGAAGCCAAGATGCCGGACGGTTCGACCAAGGTGCTGGCCGAGGTGCGCCGCATCGGTCTCGTCGCCCAGATGGTCGATCCGACGACGCCCGGAGAAATCGTCCGCGTCAACATCGGCGACCGCACGCCGGTCCGCTCGGTCTCGTTCGCCACGGAAAACTACACGACGCCCTTCACCCAATTCGATTTCCTGCGCTACCTGTGGAACTCGGTCTTCGTGACGGTGACGGCGACGCTGATCACCCTGATCGTCAATTCCATGGCCGCCTTCGCGCTGTCGAAATACGAGTTCCGCGGTCGCTCGCTCGCCATGCTGATCATCCTCGCGACGCTGATGGTGCCGCTTTCGGTCATCATGGTGCCGCTCTATTCGATCATCTCGTCGCTCGGCCTGTTCAACAATCTCTGGGGCGTCATCCTGCCAACGGTCGCGACACCGACCGGCGTGTTCATCCTGCGTCAGTACATGCTGACCATCCCGGACGAGTTGATCGACGCGGCGCGCATGGACAAGGCGTCCGAATGGCAGATCTACTGGCGCATCGTGCTGCCGCTGACGGCACCGGCGCTCGCGGTGCTGGCGATCTTCTCGGTGGTCTGGCGCTGGAACGACTTCCTGTGGCCGCTAATCGTCCTGTCGAGGCGCGAACTCTACACCCTGCAGGTGGGTCTGAGCATCTATTCCGGCGAGTTGAACGTCCAGTGGCACTTCATCCTGGCAATGACGGTCGTGACAATGATCCCCGTCGTGCTGGTCTTCATCTTCCTGCAGCGTTTCATCACCACCGGCATTGCCGGCACCGGCCTGAAGTAAGGATCCCCGATGGGCGAGATCACACTCACCAAAATCAAGAAGTCCTTCGGCGCGGTCGACGTCCTGAAGGACATCGACCTCGATATCAAGGACGGCGAGTTCATCGTTTTCGTCGGCCCGTCCGGCTGCGGAAAATCGACCTTGCTGCGCACCATCGCCGGTCTCGAAAAGGTCACCGGCGGCGAGATCGAGATCGACGGCAAGCGCGTCAACGAAGTGTCCGCCGCCGACCGCGGCCTTGCCATGGTCTTCCAGTCCTACGCTCTCTATCCCCATATGAGCGTGCGCCAGAACCTCGCCTTTGGCCTCGAAAATTCCAGCATGCCCAAGGCCGAAGTGGCCGAGCGCATTACCGAAGCCGCCCGCATGCTGGAGATCGAAGCCTACCTGGAACGCCGGCCCGGCCAGCTTTCCGGCGGCCAGCGCCAGCGCGTCGCGATCGGCCGCGCCATCGTGCGCCGCCCGACCGCCTTCCTGCTCGACGAGCCCCTGTCGAACCTCGACGCCGAACTGCGCGTCTCGACCCGCGCCGAGCTCGCGGCCCTTCACGCCCGCCTCGGCTCGACGATGATCTACGTCACCCACGACCAGGTGGAGGCGATGACATTGGCCCACCGCATCGTGGTCATGCGCGCCGGCAAGATCGAACAGGTCGGCACCCCGCTCGACCTCTACAACACGCCCGCCAACCGCTTCGTCGCCGGTTTCATCGGCGCCCCGCACATGAACTTCCTGGCCGGCGAAGTCGCCGATCTGGAGACCGGCACGGCGACGCTTGCGACCGCGGGCGGCCACCGCCTGCTCGTGCCGTTCTCGGGCCATTCCCTGTCCGTCGGCGAAAAGCTGACGATCGGCATCCGCCCGCAGCACATCACGCTCGCCAATGATCCGGGAAGCCTCAAGGTCAAGGTGCGCCTCGTCGAAGCACTCGGCTCCGAAACGGTCATCCACGCCGATCTGAACGGCGAAAAACTCCTCGCTGTCGTTCCCGGCCAGAAGCTGATTTCGCCGGGCGACGAAACCTACCTCTCCGTCGCCGGTGCGCCGCTGCACCTGTTCGACCGGAACGGATTGAGGGTGAAGGGGAGCTAGTCCTCCCCCTCATTCCTTCGGGCCGAGCTACACCGGACGGTGGAATGGCCGGTCGGTCGCACGGGCGCTACAATCCCTCACCAACCATAGCGGGAGGAGGGACCTCGATGTTGCGCGCTTTTCTGATTCTATTGCTGGCCATGGTCTTTGCCGGACCGGCCACGCTATCACCGGCCAGCGCCCAGACCAGGATGGTCAAGGCCAAACCGACGCCCGCATCGATGGCGGCCGGCGAGTCCGTCTTGTTCGACGACAAGAGCTGCCCGGCAGGCATGATCGCTCGTTATACCAAGGCGCAGCGCAAGGAGCAGATTTCCAAGAGATGCGTACATCTGAACGGCACGCGGTAGGCGTAGGCCCCAGGCGAGTATCCGCGTCATCTGAAAGATGCTCGCCTGATGCCGTCAGAGATACCCTTTGAAAAAGGCCAGAACCGCCCTCCGCATCGCTTCTGTCTCGCGATGCCCGACCTCTGCCTCCGGCAGCAACACCAGCGCACCGAGCGCTTCCGCCCTCAGATAGGCGGCTTCCGTCTCGGCAAAGGCGCGCTCCACCGCGTCAGGCGGCGTCAGCGGATCGTCCCAGCCGACGCAGATCAGCTGCGGCCGCGGTGCCACCAGCCCGGCAATTTCGCCGATCGAGGTTTCCCTGAGCAGCCCCGGCACGGTCAGGTAATGCCCGTGCAGATCATGGGCGCCGATTTCGACCAGCGTTGCGAAGTCCGCATAACAACACAGATGCGCCGTCGCCTTCACCCTCGGATCGATCGCCGCCAGGAAATAGGCAAGCGTCGCCCCCATCGAAAGCCCCGAGACGCCGATCCTCTGCGGATCGACCTCCGGCCGGCCGGCGAGCCAGGTCAGCGCCGCTGCCTGTTCGGAAAGCATCTGCCCGAACAGCGTTTTGCCGTGCCAGAGCGCCGCCTTGGTCGCCGCATCCTCCGTCACCCCCGCCCGCTCGCCAAATGTCGGCATGTCGATGCAAAGCGCCACATATCCTTTGCGCGCCAGAACCGGCCCTGGGGCATCGAGCAAGGCCGGCCGGCCGTCCATCAGTTCGGATGCGCCGATATCCCAGCGGGCGCCATGTGCATGCGCATAGACGATCGCCGGGCCGCGGGTGAGGAAACCTTCGCTCGGCCGGGTGAGGAAACCCCGGACCTCCGCGCCATCCTCGAGCCGAAACCGCAACCTTTCGAGAATATAGCCGTCGTGTATCTCCGCGGAACTGTCCGCCAGCGTCATGGAGACCTCTTCGAAGGCAAGCAACTCCTTCAATCGCTCAACCGTGATCGCCATCTTGCCCTCCTCCCGGTGCGCCATCCCTCCCCTCCAGAGAGGATGACCGCCATCTGTGCCTGCCAGATTTTCAAAGACATAGACGAAATCGCCCGTCGCCGCATCAGGCCGGCGGATCCGCCACTGCGAAAAACTTCGACCGCATCCTGCAGCTATTGAGGCAGAGGATGGAACAGCGCCCCGACGCCAGCTGGCTTGCGATCCTCGGGTACACGGTGTCAAAAAGACGCTGACCATCGCAGAACTCTTGACTTCCACGCCCTATCATCCGACTTCAAACGCTGAAACGAAGGGATGACGACCATGACCGAAGCCGCCCGCAGCACGATCGACCAGAGCGAAGTCGACCGGTTTTCCGCAATGGCCGCGGAGTGGTGGGACCCAACCGGCAAGTTCAAGCCGCTCCACAAGTTCAACCCCGTGCGGCTCGCCTATCTCCGCGACCGCATCTGTGAAAATTTCGGCCGCGACCCGAAGAGCCATCTGCCGCTTTCCGGCCTGCGCATCCTCGATATCGGCTGCGGCGGCGGCCTGCTCTCCGAGCCGATCGCCCGCATGGGCGCGACCGTCGTCGGCGCCGACCCGTCGGAAAAGAACATCGGCATCGCCTCCACCCATGCCGCCGAGACCGGGACGTCTGTAGACTATCGAGCCGTCACCGCCGAGCAGCTCGCCGAAGCCGGCGAGACGTTCGACGTCGTGCTGAACATGGAAGTGGTCGAGCATGTCGCGGACGTCAATTTCTTCATGACGACCTGCGCCAACATGGTCCGCCCCGGCGGCCTGATGTTCGTCGCCACCATCAACCGCACCTTCAAGGCCGGAGCGCTGGCGATCTTCGCCGCTGAAAACATCCTGCGCTGGCTGCCCCGCGGCACCCATCAATACGAAAAGCTGGTCCGCCCGGAAGAGCTCGAAAGACCGATCTCCTCAGCCGGCATGGAAATCATCCATCGCACCGGCGTCTTCTTCAATCCGCTGCAGGACCGCTGGAACCTGTCGCCGGACATGGACGTCAATTACATGATGCTGGCCAAGCGGCCGGCGTGATGGAAATTCGTGGCGCCTGTGATACCATGTCGGAGTAGAAGGAGCTGCATATGCCGCAAGTAACCGTAAAGCTTGACGCAGTCCTGGATAGCCACATCCAAGATGCTATCGAACGAGGTGAAACCAAGTCACGCGATCGATATATCGAGGACGCGCTCCGTGATCGCTATCTCCGCGACCTCCAAAGACAGAAGCTACATGAGTCTCTTGATCGGGCGATAGCCGACGCCGATGCGGGCCGCGTCACCCCACTCGAAGAGGCCTTCGATCGCATCTTGAGCGACCTCGAAAAGTAGGGAAAGCCCGTGAAAGTCGTCATCACGGACGAAGCGCTTTCGGACATTTCCTCAATCACAAAATTTATCAGGAAAGATAATCCTCCGCGGGCGATCTCATTCGCGCTGGAATTAAGGGAAGCCTGCCGCCAGCTCGGAAATTCACCGGGCGCTTTTGCCGCTTTATCAGACTATCCGGAAAGCGGGATCAGGCGACGCCCCTATGGCAACTATGTGATCCTGTACAGGATCGGCGGCGCGACGGTTGAGATCCTCCATATCTTCCACGGCGCCCAGGACTACGAGAGCGTCCTCTTTCCGAAAGAGTAGCCATCCCCAACCCCGCCACGCACGCTGGCCTCTCCCCGATCGCCAGCCGCTCGGTCAGTTCGCGTCTTCGGGAATGATCGGCAACGGCGCGATCTCGATGCCCTCGTCGAGCAGGTCGCGCACCTCGCCGAGGCTCGCCTGACCGATGATGCCGCGGGCATCCGCCTCGCCGTAATGGATCTTGCGGGCTTCCTCGGGAAACTTCTCGCCGACGTCCTCGGCATTGGCCTTGATGGCCGCCACGGCTTCCTTGAGCTTGGCGATAGCCTCCTGGCGGGCGAGGTCCATCACCATCGCCTGCTTCTCTTCTTGTCTGCGGGCGGTCGAGACTGAGGGCGCCATCAGCGTCTTGGAAATGGAAGCGGAATTGCAGACCGGACAGGTGAGGAACCCGCTCGCCACCTGCCGGTCGAAATCGGCGCCTTCCGAAAACCAGCCTTCGAACGTGTGGGCGTTCTCGCAGGAGAGGGAATACTTGATCAAGCGGCCACCTCTCCCGCCGCGTCCGTAACCGCATCGAGCGAAAACTCGCGGGCGTTCTTGAGGTTCGGGATCTTTCCCCGGGCCGCCGCAACGGCGGTAATATCGATCTCGGCGAGCACGATGCCTTCGCCGGTGCCGCCGGCGGATGCCAGCATCCTGCCCCAGGGATCGACGATCATCGAATGGCCAAATGTCTCGCGGCCGTCTTCATGCACGCCACCTTGAGCGGCAGCGATCACGAAGGCACCGTTCTCGATCGCACGGGCACGCAGCAGGATTTCCCAATGGGCCTCGCCGGTCTGGCGGGTGAAGGCGGCCGGCACGGTCAGGATTTCGGCGCCGGCCAAGGCCTCAGTGCGGAAAAGCTGCGGAAAACGGACGTCGTAGCAGATTGCAAAACCGAGCTTGCCGAACGGCAGGTCGGCAACGCACGCTTCGCTGCCGGGCTCGTAAGCGGAGCTTTCACGCCAGCTCTCGCCATTGTCCAGATCGACATCGAACATATGGATCTTGTCATAGGTGCAGATCTGCCGGCCGCTGGGCGCAAACAGGAAGGCGCGGTTGGCGATCTTGCCGCCATCGACGGCGATCGCCGTCGAGCCGATATGCAGATGGATGCCGAGTTCGCTCGCAAGGCTGCGGGCGGTCGAAACAATGATGTCGCCCGCCTCGTCGCGCAGCACGGCGCGCATGGCCTTGCGGTCCCGCTGCAGAAAGCCGGTCATCTCGGGGGTCTGGACATAAACCGCCCCATGCGCCGCAGCCTCGCGGACCAGCCGCGCCATGTCGGCAGCGTTCTTTTCCGGATCGACGCCGGAGCACATCTGGATGGCGGCAGCCTTGAAAGCCATGGAGGATACCTCTCAGTTTGCCAGCATCGGGTCCAGCCTGCCAGCCCGGTCGAGTGCATGCAGATCGTCGCAACCGCCAACATGCGTGCTGTCGATGAAGATCTGCGGGAAGGTCGAGCGACCGTTCGCCTTGCCGATCATCTCCTGGCGCAATTCCTGCGAATACGTGGCGTCATGCTCAGTGTAGGAAACGCCTTTCGTCTCCAGCAATGCCTTGGCGCGTGCGCAGTAACCGCAATATTCGCGGGTATAGATAGTGACCTCTGCCATTGATCGTCTCCGGGCGCGGCCAGGCGGGGATGGGCCACGCGCAATAGTGTCTTCTTCTGTCATATAGGCCCGGTAACAGCCATTGCAAAGGTCAAAACCGTGACCTCGGCGGCGCCGGCTCGTCTCAATGCGCGCGTGGCGGATGAAACTGTCGCACCGGTCGTATAGACGTCGTCGACCAGCACCAGCCGCTTGCCGAAGACGCGATCCTCATGGCCCGGCGCGATCGCGAAAGCCGCCCGCACGTTGTCCTCGCGGGCCCGCGCCGAAAGCCCCACCTGCCGGTTCGTGCGTTTGACGCGGATGAGTGTGGACGGCAGGAACGGCTGGCCGGATTTTCGCGATAGATGCCGGGCAAGCTCCGCCGCCTGATTGAATTTCCGCGAGGCGAAACGCGAGCGATGCGGCGGCACCGGCAGGATGCCGTCGCAGTTTGCGACGTAACCATCGGAGGCACGCAGCATCCACCCGGCCATCATACCCGCGAGATCGGTGCGGTCGCGATATTTCAGCGAATGGACGAGGTCGCGGGCCGCGCCCTCGAAGATTGCCGCCGAACGCAGGCGGTCGAAGACGGGCGGTTCGGCAATCGCCTGCGCCGACAGAATGCCAGGCCCCGGATCGTAGGAGAACGGCAGGCCGAGCGTCTCGCAATAGGGCCGCTCGATGAACCGGATTTCCCGCCAGCAGGTGGGGCAGAAGCCCTGATGCGCGCCCGTTCGCACACCGCAGCCGGGACAGGTCGGAGGATAGACGAGGTCGCCTACCCATCTCGTCCACCCCACGGCAAACGATGTTAAAAGTCGCAAGGGGTTGACGTTGGGCTCGGCGGACATGACTTGACAATAGCGGACGGAGCGCGCCTTTGCGACGGCAGAATACGAGTGGACGGCCATGGAAATTCTTTTCGACGAACAGCTGATAGGTGCACGGCGCAGACGCGCGATAACCGCCAAGGACGACAACGCCGCCTTCCTTCTGGACATTGCCGGCCGCGAGCTTGCAGACCGGCTGGCGGTCGTCGAACGGCAATTCGAGACCGCGGTCGAACTTCATGGCGGAACCGGCATCGCCGCTCGCGAGGCGCTGGCCACCGGCAAGATCGGCACCGTGAGCCGTATCGAGACCGATGCCGCTTTCGCAAGGCCCGGAGACGCGTTCGCCACGGCTCCATTGGAAGACGTCCCACTGGAACCCGAATCCGTCAATCTGATCCTGTCGCCGCTCTCGCTGCACCTGGTCAACGACATGCCCGGCACGCTGATCCGCATCCGCCGGGCGTTGAAGCCGGACGGGCTTTTTCTAGCAGCGATTCCCGGCTCCGGCACGCTGCAGGAAATGCGCGACGTCCTTCTCTCCGCCGAGGCAGAACTGACCGGCGGCGCGAGCCCCCGCGTCATCCCGTTTGCCGATGTGCGCGATGTCGGCGCCCTGCTGCAGCGGGCCGGTTTCTCGCTGCCGGTCGTCGATGCCGAGACCTACACGGTGCGCTACGACTCGCTTTTCCCGCTGATGCGCGATCTACGCGCCATGGGCATGACCAACCCCCTTGCGGGCCGCAGTCGCGTGCCGGTCACAAGGCGTTTCTTCGTAAGGGCTGCAGAGCTTTATGCGGAACGTTATTCCGATCCGGACGGCCGCATCCGCGCGACATTTTCGATCATCTACGCATCCGGCTGGGCCCCGCACGAAAGCCAGCAGAAGCCGCTGAAGCCGGGTTCGGCCAAGATGCGATTGGCCGAGGCTCTCAACAGTCGCAGCCCGCGCTGAACGGCCCCGACCCAAATTCAGGGAACAGGGTCGTCAACGCTGTTAGAGATGGTTTTGAACGTATTCGTCAATGCGTCGGTAAAGGTGGTGAACCCGGCGATCATCGACAGCGAGATGATCCCGATAATGAGGCCGTATTCCACGGCCGTTGCGCCGCTATTGTTCTTCAGAAGAAACCTGAAAAGGCGCATGGAATATCCTTCAATCAACATCAGCGGGCCCAAAAAGCCCCTGGTGTCAGCAGTCGCTGCCGACGCCATAGCCCTGCACGATGCAGACCGAGCCCGGCGTTTCCTGCAGCACGCTGCGCCGGATCGTATAATGTCTTGCGCCCTTTTCGCCGGGCTTGATGGAGCCCGTGCTGATCAGGTCGAAATCCTCCTGGACATGCGCCAGTCGGCGCTCATCATTGCGGCCAGCGAGCATCGGCGTCACGATCAGTGAAAGAGCGATCGCGGCCGTCCCGAACAGAAGAGCGATATTGAGCGCGCCGGTTTTGCCGGAGCCATGCGTCGCCCGCTGACGGACCCGCACAGTTTTCCAGAATTCCTCGTCCATGCCTTCTAAAGCCTCATCAACGCGTTACCGGATAAGCCTTGAAGGTGCCACAATCGGCTAAACGATCCCTTAACGCCGTATGAATTCGGCGGCTCTAATTTTATCGATCAGAGCAGATCCTGCAGGATCGGGATCAGCGGCTCGTCGGCCGGCGGCATCGGGTAATCCCTGAGTGCGTTCGGCCGCACCCATTTGATGGCCTGCCCTTCCCTTCCCGTCGGAATGCCTTCGAAGCGACGGCAGATATAGAGCGGCATCAGGAGGTGGAAGGTCTCGTAGGTGTGGCTGGCGAAGGTGAGCGGCGCCAGGCAGGGAATCCTGGTCTTGATGCCGAGTTCTTCCTCGAGCTCGCGCACCAGCGTCTCCTCGGGCGTCTCACCGAGCTCTACCTTGCCGCCGGGAAACTCCCAGAGGCCGGCCAGCGACTTGCCTTCGGGACGCTGCGCCAGAAGGATGCGGCCGTCCGTATCGATCAGCGCGCAGGCGGCGACGAGCAGTATCTTGCGGGGGGCGTCGCTCATGCCTGGCTTTCCTGCCGCCAGTAACGGTATTCGTAGGCCTTGCGGAAGCCGAACCTCCGATAGAGCGCCATCGCCGGTTCGTTGGTCGAGACGACCTGCAGCCAGGCCGAACGCGCACCGCTGATACGAGCCCAGCGTAGCGCTGAAGACAGGATTTCGGTGCCGAGACCCTCGCGCCGATGCGCCTGGGCCACGGCAAAGGAGATGATGCCGGCAAGATCGTTGTCCTGGACGCAGAGCGCCACGGCCGCGGCTCCTTCCTGCGGATTCTCCTTGATGAAGAAGCCGGAGGTCGGCTTGATCGAACTCAGGATCTCGGCAAGCGCCGGCTTCAGCGCCGGATCTTCGTTATCGATCGCCAGGCTCGCGTCGCAGAACCGGCCGATATCGTGGCTCGGCAGGTGATCGAGCGTGTCCGGCAGTTCCAGTTCGGTGAGGTTGACAGTCAGCACGTCGACGGTCTCGAACACCCGCCAGCCGGCGGCATCGAGATGGTCGATCAGCCTAGGAGGGGCGAGCGGCGTCTCCCGGACGACCAACTCACGGCCGTAATTTTCGAACCGCTTGCGAGCCTTCTCGAGCCGCATCGCCATGTCGCGGTGATCGGACGGGTCGAGCGGCACGATGCAGTTCAGGCGCTTTGAAGGATGGCCGCCGGTCAGCCGAACCTGCCAGCTTCCGTCATAAACGACGGACGCCGCCGGCCAGGCTCGAAAGCCCACGGCTTCGAGCCGCCTGACCAATGGCAGATCGTTCTGAGGAGATGATGCTTCGTTCAATTCCTGTCAGCTCCGGTAGTCGCCGTTGATGGCAACATATTCCTTGGTGAGGTCGCAGGTCCAGACGGTCGCTCGGCCGCTGCCGAGACCGATATCGACCTTCACCGGAATGTCCTGTTCCTTCATGACGGCGGTGGTCGCGGCTTCGGAATAGGCCGGATCTCGCTCGCCGTCGACGGCGACGCGCACGTCGCCGAACCAGATCGCCAGCCGGTCGCGGTCGGCCATTTCGCCGGACTTGCCGACGGCCATGACGATGCGGCCCCAATTGGCGTCTTCACCGGCGATCGCGGTCTTGACCAGCGGCGAATTGGCGATCGACAGCGCGATCGTCTTTGCCGCTGCATCGCTTTCGGCGCCAGTGACGGTGATCTCGACCATCTTGCGCGCACCTTCGCCGTCGCGCACGACCTGCAGGGCCAGATCCTTCAGGAGATCGTTGAGCGCGGCGCGGAAGCTCGTGAGGCGCGGGTCGTCAGCGGTCTCGACGCGGGCCTGCCCATCGTCGGCGGCAGCGCCGGTTGCAAACAGCATCAGCGTATCGGAGGTCGAGGTGTCGCTGTCGACGGTGACCGAATTGAAGGTCGGACCGACGCCGGCGGAAAGCAGGTTCTGCAGCGCCGGCGACGCGATGTCGGCATCGGTCGCCACGAAGGACAGCATGGTCGCCATGTCGGGCGCGATCATGCCGGCGCCCTTGGCGATGCCGTTGATCGTCACCGTGACGCCGCCGATCTCGGCCGTGCGGGTCGCGACCTTCGGATAGGTATCGGTGGTCATGATCGCCTTGGCAGCTTCGAGCCAGAAGCCGCCGGTCGCGCCGCTGTTCATGTCGCCGAGCACGCCTGCGAATTTCGTCGCGTCGAGCGGCTCGCCGATGACGCCGGTCGAAGCCAGATAGATCTCGTTCTCACCGCAGCCGACAGCCTCGGAGGCCGATCTGGCGGTGAGTTCAGTCGCAGCCTTGCCCCTGATGCCGGTAAAGGCGTTGGCATTGCCAGAATTGACGACCACGGCGCGCGCCACCCCGTGCGGCAGATTGGCACGGCAGAAATCGACCGGCGCCGAAGGGCACTTGGAGCGAGTGAAGACGCCGGCGACGGTCGCCGGCTCGTCGAACACCATCAGCAGCACGTCGGTGCGGTTCTTGTACTTGATCCCGGCGGCGGCTGTCGCCATGCGCACGCCGCGGATTGCCGGCATGTCGGGATAGGATTTCGGAGCGAGCGGCGAAACAGAATCGGACATCGGAAATTACCTGGCTCAAATATGGAGAGGGCCCGGAAAATCCGGGCCCGTTGTCGGGAATTACTGCTGGACCGGCGCGTCGCCCGCGTCCTGCATCTTGCTGACGTCTTCATAGCCCTTCTTGAGGGCCGCATCCTTGATGTCGATCTTCTGTTCGCTCTTGGCCTTGGTGATGAGAGCGACGTACTTGTCGCGCATCACCAGCTGCTTGACCTGATCCTCGACCTGGTCGAAAGCCGGCGCCGGAGCATCGCGCGTGTCTTCCAGCTTGATGACGTGATAGCCGAACTGCGACTTGACCGGCGTCTTGCTATATTCGCCCTTCTTCAGCGTAAAAGCGACTTCTTCGAATTCCGGGACCATGCGGCCGCGGCCGAACCAGCCAAGGTCGCCGCCTTCATCCTTGTTGGAATCCTGGGACTTTTCCTTGGCGATCGCGGCGAAATCCTTGCCCTTGTCGAGATCGGCGATGATTGCCTTGGCCTCGTCCTCGGTCTTCACCAGGATATGGCGGGCATGCACCTCTTCCTGCTTCGGCAGGGAGGCGATTTCCTTGTCGTAACGGGCCTTGATCTCTGCCGGGGTCGTGGCGTCGATCACATGCTTGCGGAAGTAGGCGTTATGCAGCTCGCGGTCGGCGATATAGTCCATCCGCTTCTTGAAGTCCGGCGTATCCTTGATGCCTTCGGCGAGAGCACCCTTGGCGAGCAGCTTGACGTCGATGGCGCCGGAAAGGGCTGCGACCTTCTTCTGTTCGTCCGGAAGCTGGGCGAGCTGCGGGTCGAGGTTCTGAACTGCAATATCCAGTTCCGACTGGTGAATTTCCAGGTCGCCAACCTTGGCAACGACGGTATCCTCCGCCGCAAAGGCGGGAGCCTGGCAGAGGATCGCAGCGGCCAGCGCGGCCGTCATGAGAAATTTGTGGCGCAACATCGATAAAGACCTTTCGATAAGGAAACCGGTTTCAGAACGTCTGATTCCGGCCAGAAAACCTTCACAAACACCGGATTGTGGCCATTCTGTATCGGCCGCCACCGTTGACATCATTCGACCCCCCTCTTATCTGTCACGCAACTTGGCGTCCAGCAGAGTTTCCGGGCGTGACGGGTCATTTTATCGGCATCAGAAACCGATGGTTCGACCAGTCCCGCGCCCCCATGGGACAGATTTCAGAAAGGACCATTCGTATGGTCAGCCTTGGCGGCATCGCCCGCAAATTGTTCGGTTCGGCAAACGATCGCCGCGTGCGCGGCTACCAGCCGACTGTCGACGCCATCAATGCAATCGAGGAGAAGACCAAGGCTCTCTCCGACGAACAGCTTGCAGCCCAGACGGTGGAGTTCAGGAAACTGCTCGCCGAGGGCAAGACGCTCGACGACCTCCTGATCCCGGCCTTTGCGGTCGTGCGCGAGGCTTCCCGCCGCGTACTCGGCATGCGCCCGTTCGACGTACAGCTGACCGGCGGCATGATCCTTCACGATGGCGCGATCGCCGAGATGAAGACCGGCGAAGGTAAAACGCTGGTGGCGACGCTGGCGGTCTACCTGAACGCCCTCGCCGGCAAGGGCGTGCATGTGGTTACCGTCAACGACTACCTGGCCCAGCGCGACGCCCACACGATGGGCAAGCTCTACGGCTTCCTGGGCCTGACCACCGGCGTCATCGTCCATGGTCTCAGCGATGAAGAGCGCCGCGCCAACTATGCCTGCGACATCACCTATGCCACCAACAATGAACTTGGCTTCGATTATCTGCGCGATAACATGAAGTACGAGCGCAGCCAGATGGTCCAGCGCGGCCACAATTACGCGATCGTCGACGAAGTGGACTCGATCCTGGTCGACGAGGCGCGCACGCCGCTGATCATCTCCGGCCCGCTCGACGACCGTTCGGAACTCTACAACACCATCGACGCCTTCATCCCGGCGCTGACGCCGGAAGACTACGAGATCGACGAGAAGCAGCGCTCCGCCAACTTCTCCGAGGTCGGCACCGAAAAGCTCGAGAACCTGCTGCGTCAGGCCGGCCTGCTGAAGGGAGAATCCCTCTACGATGTCGAGAACGTCGCGATCGTCCACCACATCAACAACGCGCTGAAGGCCCACAAGCTTTTCACCCGCGACAAGGATTATATCGTCCGCAACGACGAGATCGTCATCATCGACGAATTCACGGGCCGCATGATGCCCGGCCGCCGTTATTCGGAAGGCCAGCACCAGGCGCTCGAAGCCAAGGAAAAGGTGACGATCCAGCCGGAGAACCAGACGCTCTCCTCGATCACCTTCCAGAACTATTTCCGCATGTACGGAAAGCTCGCCGGGATGACCGGTACGGCCCAGACCGAAGCGGAAGAGTTCGGCAATATCTATAAGCTCGAAGTGATCGAAGTACCGACCAACCTGCCGATCCAGCGTATCGACGAGGACGACGAGGTCTACCGGACCTTCGACGAAAAGTTCAAGGCGATCATCGAAGAGATCAAACAAGCCCATGAACGCGGCCAGCCGGTTCTGGTCGGCACCACGTCGATCGAGAAGTCGGAACTGCTGGCGACCATGCTGCGCCAGTCGGGCTTCAACAATTTCCAGGTCCTGAACGCCCGTTACCACGAGCAGGAAGCCTATATCGTCTCGCAGGCCGGCGTGCCGGGCGCAGTGACGATCGCCACCAATATGGCCGGCCGCGGCACCGACATCCAGCTCGGCGGCAATATCGACATGCGCCTCGAACGCGAGCTCGAAGGCATGGAGCCGGGTCCGGAGCGCGATGCACTGGAAGCGGCAAGCCGCGAGGAAGTGAAGCAGCTCAAGGAAAAGGCGCTTGCCGCCGGCGGCCTCTACGTGATCGCCACCGAGCGCCACGAAAGCCGCCGCATCGACAACCAGCTGCGCGGCCGTTCCGGCCGTCAGGGCGACCCCGGCCGTTCGAAATTCTACCTGTCGCTCCAGGACGACCTGATGCGCATCTTCGGCTCCGACCGAATGGACAGCATGCTGCAGAAGCTCGGCCTCAAGGAAGGCGAAGCGATCGTCCATCCCTGGATCAACAAGGCGCTCGAACGCGCCCAGAAGAAGGTCGAAGCCCGCAACTTCGACATCCGCAAGAACCTTCTGAAATACGACGACGTCACCAACGACCAGCGCAAGGTGATCTTCGAGCAGCGCATCGAGATGATGGACTCGGAAGACGTATCCGAGACCGTCGAGGACATGCGCAACGAGGTGATCGAAGTTCTCGTCGCCAAGCACATTCCCGAACGCGCCTATGCCGAACAATGGAATGCCGCCGGCCTTCGTGAAGACGTCGACCGGATGCTCAACCTCGACCTGCCGATCGAGGATTGGGTCAAGGAAGAAGGCATCGGTGAGACCGATATCCGCGAACGCATCACCGAGGCTGCCGACAAGGCCGCGGCCGATCGCAAGGAGCGCTTCGGCGCCGATATCATGACCTATGTGGAGCGCTCCGTGCTGCTCCAGACGCTCGACCACCTGTGGCGCGAGCATATCGTCAATCTCGACCACCTGCGTTCGGTCATCGGCTTCCGCGGTTACGCCCAGCGCGATCCGCTGCAGGAATACAAGGCGGAAGCCTTCGAGCTGTTCCAGGCCCTGCTCGCCAACCTGCGCGAGGCGGTCACCGCCCAGCTGATGCGCGTCGAGCTGGTGCAGAACCCCGAGCCGCCGCAGCCGCCGACGGTCTACGACGAACAGCATGTCGATCCGACGACCGGCCTCAACCAGGTCAACGGCTTCGACAGCGAGAACTTCATCGCCGCGCCGGAAGACCGCCGGCCGGAAGATCCCTCCACCTGGGGCAAGATCGGCCGCAACGAGGCCTGCCCCTGCGGATCCGGCAAGAAATACAAGCATTGCCACGGTGCCTTCGAGCAGGCCTGAGGCTTCCGCGAAACCTGATGATGCGAACGCCGCCCCTGGGCGGCGTTTTCGTTTCCGCCTTCCGGAGGGACCGCATCAGCTTTCGGCTGGAGGCCCGGCGCAGATTTCCCGAACACATGTCCGCAGCCACCGGTGAGCCGGATCGGCATCCAGCCGCGGATGCCAGAGCAATGACACGGTAATTTCAGGCACCGGGACCGGCAGGGCGAAACTGAACATTCCGGCACGCAGGTTGCCGCTGTGCCGCCCGGGAATGCTGGCGATCAGATCCGAACACCTGGCGAGAGCCAGCGCCGTCGCGAAACCGTCGACGATCGTCATGATCCGCCGTTCCAGCCCCGACGCCGCCAGAGCCTCGTCGATCGCCCCCCTTTCAAGCCCCCGTCGCGAAACCAGGATATGATCGCCCGCCGCGTATCGCCGAGCCGATATCTCGCCCTCGGCCAGCGGGTGCCCGCTGCGCACGACGCCGATGAAACGGTCCCGGAACAGTGCCTGGGCCCGCACTTCCGGACCGATCGTCGCGCCGACGACCCCGGTTTCCAGATCGACGCTTCCGTCACGAAGCGAGGTGCTCTCCTTGTCCGGCTTGCGGATGAACCGCAGCCGCACGCCCGGCGCCCGAGCGCTGACACGAGCGATGAGGCCAGGCCCGAAATTCTCGACGAAACCCTCGCTGGTGCGCAGCGTGAATGTCCGGACCAGCTTACCGAGATCGAGCATCTCGACCGGCCGCAAGACCGCTTCCGCATCCTGCACGAGGCCGCCGACCCGTTCGCGCAGTTCGATCGCCCTTGGCGTTGGCACGAGCCCGCGGCCCGCCCTCACCAGCAGCGGATCGCCCGTCGTCTCGCGCAATCGCGCCAAGGCCCGGCTCATGGCCGACTGGCTGAGCCGCAGCCGTTTGGCCGCCCGCGCCACGCTGCCTTCGGCCAAAAGGACGTCGAGGGTGAAAAGCAGGTTGAGATCAGGTCTGGACATGCGCGCAGCATAACACAGGCGCTTCAATATGACATGGCGTCGGATGCATTGAATTGATGCAAATCATGCGCCTTCCGCCATGCGTGCGCTTGAGATAGCCCTCGGACAATAGTTTCTGGAGGTTCCCTCATGATACCCGTACGACTGATACCCGTCATTTTCGGCTTTGTTCTTTCCTGCCTGATGTCCCTGCTTATCTCCGGCGTTTCCACGCTCCGTAGCGCGGGGCTGATCGACGGCTTTCTCGGAATCTGGATGGGAGCATGGCTCCCCTCCTGGATCATCGCTTTTCCGGTCGTGCTGGTTGTCGCGCCGCTGGCGCGCCGAATCGTCAGCAACCTCGCGAAGCCGACCGCGAGACCGGCGGAGGGCGAAAAGCGATGACCTCTGCCGCCCACGATCCGGTTCCGCAACCGGCAGAACGGGCGAGTACCCTCCGTGGGGCGCTCGCCGGTCTTTCGCTCTCGATGTTGCTCTCTTCGCTCGGCACCAGCGTCGCCAATGTCGGCCTGCCGACATTGGCGCAGGCGTTCGACGCCTCCTTCCAGGAGGTCCAATGGGTGGTCCTTGCCTATCTTCTCGCAATCACCACTCTGATCGTCAGTGTCGGGCGGCTTGGCGACATCGCGGGACGTCGGCGGCTCCTGCTCACTGGCATCACCCTTTTCACGGTAGCCTCGATCGCCTGCGGGATTGCTCCGACGCTGGGCATTCTGGTCGCCGCAAGAGCCGCACAGGGTCTCGGAGCCGCCGCCATGATGGCGCTCACCATGGCTTTTGTCGCTGACATATTTCCAAAGACACGCACCGGAGCGGCCATGGGATTGCTCGGAACCATGTCGGCAATCGGCACCGCGCTCGGCCCTTCCCTGGGGGGCCTTCTGATCGCCGGCGCCGGCTGGCGGGCGATCTTCCTGATCAACGTGCCGCTGGGGCTGCTGGCGCTCCTTCTTGCCTTTCGTTACCTGCCCGCCGATCTTCGCCGCGAAAGACCGGACCAAATGCCCGGCTTCGACGTCTCGGGCACGCTGCTGCTTGCCCTGGTGCTTGCAGCCTATGCACTCGCCATGACGATCGGCCGCGGCAGCCTTGGTCCGGTCAACGCCGCTCTGCTGCTGTTGGCTGCCGTCGGAGCGGGCCTGTTTGTTCTCGTCGAAGCGAAAGCGGCGTCGCCCCTGATCCGACTGTCGATGTTGCGCAACCCAGCCTTGAGCACGGGATTGATAACCAGCGCCCTTGTCTCGGCGGTGATGATGTCGACGCTGGTGGTCGGGCCGTTCTATCTTTCGCGTTCGCTCGGTCTCGACGCAGCTTTCGTCGGGCTCGTCATGTCGATCGGCCCGATTGTTTCCACATTCAGCGGCGTACCGGCCGGCCGGCTCGTCGACCGCCTGGGCGCGGGGACGGCGGTCGTCATCGGTCTCGTCGGAATGGTGGCCGGCTCGCTTGGGCTCACTCTACTTCCAGGAACGTTCGGCATTGGCGGCTACGTCGCTGCCATCGCGGTGCTGACGCCCGGCTATCAACTGTTCCAGGCAGCCAACAACACCGCGGTCATGGTGGACGTCGGCCCGCAGCAGCGCGGCGTCGTTTCAGGCCTGCTCAATCTGTCGCGCAATCTCGGCCTCATCACCGGCGCCTCGCTGATGGGCGCGGTGTTCGCAATGGCCTCGGGAACGGGCGATGTCGCGACGGCACCTCCGCAAGCCGTGGCCGCCGGCATGTCGTTCACCTTCGCGATTGCCGTGGGGATGATTGCCGTCGCGCTCACCATTGCGGCCACTCACCAGGTTGTTCCGGCCGTCCGCAACCTTTTTACCCGTTCTTCCAGGGAGCCTTGAAGTTCGCAGTTCGTGAAGCCATCGACGCCTGGGCGAACCCTTTCTTAACCCTGCTGTGGCAACACTTTTGCCCATTGTTCCCGTCGTCGTTACGAGTATTGCGTGCCCATCATGGCGGTTATCGAAACAGCGGAAAGATTGCTTCCGCCTGGTCTTAGGACCCGGCTGGCACCGCTGACCCGCAAGCTCGAATCGATCCTCACCGACGACGACGAGACAGCCCGCGCCCAGCGTCGCGCGCTGACCGCCTTCGTGATCCGGGTCGCCAGCGCGGCCATCGCCTTCGTGTCGCAGATCGTGCTCGCCCGCCTGATGGGCGAATTCGAATACGGCATCTTCGCATTCGTCTGGGTTCTGGTCGTGCTTGCCGGCAATCTCTCCTGCCTCGGCTTCCACACGTCCGTCATCCGCTTCCTGCACCAGCACAAGGCGCGCGACGAGGTGGCGACCGTGCGCGGGCTCAATCTTGCCGTCCGCCTGGTGGCGCTGATCTCGGCAAGCACGGTGGCCGGCCTCGGCTTCCTGTTCCTGCATGTCTACGGCCACACGGTCGAGGCCTATTACCTCGTGCCGGTGTCGCTGGCCTTCTTCACCATACCGATGATCGCGCTCGGCGACGTGCTCGACGGCACCGCGCGTTCGAACGGCTGGACGGTGACGGCGCTCTCGCCCACCTACCTGATCCGCCCAACCCTGATCCTCGCGTTCATGCTGGGTGCACTGTGGTTCGGCGCTGCCCACACGGCCGTTACCGCCATGCAGGCGGCCCTTGCCGCGACCTATGTCACGACGCTCCTGCAGCTGCTGCGCCTGACGCTGCGCCTGCGCCGGCTTTACGGCCCTGGCCCGATGCAGTTCGAGATCGGCGCCTGGTTCCGTTATTCCCTGCCGCTCTTCCTCGTCGATGGCATCGGCTTCCTGCTGACCAATGCGGACGTCGTCGTCGTCGGCCTTTACCTGCCGCCGGACCAGGTTGGCATCTACTACGCCGCCGCAAAGACGATCGTGCTGGTGCAGTTCGTCTACTTCTCGATCAAGGCAGCCGCCGGACCCCGCTTCTCCGCCATCATGGCGGAGAACGACATGACGGCGCTCGCCTCCTTTGCCGGACAGACCGCGCGCTGGAGTTTTTGGCCGTCGCTTGCCGTCGGGCTCATGGCGCTGGCGGCCGGCGAACTGCTCCTGTCGCTGTTCGGCAGTGCGTTCACGGCCGGCTACTGGCTGATGGCGATCCTGTTTTGCGGCATCCTCGCCAAATCCATGGTCGGCCCCGGCGAGGTGCTGCTCAGCATGGCCGGTCGCCAGAAGCTCTGCGTCCTGCTTTACGCCGTGACGCTGCTGGCGAGCATCGCTCTCAACATCGCGCTGATCCCCCGCTTCGGCATGACCGGGGCCGCGATGGCGACGGCGGCGGCGATGATGATCGAGGCTATCCTGCTGCATATCGCAGTCCGCCGCACGCTCGGCATCGTGCTCTTCGCCTTTGCCGATCCGACGCCCTCTGCTCCTTCAAAGGCTTCCTGACCATGGCGCAACCTCCGTTCAGCAGCGAATTCGAGGGCAATGGCGGCGGCCGGATGAGCATGGTCCAGGCGCTCCGCGCCGAGCGGCCGGATGCCGACACCCATCTCCAGGTCGGTCGGCCCGGCCGCGAGCTCTGCCTTTATCCCGCCGCCTTCGGTTACGACCTGCAGGAAGAACTCGAATTCCTCTCCAACCGTGCGCTCGAGCCGAACATCTTCTTTTCGGCGCGGCTGCTCGCCCCCGCCATGCCGCGGGTCGAGGACAAGCAGGTCCGCCTGGCGCTGATCCGCGACGAGACCGGCACGCGCAGTCGTATGCGGCTGCTGATGCCGTTCACGGTCGAGAAGCCGGGTTTTTCGGTCGGCGCCTCGATCATCCGTGCATGGGCCAATCCCTTCGGGCCGATCGGCACGCCGCTCGTCGATGCGGAAGACAGTGCCGAGACGATCGACAATCTTTTCGAGGCGCTGAGCATGCGCGAAGCCCGCCTGCCCTCCGTGCTGGTCATGCCGGACGTCAGGCTCGCCGGTCCGTTCGCACAGCTCGCCAAGGCGGTCGCGATCGGCCGCAACCTGCCGGTGACCGTCACCGATCCCCAACAGCGGCCGATGCTGGAAAGCCTGCTCGACGGCGAAACCTATCTGAAACACTCGATCTCGTCGCACCACTACCGCGAAATGCGCCGCCTGTGGCGCAATCTCGGCAACAAGGGCTCGCTCAGCTATTCGGTTGCCCGCCAGCCGGAAGAGATCCGGTTGCGGATGGAGGAATTCCTGGCGCTCGAAGCCAAGGGCTGGAAAGGCCGCAAACGCTCGGCCCTGATCAACGACCGTTACCGCGCCGCGTTTGCCCGCGAAGCGATCACCAACCTGGCGGAGGTCGACGCGGTCCGCATCCACACCATCGATTTCGATGGCCGGGCGATCGCTTCGCTCATCGTCTTCATCATGGCCGGTGAGGCCTACACTTGGAAGACCGCCTACGACGAGGGTTTTTCCCGGTTCTCGCCCGGCAAGCTGCTGATGGTGAAACTGACCGAGTGGCATCTCGAAGACGCCAACATCATGCGCACCGACAGTTGCGCGATTCCCGATCACCCGATCATGAGCCGTTTCTGGGAAGAGCGCGAGGAGATGGGGACGCTGGTGATCGGCCTGCGCCAGAACGGCGACCGCGACGTGCGCCAGGTGGCAGCCCAGCTTCACCTCTACCGCAACACCCGCAACATGGCCCGCATGCTGCGGGAAAAGATCATGTCGCTTGCCGGCCGTTCCGGAGTAGTCACGCCATGACGGTCACTCGGCGGCCGCCTTGTCCCGCAGTAGCCGGCGGATGACCTTGCCGCTGGTCGTCAGCGGAATATCGTCGACGAAGGCGACCTCACGCGGATATTCGTGCATCGACAGCCGCGTCTTCACCCAGTCGCGGATCTCCAGAGCCAGTTCGTCGCTCGGACGATGGCCGGGCGCGAGCGCGATATAAGCCTTGACGATCTCGGTACGGATCGGGTCCGGCTTGCCGACCACGGCCGCCAACCGCACGGCCGGATGGCCGGTCAGGCAGTCTTCGATCTCGCTCGGCCCGATGCGGTAACCGGACGAGGTGATGACGTCGTCGTCCCGCCCAATGAATTCCACATAACCGTCGCGGTCCTTTCGTCCGAGATCGCCGGTGATCAGCCAGTCGCCGACGAACTTCGCCTCCGTCGCCGCCTCGTCGTTCCAGTAGCCGAGGAACATCACCGGATCCGGACGACGAATGGCGATCTGCCCCATCTTGCCGGCCGGTAGCTCGATGCCCCTGCCGTCGACCACCGCCACATGATGGCCCGGTACCGCCCGACCGATCGCCCCGCCGCGCGACACGCCGAGATTGGCGGCCGAGGACAGCACGAAATTGCATTCGGTCTGGCCGTAGAATTCGTTGACCGTCAGCCCCAGAGCCGCCTTCGCCCAGTCATAGGTCTCGCGGCCCAGCGCCTCGCCGGCGGACGCGATAGTCCGCAGCTTGAGATCGTATTTTTCAAGCGGCTTTTCGACGGATTTCAGGAGCCGCAGCGCCGTCGGCGGGATGAACGCGTTGCGAACGTCCATCTCGCTCATGATGCTCAAAGCCATGTCGGCATCGAATTTCTGGGCGGGCGAAGAGACGACGGGAATGCCGAGCATCAGCGCCGGCATCAGGACGTTGAGCAGGCCGCCGGCCCAGGCCCAGTCGGAAGGTGTCCAGATCCGGTCCCCTTGCTGCGGCGCGAATTCATGCGCCAGCTGAAAACCCGGAATATGGCCGGCCAGCACACGATGGCCGTGCAGCGCCGCCTTCGGCGGGCCGGTCGTGCCGGAGGTGAAGATCATCAGAGCCGGATCGTCCGGCCCGCTGTCGACGACCTTAAACAGCGGCGGATGCGCGGCGATCAGCGCATCGAGCGCCAGCAGGCCGTCGCCGACGGGCGTATCTCCAGTCACGACCACATGCCGCAGCTCCGGCAGCTTTTCCCGCAAGCCGGCCAACCGCGACAGGCCGAAGGGATTGGTGACGATCGCCGCCGCCCCCGAAGCCTTCAACCGATATTCGAGCGCCTCGGCACCGAACAGAAGCGCCAGCGGCAGGGCAATGCCGCCCATCTTGTAGATCGCCACATGCGCGATCACCGTTTCGAAACTCTGCGGCATAAGAAGTGCGACGCGGTCGCCGGGCTTCAGACCCAGCGCGACAAAGGCGTTCGCAAGCGAGGCGGACCGCCCGGACAGCTCACCATAGGTCAGCGCCGGATGAGCGCCGTCCGGGCTGAAATGCTGGAGACAGATGCGATCCGGAAATTTTTCCGCCCAGGCATCGCTGACCGCCTCCCCCATGTTGAATCGCTGCGGGATTTCCCAGGCGAAATCGCGAAAAAGGTCTTCATAGGAGGTACGGGCAGGCAGTTTCATGGGCAGCGCTTCTATTTTTGCTGCACCAGCTAACATCCGGGATGCTTAAAATACAAGGGGGACACGGGAGGGGACCTGGTATGCAAAGCCGTGGAGGAGAGGGAAAAAAACACGTCTGGCAGCCTTGATCCAGGACAATCTCTTAAGCGTCAGGCATGCGGGATTGCAACCTCACTTCATCCTTGCATGCCGGTGCAGCCCCGTGATAGAGCGCATACCGCTACCCAAGTGCCCCGTTGGCGGAATTGGTAGACGCGCCTGACTCAAAATCAGGTTCCGAAAGGAGTGCTGGTTCGATTCCGGCACGGGGCACCACATCACTTTCCGGCCTTTGATTTCCTTGTGCTATTTTGAATTTTCCCCGCACTCGGATTTAGGTGCGGGGAAAGTTCGATCTCAATTTGTTCTGCAACCAGCTTTGAAGCCTTGATCCCGAGACGCTTGCGGTCCGCCTGCTTCGTGTAGGTTTCGGCCTGCCTGGAGGTCGCCCAACCGTATTGTGCCATCAATTCATGGGAGGTGGCGCCGGCATTTGCAGCCAGTGTTGCTGACAATTTTCGGACGCCATGGGCGCTCTTGCTCACGCCCGCCTTGGTGCAGTGCTTTCGAAACCAGTTTCCGAACGATTCGGTGGTGAAGGGCCGGCCGTTCTCGCCAACGATAAATGCAAGATCGCCGGTCTTCGTTTCTGCGATCGCTTTCATAAGCCTCGCGGGGAACTCGACGGTTATTTCTGCGCCGGTCTTCTTTGTCCTCATGGAGAACGTATTCCCGGTCATGTGTTGGCGTCCGGCCTTGACGATGTCTGAGCGGCGCAGTCCAGAGCAAAGCAGCAGTTCGAACGCCAGGCGCTGCGTTGTGCCCTCTTTCCACTTCCTGCAGAACTTGTTCACGTCCTCAGCAGTCCAGGGTTCAAAACCATCCGACTTGTATGCGACGTTCTCGACGCCATGCGTCGGATCAAAGAGGCATATGTCATTCTTGATGCCCCACTCGAACAGACCTCGCAGAGCTTTCAGCAGCGCGTTGGCCTGCGCCGGCGTGCCGACACGGGCGTCGAGGGCGGCCTCTATGTCCTTCTTCGAGATGTCTCCGAAGAAGGCGTCATCAGCGTTTTTCAGCATTTGGAGGAAAAGGTTCCCCCTCGCCCGCCGGGTCGAAACCGACAGGGCCGCCCACTTGCGGCTCTCCATGTATCGCTCAACCAACCACTTCAGTGATCGGCTATCGGCAGTCTGCCGGCGTTCTACTACAGGGGTTCCCGCAATCGCCGCCTTGTAGGCTGCCTGAAACTCTTCAGTCCCAGGTTCGCCGCGCAGGCGGGTACGCGGTCCCTTGCCAACGCGATAGTAGAAGACCCACGTTTGATGTCGGGTCTTCTCTTTGATCACGTTGAGGGGCAACTTGCGCGGCATGGGTTCCATCAAAGCCGAACTCCACCTCTGGGCGCAAGCGGATTCCTTTCCGGCTGCGCCGGCGGGGCCGGAGATACTCGGATGGTCCGGCCGCCTTCTACAATCTCGACCGTCACATTTTTCGCGTTCGCCACGTCGGCCATACGATCAAGGTCGGACTTTTTGACGATCGCCGTTGCAGTCATGGCTGATCGCCTTCCGCTTGGGGCGGCGTCGCGCGGTTGAGATAAGCAGCCTTCACCATCTCCAACATATCGGCGGCAGCTTCGGCGAAGTCTGCAAGCATTTCTTGCTGCTTCTCAGACCACTCGCTCGCAAAGATTGCCTCTTTCGCCTCGTTGAGGCGCTGGGATGCCAAACTGAAAGCCAAAGGATCTAACCCATCTTCATGGGTGTCAGAATTTGTCATGCTGCACTCCTCGCACGTTCCCGGATGGCGGCCGCCACCTGCTGGTTGACGTCAGGGTCAAGGTTGAAGAACAGGAGCTGGCCCCGGCATGGGATCAGCGGCAGTGGGAAGGCATCGCGAAGCACAAAGCCGTAGCGGCCGAAGAACCAGTTGCTATCCATCTCGGTGACGCAGTCGACGATGCGAGCCATGCCGACCACGCCGCCGCGCGGCATACTCATCTGGCGCTCGTCGTCTTTGTCGATCTCGGATTTCGAGACGCCGGCGTGGACGATAAACCAGCCCCGACCCTTCGTAGGCCAGTCGCGGTTCTCGACGTCCTTCCCGTCATGGAAGATGTGATGGGGGTACGGCTGCTTAATGCTGAGGCACTTGATTTCGCCAGCGGCAACGCGATCGGCGAGGGCGAGGAGGTCGATCATCGTTGCGCCTCCTTGTTCTTCCGGATCGCGTTGCGGCTGGTGACCATCTGATAGCCGTCGGCGAAACGAACGAGGCATGAGTTCATAGCCTTGGCGCGAACGACGACATCGCAGAGCTGCCCTTTGCGCCCTTGGCGGTCCCAGGCATATCGATAGGGGAGAGCCGGTGTTGTCACTGTCCCGCCTCCCTCGGTTTGGGCGCTGGGGTCTTGCCGGTGGTCATGCTGCGATCCTCCATGCGGCGGTCAATCCGTCGACAAGGGCGATGCGTTTCCCGATCCACCTCATGACGTTGACGTCCATCGAATTTCCCACCGCGCGGTAGCGTGGGCCGTCCGGGCACTGATCCAGCGACTTGCCACGCCAAGCGATCCGCGTGTGGTCTGCCGGGAAGCCGATCGCCTGTTCCCATTCTGCCGGCGTTGCTATGCGCGCTCGGCCTCCGTCCAGAATGCACGGAGTGCGGTCGTCGAAAGCCATGCCTCCGCGAGCGGTGAGAACAGGCGCGGTTTCCGTTTTCTTCTTGAGATCCCGGATATTGCTCTCGCGCTCAAAAAGTACCGCTGCGGCAGGGCGGACGTCTCCAAGATATCCGACCACGAAGATCCGGGGCCTTGGCTGGTCGGAAAGGCCGAACCCTGCCGCGTCCAGTACTCGCCAGACACAGCAATACCCCAGCTCGCCAATTCTTCGGATGAACCTGAGGAACCCGGACGCCAGGCGCTTGGAGAGGATGTTCGGAACATTTTCCCAGACAAACCACCGCGGGCGATAGCGTCGAAGAATGCCGACGAAGGAGAAGGCAAGGCCAGAACGTGTTCCATCCAAGCCGTCGCCGCCTCTTCCTGTTCCTGCGGATTGGCCAATGCTGACGTCCTGACAGGGGGTTCCTCCGGCAAGAAGGTCAATTGCATGGTCGAGCCACTCCTCGAATTTCGTCATGTCGCCGAGGTTAGGAACTTCCGGGTAGTGATGCGCGAGAACGGCGGCGGGAAAGGCGGCAACTTCGCTAAAGAATGCAGGCGTCCATCCAAGAGGATGCCACGCCGACGTTGCGGCCTCGATGCCGCTGCAAACGGAACCGTACCTCATGGCTCTGAGCCCCCCGTGGTGGAGACGGTCAAGACGGAGCTTTCAATGCTCTCGCAGACATCTACGAGCGCCTTGTAAAAGTGAGCGTTTGCTTTTCCCCGGCGCTGTAGATCGGCTCGCTCGGCGTCGTAGGTCGATCGATGTTGGCGGATGACATTAAGGACCGCCTCAAGCCCAACCATTTGCTTTTTCTGTTCGGGTGGTGGGGACGCAGCCAAAGCACGAATGGATGCAGCAAGGCCGCATGGCGGGCACTGGCTCTTGTCCTGAATGTTGCGGACAAGCGGGCCATTCATCCGAGAGGGGAAGGTGTAATCCTCCGCCAGCTTGGCCGCCTCTTCGAAAGCCTCTGCACGGATCGCGTCCCGGTTCGGATTGACCAGCCGTTCAAGCTCGGCAATCTCTTCCTCGGTGAGGTAGAGCGTCATGGTCTTGCGCCGGCCTCCTGCGCCGACTTCAAGATCGCCCTCGGCCGCCGCGCGCTTTTCGAACCATTCCTTGTCGATCGGCATCTTCATGGCCATACTCCTCTCGGTCGGAAAATCTGGAGGCCGAAATGACGCCCGAACAAGCCAATCAAATTCTCAATAGCTGGGAGAAAAAGCTTGCGGGAAGGTCGCCGACGCCTGGAGAGGAAGCGATAATCTGGAGATATCGTCAGATCGCCGCTGGCGTGAACATCGCCATTTACGACAAGCTTGCTAGCGACAATGGCGATCGCCCGGAAGACCTTTAACATCCTCATCGATCGGCCTCCGCAGCAGCGACGGCAAGGGCGGCGTCCAGCGTGGCGAAATGCCGGATGCGCTTATCCTTGGCGATCGTGAATTCCTCGATCCCTATAGCGAAGACGGGGACGCCGCATGCGAGCGCGGCGCCGAGTTCCACCCATCCGCCCTTCAAAACATCGTCTGGCTCACGATAGAGGACCAGCACGGAGGCGGTCGAAGCTTCGAGAATGCAACGCCGCCATAGATCGGACAGATCGCCGCTCTCGCCTGCGCCGGCCTCGTCGATCCATGTTGAGGTGATCGGCAAGCCAGCGTCCCGAAGCAGGCGCCAGCGATCGGCGTGTTTCGTCTTGCTGGCGATGTAGATGCCGCGCTTATTCGTTTCGGGAGCGGGGGAGCGAAGATCCTGACCGAAGCCAGGTCCGACAAAATCCAGCGCGCGCTGCACATCACCGCTGAGAATGATTCGCTCGCCATTTTTGAGGTGCTGGTGAAGGGACTGGTAGAGCCGCAAAGCCTGCCGCAGGACGGCTGTTTTCGACATGTCGTGTTCAAGGCAGAGCTGATCTAGCGCCTGCATTTCGACCGGAGAAAGATTGAGCGTCATCGTGGATGCGGTCATTGCTGCTGTCCCTTTTTCTCGCGAAGGACGGACGGCGACAGGATCGAGCCGTTGATGGCGCGATAGGTCAGCGACCCTTTTTCGTGATTGAATGTGCCGTCCAGAAACAGTTCGGTTCCTTCGGCCATGAAGCGGTCGATGTGTTCGGGATTTGCCGCAAGGACGGAAACGATCTGGCCGGCCATCTCCATCGCCGGTTCGTTCGCCTGCCAGCCGACAGCGGCGGCGATCTGCGCGATCTTGGCGACGATATCGGCTGCTGAATGCCCCATCGCATTCGTCGAGGGTGCTGGGTTGCCGCCCAAAGCCTCGCGGATGAACTCCACGTCCGATTGATCCGTGCCGGGCAGCGACCTGATCTTGAGATCGGCCTGGATAAGAGCCTCCCGCAGGCGCTCGTTCTCGACCTCGGCACGACGCTTGCGCATCGGGTCCGACTGGTCGGCACGGAACGCCGCATCGCTCGGGTCCATACCGGTCGCCTTGTGGCGATTGAAGGTGTCGCCCCAGGTCATCGGCCGTCCTCCGTCGCGGAGGCGGCAAGGGCGGCGTTGTGGGCCTCAACGATCCTCGCTACGGTATCGCGGTGGATCTTGATCGGGCACATGATCATGTCGTCATCATTGCCCGCTTGCTCAAGCTCGATGCCCCAATAGCCTGGGCCTGTTGCCGCTTCGACGACGCGCCAGCGCGCCTCCACCAGAGTTTCGGGCGGCTGCTCCGCGATCGTGCGCAGTAGATCCAACGCTTTCCCGCCGATCGCATCGCTGGCGACGAGCCGGGCAGTCGGCGCGTAGTCCTGGCGGGCCGCGAGAAAAGCGTCATATTCCGCCACGATTGCGGCGGCTTGGCCTCCCATCGTATGTGACTGGGGTGGTGGGGAGAACGACGAGACGTAACCGTTGGCGAGTTTGGCAAGCGCGGTGAGCTGCTGCTCATCAGACTTGAGAATGAAGATATCGAAGTTGTGGTTGTACCGCTTCCACTTGTCGTCGCCCGACTTGCCCGGATTGATGATGCCTGCCTGCTCCAGAGCCGAGCGATCGGTGTTGGTGAAGAAGTAGGCGAGATCAGTAAGCATCTTTGGTGTGAAGGTCATTGCTGCGCCTCCTGAATGGCGGCGATGTGCATCGAGACGCGTGGGAGGCTGATCTTCATGAAGCGGGACCGGCCCATTTCGTCTTCATAAATGCACCGCTCGACGACAATCTTCTTGTCGTTCGGCATGCGTCGCAGCTTCAGGCGTTCGCGCAGCCAGACGTCGCGATGCACTGCGATGAAGCCGATGATCGCCGCATAGTGTGCCTTGTCTGGTGCGCGGCTGGCGATCGTCGAAGGCGCGTCGCCGGCAAGGTAGGCGGCGCGGATCGCCGCCTCGTCGAGTTCAATCGTCGTGACGCGCTTCTCAATTCTATTCGTCTGTTTGCCCATGGTAGCCTCCAAAGCCCGTTTTGGATGCCGTCGCCCCTCTGACAGGCGGCGGTCACCAAAGCGGGCTTACATGGACGAGGAGCCGGACATTTCGGGCGTGCCCTGGTAGGTGGGAAGGCCCGTTGCGCTTTCTGCCCGGGCAAGATCGCGCATCACCTGCTCGGTGATGTACTGGTCCGGCCGGTAAAGCTGGTAGAACCAGGTGATGCCTTCCTTGGCACGATAGCGAAGGCGGACCGGAACGCGGGTCGGCTCTCCCTGGAAGAACGGCGGAAGCTGGATGATGAAGAGAGACGGAATGATGAGCTTGTCGCCCTTCATGTCCCGGTGCTCTTCCTCGAAGCTGATCTCGCCCTCGCCGCTCGACAGGGTGACGATGTTGGAGACCTTGGTCTGCGCATGGATTTTCAGGCCGCGCGACAGGAGCTGCAGCTCGTTGGGGTATGCCATCTTGCCGCCGAGCTTGGCTTCCCAGAAGGTGATCTCGTCCTCGTGCGGAGCGGCAAGCTCGCCGATGCG
Organism: Neorhizobium tomejilense; assembly: GCA_002968845.1. Taxonomy (GTDB): domain Bacteria; phylum Pseudomonadota; class Alphaproteobacteria; order Rhizobiales; family Rhizobiaceae; genus Neorhizobium; species Neorhizobium tomejilense. Next base: position 158,707 of record PVBG01000010.1, on the reverse strand, counting down.
GTCTTCGATGAACTCGGCGAAGTCGACCTGATTCATCGGCTTTTTGTTGCCGGCAACCCACGCCTGCCATTCTTCGGACAGCGGGAATGGATAGTGGATGCGGTGGCGGCCGTTATCCGGGCTGCCGAGGGCGGCCAAGGTGTCCGTGCCGCCAGCAACCGAGTTTTCCGTGTTCTTCTGGTGATAATCGATGACGGCAGTGAAGGACGGCTTCTGCCAGTTTGTGTCTGCGAAGATCACCGAGTGACCGGTCATGTGGCGCTCGGTCAGCTCGATGAAGCTGTCGAGCGTGGTGGCCTTTGCGGTGCCCGTCTTGCGCTCGGGCGTATCGCGCCAGCTGTCGAACTGCCCTTTGACGCTGACGGCCGTGCCATCCTTCGGGTTGAGAAGAAGGGGTATGCTGGTCGGCACGCCTTTGGCGCCGGATGGTGCGGTTACGCTGACGATCTGGAAGCCCTTCTCCCTGGCGAGAGCGGCAACGGCATTGACGGCAGTTTCGGACAGTTGGTCCATGGTTCAAGTTCTCCATTGGTAAGTTGAGGGCGCCGCGTCGTCATGCGACGAACGGCGGTGATCAGGACGGGCGGGTGAGGCCCTGGCGGTTGTGGTCGATTTCGTAGGGGCCGCCGATCATGTCCATCTGCTGTGGGTGCTCGGTGGAAATGTTGCCATCGTCGAGGGCGAAATAGACGGTCGACCGGCGCGGAAGCTTCGGCAGCTTGACGGGCGGTATGTCGCAGTTGAATTCGATCGTATCGCCGGCCGCCGTCAGCTTCATCTCAAGCTTGACGGTGGCGGAGAACTTGCGGTTCGGCTGCGCGGAGACCAGATCGACCAGGGCCTTCTGGGTTTCCTGCAGAACGTCGGTAAGCTCCTTATTCAGCTCGCCCCGTTCGAGCAGGCCGAGCAACAGTTTTGCATCGCGTATGATTTTCATGGGTGTTCTCCCCGTTTGCCCATCGGGACGCCCCGAGGGTGACTAACGTTTGCCGGTCGCCCTTCAGAGGCGGCGGGCGATCTCGAAGCCAAGCCAGAAGACGATCATGCTCAGGCAAAGGAACTCGACCGCGCGAGCGCGCCAGAAGTTGGCGGTGGCGAGGATGTCGAAGAATTCGCGGCGGCTCTGTTCGCGGCGAGCCTCGATAGCGAAGGGGATGACGCGAATGGTGTTCATGCCGGCGCCCTCGGGGCAACGCGCTTGGTCTTGGTCACCTTGATGCCGGGAAACAGCTTCTCGACATGCTTGTTTGCGTCGACCGAAGAATGGGCGAGGACATCGTGCTTGGAGCCGTCCGCCAGGTGAACCCGGAAATGCGTCTGAGGGGCGGGCTTTGCCGCAGCCGGGTTCCTCAGATTGAACCCACGCTGGTCGAAGATGTGATCGGTCGCCGGCATGAGCGTCAGATCCGGTTTTCGAAGTTGCCGGCGGCGCGATTGGCCGGCACGGAAATGCGGGTCTGGTAGGTGCTGAGTGTGACGGCACGGGAGCGGGCGTCGTCTGCCACATCCTTCAACTGGGCCTCGGTGATGCCGAGGCACGACTTGAGGTCATCGGCCGTGCAGCCTTCGCCGAAACGGCGCATTGCTTCGGCTACGCAAGCGACCTGTTCGTCGCGGTTTCGGCAATGGGGGTAGGCATTATGGTTCTGGATCTGCTGGCGCATTGTTCTCTCCATCTTGAAGGGGACCCCCGCTGGACCGGCGCGCAATTAGCGGTGGCGCGCCGGTCCCCTTCGTTGCGGGGATGTCCTCGCCGGGATGCGGCTCGGATTGAGGTATAATATGCGCATACGTATATTCGTCAACAAAAAAAATGCGCGAACGTATGCTCGCGCAATGTTTATGCGTATATTTCGGCCCTCCTTATGCGTCCCGGGCCATCGTTTGGCCGGAGGCAACGGCCGGTTTTAGGCGGTGCACGCCAAGATCAACCCATTTGAAGCCGACCTTGAATACCTCCTTGGCGTTCAATCCTCTTGACCGAAGCCCTCGGAAGGGCGGCGAAAATTTCGCCGATCCATTCGAGCCGAACGTTTGAGATCGGATCTGCATTAAATGAGTGTAGATCGATCTCCGCGCCATTCTTCATAATCGTTTTCAGGAAGCGACGCCCGTCGCTGGTGCGAACTGCCGCTTCCAGGCCGTAGAAAAAATCCAATGGCCGTTTTTGGTCCCGATAGCACACTATAACGTGGCCCTCGCGATATACGGGAAGCATCGATATTCCTTTAACTTCAAATGCCACCAGCTCTTCGCCGAGCTCAAAAGGTATCCACACTTGCTCAAGTCCTTCGGGAGGCGTCTGCTCGAACTCAGGTTGTATCTCCGCGCCCGCGCCGATGAAGCCCATTACAGGGACAATGGTTCCTGACTGCTCCTTTGGTCCCTCATCAACGATGCTCTCGTAAGCGTCGTTAATAGCGTCCCGCCGCTGTCCTTCGGGTTCCGATCCGGAGAACCACCGGCTCACGGTGGCCTGCGTGACGCCAAAATGTTCCGCGAGCTTGGCTTGTTTCCAGCCGGTCACGCGCATGATTCTTCGCAATTTTTCTTCGATCGTCATCATAATCCGACCCTAATCCCTCTAGGGCCGATAGAAAAATGCGAGTACGTATAATTCGAACTTGAAAAACATACGTATGCGCATACTATACGACCATGAACACGCTCAAACATATTCGGACGAGAGTTTTCGGGCTCACCCAATCTGAATTCGCCGCGATTGCTGGTGTCTCCCAGGCGTCCGTATCTCGTTGGGAGAATGGAGTTTCGCCATCGCTCGACGAGATGAGAGCAATTCGGGATGCGGCCGATGGCCGAGGGGTGGCTTGGGATGACCGATATTTTTTTGAGACTCCAGAGGCCGCCGAATGATGAGCCCTCTTCATAAGTTCCTCCCGCGCGGCTTTTTCGTCTCTCGCCGCGCCAACTGTCGCCGGAGTGGCGGACCTCGACGCTCCGGCGACTTTCTTTTTCTGCAGATGGCATGCGGTCCCCCTTGATCTGATGCATCGACCTTATGCCGCCTCGCGGCGGCATTCACGGAATCAAACCATTCACCTTTTTTCCTTGACCGTTTTTCAGGGGTATTTTCGTGCGCCCACTCGACGCCAAAGAACAGGAAGCTCTCAAAGCCGCGACGGCTGCGAGTTATGACGCCATCGGTGGGGTCACCCGCGCCGCCGATGCGATCGGAGTCGCGTCGTCGACCCTCACGAAATACGCCTCAACCGGTTCGGAATGGGTTTCGAGCTACATCCGCCTCGATCTTGCCGTGGCGTTGGATCGGCGGACTTCGCATCCGTTCTTTCTTGATGCCATGAGCCGCTTGGTTCGCAATGAACCTATCGCCCCGGCAACGTCGCTCACCCCGACTGCAGTCCTGAAGCTCGACGGCGTGCTCGACGACGTCGTGCGCGAGGTCGTGCGCGCAATCGAGGACGGCAGAATCGACGCTGCCGAGCGGGCCGCTGTGCGCAGCCGCATCGTCGCCGCGCAGCAGGATCTCGCTCGGCTCTTTTCAATGATGGGAGGATGAGATGGGAAATGTCTCCGACAAGGCACGGGCATTCGTAAATCTTGTGGCGAGCAATTTGCCCGAAGGCGACGACGAAGCGCTTGGCGCCGCCGCCACGGCTTGTGCCTATGCCTGCATCAAGCGCGGCCACGACGACGTCGACGCGCATGTCGCGCTGCAGGCGGCGCTGGATGGGTTGCGCCACAGGATGAACGACGACGGCGGCGTGCTCCAATGACCGCCACGATCATCCAACCGATCGGCGGTCATGCACGTGCCTTCATGCGGCATGTGGTTATGAACTCGGGCGTGATTTGCGTCACGGGTGCCGATGAATTGGCGCTGGCCGGAGAATGTTTCTCCGCCGGATATCTTGATCATGATGCCGGCGACCGCTTCACCTTCGTTATCACCGAAAAGGGTGAGGATTATCTCCGGCGCCTGGCGAGGTGCGAGTGATGACTTATTCCGGGAAGAAGCCCTTTACGGTCCCAGGCATTCGCGGCCTCGAAATCATCCGCACCGCGGTGGCGGGCGGCATTTTCGACGATGGCAAACGGCAATCGGACCGGCAGGCGGCGGCGAAGGCCAACGGGAACGGCTATCTCGACCGCGATCCGAAGGACGGGGCGAAGTGGTATCCGACCGAAAAGGCTCGGGAGATGCTGGCCTGGCTGGAAAGTCAGATCTCAGGTGGCATTGCCGTGCCGGTTGCGTCCGTTGGCGAGCCGGCCGGATCGGGTGTCGCGGCGATGGAAGCCAAACTGGGCACGGCCCGGTCATTGCTCGCCCATGGCGACGTGATGGCGGCGCGGGAACTCGCCGAGGGCATCTATGAGCAGGCAAAGGCCGGCGGCCGGTTTTCGGCGCGATTCCGGCTGAAGGAAAGCCTTGAGGCCTGCCACCGTATCCAGGCGGATGCGCTCAGCATCGAAGTCCGCACCAAGATGCGGATTGCCGAGGAGTGGGAGAAGGCGAAGGCGGAAGGCAAGACCTTGAAAGGGCGCCCGAAAAGCGTTCCAGACGAGAACGCTTTCACGGCCGAAGAAGCTGGTCTCACCCGCAAGGATCTCCACTACGCGAAACAGCTTCTTGAGGCCGACCGGCGGGAGCCGGGTATTGCTGAACGGGCCATTGCCGCGCGGCTGCAGGCCGGCCTCGAACCATCCCGCGCGAACCTGCGTGCCTCGATAGGCACCAAGACGGCGACCAAGGAAGAGCGCGGCGACAATCTCTACCAGACCGGCCCGGAAGCAATGTTCACGTTGCTGGGGCTGGAAACCTTCTGCTCGACGATTTTTGAGCCGGCGTGCGGCAAGGGGGCAATTGTGCGGCATCTGGAGGCGGCGGGTTGGGATGATCTCATCCTCGCCGACCTCATTGACTACGGCACGGCTGACCAGTTTGGCGAGGTCCAGAAGGTCGAGGACTTCCTCACCTCGGCGCCGCTTGAGGTCGACGGCGACTTCGATATCGTCACCAACCCGCCCTACGGTGCGGCGCTGAACGCTTTCGTAGCCCACGCGCTGCGCGTCCATCGGCCGCGCAAGATGGCGCTGCTGCTGAACGTCAATTTCTTCGGCGGGTTCGACGACGACGACCGGAATTTTGCCCTCGACGAATGCTCGCCGGCTCGGATCTGGTGGTTCTCGCGGCGGCTTCCGATGATGCACCGCGATGGCTGGGAGGGCAATAAGGCCAACAGCAGCATGAACACGGCGTGGTTCATCTGGGAGCTGCAGCCGGACGGCACCTATGCGACGCCGACCGTTATCCGCCGGGTCGACTGGAAGAATTACGTGCCGGCGGAACTGGCGGCGGTGGTCAATGACGAGGCAGAGACCGATGCGGATGAGGTGGCGGCATGAACGCGCTTCCCTATTGCCGCAAGGAAGTGATCGGCGACTGCACGCTGTATCTCGGTGACTGCATGGAGATCCTTCCGGTGATCGGCAAGGTCGATGCGGTGATCACTGACCCGCCCTATGGGATCAATGCGGCGCGTGCGCGCAACAGCCAGAAATGGCGCTGGAAAGACTATGGCGGCGGGGAGTGGGATCGCGAGCGACCTTCTCCGGAGCTTATCAAAGCTATCGTTCTCAAGGCTCGTGATGTCATCCTGTGGGGCGGAAATTATTTTTCCGACCTATTGCAGCCGAGTCAGAAATGGCTGGTGTGGGATAAGGGGCAGACCGATTTTTCGCTGGCCGATTGCGAACTTGCGTGGTGTTCGTTCGACGGCGCAATCCGCCGCATCGAATATTCTCGCTCAAAGGCGATTCAGGACGGGAAGCAGCATCCAACCCAGAAGCCCGTAGAGGTCATGAGTTGGTGCCTGGCCCAAATTCCCAAAGCCAAAATCATCCTCGATCCTTTTATGGGTTCGGGGACTACCGGTGTCGCCTGCGCCAGGGGGGGGCGAGCCTTTATCGGCGTAGAGATCGACCCCGGGTACTTCGAGATCGCCTGCGACCGCATTCGCAAGGCTTACGCGCAACCGGATATGTTCGTCGCCGCTCCGAAACCGGAGCCAGAGGTACAGTTCGGCCTCACGCTGGAAGGCGGTGACGCATGACCGATGCGACTGCACTTGCTGATCGTGAAAAGGAAAAGCTCAAGCTCATCAAGCTGCGCGACATTGCTGCGCGCGTGGCCGGCGACGTCTGGGACATGGAGGCAGATCAGGACGGCATCCATGTGATTTCCCGGCGGGCAACGGGGGAGCAGGTCAAGATCCTCACGATCCACCATGAAGCGTTGCCGGATGAACAGGATCTGGTTGCTGGCGCGCTCGACCACCTGTTCTTCTTCCTGGGTTTTGTCGGCCGGGCCGTTCAGCGCGTGCGAGAATTGCAGGCCGAATTGGACCGATTGATCGGCCGCAAGCGTGCCGAGAACTACGGCTTCATCGCAAAATCGCTCTGCGAGAAGACGTCATTCTGGCGCTTCCTTGAAACGCGAGGGATCGACGGCGTGATCACCTCCCGCATCGCGGCCGAAACCCGAATGAAGGGCTTGCTCAACATTTCCTCGAAAGCGGAACTGAACAGCGACGAGGCTGCGCGCAAGCGCTTCTTCCATCTGCGCGCCGATTACTACAACTGGCAGAGGGGTGCTCTCGCATGATGGACCGCGTCTTTCCTGAAGAGAGAATCGAGTCCGGAGGCGTTTCAGCCGTCGCTTACCGGATCGAATGCTCGGCTTGTCCGGCGGTCGGTTTCTATCCCCAGAAGCGTGGGGGCGTGCCTCGTCCGCCTCCCGCCGTCATCGAGCATTTCCGCGGGATGCAGTGGGTGGTCGGCAGCGTCCATCGCAAAGACCTTTGCCCCGCCTGCGCCAAGCGCCGCAAACCAAAACTGGAGAAACCCATGGATAACACCGTGGCGGCGAAACAGCCGCTGGCGGAGCCGCCGCGTGAATGCTCGCGCGAGGATCGCCGCATCATCATGGATAAGCTCGACGAGGCCTATGGCAAGGATTCCTATAAGGCGCCCTGGACGGACAATGCGGTTGCCAAGGACCTCGGCGTTCCTCGTGACTGGGTCTCCAAGCTGCGCGAGGAATTCTTCGGGCCGGCGGGCTCTAACCCGATGTTCGACGAGTATCTAGAAAAGCAGGCTGCGCTTGCAGCGCAGGCCGCGACGGTCTGCGACCTCGTCAAGCAGGCGGATTCAGCAGCCTCTGACTGCCGCAAGGCATGGGAGGCCATGGTACCCAAGCTTGACGAGCTGCGCATGTTGTCCAAGCGCATAGAGCGGGAGATCGGCCGGTGAAAGACCGTCTGCTCCGCCCCGATATCGTCGACTGCAACGGGCCTCGCGAGATGGCCTCTTGGCTGCTGACTTGCCCGTTCTCGACGATGATTTCCGAGGAAGCCTTCATTCGCCGTTGGCTTCAGATGGCGGGCTTTCGCGAGGGGCTAGGCTACCTCGACACCATTCTTTCCATCATGCGCGAGGACCGGCGCGATGATGGGAATCTTCTTCACATCATGAGCTTTTCCGCTGCGAACGGGCGTCTTTGGCGCGTAGCGGATGGCGTGACGCCGGACGATGAGGGGCGCGGATGAGCCACAAAGCGACCATGTGGGCCGTCACGGTGCGCGGCATCACCTGTGCGGAAGCGCGGGTGCTGTGGCATCTCGCGGACTGCCATAATCCTGTCGAGGGATGCTTCCCTTCCCAAGACTACCTTGCCGAAGCCTGCGAGATTGACGAGCGGACGGTGCGCCGGCTGCTGGCGAGCTTGCGAGGAAAGTTCCTCATAAATTGGACTGAGCAGCGCGACGGGAAGTATCGCAAAAACAACCGGTACGCCCTTGCCTTCGAAGATGGGTTCCGTGCAGCAGCACCTGAAGATCAACCGGACAATTTGCCCGGTTCAAATTCGGCTTCAACCGGACAAATCGAGCAGTTTGAACCGGACATTTCTGACAGTTTGAACCGGACACTGGAGTCCTCTAAAGATAAACCTGTAATAGAACCTGTAATATTAACCGAGAGAGAGGGCGCGTGCGCTGGCTCGGATGAAGATCCGAAAAAGATAGAGCGCAAGTTCAAGGCCTGGTACCCGACGTGGCCGACCTACCTGTCGAGCAGCGAAGAAGCGGCACGTCGCGCGTTCCATGCCCTTTCACCTGAAGATCGGGCCGCATGCATCGAACGCACGCCAGCGTTCATCGCGGCAGTCAGGGCGACCAAGACCGCCAAGTTCACATTCGCGGCCGTCTACCTCGCCGATCGTGCTTGGCGTCGTCTTGAAGACCCCAAAGATGAGATCTCCCCGCCGACGATGCACAAGGCGTTCAGCCGGCCGTGGACGGCGCTTTTCCTCGCCGAGATCTCCAAGCCCATGTCGACGAACGGTTGGCCGGCGCTAACCCACTTCCAAAGAAATCAGATGCGTGATGCCGAAGAGGCTCGCAAGTTGGAGCGGGAGCGCCAAGCGAAATATGGGTGGCCTAAGGCCTCGGCCATGGTGACGGACGGCAAGGCGGTATCCGTCCCCCCAAGGCTGGTGTCGCTGTCAGAAAGCTTCGAGCGGATGCGCCGCGGTGACGAGCGATACCTGCGTTGGCAGGCGCTGCACGAGCGCATGGGATGGCCGTGGTTCCCGGATGGGGATCACGAGTGGTTCTTCTTTCCGGCGGGCGAGCCGGAGGAGGCGATGGCGGAATTCCAGGCACGGTTGAGCGAGGGCAAGGGCGATGTTGATGCAGCGTAGGATCACGATGATGCACGAAGGCAATGAAGTGGACGTGACGCGAGGCATGGAAAAGATCGCGAGGGATCTGCGGGAGATGGGTGAAGAGGCAGCGAATCGGTACGCGGCATGCGTCGACCGGGTCTATGAAAAGCTCTGGGAGGCGCGTTGGTATTGCCTGCAGATCAAAAAAGATCGTGAAACCTCTGTGGAAATTGCATTGCGGAATTCGCGTATCGAGGCGTTTATGCCGCGTGAATTGCTGGTCGAGGTGCGGCGCGGGCGCAAGGTCGAGCGCAATATCCCTTGCTTTCCGGGTTACATGCTGGTGCGTGTCGTCCCGTCTGCAGCGGCCTTTCTGGGGCTGAAAAGCCATGATGACGTCGTCGATATCGTCGGAAGCAAGACCGGATCTTATCATGTGATTCGGGACGCGGATGTCGATGTTTTCAGACGGTTTTGCGAACAGACCGAGGCGCCGCGGGTGGCTGTCGACAAAACTATGAAAGACGGTGACAGGGCCGATATCGTGATGGGTCCATTCGCCGGGTTCATGTGCGTCGTCACCTCGGTGAAATGGTGCCGACAAGCCAAGGCCAGCGTACGGATCGATGTGCAGGGACGGCCCTTTGACCTTGCCAGCATCCCCCTTGCGTTCCTGAAGAAGGTGTGAGAGTCGTATCGGCATTGGACACGTAGGAGTGTCTCACCGTCATCATCGCCCGACCTGATCGGGCCAGACGACGCCGGAAGGCGTCACGGAACAGGGCCTCCTACCCCAGCTTTGACAGCCCCCAACCGGAGGCACCGATTCAAGGCGACTGCTACCGCTATGTGCGATCTTTAGGCGACCGAGAGGTCGCCTTTTTTCTTCCTGCATTAAGCAGGATGATCGAAGCTCACGTCAAAATAGATTTCAGCCAGTTCGATCGATATCTGCGGGATGTCGAGCGCAACAGGATGCCGAGCGTGATCCGCAACGCGCTGAACGATACAGTCAAGTCAGGCCGTATCGAAGTGCAGAACGAGATGGATCGGGTATTCGATCGCCCCACTCCTTATGCGAAACGCGGTGTGGTGTATGATCCGGCAACCAAGGAAAACCTCCGGGCCGCAGTCGCGGTAACCGGGGATAGGACCAAGGGCGGATTGCCTGCGACAGCATTCCTCGGACCCCAGATCGAGGGCGGGTATCGTACCCACAAGGCTTTCGAGCGCCAGCTTATCCAGCGGGGCGCGATGCAGAAGGGTGAGGTTGCCGTACCTGCTCGCGATACGCCTCGGGATCGTTATGGCAACATGACGCAAGGGTATATCAACCGCTTCATGGCAGATCTGCAGATTGACTATCGCGGTGCTGGCGCGACCCGCGTTCGCTCGGATGCGTCAGTGAAGCGGAACAAGAACTACCGCAGCGCGCGGTTCTTCGTGCCGAAGCGCGGCGGGCAGCTGTTCCCAGGTATATGGGAGAGGAACCCAGGGACGGGGGGCATCAAGCCGGTCGTCTTGTTCCTTCGATCCGAAGGTTACCGAATTCGCCTGAGGCTTCGTGAGGTTGTCGAGCGGCATGTAGATGCGGTGTTACCGATGAACTTCGAGCGCCACTTCGATCGACTGCTAAGGCAGGCGCCGTAGAGAAGTTAGGATCGGTCCCGTTGTTTGACCAAGTCGCGCAAGTGTAGCGACTGTATCTCTGAAGCCAAACGAATTGCTTTCAGTTCACCTAGCATGACGCCGAAGGCTGCGATGATCACGCAGCCTATGAGAGCTGGGACGGCCCAGGGTAATGATCCAAGAACTACGATCGCGGCATCCGCGCCGCCCTGGCTGGCTGATGCCAGTAGGACCAATGTTAGCAGCACAGCGCACACGCCGAGCGAGCCGATCACTTCCAAAAGCTTGTCCATTACCCCTCTCATCATCATCGTCGTGGCCAAAGGCCCTAGGCTCAAATCGCGGGTCCTCCCTGGCCAAAAGCGCCCATCGGATATTTGGCACGGCTATGTCGCGGCAGTCTGAGCGATTTTTAGAAGCCTAAAGTTGAAACCCTAAACTAAAGCCCGGGTAAAGTAGAGCCTAAAATGAACCTCCAAACCGGATCGGTCAGCAAGGGCGATTTCGCCGTGATGCTCGGCGTCAGCCCGGGGCGGGTGTCTCAATACATCGCAGAGGGAAAGATCTTCGGCGCTGCCATCGAGGGCGAGGGGCGGCGGGCAAAGATCAATCCGGTTCTTGCAAAGGACCAGCTTCGGAAAACTCTGGAGCCGGGACAGAGGTTCGGTGCCAACGGCGCCGCTATGCGGGCCCCGGAGCCGAAGGCCCAGCAGGCTCCCGACGCCAACCTGTTCACGCCGAGGGGTGACGCGCCGCCATCACCTCCGCCGCCTGGCACGCAGGATCAGCCCGTCGATGAGCTTGCGCAGCTGCGGTTGCGACGTGAGCGGATCAAGACCGACCAGGCGGAGCGCGAAGAGCTGCTCGACGTTGGGCGGTACATGCTGACCGAGGACGGCCGCCGGGCGATGGCGAAAGCCATTGCCGCTGCATTCAGTGTCATGGAGCAAGGCCTGCAACAGATGTCGGAAGCCATGGCCGAACAATTCGGAGTGCCGCAGCGCGACGCTCACCATGCGCTGGCGAAATCCTTTCGGGCGGTCCGCGCGGTACAGGCCGAACGGTTCCGCCAGCAGGCTGACGCCGAACCAGTTCACGTCGAGGATGCCAGCGAATGACGATGCTGTTCAATCCGGCGAAGCTGGCGTTCCAGGAGCTGGCGAAAGCCTGCGAACCGCCGCCGGCCGTCGACTTCCTGAAGTTCGCCAAAGAGGAGATCGTATTTTCAGAGCGTATCTCGGCGCAGCCGGGGCGGTACCGCGAGGACCTGTTTCCGTTCTTCTCCGAGATCCTGCGTGCCCTGGCGCCGGACGATCCCTGCACCGTGGTAACGCTGAAGAAGTCGGCGCAGGTCGGCGGCACGGTGCTTGCGAACATCTTCCTGTTCGGCACTTTGGTTCTGGCGCCATGCGATTTCCTCTACGTCCATCCGACCGAGGAGAACGCGAGCCGGTGGTCGAAGACGAAGCTGATGCCGCTGTTGCGCGAGACGACGGCCGTCCGGCTTCTGTTCTCGGAGTCCAGCCGCGAAGGCGGAAATTCGATCCTCTACAAGGAACGGATGGACGGCCGCGGCGCCCTGCAGGCGGCCGGGGCGAACTCGCCGGCCGGCCTCTCGATGATCTCGCCGCGGCGCCAGGTGCAGGACGACCTGGCGAAATGGTCGATGAACGATGCCGGCGATCCGGAGGTGCAGGCGGATAGCCGATCCAAGGCGTTCTTTGACCGCAAGGTATTCAAGATCTCGACGCCGCTTATAGCGCCGGGCTGCCGGATCTCGGCAAACTACCTCGACGGGACGCAGGAGCGCTATCATGTGCCGTGCCCGCACTGCCGCGAGCTGCAGGAGCTCCGCTGGGAAAACATGCGGGATCACATTGATCCCGAACATCCGGAGAAAGCGCATTTCGTTTGCGTCCATTGCGGTTGCGAGATCCACGAACATCACCGGTCATGGATGGTCAAACCGGAGAACGGTGCCACCTGGGTTGCCAAATATCCGGAGCGAGCGCGTTACCATCGCTCGTTTCATATCTGGGTTGCCTATTCCCCACTGGAGTCGTGGGAGGCAATCGCCCGCGCCTGGCTGAAGGTGCAATCGGGCGCCCCAGACGACCGGGAGAAAGCAGCTGGAACCGAGCAGGTCTTTTGGAACGACTGGCTCGGCCTCGAATTTGAAGCCGAAAACAAGGCTATCGCCTGGGAGGATCTCCGGGATCGCGCCGAGGAAGCAGGCTTCCGCCGCGGTGTGGTCCCCGCCGGTATCCTCGCTCTCACGCTCGGCGTCGACGTGCAGGGCGACCGTGTCGAGTGGCTGTTGCGGGGATGGGGCCGAAACCGTTTCAATGCGGTGATCGATTTCGGACGGATTGACAGTTCCGCGGGAAGTCACCTGCCGGGCCACAAGGATCATTCTGGACATATTTCCGAACCGGAGGTGCGTGCGGCGCTCGATCGCCTGATCGAGCGGTCATGGCTGGACGAAGCAGGGCGGCGCCGCAAGGTCGATCTGACGGCGATCGACGGCAATGCCTATACCGAGGACGTTTGGATGTGGGCGCGTAAGCACCCGAAGTCGCGCGTCATCATGGTACGCGGCGACAATCGAGACGCCGCACCGCTTCTGAGCCAGGTGCGCGAATACGACCGTAAGGGCAAGCCGAAGAAGCAGAAGTGGACCAGCCGGTTCTTCAACTTCAATGCGTCGGTGATGAAAATGGGCCTCTATCGGGACTTCAAGAAAGAGGACGCCGAGCAGTCTGGCTACATCCGGTTCGCCATCGGCCTCGGCGATGACTTCTATCAGCAGGCGACGTCGGAAAGCCGGGTCCCTGAGAAGACGAAGACGGGGCATCCGCGTTGGGTCTGGAAGCTGCCGGCGGGCCAGCGCAACGAGGTGCTCGACATGCTCAACCAAGCCCGTGCTGGCGCCATTCGGCTTGGCATTCCGTACTGGACCGATGACGATTGGGATGTCCGTGAGGAAGTGCTCGCCAAGATCGAGGCTCCGGTACAGGGCGATATCGAGGACCTGCTGACCGGGATGCTTCCCGGCGATGCGAGCCCGTCCCAGCAGGATTCGGAAACCGAACAATCCAGCCTTGTCGCCGCGGCGCTCGCCCGTGCCGCGCGCGCTGCTCAACGCAACCGATAGGAACTTCGATGGCTTTGACTGTAGAACAGCGGGCGCTCCTCGAGGCGCAGCTCTCCGAAGCGCGGGCAGCTTTGCACCGCCTCGAGATCGGCGGAGCGGAAGTGAGCCTCGCCTATAACGGCGAGAACATCACTTATTCAGCCGCCAACGCGGGTTCGTTGCGCCAGTATGTCCGGACGCTGGAAGCTCAATTGGGATTGAGAACTTCCAGCCGCGCCCGCAGCCGTGGAGTGATCTTCGGATGAGCGGACAAATCGAGATCCTTGGGCCGGACGCACGGCCGCTTGCGCCGCATGTCCGTTCGGCCGCGCGCCTTCAGGTCGCGAAAAACCGCGCCCTGGCGTCCACTGCCTATCAAGGCGCTGCGTATGACCACCCCAACCTTGCCAAATGGCGCCCCGGCACATGGTCGGGACAGGCCGCGCTGTCATGGTCGCGCACCGATATCGTCGACCGTCTGAACGACGTTGCCCGAAATGACGGCTGGGGCGCCGCCGGCACGTCGCGTCTGGTCGATAACATCATCGGTTCTGGTTGGACCCTTGCCGCGAAGCCGAACCACAAGTCGCTGAACATGACCTTTCAGCAGGCTGAAGAGGTCTCTGGCCAGATCGAAAGCCTGTGGTGGGACTATACCAACGACGTCGACAAATGGTGCGATGCGGAGCGCAGCAAGACCATGGCCGGGATCCTCGGTCTTGCTGCGCGCCATCGGTTCGGCGCCGAGGGTGAAGCCTTCGCGATCGTCGCCTGGCAGGACGATGCTCCGCTGTTCAAGACCGGTGTCCATGTCATCGATCCGGCCCGTTGCTCAAACCCCATGGGCCGGATGGACGAGGAATTCCTCCGCGACGGCGTCGCCATCAATGGTTACGGCGCCCCGCTTGGCTATCATTTCCGCAAATCCCATCCCGGCGAGTTCTTCGCGGGCAATATGGGGCTCTGGAACTGGGAGTATGTCGAGCGGTCGACAGAATGGGGCCGCCCCATCGTGGTGCATGCTTTCGACCAGAAACGGGCCGGCATGACCCGGGGCGTATCCGATTGGGCGCCGGTTATTCGGTCGATCAAGCAATCGACCGACTATGAGGACTATGAGAGCCAGGCTGCGATGCTGAACGCCGTCATGGCGGCCTTCATCGAAACGCCCTTCGATCCAGAAGAGTTTCTGGACGCCATGGGATCGGATGTCACGCCCGGCGGTGTTCAGCAGCTCTACGGCGAGATGGCACAGGCGCAGAAGGCCTACTACGGCGCGGCGCCGATCGATCTGCCCGGCGTCCGCGTCAACATGTTGCAGCCCGGCGAAAAGGCGAACCTCACAAAGCCAGAGCACCCTAACGCCAACTTCGAAGCCTTCGTCAACGCAGCACTGCGCAAGGTCGCGAGCGCCGTCGGTCTGACCTACGAGCAGCTGACCATGGACTGGAGCAACGTCAACTATTCGTCCGCCCGTGCCGCACTGCTGGAGATCTGGCGCGGCTTCGCGGTGAAGAAGGGGGGCTTCGCGTCGCAGTTCATGTCGCCGATCTATCGGGCGTGGCTGGAGGAGCAGTTCGACAGCGGGCGGATCGACCTGCCGGCCGGTGCGGTTCCCTTCGCGGAAAATCCCGCCGCGTGGTGCCATGCCGAATGGATCGGTCCCGGCCGCGGCTGGATTGATCCGCTGAAGGAAGCCCAGGCTGCCGGCGAGCGGATGAAGAACCGCTTGACCACGCTGCAGAAGGAGGCCGCCGAGCAGGGCGGCGACTGGCGCGACGACATGGAGCAACTCGCCGTCGAGGTCCGCGAGTACGAGGCGCGGGGATTGCAACATCCGTCCATGATCGACCCGGCAACCCGGCCGGCGCCCGTCGCGGATCGCGATAGCGATGGTCTGGCGCCGGTCGAACAGGATGCACGATCGGCGTCTCGGCGTCATCCGGCCGGTATTCCGTCCATCAGCAGAAAGGTGCCGGCATGACGAACTATCCCGAAATCGCCAGCCGGATGTTCAACACCCCGTTGTTCTTGCATCCGGCCAAGGGCGACATCATCGCGCGCGCCTTCGGACCTCGTGTTCTTGGCCTGCCGGATGTTGCCGCAAGCATTCAGGGCGGTGAATCCCTTGGCATCATCGGGCAGAAACTCCGCGATGCCGTCGATTGGGAAGGCGACAAGATCTACCGCGGCCCGGGTCGCGTAGCCGAAGGTATCGCCCTGATCGAGATCGAAGGTTCCTTGGTGAACAAGGGCAAATGGCTCGGTAAGTCGTCAGGCATGACCAGCTATGAAGGGATCACCGTTCAGGCGTTGGACTGCATAGATGATGCGTCCATCCGCGGAGCCATCTTGGAAATCGACAGCTTCGGCGGCGAGGTCACCGGAGCTTTCGATTGCTGCGAGGTGCTCTTTGAGCTTTCGCAGAAGAAACCGACGATCGCAATCCTGACCGATCACGCATGTTCTGCCGGCTACCTGCTCGCATCGGCGGCGCGGCAGATCGTCATTCCGTCGACCGGCATCTGCGGTTCTATCGGTGTCATCTCCATGCATGTCGATATGAGCGCCTGGCTCGCCAAGGAAGGTTTGAACGTCACGATCCTGAAGGCCGGCGCGCGAAAGGCCGACTTCAATCCTTATGAGCCGATCCCCAAAGAGGTGGTCGAGCACGAACTTGCGGAGCTGGAAGAGCTTCGCGTCGAATTTGCGACGACGGTGGCGCGGTTTCGCGCCGGCCGTCTCGATCTGAAATCCGCCCTCGCTACCGAGGCCGGTGTGTACCGTGGACAGAAGGCGGTCGAGGCTGGCCTCGCCGACGTCGTGGCACGGCCTTCGCAGGTCCTTGCGGCCTTCGAAGCGGAACTGGGCCGGTCCGCCGGCTAGAACCCAACATTACAGGAGACAGCAATGTCGAATCTGACGCGCAACACGCTCGCGCAGAGCGTGCTCGCAGCCGTGCGGGGAAAGACCAACGGCAGGATGGAAGAGGACCGTCCGGAAGATCTGGAAGGCGATCCGGCCGAGGAGGAGGCGACGACCGAGGAGGATGATACCTCCGCCGAGGGCGATCCGCCGGAAGAAGATCCCGAGGGAGACAAGCCCAAGGAAGGTGAGGAGGAAGAGGGAGAGGAACCCAAGGCTTCCGCCTCCACCAAGATCCGCCGCGCCGAGCAGAGCCGGATCAAGTCGATCCTGACGCATCCCCGCGCCGATGCCAATCCCGGCCTCGCCGCCGAGCTGGCCTTCGGCACGAAGTTCTATTCCGCCGAAGAGGCTGGCGCCCTGCTTGCCTCCTCCGCGGGTGGCTCCCGGCTGGCCGACAAGATGCAGGGCAGGACCCCGCAGCTCGGATCGGGCGGCGGGGCCGGCAAAAGCTCCGAGCGCCAGGCGGTCGTCGCCGGCGTCGGCAATGTCATCAAGGCCATGCATGGCCGTAACCAGAAGGATGCCTGATCATGGCGGAAGCCACTTTCTCGCCGAATGACCTGCTCGTCTCCGACGTTCCGGTCGCCACCCGCAACATCACACTTGTGAGCGGGCAGAACCTGAAGCGGGGCGCCGTCATCGGCAACATTACCGCCTCGGACAAATACACCCTGTCGGCCTCCGCTTCGGCCGATGGTTCGCAGACGCCCGACCTGGTCCTCGCAATCGACTGCGATGCAAGCGCCGGCGACGTTGTGACGGCAGCTTATGCCAGTGCCGCCTTCGATTCCACCAAGCTCATTCTCGGCGCGGGTCATACCCCGGCGACCGTGGAAGCCGCCTTCCGCAAGAAGAGCGCGCCTCTCTACGTCCGCGTGCTGAAGTAACAGCCTAACCCGCAAAGGAAACCTTCAATGGCTGACATCCTTCTCAATACCGCGGAGCTGATTACGGTTCTGCCTCCGCGCGACCGGCCGGAGGCTTTCCTCCGCGACCGTTATTTCTCGACGACGGTGCTTTCCGATGCGGAAGAAATCGTCTTCGACAAGATCCTGCCCGACCGCGAGCTTGCACCTTTCGTGCATCCGGATGTTCCGGGCAAGGATTCGGCGAACCGCGGCTTCAAGGCAACCAGCTTCACGCCTGCCTATGTGAAGCCGCAGAACACGCTGCGCCCCCGCGGCAACATGATCCGCATGCCCGGCGAGCGCATCGGCGGCAACGTGACGCCGGCGCAGCGTTATGCCTACAATCTCGCGACGATGATCGACGATCAGGACTTGCGGATCACCCGCCGCGAGGAATTCATGTGCTCGCAGGCACTTCGGACCGGACAGGTGATCGTCCAGGGCGAGGACTACCCGACCCAGACCGTGAACTACCAGCGCGATCCCGGACTGAGCATCGTTCTGACGGGTACCGACCGCTGGGGTGAAACGGGCGTAGATCCCTTTGACGACATCGAGGCATGGATTCAGCTTCTGGTGGACACGGATGGGTTTACCGGTCGCGAGGTGCTCTTGGGTGGCGCTGCTGCCGGCTTCCTGAAAAAGAGTGAGCGGTTTCTGAAGGCGCTGGACAACCGCCGCCAGGATGGCGGCGTGATGCAGCTGGGCCCGGTTTCGACCGGCGCCGAGAACAAATACTATGCGGTGCTCGGCTCGATCGGCGAAGTGACGTTCGTCCAGTATTCGCAGCCCTACACCGTTGCCGGCGTCAAGAATAACTTCTGGCCGACCAACGGTGTCGGGGTCTTCGATCCCTTCGGGTTCATGGGGCATTTTGCCTACGGCGCCATCCTCGACAACCAGGTGCTCCAGGCGATCGAGCGGTTCCCGGACATGTGGCATGAGCGCAACCCGTCCCGCACCATCGTCCAGACGCAGTCGGCACCGCTGCCGATCATGCCCGAGCCGAACGCCAGCCTGTTCGCGCTCGTCCGCTAACCCCTGAACCGAACTCGTGCGCCGACCGGGGTTCCGGCGGCCACGAAGCCCATGGAGGCACCCATGAATACCAAGACAAATAGCAGGACCGAGCGGTTTAATGCGACGGTCAAGGCAGGAAAGAAGTCCTACGCTCCGGGTACACCCGTGCCGATCGGCGGCAAGGACGGTATCAGCGCCGAGGAGGCGGAGAACATCCGTCACAATTTCGGCGACTATACCGGCGGTCCCCAGATCGAGGGCGCGGCCGGCGCTGCGCTTGCGGATGCCGAGATCTCGCAGCGGGATTCCCAGATCGAGACGCTGCTTGCGGAGAAGCGTGAGCTGGAGACGAGGCTCTCCGAAAAGACCAGCCTCTACGACAAGCTGGTGCTCGACCACACCAAGCTCGGCGAGGACAATCTTGCCCTCGGTAAACGCCTGGAAGCGGCCGAGGCTGAAAACATCAAGCTGAAGAAGCCGACCTGATGAAGCCCCGCTCACCCATCTTCGAACGGATGGGCGTGAGCTTCGATCGTGCCTTCGGCAATGCCGACGCCGTCTTCACCATCGGCGGCGTCGCGCGCCCCTCCGTCCGCGTCATCTTCCGCCAGTGGCGGGAATTGGACGAGGCGGAAGAACAGGGGCAGGCGGTCGAGGGTACGACCCATCTGCTTTCCGTTGCGTATTCCAAGGTTGCGGGCCTGCAAAGCCAGCGCGACAGCGTGACGATCCATGAACTGGATGCGCTGGGAAACCGGACAGGCGTCAGCGCTTCCTACCAGATCAAGAACCACTCGGACGATGCGCGCTCGATGCTGCGCATCTATCTTTCGGGAGATATCTGACATGAACGAACCGAAGACAGAAGAGCCGGCAAAGGTCGCCGCCGCGCTCGATCCGGAGGGGATCGCCAAGGCGCTCTTTTCCGAGGGTGAGAGCAAGGCGAAAAAGGATGCCCGTGAAGCGCTGCGGAAGCTGTCCGGCACCTGGGAGACGTTGCCGGTTCGCCTCCGATCCGCGATCCGTTCCGATATCGGGCGGCTGTTGAGGGACGGCAAGACGGTCACCGACGTCGTTGCGGCAGGCTATTCCAACGTTACCGCTGACCGGGCGTTGCGCGATCTAGGGCGCCGTGGCTGATGGCGCATCGCCGTAGCCTGATCGTCGCAGGGGTCGCGGCCGGCCTTGCCACCATCCCGGAATTTTCAGGTCCGAGAAAAGTAGCGCGCGGCCGGTTCGCGGCCGTGCCACAGGAATTGCTGCCGGCCATTACCCTGTCGTGGGGCGAGGCCGGCGAAAACAGCGGCCGCCGGCCAAGCTCCGGGCCGAACGGCGAAGATGGTTACGACCGTTCTATGGCGCTCTCGGTCATCGTCCATCTGCGGGACGATGATGCGGAAGAGGAGTTCGATCGGATTTCCGCGCTGATCGAGGCGCGGATGGAACAAGACGTCACGATCGGTGGTCTCGCGGTCGATCTCGAACTGCAGACTACCCGCCTGTTCGTCGATCCGCGCACCGGTCTTCCGCTCGGTGCCGGAAATCTCACCTACCAGGTCCGTTACAAGACCCTCGCAAGCGATCCTTCCGTCGCGGCGCTCTGACCTTTCCATCCCTCTCATCTCAATAGGAGACTTCAGTCATGCCACTTGGCCGCACACTCACCATCGCCCGCGACGACGGGACCGGGGATTTTGAGCTTCTTTGCGTAACAGAGCAGCGCAGCATCGAAATCAACAATGAGGAAATCGATATCACCAAGCCGGATTGCGCAGCTCCCGGCTCCAAGCTGGTCCTGGCGCTCATGTATGGCACACAGTCCATCCGTGTGACCGGCCAGGGCGCCTTCGTCAGCAATGCCACGATGAAGGCAGTGGCGGCAAACGCGATCAACCAGGTTGTGGAAGCTTACCAGGTTACCATTCCCGGCGTGGGCACGATCGAAGCCGATGGCCTGCTGTCCATGACGTTTTCGGGCGACAAGACGAACGAAATGCAGGCTGATATCCGTCTTGCCTTGACGGGTGCGACGACCTTCGTGGCGGCCGTCTGACGATGACGACTGCAAACCCGATCCGCGGCGAAGCGGATATCACTATCGGCCGCGAGTCCTTCCGGGTCGCGGTCACCTTCTCCGGCCTGACGAAGCTCTCTCAGGCAACGAAGGTGTTGACGGTGGACGAACTGTACCGAAGGCTGATCGGTTTCGAGCCCTTCGCGGTCGCCTGCGCCGTTCGCACGCTGATCGTTGCCGACGATGACGACAAGGCCTCTGCCTTCTCGGCGAGGATCCTCGACGACAGCAATATCTCGATGGCGGACCGTGACAGCTGGCAGGAGGGGATTGAGAAAGCCTTTCTCGCGCATATCGAGGGCGGCCACCGTCATCGTGACGAACGTTCCTCCCATGAGATGGCCGAGGCCGCCATCCTGGGGGAGCAAGGGCGCCCCTCCTGATCTCCGACTACGTTCGCACGATGTTCAGACTGGCCAACGCGCCCGGTGGCCTGGGTTGGCCGCCCGCCGTGTTCTGGTCTGCAACGCTCGTGGAAATGCAGTTGGCCCTCGAGGGGCAGCAAGGAAAGTTTTCGTCGCAACCCTTCGTCAGCCGCGAAGAGGTTCGGCGGATGGCTGTGGCGCACGGAAAGCGGAAGTCGCTGAAGACCGATCCCCGGGCGACGAACTGGAGCGAAAGAAAGAAATGACCAGACCCGATATCCCGGTCACGATCAGCGGCGATCCACGTAAGTTCGAGGGTGCGCTCGCACGCATGCGTACCGCGACGCGAACGACCGCTGCCGATCTGACCGCATCGTTCCTCCGCTTCCAATCGGCGATGGCCGGACCTGCTGCAGCTGCCACGGCGGCAGTTACCGGTCTTGCGGCCGCAATGAAGGCATCCGTTGAATCGGTTGCCGAGCTGTCGAGGCAGTCTCGCATGGCGGGGATGGATGTTGAGGCGTTCCAGGGCCTCAAATTTGCTGCTGAACAAAACAATATCGCGGTGGATGTCCTGGCTGACGGCCTAAAGGAACTGAGCCTGCGCGCCGACGAATTTGTGCAAACCGGCGGCGGTGGTGCGGCTGAGGCTTTTCAGCGGTTGGGATACGGTTCCGAGCAGCTTGCCGAAAAACTGAAAGATCCTTCGGCTCTGTTTGTCGAAATCATCGGCAGAATGCAGGAATTCGACCGCGCAGCTCGCCTTAGGATCGGCGACGAGCTGTTCGGCGGGTCCGCCGGCGAACGGTTCGTTGAGTTGGTCGACAAAGGAGCGGAAGGACTTCGAGAGCAAATTCAGCTGGCGAACGAGCTCGGCCTCGTCATGAACCGTGAGATGGTTGCCCAGGCAGAGGAAGTCGACAAAAAATTCAACATCATTGCGGCGACGGTCGGCACGAAGCTGAAAGGCGCGATCGTTGAAGCGGTATCAGCCTGGGCATGGTTCCTCGACACGTTCCACGAATTCGAGCAGCAGCAGAATACCACCCTTCAGGGTCGCCAGGTTCAGATCGGAAAGGAGCGGCTGGATCTCGAACGCCAGATATTGGAGGCGCAGGAAGAGCAGCGTTCGGCAGGCGGAAAGCTGTCCCCTACCGCGAAAAGCCTGGGGTTTGAGGACAGCAAAAACGCCAACCTGGCTGGTTACACTGGGCAAATTGATGAGGCGAAACGGAAGCTAGCGGAGCTGGCTGAAGAAGATGCCCGCATTACCAATGTTATCAACAGCCGTGTCGTAGGTAAAGCGGACCAGTCCACGCCCAAGCCCACTCGTGATCTGTCCGGGGATTACATACGGGAGTATCGCGAAGAGCTCGCGAAGTCGAATACCGAGCGGAAGGTCGCTGCCGAACTTGAGAAGATCCTGTCCGATGCGTCAAGCAAGGGGGTGAAGCTCTCCAAGGACCAGGCCGAAGCACTGGCCCGCGAGACCGTCGCCCGGCAGGAACAGGACGAAGCCGCCAAGAAATCCGCGTCCACCTCCGAGCGGGCGGCAACCGCTACCGAGAAGGAACGGGAGCGGATCCGCGAGATCATCACCGAGCTGGAAAACGAGATCGCCGTTGTCTGGAAAAGCGACCAGGCCAAGCGGGCGCTTGAAGGCTCTCGCATGGCAGGCTCCAAGGCCACGACGGAAGAGCGCAACAAGATCATTGAGCTGAACGAAGAGCTCTTCCAGCAGGAGGAGGCGCGCAACCGTCTGACCGACCAGATTGCTTTCGAACGTGATCTCACGCGTTCGGCGATCGACGACATGAAAAGCGCCCTCGAGGACGGCAAGATCACCTGGCAGGAGATGGGCGATATGGCAATCAATGTCCTGTCGCGTATTTCCGATAAGCTGCTCGACGATGTTCTGGACAGCATATTCAAGGTCAACAACTCCGCCGGCGGTGGTGGTGGCGGCGGAATTCTTGCATCGCTCTTCGGGGGACTATTCGGTGGCGGCAAGCAGTCGAACTTCGTCCCGAACACCACGCTCAGCGCCGTCCTCGGTTACGGCGGCGCGAGGGCAGCGGGAGGCGACGTCTCGCCGGGTCGCCTCTACGAGGTCAACGAAAATGAGAGAGAATTCTTTGCCCCGTCTCAGCATGGCCGGATCTATGCCCCGAGCAAGATGCAGGGATTGGGCTCCGAAGCCACCGACAACCGGTCTGTAGTCGAGATCCGGCTCGGCGAAGGACTTGTCGGCAATATCCTTCAGCAGAGCCAAGACCAGAGCGTTCAGCTTATCCGCAGCAATAACGACGCCCAGGCGAACTATCGCCAGAACGGTGGGACGTGATGCCGGCGACGATCGTCTCTCTTCCAGGTATAACCTACTCGCAGTCCAACATGCGGCCGGTGCGCCCTGGTGACGTCAACCAGATGGAAGGCCGTCGCACCGAAAGCCACGTGTTCGGCACGCCCTATTGGACTCTGCAGCTGACGGCCGAAAAGCTGACGACGACTGAAGCCGCGCTAATGGACGCCTTCGAGATGGATGCCGAAGACGGTTGCCTGATCGCGGCCTATGATCCGCATCGCCCGCGACCGATCGCTTACCAGGGCAGCCAGCCGCTTTCAGGCGTCAAGGCGGGCGGTGGCGCGTTCAATGGTGATGCGGTGCTGCAATCGATCACGGACCCATTGACCATTGTGGTCGACGGTCTCCCGGCGGGCTTTGTGCTTTCGGCCGGCGATTATGTCGAAATCAGAAAAAGTACGTATGTCCGCTCGCTGCACAGGATCCGCAGCGGTGCCGTGGCGAGCGGCGCCGGCGTGGTGACGCTGCCGATCCGTTTCTTTCTCGATGTGCAGGTGTTCACGCTGCCCTGCACGGTCCGGTTCGAAAAGCCTACCTGTTTGATGGCCATCGACAAGGGTTCGTTCAGCGCGCCCAAGTCCTGGCCGAACTACACTGCCAGCTTCTCAGCAACGGAGGTTTTCCCCGATGTCGCTTGATCCTGCCGTCGAAGCCGTGATCGAGGAGGGCCGGTTTGCCGTCCTCGACCTGATCCGGTTCGACCTTCCCGGCAAGTCAGCCGGCTATCATCGCGGCGGTCGCCAGTTTACCTACAATGGCCTCGTGTATCTCCCTAACCGGTTCCTTCAGCCGGGAAACACCGTCAGCGCGCTTGGCACGGCCGTGACCACGCGCACGATTGTCTTCTCGAATATCCCGGTGACCAATCCGGATGATGCCATCGCCCAGATCGAGGCTTTCAACTACCAAAACTCGCCCGTCATCATTGCGCATCTGGCGGGTACCCCTGATACCAACGAGGTCCTCGGCATCCTCGCCTCCACGGTCTACGAGATAGACCTGGTCCGATATAACGAGGGCGCGATCTCGGGTTCCGAGCGATCGCTCACCCTGTCGATCGACCTGCAGCCGCCGGGACGATCGGCGCGTGGATCGACCGGCGTCAAGCGCTCGATGAAGGAACAGCAGTTCGACAATCTCGCGACCGACACTGGTCTCGAATACGTCGCCACCAATGCAACGATCCCCGAGGAATGGGGGCAGAGGTCCGGCTGATCAGATGAACCGTTTTAGAATTGTGGAAAGCACGCTCTCGGGCGAGCTCGCGAAGCCGTATGACTATGGCAAGCCAGAGCGCTCCGATTGCTTCATGATGGGCTGCGCCATTGTTGACGCCCTGGAGGGCATGGCCCTCGTCGAGAAATATCGCGGCGCCTACAAAAGCCTCGCCGGGGCGCAGCGCGCATTGCGGAAGCGCGGGTTCAAGAGCCTGATCGACTTCTGGACCGTCGAGCTCGGCCGTCCGCCGGTCGGAGCTGCGGAAGCACGCTTGGGCGATCTCGTTATCCTGCGCCTCGACGACGGCGCCGAGCATGTCGGCGTCTGTGTCGGCACGCGCTTCGTCACCAAGACCGCCAACGGTCGGGCCGATTACGGCCTTTCCGACGTCGTCGCAGCATTTCATATCGGGTGACATAATATGGCGATCTTTTCAGCCATCGGCTCGCTGATCGCGGGCGCGCTCTTTGCCGGCTCGGCGCTTGCCGCAACCGTCATCGGCAGCGCTCTCGCATTCGCCGCGAGCCTCGGCTTTCAATATCTCAACCGGCCGAAGAAGCGGAAATACACGGCGGTCCAGGGGGAGACGCAATATGGCGGCGACGTCCCGGTCGGAACGCTGTTCGGCACAGGCAAGACCAAGGGACAGCGAGCCTTCTACGCAAAGTATGGCAGCGGCAACAAGGTCAATGCCGAGGTCTTTCTGCTGGCGAACGGCTGGTGTGACGGGCTGGAGCCGTATGTCTATTTCTTCGGCCGGAAGCGCAACCTGGTGCCGACGGTCATGGGCGGCAACCATGTTGCCGCGTATAATGTTGCCGGGTACGGCAGTTCGATCCTGATATTGTTCTTCGACGGCCGGCCGGGACAGGGTGTTGACACCCACCTGGTCGCGAACACGGCGACCCTGGGGCAGAGATGGAAGGCGACCAGCGTCAACGCCGGTATGGCCTATGTCGTCGTCTACCGCACCTATGACGCGGATCTCTTCTCTCAGGGGAAACCGGAATTCGAGTTCGTGCTGCGCGGTCTTCGCGAATACGATCCGCGGAAGGATTCCACGGTTGCCGGCGGGTCCGGTCCGCAGCGTATCGACGATCCCTCGACCTGGGTCCATACCCGAAATCCCGCTGTCCATCGGCTGAACTATCAGCTGGGCTTGCGGGCAATGATCTCCGGTCGGACCTTGATCGGAGAGGGAAAGAGCCTCGGGCAGCTCGACCTTGGCACGTATTTTGTGGCGATGAACGTCTGCGACACGTTGCGCGGCAGCAAGCCGACCTACCAGTGCTCGCTTTGGGTGACGGGAGAGGACGATCATACCGAGATCCTGAAGGAATTTGACGATGCGATGGCCGGATATGGCCTCAATCGGCGCGGCCTGTCAGGCATCGTCGCCGGCGCCCCCCAGGTCCCGGTACTTGAAATCACGGCCGAGGATATCCCAATCGACCGGGCCAAGGATATCCAGTTCCGCAAATCTGCCTTCGAACGGTATAATCACTTGTCCGGTCAGTTCCTTTCGATCGAGGCGATGTGGAACCCGGAAAGCCTGACGCCGGTCCATGTGAATGCCGACGTGGCGGCGGACGGCCGCAACCGCCAGACGTCGAACGATTTCCTGCAGGTGAGCGATCCGGATATCGCGCAATACCTGCTGAATATCCGGTACCGCCAGAACCGCCGCGGCGGGACCGTCACCTTGCCGGTGAGCCGGCGTGTCGGCCTCAGGGTGCAGGAAGGTGAATGGGTCATCTGGCGCGGCAAGACGTGGATGATCTCGGAATGGGCGCTCGACGAAAAGTTCAGGTTTACGCTGAAACTGTCCGAGGCTGATGCCGATATCTACGATGACGGCGACATCGAGCCGGGTCCGGTGGTCATTCCGCCGACCCCGCCGGTCAATCCTTCGCTTCTGTCCACCGTGCAGGGTTTCGACGTCGAAGCAGGGTACATGACCGGGGCGGCCGGCTACGATGTGCCAATCCTGCGCTTCACGTGGGAGCCGCCGGAAGATCCGACGATCACGGCCGTGCGGTTCTTCTACCAGGTCGACGGCACGACGGAAGTGTTTCAGGACCAGTCTGTCAACCCGGAGACCGGCGAGTATACGACCACCAAGAATGTCGTCTCGGGCAAGGTCTATGTGGCGCAGGCGACGATTACCACCTCGCCGGATCGCCTGAAGACTTTCACGCCCTGGATGACGACAGCCGAGGCGACCGGGATGCTTACCGCGATCGCCGAGCTGAACCACCTCGGCGGGGCCGTCCGACACCTGTTCGAAGGCCTCTATGCCGAAATGGGCCGGGTGGAAGGCCTGCTGGCGCGCCTGCAGCAGAACCTGCAGATCAACGGTGGCGTGTCACAATCGATCGGGCGCCAGCTGCAACAAGTTGGGGCGAGCTTCCGCGAGGAAATCGTCATCTTAACGTCCGACGTCGCGAACGTGGCTGCGGCGACGGAAGAGCTGATCGCCGAGTTCGGCGAGAACCTGGCGAACGGGATGGTTGCTTTTCAGGCAGTCGCCGCGCCGGAAGGGGTGAACGTTCGCTATGCCATCTTGCTCAAGGCGCAGCTGGGTGACGAATTCGAGCAAAGTGGTTTCTTCATCGAACTTTATACCGAAGACGGGGTGATCAGGTCGCGAGCAGGCTTCGACGTCGACCAGCTCGTGGTTTCAGGTGGCGGCGGCGACGCGATCAAGCCATTCGTCATCGAGGATGGCGTAACGAAAATGGCGCTCGCCCACATCATCAAGATCATCTCCGGCGAGATCGAGATCGGCAAGACGCTCATCAACTCCAACGGCATCACGGTATCCTCATGACCAAGACCTTTATCGGAATCGACAGCGTCGGCGAACCCTGCGTGAAGATCACCAAGGGGGAGATCGATCCGTTCAGCGAGCCGGACGCCAACAAGAGTTCGTTCCTCTATAACTCGAAATTCACGGCTGACTTGAAGATCGCGGCCATCGACAGCACGCCGTTTTCGCCCAATGCGACAACCTACTGGCCGGCGGGGACGGGCAACGCGAACTATCAGAAGAAGAAGATGCCGGGATCTGTCGCCGGCTTCAGCTACATCATGATCCGCAACGCCTATTTCGGAGAGGCACTGCCATACGACCTCCCGGTCTATGACCTGAAATACCAGCGCGTCTCCGATGACCGATACGTCGAGAACTTCAGGGTCTTTACCCAAGGGGCGGAGGACCCCAGTGGGCGAGAGCCCGGCTATCGCACCATGATCGGCTGGATGAACAACGGCTGGTGGCTCAATGACGGGCAATCCTTCTATGGCAGCCCTCCGTTGGGCAACGGCATTCGCTACTACACCAATACCTTTGGTGCATTCGATGGCGGATCCTACGAGATCAAGCTGGTGGTCTGGAGGCTGCCTGCAACAAACATCCCGCTGCTCGACAGTGACCCGATGCCCACTGTCCCCGGGCTGCGTGCGGTAGAGATTACCAAGGACTTCTGTCGGGTGGCAAAGCCGGGATATGACACCCGGACAGCAACTCCAACGCAGCTGGCTTTCGACTCGTCGGGGCGCCCGCTCGCGGTGATCAAGGCCGGCGACATTGCCTTGCCGTCCGGCCTAACCGAGATCGAGGTCGGCTATCCGGTCGATAGCACCACCATCTGCGACATGCTGCAGTATGAGAACGGGGTTATCTCCTATCCGGTCAGCGGCTATTTCACCGACACCAGGTGCGAATACTGGTTCTCCGGTACCAAGCTTTACATCAACAATCTCTCGGGACCATGCCGGGTCCGGTACCTGGTCCTTTCGAACGACCAGTTGCCGCCGACCTCCGGCAACAACAAGGTGTTCCACCAGTTCAATGACGGTATTCAGGACGTCGTCCAGTTCCTTCGGCCCGGCGCTGCCACCCCCCCGAACTTCGCTGACATCGTCCTCGACAGTCGCTGGCCTGCGATCCAGATCCTCGCGCATGGCTACCAGCCGATCGCCGCACAGTCGCAGCGGACGCCGCCGGCGGTGAACACGGGACAGGCGTTCACGGTGAATTTCAACGGAGCCGGGTTCTTCCCCTTCGTCAAATACATGACGGTAATGTCGGACGCCGATGCTGGGGCCGGGGTCAAGGCTCCGTCCGCACGACTCGTCGAAAGCTACGACAACTCGACTCGCTACAACGCCGGGAACAGCAGCTTCTGCATTCTCGGCAGCAACCAGGCGACCTTCTGGACCTACGAGGGCAACCCGTACCAGGAGAGGTACACCAACGACGCCTGGGCGTTTGACTATTCAACTTCGCGCATCGTCGGCATTCGCTACTACATCCTCGGCATCCCGACCTCATAGGGCTCTATCACATGGCTGATTACTACATCACCGGGTCAGTTCAGCTGACCAACGGCAGCAAGGCCGTGACCGGCATCGACACCGCCTGGGCTATCGCGCAGGTGGCCGGCGGCACGATCTACGTTCAGGCGCCCGGCAACCCGCTGCCCTTGGCCTCGATCGACAGCAACACGGCTGCGACGGCGGCTCTGGAATGGACCGGCGCGACCGGCACCTATGCCTACGCCCTACTTCGGGCCACAGCGTTCAGCGAGCAGCTCGAAACCAACAGCAACATCTTGTCCCGCCTGCTGGTCGGGCAGGAGGCGGGAACGCTCTATCGTTACGACGTGGCGGCCGATGCCGCCGATCTTGCGACCTATGCCGAGAGGCCGGCCGGCTTTGCCTTCCTGGCGATCGACGTCAATCCGGCCGACCTCTATATCAAGGCATCTGCGACCTCAGGCGATTGGGCGGGGCCGTTCAGCTATGGCACCGGTCCGGCCGGCCCTGCGCCTGAGATCGGTTTCGAGCCTGTCGTTACCGGTGCGCCTGGCACGAATGCCGAGATGGAGGTGACGGGTAGCGGTGAACCGAGCGATCCCTACCAGATCACCTTCACAATCCCCGCCGGCGAGATCGGGGTGAACTTCCGCGGTGCCTATTCCGGTGCGACGGCCTACGCCGTGCGTGACATGGTGTTGAATAACGGTTCCTCGTGGATCGCCCTGCAGGCGACCACCGGGAATGCTCCGCCTGTTTTCCCGGCGACTGCCAACGCCTACTGGTATCTCGCAGCCGCAAAAGGGTTGGACGGCACGGGCACGGGTGATGTCGTAGGGCCAAGTGGCGCTACCGTCGGCCGCGTCGCCGCCTTCAGCAGCAATACCGGCAAGGCGATCGATGAAGGCGACAAGCTGGTTTCCGATCTGGTTACCGGGCCGGGAGCATCGGAGGACGGGGCGCTTGTTGGTTATGACGGCGAGACCGGCAAAGTCCTCAAGGTGTTGACGAATGAGGAGGCGAAGGATTGGCTTGCGATTGCCGGAACCGACGTGTCGTTCGACAACGCGGTCGCCGGACTTCCGGATGCGCCGACAACGCTCCAGACTGCGATAGAGGTGCTGGCTGCAAACGCGGGCGGTAAGAACGACGCGGCGTTTGCCTTGGCTCTTGCTGACCTGACAGGCAGCATACAAGGGATGAACGGGGGCTTTGCGGACTCCTATCGCAACACGGACGGTATCAATCTTCCTAACGGAGGGAATGATCCCTTCACGGTCTCGTTGCTTCATTTCGATGGACCAGTAACGGGCAAGAAATCTGTTAGTGACAGTGCGTATGAGGATTATACGGCTTCGCCTCGCCATTTCTGGACTCCCCAGGGATCTTTCCAGGTTAGTGATGCTCAATCAAAGTTCGGAGGATTTGCGGCTGCGTTCGATGGAGTAAACAATTGTAGACTTCTTGGTGATGGCTCCGCTGATTTTGCTCTAGGCACTGGTGATTTTGATATTGATGGATGGGCCTATCGTAACGTCGCGGGTGTTGCTCACTATATCCTAGATGCTCGAACCGTAGCTACATCCGTCACCCCTCTTCTTTACGTCAGTGCGGGTAACGTACTGATCTATTATGTAAGTGCAGGCAACCGCATTACGGGGACAACTGTTGTTCCGTTGACTACTTGGTTTCACTGGAAACTAGTTCGTAAAGATGGAGTGACAAAGTTGTTCCTGAACGGTGTTCAGGAGGGGGCGAATTACGTCGATGCAAATAACTATATAGTGCATTCTAACGGACCAAGTATTGGTGGTGGTTTTGATGCGACGTTTTCATGGAACGGATATCTTGATGAAATAAGATTTAGCAAGGGGATTGCTAGGAACTTCGAGCCTTTCACGCCTCCTACAGCTCCTTATGGTAATGGAACTACGTCTACGAAGCTTGCTCTTTATGACGCTACTGGTTTCCAATGGTATCCGAGAGAGCTAAAGAGTTTGATAGCTGCCATACGTGGGATAAGGACAAACTCTGCTGCTGTTGCAACCGTCTATACGTTGCGGATGGTTCTATCAGCTGCGTTGATGAGATTTTCAGCTCCATATATTCGGATCTGCTTCGGTGGTTCGTTGAGTGGTGCACAGAAGCCGTTGGCGAATATCTTTATTGGGCACAAGGCAGTTGCAGGCAATGCATGGGATATGGATCCAGCAACCATCACTCGCGTGACGTTTGGTGGGTCTAATAGCCTGCAACCAGTTGCACTGGCGGAGCATTGGTCGGATTGGATAGCATTCACACCGGATATTACTCGGGATCTCGTCATTACCTTCGATTGCCCGGCCACATCAGGTGTATTTGATTCCTGCGCGCAGGGTGTCGGTATGATAAACAGCTGGTCCAAGACTACGGCTCAGGAAGCCGAAGTCGCTGCACCGGTGACTTACACTGCTCTTGCGGCTGGACTATTCTTCCAATTCCGTGGAATGGAAGGGAAAACCGACCTTAAGATGTACGACGACATGGTTCTTGAATCTATCGCCGTGGCGTCGACGAGCTCTCCGGCCAAGGGTCGCGTGCTGATCGAAACCGGTGTTGGCAGCGACGCGTTGATCCCGAACACCGATTTTGTCGGCGAGATCTCCAGAGACAACGGCGCGACCTGGGCAACCGCGGACATGGCGCTCATCTCAGATGTCGGCGGACACAAACTCTATCAGGGTGACGCCAGCCTCGCATCTCAACCGAGCGGTATGAACATGAAATACCGCTTCCGCAACCTGACCGGCAAGAAGACTATCGTCTCTGCGGGTGGAGCACAGTGGGGGAACTTCTGATGCTGACTTCCTGGGGGACCGCCATCCTACCTGGCATTGCTCCGACGATCGATCACTACAAGGTCGCGTTCGATCATCATCTCGACGCTGTCGCGGCTCAACGGCAATACAGCAACCGCCTCACGATCGTCAGTTACGAGGGCAGCACCAAGCCACTGTGGGCCGCCGAGGCGGCGGCCTACATCGCATGGCGAGATGCTGCCTTGGACTACATGTTCGACCAACTCGCCGCTGTCCAGGCAGGCGAGATCGCACCGCCGACCATTGAAGAGTTCATCGGCGGCATCACGCCGATCGTCTGGCCGAACTGATCTAACCTTCCATCACCGGAGAATTGTTATGAGCGTCATCTCTGCCGCGCAGATCCGCGCGGCTGCAAAATCGCGTGTCAACGAAAGCAACATGAACTCGGTCCTGGTCGCGCTCGACAAGTTCGGGTTGGGGCTGGGATTGAACCGGCCGCACCGGGTTGCGCACTACCTCGCGCAGCTGATGCACGAGAGCGGCGCCTTCCGCTTCGATCAGGAAATCTGGGGGCCGACGGCTGCGCAGGCCCGATATGATACCCGCACCGATCTTGGCAACACGCCGGCAGCCGATGGCGACGGCTACCTCTACCGCGGCCGCGCCGGCATCCAGATCACCGGCAAGGAGAACTATGAGGCCTTCCGCGACTGGTGCCGTCAGAAGGGTTTTAATCCGCCTGACTTCGTTGCTCAGCCGGATCTCGTCAACACCGATCCGTGGGAAGGCCTCGTGCCGCTCTGGTACTGGTCGACCCGGAACCTGAACGCATACGCCGACCGGAACGACATCGAGACGATCACCAAGAAGATCAACGGTGGCAAGAACGGCCTGGTCGATCGCATCGATTACTATGGCCGGATCTCGCTCGTCCTGCTCGGCTACCAGCCGACCGAGACGGACATCCGGCGTTATCAGTCCGAACGCGGCCTCGATATCGATGGCGACGTGGGGCCGAAGACTCGAGCGGCCTTGCACAAGGATCTCCTCGCTCTCTCGGGGGCGTCGGTGCAAATGGCAGCCTTCTCCGCCTCGCCGATCACCGAAGAGAAGGCCGTCGTGCCGGTCGCCGTCGAGACGCAGGTCAAGCGCAAGTTCAACATCTTCGGCCTCTTTGGTGGTGGCGGATCGTTCGGCGGCCTCGGCCTCGCGGCCTTCGCCGGTATGGATTGGCAGGTGGTCGCGGTGATCGCCATCCTCATCCTCGTCACGCTGATCCTTGGCCTCCTGCTTCAGAACTCGATCGTCTCGGCGGTCGGCAAGATCCGTGCGGCGGTAGAACCATGACCATCGCCAAGATCAGCATGGCGATCGGGGCGGCGGGCGGACTGGCGATCGGCTTTGCCGCCTTCACCACCATCAATACCGTCTGGTGGCTGCCAGACGCCAAGGAGGAGGCGCGCGCCGTCGAGCGCGCCACCATGCAGGCAGCAACCGACAAAGCCGTAGGAGAACTGAGCAATGAAGCTGACAAGGCTCGCTTTAACCGTCGCATGTGCCGTGAGCGCGGCGGCGTGTACCTCAACTCAACAGGTCGGTGCCTCGAAGGGGCAGCTGTCCCGCACGGCTAGAGCAATCGTCGGCACGTCACTGATAGGCGCGCGTGGCGCTACGCCTGATGATCAGGAGGCAATCGACGACACGGTAGCCGGTGTGTGCGGGGCGGGCGTCTGGACGCCGGGCGAGTGCCTCGCGCATGACCAGAAAACAGCCGGAAAGCCGCGCAGCTAATTGACCTTCTTTCCAGCCACATGCGTCACGGCTTTGAAGACCTTCGAAACGTCGGGTGCCTTATCCCAGGCCGGCTCTGGAGCGCATCGGGGGCAAAGCATACCGGCCGCACCGCATCCGCATCCGTGAGTTCCCGTCCATGGTTTGGTCGGATGAGCTTCGCATACCCAACCAGTGTCCCGGCATCCTCTACATTTCCACATAGAACGCGCCCCGCGCAAAACACCATAATTTGAGAGGTAGGGCGTTGGTTTCGAATGACGATATCCTGCGGGCACTCGGTCGCCTGGAGGGAAAGGTTGACGCTCTCGATGATCGCCTTGATCGTTTTGAGACCGAATTCAGCTCGGAAAGGAGGTCGAGCTCGGAGAGCAGAAACCGGATTTACGAGCGCATAGAAGAGCAGGCGCATCGAATAGGCGAAGCCGAAAAGACGGTTGTGGTGTCCGGCGCAATAACGGCGCAGCAGCGCGATATCATCACCGGCCTGACGGATGTGATGGAGAAGGAGATCAAGCCAACTCTGAAAGAATGGAACCGCCTGAAGACATTGGGCTGGGGAATGCGGATGGTGCTGATTGGCGCCGGAATTGGGATTGGGACCTTCGGGACAGCCTTCCTTTGGTTCGGGGAAAATATTGGGCCGGCGCTGCGGCGCTGGCTGCCGCCGTGATCTCGTGGTAGATTGCATCTGCACATTCGATGGCGGACCTAGAGCCCCGTAGCCTCAACCTGCTGCGGGGCTTTTTTATTCGCACCAGTCGTTCCGGTTACCAGGTCGCCATTCGCGTGCGGTACCGTCCTTCAGCAGGATTTGGCCGATCTCGCGTCCGTCCGGCAAATAGAGGTTGACCAGCGGACGATCGAAGTCGTCTATGCCTTTGGCCTCGATCTTGATCCTCTTGCCTTGGATGAGGTCGCTCAGGTGACGCTTGGCGATCAGGGCCAGCTTACGCTCCTTCTCGCATTTTGCATGGCTGCCAATTTCAGGCGTGTCTATACCCCTGACATCGACGACGCCTTGTCCGAGAAGGCGCATATTCTGCCCGTCACATTTCACGGTATCGCCGTCCACGGCGGTCAACGACGCGCAGATGATGATCGCCCCAATCATTGCTCCACCTGCATTTCGGTGTTCCGACGCACCGGCTGGCCGCGGTAGGTCTCCGGCCGATGCTCCATGCAAAACCAATCCGTCTTCGTCTTGTCGCGCTCGAAGCCGAAGGCGCCCCACAGTTTGCAGCCGGGATGCTCGCACCAGTGCTCGAAATGCACCGGGGCCGCGGGATGGGTCGCAGTTCGTTCGTCGCTCATAGCAGTGGTGGTTCCTCTTCAATCGGCTTCGCCGGTGGCTCCACGATCACCAGCATGCTTCCCGGTAGCGGCCGCTGCAGGTACTTCGCCTCTTCCCATGGCGCAGTTAGCCAGAGGTCGACCTCTTCCGGTGTGGTGAGGATAGCCGGCATCGCCTTCTGATGGATCGCAGAAACGATCTCGTTGGGCTCCGTCGTCAGGAAGCCGAACAGCTCATATTCCCGCTCTCCGTCTCGCACCTTGCGAATGCCCCGCCACGGCGTCCAGAACCCCGCGAAGAACATCAATGGGCGTTCCTCGCTACCCGAGAACCAGGCGTTCGGCACGCGGCCGCCCATGACCTTCCGGGCAGGGTCCGGTTCCGCGAAAGACGTGAACGGGACGACGCAGCGGCTGGTCGGGCCGAGCCAGCGCCTCCAGTGCGGCGAGCTGACGTTGCGGATGTTGGTCACCCCGGGATCGTAGTTCTTCACGAAGGCCGGCGGCGATGGCATCCCCCAAGTCAGGCTGGCAATCTCCCGCTGCCCATCCTCGCCGACGCGCACGACCGGCGCCTGGTAGCCGGGATAGACATCAAGCGAGGGCTGGTTCCAGCCGGCCTTGTCCCGGAACGATTTGGTGAACTGCAGGACCGCCTCACGGCTTGTGGTGACGTTATAGAGGTTGCACATGCGGGCGTCTCACTTCATGGCTCTCGCGTTCCATCGCTTCCTGTCCTCCTCCTGTTGGAGCATTCTTTCATAACACCATTCCACGCGACAGACTGCCAGCAGGCGTGACCGCTCCCAGCCGGAGCCCTGGCCTGGACGCGCGCGCTTACGATTCTCAATGCCATAGAGTATCCAAAACCAGACGTCCTTGTTGGTCGTTTGCGGCTCGAACTGGAAAACCCGCCCGATGGGAACGGCGCCATCGAAGCCGATGATGTCCTCCGGACAGGCCTCTTCCCAACTCTGCTGCCATCGATATTTGGGAACCGTCCCCAAAGGGATACACTCGTACAGTCTCCACCCGTTCCTGTCGGTGATCCGGATGGCGGCGTTCTCTGCCCGCTCTTCCTGGCGCAGAGCCGCTTCGGCTCGCTCGATGGATGTCCGCCGTCTTCGATCCTCCTCCTCCGCGTTCCGGTCGGTGACGGCTTTCCTTGCCGTTTCCATCTGAGGGCTAAAGGCGCCGCACGGAGGAAGGATGGAATAGGCTTGGCGATGTTCGCAGAATTCGGTTGTCGAGCGGACAAATATGTCGAGGTAGAGGCCTGGAGAGTACTTCTGCAGCAGGTCCGCCTTCTCGAAGCTCTTCCGGAACGCGCACGTTGTGCAGCGGATCTCGATCTCATCGTCCGGCACGTCGCTGATGGTATAGGGTTGCATGGCGTGAACGGTTTCAGCGCTCATAGGCGGGGCGCCACCCGCGGGCGAACCCTCGGCTCCCGGCGAACTCCGCCAAAGCCAGTTGCTTCCGCAAATGCCTGTTGTCTTCCAGCAGCGTCGCGATCGCCGCTTTCGCATCGTCGTCGTGCCAGGCGAGCACCGCCTCGACTTCCCACTGGGTGTCGATCTCGGATTGTGTTTGCGGTTCGGGCTGCATGGTCATCATCTGTCCAGATTGAGCATGAGGGGACCGGCGCCGGTATCGATCACGTCGGCTGCGGGCGTCTTTTTGGGAGCTGCGGCGCGGCGCTTCGAGCGTCTGCTCGGCGGCAGATCGGAGGTCAACTCCAGCGGTGGCCCGGCCGGCGGTGGGCTCGGTCTCAGCTGCGGCGCCGGTTCGGCCGCTCTCGCCGCAAGGGGTGCGACGGTTGCGAGGACTGGAACGGCCATGGCGCTGACCGTTTCATCCTGCTTCGCGAAACGTATCATTACCGAGCCTCCTCAGGCTGTTCGTAGCCCAGAACCCGATAGTGCAGCTCCTCTCCATCGAAACACTTGGTGATACCGACGATCGGCGGCTTGCCGTCTTCCGCAAGCTTCGCCTGCTGACGTTCGATCGCATGCTCCGGGCTATCGCAATCCGGCCATCCCGCAATTGCCTGCTCGGGGATCTCGCTTCCCGCATCGGCCGGCACTCCGCTGTTCCAGACGATGAGGCCAACCCTCGTGGTTGCGCTGTAGGCGACCTCGATCCATGAGGTGGTCGCCCAGTTGACGGCGCCCTGGCGTGCCGAGATCTCGCTCGAATAGACGTCATAGGCTGCTTGGCCGCCATAGCCCTCCATGAGCTCGATCAATTTCGGCGACGGCACTCGATCACTTTCCGCCAGTTCCCAAAGATATTCGATATTGGGAACATCTGGATCAATGGCCTCCAGAACGTCAGGCATGGCTACTCCTTAACGCCAAAGCGTGGTCAAGCTGTGGACAATATGTGGATAGCCGCCCGCCATGGCGGCCTCGATGTTCTAATTATGTTCTCATCCGGGGATGAGTCAACAGGGATTCTTTTTAAGAATTTGCTGATGGAATGCGGGCATGACAAAGCGCCCGCGAAAACCCTCCAAGCCTCTGCTCATCGACGAGAATGCGCCGCTGCAAAGCCGGCCGGTCAAGCGCCGCGACCCGAAGCAGCCGCATCTTCCCTTCGATGCCATGCCGGATCGGGTCGAGCCTTGCCTGGCGCTCCTGAAGAGCAAGCCGCCCCACGGCGACGAGCGGTCCTATGAGATCAAATGGGACGGGTATCGTCTGGCTGTTCACATCGAGTCGACCGGCGTCCGGATCATTACACGCGGCGGCCACGACTGGACGCACCGTTTTCCCGCCATCGCTGATGCTGCCAATGCCCTCGGCCCTACAACGATGATCCTCGACGGCGAGGCGGTGGTGCTC
The DNA here is from genome assembly GCA_002968845.1 of Neorhizobium tomejilense. Lineage (GTDB taxonomy): Bacteria > Pseudomonadota > Alphaproteobacteria > Rhizobiales > Rhizobiaceae > Neorhizobium > Neorhizobium tomejilense. The sequence continues at coordinate 121,312 of PVBG01000010.1, read as the reverse complement.
GACGAGCAGGGGCGGTCAGATTTCGGGCTGCTTCAGAACTCGCTCGGCGCGTCCGGCAAGGCCGGCGGCAAGCTGCCGTCCCGCAACTCGATCCTCTATGCCTTCGATCTGCTCTATCTCGACGGGCACGATTTGCGCGGCCTCGAATACGCCGCTCGCCGGCATCTGCTGAAAGACGCGCTGGACGGGCAAGGAGAGGCGATCAGGATCTCTGAAGAGTTCGACGCCGATCCGGATGATCTTCTCGCGCACGCCTGCAGGCTTGGCCTGGAGGGCATCATCGCCAAACATCGCGACCGGGCCTATCGATCCGGCCGAACCGGCGACTGGCTGAAGATCAAGTGCGTCCAGAGCGACAGCTTCGCCATCATCGGCTATGAACCATCGACGGCGCTGCCCGGGGCGATTGCCAGCTTGCTGCTCGGCGCCCGGTACCGGGACGGCTACAAATACGTCGGCAGTGTCGGGACGGGCTTCAAGCACGACGTTGCCCGGTCATTGAAGAAGCAGCTCGACAAGCTCAAGACGAAGCTGCCGCCCGTGAGGGTGCCGGGGAAGAACCTAGTGCTCACGGCGCCGGCGTTGACTGCCGAGATCGAGTATCGTGCGTGGACGAACGACGGGAAGCTGCGGCATCCGTCGTTCAAGGGTTTGCGTGATCCGGACGATGCTTCGGATATTTATCGGCTGCCGGACTAGGGGGAACGTTTGGCTTCAGTCGCAGTTTGAACAACAGACGCAGCGGCCGCTTCATCCATCAGCACTTCACCGTGCCGCTGCGTTCCAGACTACTCCGCCAAAATGTCCCTTAACTCAGCCCGCTTTGGCGGGCTTCTCTTTGGGCTGTCATTCCAGGTTCCTCTTCAACGCCTTCAGCAGTGCGTCGAGTTCGGCGTTTGATCCATGCGCCAGCACGAGGTTATCCGCGACCTCGATGATCGCCGTCAGCACCTCGGTCTCTTCCCATCCGGCCTTCACGGCAGCCTCGATTATCCCTTGAAGCGGGATCTCGATCGCCATCTGGCATAGGAGGTGGCGGTTCTCGTTGTCGGGCGGGACGGATGGAGCGGGGACTTCGATCATACTTTTCGACATAGAGCAGATCGGGCCGCTGAAAAGGTCGGTTAGAGTTTTACAGTCCTATTGCGCACACTCGGCTTTTTCCGACGCGGCAGACGCCGTTTTACATCCAAGCGCCGGAAAACAAAGGAATGGGGCGAGCTTCCCAAGCTGCTGCTAGAACCCTGATGGACTCAGGCGTCTGTCGAATTCAGGGCGCCCACCACATAGTGTCCCGCGGCGGCTTTTTTGTTGAGCTCTCCGAACAAATTCTCCCTGAAATTTGCAGCAGGGAGTGCCGTCCCGCGGAATTTCTCGAACACCAAAAACGAAAGATCCTTATTGGCCTTTTTCGCCCCTTCAACGTCGTACTTTATATCCCGTTGCATTATTCCGGCATGTGATGGCACGGGGTCCTGCCCCTCAATGTTACGCGGTACCGTCTGGTCATAAATGCAGAACGCAGCTTTATCACCCTCGCCGCCTACCGTCCTGATCTCGGCCGCAGTTGCCGAACATACGGCCTGAACAGATCTGAGTGGTGAGGTCGGCTTGGAGAGGAGGCTATCTTCCGCGATGTCCTGAAAGTCTTGGTCGGAGCCCAAGTCACGCATTACGCTTAACCCGTTCATGAAAAGCTTCTCGAAGGGCTTTTGCGCGATCTGGTTGGTGATCGGATCATAGTCTCGTGGAGATACCATGATCCGGTGAAGCACTTCATTGTTGTGAATCGGGCCAGGAGAGAGCGGCGACATCGATACTCCCTCGCACATACAATGCGGAGCTACAGTTTCGATATCACGGGCAAGGGTAGAGCTATGCGGTTCTTCATTGAGAAGCCGCCGGCACTCATCACAGCTCACGAACCTTATCTCACGTCAAATTGGCTGATGAACGCCTTAGTTTCCGGGCTAAAGGCCGGGCCCTCAAACATCTGCGAAAGTTCCCCAGCTTTGCGAAAGTAGCACTCGACGGAGCCATCGATTTTAAATGTCATATCCGCAAATATGCCCCTCTCGCCGCTGTGTACCTCAATCACGGCAAGGCCGTCGTCGTCCAAGGTCGCAAGCACTGGAAGCGTAAAAAAATGGCGGTCAATGAAGGCAATGGCGGCGTCGACGCTACGCGGCTGCGCAGCGCGCGCACCTTCCCCATCGTGGTTGTCCTTGAGCCGCCGGAGCATGCGGAACCGCGCTTTTGCGTGCTCCTGATGTTTCCGCAGATGAACTACAACCGCCGTCTCAGTCGGTTTTGCTGGATCAACTCGTGCTGGAGCGTCTTGATCCACACTCTTTGTGATTAATGGCTGTAACGCTTCGCTCTCATAGGGGATTGCCCATGAAGAATATGACGCCACCCTATCAGGGTAGTACATGTTTTATCCCTCCAGATAAATTTGCGACGCGGTTTTACTATTTATAATAGCACCAAGCGCAACTTTCAACTCTTCATGCTGGGAATCCATTGCGGTTGCAATTAGTTCCAAATCTAATGCCACTACTGCGGCGTTGGGGGCGGTCGGATAGCGGTTTTCTCTGGCGGTGGTGATGTTGACCCATCGTTGAATGTCTTCCCGCTCGCCTTCGTCCACCGCATCAACATTGATCTGTAGCAGCTTCTTGGAAACGTCGGGGCCATTGAGAAAGCGCCCAGTGTGAGAGTGCCACATTCCTCTTTCCTCAAAGACATGAGGTGCCAGGTAGGGACTGCCTTTCCTGAGAAGAAGGGCGGGATCGGCGTCCAGCGGGTTGCCCTCGTATACAAAACGATCTTGATATTCAAACCTTATAGTTGCGGCAGCTACGAGACCAGAGATGATTTCGAAGAAGGATCCTAGCAACTCAAAATAGCGCTGCTTCTGCCAAGACCACGACACATAGCTCCATGTGCGGTAAACGATACTCAGGGGCTCGATCTGAAGCTGCTCGGATAACTGAGGCGAGCCGACCGGGAACATCTCGTTATCAAAATACGATGAGAATATCGCTCCCCCAGAAGCTACTTGCTGCACGGGCTGAACAATGCCCTGTTGCACCGAGATCTGAATCATATTCATGACAGGCTGACGGTGCGTTAACCCTTGCTTCAGCGCGGCCTCCTCAGCTCGGGAAAATGCCTTCCGGAACATCGGGGCGGGAATTGGCTCAGCAAGGGTCACGACCAATGCCATGACATTGATCGCGTGATTTTCGTGTAGTGGAAGCCACGCGCCGGCCATATATCCCCCTGCTTGATCCTTCTAGCAGGAAAGTCTTACCCGAGGCTTACGACCGTCGCAACGGATCATTCGTCGAATGGATCGCAAGTTGTATTGCTAGCCGTCCCCAATCCATCTTAAGTCGATCTGGTGGTAGTCTCCTTACCCATTTTTTCCCTTATAACACGCCACTCTCGTTTTAGCAGATGCTTAACCGCTCAACGCGGTGACACCGCCGGCCGAACCGCACTTCATTGTTCCGTCCGAGTGAGCGGTGCTGGCCCTCGAAGGTAAGGGGACAGGCTAAAAACCGCAGTCGCCTGAGGACACAGGGAACCGGCGCATAAGGTGCGGGCGGTTGTGCGAAATCGCAAATAATATCAATAGGGGCCGCGAAACAGGTGCGGGGAGCCTAAGTACGTTGAAAAGTCCCAAATATGTCACGCCGGCACGGGGCACCACATCACTTTCCGATCTTTGGCGCGATGCTTCCGGAACCAGTTGCCCAATGATCCCGTGGTGAAGGGTCGACAATCAAAAGACTTGATAGCCAGGTGTCAGGGTATGACGAGGATCATAGCGCTTCTTGGCTTGGCGCAGGCGCGGCCAAGCCGGCCCGAAGTGGTCCTGCCAATCACCGCTCGTCATCGGGAAAGCGCTGACCGGATACAGAACTCCGCCTTCGCTGCGGACGCTCTCGTAGAGCGCGCGGTTCCTTGCAACCATGGCATCGATCTTGGCCATATTGTTCGAGGGTGGAAAACGAATGATATTGAAGGGAAAGGCGACATCCTCGTCCGGCATCCGGACTGAGGGGGTCCGCAGGGCGCCTGTCAGGAGTGGGTAATAGGTGATGCGCCCGAAGGGCCCGACGTCCTCGTTGGTCAGGTCCTGCAGTATTCCGGCGGCAAGACGCTCGGCGTTGGAACCGCGCAGGAAGGTGAGCCACCACGGGTGAGGATTGGACCATTGGCCATTCGACCGCAGTAGGGTCTCCAGCTTGGCAAAGGCGACGGCGTCGTCGAGATACGTGAGGTCCGAGATCACCGCGGCGCCACGCTGGTCCGACAAACCGGCGAGCACATTTGGGTCCGGTGCCGCGTCGCTGTCGTAATAGACGGCACCGTCGAGTTGGTAACGCCAGCCGCCCGTACCATCGGGAAGGACGGCACCCTGCAACTGGTCGAAACGTCCGTCCTCCAGCACGAGGCGCTGGTCCGCGGCCAGCGATTTGAAATCGGGATAGAATAACTGGAACCGGCGCACCCGCTCGGGCGCCCGGACCAGGCGAAGCGTCGCCCGCGTGATGACGGCGCACTGACCGAGGCCACCCCGGACGGCATCGAAGAGATCGGGGTTGAGGTCCGGCGAACAGGTGAGTTCCCGCCCTGCCCCCGTCACGACATCCATCTCGAGAACGTTGTCCGTCTGCATGCCGTGGCGGGACGTCGACCCGCCGATACCGCCAACGGCGAGCGTGCCGCCTACCGATAGCTCCAGGTAATTCGTGAGGACCGGCGGGGTGAGCCCGCTCGTCAAGGCGGCGATGAGCACCTCGCGCCACGTCGCTCCGGCGCCGACGACAATACGATCGGCGTCGACACGACGGACGGTGTTTATCCCGCGCATGTCGATGACCACGCCGCCATCCGCCATGGAGCGGCCATAGGTCGAGTGACCCTGCCCGCGGGCTGCGACCTTCAGCCCCCTGTCGCCGGCCCATCGGATCGCCGTCCCGACTTCGGCCGCGGAGGACGGCCTGAACACGGAGCGAGGCCGACGGTGGATGATATGCCCGAAATCTTCCGACGCTTCACCGACCACCTCGGCGCAGCAGTTAAATGTATCGGCGGCAGGAAGCGCGGGGCGTTCGACAGCGCCTGCTGCCTTCGTCGCGTCCGTCGCAAACGCTGCGGCACAGGTGAGGCCGCCGCCGAGTAGTCTACGTCTGTTGAGGGTCATGAGATGCCTCCGTAAGAGGGAATGCCGGTACGACAATTGACGACCGGCGCGTGCTGGAACTCCCCATGAGGGTCCGAACTCCGGCGTCCGGCCGGTTCACAAGTCGCTGCCTTTCCCGTTTCCGCTGCGGCCTGTTTCGGGTCCGTGCCGCGCCACATGCTCGACGTAGCTGCGGCTCAGGCCGATATCGCGCAGTATATGGTCGTCAAGAGCTTCCAGTTTCCTCACGCGGGCACGAATTCGGCGCTCGGCGCGGAACCGATCCCACCAGCGCAACAGTGCTCTTGGGAAACCGCCAGTTCGGTCGCTGGCATGAAGAATTCGCGGCGCTTCGAATGCTTTGCTCATCGTGAAGTCTCCGTCTTTATCTGACGAAATCGGCACAGGGCCGGCACGTCACTCGTAGATGGAGGGTGGTCCGCGACGCGACAATTGGCGGCGGCCGCGATATACTTTTCCGCAAAACGAGAGAATGGATATGGAGCGACTGGATGACCTCGAGGCCTTCCTGGCCATCGGCGAGAAAGGCAGCCAGACAGCGGCGGCGCGTCATCTGCGCCGGTCGCTGCAGTCCATCAACCGCTCGCTTGCGGCACTGGAGCAGAGCGTCGGCGTCGAACTGGTGCGGCGCACCACCCGCCGCTCATATCTGACGGAAGCCGGACGGGCTTTCTACGATCGTGTCAAACCGGCGTTGGCGGAAATCCACGATGCCAGGCTGGAGGCTGCCGATGCGCGCAGCGAGCCGACCGGCCTGCTCAGGATAGCGGCCCCGGTGCTCTTCGCACCGGCCTATGTGGTCCCTGCAATCACCGCCTTCATGCAGCATTATCCCGGCATCGAGATCCAGCTCAAGGTCTCCGACCGGATGGTCGATCTACTGGAAGAGGGTCTCGACCTGGCGGTGCGGATCAGGGATATGGCCGACTCCAGCCTCAAGGCGCGGCGGCTCGGCGACCTTCGCGCGGTGGTCTTCGGATCGCCTGATTACTTTGCCAAGTATGGCCGCCCCGAACATCCCGACGATCTGACGCAACATCAATGCGTCCTGCGCCATGCCGAAGGATCGAGCGAGACGTGGACATTCCGGATCGGCGGGCGGCGCAAGGCCGTGCGTGTGAATGGACGCTTCGGCAGCGACAGCGCGGCAGCAACGCATGCCGCGGTGGCAAGCGGGCTCGGCATCGGGCTCACGCCGTTATGGCAGATCCGCAGCCTCGTCGATGAGGGCGCCGTGGAGTTGGTTCTCGAAAACTTCGAGGACAGCAAGATTCCAATTTACGCGGTCTGGCCGTCCGGCAAGATACCGCTCGCCAAGACGCGGCTGTTCGTCGACGAACTGGCGGCCCGGCTGAAGCGCGAGCGGTTATAGTCCACGGCCTGAAGAGAGATCATGTCGATCCACTGCCCCCTCCCGCGAGCCCCGGGGCTTACTCGCATTCTCTCGCATTTCGGAAGAGTAAATCGCCATCGAGGCCGATTGTAACGTGCCGCCCGCTGATCGATGCTGCCAGGGCCATCTCAGCGGAAGGACAGAGGAAATGCTGAAACGAGATTTCTACCTGCTTGGGCAAGGCGAAGCCGAGAGCCGCCGGCTCCTGGAGCAAACTGATCTGCTCGAGCCGGAGGCGGAGCGCTTTCTCGATCGCCTCAACATCACCGGCGGCGCGCGCGTGGTCGATCTCGGCTGCGGCCCACGTGGGCTTCTGGACCTCCTCGCGGCGCGGGTCGGCATCGACGGACGGGTCGTCGGCGTTGAAAGGAACGCGGCGTTTGTGGAGGCCGCGCGCCGGTTCATCGCAGCGGAACAGCTCGCCAATGTCGAGATCGTCGAGGCCGACGCAAAAGCAAGCGGCCTTCCTCCTGACGCCTTCGACCTCGTCACCGCCCGGCTCGTCCTGGTGAATGTGCCGGAGCCGGAGCGCATCGTCGCGGAAATGGCTGCATTGGTGCGGCCGGGCGGCACCGTTGCGAGCTACGAGGCGGACCTCGGTGCGCTTCTCTGCGATCCGCCGTCGCGGGCATGGGACCGCTTGCTGAAAATTTATACCGCCTATGCCGAAGCGCACGGCGTCGATCTGTTCATCGGCCGAAAGACCCACCGCCTGCTGCGTGACGCCGGGCTGGTCGAGATCGACGTGAAGCCGATTGTGAACGTCTATCCGCCGGGACATCCGAGACGCACGATCCTGCTGGATTTCGTAACCAGTTGCCGCGACGAACTCGCCCAGGAAACGTTTGCTGACGGGAATGAATTGAACGACCTGATCGCAGAATTGCAGCATGATCTGGCCGATCCGGGCAGGCTCGTGACCTCGCATCTGTTTTACGAAACGACCGGCCGTAAACCACGATAGATGCGGGTACGATCCCGGAGAGCATCAACAATCCAGACAGCAGCACAGCCAAGCAGGCCCCAGTCGCTGGGTTGGCAGCGAAGTGGGTTGATCGCACCGGCCGCCCTGCGTTCAGGCACAGACGACCGGCGTGTTGGCGCTGGATCGCACCAGACCTTCGTCACCCCCGCCCGGATCAGCTAGCGGTGCGCGGCACCGGCGTGTTGAGAAGCTGCTGCTCCCACAGATACGCGATGCCGCTGCCGCTCATGTGCGAGATGAGCACTTCGGTCAGTTCTTCGACGTGCTCGGTGCGCGCCCAGTCCCGCTGCCATTCGCCGGCAAGAGCCATCCAGGTCATCATGTTAACGCCGGCCGCGATCATCCGCTGGATGGCGACCTGGTGAGACTCGGTTGAACTTCCGCCCGATGCGTCGGTAATGACGGTCACGTCCCAGCCTTCGCCGGCTGCCTGAATTGCGGGCATCGCTACGCAAACTTCGGTCCACAGACCTGCGATGATCAATTGCTTGCGGCCGGTCGCCTTGACCAGGTCCACCACCTTCTTGTCCTCCCAGGTATTCACCCAGGTCCGATCGATCACTTCCTGCCCCGGGAAGACGTCAGTGATTTGCTTGAAGAGCCTGCCGCCACGATCCGCTATCACGCTGGTGAGGATCGTCGGAACATTGAAAGCTCTTGCCAACTTTGCCAGCGCGGTCACATTGTTGACGACTGCCTGAGGATCATGACTATTGAGGTTGGTCAGCTGATAGGGCTGATGATCGATCAGGACGAGGACGGAATCTTCGGGGCGGAGAAGTGAGTCAAGGCCGTTACGAAAGGTCATGGTTTCATCCTATGTTGGCGGTTTATCGAAGCGCGTTTGCGCAAAAGACATGCATCCTCCGAGGCGCTGCCGCGGGACGAAACTTGTCATTCCTGTTTGTGATGCGGTAGCCCTCGCCTGTGCTAAGCTGTGTCGCAGAATGAGGAACGTTGAGTGGATATCGAAGATCTCCGGACATTCGTCGAAGTTGCTGATGCGGGAGGCGTCACCTCGGCCGCGCTGCGGCTTGGCGTCTCCAAATCGATGGTCAGCCGACGGCTTGTGCGGCTTGAAGCGGAGCTTGGTGTCCAGCTCCTGGCCCGGTCCACACGCGGGGCTTCTCTGACAGAGGCAGGCGCAACCTTCCGGGACCACGCAGCCAGGGTTTCCGCCGAAATCGAGGTGGCCAGGGAAACGATCCTACCCGCGGGTGACCTTCGCGGGCGGTTGCGGGTCGCCGCGCCGCTTTCTTTCGGGCCGACTCACTTCGCCCCCGTGCTGGCGGAAATGGCGCGACGCCACCCGCAGCTCCAAATCCACACGTGCTACAGCGATCACGTCGTCGATCTCATCGCGGAGGGTTATGATTGCGCGATACGGCTTGGCTATCTTCAGGACTCCAGCCTGATCGCCAGACGCGTCGGACCGATCTATGGGAAGGTCGTTGCGAGCCCGGACTATATCAAGGCGCATGGGTCGCCTGAGACGCCGGGAGAACTGCTCACCCATCAGGCCCTCATGCAGGGCACGGAAGCCTGGCAACTCATGGACGGCGACAAAACCATCACGGTCCGCCCGCAAGGGCGCTTCAAGGCCGACAATGGCACGGCTCTGGTCGCCGCCGCCTTGGCAGGGCTGGGGATCGCATACCTCCCCGATGGCCTGATCGGTGAATATCTAGCCTCCGGGGCGCTGGTTCCCGTTATGACACGCCATCCAGTCCCTGCGGCAGGTATATATGTTGTCCGCCCGCCAGCGCAGCATCCCGCCAGGAAGGTAGGGGTCCTCATCGAAATGCTGATCGAGTGTTTCGACCAGTCTCCGCAGCCTTAGGTCTCTACCGCTAAGAGGCACGAACGGCGCGAAGCCCTTGCCGGGCCCACGACAGCCGAGCCTTTGCACGGCGTAGTTTCTGGGCATCCGGGACGGTTGGCCTGTTCGCTTTTTAATCGGTCGAGCGGAACCGGCCTTCGGCGTGCGCGTTTGCGGGCTAGGGGTGACAAAGTCGGCGCGGACGACGAGACCTGCCTCGGGTCCGGTCGAAGTGGCGGCGCGATCCGAAATGCGACCCCCGCGCGATGGTCATCGGCCCGACATTCATGTCCGAGTGCTGGCGCGCAAAGCCATCCGAAAGAGGTATATGCATGCGTGCGTTCTCTATTACGTCAGATGGGCAACTCGCGATAACGGCGAGCGAGACTTCGTCGAAAAATGATTTCGACTATTTGATAGGTAAGTGGAACATCAGAAATCGTACATTGAAGAAACATCTGGCCGGCAGCGACGAATGGGAGGAATTTGACGCGACCCAGGAACTCCGCCCCGTATTGCTGGGGTTGGGCAATTTCGACATTTTCCATACGGAATTTGACGGAAAGCCATTCGAAGGCCTCACCGTGCGATTATTCGATCCGCAGACGCGCCTGTGGACGATCTACTGGGCTGACAGCAACGCAGTGAAACTCGACCGCGGAAAGGTTGGCTCGTTCGACGGCGACAACGGTGAATTCTTTGGCCGTGAGGTTGTCGCCGGCAAAGACGTTCTCGTGAAATTCCATTGGGATAAGCGCGACCCCAAAGCCCCGATTTATAGCCGAGCGTTCTCCGTTGATGCAGGACGAACCTGGGGAATGGAATTGGTACTCGAACTTTTCACGACGGTGATCGACTAAGTTGGCCCAAACGATCTCGCCCCATTCGAGTCAGGACGATCGTATTCCATATCGCGGAGCGCATGATGCAGGGCTACTTGGATTTCTCGCCGGAGAAATGGCGCACCCGACAGGATTCGAACCTGTGACCTTTGGAATCGGAATCCAACACTCTATCCAGCTGAGCTACGGGTGCTAACCTGTAAGACGATGACTCGCCTCCATCCGATGGTGGTTCTTAGCTCAGGATGTTGCCCGCATCAATCGCCAATTTGCGGTCGACGCAAATCATCCGAAGGCGACACCCATGTTTTCCCCAGGGCGGAGACTTGGTAACGCGCCTCCCGTGGCGATCGGGTGCCGAGTTCAAGATAATTTGTCTTACGGCGCCGGCACATCTGCTCTAAGGGAGGCCATGGCGTCCCGGCCGGTCAAACCATTCAGGAGAAGCGCATGGCGCTCACAGCTTCCACACCCCGTTCCCGCGCCGGTATCGGCTACGCCGTGGCCGTGACGCTCGGCATGGCGGCGACTGTCGGCGGGGCGCTGGCATTTCAGTATATCGGCGGCTACATCCCCTGCGCGCTCTGCCTCCTGCAGCGCGATCCCTATTATTACGGCATTCCGGTCGGTATCCTGGCGATCGTCGTCTCGGCAATCGGCCTGCCCGCCTCGGTCACCCGGGCGCTGCTCGTCGTCATCGGCGTGATGATGCTGGTCGGCGCCGGCATGGGCGTCTATCACGCGGGCGTCGAATGGGCTTTCTGGGAGGGTCCGGCAAGCTGCGGCGGCGGGGCTGGCGTCACCACCAATGCCGGCAGCCTGCTTTCCGATCTGAACACGGTCCACGGCCCGTCCTGCACCGAGGCGGCCCTTCGCGTGGCTGGCCTCTCGTTTGCCGGCTGGAACGTGATTGCGAGCGTGATCCTCGCCGCCATCGCGTTCCTCGGCGCAAAAAAGGCCGCGTGAAGCGGCCTTCCGAATTCCAGATTCTTGCTGCGCCCATCCGTCTTACGGCTGCAGTTCCGTATCCCAGTAGAGATAGTCCATCCAGCTTTCGTGCAGATAGTTCGGCGGAAACAGCCGGCCGTTATTGTGCAGGTCCTGCACCGTCGGCTGGTAGGGCTTCTGGTGTGGAAACATGGCGGCCTGCTTCGGCAGCTTGCTGCCTTTCCTCAAATTGCAGGGCGAACAGGCGGCCACGACATTTTCCCAGGTGGTCTCGCCGCCATGAGCGCGCGGGATGACGTGGTCGAAGGTCAGGTCGTCGTGTTCTCCGCAATACTGGCACTCGAACCTGTCGCGCAGGAAGACGTTGAACCGGGTGAACGCGGGGTTGCGGGTCGGCTGGACATAGGTCTTGAGGCTGACGACGCTCGGCAGCTTCATCGAGAAGCTCGGCGAGCAGACCGAGTGATCGTATTCCGCGATGATGTTCACACGGTCGAGGAAAACCGCCTTGATCGCGTCCTGCCAGGACCAAAGCGACAAGGGATAATAACTCAGCGGCCGGTAGTCGGCGTTCAGGACGAGCGCCGGCAGGGCCTGCGGGGAGACTGCAATCGTCAAATGACGCTCCTACCCGATTCGGCATCCGTACTTTCTATATTAGGTCCGTTGTTACAGGAATGTGAAGCCCAATAAATGCAGTGGGATACTTGTTCCCGGCTTCAGCCGAGAGGTGTGACGTCGCGGCGCATTTTCGCCGCATAATAAGCCCAGAAAAGCCGGGCCGCGACGGATCGCCACGGCGCCCAGATTTCAGCCATCACTCCCAGATTTTTAGCCGACGGCCGTGTTTCGAGGCTAAGCGCATGGCCGACTGCGGCCTGCAGCGCCACGTCGCCCGTCGGAAAAATATCGGCATGTCCGCCGCAGAACATCAGGTAGACTTCCGCGGTCCATGGACCGATGCCGGGAAGCGCCGTCATCTTGCGGATCGCTTCACCCGTTTCGAGCGCGCAGACGGATGCGAGATCGAAATGCCCTTCCGAAATTGCTGTGGACAAATGAAGAAGCGTTGCCGCCTTTGCACGCGAAAGGCCGAACGTGGCGATAACGGCGGGGTCGAGCGCCCGATATCCTTCGGCGGTCACCGGGCCGGCGACCGTTATCCTCCGCCAGATCGCTTCGGCGCTCGCCCTCGACACCATCTGCGAGACGACGATCGACGCAAGGCCGGAAAAGCCAGGCTCGTTCAGCCTGAGCGGCACCGGGCCGGAAGCCTCGACGACATCGGCAAGCCGCGGATCGAGCGCCACCAGCGCCTCGAGCCCTGCCTGGATGTCGGAATGATCGCGGATGATCGCCACCGCCTGTCTCCCCACCGGTTGCCTCCCCATGGCCGTTTTTCAAAAAGCATGGCAGAAGAAATCATGCCCGCTCCGCCTTCTGATAAACCGGTCTATCGTTTCGCGCCAAGCCCGAACGGGTTTCTGCATCTCGGCCACGCCCTGTCGGCATTCCTCAACCACGACATGGCGAGCGCGAATGGCGGCCGTTTCCTGCTGCGCATCGAGGATATCGACCTTGCGCGCTGCACGCCGGAGTTCGAGCAGGCGATCTATCGCGATCTCGGCTGGCTGGGGCTTGGATGGGAAGAGCCGGTGCGGCGGCAATCCGAACATTTCGACGCCTACCACGCGGCACTTGATCGGTTGACCGAGATGGATCTCGTCTATCCGGCCTTCCTGACCCGCGGCGAGGTGAAAGCCAGGGTCGCGGCCTGCGAGGCGGATGGGAAGAGCTGGCCGTGCGATCCGGACGGTTCGCCGCTCTATCCCGACGATGACCGCAGTCGCAGTCAGACGGAGCGGCGGAGACTGATCGCCGATGGTGTCCGGCACGCCTTTCGTCTCGACATGGGAAAGGCACTTGGCCTGATCGAGGCACCGCTGAGCTGGATCGAGACCGGCGACGGAGAACGCGGCGAGATCATCGCCGATCCGTCGGCCTGGGGCGACGTGATCCTCTCCCGCTCGGATGCACCGTCAAGCTACCATCTGTCGGTGACGGTGGATGATGCCGCGCAAGGGATCAGCCATGTGGTGCGCGGGCTCGACCTTTTCGAAGCGACGGCGGTGCATAGGCTGTTGCAGGAACTGCTCGGCCTTCCCCAGCCGGTCTACCACCACCACCGGCTGATCATGGGAGCGGATGGTCGGAAGCTCTCGAAAAGCGAGGGCTCAACCGGGCTCGCGGCGCTTCGCGGCCAGGGTTTCTCCGTTGCCGACATCCGTCGCCTGGTTGGCTTTTGATAGCGCTTCGCCGCGCTTGCGGCGCTCCCGCCGGAACCGGGAGAAGACCGAATAGATCCGGTATTTCATCAGGGCAGCGTTGAACTCGGCACCGAGAATGAAGATCACGCTGATCATGTAGAGAAAGACCAGCACGATCATGATCGACGCCAGCCCCGCATAGGTCGCCGCATAGTTGGCGAAAGTCGAGAGGTAGGAGGCGAAACCGAGACCGAACGCGGTCCAGATGACGATCGTCAGCGTCACGCCCGGCAGCACGTCGATGATCCGCCTCCGCCCGGCCGGCAGCCATTTGTGCGAAAGCAGCAGGCCGATCATCAGCAAGAGGGCTGTGCCATAAAGGCCCCAGTTCGCGGCCCGCGTCAGGTCGCCGATCAGCCAGGGAAAGCGGGTTTCGGCAAAACGGAGCGCGACCGGCACCGCGACGAGCAGGATGCTGATCACCGCGAAGATGACGACCGCGACGATCACGTAACCGAGGCTGGCGAGCCGGGTCACGTACCAGGGCCGGGTTTCCGTCACGCGGTAGGCGCGGTTGAGGGAAATCCTGAGCGCCTCGACCCCGTTGGAGGCGAAATACGCAGCCGCCAGGACCGAGATCGTCAGCAGCCCGCCGCGCGGGATTTCCAGCACCTGGCGGATCTCCGAAGCGATCGGTGCAGCGATATTCGCCGGCCAGGTGTCGAAGAGGAGATGCACCGCGGTTTCCGAAAAACCGCCGGCTCCCAGGAAACCGGCGAGCGCCGTGCCGAAGATCAGGAACGGAAACAGCGCCAGCAGGCCCGAAAGCGCGACATGGCTCGCCATCGCCCAGCCATCGTCGTCCGAGAAGTGCCAGTAGGCGTCCCAAAGAACCTTGAAGGCGAGGCGATACCACCGGACGGGGCGGTTTTCTTCGGGCAAGGGCAACTCCGTTGTGACGTGGCGGGAAATATGGGAGGAACTCTTTCGATTGTACAGGGAGCCTTACTGAATGGCCGAAAATAGAACGATCATCGTTACCGGCTGTTCCTCCGGCATCGGCGCCCATTGCGCCCGGGCTCTGAAGGCGGACGGCTGGCGGGTGTTCGCGACGGTGCGCAGGCAGGCAGATCTTACCCCGCTCGAAGCAGACGGCATCGAAACCCTGCTGATGGATTATACTAGGCCCGATACGATCGCAGCCTTGGTGGAAACCGTGCTGGATCGCACCGGCGGACGGCTCGATGCACTGTTCAACAACGGCGCCTACGGCCAGGCGGGTGCAGTGGAGGACCTGGGGACCGACGTGCTGCGCGAGCAGTTCGAGACGAATTTCTTCGGTTGGCATGAGCTGACGCGGCGGGTGATCCCGGTCATGCGCGCAAGGGGCCAGGGCCGCATCGTCAACTGCTCGTCGATATTGGGGCTATTGCCCTATCGTTACCGCGGCGCCTACACGGCCTCGAAATACGCACTTGAAGGGCTGACGATCACCATGCGCATGGAACTCGAAGGCAGCGGCATCGGGGTGAGCCTCATCGAACCCGGCCCGATCACCTCGCGCTTCACGGCCAATGCTCTTGCCAAGATCCGCGAGCATGTCGACCTCGAAGGTTCGGTCCATGCGGAGCAGTATCGGCGGCAGCTGAGGCGCCTCGAGGGAGGGGGTCAGGCCAGCCGCCATAAACTGGGGCCTGAGGCGGTCTATGACGTCTTGACGCATGCCTTGACCGCACCTCGTCCGAAGCCACATTATCTGGTAACGAAGCCCGCCAAGCAGGGCGCTTTCCTGAAAAGAATACTCCCGGCCGCGCTCTTTTATAACCTGATGCGCCGGCTGGATTGAAAGGCAGCAATCCGACAATGTCTACTTTCACAACCGTGCTTGCCCTGATCGTCATGGGCCTCGTCGCGCTCGTCCTGATCCGCGGGCTGTTCAACATGCTGAAGGGCACCGACGCCAACAAATCCAATAAGCTGATGCAATTGCGTATTCTCTTGCAGGCGGTTGCAATCGTCCTCATCATGCTCACTCTCTGGATTACGGGCGGCGGTCGCCCGACCTGATTCTGATGACGGCGGATGGTAAAGCTCAACAAGATCTACACGCGCACCGGCGATAACGGCACCACGGCGCTGGTTTTCGGTCCGCGCCGCGACAAGCACGACCTACGCGTCGAAGCCTATGGCACGGTCGACGAGACCAATTCGACGATCGGACTGGCGCGCCTGCACATGTCCGGCATGGCCGAGCTCGATGCCATGCTCTTCCGCATCCAGAACGACCTCTTCGATCTCGGTGCCGATCTTGCCGCGCCGGATACCGGCGAGAAGCTCGACTACGAGCCGCTCCGCATCGTCGAAGCCCAGGCGACGCGGCTGGAAGCGGAGATCGACGCGCTGAACGCCCATCTCGATCCGCTGACCTCCTTCGTGCTGCCGGGCGGCTCTGCCGCCGCCGCTCATCTTCATCTTGCCCGCACCGTGTCGCGCCGCGCCGAGCGGCTGATGGTTGAGCTTTCCCGAAGCGAGACCGTCGGCGCCCCGGCGCTGAAATATATCAACCGGCTTTCCGACTTTCTGTTCGTGGCGGCGCGTTTTGCCAATGACGGCGGCAAAGCCGATATACTCTGGATCCCGGGCAAGAACCGATAACCGCAACGGCGGAGGAGCCACAGCATGTTCATCCCGCTGCACGACGCCGTCGAACTCAAATACATCCGCGTGCAATATGTCACGATCAGCATGATCGCCATCAACGTGCTGATATGGCTGTTCACCAATTTTTCCGCGCCTGAAGTGGCCGAACACGCCTCGCTCGGGCTCGGCTTCATTCCGGCGGTAATCTTCAACTACGCGACGCTCGATCCGTCGCTGGTGATCGTGCCCGACGACCTGACCTTCGTCACCTATGCCTTCCTGCATATCGACTTCTGGCATCTCGCCTCGAACATGCTGTTCCTCTGGGTGTTCGGCGACAATGTCGAGGACGCGCTGGGGCATGTGAAGTTCCTCGCCTTCTATCTCATCTGCGCAGCGGCGGGCGCCGCTCTCCATGGTTTCGTGGCGTCAAGCTCGGAAGGCCCGCTGATCGGTGCATCCGGGGCGATCTCCGGCGTGGTTGCGGCCTATTTCCTGCTGCATCCTCGCGTGCGGGTCTGGGTGCTGGTGCTCTTCCGAATTCCGCTGCCACTGCCTGCCTTCATTCCGCTGGCGCTCTGGATCGTCCAGCAGTTTGCGATGCTGGCGCTCGATCTCGACGGCATGGTCTCCTGGGGCGCACATGTGGGCGGCATCATCGCGGGCGCCATCCTCGTGCTGTTCATGCGCCGCAAGGGCGTGCCGCTGTTCGACCGCAACATCGTGACCCCGAAGGCAGTCGAGCTTAAGCCGGACGTTCCACGGATCGCCGCGGCAACCGAATAGAACTATGAGAAAACGGCAATGCCCGGCGGCAAATCCGCGTTGTAATCGCGCGAAAAATGCGTATCCATGTCGCCAACTGACAAATGAGGAAGCAGCAAATGTCGCAATTTGCGGCTGGAGATAGTCAAGGAAGGACCCCATGAAGATCCTGGTGCCAGTCAAGCGAGTGGTCGATTACAACGTGAAGATCCGGGTGAAGCCGGACGGCACGGGTGTCGAGCTTGCGAATGTGAAGATGTCGATGAACCCCTTCGACGAAATCTCCGTCGAGGAGGCTTTGCGGCTGAAGGAAGCCGGCAAGGCGGAAGAAGTGGTGGTCGTGTCGATCGGCCCGGCCAAGGCCGAAGAAACACTGCGCACCGCGCTCGCCATGGGCGCCGACCGGGCGATCCTGGTCGAGACCGACGACGTGGTCGAGCCGCTTGCCGTGGCCAAGATCCTGAAGGGTATCGTCGATGCCGAACAGCCGGGACTGATCATCGTCGGCAAGCAGGCGATCGATGACGATTCGAATCAGACCGGCCAGATGCTGGCAGCTCTGCTCGGCTCCGCCCAGGCGACCTTTGCCTCGAAGATCGAGCTCGCGGACGGTTCCGCAAAAGTGACCCGCGAAGTCGACGGCGGCCTGCAGACGATCGAAATCAAGCTTCCGGCCGTCGTCACCACCGACCTTCGCCTGAACGAGCCGCGTTACGCCTCGCTGCCGAACATCATGAAGGCGAAAAAGAAGCCGCTCGACAAGAAGGCTCCGTCAGATTTCGGCGTCGACACCGCGCCGCGCCTAAAGGTCCTGAAGACCGAGGAGCCGGGCGGCCGCAAGGCAGGCATCAAGGTGAAGACGGTCGAGGAACTGGTTGGCGCCTTGAAGACCGCCGGCGTTCTGTAAGGAAAGGGAGAACATCATCATGGCCATTCTTCTTCTGGCAGAACACGACGGTTCGAGCCTCAACGACCAGACCGCCAAGGCGCTCTCGGCCGCCTCTAAAATAGGCGGCGACGTGCACGTGCTGGTCGCGGGCTCCGGCGCCAAGGCTGCGGCCGACGACGCCGCCAAGCTTGCTGGCGTCTCGAAGGTGCTGCTCGCCGACGATGCGGGTCTCGCCAACAACCTGGCCGAGCCGCTTTCGGCTCTGATCGTTTCGCTGGCCGGCTCCTACGACACGATCATCGCGGCTGCGACGGCATCCGCCAAGAACGTCATGCCCCGCGTCGCGGCGCTGCTCGACGTCATGCAGATCTCGGAAATCATCGAGGTGGTTTCGGCGGATACCTTCAAGCGTCCGATTTACGCCGGCAACGCCATCCAGACGGTCCAGTCGACCGACGCCAAAAAGGTGATCACGGTGCGCACCGCCTCCTTCCAGGCGGCTGGCGAAGGCGGTTCCGCCTCGGTCGAAACTGTCTCGGCTGCGGCGAACCCGGGCCTGTCGAGCTTCGTTTCGGATGCCCTCTCGTCGTCCGAACGCCCGGAACTGACCTCTGCCAAGATCATCATTTCCGGCGGCCGGGCACTTGGTTCGTCTGAAAAATTCCAGGAAGTCATCCTTCCGGTGGCCGACAAGCTCGGCGCTGCCGTCGGCGCAAGCCGTGCCGCGGTCGACGCCGGTTACGCCCCGAACGACTGGCAGGTCGGCCAGACCGGCAAGGTGGTCGCTCCGGCGCTCTATATCGCCGTCGGCATTTCGGGCGCCATCCAGCATCTCGCTGGCATGAAAGATTCAAAGGTCATCGTCGCCATCAACAAGGATGAGGAAGCCCCGATCTTCCAGGTCGCCGACTACGGCATCGTCGGCGATCTCTTCGAAATCCTGCCGAAGCTTGAAAAGGCACTTTGAGCCCGGTTCATTTCGCAAGCGCGAAAAATGCTGGCAAAACGACATGTAGCGGAATAACAATCTGCCGGGCTGCATACATGCAGTCCGGCATTTTCATAAAATCGGCGTACGCTAGAGATAGCGTAAACGCCCAGGGAGCGAAACCATGGGTTTGGTCATAAAAAGCATCGGCGTCATCGGAGCAGGCCAGATGGGCTGCGGCATTGCACATGTTTCGGCTCTCGCCGGTTACAAGGTGCAGATGTACGACGTGTCCAAGGACCGGATCGAAGCAGCGCTCGCCACCATCAACGGCAATCTCGCCCGCCAGGTCTCCAACGGCAAGCTCGGCGACGACGAGCGCAAGGCAGCTCTTTCGCTAATTGCCGGTTCTTCCGACCTTAACGACCTCGCGCCGATGGACCTGGTGATCGAGGCTGCAACGGAAGATGAGAGCGTCAAGCGCAAGATTTATGCGCAGGTCTGTCCAGTCCTTAAACCCGACGCCCTGCTCGCCACCAACACCTCTTCGCTTTCCATTACCCGCCTGGCGTCGGCCACCGACCGTCCGGAGCGCTTCATGGGTATACATTTCATGAACCCGGTTCCGGTCATGAAACTTGTCGAACTGGTCCGCGGCATCGCCACCGACGAGCCGACCTTCCGGGCCGCCAAGGACTATGTCACCGCGCTCGAAAAGACAGCGACCGTCGCTGAGGATTTTCCGGCCTTCATCGTCAACCGTATCCTGCTGCCGATGATCAACGAAGCGATCTACACGCTTTATGAAGGCGTCGGCTCGGTCGAGGCGATCGACACCGCCATGAAGCTTGGCGCCAATCATCCGATGGGTCCGCTGCAGCTCGCCGATTTCATCGGCCTCGACACCTGCCTGTCGATCATGCAGGTCCTGCACGACGGCTTGGCGGACAGCAAATACCGCCCCTGCCCACTTCTGGTAAAATATGTCGAAGCCGGCTGGCTCGGCCGCAAAGCCGGCCGCGGGTTCTATGACTATCGCGGCGAAGTGCCGGTGCCGACGCGGTAAGCGGACGCTATTTTGGCCTTGCCTTGTCAAAAAAGGCATTTCAAACTATATTGACGGAGTGAGAGGCGAGCTTTCGCCCGCCTCTCTGGTTTATTTTTGGAATGTGACCCGCACGCTTGCCTGCCAGCTCGTGCGGGTTTTCCGTAAGATAAACGTGATGCTAAATGGCATGAGCCACATAGTTCACTCTCCAGTTGGATGGCGAGGCCTTCGCCGGGTCGGAGGAGCCCATCTCCTCCGATGCGCCTGAC
Organism: Neorhizobium tomejilense; assembly: GCA_002968845.1. Taxonomy (GTDB): domain Bacteria; phylum Pseudomonadota; class Alphaproteobacteria; order Rhizobiales; family Rhizobiaceae; genus Neorhizobium; species Neorhizobium tomejilense. The sequence goes on along the minus strand of PVBG01000010.1, from coordinate 101,301 downwards.
AGGGGCGCGTCTGCTTTGGCCATCACAACCAAACGCAGCATAAAGTAGCAGTGTGCATTACTTCAATTGAAAATTGCGGGCTAAGGCCCCTTCGCCGCCGTGATCAGCGCCTTCGCATCCGGGCTGTCCCAGGCTGCCGGGCCATTCATTGCCGAAATCAGGCAGCCCTTCTTATCCATGATCAAGGTCACCGGCAGGCCGAAGGCGAGGCCTTCCTTCTTCAGCGAATTGAAGACGCCCATCGAGCTGTCGCGGTAATAACCGAGCGCATCGATGCCGTATTCGGCGAGAAAGGCCTTGGGCTTCTCGTCGCTGCCGGTATCGATATTCACCGCAACAACCTCGAAATCCGGTCCGCCCATGCCCTTCTGCAGCGCGTTCAACGCCGGCATCTCTTCCCGGCACGGGCCGCACCATGTGGCCCAGAGATTGAGGAGCACCGTCTTGCCGGCAAAATCGGCGGTCTTGAGGTCCTTCCCGTCCGGTCCCTTGAAGGCCAGATCGAGCGGCCTCGGTGGCTGCGCGGCAACCATGGCGGCGACCTGGCCCTTGGAGAATTGCGAGACCGACTTCACCGTCTCGACGGCACCTTCGCAGGCGCCGGAGGATTGGGCGAGAAGCCCGCTCTCGCCATTGCCAGACCCCATACTACTCACGTATACCGCCACGGCACCGGCAAGTATTCCCGCAACGGCGGCAATCACGATCAATCTGGCGGACGGAAGGCCGAAAGGTCTTTTGGTCGTCATCAATTACTCCAGGACTAGGCATCATGGCTGACGGCACGAAGGACGCAGTATCCTCCAACCAGATGTGGGGCGGACGCTTCGCTTCAGGGCCGGATGCGATCATGGAGGAGATAAATGCCTCGATCGGTTTCGACAAGAAGCTGTTCGCCCAGGATATCCGCGGCTCAATAGCGCATGCGACGATGCTGGCGGAAAAGGGCATTATTTCGGGCGAAGATAAAGACCTGATCGTGTCTGGCCTGAACACGATCATGTCAGAGATAGAAACCGGCAAGTTCGAATTCTCTAGGCAGCTCGAAGACATCCACATGAACATCGAGGCGCGGCTGGCAGTGCTGATCGGCCCCGCCGCCGGGCGCCTGCACACGGCGCGCTCCCGCAACGACCAGGTGGCGCTCGATTTCCGCCTTTGGGTGAAGGAAGAGCTCATCAAGACGGAAGCGATGCTGACCGGCCTGATTGCCGCCTTCCTCGACCGCGCCGAGGAACATGCCGATACGGTCATGCCCGGTTTCACCCACCTCCAGACCGCCCAGCCGGTCACCTTCGGCCATCACTGCATGGCCTATGTGGAAATGTTCGGCCGTGACCGCGCCCGCGTCCGCCACGCGATCGACCATCTCGACGAAAGCCCGATCGGCGCCGCAGCGCTGGCCGGCACGCCCTACCCGATCGACCGCCACATGACGGCCAAGGCTCTCGGCTTCCGCGAGCCGACCCGCAACTCGATCGACACCGTTTCCGACCGCGATTTCGCGCTGGAATTCCTGTCGGTCGCGGCGATCTGCGCAGTGCACCTGTCGCGCCTCGCCGAAGAGATCGTCATCTGGTCGACGCCGCAATTCGGTTTCGTGCGCCTGTCGGATGCGTTTTCGACCGGCTCGTCGATCATGCCACAGAAGAAGAACCCGGATGCCGCCGAGTTGGTGCGTGCCAAGACCGGCCGCATCAACGGTTCGCTGGTGGCGCTGCTGACGGTCATGAAGGGCCTGCCGCTCGCCTATTCCAAGGACATGCAGGAAGACAAGGAACAGGTCTTCGATTGCGCCGAGAACCTGGAACTGGCGATCGCCGCCATGACCGGCATGATGCGCGACATGACGATCCGTGCCGACAAGATGCGTGCCGCCGCCGGTGCCGGTTATTCGACAGCGACCGACCTCGCCGACTGGCTGGTGCGTGAAGTCGGCCTTCCCTTCCGCGACGCCCATCATGTGACCGGCCGTGCGGTGGCGCTTGCCGAAGAGAAGGGCTGCGACCTTTCCGAACTGTCGCTCGAGGAATTGCAGTCGATCAATCCTGATATCACCGACAAGGTCTTCAACGTCCTCTCCGTCGACGCTTCGGTCGCCAGCCGCACCAGCTTCGGCGGCACCGCGCCGGCGGAAGTGAGGAAGCAGATCGCCTGGTGGCGCGCCCGGAATTGATGCCGGCCGGAACGAACGCTTGAGAAGTGATGCCGGATAGTGACTGCACAAGGGCGCCGAACTTCGCTATGAAAGTTCCGCAGCCGTGCCGGAGAAGGAATAGAATGTCGAAGTCCCTGGTAAAAATCGCCCGCATCGCCTTTGTGCTGAGCCTCGCCGGCATCGTTGTCGTCGGCTGCGGCCGCAAGGGCAGCCTCGACCGCCCGAGCACGCCGGTGGAGCAGCAGAACATCCGCAAGAGCGGCAAACCGGGCGAACAGAAAGCCGAGCCGGTTGCCAACCGGCCTTTCCTGCTCGACCCGCTCCTGTAATTTCTCCGAGTTTTACCGTGAATCATTTTCATTACATCGACGGCGTGCTGCACGCCGAGAACGTGTCGATCCCGGAAATCGCCAAGGCGGTCGGGACCCCCTTTTACGTCTATTCGACAGCCACTCTGGAACGTCACTACAAGGTTTTCGCCAAGGCGTTCTCCGATGTGGACGCAATGGTCTGCTACGCGATGAAGGCGAATTCCAACCAGGCGGTGCTGAAGACGCTCGGCCGGCTCGGAGCCGGCGTCGACGTCGTCTCCGGCGGAGAGCTACGTCGCGCGCTGGCGGCCGGCATTCCGGCAAACCGCATCATGTTCTCGGGCGTCGGCAAGACGGTGCAGGAAATGGACCTGGCGCTATCGGCCGGCATCTACTGTTTCAACGTCGAGTCCGAGCCGGAACTGGAAGTCCTCAACCTGCGCGCCCGGAAAGCCGGCAGAAAAGCGCATGTCTCCTTCCGCATCAACCCGGATGTCGATGCGGGCACACATGCCAAGATCTCGACAGGCAAGAAGGAAAACAAGTTCGGCATCGCCTATGAGCGTGCCCGCGCCGTTTACGCTCATGCCGCAACGCTCGATGGCATCGACGTCAAGGGCATCGACATGCATATCGGCAGCCAGATCACCGAATTGCAGCCATTCGAGCATGCCTTCCGGCTGCTGCGCGAACTGGTCGAGACGCTGCGCACCGACGGCCACCGCATCGATCACGTCGATATCGGCGGCGGTCTCGGCATTCCCTACCGCCAGGACAACAATCCCCCGCCGCTGCCCGATGCTTATGCGGAAACGGTGAAGCGCCAGCTGCGATCGCTGAACTGCAAGATCGTCACCGAGCCCGGCCGGTTGATCGTCGGCAATGCCGGCATTCTGGTGACCGAGGTCATCTACGTGAAGGACGGCGGCGAAAAGTCCTTCGTGGTCGTCGACGGCGCGATGAACGACCTGATCCGTCCTACGCTCTACGACGCCTATCACGAGATCCGTCCGGTCGTCGTGCCGGCCGCCGATGCGCCGCGCATCAAGGGTGACGTCGTCGGCCCGGTCTGCGAAACCGGCGACTATCTGGCGCTGGACCGCGAGATGGCCGAACCCAGGCCCGGCGACCTGATCGCAGTCTCGTCCGCCGGCGCCTACGGCGCCGTGCAGGCAAGCACCTACAACAGCCGCCTGCTGGTGCCGGAGGTTCTGGTGAAGGGATCGGAGTTCCACGTGGTGCGCCCACGCGGCAGTTACGAGGAGCTCATCGGCCTCGATTCCGTGCCCGCATGGCTGGACTGAACATTTAACGCGCCGTTCACTTTTACGGGAAAGCCTGGAAAATATGGGGGCGGATCGCCCCCTGCCCTCGTCTTCGCCACAAACATCGTTATCTTGGAAGCTTGATTTGCGCCGCCACGACTGGAGTCGGACCGCATGAGCTTCATCCGCAAAGGTGCCTTCGAATTGCATCCTGTGCTTGCGCGTCGCGTTGCACTGAAACGGTCTTTCGCCCGGATCGTGTTGTTTTTCGAACGGATTTTGCCGCTGCTGCTCGCGCCCCTCGCTATAGCGGCACTCTTCCTGTCGGCTGCCTGGTTCGGGATTTTCCGGATCGCTCCGGATTGGCTGCGATGGGTCCTGGTCGGCGGCTTTGCCTTTGCCTTCGTGTATGCGCTGCTGCCGTTGACCCGCCTGCGCTGGCCGGCGGTGGCCGACGCTGATCGGCTTCTCGAAGTCCGCAACAACCTGCCCCACCAGCCGGTCGGCGTCCAGGACGACCATCCGGCTTTCGAGACGCCCTTCTCACGTGCGCTCTGGAAGGAACACCAGATCCGCATGGCCGAGCGCATCGCGGCGCTCGATGCGGGCCTGCCGCAGCCCGATATCGCCCGGCACGACCGGTTTGCCCTGCGTGCCATTCCCGCTCTCGTCTTCGTCGTCGCGCTCGGTTATTCCTTCTCGAACGGCGGCGGTTCTCCTGCCGATGCCTTCCGGCCCGCGCCGCCGGCGCCGAGCATCAACCCGGACCTGCGCATCGACGCCTGGCTGACGCCGCCGTCCTATACCGGCCGCGCGCCGGTCTTCCTGACCGGCCGCGAGGTCACCACCACCACTGCTGCCGTCTCGATCCCACAGAACTCGGCGCTGACCGTGCGCGTCACCGGCGGTGAAGGCGGCGAGGCCGTGGTCTTCGCCCCGAAGGCCGGCGGGCAACCGTCGACGTTAACCACCGAGGAAGCCAAGAAGGCGGCGGAAACGGCGGCGCAGCAACCGCAGCAGGGCGCCCCCGGCCAGCAGGGACAGCAGACCGCCCAGCAGCCACCGGCTCAGCAGGCTGCACCGCAGCAGCCCAACCAGCAGCGGCCACCCCGCACCTATGCGCTTAACGTCGCCGAGAGCGGCAGCCTGACCGTCAACGGCCAGAGCTGGGCTTTTGACGTCATCCCCGACCGGCCGCCGGAAATCGCCTTCGATGGCCAGCCGAAGCGTTCGGTCAACGGTGCGCTCGAAATCGGCTTCACCGGCAAGGACGATTACGGCATCCGCGAAGCCCATGCGCTGATCGAACCGGTCGATCAGCCGGCTCCGGGAGCGACCCCGCTCTATCCGGCCCCGGACTACCGGCTCGACCTGCCGCGGCAGAACAGCCGCGAGGTCAAGGCCCTGACGAGCCGCAGCCTGATCGAGCATCCGCTCGCCGGCAAGCGCGTCAGGATCACCCTGGTTGCCAAGGACGGCGCCGGCCAGACCGGCCGCAGCCCTGCCCATGAAATGGTGCTGCCGTCGCGTGGCTTTTCCGAGCCGCTCGCCGCCGCCGTCGCGGAAGAGCGCCAGGTCTTCGCGCTCGACACCCGCCAGATGCCCCGTGCCATCGAGCTCAACGAGGCGCTGGCGATCCGCCCCGACGAAACCATCCCTAATCTCAGCCATTTCCTGCTGATCCGCTCGGCGCTCGAACGCATGAAACTCGCCCGCAACGAGGAGCAGCTGAAGGATACCGCCGAATATCTTTGGGAGATCGCGCTCGGCATCGAGGATGGCGACCTGTCGCAGGCGGAGCGCCGCCTGCGCGACGCCCAGCGCAATCTCGCCGAAGCGTTGCAGAACAAGGCGTCCGACCAGGAGATCGCCCGGCTGATGCAGGAACTGCGCGAAGCCATGCAGCAGTTCATGAACGAACTCGCGCAGCGGATGCAGAACGCCCCGCAGGCGCCCAACAACATGCAGTCCCAGAACGTCATCCGGCAGCGCGACCTGCAGAACATGATGGACCAGATCGAGAACCTCGCCCGGTCCGGCAATCGCGATGCCGCCCAGCAGATGCTCAACGAGCTGCAGCGGATGATGAACAACCTGCAGGCCGGCAGGCCCCAGCGCGGGCAGCAGGGCCAGCAGCAGCAGAACGGCCAGATGCGCCAGCAGATCGACAAGCTCGGCGAGATCATGCAGGAACAGCAGCGGCTGATGGACCAGACCTTCAAGCTGGATCAGGCGCTGCGCGACCGCATGCAGCGCGGCGATCCCAGCGAGCGGCCCGGCGATCAAAGCCAGCAAGGGCAACAGCAGCAGGGCCAGCAACAACAAGGTCAGCAGGGCCAACAAGGTCAGCAAGGGCAGCAGAACACCGACCAGATGACTGCGGAGCAGCTTCGGGAAGCGCTGAAGAACCTCCGCGCCCAGCAGGAAGGCCTCGGCAAGAAGCTGGAAGAGTTGCAGCAGGCGCTGAAGGGCCTCGGCATGCAGCCCGGCGAAGGTTTCGGCAAGGCGCAGAGCGAGATGGGCAATGCCGGCAAGGCACTCGGCGAAGGCCAGGGCGACCAGGCGGTTCAGGGCCAAGGCAATGCGCTCAATGCGCTTCGTCAGGGTGCCCAGAACATGATGCAGCAGATGATGCAGGCCATGCAGCAGCAGGGCCAGGGTCAGGGCGAAGGCCAGGAGCGCGGCGGCCCGGGCGAGAACATGACCCAGGGCGGCCAGAACGGGCGCGATCCGCTCGGGCGGCCGCGCGCCACGTCAGGCCCGGATTTCGGCGATCAGGTGAAGGTGCCTGACGAAATCGACGTCCAGCGTGCCCGGGAAATCCTTGAAGCGATCCGCGAAAAGCTCGGCAATGCGCTCTCCGGCGAGGCGGAGCGGCAATACCTGGAACGGCTTCTGGATATTCGCTGAGCGATCAGGCGGCTCGGGAGTTTCCGGTCGCCAGCGCCGAGGCGACGGCCCGGCGGATATCGGGCAGCGCGAACGGCTTCTGCACCACGTCGATCACCTTGGCCGCGAGATCGTCGGCTCGCTCCCGCTGCTCCGCATAACCGGTCATCAGCAGGATCTTGAGATCCGGGAACCTGGCCGACGCCTGGTGCACCAGTTCAATGCCGTCCATGACTGGCATGCGGATGTCGGAAAGCAGCAGATCGAAGGGCCCTTCGCTCAGCTTTTCGAGACCTTCCGCGCCGTCGCCCGCTTCATGGGTCTCATGACCATCGAGACGAAGCGCCCGCGCAACGAACATGCGGAGCGAATCCTCGTCTTCGGTAATCAGGATTTTTGCCATTGCGGTGATCGCTCCCGTGTTTTGTTTATGTGGGAAGCAAATCAACAGAGTTTTCTTGTCGAGGAGTAAACGCCGGCCCATTGCGGGCCGACATGGTTAACACCTCGTCTCGCCCGGGCCAGGCAAATCGGTCAGGCGTCTCCGGTCACGACACCGACGAAAGGCAGCTCGCGGAAAGCGTAGGCGACATCCATGCCGTAGCCGACGACGAAGTAGTCCGGGCATTCGAAACCGACGTAATCCGCCTCCAGGTCCTCCTGGCGCTTAACGCGCTTGTCGAGCAACACGGCGACGGAAACATTGCGGGCGCCACGCTCATAGAGCATTTCCTTGGCGAATTTCAGCGTCCGGCCGGATTCCAGGATGTCATCGATCAACAGAACGTCGCGATCCTTTACGTCGCTGTCGATATCCTTGACGATCCGCACCCCTTGCGAAACGGTTCCGGCGCCGTAGCTCGACAACGTGACGAACTCGACTTCCGGCGCCAGACCCACGTCATGCAGCGCCCGCAACAGGTCGGCGGCGAAGATGAACGAGCCCTTGAGAATGGCGATGACCAAGAGATCCTTGGTCGGTCCGGTGGCGATCTGCGCCGCGATCGCATGGTTGCGCTCAGCGATCTGTTCGGCGGTATAAAGCGGCTCGATGATTTTGCCGCGTACGACGGGCATGAGGTTCTCCTGCGTGTCCGTAAAAAACCGCGATACCACAATCAGCCGGGAAAGAGAAAGCTCTAGGCGCCGCGCTCGGCGAAGGAAAGCCGCAGATCGGGCAGTTTTCCACCGGGGTGGGGCACGCGTGCCGAAAAACCACGGCTCTGACCGCCTTCGATTGACGAGGCCGGCGGCGAGATCAGCGTCGTCGTAATGAGCGTCTGGCCCGACATCAACTCGGCGCGAATCTGCGGCATGGCACGATTGCCGCCGCTACGGTTCTCGACGATGCCGTTGATCAGCAGCACGCGCATGCCGTTGGCATCCTGCGGCGTCATCGTCACATGGGTGATGTCGAGCGTCGGTCCGGCCTCGGCCGTCGCTGACCCGGCAAACAGGAAGGTGAAGCCGCCCGCGAGGCTGAAAACGGCAACGAAGACGATGGCAACGACCGCGGAGAAGAAGTCGGCGGAAAGACGCATCAGGCCACGCTCTATGCGGGCGAGGACCCGCTCAGCGAACGACGATGCGGCGACTGCGGAATCCGCGCGCCTGGTTCGGTTGTCGTTGTGCGAGCGCGGGGTCTGGTTCCTGCGGAAGGTCTCGCGAACCGGGACGAACTGGGCATCGACCACCTCGCCGCGCCGCGCATTTACCCGGGTCGTGCGCCTGGAAGGTTCCGGCGGCAGGATGTCCATCCGGTTGACTGTTTTGCCCTGATGGCTGCCAAACGTGCTCATGGGGCCCTCTTCGGCCCGTTTTCCCCTTTGTTCGGGATTGCGGGCATTGAATCGAATCCTGCTCAGTCGTAAATTGAAATGGTTAACGCTTCGCAAATACGGCCTGAAATTAGCCCTTTTCCGCGCGTGATTTACCGTTCGTTTACCCGGGTCGTTAAGAGATAGACGGGCACCAGAGAGTCGAAAGAGCGAGGACTGGGTCATCCGTTGATTCATTTCGAAAATGTTGGTCTGCGCTATGGGATGGGTCCCGAAATCCTCCGGGATATGACCTTCGACATCCCCAAGCGCTCGTTCCAGTTCCTCACGGGCCCATCGGGCGCTGGGAAGACCACCCTGCTGCGCCTGCTGTTCATGTCGCTGCATCCGACCCGCGGCATCATCCACATGTTCGGCCGCGACCTGTCGCAGATCCCCCGTGCCGAACTGCCGATGCTGCGCCGCCGGGTCGGCATCGTCTTCCAGGATTTCCGCCTGCTCGACCATTTGACGACATACGAGAACGTCGCCCTGCCGCTGCGCGTGCGCGGCAAGGACGAAAGCTCCTACCGCAACGACGTGATCGAGCTTCTGAAATGGGTCGGGCTCGGCGAGCGCATCAACGTGCTGCCCGCCGTCCTCTCGGGCGGTGAGAAGCAGCGTGCCGCGATCGCCCGCGCCCTGATGGACCAGCCGGAAATCCTGCTCGCCGACGAACCGACCGGCAATGTCGACCCGCCGATGGCGCGCCGGCTCCTCAATCTCTTCCTGGAACTCAACCGGCTCGGCACCGCCGTCGTCATCGCCACCCACGATCTGGCGCTGATGGACCAGGTGGATGCAAGGCGGATGATCCTCACCGAAGGGCGGCTCGACATCTATGAATGAGCTGAGCCGCCCGAAAGCGCCGAAGAGCGCCCAATCGCAGAGGCCCGAAAACGAGCAGCAGACTCAACCAGCAGGCCAGAAGCAGCCGCGCCGCGTCGAGATGCGGGTGCGCCCGACCGCGCCGATCCTGCCGCCCTCCAACATCCAGGGCAATGCGCTGATGGTGGTGATTGCCATCATGGCCTTCCTTGCCTGCCTGACGCTCGGCGCGGTGAGCATGGTGAGGGCCACGGCATCGAGCTGGCAGAGCCAGATCTCCCGCGAGATCACCATCCAGATCAAGCCCGACGACGGGCTCGACATGAACGCGGCATTGAAGAAGGCCCGCGACCTGGCGCTCACCTTCGTCGGCACCCGTGAAGGCACGATCATGGACGAAAGCGCGACCGCAAGGCTTCTGGAGCCGTGGCTGGGCACCGGGCTGAACCTCGCCGACTTGCCCGTGCCGCGCCTGGTCATCGTCACCATCGACGAGCAGAACCCGCCCGATTTCGCCGGGATGCGCGACCTCCTGAAGACCGAAATCCCGCAAGCCTTCCTCGACGATCACCGCACCTGGGTGGACCGCCTGGTGTCCATGGCCCAGACGACGGTGCTGATCGGCATGGGCGTCCTCGTCCTGGTTTTCACGGCAATGATCCTGACGGTGATCTTCGCGACCCGCGGAGCGCTGTCCGGCAATCGCCATATCGTCGAGGTGCTGCATTTCGTCGGTGCCGAAAGCTCTTTCGTGGCCGGTGAATTCCAGAAACATTTCCTGAAGATCAGCATCAAGGGCTCGGCCACCGGCGGTGCACTCGCGGCCGCGATATTCGCCATCGCCAACATGTGGCAGGCCAATTCGCTTGCGACGCCGGAGAGCGACCAGGCGAGCGCGCTGTTCGGTTCCTTCACCATCGGCGTCGGCGGTTATCTCGGCATCTTTGCGACCATGGTGGTGATCGCACTGCTGACGACGCTGACGGCCCGGTTCACGGTCATGCGCACGATCGACGAGATCGACCTGATCCGTTCCGATCCGGCGCGATCCGACGGGTTATCAGCTTCTTGAATCGGTCGCCTTCCCTCTGTAGGTTGGCCCTGTTCTCGCCACGAATCTCCGGCTATGGACAATCATGACACCGGCCCCGACCACACCCGAAAATGGAGCGGACCGCCACCCGCGGCGGCGGCTCGGGGGAGTGTTTTCGCGCAACAGCCGGCTGCGATGGGCCGCGCGCCGCATCATCATGGTCTGCGTGCTCGGATTGGCCCTGCTTTTCGGGGGGTTTTTGTGGTTTGCGAACGCTGTGACGTCGCTGAAGACGCCTGACGGCGTCAAGGCCGATGCGATCGTCGTCCTGACCGGTGGCTACCTGCGCATCGAGCAGGCGCTCGGGCTTTTACGGGACGGAGCCGGCCAGCGTCTGCTGATCTCGGGCGCGCATCCGTCCACCAGCCCGACCCAGATCCGCAAAGTCACGCAGGCCTCGCCGGACCTCTTCGCCTGCTGCGTCGATATCGGCTACGATGCGATCGACACGATCGGCAACGCCAACGAAATCACCCGCTGGATCCACGACCACGGATACAGGTCGGTGCTGGTCGTCACCAACAATTACCACATGCTGCGCAGCCTGCACGAACTGCGCCGTGCCGATCCGGTGACCGAGTTCATTGCCTATCCGGTGGTCAGTTCCGATCTCACCCGGAAAGCCTGGTTCGCCGAGCCGGACGTGTTGCGCACCATGCTTTCCGAATACGGCAAGGTCGTGCTCGCCACCTGCCGCGATTGGTTCGGCATCGAGCGCGGTACCGGACTGCGCAACGAAGACCCGCCGAAGACCGCGGCAAAGCCCGCGCCCTGACACTTTTCCCTCCGCATGAGGCCCTAGCGCTTTTTTCGCGGCGCGATCTCGTGTAGGCAACGCCTGTCCAAGAGGAAGCCTTTCATGCTGCTGGTGCGTTCGGTTCTTTTCAACATCGCCTTCTACACAAACCTGATCGTCCGCATGATCGTGCTCAGCCCGATCTATTTCCTGATGCCGCGCAAGGCGGCCTACCGCATCCCCAAAGCCTGGGCCGCCTCCTGCAACTGGCTGATGGCAAAGATCGTCGGCGCCACCTTCGAGATCGAGGGGCTGGAAAACGTGCCTGAGGGCGGCTGCATCTTCGCCCCCAAGCATCAATCCGCCTGGGATACCGTGGCACTTCTGCCCTGGCAGCGGGACCCGGTCTATATCCTCAAGCGCGAGCTGATGTGGATCCCGCTATTCGGCTGGTACGCCGCCAAGCAGAAGATGATCCCGGTCAACCGCGGCGCCCGTGGCAAGGTGATGGTCGACGTCATGAACCGGACGAAGGAGGAGATGGCAAACAACCGCCAGCTCATCATCTACCCCGAGGGCACACGCCGCCCGCCGGGCGCCGAGCCGCAATACCGCTACGGCATCGCCCGTATCTATCGCGACGTCGAGGTACCCGTCGTGCCGGTCGTCGCCCATTGGGGCCTGTTCTGGGGTCGCCGCAAGCTCATCAAATATCCCGGCCATTTCAAGGTCCGCATCCTGCCGCCGATCGCACCGGGCATGGATCCGGATGCCTTCTACGCCCATCTGGTCGAGACGCTGGAACGGGAAAGCGACAAGCTGCTGGTCGAGACCGTGGCCGCCAATCCGCACCTGCCGCTGCCGCCCTCGGCGGTGAAGCGGCTCGCGGAGCTGAAGGGCCAGACTGCGGCGTAAGTCAGACGGCAGCCGCCACCGCGGCCCCGACGCCTTCCAGCCAATGATCTCGGATTCCCATTTCCTTGAGATGCTCGAGCGTGTTGAACACGTAAGTGTCGTTCTGCCCGGATTGGCCGGCGGAAACGCGGACGATCTCAGCCGCCTGCTCGATCTCGAGCGCGCCGGCATATTGGACATGATGGCGATCGACGATATAGCCGACCGCCCTCGCCTGCCGCCCATCTCCGAGCGCCACCGGCAAAATTTTCTCGAGATAGACATTGGTGACCAGTTCGCGCCGGCGCAGATAGTCGAGCACGTCCGCCCGGTTCTCCTCGCTCACCCGGAAGGCGACACCGCGGCATGAGCCGCCACGGTCAAGACCAAGGACAAGGCCCGGGCGATCCGGAGTGCCGCGATGCACGTAGGACCAGACGCAGAGGGAGCGGCGGAAGCCAAAGGCACGTGCGGGCAGTCTTTCCTCGAACGCAAAACCCGGATTCCACATCAGGGACCCGTAGCCAAACACCCAAAATTCGTCCATATCCCGCGCCACACCATTCCAATTGAAGCATCCCGCCCCAAGTTTTCAGCACCATTGGAGAACATCATGGCAGCGTCAAGCCGAACCGGCGTCAGCGGCAAATTATGGCTACTCGCCTGCGGAGTGGTGCTGGTGATCGCACTTTACACCGCCGGCTGGTTCTATGCGGCGTCGATGCTGAAGGAGCGGACGCTGGCCCTGCTCGGCAGCCAGGAACGGCGCGGCATTTCGGCGGAATGCACGGACGCAGACTATCGCGGCTACCCGTTCCGGATCGGCCTGTTCTGCTCGAAGGTCTCGGTCGACGACCGCACCAACGGCATTTCCGCAATGTTCGGATCCCTGCGGTCCGCCGCCCAGGTCTACAATCCCGGCCATATCGTCTGGGAACTCGATTCGCCGATCGAGATCCGCACCGGCCACGGACTTTCGGTCTCCACCACCTGGGAGAATTTCCAGTCGAGCCTGACCACTCGGTTTCGCGGGGTGGAGCGCACCTCCACCGTGATCGAGAACGCCAGGACGAACATCCTGTCGTCGACCACCGGCCAGGCCTTCAATATCAGCGCCGGTCACACCGAAATCCATCTGCGCCAGAACGGCACCGACCTCGACGCGGCCATGACGCTGCAAAACACCGATGTGGTGATGAAGGACCTGCCGCAGCTTCTGCCGCGGTTCACGGCCAATCTCGACCTGACCCTGACCGGCCGCGCCGGCATGATCGACGGATCCGATCCGAACGGAACCGTTCTCTATGGCACTGAGGGCCAGATGCGCAGCATTTCGGCTGATCTCGGTGATGGCAAGCTGATCACCGTTTCCGGACCCTTCTCCTTCGACGAGCAGGGTTATCTGTCGGGCAAGCTGAAGCTCCGGATCGAACAGATCGATGCCTGGCGCGACAGCTTGAGCCAGGCGTTTCCGCAGATCGCCCCGACGCTGAAGACCGCCGCCAACATGCTGTCCGCGCTCGGCCGCGGCAAGAGCGCGTCGCTCGACCTCACCATCAACCGCGGCAAGGTTTTCGCTGGCGGCTTCATCCAGATCGGCGAAATCCCGCCGATCTGAGCGATCACTTCTTCGTATCGAGTGCGTGGCGACCGAAATCCGGCGCGTCGACGTCCTGGCCGGCCTGGACGATCGAGCGGCGGATGGCGCGGGTGCGGGTGAAGAGTTCGAACAGCTTGTCGCCCTCGCCCCAGCGGATCGCCCGCTGCAGATAGGCGAGGTCTTCCGAAAACCGCGCCAGCATTTCCAGGATCGCATCCTTGTTGTGCAGGCAGACATCCCGCCACATGGTGGGATCTGACGCAGCAAGGCGGGTGAAATCGCGAAAACCGGAGGCGGAATATTTGATCACTTCCGCGTCGGTCACCGTCTCGAGATCGTCCGCCGTGCCGACGATGTTGTAGGCGATGATGTGCGGCAGGTGGGAGACGATCGCCAGCACCTTGTCATGGTGCTGCGGGTCCATTTCGTCGATGCGCGAGCCGAGCGCCATCCAGAAGGATTTCAGCTTGTCGAGCGCGACCGGATCCGTCTCCGGGAGCGGCGTGAAGATGCACCAGCGCTCCCGAAACAGGCCGACAAAACCGGCGTCCGGCCCGGATTTTTCTGTGCCCGCCAGCGGATGGCCCGGGATGAAATGCACGCCTTCCGGCATATGCGGCGCCATCTGCGCGATGACGGAGGCCTTGGTGGAGCCGACATCGGTGACAATCGCGCCGGACTTCAGGCTGCCGGCGATCTGCTTTGCGACCGCTTCCGATGCGCCGACCGGCACCGAGACGATGACCAGATCGGCATCCTTCACCGCGTCCGCGGCTGAGGAAACATAATGTGTGCCAAGCGCCAGTTCTTCGGCACGCTTGAGCGTTTCAGCGCTGCGCGTGGAAATCACCACCTCGCCGGCGAGGCCCAGTTCCTTGACGTCCCGTGCGATCGAGGAGCCTATCAGGCCGATGCCGATCAGCGCGATCCTGTCGAAAAGCGGCGTGCTCATGCGCTTTTGCCCATAAATTCGCCGAGCGTCTCGATGACGCCGCGATTGGCCTCTTCCGAGCCGATCGTCATGCGCAGGGCGTTCGGGAAGCCGTAACCGCGGACGGCGCGAAGGATGTAACCGCGGCTGGTGAGGAAGGCGTCCGCTTCCGGCGCCCGCTTGCCGTCGACATCCGGAAAATGGATGAGCACGAAATTGGCGACCGAGGGCGTCACCTTGAGGCCGATCGTCTCCAGCGCATGGGTGAGTTTGCCCTGCCAGAGATTGTTGTGCTCGACGGCCTTTTCGACGAAAGCCTGGTCGCGGATGGCGGCGGCACCCGCGGCAATCGCCGGGGCGTTCATGTTGAACGGGCCGCGCACACGGTTCAGGGCGTCGAGAATGCCGGCCGGGCCGTACATCCAGCCGATGCGTAGCGCCGCAAGCCCGTAGACCTTGGAGAAGGTACGGGTCATCACGACGTTCCTGTTGGACGACACCAGCTCGAGGCCGGCTTCGTAGTCGTTCTTGCGCACATATTCCGCGTAGGCCGCGTCGAGCACGAGTATGACGCTCTTCGGCAGGCCGGCATGCAGGCGGCGGATATCGGCGACCGGGACATAGGTGCCGGTCGGATTGCCGGGATTGGCGATGAACACCATCTTCGTCTTGTCGGTGACGGCGGCAAGGATTGCATCGACATCGACGGTGCAGTCCTTCTCCTTCACCTCGACCGCCTTGGCGCCGGCACCCATGATCTGGATCTTGTAGACGAGGAAGCCGTGTTCGGTGATGATGGCCTCGTCGCCCGCGCCGAGATAGACGTGGCAGAGCAGGCCCAGCAGCTCGTCCGAGCCGTTGCCGCACATGATGTTCGCGACATTGAGCCCGTGCACCGAGGCGATCGCCTCGCGCAGCGCCATCGCCTGACCGTCAGGATAGAGTTCGAGGTTGCCGGCCGCCTGTTTGAAAGCTTCGATCGCCTTCGGGCTGGCGCCGAGCGGCGTCTCGTTGGACGAAAGCTTGAAGACGCGCGCTACGCCCGGAGCATGTTCCTTGCCGGGCACATAGGCGGCGATATCCAGGATGCCTGGACGCGGAACGGGCTCACTCGTGACGATGCTCATCGGATCAACCTTTTTGGAAAGCCTTAAACGGCGGGTGTGATCCAGTGGGATTAAAGCCGAATTTCGGCTTTGTCGAGTGGTGAGGAATGGTCGGCGCGGCCGACGAAACGATCCCGTGAATCGTTTCGAATGACGAACGCCCCGAGCCAAGCGAAGGGCGGGACTATCGCTTCTTCACCGGGTCCGTTTCTTCACCGGGTCCGCGTCGTCGGCACGCCCCGCGGCGCCAGCACCGGCACGAAGACGCGCCGGGAGGCGCGAGCGGCGACCGGCAGGCCCTGGTAGAGCCGCTTCTGGGCCTCCACCACGATCACCCCGGAAAAGACCGGCCAGAAGCGCCGGCCCATGCGCTCGAAGGCCTGGCGCAGCTTCAGCACGGCGCGGATCTTCGACGGCGGGAAGAACAGTGCCTCGGCGCTGGCGCCTGGCGTAAAGTTGGTCTCGCGCAGCAGCGAGGTGAGCTGCCCGCGCGAATACGGCCGGCCGGAGCCGAACGGCGTGTGTTCCATGCGCGCCCAGACGCCGCGCCGGTTGGGCACGACGATGACCAGCCGCCCGCCGGGCGCCAGCACCCGCCAGAGCTCCTTCAAGGTCTCCCGCGGGTTTTCGGCAAATTCCAGCGAATGCACCATCAGTACGCGGTCGACGGAAGAGTCCGGCAGCGGCAGTTCCTCGTCGAAGACGAGAGCGGTCGAGGAAAGCTCGCTGACCGGCCAGTTCACCGCCCCCTGCCCCGCCGGCATGAAGGCGAAGGTGCGTTCCGTATCTGCGCGGAATCGGTCGAGATAGGGCACCGCATAACCAAGGCCCACCAGCCGCTCCTCCGGCAGCCGCGCCCAGAGCGACGACAGCGCGAACGTGATCGACTGCTCGGCAAGGTGGCCGAGGGGCGAGTGATAGAATTCGCGAAGATCGACGATATCCGTATGCATGCGTAATTTGGTACCAGACGGTGGTTGGACTTCAAGGGACCAGTCTCTACATTCTGACGCAAAACACTTTCAGCAATGGGGTTATGTTATGAGACCACTGGAACTCGAAGTTTTTTCATGCCGCAGCGATAATTACGGCGTTCTCGTGCACGATCCGGAAAGCGGCCTGACGGCCTCGATCGATGCGCCGGAGGAAAAGCCGATCCTCGAGGCGGCGGCCCGCCGCGGCTGGAAGATCACCCACATCTTCACCACCCATCACCACGGCGACCACGTCGAAGCCAACCTGGCGCTCAAGGAAAAGTTCGGGCTGGAGATCATCGGCCCGTTCAACGAAGCGGTTGCCATTCCCGGCCTCGACAGGACCATGGCGGATGGTGACGAATTCCAGTTCGGCGATCATCTCGTCTGCGTCCTCGAGACGCCGGGCCACACCGCCGGCCATATCTGCTACCATTTCCCGGACGACAAGATCCTGTTTGCGGCAGATACGCTGTTTGCGCTCGGCTGCGGCCGGCTGTTCGAACGCCCGGCGGCCGACATGTGGCATTCGCTGCAGAAGCTCGCCGTTCTGCCTGACGAGACGGCCGTCTATTTCGGTCACGAATACACGCTTTCGAATGCGAAGTTCGCGCTGAGCGTCGATCCGGACAACGGGCGTCTGCAGGCGCGCGCGAGCGAGATCGAAGCGCAACGCGCGGCCGGCCGGTTCACCATTCCGACGACGATCGGGCTGGAGAAGGAGACCAATCCCTTCCTGCGCGCATCGGACCCGGCCATCCGCCGCAACCTCCTGATGGAGAGCAAATCCAACGAGGAAGTGTTTGCCGAAATCCGCAAGCGCAAGGATAATTTCTGAATGACGCCAGAGGAGATCATCACCACGCTCGGCATGCAGCGGCATCCGGAGGGCGGCTGGTATGTCGAGACATTTCGGGACGCCGAAGGCGGCACGCGCGGCCATTCGACGGCGATTTATTACCTGTTGGAAGCCGGCGAACGCTCCCACTGGCATCGGGTTCGCGACGCGGCCGAGACCTGGCATTTCTATGCCGGTGATGCGCTGCTGCTGCGGATTTCCAACGGCGAAACTGTCGAAGAGGTGAGGCTCGGAACAGACCTTGCCACAGGAGAACGACCGCAGGCCGTGGTCCCGGCCGACGCCTGGCAGTCAGCGGAACCGCTTGGTCGCTTCACGCTGGTCGGCTGCACGGTCGCACCCGGCTTTCAGTTTTCGAGCTTCGAGATGGCGCCGCCCGGCTGGGAGCCGTCATCCTAGGCCGAAGGAAGCCCGGCAATCGCCAACGTGAAGATCAGCTGTGCCGCGAAGTAAGTGCCCCACACGAATGGTCTCAACCTCGCCATGACAGGCGCATCCGGCTTGACCAGGAATTTCTGGATCGCCAGTGCAGTGTCGGACATGACGAACAGCGCAGCACCGGCCGCCGGCAGGATCGGCTTCACCGCCAGCGCTGAAAGCGCCATGGCGACGATCGCGATCCCGTAGGCGGCGACAGGGATGACGAGCCGTCCGGCAGGCCGCCACAGCATGAACAACGTCATGCCTGTCAGCACCACGAAGATCCATGCCGCCGTATAACGCCAGGCGGAGGTAAAAAGCAGGCTCGGTTCTATCGACGGCCAGAACAGCGCCGCATAGGCAATATGCGAAGCCAGGAAGGCCGCGAGCCCCGCGACGAAGGCTGGCTCTCCCTCGTAGGCGAGGCAGGCGTCTCCGAGTGCACCCAGCGCCAGCGCTGCGATCAACAGCGCCGGGGCGCCGGAAAGACCGGCATAGAGCACAAGCAGCAAGACCGGTAAGGTCTTCAGCACCGCGCGAAGATGGCCCGCCGGCCTTTTCAGCCAGCGGAAATAATGGATCGCAAGCGCGATCGAGACGGCAAGCACCGCCCACAACAACAGATACATCTCTTCCCCCCACGTCCCCGACCCTTAAGGAACGCCTATTCGGCCACGGCTTCCGCAATCGGCTTCGGCCGGAACATATCCCGCGCCGCCAGCACCGCCCCTCCGGTGATCAGCAGGCAGGCAAGCAGGATGCTCCAATTCGCTTCGGCAAAACCCGATGCGACCAGGATCAGCGTCGACAGCAGCGGCGCCGCATAACTGGCCGCGCCGATGATCTGGATATCGCCGTTCTTGACACCGTAGTCCCAGGCATAGAAGGCCGCGCCGACCGGCAGCAGGCCAAGCCCGACGACCGCCGCCCACTCGCCGCCATCGGCTGGCCAGACGGTCGTCTCGAGCGCCAGATGGCAGATCAGCGACAGCAGCGAGGTACCGAGGCAGAAGCCGGTGACGACATCGGTCGAAACCCGGTCGAAGCGCCGCGTCAGCAGCGAATAACCGGACCAAGTGAAAGCGCAGAGAAAGGCGGCGCCATAACCCATGAGATAAGCGTCGTCGAAGGCAAGTCCGTTGCGGGAAACGATGGCGATCGTGCCGCAGAGCCCGGCGACAGCGCCAGCCACGTGATACCAGCGCAGCTTCTCGCCCGGCAGCAGGGCCGAGCCGACGACGATGAACAGCGGCCAGAGATAGGCGATCAGCCCGGCCTCGACCGCCGGCGCATTCCGGAGCGCGGTGAAATACAGAAAATGATAACCGAACAGGCCGCCGATGCCGGTGATCCAAACCTTTGGCGGCTGTTTCAGGAGCGCGATACGCTCGGGCCTGACAATAAAAAGCACGATGCCAGGCAGGCTGCCGATCGCGAACGTCATCGCGCTCATCTGGAAAGGCGGCACTTTTCCGGATGCAGCCGTCATCAGGGCCAGCAACGACCACATCAGGATCGCCGTAAAACCGATCAACGTCCCCCGGATTTTCACCCCTGCCCCCTTGGGCGCCCGGACGGGCGCTTTAGTCAGCCGCCATATTTGACGGCCGTCACATAAACCTGCCCCATCCTGGTCGGGATGACGGCATAGACCGGAGCATATACATTTACCGACTGCGCCTTGGCAAACCAGATTTCCATCGGCGTCTTGCGCAGGTATTCGATATCGCTGCGCCCGCGCTTGAAGCCCGATCTCGGAAGGTAGCGGATCGAACAGACGATCGCCTCGCCCTTGAAGCCGTCGGTCGAAAACGGCCTGGTGCCCTTCGGCGTCAGCACCAGGTCCATGCGCGACTCACCGTCATAGATCGGCAGCCGGCTGGGGCAGACCTTGGCGTCGCCCGGGAAGATGAGGCCGCTCAAAGGGTCCAGGACGGCACGCAGGTCCTTTTCGGTCACGGGAATCCAGGTCTCCGGATTGCGGGTCGGCTCGGGCTTGACCGTCGTCCCGGTGACATTGCCGTTGCGGTATTCGACATCGTAGATGCGCGTGCGTTTTCCGGCGCTGTAGACGAGGTTGTAGCGATCGGCCTGCAGCTTGTCGGCCTGCATGCGCCCGCTGACGCTGGTTTCGGCGGAGATGCGGCTGATGATGTTGACGATCCCGGCCGATTTGAACGTTCCGGTGATCTTGTAGTCGCTGCTGTTGAATTCGCTGGCAAAAGACGCCTTGGCGATCGGCAGGATCCCGAGCGAGATATTGTATTCGCTGACATGCCGGATTTCCGCCGAGCTGAGCGGATTGGCCGTGAACCCGAAGACGAGCACGAAGGCACTGACGAAACTGCCGCGAAGGTTCATGATTTTGCCCTGACCGATGAGGACGCCGAAAAGCGTCTTCCCGCAGACATATAGACGGTGCATCATGGCAAGAAAATAGCGGCTTCACGGCACTGGCGGCGGATTCTCTTAGGGTTAGGTCAAGGTTTTGGCTTGACGCGACGAGCCCCACTGACTATAGAACCGCAACTTTCCACTCAGGACCAGTTGGATCGGCGCACCGGCATTGTCCGGAAGTACCATCCGATTGCAGAAGAACAAAGGTGTATCCATGTCTCGTGTGTGCGAACTGACCGGCAAGGGCGTTCAGACCGGCAACAACGTAAGCCATGCCAACAACAAGACCCGCCGTCGGTTCCTGCCGAACCTGTGCCAGGTTACGTTGATCTCCGACGCTCTCGGCCAGCGTTATCGCCTGCGCGTCTCGGCACACGCTCTGCGCTCCGTCGAACATCGTGGCGGCCTCGATGCCTTCCTGTTGAAGTCCGACGAGACCGAACTGTCGATGCGCGCTCGCCTGCTGCGCCGCCAGATCGTCAAGAAGACCGCTGAAGTCGCTGCTGCGGCTTAATCGGCCTGACGACAAATCATCCGGCTTTGAACAAGGCTTGAACGGGTAATACCGGCCAGGCCTTTTCTCTTGGCCTTCATAGAACTCCAACTGGTGGCATCACCCAGGATAAAAAAATGCTGAGCTCACGCTATACTTTCATCTATGCCCTGCTGATGGCGGCCGTCGTGGTCGCGTCGAACTTCCTGGTCCAGTTCCCGGTCGTCGGAACGTTCTGGAGCATCGCCCTCGGCGATCTTCTGACCTGGGGCGCCTTTATCTATCCCTTTGCCTTCCTGGTGACCGATCTCGCCAACCGGCAGTTCGGGCCTTCGATCGCCCGACGCGTCGTTCTCGCAGGCTTTGTCGTCGGCGTGACGCTGTCGTTCCTGGCCTCCGCCCCGCGCATCGCCATCGCCTCGGGCACCGCCTATCTGGTCGGCCAGCTTCTCGACATCTCCGTGTTCAATCGGCTCCGCCGCCAGACCTGGTGGCGCGCGCCGCTCGCTGGCTCCCTGCTCGGTTCGGCGCTCGACACGCTGCTATTCTTCTCGCTGGCCTTCGCCCCGCTCTTCGTCTTCATCGGCCCGAACGAAGACTTCGCGATCCAGTCCGCACCGCTCCTCGGCGCGTTTGCCACCGAGGCTCCGCGCTGGATCTCCTGGGCACTCGGCGACCTCGTGGTCAAGATCCTGGTCGGCGTCGTCTTGCTCCTGCCCTATGGCGCCCTGATGAACGTGCTGAAGCCGATGCCGCAGGTCACCCCGGCCCGCTAAGCTCAACTAGCATTCCGCCTGGCCTCACTGCGTCAGGCGGAATTCCAGCATCACGTTACGCTGCAGCAGATTGCCGTTGTCATCCGAAATCAGGATCAGATGCGGCTTGCCCTCCGGCCCGGTGATGACGTCGAGCCCTTCCATGTTGTCGATCGCATAGCCCATATCGGCTTCGAGAAGCACGTCGCCATCCACCGCGGCGCCGGGACGGATGCTGTCGCCCTTGATCAGGCGAATGCGCATGCCGAGGCCGCCGATGAAGCTGAAGCGGCGTTCGAGCAGCAGGAAATCGCCGTTCGGCAGGAAGGCGCCATCGGTCGCGTCGAACGGATCGTGCCGCACCACCGTGAACACGCCCTTGAGCGGCCCTTCCAGGATGGCGGCGAAAAGGTTGCCCTTATCATCGAGGCTATGCTCGGTGACCGCGACAGGCGCCCCCTTGAGCGGACTTGCCTGAGGTGACACCGCCACCGTCTCCATGCCCGCATTCATCCGGAATTCGTGGCGGGGAATGGGGAGATCGAGGCTCTTCAAAGGCGCCGATGTTTCGAACCCCGGATCGGGATAGGCATCGACGCGGTGCAACTGCTCGAAACTGACGATCGCCTGGCCGTCCCGCAGCGCCAGCCCCTCGGCGTCCGAATTGTATTTCGAGCCGACCCGACCGCCACGGATGAGGATCGGGTTGATGGCGAGATCGGTGAGGTTGGCGAGACGCCCCTTCGCATCCCGTTCAACGCGGCCGGTCAGCCAGGAACCGGTATCGAGCACCGACACGAACCTTTCGCCATCGGCGCGAAAGCGGATGCTCGACAGCGACTGAAGCCGGCTATCAGGTGACGAAAATTCGATCCCACCGAGAAATTCGAGCGAACCGAAGCGTGTTTCCGCCGAACCGCGCTTGAATTCCGTGATAGCCCGCGCCCTGACCGAGACATTGTCGGTGGCAGGCGCCACCGGGGAAGCGATGGCGCCGAAAAGGCCGGCGCAGACGACGAGGCGGGAAAGTTTCAAGCGGCGGACCTCAGCTGGCCCGTCGCATGCGGCCCTGCTGCCTGCCATTTTCCGCAAACAGTTCGGCAAGCTGCTCGGTCATTGCCCCGGCAAGCTCGTCCGCATCGACGATCGTCACGGCCTTGCGATAGTAGCGCGTCACGTCGTGGCCGATGCCGATCGCCAGCAGTTCCACCGGCGAACGCGTCTCGATCTGCTCGATCACGGCGCGCAGGTGCCGTTCGAGATAATTGCCCGGGTTGACCGACAGCGTCGAATCGTCGACCGGCGCGCCATCCGAGATCATCATCAGGATCTTGCGCTGCTCGCGACGGGCGATCAGGCGGTTATGCGCCCACATCAGCGCTTCGCCGTCGATGTTTTCCTTGAGCAGGCCTTCGCGCATCATCAGGCCGAGATTGCGGCGCGAACGGCGCCAGGGCGCATCCGCCGACTTGTAGACGATATGGCGCAGGTCGTTGAGGCGGCCGGGGGTCGGCGGCTTGCCGCTCGCCAGCCACTTTTCGCGCGCCTGCCCGCCCTTCCAGGCCTTGGTGGTGAAGCCGAGGATCTCGACCTTGACGCCGCAGCGCTCCAGCGTGCGGGCGAGGATATCGGCGCAGGTGGCGGCGACCGTGATCGGCCGGCCGCGCATCGAGCCGGAATTGTCGATGACCAGGGTGACGACCGTATCGCGGAACTGCGTATCCCGCTCCTTCTTGAAGGAGAGCGGCTGCATCGGATCGATGATCAGGCGCACCAGCCGGGCCGGATCGAGATACCCCTCTTCGAGATCGAAGTCCCAGGAGCGGTTCTGCTGGGCCATCAGGCGGCGCTGCAGTCGGTTGGCAAGTCGGCCGACGGCGCCCTGAAGATGGGCAAGCTGCTTGTCGAGGAAGGCCCGCAGCCGGTCGAGTTCCGCTTCGTCGCAAAGCTCTTCGGCCGTGATTTCCTCGTCGAATTCCTGGGTGAAGATCTTGTAGTCGACCTTCTCGTTGAAATCGTCGAACGGGCTGTTGGGCCGCCGGGTTTCGCCGGGTGTTTCCGAATGTTCGTCGCTGTCGTCCGACATGTCGTCGTCGGACATTTCCGCGCCGTCCATCTCGCCGTCGTCCATTTCCTCGTCGGAAGCGTCGCTCTGCTCGGCAGGTGCGGCGTCGGAGCCGGCCTCTTCCTCGACCTCGTCGTTCTCGGTCTCGTTGCTGCGCGGCTGGTCTTCCTGGTCCGGGTTCTCCATCTCCTCCGGCTCGGCGTCGTCGTCGGCAAACTCCTCCGCCATCTGCATGGAGGTGAGCATGTGCCGCACCAGCTTGGCGAACGCCTGCTGGTCCTCGATCACGTTCCGCAGATTATCGAGATCGCCGGCCGCCTTGTCCTCGATGAACGGACGCCAGAGATCGAGCACCTTGCCGGCACTCGGCGGCGGCTTGATGCCGGTCAGCTTCTCGCGCACCAGCATGGCGACCGCTTCGCCGATCGGCGCGTCTTCCTGCCGTTCGATGCCCGAAAAATTCGCCTTCGAGTATTTTTCCGCATGCATCGAACTGAGGTTCGATGCCATGCCGGCCATGCGCAATGCGCCGATCGACTCGACGCGCGCCTGCTCGACCGCATCGAAGACCACGCGTGCGTCAGCGCCCTGGGGCGACATGTTCGCATGCACGCCCGTGTCGTGGCAGGCAATCCGCAGCGCCATGGAATCGCCGAGCCCGCGGGTCACCGCAAGCTCATGGGCCGTCGGCCGCTTGGAGATTTCCGGCAGGCGGATGCGCTCGCCGGCAAGGCCCGGACGTTCGTTTGCGAACGTGACCTCGACTTCCGCGTCACCGGCGATCGACCTCACGCAGCCGGTAATCGCCCGCCGCAACGGTTCCGTATCCACGGGACCGCCGGATTTGGCTTTCGAATTGTCTCCGCGACCTGCCATGATCTCGTTCCCTCAACTTCCTCTTGGGCTTACGCTCCGAGAACGATGTTGGCCGCACTTTCCTTCAGCTCGACACCGAAGGCGCGCTGGTACTGTTCGGCGACCAGCGTGCGTTCCAGTTCGTCGCACTTGTTGAGGAAGGTGATGCGGAAGGCGAACGCGATGTCACCGAATATCTCGGCGTTTTCCGCCCAGGTGATGACGGTACGCGGGCTCATGACGGTCGAGAGATCGCCGTTGATGAAGGCCGAACGGGTGAGATCCGCGACGCGCACCATCTTCGACACCGTTTCACGGCCCTCGGCCGTACGACCGAAAGACTTGACCTTGGCGGCGACGATATCGACTTCCTTCTGGTGCGGCAGATAGTTCAGCGTCGTCACGATCGACCAGCGGTCCATCTGCGCCTGGTTGATCTGCTGCGTGCCGTGATAAAGGCCGGTCGTATCGCCGAGACCCACCGTGTTGGCGGTCGCGAAGATGCGGAATGCCGGGTGAGGACGGATAACGCGGCTCTGGTCGAGCAGCGTCAGGCGGCCGGAGGATTCCAGAACGCGCTGGATGACGAACATCACGTCCGGGCGACCGGCATCGTATTCGTCGAAGACGAGCGCGACATTGTGCTGGTAGGCCCAGGGCAGGATGCCGTCCTTGAATTCGGTAACCTGCTTGCCGTCCTTCAGCACGATCGCGTCCTTGCCGACGAGATCGATACGGCTGACATGGCTATCGAGGTTGATACGCACGCATGGCCAGTTGAGGCGTGCGGCAACCTGCTCGATATGGGTGGACTTGCCGGTGCCGTGGAAGCCGGAGACCATGACGCGTCGGTTATGCGCAAAGCCTGCGAGAATGGCGAGCGTCGTGTCGCGGTCGAAAAGATAGTCCGGGTCGAGATCCGGAACGTAAGGGTCGCCGCTGCTATATGCCGGAACCCTGATATCGCTGTCGATGCCGAAGACTTCCCTGACCGAAACGGTGGTATCGGGAAGGTTTGAAATATCTAGATCAATCTTACTCATCGTCTCTCCAAGGCGCGAGCCGCCGCCCGGCCGTCATCCTCACTGCCATAATTTTTACGGCTTAGCAGAAACCCGCCTGCTTCAACAACTGATATGCTTGAATGACGGCACGAAAACGTTCTTCCGAACCGCGGTCGCCGCCATTCGCATCCGGATGGTGTTTCTTGACCAGTTCCTTGTAGCGGGTCTTGATCTCCGCAGCGGACGCATTGGCCGCCAACTCCATCGTATCGAAGGCTTTGGCTTCCAATGTCTTCAGCTTGCGCCCCTGCGTCTGGAAACGGGGGCCGGCCGCCCGCGCACTCGATACGAAGCCGAACGGATCCCTGAAGCGCTGCTGGGTGCCGGTAGCGCCGGCAGCACCTGAACGCGCCGTGGAATGAAGCGGCGCATCCTTGGCGGCCTTGTTGACGCCGACGGTCCAGGTCGGCCGATGGCCGGTGATCGCCTCTTTCTGGTACCGGGCGATCTCGCCGTCCGAGAGGCCGGAGAAATAATTGTAGCCCTTGTTGTATTCCCTGACGTGTTCGAAGCAGAACAGAAAGAACTGGCCTTCCGCGTTGCGGCCCACGGGAGCGCGATGGACGCCGGGCTTGTCGCATCCGTCCCACTGGCAGGTGGGCGCTTCAGGCACAGCTTCCTGCTGCCTGTTCTTGCGCGTCCGGATGCGGTCGAAATATTTGGAATCTAGTTTCATAAGGCCCTCATTATGGGGCGACGAACAGGGCGCGGCAAGAATTGACAAAGTCCTTTCTTACTGGTTTGTGGGATGCCCCTTTTGCGTCGCAACGGAGACCGAAATGTCCGTCAAATCCCGGATCGAAATCACGCTCACCGACAATCTCGAACCGGAACGGCTGGTCGTCATCGATGAAAGCCATCAGCACGCCGGCCATCAGCCCGACATCACCGGAACCGGCGAAACCCATATGCGGGTCCGCATCGTTTCGAAAAAGTTTTCCGGAATGAGCCGGCTCGACCGGCATCGGACGGTGAATGCCCTGCTGAAGCCGGAACTCGACGCCGGACTGCATGCACTCGCGGTGGAGGCTGCGGCACCGGGCGAGCCGACCCGCTGGTAGCTGGACTTAGATAGGAAGAGATGGCCGATTGGCCAACGTTGAAATCGAATTCTTCTGACGCACCCCCTCATCCGACCCTTCGGGCCACCTTCTCCCCGAGGGGAGAAGAAGATATGTCGCGACGTCTCCACTCCTCCTCTCCCTTCGGGGAGAGGGTGGCCGAGCGAAGCGGAGGTCGGGTGAGGGGGAGCCTCGGCAGATTACTCCGCCGGCAGCGTCACATCTTCCGCCGGCCGGATCCTAAGCCGCGTGATACGGTTCTTCTCCCGCTTCATGACCGTAAAACGCTTCCCATAGAACGTAAACGCCTGCCGTTCTTCCGGGATCAGCTTCGATTCGTGGATGACGAGGCCGGCGATCGTGGTTGCTTCCGCGTCCGGCAGGCTCCAGTCGAGCGCGCGGTTCAGATCGCGGATCGGCACGGAACCGTCGACGACGATCGAACCGTCGGCTTCCTGGCGTACGCCCTGGATCTCGATATCGTGCTCGTCGGCAATGTCGCCGACGATTTCCTCCAGGATGTCTTCCAGCGTGACGATACCCTGCACCTCGCCATATTCGTCAACGACGACCGCAAAGTGCCCCTTGCGGCGCAGGAAGGCGCTGAGCTGGTCCTTGAGGCTGGTGCTGTCCGGCACGAACCAGGGTTTTTGGGCGATCTTGACGATATCGAGGTTTTCGGGCTCGACATTCGGCTCGGCGAGCGCCCTGAGCAGGTCCTTGGCATGCACGACGCCGATGATGTTCTCGGTCGAATTGCGCCAGAGCGGCATGCGCGTATAGGGGCTTTCGAGCACGGTGCGGACCGCCACTTCCGGGGGATCGTCGGCATTGACCGCCCGCATGACGGTGCGATGCCGCATCACGTCGGAGACTTCGAGCTCCTCGAGTTCGAAGAGGCCGCTCAGCCGGTCGCGATCCTGCTTGTCGAAATTCCCCTCGCGATGAACGAGGTCGAGAGCGGCATGCAGATCGTCATGGCTGGAAAGGGCGAGCGTCTGCTCGGACAGGGAAGCGCCGAACGCGCGAAGAAGCCCGCGGATCACCGCGTTGACAGCACGCGACTTGAGGCCCTGTTTGGACGTCATTTCGGCCGCTTTTCCTCCAGGAAGCTCAAGACCTCGGACGACGGAACGTCGTTGGCGACGAAGGACCGGCCGATGCCGTGGGTCAGGATGAAGGTGAGCTTGCCGCTCTGTACCTTCTTGTCCTGCGCGATCGCGTCCAGCAGCTTCTCCGTCGGCGGCAGCTTTCCGGGAATATCGCTCATCGACGTCGGCAGGCCGACGGCTTTCAGATGGGCCGTGACCCGTGCCGCGTCGTCCGGGCTTGCAAGGTTCATGCGCGCCGAGAACTGATGCGCGAGAACCATGCCGATCGCAACGCCTTCGCCATGCACGAGGCGGCTGCTGTCATATTCGGTTGCCGCTTCCAGCGCGTGGCCGAACGTGTGGCCGAGATTGAGCAGTGCCCGGCGGCCGGTCTCGCGCTCGTCCTCGACCACCACGTCGGATTTCGCCTGGCAGCTGATCGCGATCGCCTCGATCCGCTCCGGGCGGCCCGCAAATACGGCCTTCCAGTTCTTTTCGAGCCAGGCGAAGAAATTCGGCTGGTCGATCAGGCCGTATTTCGCCACTTCCGCATAGCCGGCCCGGAATTCCCGCTCGGAGAGCGAATCAAGCGTCGCGGTGTCGGCGAGAACGAGGTCCGGCTGGTGGAAGACGCCGAGCAGGTTCTTGCCATGCCGGGTGTTGATACCGGTCTTGCCGCCGACCGACGAATCGACCTGCGCCAGAAGCGAGGTCGGAATCTGCACAAAACGCACGCCGCGCCTGACGATGCCGGCAGCAAAGCCGGCAAGGTCGCCGATCACGCCGCCGCCGAGCGCGATCACCGCGTCGTTGCGCTCGATACGGGCCGACAGCACCATGTCGGTAACGGTCGCCAGATGTTCGAAGCTCTTGGTCTTCTCGCCGGGCGGCAGCGTCAGCGAAACGGCTTCGATCCCGTCCGTCTGCAGGCTGTCCATCAGAGCTTCGAGATAAAGCGGCGCGACGTGCTCGTCGGTGACGATAGCCGCCTTGCGGCCCTTCAGCCGCGCGGTGATCTCGCCGCCGGCACGCGTGATCAGGCCGGGGCCGATCAGGATGTCGTAGGCCCGTTCGCCGAGCGGCACATGCACCAGACGCTCGGCGTTACGGCCCTCGGATCGGGAAGACATGTTCATTGCAATTCACCTTCGCTGGGCAATTCACTTTCGCCGGGCAGATTGGCCACCGCGGAAAGCACCTCGTTGACCATCACCTCCTTGCGGACATTTTCGGACAGTACCGTCACATCGGCCTCGGCATAGATCGGATAACGCTGGACCATCAGATTTTCGAGCGTCTGCCTGGGGTTCTCGGTCTTCAGCAACGGCCGGTGGTCGCGTTTGTTCACCCGCTCCCACAAAACGTCGAGATCCGCCTTCAGCCAGATGGAAATGCCGCCGATCTTGATCTGGTGGCGGGTGTTCTCGTTGACGAAGGCACCGCCGCCGGTCGAAACCACGCGGGGACCGCCCCTCAGCAGCCGCTCGATGACACGGGTCTCCAACGCCCGGAACTCCACCTCACCGTAGGCGGCGAAGAGTTCGCTGATGGTCATGCGCGAAACCTTTTCGATCTCCGCATCCGTATCGATGAAGGGAATGGAAAGGGTCTGCGCCACCAGCCGGCCGATCGCCGATTTGCCGGCCCCCATCAGCCCGACGAAGATCAGGTTGCGCTTGCCGAGGACGGCGCGCGCCTTTTCGCTGAGTGGAGTTGCGACTTCTGTCATTGTCAGGTCCATTTCGAAAAACGGTATCGACAAATGCATCGGCAGCGTCAAGCCGTCGCAACCCTCAAAGAATGCGGGGGATTGTTTGTTCTTGCCGATATGTAAACCTTTATCGATATATTGCGGCGCAACTCCGGGAGTCCTTTATGCCCACCCTTTTCCGTTTCCTCTTCGTGCTGGCGGCGATCGCAGGCATCGTTTATGGAAGCATGGTGGCTCTCGTCATGCTGGTGGATCCGCGCGAGCGCGACGTGACCTTGCGCATTCCCTCCGAGCGGTTGAACCCGGCAACGCCGCAACAATAACGGCAGGTAGATGGCCGACCTTTCCCGAGCCCATATCGAAGCCTTTCTCGAGATGATGAGCGCCGAACGGGGTGCCGCCGGCAACACGCTCTCATCCTACGAACGCGACCTCGAAGATCTGCAGTCCTTCCTCGTCGCCGGCAGCGTTTCGGCCCTGACGGCGCAAAGCGCCAATCTCTCCGCCTATCTCGCCCATCTCGGCGCCCAGGGTTTTGCTGCTTCGTCTCAGGCGAGAAAACTGTCGGCCATGCGGCAGTTCTACAAGTTCCTCTATGCCGAGGGCCTGCGCGGCGACGACCCGACCGCCATCCTCGACGCACCGAAAAAAGGCCGCTCGCTGCCGAAGATCATGAGCGAGGACGACGTGACGCGGCTCCTGGACCTGGCGGCCAAGGAAGCCGCCGAACCCGGACCGGATCAGCTTGCGCGGCTCAGAATGCTGGCGCTGCTCGAACTTCTCTATGCGACTGGCATGCGCGTCAGCGAGCTCGTGTCGCTGCCGGTCAAGGTTCTCGACCAGGAAGGCCGTTTCCTGATCATCCGCGGCAAGGGCAACAAGGAACGGCTGGTGCCGCTATCCAGGTCGGCGATCGCGGCTCTCGGGCCCTATGGCCAGGCCCGGCAGGCCTCGCTCGCCAAGACAGGTGACAGTCCCTGGCTCTTCCCGTCCGCCGGCAAGGAGGGGTATTTGCCAAGGCAGGTATTTGCCCGCGACCTCAAGGGCCTGGCGGCGCGCGCCGGACTTCGCACGGCCGCAATCTCTCCGCATGTGATGCGCCATGCCTTCGCAAGCCACCTCCTCCAGAACGGCGCGGACCTTCGCGTTGTGCAGGAACTGCTCGGCCATTCGGACATTTCCACCACTCAAATCTACACGCATGTACTGGAAGAAAGGCTGCGAGAGCTGGTTCAAACACACCACCCTCTTGCAAAACAGGCCAAAAACCGGGATTAGAGGCCCCAAACATAAAATAGGAACTCCGTGTTCCTGAGATAAAACAACCGGAAACCGGCTCTCATGCAGACTTATCTCGATTTCGAAAAGCCCATCTCGGACCTCGAAGGCAAGATTCACGAGCTCAAAAAGCTCGCCTCCGAGGACGAAAGCATCGATACGTCCGAGGAAATCGGCAGGTTGGAGACCCGGGTCAGGGAAGCCACCCGGGAAATCTATTCCAAGCTCGGCGCCTGGGAGAAAACGCAGGTCGCGCGCCATCCGCAGCGTCCGCATTTCGTCGATTATTCCGCCCATCTCTTTACCGATTTCACGCCGCTCGCCGGCGATCGCAATTTCGGCGAGGATGCCGCCATTCAGGCAGGCCTTGCCCGCTTCAACGGCATGCCCGTCGCCGTCATCGGCCAGGAAAAGGGCCATGACACCAAGACCCGCCTGAAACACAATTTCGGCAGCCCACGTCCGGAAGGTTACCGCAAGGCGATCCGGATCATGGAAATGGCCGATCGTTTTCACCTGCCCGTCATCACCCTCATCGATACGGCAGGCGCCTATCCGGGTGTCGGCGCCGAGGAACGCGGCCAGGCGGAGGCCATCGCCCGCTCGACCGAAATGTGCCTGGGCCTGAAAGTGCCGATGGTTTCGGTCGTGATCGGCGAAGGCGGCTCCGGCGGCGCAATCGCGATCGCCACCGGCAACCGCGTCTACATGCTCGAACATTCGATCTATTCGGTCATCTCCCCCGAAGGCGCGGCCTCCATCCTCTGGCGCGATTCGACGCGCGCCCGCGAGGCTGCGACCAACATGAAGATCACCGCCGAAGACCTGAAGGGCCTCGGCATTATCGACGACATCATCCCCGAACCGGTCGGCGGCGCGCATCGCGAACCCGAAACCGTCATCAGCGCGACGGGCAAGATCATCGCTTCGGCGCTTGAGGATCTCGGAAGGCTCTCGGGCGAAGAAGTGCGGGCTGCACGCCGGCAGAAATTCCTCGATATCGGCCGCAATCTCTGATCTTCGGGTCTCTGCCACGCCAATAGCCAAATTTGGCCATATTGCTGATAACATTGGGTGCCGGGCGGTTTTGCTGGACAGGCCGGCGCAAGCGGTTAAGAATATGTAAAGATTACCGCTTTATTCATAGAAGTCCTGTACCGAATTCGTTCGTCGTTCCAAGTCTATGTGGTCCGTACCGATGCGCCTGAAACACATCGCTTTTGCTCTCCTCGTGGCAACTGCCCTGACGGGCTGTAACGACACGCTCGATTCCGCGAGCATCGACCTGAAGAGCGTCAAGAACAAGGTCGAGCAGCCCCTGCCTTCGAGCATTCTCGCCGAGATGCAGAAGAAGAACATGCCGCGCAATTCGCCGATCATGGTCCGCATCCTCAAGGAAGAGGGCAAGCTGGAAGTATGGAAGGCAAGGGCCGACAACCGTTTCGAGGTGATCAAGAGCTACGACATCTGCGCCTGGTCCGGAAAGCTCGGCCCGAAGGTCAAGGAAGGCGACCGCCAGGCTCCGGAAGGCTTCTATAACCTGACGCCGGCGCACCTGAACCCGAATTCGAAATATTACCTTGCCATCAATACCGGCTTCCCGAACCGCTACGACGCCGCCAACGGCCGCAGCGGATCGAACCTGATGATCCACGGCGCCTGCTCGTCGTCCGGCTGTTATTCGATGACCGACGAACAGGTTCTGGAAATCTA
Source organism: Neorhizobium tomejilense (assembly GCA_002968845.1). GTDB lineage: Bacteria > Pseudomonadota > Alphaproteobacteria > Rhizobiales > Rhizobiaceae > Neorhizobium > Neorhizobium tomejilense. The sequence goes on along the minus strand of PVBG01000010.1, from coordinate 68,937 downwards.
CGCCTTCGCCCGCGACGCCTTCAAGGGTGGCCAGACCTCCGTGCAGCTCCAGGCGCTCCCCTTCCGCATGACCGCGGAGAACATGGCGCGCCACCGCGACAGCCAGAATTATGATTTCTGGAAAATGCTGAAGACCGGCTTCGATCATTTCGAAGTCACCAAGCGCCCGCCGGAAGTCAACGTCTGCGAAAAGAAGTATGTCTTCAACCAGCAGGTCGATAGCAACGGCACATTTGCGCCTGCCGCGGCCTGCCCGCCCATGTCCACGCCGCCGGCTCTCTCGGCTGCGCTGACCTCCTACGAAAAGACCTACCAGGTCGCCTACGCCAAGGCGCTCGAGAATTTCGACGGCAAGGTCTGGTATGAGCCGACCGAAGCCGAGCGCAAGGCCGTGGTTGCCGGCAAGCGCAAGGGCCGCGACATCGCCTATGCGCCGACCGGAACGTCGCTGGAAGCCGGCAAGCTGCTGAGCCAGTCCGAGTTCCGCGACATGATGGAAAAGCGGATGGCCTCCCAGAACAAGCCGGCCAATACCATGCTTGCCTCCGCCGCGCCCGTCACGTTTCGTCCCGGCACCGCCGCCGATCGCATGAAGCAGGACCGCCTGCCGGCAGCCGGCCCGATTGCCCAGAGCAATGCCGCGCAGAGCACCGGTACGGTCCCCACTGTCACAACGGCGCAGGGCACGACGACCACGGTTCCGATCCCGGCCCAGAACCCGCTCGCCTATGCGGCACCGCCGATCAGCGAGGAAAAGAAGAAGCCGTTCTGGAAGTTCTGGAGCCAGGAATGAGCTTTGAGACCGCAGGCCTCTACGATCTGAGAGGCCTGAAGTGTCCGCTGCCCGTCCTGAAGACGCGCCGCCGGCTGAAAGGCATGGAGAGCGGCGCGGAGCTTGCGATCGAAACCACCGACCCTCTCGCCGGCATCGACATCCCGCATTTCTGCAGCCAGGAAGGCCACCAACTGGTCCGCTCGGAAAAGACCGAGACGGGGCACCGTTTTCTGATCCGCAAGGGCTGAGCGGCCTACATCCGCAGCCCGGGAACGGCGAGCGGATTGTCTTCCAGCGCAGCGCGGTCCGGCCGGTCGACGCGGGGCTGGCCCGTAAATGCCGCGAAAAGATCCGAGACGAAGGCTTCTTCCAGCCCTTGCGTGATCAGCACCATGCGCGTGCGCCGGTCGGATCCGTCGGGCCACTTCGGCAGGCGCTGCGGCGGATGGAAGACGCTCTGCACCCCATGCAGCACCAGCGGCCGTTCCGGATTGTCGGAAAGCGCCACGATCGCCTTCATCCGGAGCAGTTTCTCGCCATGCGCCGAGCGCAGGAGGTCGATGAACATCTCGATCGCCGTCGGATCGATCGGCTTGTCGTGGATGATCGAGAAGGAGCGGATGTCGTCGCCATGGCGGTTCACGTCATGATGATGGTGGTGATGGCCATGCCCGTGGTGGTCATGGTTATGTTCATGTTCATGGCCATGGTGATGATCATCGTGGTCATGACCGTGATCGTGGTGGTGATGGGCCTCGGCATCGTTCGCCAGTTCGTCATGCAGCCAGCGATCGACGTCGGCGATCTTCGTCGCCGGATCGTAGAGGCCGCTCACCAGAATGGCCGCCGTGCCGGCCGCTTCGCTGTCGCCATCGACGATCGGCGCCCGCGGGTTGAGCGCCGCAAGCCGGCTTTTCAGCGCCGCCAGCTGGGGGTGATCCGCCATCGACAGTTTTGAGATGATCAGCCGGTCGGCCACCGCCACCTGCTTCACGGCCTCCTGATGACGGTCCAGCGTCGACACCCCGTTCACCGCATCGACCACGGTGATGACGCCGTCGAGCTCGAAATTCTGCGCGATGACCGGATTGCCCATCACCGACTGCATGACCGGCGCCGGGTCCGCAAGGCCCGTCGTTTCGATCACGACGCGGCGGATCGGCCTCAGCCGGCCCGTCTGGATGCCGTCCATGATCGAGGCGAGCGAATCCACCAGCTCGCCGCGCACCGTGCAGCAGAGGCAGCCATTGGCGATCTCCAGCAACGCGTCGCCCGAAGCTTCAACCAGAAAATTGTCGATCCCGACTTCGCCGAACTCGTTGATGATCACGGCCGTATCGCTGGTGCCCGGATCCTTCAGGATACGGTTCAGCAGCGTCGATTTTCCAGCGCCGAGAAACCCGGTGAGGATGGAAACCGGAATCCGGCTGCGGGCAGAAGACATGACCTGTTCTCGTTCAGAATGTCGGGCGCGGCTGCGGGATCGGCACGTTGGCGATCTCGTTCTTGCCCTTGGTTGAAGCGATCTGTTCGCTGCCGGGAATAAGACCGGCGAAGCTGTAGACGGGCGGGCGGTCCATCTCGTGGATATAGGGCGAGTGCTGGACAGTCCGGCCGGCATCGTCACGGGTTTCGCTGCGCACCTTGGCTGCCTGCGGATTGCAGATCGTGGCGCTGACGTCGTTGACCTCGGCCATGTCTCCATAGGGCTGCAGCGATGTCAGCGGCACGCCCTGGTTCGCCGGCGAGGTCAATCCCTGCTGCAGAAGGTTGGCGGTGTCGTCAGCGCGGCCGGCAAGGCTGTCGGACCCCAGCACCACGGAGATCACCGTGCGGCCGTCGCGCGTCGCCGAACCGACCTGATTGAAGCCAGAGGCGCAGATGAAACCGGTCTTCATCCCGTCGGCGCCATCGAAGCGGCCGATCAGCGTATTGAAGTTCGGATATTGCTTGGCACCGGTATCGATGCCCTCAAGCGAAAAATAGCTCTGGTATTCCGGAAAATCCTGCTTCAGGCGCAACGTCAGCAGCGCAAGATCGCGCGCTGTCGAATACTGGCCCTTGCCGGGCAGGCCATGGGGGTTGATATAGCGCGTCGAGGTCATGCCGAGCGCCTGGGCCTGGCTGTTCATCATCGCCACGAACTGGTCGAGCGAGCCGCCGACCGTCTCGGCGACCGCGACTGCCACGTCGTTCGCCGACTTGACGAGCAGGATTTTCAAGGCGCTGTCCATGGTGAGCTTGGAGCCCGGCTTGAAATACATCTTGCTCGCCGGCTGATCGGTCGCCTTCTTGCTCATCACGATAGGCGTATCGAGCGTAAGCCTGCCGGACTTCAACGCCTTGAAGGTGACGTATGCGGTCATCAGCTTGGTCAGCGAGGCCGGATACCATTTCAGGAACGCGTCCTCATGGGCGATCACCTTACCGGTCCGGGCGTCGATCACCATCTTGGGATTGGCGGCGGCGCTTCCTGCGGATACGAAAAGCCCAATGGCCGTAACGGCAGAAATCAGCCGGGTGGCGGACACGGATCGGAGGCTTGAAGTCGGCAAGGGTGTCCCTCGTTGTTGCGGCTTTAACGAGTGTGGCGCATATGCGGCCTATGTGGCCAAGCAATGGCAAAGAAGATTGATTACGTCAATCATGACAGGCACACTCCGGGCGGGAGGACTTGTCATAACCGCGTGACCAGCCAGCAACAGGGAACATTATGCCGATTTTGAACCGAGCCGCCGAACTTCAGGGCGAAGTCAGCGAGTGGCGACGATATCTTCATGAAAATCCTGAGATTCTTTACGAGGTCGAGAACACCGCCTCCTTCGTGGAACAGAAGCTGAAGGAATTCGGCGTCGACGAAGTGGTGCCCGGCATCGGCCGCACCGGCGTCGTCGGCATGATTCGCGGAAAGGGCCCGGGCGGCCGCACGATCGGGCTGCGCGCCGATATGGACGCGCTGCCGCTCACCGAAATCACCGGCAAACCCTGGGCTTCGAAGGTCCCCGGCAAGATGCACGCCTGCGGCCATGACGGGCACACGTCGATGCTCCTGGGTGCGGCGAAATACCTCGCCGAAACCCGCAATTTCAACGGCACCGTGGCGCTGATCTTCCAGCCGGCCGAAGAGGGCGGCGCCGGCGCGCTGGCGATGGTCGACGACGGCATGATGGAGCGTTTCGGCATCGACGAAGTCTACGGCATGCACAACATGCCCGGCATTCCGCTCGGCCAGTTCGCCATCCGCAAGGGCGGCATCATGGCAGCCCCCGACCGCTTCACCATCACCATCAAGGGCCGCGGCGGCCACGCGGCCCAGCCGCACAGGACCATCGACCCGATCTTCATCGGCTCGCAGCTGGTCGGCAGCCTGCAGGCGATCGCCGCCCGTAACGCGGATCCGGTCCGCTCGGTCGTCATTTCGGTGACCCGTTTCGACGCCGGCACCGCATATAACATCATCCCCGACCAGGCGACGCTCTGGGGCACGGTCCGGACGCTCAGCGAGGAGAACCGCGATCTCGCCGAAAACCGCATCCGCCAGATCGTCGAGGGCATCGTCAGCGCCCACGGCGCCGAGGCCGAGATCGATTATTACCGCCAGTGTCCGGTCACCTTCAACCACGACCTGGAGACCGACCACGCGATCGGCGTCGCGACGGAAGTTGTCGGCGCCTCCAACGTCGACACCAATGTCGATCCGACCATGGCCGGCGAGGATTTCGCCTTCATGCTGAAACGCCGCCCCGGCGCCTTCATCTTCATCGGCAACGGCGACACGGCAGCACTGCACAACCCGCATTACGATTTCGACGACGAAGCGATTTCCTACGGCATTTCCTACTGGGTTCGGCTCGCCGAACAGCGGTTGACGGAATGAGGCAGACAAAAGACTTGGCTAAACGCCTCGCCTTTTGTATGGAATTCCTCATGTGGTCCCATAGCTCAGCAGGATAGAGCGCAGGATTCCTAATCCTGAGGCCGATGGTTCGAATCCATCTGGGATCACCACTCTCGTTTATCAGGCAATCGTCGACGTCTGGTCCATCCGTTTCGGCCGCCTTACCAAGCGAAAGGCGCCGCGGCGGGCAGCGCCGAGAAGTGCCGCTATCAGCCAGCCGCAGAACAATCCGCCTGCTGCCCAGGTGAGGCCTGCGAAATCCACCGGCACACCCGGCACGAAATCGCGCCAGGCATTCGCAAACGTCGTCGAATCGGGATTGCGCATCACCACGAACGGCTTGGTGAACGGTGGCGCCAGGGTCAGCTCTTTCTGTTGCTCGGCGAGCATCTCGTAACGCGAAAAGGTCCGCCGCATCGCTTCGCCCTGATTGCGCAGGAAGGTCTGCGGCGAGGCGGAATAGATGTTGAGCGCCTCCTGGCGGTCGAGGCCGTTGTGGTTGGCCTGGGCGTCGAATTCCGAGATCATGATCTTGAGCTCGTCGAGCGCGCCGCCGATCCGCTGACGGTATTGCTGCGCGAATTCCGGCGCCTGGGAAAAGAAGACCCCGCCCAGCAGCGCCATCGCCATCGTCAGCATTCTTCCGAGCATGAGCATGGCAAAGCCTCGATTGTTTTGCCGATCAACGACGCCGGCCCGTCAAAGGTTGCCTTGTTTTACCCGCACATGCTCCATGCGGAACCCGAGCCCGATCAGCCGGCCGGCCAGATGGGCGAGCAGCGGAAAGCGGGCAATGCCCCGGATGAAGGCCGGCGGGCCCCGGCGCTTCCGGTCGTCTCCCTCATCGGTGCGGCGGCGGCTCCTCATCATCAACTGCAGCTTCTGCGTCGCCCTGGTCGGAAACCCGCGGCGCTTTTCGACGGCGGCGAGATCGGCATCGGCAAGGCGCCTCTCGCGCAGCGGTGTGGCCAGGATATTGGCGGCCGCCACCGCATCCTGGATTGCCAGGTTGACGCCGACGCCGCCGATCGGCGACATCGCATGCGCCGCGTCGCCGATGCAGATCAGCCCCGTCCGCCACCACTGCTTCAGCCGGTCAATGCGCACTGTCAGCAGGTTGGTGTCGTCGAAACTCCGGATCTCCTGCATCCGCTCGGCCGGCAGTGGTGAAACATCGATCACCATCTGCCGGAAAGCCTTGATTCCTTTCTCGCGGATGTCGGCGAACGTGGCGCGGCGGATCACATACCCGCATTGCCAATATTCGCCGCGGTCGATCAGCACGAAACCCTGGCGCGGCCCGGCATGGCCCATCACCTCGTTCGGATCGCCCGGTTGTTTCGACAGCTTCATCCAGACGACTTCGCTCGGCATACCGAAACTTTCGACATCGAGGCGAGCCTTTTCCCGCACGGCCGAATTGCGGCCGTCCGCACCGACGACAAGCGTCGAGCGGATGGTGAGTTCTCCTTCCGGCGTCTCCAGGACGAGGCCCGAAATTGCGCCCCGATCCTCCAGCACATTCACCACCTTCGCCTGCATGATCAGCCGGAAATTCGGAAAGCCTTGCGCCTTTTCAGCGAGAAAGCTCAGAAAATCCCATTGCGGCATGAAGGCGATGAAGCGGTTCCTGACCGGCAGCCGCGAAAAATCTGCGATGGTGATCGTCTTGCCGCCCATTTCGGCCGAAAGCTTCGGTGCCCGCGTATGAGGCAGCTTCAAAAATTCGTCGATCAGGCCGAGTTCGTGCATCACCTCCAGTGTCGAGGGATGGATCGTGTCGCCCCGAAAATCGCGCAGGAAATCGTCGTGCTTTTCGACGACCGTGACATCGAGGCCGGCCCGCGCCAGCAGGAGGCCGAGCATCAGCCCTGCCGGGCCGGCGCCGGCGATCACGCAAGTCGTCTGGATTTCACGGTGTTCGCTCATCGCCCCACTTCGCGCCAAGAGTACCCGTTGTGCAAGCTGCACTTGGTCGCAGCCGGGCCGAATTCAAGCCCGCTCTTGTGAGCCGTGGCTTTCGCTTGTAGACCAACGGCAGCTTTAGGAAATGGAAAACAGCATGGCCGAAACCGGCAAGCGCCGTATCAGCATCCTCGGTTCCACCGGCTCGATCGGCGTCAATACGTTGGATGTGGTGAACCAACTCGGCGGCCGCGAAGCCTTCGAGGTCGTCGCCATCACCGGCAACAGCAATATCGCACTTCTGGCAGATCAGGCGAAGACATGCGGTGCAAAACTGGCCGTCACCGCCGACGAGCGCCAGTATGGAGCACTGAAGGACGCGCTTGTTGGCAGCGGCATCGAGGTCGCCGCCGGTCGTGAGGCGCTGATCGAAGCGGGCGCGCGCCCGTCCGACTGGGTCATGGCGGCGATCGTCGGCACCGCCGGGCTTGCCCCGACGCTGGCCGCCGCCGAACGTGGCGCCGATATCGCGCTCGCCAACAAGGAATGCCTGGTCTCGGCCGGCGAACTGTTCGTCAGGGCGGTCACTGAGGGCGGCGGGCGGCTGGTCCCGGTCGACAGCGAACACAGCGCCATCTTCCAGTCGCTCGAAGACGACCAGCACCACGCGGTCGAGCGCATCGTGCTCACCGCCTCCGGTGGGCCTTTCCGCACCTGGACGCGTGAGCAGATGGCCGGCGTTACCGCGGATATCGCACGCGCCCACCCGAACTGGTCGATGGGCCTGAAAATCTCGATCGGCAGCGCATCGATGTTCAACAAGGCGCTGGAGATGATCGAGGCGAAACATCTCTTTAATCTGCGGCCGGACCAGATCGAGGTGATCGTCCATCCGCAATCGGTCATCCATTCCATGGTCGGATACAGGGACGGATCGGTGCTGGCGCAGCTCGGCTGCCCGGACATGCGCACCGCGATCGGTTATGCGCTCGCCTACCCGGACCGTCCGGAGCTCGATGTCGAGCGGCTGGATTTCGCCAGGCTCGCAAGGTTGGATTTCGAGGCGCCGGACGAGGTTCGGTTCCCGGCGCTGAGACTGGCTCGCACGGCTCTGGAACGCGGTGGCGTACAGGGCGCGGTCATGAACGCTGCCGAAGAGATCGCCTTCCACGCCTTCTGCGCCGGCCGCATCGGTTTTCTCAACATGGCGGATGTCGCCGAACAGGTGATGGACGACATGGCGGGCCATCCGACCGCCGCGACGATGGACGAGGTTTTCGCGGCGGATGCCGAGGCAAGGCGTCGTGCTGGCGAGATTATTGCTCAGAGGGAAATGGCTGCTTAGGGCGGTATTGGGCTTGGTTGCCCACGAACATCCCCTCACTTGCGATTTCTAACACTTAGCTTCGCTAAGATGTTGAAATCACTTTCTCTCCCCAGGGGGAGAGATAAGGGTGCCGCGCCGCCGCAGCCTGCCTCTCCCCTTGCGGGAGAGGTTACAAAATCACGATCTTAGCGAAGCTAAGTCGTAGATTTTGTTGGTGAGGGGGTAGGCCGCCTCTTCAGGTGATGGGGCAAGCCATCGTCAAGCCACGTGCCGCGCCAGCGCGCAGCGCGACCAGAGCTGGTGCAGCGAGCCGACCAGGTGCTCGATGTCCGCGTCGCTATGCAGCGGCGTCGGGGTGATGCGCAGGCGTTCGGTCTTGCGCGGCACGGTCGGATAGTTGATCGGCTGCACGTAGACGCCGCAGGTATCGAGCAGGATGTCCGAAATCCATTTGCACTTGGCCGCATCGCCGACCATGACCGGCACGATATGGCTCGGGTTGTGCATATGCGGAATACCCTGTTGATCCAGCATCGTGCGCAGCTTGCGGACGCGATCCTGATGACGGACCCGCTCGAAAGGGCTTGCCTTCAGGTGCCGGATCGAGGCGATCGCCCCGGCTGCCAGCGTCGGCGGCAGCGCGGTCGTGAAGATGAAGCCCGAAGCGAACGAGCGGATGAAATCGCAGAGCGCCGTCGAAGCGGCGATATAACCGCCCATCACGCCGAAGGACTTGCCGAGCGTGCCTTCGATGATCGTCAGACGGTCCATCAGGCCTTCGCGTTCGGCGATGCCGCCGCCCCGCGGGCCGTACATGCCGACCGCATGCACTTCGTCGAGATAGGTCATCGCGCCGTATTTATCGGCGAGGTCGCAGATTTCCTTGATCGGCGAGATGTCGCCGTCCATCGAATAAATGCTCTCGAAGGCGATCAGCTTCGGCGCGTTCGGATCGGCTGCCGCCAGCTTTGCCTCGAGGTCGTTGAGGTCGTTGTGCTTCCAGATCACCCGTTCGCACTTGGCATAGCGAATGCCCTCGATCATCGAGGCGTGGTTCAGCGCGTCGGAGAAAATGATCAGGCCGGGGATCTTCTGGCCAAGCGTACCGAGCGTTGCCCAGTTCGACATATAGCCGGAATTGAAGATCAGCGCCGCTTCCTTGCCGTGCAGGTCCGCGAGTTCCTGCTCGAGAACCACGTGGTAGTGCGTCGTGCCAGAAATATTCCGGGTGCCTCCCGCACCCGCGCCACAGTGATCGATGGCTTCTTTCATTGCCTCGATCACGGCGGGGTGCTGGCCCATGCCGAGATAGTCGTTGGAACACCAGACGGTCACTTCCTTCGGACCATCGGGAGTATGGCGCGTGGCGCGGGGAAAATTGCCGCGATGTCTCTCGAGATCGGCGAACACCCGGTAACGGCCTTCGCCGTGAAGACCGTCCAGTTCGCTCTTGAAAAATGCCTCGAAGTCCATGCTCACACTCCAGAACCTGCCTTGGTTTTGATTTCAGCCGCGCTTTTCGTCAACCCCGGACAAAGCGAATAGAACCAACCTGCGGCAAAAGGCCCCCTTTTTTTGAATTATTCCAATAAAAAGGTAAGCGATATCGAAAATGTGAGAATTGATCCAAGTCAAGCAGCAGGAAAGAAGAGCGGCCCTCGCCGCTCTTCCCGGCCTTTTCCGGTGATCCCGATTCGCCTCAGCCCGCAGAGATGACCGCCCTTTTCGCCATGACCTTGACCAGATTGGCGCGGTATTCCGCGTTCGCGTGCATGTCCGACATCAGGTTGGAGGCATCGACCGCGACACTGCCCAGCGCATCCGCCGACCAGTTGGAGGCCAGCGCCTGCTCGAAGCCGGGATGGCGGAAGACGCCGGATGAGCCGGCGCCGGTCACGGCCACGCGCACGCCGCCGGCGGTCTTGGCCACGAACACGCCGGTCATCGCAAAGCGCGAGGCCGGGTTGTTGAACTTGGCATAGCCCGCCTTTTCCGGTGCCTCGAAGGTGACTGACGTCACCATTTCGCCCTCCTCCAGCGCGGTGTCGAAAAGACCGGTGAAGAAATCGTCCGCCCGGATCGAACGCCGGTCGGTGACGATGGTCGCGCCAAGCCCGAGCAGGCCGGCGGGATAGTCCGCCGCCGGGTCGTTGTTGGCGATCGAACCGCCGATCGTGCCCATGTGGCGGACATGCGGGTCGCCGATATGGCCGGCGAGCTTGCAGATCGCCGGACAGATGGCGGCAAGCTCCCGCGAAGCCGCCACATCCGCATGCGGCGTGGCAGCCCCGATCGTCACCTTGCGGCCGTCGATCGAAATCCCGCGCAGCACCGGGATATGACGAAGGTCGATCAGATCGCTCGGTGCGGCAAGCCGCTGTTTCATGGTCGCGATCAAGGTCATGCCGCCGGAAAGGTATTTGCCCTCCTCGTTGGCGGACTTGAGCTTGACGGCATCTTCCACCGAGGATGCACGATGATAGCTGGTAGCATACATGTCTTTTCTCCTCAGTGAGCCGCGTGCAATGCCTGCCAGACCTTCATCGGGGTCGCCGGCATGGTGAGCTTGTTATGGCCGATCGCATCGGTGATGGCGTTGATGAGCGCCGGCGGCGAACCGATGGCACCCGCCTCGCCGCAGCCCTTGATCCCGAGCGGATTGCTCGGGCAAGGCGTGTTCTGATGCGAAAGCGTGAACGATGGCAGATCGTCGGCGCGCGGCATCGCATAATCCATGTAACTCGCCGTCAGCAGCTGGCCGTTCGCATCATACTGCACGTTCTCGAGCAGAGCCTGGCCGATACCCTGGGCAATGCCGCCATGTACCTGCCCCTCGACGATCATCGGGTTGATGATGTTGCCGAAGTCGTCCGCTGCGACAAACTGGACGATATCCGTCTCGCCTGTATCCGGATCGATCTCCACCTCGGCAATGTAGCAGCCGGCCGGGAAGGTGAAGTTGGAGGGATCGTAGAAGGCGGTTTCCTTCAAGCCCGGCTCCATGCCCGAAGGCAGGTTGTGGGCGGTGTAGGAGGCGAGCGCCACCTGGAACCACGGCACCGACTTGTCGGTGCCTGCAACCTTCAGCTCGCCGTTCTCGATGACGATATCCTCCTCGGAGGCTTCCATCAGATGCGCGGCAATCTTCTTCGCCTTGGCCTCGACCTTGTCGAGCGCCTTGACGACCGCCGACATGCCGACCGCGCCGGAGCGCGAGCCGTAGGTACCCATGCCCATCTGCACCTTGTCGGTATCGCCATGGACGATGCTGATGCTCTCGATGGGCACGCCGAGACGACCGGCGACAAGCTGCGCGAAGGTCGTTTCATGGCCCTGGCCATGGCTGTGCGAGCCGGTCAGCACTTCGATCGTGCCGACCGCATTGACCCGCACTTCGGCGGATTCCCATAGGCCGACCCCGGCGCCGAGCGAACCGACCGCAGCCGACGGGGCGATGCCGCAGGCCTCGATATAGCAGCTCATGCCGATGCCGCGTTTCTTGCCCCTGGCTTCCGATTGCGACCGTCGGGCGGCAAAACCTGCCCAGTCGGCGGCCTGCATCGCCGCATTCAGCGAAGCTTCGTAATCGCCCGCGTCGTAATTCATGATGACGGGCGTCTGGTAGGGGAAGGAGCGGATGAAGTTCGTCCGGCGCAGTTCCGCCGGCGAGACGCCGAGTTCGCGGGCCGCCGTCTCTATTGTACGCTCCAGCAAATAGGTCGCTTCCGGACGGCCGGCGCCGCGATAGGCGTCAACCGGCACGGTATTGGTATAGACGGTGCGGACATTGGCGTGGATCGCCGGGATCGTATACTGGCCGGAGAGCAGCGTCGCGTAGAGATAGGTCGGCACGGCCGAGGAGAACAGCGACATATAGGCGCCGAGATTGGCAATCGTATCGACCTTCAAGGCCGTGATGTGGTTATTCGCGTCGAAGGCCATCTTCACCTTCGAGGCGTGGTCGCGGCCATGCGCGTCGGTGAGGAAGGCCTCGGTGCGGTCCGATGTCCATTTCACCGGCACACCGGTCTTCTTCGAGGCCCAGAGACAGATGATCTCTTCCGGGTAGATATAGATTTTCGAGCCGAAGCCACCGCCGACATCAGGCGCGATGACGCGCAGCTTGTTTTCCGGCGCTACATTATAGAATGCGCTCATCACCAGCCGCGCCACATGCGGGTTCTGGCTGGTCGTGTAGCAGGTGTAGTGATCTTCCGCCGTATCGTAGATGCCGAGCGTGGCGCGCGGCTCCATCGGGTTCGGCGACAGGCGGTTGTTGAGGATTTCGATTTCGGTGACATGCGCGGCCGCCGCAATCGCCTCGTCGACAGCATCCGGTTCGCCGATCTGCCAGTCGAAGATCAGGTTGCCCGGCGCTTCCGGATGGATCTGCGGTGCGCCGGAGGCGAGTGCTGCGACGGCCTCGGTCACCACCGGGAGCTGTTCGTAATCGATGACCACGGCTTCCGCGGCATCGCGCGCCTCGCCCGAGGAGTCGGCGACGACGATGGCGATCGCGTCGCCCACATAACGCACGGTATCGACCGCGAGCGGATGCCAGGCACCCATCTTCATCGGCGACCCGTCCTTGGAATGGATCATCCAGCCGCAGATAAGATTGCCGATGCCGTCCGCCTGAAGCTGCTTGCCGTCGAGCACGTCGATGACGCCCGGCATGGCCTTCGCCGCGGTCGCGTCGATATCGCCGATTTTCGCATGCGCATAGGGACTGCGGACGAAACAGGCATATTTCATGCCCGGTACGGTCATGTCGTCCGTGTAACGGCCCTTGCCGGTCAAGAAGCGTTTGTCTTCCTTGCGGGTAACGCGTGCACCGATTCCTTCAACACCCATGTTCATCTCCTCCCGAGATGGTGATTAGTGGTTGGATAGTGAGTAGGAATTAGTTGGTAGTGACTAGTTCAAAGGCCGAAGCGCCGTATGAACTACTGCTCACTAACAACTACTCACTACTCACTCAGCGGCCTGACGCCCCGTTGCCATTTCGGCATCGGCGGCAAGGATCGCCTTGACAATGTTGTGGTAACCGGTGCACCGACAGATATTGCCTTCGAGCCCGGCGCGGACCGTCTCTTCGGTGAGCGTCCCGCCTTCGCGGTTGATCAGGTCGACCGCCGTCATCACCATGCCGGGCGTACAGAAGCCGCATTGCAGGCCATGATGCTCCTTGAATGCGGCTTGAACCGGATGCAGTTCCCCCTGGCCGGCGAGGCCCTCGATCGTCGTGATCGACGAACCGGATGCCTGCACCGCCAGGATCGAACAGCTCTTCACCGAATGTCCGTCCATATGAACGACGCAGGCGCCGCACTGGGTCGTATCGCAGCCCACATGCGTTCCCGTCAGACCAAGCTTTTCGCGGATGAAATGCACGAGCAGGGTGCGGTCCTCGCACTCGCCGCTCATCGCGCGGCCGTTCACGGTCAGCGTCACTTTCGTCATATGATCCTCCTCGTATCCCTCCCGGACACGCCCATCATCATTTGCTTTTTTACCTAAGGGATCAACCGCTACTTTCTAGGGAAACAGCAATATTTTGGTCGGCAGCCAGACGAGCGGCCGCCCTTCGCTTCCGTCGAATACCGAGTAACTATCGGCAAACCAAAACAAAAATCGGTGCGCAAAATATTGAGCTCATATGGACTCTTGTTCGCCGCGACCTATTGTTCCCATTGATGGCTGTTGAATTGACCCGCGGAAACGTTCGGAGTCTGCGAGACAGCCGGGCAAGATGAAGAACAAACAGGAGGATCTCATGAAGAAGGCCTTGGTGCTTTTGATCGTCGGCGCTTCGCTCGCGAGCTGCACGGCAACTGAACAGGGCGCCGGCATCGGCGCAGCATCCGGCGCCGTGATCGGCGGCCTGGCTACCGGCAACGTCCGCGGCGCAGCCGTTGGCGCTGCGATCGGCGGCGTTTCCGGTGCCTTGATCGGCTCCGTCGCCGAACAGCCGGGACAGTGCTACTACCGCGACCGTTATGGCCGCCGCTATATCGACAGCTGCCCGCGCCGTTACTGATAAACGCGTGGATTGCAGGAAAAACTGTGGCCCCGGAGCACACTCCGGGGCCTTTTCTTTCATGAAATCATCACGAAGGGGTACCCGGCTTCCTCTTTTGCAGTTAGATAGTCCGCTTCGTCGGATGCTATGAAGGCTTCCAGCCGGGGGATCCACAGCAGTTTGCGTATGCGGAACGAAAACACTGGGCGGACAAAAAAGCGGAGGTTGAGGGGGGCAGGCACAGCCGCGATGCTCGCCGCTGCACTTCTCGTTTCCCCGCCGCTTTCCGGCGACGCCTACGCTTTCAAACTCTTCGGCATCACCCTGTTCGGCGACGACGAAGACAGGGTCGAGGTCATCGATCCCGTCCGTTACGACGCGACGCTCGAAGCCGGCAATGCGGACAAGGACCTCAGGAAGCGTCTCGAATCCGCCGCTTCCCTGATCACCGACGAAAAGCAGCCAGTCTCCGGCGATCTCGGCGTCATCATCAAGGCGCGCGAAGATCGCGACCGGCTCGTCGCCGTGCTCTACGAAGAGGCCCGTTACGGCGGCACCGTGCATATCTCCGTCGCCGGAACCGATATCGACCGCCTGCCGCCCAACCCTGCATTCGATCACGCGGCACCCGTGCCGGTCACGGTCCGCGTCGATCCCGGCCCGGTTTTCAAACTCGGCTCGGTCCGTTTCGAGGGGGACGCCGTGGGCCGCGATCCGGAAAAATACGATCTCGTCGCCGGCGGCGCTGCGGGTTCGCGGCTGATCCTGAAGGCCAGCCAGCAGCTTCTCGTCGATTTGAAAGACGAGGGCCGCCCGCTCGCAAAGCTGACGGAGCGACAGGTGACGGCCGATCACCGCACCAACACGATCAACGTGGTGCTCGGTGCGATCGGCGGCCCCGTTGCCCCGTTCGGAGCTGTCGCCGTCAAGGGATCGCGCACCGTCGATGCCACCTTCATCAGCCGATATTCGCGGCTCGACAAACATGGACAATATTCGCCCGGACAGTTGAAGAAGGCGAACGACCGCCTGCGCGAACTCGGCGTCTTTTCGAGCGTGACGATCCACGAGGCGGACAAGCTGGCGCCGGACGGTTCGTTGCCGCTGACGATCGAGGTGTCGGAAGGCAAGCATCGCTATTTCGGCTTCGGCGCCGAATATTCCTCGATCGACGGCGCAGGCCTCGAAGGATACTGGGGCCACCGCAACCTTTTCGGGGAAGCCGAATCGCTTCGGATCGAAGGCAAAGTGTCCGGTATCGGCGCCACCACTGACGTCACCACCTTCGATTATTCCGCCGGGATCATCTTCACCAAGCCTGGCGCTTTTGTGCCCGAAGCGACCTTTGAATCCCGTCTGGAGGCCAAGAGTGAAACGCCTGACGTCTACGAGGCGCAGACCATCATCTATTCGGCCGGCATCACCTACGAGCTGAACGAGACCGACAAGCTCAAGGGCGGCGGAGAGATCGCCTATATCGACGCCGACGATGCGTTCGGCAACAACCAGTACCTCACGCTCAGCCTGCCGGTCAGCTTCGAGCGCGATGCGCGGGACAACAAGCTCGACCCGACCAAGGGATATTACGCGACCCTATCCGCCAAGCCGAGCTACGAACTGATGGACGGCACGATCTTCTCGTCGTTCGAGGGCTCGATCTCCGGTTATCTCGGCCTCGGGCAGGAGGACAACATCGTCCTCGCCGCCCGCCTGGCCGCCGGAACGCTGGTCGGCGGAAGCGACCTTGAAAGAATCCCGGCGACACGCAGATTCTTCGCCGGCGGCGGCGGATCGGTGCGCGGTTACGCCTATCGGGAAATCTCGCCCTATAACAGCGCCGATGAAGCGACGGGGGGGCGGTCCTATACGCTGGGATCTTTCGAAGTGAGGGTAAAAGTGTCAGAAAACATAGGCATTGTACCTTTCGTCGACATTGGTACGGTATCGACCGGAATCGTGCCCGATTTTTCTGATATACGTGCCGGTGCAGGGATTGGCGTGCGATATGCCACGCCTTTTGGACCGCTGAGATTGGACGTTGCAATTCCCTTGCAGCGCTATGACGGCGGTAGCCAGTACGGTATCTATGCGGGCATAGGACAGGCATTCTGAAAGGCAGTGAAGGGTAGCGTTTAAGGCATGATGCTGATGGTACGCCTGTTGAAATGGGTCTTGAAGGCTGCGCTTGGCGTGGTCGCGATCCTGTTCGTCATGGCCTTGGGCGTCTTCCTTTTCGTCGCCCTCACCCCGGTCGGCGGACGCGTCGCCGCGGACCGCATTTCCGCCATCGTCTCCACGCCTGACCGCGGCATCTCCTTCACGCGCCCGGAAGGCCTTCTGACCGGCGACCTGCGTATCGATGCCCTTACGCTATCCGACGATGCAGGCCCCTATGCCCAGATCGGCGGCATCAAGATCGACTGGTCGCCGACATCCCTGGTGACCGGGGTCTTCCGCGCCGAGCACATTTCGGCCGACACCGTCAATTTCATCCGTGCGCCGAGGCCGCCGAAAGCGCCCGCCCCGACACAGACGGCATCGACGGGCTCCTCCGGATCGCCCTTGCCGGTCGGCATCCGCGTTGCGCAGATCGACCTGCCGGACATCAATCTCTCCCAGGCATTTTCGGGACGGGACTTCTCCCTTTCGGTGAAGGGATCGATCGACGCGACCGGACCCGACATTTCGCTCGACCTGCAGGCGACCCGCAAGGACGAGCCGGATGCCAGGGCATCTGCCGATGTGGTCTACGCTCCGTCCGAAAATCGCCTGACCCTCAAGGCTGCCGTGTCCGAGCCGCAGGGCGGCCTGCTCGCCCGCCTTTTGCGTCTGCCCGGCACTCCGGCAGTCGAACTGGCGCTCGATGGCGAAGGACCTCTGTCCGATTGGGCCGGCAAGTTGCAGGGCAGCGTCGGCGGCACTCCCGTGATCGCGGTCAACGGCAAACACCTGCTGGTCGAAAACGGCAGGCACAGGGTGGAGGTGACCGGCGGCGGCCAGCTTTCGACGCTTCTTCCGCCCGCCTTTCGGCCGCTGTTCGGCGGCACGACGGATATCAATATCGCTGCGATCTATGCGCCCTCCGGCCGGGTGGATATCGAACGCGGCGACCTCACCTCCGGCGCCGTCAAGATCGCCGCCAAGGGGGCCTGGGATCCGACGGGCGACAACAGCCTCACCGCCAGCCTCAACGGCGTGAAGGGCCCCGTCGACTTCGTCTGGCCGATCAGCGGTCAGGAGAGCCGCTTCTCCTTCGAAAGCATCAATTTCACGCTGACCGGAGCATCCACCTCGGCGCGCTTCAACGCGACGGCGGCACTCAGCGCCGCCGAACTGCCGCAGGGGCGCTTCGGCCAGATCCGTCTGCAGGCGGAAAGCGAAGACCTCAACCTCATCAGCCGCTCGGGCAGCATCCGCAGCCGTTTCACCGTCGCCCGCACGGATTTCGCCAATGACGATCTCGACCGGGTGATCCGCGGGCCGGTGACCTTGGACGCGCCGCTCAGGCTCGCACCACCGGCGATCGGCCTGGATGCGGCGACTTTCGACAGCGGCAACGTCAACGGTACGCTTTCCGGCGCCTATGACATGTCGAAACAGGCGGTCACCGGCAATTTCCGGGTTTTCGCCAATCCCGCCGTCCTGCCGCCAGGACTGGTTTCGAAGTTCGAGGGCAAGCTTTCCGCCGAAGGCTACGTCAACATGGTGAACGGCGGTCGCATCAGCCTCGAGAACTTCGTGATGCGCTCGAACGCCATCGAAGCGCACGGAAACATGCTGCTCGACAACCGGACTGTCACCGGGCGCCTGGCCGGCCGCGTGCCGGATCTGAAGCGCTGGCTGCCGGAGGCCGAGGGGGCTGCCGGTTTCGACATCTCCGCCAAGGGGCCGCTGACTGCAATGGGCGTCAGGGCGGTGGTCAATTCCGCCGACGCGCGACTGGTCGGCCGCAAGCTCCAGGACATGAGCTTCATCCTCGAAGGCACCGCCGATCCGAACGCACCCAAGGGCAAGCTGACCGGCACGGGTTCGCTCGACGGCCAGCCGATCCGTGTCAATGCCGACGTCGCCTCCGTCCAGGGCCGCACCAGCGCGCCGGCGATCACTGCCCAGATCGGCCCGAACAAGTTGACCGGCGCCTTGAACTTCTCTCCCGCCTTCCTGCCGGAAGGCCAGCTCACGTTCGATTTCCCGGATGTCTCCCTGCTTGCAGCACTTGCGGCCCAGCAGGCCCAGGGCGACCTGAAGGGGACAGTGATGTTCAGCAATACCGGCGGCAAGGCCGGCGCCGTGATCCGGGCTTCCGGCAAGGCGCTTCGCCGCGGAACGATCGAGATCGCCCAGCCGAATATCGATCTCGCCATTGCCGACATCAAGGCGATTGCGGCCGAGGGTACGGTCCGCGCCACGCGCATCGGCGCCGGCTCGGTCGGCATCAACGACGTCAACCTCGGCGTCAGCCAGGGCGGCAACCGGACCAA
Source organism: Neorhizobium tomejilense (assembly GCA_002968845.1). Classification (GTDB taxonomy): domain Bacteria; phylum Pseudomonadota; class Alphaproteobacteria; order Rhizobiales; family Rhizobiaceae; genus Neorhizobium; species Neorhizobium tomejilense. The sequence goes on along the minus strand of PVBG01000010.1, from coordinate 50,529 downwards.
CTTCAATCTCGCCGCCCAGTATGACAACGCCCCCCTCACTGCGGTCGGCGATATCCAGGCCGGCGCCGATATCTCGGTCGGTATCGAGAGCTTCGCAGCGGCGCCGCGCAGCATCCCGGTCCGGCTTGCTGCCCCGACCCGCGTCGCGGTCGCCAATGGCGGCGCGCGTCTTGCCGACCTCACCATCGCAACCGGGTCCGGCAGCGTCACCGTCAACGGCACGGCTGGCTCGGCGCTGGACTTGACCGCCAATATCAGGGCGCTGCCCGCCAATCTCATCAACGCGTTCGTCCCCGCGATCAACGCTGCCGGCATGATATCCGGCACGATCAACGCCACCGGCGCCGCGTCTGCCCCTGCCATACGTTACGATTTAGAATGGAGTGATGCACAGCTTCGCCAGTCGCGCGATGCTGGCATCAGTCCGTTTCGAGTCCAGGCAAGCGGCAGCTTCGCCAACGGAACAGTCACGTTAGACAAGACCCGCCTGACGGGCTCCGGCGGCCTCGATCTCTCGGCTGCCGGCAAGGTCATCCTGAAGGACGGCATTCCCGCACTCGACATCAACGCCCGCGCCAATGCCGTGCCCGCCAGCCTGGTCAACGCGTTTGCGCCGAGCCTCGGCGCCCGCGGCACGATTTCCGGCACGGTTACCGCGACGGGAACGCCGCAAGCTCCCGCTGTCCGTTATGATCTGCGCTGGGCCGATGCCGGTGTTGCGCAGACCACCTCCGCCGGGGTCGCGGCTTTCAACATCACCGCCGGCGGCACGTTTCAGAACGGCACCGTTACCCTCGACACCCGCCTTTCGGGCGGCGGCGGCGTCTCGTTGTCGGGCGGCGGTTCCATTTCGCTTGCAGGCGAAAAGCCGCTCAATCTGAAATTCAGCGGGAAACTGCCCTTCTCGATCCTCGCCGGACAGATGGCCGCGCAAGGCTTCGTCCTGGAAGGCACCGGCAATGTCGATCTTGCGATCGGCGGCACGGCGGCGGCGCCGGCGATCACCGGCACGGCATCCTCGTCCGGCGCGAGGCTGGTGGATGTCCGTCGTAATCTCGCCCTGACGGACCTTGCCGCCAATGTCGCCTTCGATGGCAAAAGCGCCAATATCTCCAGGCTTACGGGCAAGCTCTCGGGTGGTGGCACGGTTTCGGTCCAGGGCTCGGTCGGCATCACGCCGGGCTCCGGCTTCCCGGCCGACCTCAGGATCACTCTGGCTCAGGCAGCCTATGCCGATGGCGCGCTTTTCGCCGCTACCGCCGACGGCGCCCTGACCATCACCGGCCCTCTGACCTCAGGCCCCGTCCTCGGAGGTCGCGTGACACTGACCAAGGCGGCAATCACCGTGCCCACCCGCCTGCCGACCTCGCTTTCCGCCATCGATATCCGGCACCGCAACGCACCACCCGACGTGCTGCGACAGATGGAAAAGATGCGGCCGAAGAGCGCCAGCGGCGCCTCGAACCCGATCGCGCTAAACCTTCAGATCAGCGCACCGAACGGTATCTTCGTTCGCGGGCGAGGCATCGACGCCGAACTTGGCGGCGAGCTGACCGTGACGGGCACGGCGATCGCACCGGTCGTCGCCGGCGGCTTCGAGATGCGCCGCGGCCGTATCGTGATCCTCGCCAAACGGATGGATTTCACCGATGGCGACATAACCTTCGGCGGCGGCCTGATCCCGGTTCTCAACATGGAGGCGAATACGACCTCCGCCTCGACGACGATCACCGTGAAAGTCACGGGCGTCGCCAACGATCCGACGATCGCCTTCTCCTCCTCGCCCGCCCTGCCCCAGGACGAGGTTTTGGCGCGGCTGATCTTCGGCCAGTCGATGTCGCGGCTGTCGCCGCTGCAGATCGCCCAGCTGGCCGACGCCGTCGCCCAGCTCGCAGGCGGGGGCTCCACATCGCTGCTTGAAACGCTGCGCAACAATCTCGGTGTCGACGATCTCGACATCAACACCGATGCGACCGGCCAGACCACCGTGTCGGTCGGCCGCTATATCAACAACCGCACCTATATCCAGGTCGAGCAGGGCGGCGAGAGCGGCGCGGAAGCGACGATCAACCTCGATGTCGGCCGCGGTGTGAAGCTCAAGGCCGGCGCCGGCACCGAAGGTGGCAAGGCCGGCATCTTTTATGAGCGCGAATACTGATCTTCGCATATTTCGTTTCATTCCTGCTTGCTCGGGAGAAAAAGCATGACCTCCAAAGACATCACATTGATCGGCGTTCCTCTGGAAGAGGGCTCCGGTCGCGGCGGCTGCGCGATGGGTCCGGCGGCCTTCAGGCTTGCCGGCATCGTCAAGGCGCTGGAGGGCCTCGGTTTCCGGGTCGTCGACAATGGCGACCTGCGCCCGGAACCGGCATCTGACCTGCCGGAGAGAAACGACGCGAAGAACCTGCCGATCGTCGCTGCGTTCACGCGCGCGCTCGAAACCCGAACTTATGAGATGGCCAAGGCCGGCACCATTCCGGTGATCATGGGCGGCGACCACGCCCTTTCCATGGGCAGCGTGCCGGGCATGGCGCGTTACGCTGCCGAGATCGGCCGGCCGCTCTTCGTCCTCTGGCTCGATGCCCATACGGATTTCAACACGCCCGAGACGTCGCCCTCCGGCAACATCCATGGCATGCCGGTCGCCTTCTTTACCGGCCAGGCGGAGTTTGCACCTATCCTCGACAGCGCCCGACCCAAGGTCGACCCCAAAAACGTCTTCCAGATCGGCATCCGCTCCGTCGACGAGATCGAGCGGAAGCTCATCGCCGATCACGGCGTCAACGTCTTCGACATGCGCGCCATCGACGAGCACGGGATCGCCGCCATCATGCGCCAGGTGATCGCGGCGGTGAACGCCGCCAATGGCCTCCTGCATGTGAGCCTCGACGTCGATTTCCTGGACCCGGACATAGCGCCGGGCGTCGGTACCACCGTGCCCGGCGGCGCGACCTTCCGCGAGGCGCACCTGATCATGGAAATGCTCCACGATACCGGGCTCGTCGCGTCGCTCGATCTCGTCGAGCTTAATCCGTTCCTCGACGATCGCGGCAAGAGCGCCCGGATCATGGTGGAACTGGCGGCAAGCCTTTTCGGCCGGCGTGTTCTGGATCGTCCAACTCGCTCTGCATAATCAGAGGCAAGTCTACATCTGAAATAAATCAGACAGTTACTCGCGACAAATCTCAATATAAGTTTTTAGTAGAAAATAAACGAAGATCTACTTACCGCTGAGAAATTTGACAATAGACAAGTGGATACGTATTTTCCACAATTTTGCGAGAACAGAACTATTGACCTTCCGTTAATTCCTCAATGCTATTTTTAGCAAGACTCAGTGTCCCGGCGGCGAGATGGTTATCTCGTTAGGCTGTTGGCAAATTGAGCCAATTCGGGAACCTACAGACGGGGGCACGCAAGCCAGATGTCCATACTTTCACTTCCAGGCGCTGACGCGAAAGCAGTACTTGCTGCGCTCAGCAAGTCGCAGGCCATTATCGAGTTTGATTTATCCGGAAAGGTTCTCACGGCCAACGAGAACTTCTGCAAGACGCTTGGCTACGCACTTTCCGAAATCGTCGGTAAGCATCACAGCATGTTTTGCGACCCGGATTACGTGAAGTCGCAGGCTTACAGGGATTTCTGGGCGAACCTCGGCAGCGGCAAATTTGATGCTGCCGCCTACAAGCGCATTGGCAAGGGTGGCCGCGAGATCTGGATCCAGGCCTCCTACAATCCGGTGACTTCAGGCGGCAAGCCTTACAAGGTGGTCAAGTTCGCAACCGACATCACTGCCGCGAAGCTCAAATCCGCCGATGACGAAGGCAAGATCAACGCCATCTCGCGCACTCAGGCCATCATCGAGTTCACGCCCGGCGGCGACGTCCTGACCGCCAACGAAAATTTCCTCTCCTGCCTCGGCTATCAGCTTTCGGAAATCACCGGCAAACATCACAGCATGTTCTGCGAGCCGTCGTTCCGTGACAGCGCCGAATACCCGCAATTCTGGAAGAAGCTTTCCGGCGGCGAAGCGATTGCCGCCGAATTCAAGCGCATCGGCAAGGGCGGCAAGGCAGTCTGGATCCAGGCGTCCTACAACCCGATCTTCGACGCCGACGGCCGCGTCTTCAAGGTGGTCAAGTTTGCAACCGACATCACCGAACGTGTTCGCGCCGTCGATGACATCGCCGACGGCCTGACGTCTCTTTCGAACGGCGACCTGACGTTCCGGATCGAAGTGCCCTTCATTTCGACACTCGAACAGATCCGCGTCGATTTCAACGAAGCCATCGGAAAGCTGGCCGGGGCCATGCGCACCGTCGGCGAGAACGCCGAAGGGATTGCAGGAGGCTCCAACGAGATCCGCCAGGCTTCCGACAGCCTTGCCAAACGCACCGAACAGCAGGCAGCGGCAGTCGAGGAGACCGCTGCGGCGCTTGAAGAAATCAGCCGCACCGTCATCGACAGCGCCAAGCGCGCGGAAGAAGCCGGCGGCCTGGTCTCGCATGCGAAAAAGAGCGCCGAACATTCCGGTGCCGTGGTCCGCAACGCGGTAAACGCGATGGGCCAGATCGAGACGTCGTCCAGGGAAATCTCCAACATCATCGGCGTGATCGACGAGATCGCCTTCCAGACGAACCTGCTGGCGCTCAATGCGGGTGTCGAGGCGGCACGCGCCGGCGAAGCGGGCAAGGGCTTTGCGGTCGTGGCCCAGGAAGTCCGCGAACTGGCGCAACGTTCCGCCAGTGCGGCCAAGGAAATCAAAACGCTGATCTCGACCTCCTCCGAACAGGTCAAGCGTGGCGTCGCGCTCGTCGGCGAAACCGGCAAGGCGCTCGATGAGATCATGTCCCAGGTGGACGAGATCAACGGCAATGTCGCAGCGATCGTCGAGGCCGCCCGCGAACAGTCCACGGGCATCAAGGAGATCAGCAAGGCCGTGAACTCGATGGACCAGAACACGCAGCAGAATGCTGCGATGGTCGAGGAAACAAGCGCCGCCAGCCACAACCTGGCACGCGAAGCGGAAACACTGCGCGATCTCCTGTCACGATTTAGATTTGCGCAACATTCTTCGCATAAGATTGCAATAGCGCGACCTGATGCACGACCCGTTGCATCGCCGGCACGCAAACTCATGGCAACGGTCGCGCGGACCACAACGGGTGCCGCCGCTGCCGCTCAGGCAACGGATAGTTGGGAAGAATTCTGATGGCTACGACGATCAACTCCACAAGCTACAGCGGCGAAACGCTGGAAATCATCGCCTTCCGTCTTCATGACCAGGAGTTCTGCGTCAAGACGACGACGATCCGCGAAATCCGCGGATGGGCGCCTTCGACGCCGATCCCGCACGCTCCGGCTGACGTCATCGGCGTCATGAACCTTCGCGGTTCGGTAATCCCGATCATCGACCTTGCCTACAAGCTCGGCATGAAGAGCACAGTTGCCAACGAGCGCAGCGCCATCGTCGTCGCCGAAGTCCACAACATGGTCATCGGCATGCTCGTCGACCGCGTCTCGGACATCCTGACGATCCCCTCGAGCCAGGTTCAGCCGGTTCCGGAAATCTCCGCGTCCTTCGACAAGTCCTTCTCCGAAGGCATCATCGCCAACGAGAACGGCATGATCTGCTTCCTGAACCTCGCCAAGATGTTCAAGGGCACCGAAGCCGACGAGCTGGCTGCCTGATTTGCGATAGCGGAGGCCAAGAAAGGCCTGCGCATCCAACCTCAAGGCCAAGGCGGTTGGCTGGAAAGACCACTAAGCCGCTATTCGATTATGAAGCCCGCAGCGTTGAACCGCCGCGGGCTTTTTTCATGACTATTCCTTTGGCTCGAACGGAGCCGGACGGCGCCCGGCACCCTGGCGGGCCAGCATCCAGCCCGGATATTCCGGAGCAAGCGCGCTGACCTCGTCGAGTTTTGTCATGTCCTCGGTGTCCAGCTTCAGCTTCACGGCCTTCAGATTTTCCTCGAGCTGCTCCAGCCGCTTGGCGCCGATGATGACGCTCGTCACGAACGGTTTGGCCAGAATATAGGCCAGCGCCACTTCCGCGACGCTCGCACCGTGCCTGGCGCCGACCTCGCGCATGGCCGCGACGCAAGCCCAGGCGCGATCCTTGTCGACCGGCGGGAAATCGAAGTTGGCGCGGCGGCCTTCGCCGTTGCCCGGAGCACCCGGACCGTATTTGCCGGAAAGCAGCCCGCCGGCGAGCGGCGACCAGACCATCAGGCCGAGCTTCTCTTCCTGCATCAGCGGCACGATATCGCGCTCGAGGTCGCGGCCGGCGATCGAATAATAGGCCTGCACCGTCTCGAAGCGGGCATAACCCTTGCGTTCGGAAATCCCGAGCGCCTTCGCCATCCGCCAGGCAGCCCAGTTGGAGAGCCCGATGTAACGCACCAGGCCGCGCGATACGAGATCGTCGAGCGCCCGCAACGTCTCGTCGATCGGTGTTACCGTGTCGGTGCCATGGATCTGGTAGAGATCGATATGGTCCATCTGCAGCCTTTCGAGGCTCTGCTCGACCGAATCCATGATGTGGCCGCGGGAGGCACCGCGGTCGTTCGGCTTGTCACCCATCTGGCCATAAAATTTCGTGGCGATGACCACGTCCTTGCGCGGCACGCCGAGATTCTTGATCGCCTGGCCGAGGATGTGCTCGGATCTACCCTCGGAATAGACATTGGCGGTATCTATGAAATTGACACCCGCGGCGAGCGAACGCTCGACGATCTTGTCGGCGGCGTCCTGATCGAGACCGGCGACCGCACTCCAGACGGCACCCGTCTGGTTCTCGCCGAAGGTCATCGTGCCGAGGCAGAGTTCGGAGACGAAAAGACCGGTATTGCCCAACTGATTGTAGCGCATGGAGAGCTCCCGTGTGCACTGAAGATATGAAGCGATATAAGCAGTCGTTCGGAGCCGGATCGGGCACGCGGGCGCGTGTGTCCCCGCAAGAGCAAGCGGGCTTCGGGCTCCGCAACGCAATCTAGTCCGGATTCCCAAGACGTCAATCGGAGCCGCCTCCGTTTTTGTTCTCACATTTCCGTGCGAGACAAAAAGAAAGGGCGGCACAGGCCGCCCTCCCTTGGTCATTCCTGTCGACGAATGTCAGCCGAACAGAACCAGACTGCTCCTCAGCGTCACCCAGACGCCCCAGAGAAGCGGGATGCCGACCACGGCCCAGGCGATCGCCGCCTTGGCATCCAGACCGCCCGTGCCGATGCCGAAGGACCCCGTCGGACCGGCATTCGCGGCGGCAGTCTTTGCCTGAAGCGAAGCGACTTCCTGGTCCGACATGAACCATTTGTCGGCAAGCGGACGCACCAGCGCGTTGGCGATCAGACCCAGCACCAGCATGCCGGCGAGGATGTACATTGTGCCTGTATAGAGCGCCGGCCCGGCCGGCACGCCGGCGGTGAGCTGCGCTTCGCGGATATAGTTCACCACGACGGGACCGAGAATGCCGGCCGTCGCCCAGGCCGTCAGAAGACGACCGTGGATCGCACCGACGAACTGGGTGCCGAAGATATCCGCGAGATAGGCAGGAATGGTCGCAAAACCACCGCCATACATGGACAGGATGATGGCGAAAGCCGCCACGAAGAGCGCCTTGTTGCCCATGTCGGCCAGCGTCGGAGCGAGTGCGTAGAGCACGATGCCGAGCACGAAGAACGTATAATAGGTGTTCTTGCGGCCGATCTTGTCGGAGAGCGACGCCCAGAAGAAACGCCCGCCGATATTGAAGAGCGACAGGAGACCCGCAAAACCGGCGGCGATCGTGGCGATCTGCCCCTTCTGACCCGCATCAAGCTGCGAGAAGGTCAGGTTCGGCAGGCCGATCAGCGATCCGGCGAAGATTTCCTGCAGCATCGGCGAGGCCATGCCGATAACCCCGATGCCAGCCGAAACGTTCAGGCAAAGCACCGCCCAGATCAGCCAGAACTGCTTGGTCTTGTGCGCATTGCGCAGGTGGACGTGCTTGGTGGTGATCATCGTCGTCTTGGAGACCGGAGGAGTCCAGCCTTCCGGACGCCAGCCGGCCGGCGGGATGCGGTAACCGAAGGCGCCGCCCATCATGAAGCCGAAATAGATCACCGCCATGCAGATGAAGGTCTGCCACACGCCGACCGAAGCATCGGTCTTGAAATAGTTCATCAGGAGGTTGGCGAGCGGGGCACCGATCATCGCACCGCCGCCGAAGCCCATGATGGCCATGCCCGTCGCCATGCCGCGGCGGTCGGGGAACCACTTGATCAGCGTCGACACTGGCGAAATATAGCCGAGACCGAGGCCGACGCCACCGATCACGCCGGCGCCGATCCACATCAGCCACAGCTGATGGGTCATGACGCCGATCGCCGCGACGATAATGCCGCCGCACCAGCAGCAGGCCGAGACGAAACCGGCCTTGCGCGGGCCGACCCGTTCCAGCCAGCCGCCCCAGATCGCCGCCGAGCAACCAAGCAGTACGAAAAACAACGTATAGATCCAGCCGAGATCCGCGACACGCCAGTTGCAGCTTGTCGTGAACAGGGCCGAGATGAGGTTGAGGCTGGTGCAGGACGGGTCCTGCGTGGTACCCAAGGCGCGGGACAGCGGCAGCCAGAAGACGCTGAAGCCGTAAGCCATGCCGATGCAAAGATGAATGGCCAAAGCTGCCGGCGGCACGAGCCAGCGATTGAAACCTGGTTTTGCGATAATACGTTCCCTGTCGAGGAGCCCGACATTGCCTGTCAGGCCCTCGTCCGTCGTTCCTGCAATTGCCATTTAAAATATCCTCCCTCGGATGATGGCTAGGCTCTATTCCTCCTCCAGCCCCTCACTGCCGGATGGATGAATTCATGCGGCGCTCTCCGGAACGCTCGGTTCCGACAACGATTCTCCTTCGGCGGGACCTTTGCCGCCCGGCGCCCCCTGCCTCGCATCCTCGCCCACACCGACGCCCGATCCGACCTTGGCCTCCGGCCGGCGGATCAGCGTCGAAGCCTCGATGACGAGCGGCAGCAGCCCCGCCCCGCCATTGTCGAGATGCTCGAAAAGGTGCCGGCGCATGCGGGGCTCCCAGAACTTGTTGATATGCGTCGCGACGCCCTCGGCGCGCACCTTTTCCGGCTGCGACAGGAAGAAGGTGGCGATCTGGTTGGCCATCCGGACCAGTTTGTCGAGCACGAGTTGCTCGGGGCTTTGGTCATGCGACATCGGCGACAACTCCAGTGGTAATGCGATCGGTACGCGTAAAGATTTCGAAATCCTCGCCGCGGGTCAGCGCGATCAAGGTCATGCCGGCCGCTTCCGCCGTGCGGATGGCAAGTGCTGTCGGCGCGGAAATGGCGATCAGCACTGAACTTCCGAGGATCGCCGTCTTCTGCACCATCTCGACCGAGATGCGGCTGGTGACGACCACGACGCCCTCAGATCCCTTGAGGCCCTTGGCGATGACCGCTCCGGCGAGCTTGTCGAGCGCATTGTGGCGGCCGACATCCTCGCGGACCGCAACCAGCCCCCTGCCCGGCACGACGAAGCCGGCGCCGTGAACCGCATGAGTTTGCCGATGCAGCGGCTGCGCACTGTTGAGCGCCGCGACGGCTTCACTCACTTCTTTGGCGCTGAGAGCCATCGTCACCGCGGAAACATCCGGCACCGGGCGCATGGCCTGCTCGATCGACTCGATTCCGCAAAGCCCGCAGCCGACCGGCCCCGCCATATGCCGCCGGCGGGCGCGCAACGCATCTTCCTTATCCTCGGCAAGCGTCACCTGCACATCGAGACCGGCACCCTCCTCGACGACGGCGATACTCTCGATCTCCACCATCGAGGTTATGATGCCTTCGGTCAGGCTGAAGCCGACCGCGAAATCCTCGAGATCGGCGGGCGTGCCCATCATCACCGCATGAGTGGAACCGCCATAGGAAAAGGCGATCGGCACCTCCTCCGGCACCACCCGCGAGCCGGCGCGGACCACGCCGTTGCGGCGGGCGATCTCGGGGGCTGTGGCGGTGGTGTTGAATAAGGTCATCGGACGTCGGGGCAGGAACACCCCCCTCTGCCCTGCCGGGCATCTCCCCCACAAGGGGGGAGATCGGATGTGGCGATGCCCAGCCCACCATCAACGTAATCGAGTGAGCAAACGTATTTCCAATGCTGAAGAATACCGGCGGCGCGTCTTGCCGATCTCCCCCCTTGTGGGGGAGATGCCGGCAGGCAGAGGGGGGTAACGCGAAGCACGCCAGGCAATTGCATCACTCAGCCGCCTCCAGCTTCCCCGCAATCCGCCGAGACCGTCGCGACAGTTCGTCATAGTCGCTCTGCCACTCGGTCGGGCCGTTGGAGGGCGATACCTGCACCGCCGTCACCTTGTATTCCGGGCAGTTGGTCGCCCAGTCGGAGAAGTCGGTGGTGATGACGTTCGCCTGCGTGTTCGGGTGGTGGAAGGTCGTATAGACCACGCCCGGCGCGACGCGATCGGTGATCAGCGCGCGCAGCGTCGTATCGCCCGAACGGCTGGCGAGCTTGATCCAGTCGCCTTCCTTGATGCCGCGCTGTTCGGCATCGTGCGGATGGATTTCCAGCCGGTCTTCCGCATGCCATGTGACGTTCTCGGTACGCCGCGTCTGGGCACCGACATTGTATTGGGAAAGGATGCGGCCGGTGGTGAGCAATAGCGGGAACCGCGGGCCGGTGCGTTCGTCGGTCGCGACATATTCGGTGCGGATGAACTTGCCCTTGCCGCGCACGAAACCGTCGACATGCATGATCGGCGAGCCCACCGGATGCGCCTCGTTGCAAGGCCACTGAACCGAACCCATCTTGTCGAGATAGTCGTAGGAAACCAGAGCGAAGCTCGGCGTCGACACGGCGATCTCATCCATGATCTGAGATGGATGCGCATAGTTCCAGGCAAGCCCCATCGCCTGGGCGAGCTTCTGGGTGACTTCCCAGTCGGCATAACCGTTCTTCGGGCTCATCACCTTGCGGACGCGGTTGATGCGGCGCTCGGCATTGGTGAACGTGCCGTCCTTTTCGAGGAAAGTCGAACCCGGCAGGAAGACATGCGCGTAATTGGCAGTTTCGTTCAGGAAGAGATCGTGGACGACGACGCATTCCATCGCAGCGAGGCCGGCAGAAACATGCTTGGTGTCCGGGTCGGACTGGAGAATATCCTCGCCCTGGATGTAGATGCCCTTGAACGTGCCCTCGACGGCCGCATCCAGCATGTTCGGGATGCGCAGGCCCGGTTCGTTGTTGAGCGTCACACCCCACAGTTTTTCGAACGTGTCGCGGGTCGCATCGTCCGAGATATGGCGATAGCCCGGCAGTTCGTGCGGGAACGAACCCATGTCGCAAGCGCCCTGGACATTGTTCTGACCGCGCAGCGGGTTCACGCCAACGCCCGGACGACCGAGATTGCCGGTCACCATCGCAAGGTTGGCGATCGCCATGACCGTGGTCGAACCCTGGCTGTGCTCGGTGACGCCGAGACCGTAATAGATCGCCCCGTTGCCACCCTTGGCGTAAAGCCGGGCAGCACCGCGCACGAGATCCGCCGGCACGCCGGTATATTTCTCGGTCGCCTCGGGGCTGTGTGCGTTTTCCGAAACGAAACCGGCCCAGTCCTCGAACTCGGACCAGTCGCAGCGCTCGCGGATGAACTTTTCGTCGAACAGGCCTTCGGTGACGATGACATGCGCCAGCGCCGTCAGCACGGCTACGTTGGTGCCCGGCTGCAGCGGCAGGTGATAGTCAGCCTCCACATGCGGCGTGCGCACCAGATCGATGCGACGCGGATCGATGACGATCAGTTTTGCACCCTGGCGCAAGCGCTTCTTCAAGCGCGAACCGAACACCGGATGGCCGTCGGTCGGGTTGGCGCCGATGACGATGACGACATCCGTATGCTCGACCGAGTCGAAATTCTGGGTGCCGGCCGAGGTGCCGAAGGCCTGGCCGAGGCCGTAACCGGTCGGCGAGTGGCAGACGCGGGCGCAGGTATCGACATTGTTGTTGCCGAAACCGGCGCGGATCAGCTTCTGGACCAGGAATGTTTCTTCATTGGTGCAGCGCGACGAGGTGATGCCGCCGATCGATTCCCGGCCGTACTGATACTGGATGCGGCGGAACTCGGAGGCAACGTGCGAAAACGCCTCTTCCCAGGTCACTTCCCGCCACGGATCGGAGATATTCTCGCGGATCATCGGGTTGAGGATGCGATCCTTGTGGGTCGCATAACCATAAGCGAAGCGGCCCTTGACGCAGGAATGACCGCGGTTCGCCTGCCCGTCCTTCCATGGCACCATGCGGACCAGCTCTTCGCCGCGCATTTCCGCCTTGAAGGAGCAGCCGACGCCGCAATAGGCGCAGGTGGTGACTTCCGAATGTTCCGGCTGGCCGATTGCGATCACCGACTTTTCGGTGAGCGTTGCCGTCGGGCAGGCCTGCACGCAGGCGCCACAGGAAACGCATTCGGAATCAAGGAAATGTTCATGCGCACCGGGCGAAACGCGGCTTTCGAACCCGCGGCCCTCGATCGTCAGCGCGAACGTGCCCTGCACTTCTTCGCAGGCGCGGACGCAGCGCGAGCAGACGATGCATTTCGAAGGATCATAGGTGAAATAAGGGTTCGACTCGTCCTTCGGCATCCACTTGGCGTTGATCACACCATCGTTGCGAGCCTTGACGTGATTGTCGCCCTCGTAACCGTAACGCACATCGCGAAGGCCGACCGCGCCGGCCATGTCCTGCAATTCACAGTCACCATTGGCGGCGCAGGTGAGACAGTCGAGCGGATGGTCGGAGATATAAAGCTCCATCACCCCTTTGCGGATGTCCTTCAGCCGGCCGGTCTGCGTGTGCACGACCATGCCCGGCATGACCGGCGTCGTGCACGAGGCCGGCGTTCCATTGCGGCCTTCGATCTCCACGAGACACAGGCGGCAGGACCCGAAGGCGTCGACCATGTCGGTGGCGCAGAGTTTCGGAACCTTGATCCCGGCCTCCATCGAGGCGCGCATGATCGAGGTGCCTTCCGGCACAGTGATGGCGCGGCCGTCGATCGTCAGGGTGACCTGCGCTTCCGAGCGCGAGGCCGGCGTGCCGTAGTCGAGTTCATGAACGAGGGACATCGTGTGTCTCCTTGCTAGAAAGAATAAATGTAGGAGCAAGATCGCCCCCCTCTGGCCTGCCGGCCATCTCCCCCACGGGTGGGGAGATTACAAAAGGCAGAACCGTCGCTCCAAAAGAACCGGAGCAGAGGATGTGACGCACAATTGAAAGCGGTGAGCGCGCGCCCAGCCGATCTCCCCACCTGTGGGGGAGATGGCCGGCAGGCCAGAGGGGGGCGACTTGCGCCGACGCAAAGATAGGAGCGTCCATCATTCCGCCGCCTCCACCATCGGTGCCGGAGAAAAATCCTCCGGAAAGTGGTTCATCGCGCTCATCACCGGATAAGGCGTAAACCCGCCGAGCGCGCAGAGGGAGCCGAACTTCATCGTGTTGCAGAGGTCGGCGAGCAGCGCCTTGTTCTTCTCCGGCTCGATCCCAGCCAAGATCTTGTCGACCGTCTCGACGCCGCGGGTCGAACCTATGCGGCAGGGCGTGCACTTGCCGCAGCTTTCGATGGCGCAGAACTCCATTGCGAACCGCGCCTGCTTCAGCATGTCGGCGCTATCGTCGAACACGGTGATGCCGGCATGGCCGATCAGACCGTCCCGGGCCGCGAAGGCTTCATAGTCGAACGGGGTATCGAAGAGAGCGCGCGGGAAATAGGCGCCGAGCGGCCCGCCCACCTGAACCGCCTTCACCGGCCGGCCAGTCGCCGTGCCGCCACCGATATGGTCGACGATCTCGCCGAGCGACAGGCCGAAGGCCGTCTCGTACAGCCCGCCGTATTTGACGTTGCCGGCGATCTGGATCGGGATCGTCCCGCGCGACCGGCCCATGCCGAAATCGCGATAGAAGGCGGCGCCCCGATCCATGATCACAGGCACCGATGCAAGCGAGATCACGTTGTTGACGACCGTCGGGCGGCCGAGAAAACCCTGCAGCGCCGGCAGCGGCGGCTTGGCGCGCACGATGCCGCGCTTGCCTTCGAGCGAATTCAGCAGCGAGGTCTCCTCGCCGCAGACATAGGCGCCGGCGCCGGAGCGAATCTCCATGTCGAAGGCATGCGCCGAGCCCAACACCGACGGCCCGAGGATGCCGGCGGCGCGGGCGATCTCGACGGCTTCCCTCATCGTCGCGATGGCGTGCGGATATTCCGAGCGGGTATAGACATAACCCTTGGTGGCGCCCGTCGCGATGCAGGCAATGATCATGCCTTCGATCAGGACGAAGGGATCGCCTTCCATGATCATCCGGTCCGCAAACGTGGCGCTGTCGCCCTCATCCGCATTGCAGACGATGTATTTTTGGCTAGCCTCCGCATCCATCACCGTCTTCCACTTGATGCCGGTCGGGAAGCCGGCGCCGCCGCGGCCGCGAAGACCACTGTCGGTGACCTGAGCGACGATCTCGGCCCGGCTCATGGCGATCGCGTTCTCAAGACCCTTCAGACCCTGATGGTGGCGATAGTCGTCGAGCGACAGCGGATCGGTGACGCCGCAACGGGAGAAGGTCAGCCGCGTCTGCTGGCGCAGGAATGGAATGTCCTCGGTCGGCCCGAGATGCAAAGCATGCTGTCCACCGTCTACAAAGCCGGCATCGAACAATCCCTTCACGTCGCCGGCCTTGACCGGCCCATAGGCGATACGCCCGTGTTCGGTACTCACCTCGACCAATGGCTCCAGCCAGAACATGCCGCGCGAGCCGTTGCGCACGACTTTCGCATCGAGGCCGCGGGCTGCGATCTCCTGGGTAATCGCGTTTGCCACCTTTTCGGCTCCGAGAGCGAGCGCTGCGGCATCGCGCGGCACGTAGATCGTCACCGTCATCGGCTTAGCCCCGCAACGATTTCGGAAAGACAGTGTTCGTCGACGCGGCCGTAGACTTCGCCGTCAACCATCGCGGCAGGCGCGCAGGCACAGAGCCCGAGACAGTACACGGCTTCCAGCGTCACCGAACCATCGAGCGTCGTCTGGTGGAAGTCGATCCCGAGAAGCTGCCGGGCGCGATCCGCAATGCGGTCGCTGCCCATCGACTGGCAGGCTTCGGCGCGACAGAGTTTTAGCACATGCCGGCCGGCCGGGTGGTCGCGGAATTCGTGATAGAAGGTGACGACGCCATGCACTTCGGCGCGCGACAGGTTGAGTTCGCTGGCGATGACCGGCTTCACCTCTTCCGGCACATAACCGAACTCCGCCTGGATCGCATGCAGGATCGGCAGCATCGGGCCTTCCAGATGCTTCAGATCCCTGATGATCTGAAGCGACCGCTCGGTGAGCTCACCGGCGGAAATTCGCATATTCATAGTCTGTAGCCTCCCAGCTGATCCGTTTCCGTTTTCGGGGCATCGACGCCGCTACGGCCGTATTGGGATCAGAAAGCCGACGAAGTTGTCCGACAATCGTACTTCGCCTACTGGGAATGGAATGTCGCAACCGGTGCCGCAACCGTCAATAAAGGAGATCGGTTACGCGATAGAAAAAAGCTATCAAGCCATGGCAGCGGGAGTGAGGCTGCGAGCCTCGTGCAGCAGGGCCGACACCAGCGGCGTAAACGGCTCGCGGTGTGTCGCAACAAGCCCGACGATATGTGTGGCTTCCGGATCAACGATCGGGATCGTCCTGATTTCCTTTGTAAAGCCGAATGAACGCGCCACGTTGCGCGGCATGATGCTCGCCCAGCGCCCGGTCCCCACATGCGAGAGAAGCACCACCATGGAGTTCGATTCGAGCATCGGCTTCACCGTCACTCCCGCTTCCGCGAGGTGCTGGTTGATGATCCGGCGGTTCTGCATGTCCGGCGTCAATAGACAGAGCCTAAGATCGGCCATCTCTTTCCAGGTAACGCTTTCCCGGTCCGCATAGGGCGCCCCTTCGGCGGTCACCAGATTGTAGCGCTCCGCGTAAAGCGGCACGCTCGTCACCCGCCCCAACGGCTCGTTGTCGAGATAGGTAATGCCGGCGTCGATTTCGAAATTGTCGAGCTGGGAAAGCACCTGCAGCGAATTGCGCGAAACGACGGAAAACGTGACCTCCGGGTGCTTGGCCTGGAAGGGTTCCGTCAATCTGGGGATCATCGCCAGCGCCGTCGGGATCGACGCCAGTCTTATATGGCCGACAAGACCCTTGCGGGCGGCGCGCATTTCCTCGCGCATGGTGCGCGCGTCGCCGACGATCCGTTTTGCCCATTCCAGCACCCGCTGGCCTTCCGGCGTCAGGCCCTGGTAGCGCGAGCCGCGCACCACCAGCTGCACGCCGAGGCTCTCCTCGAGCTGGCGGATGGCGGCAGAAAGCGATGGCTGCGAGATGCCGCATTCCTCCGCCGCCCGGCCGAAATGGCCTTCTCGCGCCAGGGCAATGAAAAATTCCAGCTTGTCGATCATCGCGTTCCTCCGCCGACAAGGGCTAACAAGATGGCGCGGCACATACAAGCAGTCATCCGGTCACGACGATAGCCGCGACGGGGGCCGACCACCGTCCAAAGAAAAAGGCGGCCTTTCGGACCGCCTCGATCTTTCGCAGAGAATTTTGGAAAATCAGGCCGGATTGACGACGCCGTTGAGATGGGTCAATTCCGCCAGGAACTGCTCGAGCTTGGTCTTGTGCTCGTCGTTCTGCGCGTGGTTGATCTCGGTCTGCGTCGTCTCGATCCGCTTCTGCAGCGTCGCGTGGGTCAGCTCGCTCGCCGGAACCGCAGATTCGGCAAGCAACGTGCAGCCGGTCGGCAGGATGTCGGCAAAACCGCCGAACACGACGTATTTGGTGACCTGGCCCGAGGCAAGCTTCACCGAAACCACACCCGGCTTGATGGTCGTCATCGTCGGCGCGTGATTGGCAAGCACCGTCATTTCGCCAAGCGTCGCCGGAATCACCACTTCGGTGACCTTTTCCGAGACGAGCAGGCGCTCGGGCGAAACCAGTTCAAAGTTGAAAGCCTCGGCCATGAAGGTCTACTTCCTCAAAGCAATTCCAGCAAAAGTGCAGAGCGGTTTTGCGTCCGGAATTGCGAAAAACTAAATCATCAGGGCATCGAGGCAATTCCTTGCCGAGAAGCCCGCGTGTTTTATGCGGGAAAGGCGCGCCGGATAAGTTCCCGCGCGCCATCTCGTTCAGGATCAGGCTGCTTCAGCCAGCTTCTTGGCTTTTTCGACGGCTTCTTCGATCGAGCCGACCATGTAGAAGGCGGCTTCCGGAAGATGGTCGTAATCGCCGTTGACGAGGCCCTTGAAGCCCTTGATCGTGTCTTCGAGCGCAACCAGCTTGCCCGGCGAACCGGTGAAGACTTCGGCGACGAAGAACGGCTGGGACAGGAAGCGCTCGATCTTGCGGGCGCGCTGGACGGTCATCTTGTCCTCTTCGGACAGTTCGTCCATGCCGAGGATGGCGATGATGTCCTGCAGCGACTTGTAGCGCTGCAGGGTCGTCTGCACCTTGCGGGCGATATCATAGTGCTCTTCGCCGACGACCAGCGGGTCGAGCATGCGCGAGGTGGAGTCGAGCGGGTCGACGGCCGGGTAGATGCCCTTTTCGGCGATCGAACGCGACAGAACCGTCGTTGCGTCCAAGTGGGCGAACGAGGTAGCCGGTGCCGGGTCGGTCAAGTCGTCGGCGGGAACGTAGATGGCCTGAACCGAGGTGATCGAGCCCTTGGTCGTGGTGGTGATGCGTTCCTGCATCTGGCCCATGTCGGTGGCGAGCGTCGGCTGATAGCCCACGGCCGAAGGAATGCGGCCGAGCAGAGCGGACACTTCCGAACCTGCCTGGGTGAAGCGGAAGATGTTGTCGACGAAGAACAGAACGTCCTGGCCCTTGTCGCGGAAATCTTCAGCGATGGTGAGACCGGTCAGAGCCACGCGAGCGCGGGCGCCCGGCGGTTCGTTCATCTGGCCGTAGACGAGCGCGGCCTTGGAGCCTTCGCCGCCGCCATGCTTGTTGACGCCCGATTCGATCATTTCGTGGTAAAGGTCGTTGCCTTCGCGGGTACGCTCACCGACGCCTGCGAACACGGAGTAACCGCCGTGTGCCTTCGCGACGTTGTTGATGAGTTCCATGATCAGAACCGTCTTGCCGACGCCTGCACCGCCGAAGAGGCCGATCTTGCCGCCCTTTGCGTAAGGCGCGAGAAGGTCGACGACCTTGATGCCGGTGACCAGGATCTGGCCTTCGGTCGACTGATCGACGTAGGAAGGCGCTTCCTGGTGGATGGCGCGCTTGCCGGAGGTGACCAGCGGACCGGCTTCGTCCACCGGCTCGCCGATGACGTTCATGATGCGACCGAGCGTTTCCGGACCGACCGGAACGGTGATCGGAGCGCCGGTATCCGTGACGTGCTGACCACGAACCAGACCTTCAGTCGAGTCCATTGCGATGGTGCGGACGGCGCTTTCGCCGAGGTGCTGCGCGACTTCGAGAACGAGGCGGTTGCCGTTGTTGTCGGTTTCAAGCGCGTTCAGGATCGCCGGCAGTTCGCCGTCGAAAGTGACGTCGACGACAGCGCCGATAACCTGGGTCACCTTGCCGAGGGACGTGCCCGTTGCGGTAGCCATGATTCTTACCCTCTTTCTTTACCTCAGAGCGCTTCCGCGCCCGAAATGATTTCGATAAGTTCCTTGGTGATCTGTGCCTGGCGCTGACGGTTGTAGGAGAGCGTCAGCTTGTTGATCATGTCACCGGCATTGCGCGTCGCGTTGTCCATTGCGGACATCTGCGCGCCATAGAAGGAAGCGTTGTTTTCGAGCAGAGCCCGGAAGATCTGGACTGCGACGTTCTTCGGCAGCAGGTCTTCGAGGATTTCCTCTTCGCTCGGCTCGTATTCGTAGAGCGCCGAGGAGGCATCCGCAGCCTGCGTCGCATCGAACTTGGCCGGGATGATCTGCGAGGCGGTCGCCACCTGCGAGATCACCGACTGGAAGCGTGCGTAGAACAGCGTCGCGATGTCGAATTCGCCGGCATTGTAGAGCGCGAGCACCTTGTGTGCCACCTCGTCGGCCTGGGCGAAACCGAGCTGCTTGATTTCGCGGAACGTCACGTAATCGACGATGTTGTCCTTGAACGTGCGGCGCAGGATGTCGTTGCCCTTGCGGCCGACGGTGATGATCTTCACCGTCTTGCCCTGGGCAAGCAGCTTCAGCGCGTGATCGCGGGCGAGACGGATGATCGAGGAGTTGAAGCCCCCGGCCAGACCGCGTTCGCCGGTCGCGACGATCAGCAGATGAACCTGATCCTTGCCCGTGCCCGAAAGCAGCAGCGGCGCTTCCGCATTGCCGGCATTGGCGGCCGAAAGGCCGGCCAGCACCTTGGTCATGCGTTCCGCGTAGGGACGAGCGGCCTCGGCCGCCTCCTGAGCACGGCGCAGCTTCGCCGCGGCGACCATTTTCATCGCCTTGGTGATCTTCTGCGTCGCCTTGACGGAGGCGATCCGGTTTTTCAGATCCTTAAGTGAAGGCATCCGTTATCGGTCCTCGAGCTTGATCTGTTCTCAGGCGAAAGACTTGGCGTAGCTGTCGAGAGACGCCTTCAGCTTCGCACGCGTGTCGTCGGAAAGCTGCTTCTCGGTGCGGATCGCATCGAGGATAGCCTTGCCTTCGGAACGCAGGTACGAGAGGAAGCCCTGCTCGAATTTGCCGACCTGAGCAACCGCGATCTTGTCGAGGTAGCCGTTGACGCCGGCGAAGATCACAGCGACCTGTTCTTCCGTCTTCAGCGGCGCGAACTGCGGCTGCTTCAGGAGTTCCGTCAGGCGTGCACCACGGTTCAAAAGGCGCTGCGTCGAGGCGTCGAGGTCGGAGCCGAACTGGGCGAAGGCGGCCATTTCGCGATACTGGGCGAGTTCGCCCTTGATCGAGCCGGCAACCTGCTTCATCGCCTTGATCTGCGCGGCCGAGCCGACGCGGGAAACCGACAGACCGACGTTAACGGCCGGGCGGATACCCTGATAGAACAGGTCGGTTTCAAGGAAGATCTGGCCGTCGGTGATCGAGATCACGTTGGTCGGAATGAAGGCCGAAACGTCGTTACCCTGGGTTTCGATGACCGGCAGAGCCGTCAGCGAACCATTGCCGCGCTCGTCGGAGAGCTTTGCAGCGCGCTCCAGAAGACGGGAATGCAGGTAGAAAACGTCGCCCGGATAGGCTTCGCGGCCCGGCGGGCGGCGCAGCAGAAGCGACATCTGGCGGTAGGCGACGGCCTGCTTGGAAAGGTCGTCGTAGCCGATCAGGGCATGCATGCCGTTATCGCGGAAATATTCGCCCATGGCGCAACCGGCGAACGGTGCGAGATACTGCATCGGAGCCGGATCGGAAGCCGTCGCAGCAACGATGATCGAGTACGGCAGAGCGCCGCGCTCTTCGAGGACCTTCACGAACTGGGCAACCGTCGAGCGCTTCTGGCCGATAGCGACGTAGACGCAGAACAGCTTTTCCGACTCCGGGCCGTTATCGTGAATGGCCTTCTGGTTGAGGATCGTGTCGAGGATGATCGCGGTCTTGCCGGTCTGACGGTCGCCGATGACCAGCTCGCGCTGGCCGCGGCCGACCGGGATGAGCGCATCGATGGCCT
Source organism: Neorhizobium tomejilense (assembly GCA_002968845.1). Classification (GTDB taxonomy): domain Bacteria; phylum Pseudomonadota; class Alphaproteobacteria; order Rhizobiales; family Rhizobiaceae; genus Neorhizobium; species Neorhizobium tomejilense. Next base: position 29,869 of record PVBG01000010.1, on the reverse strand, counting down.
TGAGGCCGGTCGACATCGGCTCATGAACCGACTTGCGCGGAATGATGCCCGGAGCCTTGACGTCGACGCGCGAACGGCGGGTCGCATTGATCGGGCCCTTGCCGTCGATCGGGTTGCCGAGCGCATCGACGACGCGGCCGAGCAGTTCCGGACCAACCGGAACGTCGACGATGGCGCCGGTCCGCTTGACGATGTCGCCTTCCTTGATCGCACGGTCGGAACCGAAGATGACGACGCCGACATTGTCGGCTTCGAGGTTCAGGGCCATACCACGGATGCCGCCCGGGAATTCGACCATCTCACCGGCCTGGACGTTGTCCAGACCGTAGACGCGGGCAATGCCGTCGCCGACGGACAGAACCTGTCCGACTTCGGAAACCTCAGCCTCCTGGCCGAAGTTCTTGATCTGGTCTTTCAGAATTGCGGAAATTTCCGCGGCGCGGATATCCATCAGCCAACCTCTTTCAGTGCAAGCTTAAGGGTGGAAAGTTTGGTGCGAAGGGAAGTATCGATCTGACGAGAACCGACCTTGACGATCAGGCCGCCGAGGATCGACGGGTCGATGGTCACGACGATTGCCACGTCCTTGCCGGTTACGCCCTTCAGCGCCGACTTGAGTTCGTTTTCCTGCGCCTGGGAAAGCGCATGCGCCGAGGTGACCTCGGCAGTGATTTCACCGCGATGCTCTGCGGCGATCTGGCGGAAGGCGCGGATCATGCCTGGCATCGCGAAAAGACGACGATTGCCGGCGACCACCTTCAGGAAATTGGCGACGAGACCGGAAATGCCAGCTCGCTCGGCAACGGCGAGCACGGCCTTCTGCTGATCTTCGGCGGAAAATACCGGGCTTGCGACCAGGCGTCGCAGGTCTTCACTCTCATCCAGCAGCGCCTGAAAACGATCAAGATCGGCACCGACCTTGTCGATCGAACCAGCCTCGAGGGACAGTTCGAAAAGCGAGGAAGCATAACGCTCCGCTACACCGGAAATAAGCTGGGACGTGTCAGCCACGGGCACAGTTTCCCTGTATTGCCATCCAAGCGCCAGACCCTACGGGAGAGGTGAAGCAAGAGCTTGAAATCGTTTGATTTTTTCTCAGAACCTGTAGAGCTTGCGCCCTACCCTTTCCGACTTTCGCGGTCCGTCTAGCATAGGCTGTAAGGACTCGCAACACGCCTGATAACGGAAAAAGCCGGACACGCAAGGGCTGAGAGCGATTTTATACCGGAAGCGGAAGGATTTTCGGCAGGCAACCGCCTGCAATCTTCGAATTATGCGTCAGATATAGCCGAAGACATAGGCGAGCGGCCCGCCGGCAAGCGCAACCTGGAGTAGGGAAAATGCTATATTTCTGGGGGTGAAGCCTCGATCGAGGGCACAGGACAGCAACCGCCCCAGAGCGGCAAATCCGAGCGCAATGCCAAGCGTCATGTAGATCCAGTCCTGGGCGAGCATGATCGCCGCCAGACCGAAGCCCAGGTGATGGGCGCCGGCGGAGCGGACCGCGGCATAACCTTCCGGCCGAACCTCGCCGATCTGGAATGCGGTCAGGCGCAAAACGACGGCGGGAAACAGGAAGACAAGGAAGCCGAGCGCAGCCGTTGCCGCCGCACAGACGAAAGCCACCTGCTCGCCGAGTTCAGTGGGAAAATAGAGTTCCATGTCGCCTCCGCCGCGTTGAGATTCGCAAGATATGCCACAACGTATCCTGAGCCGGAAGGGCCGGATGAGCCGGCCCTGCAGACACGTCGCGCGGAGCAAGTGCCATTGAAATTTAATGATTTATCCCTATTATTGGGAAAATACGCCAAGCAGGGATAAATCACGGGACGAGGCGTCGATTCGATTTATCCCTTTGCCGTCTGATCGGGAATGAAAAGGGATAAAATGTTCGAAATCAGCGTCTTGAGCGGAGAACAATCCCGTCAGATCATCGATACCGAACAAGCCTTTTCGGCATGGAAAGCCGCATCGGCGGAATTGAGAAGCCGGTATTCAGGTTCCATGGCCTTCAAGACCGTCGCTGGCCGCGACTATCTCTACCGCAAGACCGGCACGATATGGAAATCACTAGGCCCGCGGAATGACGAGACCGAACTAACCCATCAGCGATTCCACCAGGGTCGGGAGAGATTGAGGGAGAGGACTGCCGCGCTCACCCGACGCCTGGACGAACTGGCTGCCGTCAACCGCGCGATGCGGCTCGGGCGTGTCCCGCTGATCGCAGCACGCATCCTGCGCGCCCTCGGCTCCTCGTCTCTTATGGGCAGCGCCGTCGATGTGGTCGGGACCCATTGCATTTTCGCCTATGAGCGGATGGCGGGTGCGAGGGTGGATAGCCAGCTCGTCGCGACGGGCGATATCGATCTGCTCTTCGACGCCCGCACCAGCCTGAGACTGCTCGGCAAGGGCCTCCCCGAAAACGGCTGGCTCGGCCTTCTGCAGCAGGTGGATCACTCCTTCCACCTTCTCGCGAAAGGCGATTTTCGGGCCGCCAACGACGAGGGTTTTCTGGTCGATCTCATCACACCCACCGGACCGGACCCCATACGGTCGAAGCGTACGCTCCCCGCCAAGGGCGCAGGCGACCTGACGGCTGTCGAGATCGAAGGGCTCGTCTGGCTGGTCAACAGTCCGAAAGTCGAAATCGTGGTGCTCGATGCACGGGGCTATCCCGTCATCATGTCCGTGCCGGATCCCCGCAGCTTCGCGCTTCATAAACTCTGGGTATCGGAACGGGACGATCGCGATGCGATCAAGAAAAGGCGGGACAGGGACCAGGCCGATCTCGTGGCGCGGCTGCTCGCCGAACATATGCCGCATCTGCGCTTCGATGATCCGGCGCTGCAGGCGCTCCCTTCCGAACTTCGCCAGCTGGCGGCGAGATTTGCGGACAAACCGGAACCGGATTCCCTGGAACCCGGCTGGTAGCTGACACGGCCGGAAAACAGGACGATCACGTACGCTAAAGAAAACTCTGCGGGTCGATATCGAGTTGGATCTGCACCGAGCCGCGCTGTTTCGGGCCGTTCTCCATCATCGCCCGCAGAAACGCCTGCATGTCGGAATTGCGGCGTCCATGCACCAGCAGCCGGAAGCGGTGCCGGCCGCGCACCAGCGCCAGCGGCGCCTCCGCCGGACCGAGCACCGAAATGCCGGTGACTTTCGGCGCGGCGGCCCTGAGGCCCCGCGCATGGGTTTCCGCATCCGCCCGGGTATCGGCGGACACGATCAACGAGGCGAGCCGGCCGAATGGCGGCAGGATCGCCTTCTCGCGCTCGGCGATCTCCCGCTCGTAGAAAGCGCCGGCATCGCCGGAAACGATCGCCTGCATCACCGGATGCTGCGGCTGGAAGGTCTGCAGCAGGCCATGGCTCTTGAGGCCGGTTCGCCCGGCACGCCCCGTCACCTGGGAGAGAAGCTGGAAGGTGCGCTCGGCGGCGCGCGGATCGCCATTGGACAGACCGAGATCGGAATCGACGATGCCAACCAGCGTCATCAGTGGAAAATTGTGGCCCTTGGCGACGAGCTGCGTGCCGATGACGATATCCGCCTCGCCCTTGGCGATCGCCTCCAGCTCCAGCCGCATGCGCTTGACGCCGCCGAGCAAGTCCGACGACATCACGATCGTCCGTGCCTCCGGAAAATGCTTTTCAACCTCCTCGGCAATCCGCTCGACACCCGGCCCGCAGGCGACAAGGTGGTCGAACGTGCCACATTCGGGGCAGGCTTCCGGCGTGCGTTCTGAATAGCCGCATTGATGGCACTGGATCTGGCTCTTGAACCGGTGCTCCACCAGCCAACTCGAACATTGCGGGCACTGAAAGCGGTGGCCGCAGACGCGGCAGAGCGTCAGCGGCGCATACCCACGTCGGTTGAGGAACAGCAGCGATTGCTCCTTTCGTTCAAGGGTTTTCTTCATGGCCCGCAAAAGCACCGGCGACAGGAAGCCGCCGCGCTCCGGCGGGTGGCGCCGCATGTCGATCAGATGCAGGTCCGGCATCGCCGCATCGCCGAAACGGGTCGGCAGGTGCACGGTGTTGTAGCGGCCGGCCAAGCCGTTGACCTGACTCTCCACCGAGGGCGTCGCGGAAACGAGCACGATCGGAAAATCGCCGATCCGGGCCCGCACAACCGCCATGTCGCGGGCATTGTAGAAGACCCGGTCTTCCTGCTTGTAGGCGGGGTCGTGCTCTTCGTCGACGATGATCAGGCCGAGATCCTCGAACGGCAGAAACAGCGCCGACCGCGCCCCGGCCACCACCTTCACCTCGCCGGTCACCACGCCGCGCCAGACCTTTTCGCGCATGCGGGGGGCAAGGTCCGAATGCCATTCGCCGGGCTTGGCGCCGAACCGCTCCTGAAAACGCTCAAGGAAGCTCGAGGTCAGCGCGATCTCCGGCAGCAGGATCAGCACCTGGCGGCCCTGCCTCAAGGTTTCGGCGAGCGCCTCGAAATAGACTTCCGTCTTGCCCGAGCCGGTGACGCCGTCGATCAGCGAGGCGGAAAACCCGCCGGCGCGGATCGATTCCAGGATGTCCACGGACGCCTGTTTCTGCGGCCCCTCGATGCGCGGGCTGATATAATCCGGATCGGGCCGCGCGACGACGGGCGGCGGCGGCAGAAACACCGTCTCGAATATGCCCTGGGCGGTCAGCCCGTCGACAACGCTCATCGAGACGCCGGCTGCATGCGCCAGCCCACTGCGTGTCCACGGAATTTCTTCCTCTCCCGCAAGATCGAGCACCCGGGCCCGCGCCGGTGTAAGCCGCTCCGGCTGGCCGCCGAGATACCGCAATCCCTCGACCATCGGCTCGGGATCGAGCGCTGCCGGCGCGCGGATCGCCATGCGCGCCACGAGGCCCGGCGGCGACAGCGTATAGCTTGCCACCCAGTCGACGAAATCGCGCATTTCCTTGGAAAGCGGCGGGCAATCGAAGACCAGCGTGATCGGCCTCAGCTTCTTGGGGTCGAGCCTGTCGTCATTCTCACCGTCCCAGACGACGCCGATCAGCTGCCGCGGCCCGACCGGCACCTGGACCACCGAACCGGGTTCCACATGCACCCCTTCCGGCACGGCATAGCTATAGGCGCCCGGCACCGGCAGCGGCACCAGGACCGGCACCACCCTTGCCAATGACGGCGCTTCGAACAGTGAACCGAAGAGATCGGACGAATCTATGCCCATGGGCGGGACCATGCCCAAACGCGGAACAAAAGTGAACCCTAAACAGGATTACTCATCTTCGTCATCGATGGCGCCGGTCAGCCGCATGCCCTGGATCCAGGTTGCGCCCTCCTTTCGTATCACCCGCCGCGGCCGCGTGCCGCAACGCTCCTCGACGGCGGAAGCAAGCGGTTCCGAATGGGTAACGATCCAGATCTGGCTGTGGCGGGCGGCCTGGGCGATCATGTCCGCCAGCGGCGCCAGCATGTCCGGATGCAGGCTCGCCTCCGGCTCGTTGAGCGCGATCAGCGGCGGCTGGCGATAGGACAACAGCGCCGCAGCGAGCCCCAGGAAGCGGATCTGCCCATCGGAAAGCTCACGCGGCTGAAACACCCGTTTGGGAAAATCCGGGAAGGTCAGGCCGAATTCCGCATATTCGCCGGGCTCAGGCACATGCAGTTTCGCCCCGCCAAGAGCCGCAGCAACGGCGCGGTCGAGTTCCACCGTGTCCCCGCGGGTGTGGACGAGTGTTGCGAACACCGCCGCCATGTTACCGCCGTCCTGATCCAGTAGCGGCGAGGTAACAGCAAGGCAGGGCTGCCGCAGGGCAGAATCCCGATCCGTTCGAAAACCATGGAAGAACCGCCAGCCGTCGATCAATCGCCGAAAAGCGCCGGCTTCCGGATAATGGCCGGCATCGCCGAGCAGCGCGATTGCCGTTTCCGAGGTCATCGCCTTTTCGGGATACTCCTCCATCCGACCGCTTGTCCCGCGCACCATGATCCCAAGTCCGGTGCGTTTTATCATTGTCACGGGCCGCGAACCGGTTTCAACGACAAGCTCCTCCTCCTTCACCTGCGGCTCGAAGGCAAAGCCCGCCGCATCGATAGGCGGACGAAGCCCCGCCTCGACGCGGTAGCGGAACGTCACCGCCCGCTCTTCATCAAGAACCTCGACCTCGAGCTTGATGCGGAAATTCTTCTCTTGCCGGCGCTGGCCGGACCAGAGCGCCGAGGCCATCCCGCCTTCGGCCGCGATCTCATAGGCCAGATTGCCGCGAACCGCCGCCTGCACCAGCTGCAGGGCACGGTAAAGGTTGGACTTTCCGACACCGTTCTCGCCGATGAACAGGTTAACACCGGCCAGATCCATGCGGATCGAGCGCAGCGAGCGATAATTGGCGGCAAACATCGAGCGAAGCAGCATGGGCTATTCCTAGCCGAAGAACGGGAGGAAAAGAATGCCGCTCAACCGGCTTCACGCCGCCGAAGCCGTCTGCGATTTCTCCACGGCCTTGAACGTCGCATCGCCATCCGCGGCAAGTTCGAACACCGTGTGCTGTTCCAGCGCCTTGGTGACCTCCGTCATATCGCCATCCAGCGCGCTCGGCGGGATCATCTGGCCGACGGTGAAATCGAAATGGTCGCCCTTCTTGTTCAGGAGCTCGTAGAACACCGTCATGTCGCGCAGTTCCGTCGACCATTTGGCGAACCAGTAGAACAGGCCGGAATTGCGCGCCCGCATGTGGATCGGCAGGATCGGCAGATTGTACTTCCGGGCGAGACTGACGGCGGAGGTTTTCCACGGCCGTTCGTTGAGCTTGCCCTCCGCCCAGTAGGCGATACGCCCCGAGGGAAACAGCACCATGACCTTGCCGTCCTCGATGGTCTTGTTGGTCAGAACCAGCGTCTCGCGCGCCTTCAGCTTGGTCTTGTATTCCTCCCGCCATTCGACGGGGATGATCATCTCGGAAAAACGGGGATTGACGCGCACCGCATCTCGGTTGGCAAACACCATCATGTCCGGACGGCGCGACTTCAGGAGGTCGAAGACGGCAACCCCGTCGGCGATCCCGGTCGGATGGTTGCTGACGAGAATGAAGCCGCCCTTTTCGGGAATGCGCTCGGCATTGGCGACCGTCACATCCAGTTTCAGGAGGTCGCTCATGTATTCGAAGCACTGGAAGCCGCTGAGCGTCGAGATGTCGTTTGCGAAGTTGATCGCCCGTCCATAACGCAGCAGCGTGTAGAGAAATGGCCGCATCACCGGCCAGAGCGGATTCTGGACGATCCGCTGGCCGCGCTCGGCAATCAATGTGTCGACGATGTGACCGGGTCTGCCTTGTGAAACGAGGGCGATTGTTTCCGCGAACTGTCCAAAAGTGGTCGTAGAATCACGGCGCGCCATAGAAACTCCCGCAGGCAGGACCTGCTTGGTATGGCAGCCCCGTATGATCGAACGATGACATCGTTACCCACGACTAAGGCAGTCTTAGGGATTTTGTAACGCCGTCCAGAGCAATCTGGGGCGCAACCAATCCAAATTCAACGGGGCCGACAGTGAATGAGCTGCTGATTATCGCCGCACCCGATCTCGTGGAAAAACGTCGCGAATGGCTGGAGAGCCTGGCAAACGAACGCCGGCTGTCGGACAACACGCTCGATGCCTATGAACGCGATACGCGGCAGTTTTTGACGTTTCTGACCCGACATCTGGCAGGTCCGGCGAAAATTTCCGATATCCACACCCTGCGCCCGGCCGACCTGCGTGCTTTTCTGGCTGCGCGCCGCCGAGACGGTTCCGGAGCAAGGTCGCTCGGCCGGCATCTCGCCGGGCTCCGTTCATTTCTTCGTTATCTCGAGCGAAAGGGCCTGGTGAACGCTGCAGCCGCCGGCGCCATCCGGGCGCCGAAGCAGCCGAAGTCCCTGCCGAAACCGCTGACCGACCGCCAGGCGCTCAACCTCGTCACGACAGGTGCCCAGCTGCAGGAAGAGCCGTGGATCGCCGCGCGGGATGCCGCCGTGCTGGCGCTGCTCTACGGCTGCGGCCTGCGCATCTCCGAGGCCCTGGGTCTCAGACCGACGGACCTGACACCGGGCGCGACAACCCTGCGGATCACCGGCAAGGGCGGCAAGACCCGTCTCGTACCGCTGCTGCAGGCCGTGTTCGATGCCGTCGCCACCTACAGGAAACTCTGCCCCTACCATCTGGAAGCCGAAAAGCCGCTGTTTCGCGGCGCCCGCGGCGGGCCGCTGCAGCCGGCGATCATCCAGCGGGAAATGCAGAAGCTCCGGAGCGCCTTCGGGCTGCCGGAGACGGCAACGCCGCATGCGCTGCGGCATTCCTTCGCCACCCATCTGCTCGCCGGCGGCGGCGACCTGCGCACCATCCAGGAACTGCTGGGCCATGCCAGCCTTTCGACGACCCAGGTCTATACCGGCGTCGACTCCTCCAGATTGCTGGAAGTCTACGACCGCGCCCACCCCCGTGCTTAGCCCCTAAGTCTGCCTGAACGAAGTTTTAACCAACTGCGTTAAGCGCTTGTGCAGCCGCCATCGCTAACATGTCGGCAACTTTCAGACGGATGACATGATGACTCCCGCCTTTGCCTCCCTCACCGGCGCTTGGATCAAGCGCGCCCAAGGTTTCGTGCTGTGGCTGATCGCGGCTGCCCACGTCGTGGCCCTTGCCTCTTTGCTTCTCGTCCTCGGCTCGCTGTCCCCGGCACGGGCGGAAACGCCCGCCTGCGACGGCCGGAACCTCCTCGAAGAGATGAAGGCCGAAAAGTCGGCGCTCTACGACCAGATCGTCACTGAAGCCGCCAAAGTGCCGAACGGCAAGGGCATCTTCTGGAAGATCGAGAAAGACGGGCTTCAACCATCCTATCTACTCGGCACCATGCATGTGTCCGATCCGCGGGTTCTAAAAATGCCGCTCGGCGCCGCCGAAGCCCATTCCAAGGCGAAAACCATCATCATCGAATCCGACGAGGTCATCGACGAGAAGAAGGCGATGGCCAAGATGCTGGCCAAACCGGAACTGATGATGCTGACAGACGGCAGCACGATCGATTCGCTCTTGCCGAAGGACGATGTCGCGCTGCTCGAAACCGGCCTGAAGGCCCGCGGAGTGCCGCTCTCGGCCGTCTCGCGCATGCGGCCGTGGATGCTGATGGCGCTCGTTTCCGTGCCGGCCTGCGAGCTTGCCCGCAAGGCGCAGAACGTCGCCTTCCTCGACAAGAAGATCGCCGAACAGGCAACCGCCGAGGGCAAGCCGGTCAAGGGTCTGGAAACCCTCGAAGAACAGGCAGCTGCACTAAACGCCATCCCGATCGATCTGCACCTCAAGTCGCTGATCGAAACCATCAAGCTCGGCAAGCGCGTCGACGATGTCTTCGAGACGCTGACGGAAGTCTATCTTTCCGGCGAGATCGGCCTTGCCATACCGATGCTGAAAGCCGTGGCACCTGATGGAACCGAGGACGAGGCCGGTTATGGTGACTTCGAAAACCTGGTGGTCAGCAAGCGCAATCATGTGATGGCCGATCGGGCAGCCCCGATCCTCGATCAGGGCGGCGCCTTCATGGCCGTCGGCGCTCTTCACCTGCCGGGCGAGGAAGGTCTTGTCGAGCTCCTCCGGAAGAAGGGCTTTAAGGTGACGGCGGTCAATTGACGCCGCCGATCCTTCATCGACCACTCGTCATCCGCTTCAGCACATCGGTCTTCCAGTAGAACTGATGCACCAGAGCGCCGCCGATATGGGCGACGATCAACGCCCACATCAAAAGTTTCAGCGGCCCGGCATGGGCGAAGCCGGCTGTCGCGTTGCCGAAGAACCAGGCGCCGATCCCGGCGAGCGGCATGGCGACAAAGAGCGCGTAAAAAGCCCAGTGGCTGATCTTCGCCACCGCCCGCAGGAACGGCGGCTCTTGCCTCGGCTCCGGCGGCACACCCTGCACCAGCCGCAGACACAGTCGGATCAGGCCGAGAATCAGCACGCTGATACCGACATAGGCGTGGATGTTGGCCGCACTCACCTGTTCCGGCGTCAGCGCCTGGCCGCGGAACATCAGCCGCGCGGCAGTCTCCATCGCATCGGTGAAAAGCAGGTTGAAGAGGATCAGCGCCGCCATCAGCCAATGCAGGATACGCTGCGGCAAGGTGAACGAGAGAGCCATTTCTCGGCCTTTTCAGAACGTTGGAAGAATGGAATCTAGTCTATGGCCGTTTGCCCGAGGCTCAAGCGAAAGCGGCAAGCCTGTCCAAGATTTAATCCTGGAATTGACCAATCGTAATTCCAGGCGTGTGTTCGGCCGCTGCGGACAATTGCACCGAAGCCGCTGGTCGGTGTAAAAATTCCGGCCGCTTGATCTTTGAGGAGACGCGAGATGGATCGATTTACCGGCGGTTGCCTATGCGGCAACGTGCGATTTGTGGCGTCGGGACTGCCGTACCGGGTCGGCCTCTGCCATTGTCTCGACTGCCGCAAGCATCATGGAGCGCTTTTCCACGCTTCCGCGATATTTCCGCAGGATGCGGTGACGGTCGATGGCGAGACACGCGACTACGCCGGCCGGTTTTTCTGTCCCCGCTGCGGTTCCTCGGTTTTCGCACGCACCGCGGACGAGATCGAAGTCAACCTCGGATCCCTGGATGCCCCCGACCAGCTGACGCCAACCTACGAAAGCTGGATCATCCGCCGCGAGTCCTGGTTGCCGCCATTTCCGCTCACGAGACGATACGAGCGCGATCGTGATGCCACGGGCCGCTTCGAGGGATAGAAAGCGCGGACAGCGAAAAGGGCAGGACAATGTCCCACCCTTTCTGATCGTACCCGCATGAAAGCGCCAGACGCGCTCACATATGGATCGGCTTGAAGAAGGTCGCGAGCGCGGCTTCCTTAACCGCTTCCGACATGGTCGGATGGGCATGGCAGGTGCGGCCGAGGTCTTCCGATGAACCGCCGAATTCCATCAGCACGGCGATCTCGTGGATCATTTCGCCGGCGCCGAAACCGACGATATGACCGCCGAGAACCCGGTCGGTATCCTTGTCGGCAAGGATCTTCACGAAGCCGTCTGTCGCCAGCATCGCGCGGGCGCGGCCGTTGGCGGTGAACGGGAACTTGCCGACCTTGTAGGCGATGCCCGCAGCCTTCAGCTCTTCCTCAGTCTTGCCGACGGACGCCACTTCCGGCTGGGTGTAGACGACGCCGGGGATGACGTCGTAGTTCACATGGCCATGCTGGCCGGCGATGATCTCGGCGATCGCAACGCCCTCGTCTTCCGCCTTGTGGGCGAGCATCGGGCCGCGAACGACGTCGCCGATCGCGTAGATGCCGTCGACATTGGTCTTGAAGTGGCCGTCGATCTCGACGCGGCCGCGGTTGTCGAGCTTGACGCCCGCTTCTTCCAGACCGAGGCCCGCCGTATAGGGCTTGCGGCCGGTGGCGATCAGCACGACGTCGGCTTCGAGCGTCTGGGCGTCGCCGCCCTTGACCGGCTCATAGGTGACCTTGGCGCCATTGGCGGTCTTTTCGACGCCGGTGACCTTGGCATCCGTACGGATGTCCATGCCCTGCTTCGCCATCATGCGCTGGAACTGCTTGGAAACGTCGCCGTCCATGCCGCCGAGCAGCTTGTCGAGATATTCGACGACGGTCACCTTGGCACCGAGGCGCGACCAGACCGAACCGAGCTCCATGCCGATGACGCCGCCGCCGACCACGATCAGGTGCGCCGGCACCTTTTCGAGCGCGATGCCGCCGGTGGACGAGATGATCACCTTCTCGTCGATCTCGACATTGACGCCCGGAATGCCGGCAACGTCGGAACCGGTGGCGATGACGATGTTCTTGGCCTCGAGTTCCTGCACCTTGCCGTCGTCGCCGGTCACGGAGACCTTGCCGGCGGAAACGATCCTGCCGGTGCCGATGAAGCCGTCGATCTTGTTCTTCTTGAAGAGAAAGGAGACGCCGTCGACGTTCGACTTAACGGTCGCGTCCTTGTGGGCCATCATCTTTTCAAGATTGAGTTTCGGAGCCGAGACCTCGACGCCGAGCGCATCCATGCCATGGGCGGCGTGGGCAAACATTTCGGAAGCGTGCAGCAGCGCCTTGGAAGGGATGCAGCCGATGTTGAGGCAGGTCCCGCCATAGGTGGCACGCTTTTCCACGACAGCGACCTTGAGGCCGAGCTGGGCAGCCTTCACCGCGCAGACGTAACCGCCGGGGCCGCTTCCGATGACGACGAGATCATATGCCATAGTTCTTTTTCCTTCTCTTCATCTCTTCGTTTCATCGCAACTCCGAACGCAAAACCGCTGCGCACTTTTGCTGGAATTGCTTTAGCGCCCGCCACTCACGTCGAGTATGGCGCCGGTTACGTAGGAAGCCGCTGGCGACAGAAAATAGAGGACGGCATCCGCCACCTCTTCCGCCTTGCCCGGCCGTTGCATGGGAACGCTGGGCGCCATGTCGCGCGCCCGGTCCGGCAGGCCGCCGGACGCGTGGATATCCGTGTCGATAATGCCCGGGCGGATCGCATTAACGCGCACCCCTTCGGTCGCGACTTCGCGTGCCAGGCCGATGGTCAGCGTATCGATCGCCGCCTTCGAAGCAGCGTAATCGACATATTGCCCCGGAGAACCAAGCTTGGCGGCCATCGACGAGATATTGACGATCGCGCCACCCTTGCCGCCATGTCTCGTCGACATGCGGCGCACCGCTTCCCCGGCACAGAGGATCGAACCGGTGACATTGATCCGCATCATCCGCTCGATGCGTTCCGCGCTCATCTCGTCGATGCGCTGCGGCATGTCGACGATCCCGGCATTGTTGACCAGCCCGTCCAGCCGCCCGAAATGTCGGTCGATCGCCTCAAACATTGCGGCGATCTCGGCCGCATTGCCGACATCCGCCTGGACCGCAATCGCCTCGCCGCCGGCCGCCTCGATTTCCGAAACCACCTTTTCGGCCGCCTGCCTGTTGGAGGCATAGTTCACGGCCACGCGCCAGCCACGGCTGGCGGCCATGAGCGAGATCGCCGCACCGATGCCGCGGCTTCCGCCGGTCACCAGGAGAACAGGATTTTCGCTCATGCCTTGCATTCCTTGAATTCGTACAGGTCCCAGGGGACCTGTTTCAGACCGCTCTTGCCCCACAGCGTCGAATGGCGGATCGACGGGCCGAAGCCCGGCATCAGGATCGCATCCGGCGCCTGGGTATTCGCGGCGCCCAATATGTCGATATGGCCGGTCGCCACATCAAGGGCATAGGGCACGCCGGTCCAGACGGTGCAGGCCCGAAGTTCCGCGCCCGTCGCATCGCCCTGCGGGCAATTGTTCGTCACCATGCCGCCGGGACGCTTGGACTCGTCGTCATACATGACGTTGCCGTCGAGCTTCAGCTTGCCCCCAGTGATCGTGAAAAGATGGCTGACCACTGCCGCATCCGAACCGACCGGCTTGAACGCAAGCACGGTCCCAGCAGTCGCCTCGGCGAACACCGCCTTCTCGATCGCGCACCGCTCGGCAGCCGCTGCCACGCCCGGCACCAGGCACAGTATCGGAAGCCATGTTTTCAAGGATGCGATCATGGCGTCACCGGAAGAGCGCGATGGTCATGGCCAGAAGCCCGATCAGGCTCACCGTCCAGACGAGGGACCGGATATAGGGCACGCCGCCCATGTAGAGCGGGATATAAACGACCCGGGAGACCAGCCAGATCCAGCCGCCGATCAGCCCCCAACCGGACGCGTCGTCTCCCGCAAAGGCAACGCCGAGCAGCAGGCCGACAAACGCCGGATAGGTCTCCTGGAAATTCTTCGAGGCGCGTTCGGCACGCCCCGCGAACCGGCCCCTCGGCGCCAGTCCCTGGTCCCGCGGGCCGGCGTTCCATTCACGACCAAGTTCGCGGGTGGAAAGCGTACCCTGCAGCAGAATGTGGAACACCAGAAGGACAACGCTCAAGGCCAGCAGCGTCATGTATGGCGTTGCGGTAACCCCGAGCGTTTCCATGGGTCCGTTCCCGTCTTAGAGATCGAGAACCAGGCGTTCCGGATCCTCGAGGCTTTCCTTGACGCGCACGAGGAAGGTCACGGCTTCCTTGCCGTCCACCATGCGGTGGTCGTAGGAGAGCGCGAGATACATCATCGGGCGGATGACGATCTGGCCGCCGACGACGACCGGGCGGTCCTGGATCTTGTGCATGCCGAGTATGCCGGACTGCGGCGCGTTGAGGATCGGCGAGGACATCAGCGAACCGTAGACGCCGCCGTTGGAGATGGTGAACGTGCCGCCCTGCATGTCTGCCATGGAGAGCTGTCCGTCGCGGGCGAGCTTGCCAAGGCGGCCGATATCCTTCTCGATTTCGGCGATCGACATCTGGTCGGCATTGCGCACGACCGGAACCACCAGGCCCTTGTCGGTGCCGACGGCGACGCCGACATGGCAATACTGCTTGTAGATGATGTCGGTGCCGTCGATCTCGGCGTTGACGGCCGGCAGTTCCTTCAGCGCGTGGGTCACGGCCTTGGTGAAGAAGCCCATGAAGCCGAGCTTGACGCCATGCTTCTTCTCGAACACGTCCTTGTAGCGGTTGCGCAGGTCCATCACCGCCTTCATGTCGACCTCGTTATAGGTGGTCAGCATGGCGGCGGTGTTCTGCGCGTCCTTGAGGCGGCGGGCGATCGTCTGGCGCAGGCGCGTCATCTTCACGCGCTCTTCGCGGGATGCGTCGTCGGCCGAGGAAACCGGACGCGGTGCCGCCGGAGCGGCAGGCGCCTGGGCCGGAGCGGAAATGCCCTTGGCGACGGCAGCGATCACGTCGCCCTTCAGAACCTGGCCACGCTTGCCCGAACCATCGATATCGGCAGTCGAGATGTTGTTGTCCGCAGCGATCTTTGCGGCAGCCGGAGCCGGCGGCATCGAGGTGGCAGCAGCAGAGGCGCTGGCGGCGGCAGCGACCGGAGCCGGAGCAGCCGGTTCGGCAGCCTTGGCCGGTGCGGCTTCAGCAGGCTTTGCAGCCGGAGCGGCGGTCGCGGTGCCGGCAGCAGCTGCATCGATCTGGCCGAGCAGGGCGCCGAGGCCGACGGTCTCACCGTTTGCGGCGACGATTTCGGTGAGAACGCCAGCGGCCGGCGACGGAACTTCTACGGTCACCTTATCCGTTTCGAGCTCGAGGAGCGGCTCGTCGGCCTTGACCGTGTCGCCGACCTTCTTGAACCAGGTGCCTACGGTTGCCTCGCTGACGGATTCTCCGAGGGTTGGGACGCGGATTTCGGTGGCCATGATCTGTTTCCGTGTTTGTCAGGTTGTGTCTGTGAAAAGTGGAGAAGCGGCTGGGAATCAGCCGCCGAGCGCGTCTTCGAGGAAGGCTTCAAGCTGTGCGAGATGCTTCGACATCTGGCCCGTCGCAGGCGAGGCCGCTGCCGGCCGGCCCGTGTAACGAACGCGTTGATACTTCGCATCGATATGCGCCAGAACCCATTCCAGATACGGGTCGATGAACGACCACGCACCCATGTTCTTCGGCTCTTCCTGGCACCAGACCATTTCCGCGTTGCGGAAGCGGGAGAGTTCGTTGATCAGGGCCTTGGCCGGGAACGGATAAAGCTGTTCGATGCGCAGCAGGTAGATGTCGTCAATGCCGCGCTTTTCGCGCTCCTCGAGAAGGTCGTAATAGACCTTGCCGGTGCAGAGCACGACGCGACGGATCTTGGCATCCTTCTGCAGCTTGATCGGGCCATCCTTGATGACCTCCGCATCGTCCCAGAGCAGGCGATGGAAGGAGGATTCGCCGGCCATTTCGGCAAGCGTCGAGGTAGCCCGCTTGTGGCGCAGCAGGGACTTCGGCGTCATCAGGATCAGCGGCTTGCGGAAGTCGCGCTTCGTCTGCCGGCGCAGGATGTGGAAATAGTTGGCCGGCGTCGTGACGTTGGCCACCTGCATGTTGTCTTCGGCGCACATCTGCAGCCAGCGCTCCAAGCGTGCCGAGGAGTGTTCCGGACCCTGTCCTTCATAACCGTGCGGCAGCAGGCAGACGAGGCCGGACATGCGCAGCCACTTGCGTTCGCCCGACGAGATGAACTGGTCGAACACGACCTGCGCACCGTTGGCGAAGTCGCCGAACTGGGCTTCCCAGAGGGTCAGTGCATTCGGGCGGGCAAGCGAATACCCGTATTCGAAGCCGAGGACCGCCTCTTCCGAAAGCATCGAGTTGATGACTTCGTAACGGGCCTGGGTCGGCGCCAGGTTGGCGAGCGGAATGTAGCGCTCTTCGGTGTCCTGATCGTAGAGAACCGAGTGGCGCTGCGAGAACGTGCCGCGTTCGCAATCCTGGCCCGACAGGCGGATCTTGGTGCCTTCGACGGCGAGCGAACCGAATGCCAGGGCTTCCGCCATGGCCCAGTCGATGCCTTCGCCGGTCTCAACCATCTGGGCGCGATTTTCCATGAACCGCTTGATGGTGCGGTGCGCGTTGAAGCCTTCCGGAATGGTCGACAGCTTGCGGCCGATCTCGCGCAGTTCCTTCATCGGCATCGCGGTCTTGCCGCGGCGCTGTTCGTCGGCATTGTCGGCCGAACGCAGGCCCGACCACTGGCCGTCCAGCCAGTCGGCCTTGTTCGGCTTATAGCTCTGGCCGGCCTCGAACTCGGTTTCGAGATTGGCGCGCCAGTCGGCCTTCATCTTCTCGAATTCGCCGTCGGTGAGGAGAGCTTCGGCGATCAGGCGGTCGGCATAGATCTGCGCGACGGTCTTGTGGGCGCGGATGACCTTGTACATCTTCGGCTGTGTGAACGCCGGCTCGTCGCCTTCGTTATGGCCGAAGCGGCGGTAGCAGAACATGTCGATGACCACCGGCTTGTGGAACTTCATCCGGTATTCGGTCGCGATCTTGGCGGCATAGACGACCGCTTCCGGATCGTCGCCGTTGACGTGGAAGATCGGCGCCTCGATCATCTTGGCGACATCGGACGGATAGGGCGACGAACGCGAGAAGGCCGGATTGGTGGTGAAGCCGATCTGGTTGTTGATGATGACGTGCATCGTGCCGGCGACGCGATGACCGCGCAGGCCCGAAAGGCCGAGGATTTCAGCCACAACGCCCTGGCCGGCGAAGGCCGCATCGCCGTGCAACAGCAGCGGCAGAACCTTGGAACGCTCCTTGAGGGGGATGATGTCGCCTTCCCAGACCTTGGCACGCATGTCCTGCTTGGCGCGCGCCTTGCCCATGACGACCGGGTTGACGATTTCCAGATGCGAAGGGTTGGCCGTAAGCGACAGGTGCACGGTGTTGCCGTCGAATTCGCGGTCAGAAGAAGCGCCGAGATGGTACTTCACGTCGCCCGAGCCTTCGACTTCGTCGGGCTTGAACGAACCGCCCTTGAACTCGTGGAACACTGCTCGGTGCGGCTTGCCCATGACGTTGGTCAGAACGTTCAGGCGGCCGCGGTGGGCCATGCCGACGATGACTTCTTCCAGGCCGTCCTGGCCGCCGCGCTTGATGATCTGTTCGAGCGCCGGGATCAGCGATTCGCCGCCGTCAAGGCCGAAGCGCTTGGTGCCCTTGAAGCGTACGTCCAGGAACTGTTCGTAACCTTCCGCTTCCACCAGCTTCTGAAGGATCGCCTTCTTGCCGTTGGCGGTGAATTCGACGCCCTTGCCGGGGCCTTCGATGCGCTCCTGGATCCAGGATTTCTCTTCCGGATTGGAGATATGCATGAATTCGACGCCGAGCGTCGAGCAATAGGTGCGCTCAAGGATCTCGATCATCTCGCGGAGCGTCGCGTATTCGAGGCCGAGCACGTTGTCGATGAAGATCTTGCGGTCGTAGTCCGCTTCCGTGAAGCCGTAAGCCGTCGGCGAAAGCTCGTTATAGTCCTCGACCGCGCTGGCAATCCCGAGCGGATCGAGCTTGGCATGCAGGTGACCCCGCATGCGATAGGCGCGGATCATCATGATGGCGCGCACGGAATCCCGCGTCGCCTGCAGCACATCGGTTTCGTTGACCGGCTTGCCGGTCGCCGCGGCAGTCGCTTCCGCCTTTGCCTTCACCTTGGTTTCGATCGCCTTTTCGACGATCGGCCAGTTGCCGTCGAGCGCCGAGACCAGCTCGCCATTGGCCGTGATCGGCCAGTTCTTGCGCTGCCAGGAGGCACCCTTCGCCGCCGCCTTCACGTCGTCCGGATTGTCGGCGAGCGCCTTGAAGAAGGCCTGCCATTCCGGCGCGACGGATGTCGGGTCATCCTCATAACGAGCATGAAGCTGCTCGATATAGGCCGCGTTCTGTCCGTCGAGGAAAGAGGTGATGAGGAACTGCTCGTTGGCTTCTTGCCGTGCCATGGTTATCTGCGGGCGCCGCGCCCGCCTCCTGACGTAATCGGAGCCAGAATATATCTCCGGCCTCCGCATTTTCTTGGTCTTCGTCTTGGTACCGAACCGCGCTTGGCGGTCGCGCGTCTCCCGAAATTGAGAGACGCAAAACATGGACAGGCGAAACAATGTGGCGCTTCGCCTGTCCGAAGCTTGTCGGATCAATCGCCACCTATCTATCTAGGCGGCGAGTGTCCTTTATGTGGCGTCAGCCCTTGAGGACTTCAACCAAGGTCTTGCCGAGACGGGCCGGGGACGGCGACACCTTGATGCCTGCCGATTCCATTGCCGCAATCTTCGATTCCGCGTCACCCTTGCCGCCGGAAACCACTGCACCGGCATGGCCCATCGTGCGGCCCTTCGGAGCGGTGCGGCCCGCGATGAAGCCGGCCATGGGCTTGCTGCGGCCCTTCTTGGCTTCGTCCTTCAGGAACTGCGCCGCGTCTTCTTCCGCCGAGCCGCCGATTTCGCCGATCATGATGATCGAGGTCGTCGCGTCGTCAGCAAGGAACATTTCCAGGACGTCGATGAACTCGGTGCCCTTGACCGGGTCGCCGCCAATGCCGACAGCGGTGGTCTGGCCGAGGCCTTCATTCGAGGTCTGGAACACGGCCTCATAGGTCAGCGTGCCCGAGCGGGAAACGATGCCGACCGAGCCCTTGCGGAAGATCGAGCCCGGCATGATGCCGATCTTGCACTCTTCCGGCGTCAGGATGCCCGGGCAGTTGGGGCCGAGCAGTCGCGACTTGGAACGGTCGAGGCGAGCCTTGACGCGGACCATGTCCATGACCGGGATGCCTTCGGTGATGCAGGTGATGAAGGGAACTTCGGCTTCGATCGCTTCGATGATCGCGTCCGCGGCGCCTGCCGGCGGAACGTAGATCACGGTCGCGTCGGCGCCGGTCCGTTCCCTGGCTTCAGCAACCGAGGTGAAGATCGGCAGCGCCGTACCATCGACGCCGGACGACCACGATTCGCCACCCTTCTTGGGATGAACGCCGCCCACCATCTTGGTGCCGTAGTAGCCGAGCGCCTGTTCCGTGTGGAAGGTGCCGGTCTTCCCGGTCAGGCCCTGGACGATGACCTTCGTGTCTTTGTTAACGAGAATAGACATTGATTCCGGTCCTTCCAGGTTAGGCTTCGATCGCCGCGACGATCTTCTTCGCCGCGTCGTCAAGATCGTCAGCCGCAGTGATCGCGAGACCGGACTCGTTGAGGATTTTCTTGCCGAGTTCGACATTGGTGCCTTCGAGGCGCACCACCAGCGGAACCTTCAAGCCGACTTCCTGAACCGCAGCGACAACGCCTTCGGCGATGACGTCGCAGCGCATGATGCCGCCGAAGATGTTGACGAGGATGCCCTCGACCTTCGGGTCCGCGGTGATGATCTTGAAGGCCGCAGCCACCTTCTCCTTGCCGGCGCCGCCGCCGACGTCGCAGAAGTTGGCAGGCTCCTTGCCGTAGAGCTTGATGATGTCCATCGTCGCCATGGCGAGACCGGCACCGTTGACCATGCAGCCGATATTGCCGTCGAGGGCAACGTAAGCGAGGTCCCACTTGGAGGCTTCGATTTCCTTGGCGTCTTCTTCGGTCTCGTCGCGCAGCGCCTTGACGTCGTCGTGGCGGAAGAGCGCGTTGCCGTCGAACGACATCTTCGCGTCGAGAACGCGCAGGTGGCCGTCCTTCATGACGATCAGCGGATTGATCTCGAGAAGGGCCATGTCCTTCTCGTTGAAGGCCTTGTAGAGCAGCGGGAAGAGCGACTTGGCATCTTCGCCGGCAGCGCCGTCGAGTTCCAGAGCCTTGGAGATCGCAGCGATGTCCGCAGCCGTCACGCCGGCTTCCGGGTCGATGGCGATCGTCTGGATCTTTTCAGGCGTATCGTGGGCAACGGCTTCGATGTCCATGCCGCCTTCGGTCGAAACCACGAATGCGACGCGGCCGACCGAGCGGTCCACCAGCAGCGAGCAATAGAGTTCGCGGGCAATGTCGGCGCCATCTTCGATATAGAGGCGGTTGACCTGCTTGCCGGCTTCACCGGTCTGCGCGGTCACCAGCGTGTTGCCGAGCATTTCCTTGGCATGCGCCTTGGCTTCGTCGATCGAGAAAGCCAGGCGAACGCCGCCCTTGGCGTCGGGGCCAAGTTCCTTGAACTTGCCCTTGCCGCGGCCGCCCGCATGGATCTGGCTCTTGACGACGTAAAGCGGACCCGGCAGCGACTTCGCAGCAGCCTCGGCCTCGTCAGCCTTCAGAATTGCGACACCTTCCGCAACCGGCGCGCCATAGCCCTTCAGCAGAGCCTTGGCCTGATATTCATGAATGTTCATGGGTTTATCCCTGTTTCGATGACTTCAGCGCGTCAATTACTTGAGAGCCGGGGCGATGTTGATGCAGGCTTCGCAGAGGCCGGCGACGGCGCCGACAGACTTCTGGAAGGCGGCTTCTTCGTCCTTGTTGAACTCGACCTCGATGATGCGCTCGACGCCGCCGGCGCCGATGATCGTCGGAACGCCGACATACATGTCCTTGACGCCGTACTGGCCGGAGAGATAGGCGGCCGCCGGCAGAACGCGCTTCTTGTCCTTGAGGAAGGATTCGGCCATTTCGATCGCCGATGCGGCCGGCGCGTAATAGGCCGAACCGGTCTTCAGGAGACCGACGATTTCGGCGCCGCCGTCACGGGTGCGCTGGATGATTTCTTCGAGACGTTCCTTGGTGACCCAGCCCATCTTGACGAGGTCGGTGAGCGGCACGCCGCCGACGGTCGAGTAACGGGCGAGCGGCACCATCGTGTCGCCATGACCGCCGAGAACGAAGGCGGTGACGTCCTGGACGGAAACGTTGAATTCTTCGGAAAGGAAGAGGCGGAAGCGGGCGCTGTCGAGCACGCCGGCCATGCCGACGACCATGTTCTTCGGCAGGCCCGAGAACTTCTGGAGAGCCCAGACCATCGCGTCGAGCGGGTTGGTGATGCAGATCACGAAGGCGTTCGGGGCATATTTCTTGATGCCGGCGCCGACCTGTTCCATGACCTTCAAGTTGATGCCGAGCAGGTCGTCGCGGCTCATGCCCGGCTTGCGGGCGACGCCGGCGGTAACGATGCAGACATCGGCGCCTTCGATCGCCGCGTAGTCGCTGGCGCCGGAAAGCTTGGCATTGAAGCCCTCGACCGGGCCGGACTGGGCGATATCGAGGCCTTTGCCCTGCGGGATGCCGTCAGCGATGTCGAAGAGGACGATGTCGCCCAGTTCCTTCAGGCTGGCGAGATGTGCCAGCGTTCCACCGATCATGCCAGAACCAATAAGTGCGATCTTCTTGCGCGCCATCGAAAAGCTTCCTTTCGAGATCCGAATCCATGGCAGACTACGGCTCGCCTACCAACGTGCCAGACCGCATACCGCCATCCGCCCGAAATGGCAATCGATTATTTCCGGCTCAACTTTTTCAATCGGTTAGATGTTAAAACTCTTACGTAAACGTAAAAGTTTCTGTCACCAAACCGTTAAAGTCGGCGGCGCTTTTCCTGGTGCAGTGCAAGATAGTCCGGGCTGCGCATCTCAAAAAGACGCGAGACGGTGCGGTCGAACTCGAAGCCTTCTGTGCCTTTTCGCTCCAGGAGGATATGTTCCGGCGCGGTCGCGGCGGAAATATAGAGCCGGACCGCGTGGTCGTAGAGCGCATCGACGAGGTTGATCAGCCGCTTGGTTTCGTTGCGCTTCTCTGGCCCGAGCTGCGGAACGCGCTCGACGAAGATCGCGTCGAAGCGATTGGCGAGCGCCAGATAGTCCGACGCCCCCAGCGGCTTGCCGCAGATGTCCTTGAAATCGAAGCGTGCTGCTCGCCCGGCGGCGGAGGGCACGTGGATGCTGCGGCCCTTCATGGGGATCTCGGCAGGCGCCGCCTTCTTGCCTTCGGTCACCTGGTGCCAGGCGGACTCCATCGCGGCGTCGGCGCGCGCATCGAGCGGCGTCACGTAGACCGGCAGGCTTGCTTGCTTCTGCATGCGGTAGTCGTTGGGCGAGTCGAGGGTGACCACGTCCACGTAGCGGTTGAGAAGCGCGATGAACGGCAGGAACAGCCCGCGGTTCAGCCCGTCCCTGTAAAGATCGCCGGGGGCCACGTTGGAGGTCGCGACCAGCACGCAGCCGAGCCCGAACAGCTCCGTGAACAGCCGCGCCAGGATCATCGCATCGGTGATGTCGGTGACCGAGAATTCGTCGAAGCAGAGGAGTTCGGCTTCCGCAAAAAGGGCGGCAGCGACCGGCGGCACCGGATCGGCCTGCTTGGTCTCGCCGCGCTTCAGCTTCTGGCGATGGTCGTGAATGCGGTTATGCACATCCGCCATGAACTCGTGGAAATGCGCCCGGCGCTTCTTTGTCGTCGGCGCCTTCTTGAAGAACATGTCCATCAGCATGGTCTTGCCGCGCCCGACGCTGCCATGCACGTAGAGTCCGCGGATTTCGCGCGGCCGGCCGCCGCCCTTGGCGAAAAGCCAGCCAAGCGCGCTCTTCTTCTTCGCAGGCCCCGTCTCGCGAAGGCAGGTCAGCAGATGGTCGAGCTTGGCGGCAACCGCCAGCTGGGCTGCGTCGGCGGTCAGCACACCCGACACGGTCAAAGCCTTCAGCTCCTCGCCGACGCTCGTCGTGTATTCGGGAATGGGTTCCAACCGGACGCCCTCGATACTGCGGGGAACCGCTTAGCGGCTGAGGCTGACCGGCTGGCCGGAGTTCATCGTACCGTCGAAGCGGTTCTCGGCGCTCTTGTAGACGCGTCCGATCACGTCGCCGGCCCGGTTCTTGAACTGGACCATCTTGCCCGACACGTCCCAGGAGCCCATCGCCGTCAGTTCGCCGGCACAGCCGCGGGTACCGCCGCGCGAACCGCCGCCGAGATTGGTGAGCGTCAGGAACATGTCGCAGGACGAACCGGAATTGGAAACGCGCCAATTGCCGACCATCGCTTCCTTCTTGATGTCGAGCGCAGTCGCAGGCGGTGCTGCATTGGCCGACGCCATGGCAGGATTTGCGCCGGGCGCGCTCGGGAACTGGGAGGAACCGGCAGTGCCGGGAGGCGGCGGCAGCTGCCCGCCCTGAACGGACGGCACGGGCTGCGCCTGAAGCGGCGCCGGCTGAGAGGGTTGGGCGGGCAGATCGCTATAAGGGCTATAGGAAGTGCGCTGGCAACCGGCCAGTGCCAAGGCAAGAACAAGTCCCGTCGCCACGTATCTGAACTGCATCATCTAACTCCTGCTCTCAGCTTGACCCGCCACCGATGCCACTGAATTGAGACCGAATTACCGTAAACCACCGTGGTTAATCAAGTCGTACTGGAACAATTCGGCATGGCTGATCAAGAAGAATGCTGCAATGCATCCGGTCCCGCCGACGCGAGGACCGAATGAGGCATCAAATGTCGAGAACGCCTCAGACGCGACGCTCGACCATCATCTTCTTGATTTCGGCGATCGCCTTGGCCGGGTTCAGGCCCTTGGGGCAGGTCTGGGCGCAGTTCATGATCGTGTGGCAGCGATAGAGCCGGAACGGATCCTCAAGATTGTCGAGGCGCTCGCCCTTGGCTTCGTCGCGGCTATCGATCAGCCAGCGATAGGCCTGCAGCAGGGTGGCCGGGCCGAGATAACGGTCGCCGTTCCACCAGTAGCTCGGACAGGAGGTGGAGCAGCAGGCGCACAGGATGCACTCGTAGAGGCCGTCGAGCTTCTGGCGGTCTTCGTGGCTCTGCTTCCATTCCTTGGCCGGCGGCGGCGAAACCGTCTTCAGCCAGGGCTCGATCGAGCGGTGCTGGGCGTAGAAGTTGGTGAGGTCCGGAACCAGGTCCTTGACCACAGGCATATGCGGCAGCGGATAGACCTTCACGGTGCCCTTCACGTCGTCCATGCCCTTGGTGCAGGCGAGCGTGTTGGTGCCGTCGATGTTCATGGCGCAGGAGCCGCAGATGCCCTCGCGACAGGAGCGGCGCAGCGTCAGCGTCGGGTCGATATTGTTCTTGATGTAGAGCAGACCGTCGAGAACCATCGGGCCGCAATCGTCGACATCGATGTAATAGGTGTCGATGCGCGGGTTCTGGCCGTCATCCGGGTTCCAGCGGTAGATGCGGAATTCCCGGACGTTCTTGGCACCCGCCGGCTTCGGCCAGGTCTTGCCTTCGGTCATCTGAGAGTTCTTGGGAAGAGCGAGTTCAACCATGGTAAGATCCTAGTTTGCCGACAGGAATTCTGTCTTCACATAACCCTTGCAACCACCGAACAGAGCGTTACTCGCGCGGACGAAAGCCACTGCTCCAGATCGCTCCAGTACTTCCGCCCGAGTGCCCGGATCGACTATGCAAGCGAGGTCCTTGGACATGAACTGATTGCCAACAGCCAGGGAACTATGCGCGGCTTTGGCCGCCTTGGCCGAATTCCAAACTCCAACATCGTTGAAACTGGCCGCCGTGGTGCTACCCGGAGCGCGCAACTTGTAGCGATCGGCCGTCAGGGCAGAAGACGCCACCGTTAGAGTAATCGCGACGACCGACAGAAAGACCGTTTTTTTCATTCTAGTACACTCGCGCCTTCGGCTCGATCTTGTACGGATCGATGCCTTCGGCGATGAGCTCGGTGTGAACCGGGCGATAGTCGAGCTTGACGTCGCCGTTGTCGCTGACCCAGGCAAGCGTGTGCTTGCGCCAGTTCTCGTCGTCGCGGCCGCCGAACGGGCCGGATGTGTAGTCCTCGCGGGCGTGGGAGCCGCGGCTTTCCTTGCGGGCTTCCGCGCCGACCACCGTGGCGATCGCGTTCGCCATCAGGTTTTCGAGTTCCAGCGTCTCGACCAGGTCCGAGTTCCAGATCATCGAACGGTCGGTGACCTTGATGTCCTTCAGCTCGCCCCAGATCGCCGACATGCGCTTGCAGCCCGATTCCAGCGATTCCTGCGTGCGGAACACGGCGGCGTCGTCCTGCATGGTGCGCTGCATCTTGTCGCGCAGCACCGCGGTCGGCGTACCGCCATTGGCGTTCCGCAGGCGGTCGAAACGCTCCATGATCTTGTCGCAGGCGGCGATGTTGAGGGCCGGGATCGGCTCGGCCTTGTTGATCACCTCGCCGGCGCGGATCGCCGCGGCGCGGCCAAAGACCACGAGGTCGATCAGCGAGTTGGAGCCGAGGCGGTTGGCGCCGTGAACCGAGGCGCAGCCCGCTTCGCCGACGGCCATCAGGCCCGGCAACAGACGTTCCGGATTGTTGCTGTCGGCGTTGAGCACTTCACCCCAGAAATTGGTCGGGATGCCGCCCATGTTGTAATGCACGGTCGGCAAGACCGGGATCGGCTCCCGCGTCACGTCGACGCCCGCAAAGATCTTGGCGCTCTCGGAAATGCCCGGCAGGCGTTCGTGCAGAACGGCCGGATCGAGATGGTCGAGATGCAGGAAGATGTGGTCCTTGTTCTTGCCGACGCCGCGGCCTTCGCGGATTTCCAGCGTCATGCAGCGCGAGACGACGTCGCGGGAAGCGAGGTCCTTCGCCGACGGCGCGTAACGCTCCATGAAGCGCTCGCCCTCGGAATTGACGAGGTAACCGCCTTCGCCGCGCGCGCCTTCGGTGATCAGACAGCCGGAGCCATAGATGCCGGTCGGGTGGAACTGCACGAATTCCATGTCCTGCAGAGGCAGGCCGGCGCGAGCCACCATGCCGCCGCCGTCGCCGGTGCAGGTATGGGCTGATGTCGCCGAGAAATAGGCGCGGCCGTAACCGCCGGTCGCCAGCACCACCATCTTGGCAGCGAAGCGATGGATGGTGCCGTCGTCGAGGTTCCAGGCGACGACGCCGGTGCAGCGGCCGTCATCCGACATGATCAGGTCGAGCGCGAAATATTCGATGAAGAATTCCGCGTTGTTCTTCAGCGACTGGCCGTAAAGCGTGTGCAGGATGGCGTGGCCGGTACGGTCCGCCGCGGCGCAGGTGCGCTGCACCGGAGGGCCGGCGCCAAAGTTCTGCATGTGGCCGCCGAACGGGCGCTGGTAGATCTTGCCTTCTTCGTTACGGGAGAAAGGCACGCCGTAGTGCTCGAGTTCGTAGACGGCCTTCGGCGCTTCCATGACCATGTACTGCATGGCATCGACGTCGCCAAGCCAGTCGGAACCCTTGACGGTGTCGTAAAGGTGCCACTGCCAGCTATCCGGCGTCATGTTCTGCAGCGAGGCGGCGATACCGCCCTGGGCGGCCACGGTGTGCGAGCGGGTCGGGAAGACCTTGGTGATGCAGGCGGTCTTGAAACCCTGTTCGGCCATGCCGAGCGTGGCGCGCAGGCCAGCGCCACCGGCGCCGACGACGATCACGTCATAGGAATGGTCGACATAGGTATAGGCCTTGCCGTTCTGGGCGATGGGTGTGACGGATGCCATGACGGGGTTATCCTGCAAATGCGATTTTCAGGACGGCGAAAAGACAGAGGCCGCCCACCGCGAGGGAAAAGAAGGCGTTGAGGATCAGAAGAACGATCTTCGTGATTTCGGAATGGATGTAGTCCTGGATGATCTCTTCCATGCCGAGACGCATGTGGATGATGCTGGCGATGACGGTCAGCCCGTTGATCGTCGCGACGAAGGGATTGGCGAGCGCGCCGACCACTTCGGCATAAGGCCTGCCGCCATAGGCGATCAGGAAGACGATATAGAAGAGGAGAAGCGGGACGAGGGCGAGCGACGTGGTCCGAACACGCCAGAAATGCTCCGTGCCGCTCTTGGCCGAGCCGAGGCCGCGAACTTTTCCGAGAGGAGTGCGCATATCCATGATCGATCCCCTCAGCGAACGATGAGCACGATCGCCCAGACCAGAACGGTCAGCGCGATGGAAGCCACGAGATTGGCCTTGGCGAGCATGGTCGAGAATTCCTTCTCGAACCCGTAGCCGATATCCCACATGATGTGGCGCAGGCCGCCGAGCAGATGGTGAAGAAGGGCCCAGGTATAACCGAACAGGACGATCTGGCCGATGATCGAGCCGAACAGCCAGTTGACCTGGTTGAAATATTCCTCGCCGGATGCGGCCGCGATCAGCCAGGCGGCGACCAACAGCGTGCCGAAGTAGAGCGCTGCACCGGTAATGCGGTGAACGATCGACATCGCCATGGTGGGGATAAATTTGTAGATTTGAAGATGCGGCGACAGGGGCCGGTTATTTGTCACATTCGCCATCAGAACCTCGCGGCGTCGTATGCGGTATCAAGAGCGGGTGCCCGGCAATGCACGCGATGCCGAAGAAATGTGCATTGCATCATTGGCGTGGTTTAATCGTACGGATGTCGGACGACAAGAACAATTCAAACGGATTTCCAATTTAATCGATTGTGGCTTTCTCGGGGCTGGCGCGGTGCAAACCCGGCTGTCACATTAACCAGGATTTCGAAAGATTTCGTTGCCGCTGGGACGGGAGGAGCCGTTTTATGATAACGTTTCGTTAATCATATCCTCCGGAGTTTCGCCATGATCGCGAATCGCATCAAGCCTGTCCTGGTCGCTGCCGCCCTTTTGGCGTCGCTCGCATCCGCCACGAACGCCCGCGACGGCCGGAGCGATGCCGACAGCAGCGTCTACCGGCTGGCAGGCAATCGCTGGACGGAACGGGAGGACCGCGCGCCGGAGGTGGAAAGCTTCCGCGTCTTCTATACCGGCACGGCATCCTTCGTCCGCCGGCTCGGCATTTTCAGCGGACCGCTGCAGGCTCCCCCGATCCCCGACTTCGGCGTCCATTTCGCGCGCTATTTTTCGGAAGACTATTGGTGGGCGGAGCAAGGCCGCGTGGTGCTCGCGCCCAAGGCCAAGATCATCGATGTCGGCACAGGCCTGCGGGGCTTCGGAAACGCCTGCTCCTACGAAGCCGGCGTCTGCGTCATCCGCGGCGGGAATTGAGGAGCTGAGACGAGTTCAGCGGCGTCATCGCAGCATGAGCCACCGCAAATCGTTTCACGATGTACGGACGTCGTATTGAAGGCGATTGCCTTCGATTTCCAGCTGATGGGCTGCCGCCCAATGGGCAAGCTGATGCGCGGTCTCCGCCAGCGAGTGCCCGAGCGGCGTCAAAGTGTATTCGACCTGCGGCGGGGTGCTGTGGTGAACGGTACGCTCGACCATGCCGTCGCGCTCAAGCGTCTTGAGTGTCCGCGTCAGCATCTGCTGCGAAATACCGCTGACATACCGCTTGATCCCGTTGAAACGTCGTGAACCCGACATCAATGCAACGACGACCTGGATCGTCCATTTGTCACCCACCCGGCTTAGAATCTCGCTGACAGCTTTGCAGTCGGCTCCTGCCGGCTTGGTGGTCACATCCATCTGACCAGCTCCTAAAAATATGCTTTTGACGGGTATTATTTGGTCACATAAATGGCTGTGGTCAACATTGTAGACCTTCCCCCGCTAAATCATTGCTGAGGCAGGCCTATCGCAAGGAGACCACCATGAACCTTTTCTACTACCCTGCGGCCTGCAGCCTGGCCGATCATATCGCCCTCATCGAGACCGGAACTGCCTACAAGCTCCTCAGCATAAACCGTGAAAAGAAGACCGAGGACGGCCGAGATTTCTTGTCGATCAACCCGAAGGGCTACATCCCGACCCTTGAGCTCGATGACGGAACGATCCTGACGGAAAACCAGGTCATCCTGAACTATATTGCCGAACGGAGCGGCAAGCTTCTGCCGGAGGACGGTATTGCCCGGTGGCGGACGCTGGAGGCACTCGCCTTCATGTCGTCCGAAATCCATGCGAACTATGTCCCCTTCTTCAAGGACTTCCCGGAACCGGAGAAGGTGCGTGCCCGCGAAAAGCTTGCGAAAGCCTTCACCATCCTTGCCGACCAGATGGGCGACAGGAAATTCCTGATCAGCGACGAGATGACGATTGCCGACTGCTATTTGTTCTGGGTTCTGATGGTTGCGCCCAAGAGCGGCGTCGAACTGCCGGCTCGCCTGCGCAACTGCTTCGCGCATATGAAGATGCGCCCCTCCGTGATCCAGGCGTTCGCCGAGGAGGGATTGGCCTGATCACCCGGCGATAAAGCAAATCGGCAGCACAAGCTCCGCACCAACTACCCAAACCGCCAGACGGTCGTTTCCTTCACCTCGCTGTCTTCCAGCGCCCGGGTGACCGGCACCTGATAGACCGCCAGCGACTTGAGCCTGTCCTTCGGAAGGTAGCTGCGGCCGGGATCGCCGACCAGGACCAGCTTTCCCTCGCCCGCAAGCCGCGTCAACCAGGGGATCAAGGCGGCCGCAAAATCGCGGTCGTAGAAGACATCGCCGGCAAGAATGACATCCGCCTCGACAGCCTTGCCGATCTGGTCGTCGGCGGTCGAGCGCATCGCCACCCCGTTCTCCGCAGCATTCAGCGTTATGGCGCTCGCAGCCCAGGGATCGATATCCGCGGCCAGCACGTCGGCAGCGCCGGAGAGTCTGGCTGCGATCCCCACCAGGCCGGAGCCGCTAGCGAAATCCAGCACCCTTTTGCCCACGACCGTTTCCGGATGATCGAGGATATAACGCGCAAGCCCCTGCCCGCC